>NZ_LKBT01000070.1 GCF_002699985.1 Pseudomonas sp. ICMP 561 | reverse complement strand
CATGGACTCGCCCTCGCTGTCGTTGGCTTCTTAAGAATGCCACCGTGGCGCTACTGACGCCTCGGCTTGGGCGAGTCCATCCAATTACGGAATAGCGCAATATCAGGAGCTCGCTATAAGGCTATTCAGGTCCCTACAGCCCGCAACGGCACGAACGAATCCAGTTCTGCCTCAATGGCCTCAATAATCAGCTCCACCTCGGTCGCGTTCATCACGGTTGCGCAACGCAGACCGGCCACAGCGATGACTGTCTCGCCACTGGCCCGGTCAAACAGGCGGGCTACCATGCTGCTGGGAGCGTCCATCGTGGCTTCAAAGCCCACCGGATGGAAATACCAGCGCATCAACTGACAAGCATTGGGGAAGGTGACTTTGTTCATGAGGCCCACCTCTTTCAAACGAGCAATTGCATGGCTCAAATGGGGAGGCAAGGGAGCTGTCGAGACGGCAGCAAAAGCTGAGTGGCCTGGGTATGAATCAGAGAATTCTTACGTCAGCCGGAGTGCCTTTCTGCAACATTTCCGAACAGTCCTTACGAAGAGCAAAAGTAGCACTCCTGCGGAACACTAGTAGGGATTTTTTAGCGGTAAATGGAAAATATTTTGATTAATTGACGGGGAGCATGCCTGTTATTCCTAAACGCTCTTTCGGTTATGCACTGGTATAGAAAAAGCTATTTGCGTCGTCACAGGGTTGTCATCACCCGCCTTGAGACGGCATGCTGCGGCTCCGCTTTGTAACCGGATCTTTCTGGATATGGCTTCGGCTCCGCGCACCGTTGATGTAGCTTCCCGTCGTTCCGCAATTGTTCTGGCGCTGTGTCTACCCAGCGATGTTTTGCTGTATCTGTTACTTCCCATGCACGTTCAGGCTTTTGGTATCAGCCTCGCACAAGCGGGTGTGCTGCTGGCGGCCAATCGGCTGGTGCGGATATTCGGGTACAGCTACGTCGTGCGCTTTTACGCACGTCATGGTGATCGGCCCACAGTAATGCTGGCTGCAGCAACGGCTGCTGTTTGTGCCTTGGGCAATGCCTTCATTTCAGGCTTCTGGTGGCTACTGATTCTGCGTCTCGGGTGGGGACTCGCCTATGCAGCCATGAATCTATCGACCCAGGTGCTGGCAACCTCGGAACTGGCGGGTGCCGCACACCGCTCGGGTCGCTCAAGGGCATTTATCGCTATCGGACCCATGATTGCGCTGCCGTTGGGCGCTCTGATCAGCATCGAGTATGGCCCGCGTGTAATTTTCATGCTGCTGGCCGTTGCTGCACTTGTCGGCTGGTGGCTTGCACGAGGGTTGCCTGAAAACCCGCATGTCATGCCTGCTCCTGCGGGTCGACGCTTTAAAGCCCCGGACAGTGTCGCCATCTGGTCATTCATCGAAGGCGTTGCGCTGGACGGCTTGTTTATCTTCAGTCTCGCTTTACAGGCACAGACCGTGATGGGCGGGAACGGCGTTATCGTGGCAGGCGTTCTTCTCGCCCTGCGTTATGTTTCAGAGATGGTACTGAGTCCTGTTGGCGGGCGTGCTGCGGACCACTTTGGCGCCGTGCGCATGCTGGTGGTCTGCTCTCTGTTGACGTGTCTTGCACTCATCGCATTCGGCTCTCACTGGTTGATACTGGGCGCAGGCGGGGTGCTGGTTCTACGTGCCGTGCAACTGCCGCTGGTGACGACGCTTGTTGCCCAGCGCAACCCCGGGCCTGACCGCGTACAGGCATTGGCCGCCAATGCTGTCTGGCGGGATATCGGCGCGGGCATTGGGCCTTTGTTGGCGGGATTATTGTTACCTGTGACATCGGCGGTATGGGTGTATGCTCTGGCAGGTCTGGCGGTAGCGCTCAGTGCCGTATTTTGCGGGCTTCGCAAGTAGAAGACCGAAGCAGGCTCAGTGTTTTGTTCGTGAGAAAACACGCATTCAATGACACCTTATCCTTTGATTTGTCGGACTTTTGAGGGCTTCCCGTGAAACCTTAGGGGCGATTTTGACTCTTATGGGCACGTCAACAAGATCGAAACATGTGCGCGTTAGGCTGTGGGGCGTATCAGGGACACGCTTCGGAGTGCTCGAAAAAGGGAGTTGCACGGGGTAGCTGACCCGGTCAGGGAGGCAGTTCACGCTACGCACCTCACTACTGCACATCAGAATCAGAGACCCATGAAAATTTCAAAATTCCCCATCCTCAGCCGGTTTCAGCGCCGCTGTGCCTGGCTTTTTGTTCCCGCGGTACTGGTTGCATCCTCTATCGTATTGTTCAGCCTGGGCAAAGGCGTACATGCCGAACCCAAGAATGGTGTTCAGACACTGGTATTCATGCGCCATGCGGAGAAACCTTCCATGGGGCTTGGGCAACTCAATTGCCAAGGCCTGAACCGCGCCATTGATCTGTCCGAGCTGTTGCCTCGGCAATTCGGTAAAGCCAATTTCATTTTTGCCGCCAACCCCAGCCGCCATGTGGAAGAGGGCGAAGGTGATCTCTCCTATAGCTACCTGCGGCCATTGATGACGGTTGGCCCGAGCGCCATCAAACTGGGTCTGCCAGTCAATATTGACTACGGTGCCAATGACACCGGCGCGCTGGCTGATGAGTTGATGCGCGACAAGTATCACGATGCAACCATCTATACGGCGTGGTCCCACGGCTATCTGCCTGAATTGATCAATAAGGTAGCTGAAGAGGCTTCCGGAGAGAAAATCAAACTCCTGGATGACTGGACCGGTGACGACTTCGATTCAGTGCTGGTCCTGACCCTCAGATGGGTTAACGGCAAAGCTTCGCTGGAGTACGAGAACTACAAGCAAGGACTGAACAACGGTGCCGAGGGTTGCCCGAGCTGATTTTTCGAGTGCCGCAAGACTCGCCGACCAAATGCTCTAGCCACAGATAATGCAATGGAGTACAAATGTGCTCCATGAGCACATTATCTCCCAAACGCAGCGCCATCCTGACTTTCATCCGCGACCGTATCGCGCAGCAAGGTCAATCCCCGAGCCTGGCCGAAATCTCCGAAGCCTTTGGTTTTGCTTCGCGCAGTGTGGCCCGCAAACACATTATTGCCCTGACCGAAGCGGGCCTGATCGAGGTTATGCCCAATCAGGCTCGGGGTATTCGCCTGATTCAGTCCGCACCGCGTCCCGAATTGCTGGAAATCCCCGTCATGGGCCGTGTGGCTGCGGGCATGCCGATCGGGCCGGATGTGGACTACCACGATACCTTGCTGCTGGACCGCAGTACCTTCTCCCGCGTTCCCGATTACCTGCTGCGTGTTCAGGGGGACTCGATGATCGAGGATGGCATCCTTGACGGCGACCTAGTGGGCGTACACCGCAGCAGCGATGCCCATGACGGTCAGATCGTGGTAGCACGACTCGACGGTGAAGTGACGATCAAGCGGCTGCAAAAGGGCCACGATGCCTTTGTTCTGCTGCCGCGTAATCCAGCCTATGCACCCATCGTAGTAGAGGCAGATCAGGATTTCGCCATTGAAGGTGTGTTCTGTGGTCTGGTGAGGCGTGCATGATGGGCGCCGTGGTCAGTCTCGATGCGCTGCTCGACGAGCGCCGGGTCTGGAAAGGCCGGCAGCCCGCAGCGCCCGTCGGCTTGCAGCCTACTGGCCATTCAGCGCTGGACAACGTCTTGCCTGCGGGCGGCTGGCCAGCGTCGGCACTCAGCGAGATCCTGATCGCGGCCGATGGCAGTGGCGAGTTGCGCCTGCTGTGGCCGACACTGGCCAGACTGACCGACAGCGGCGAACGTGTCGTGCTCGTCGCGCCTCCTTACATTCCTTATCCCCAGGCCTGGCTTGCGGCCGGGATAGACATGCGTCAGGTCAGTCTGGTTCAGGCAAGTGATCGCGATGCGCTGTGGGCTGCCGAACAATGTCTGCGCTCTGGCAGTTGCGGGGCGGTGCTGTGCTGGCCACGTCAGGCGGATGATCGCGCACTGCGCCGCTTGCAAGTCGCCGCCGAGACGGGGCAGACCCTGGCTTTCGCCTGTCGGCCTATGACGGCGTTGCACAACCCGTCACCCGCAGCGTTGCGAATCGCCATTGATACCCGGCCTGAGCAATTACGTGTACTCAAATGCCGTGGCGGTCTGGCACCGGTTTCTCCCATTCCGTTCTCTACTGACGTCTGAGGTTCGCCTATGTTGTGGGCCTGTGTCCTGCTGCCACAAATGGCACTGGACGGCGTCATGCGCCGTCGTTCCGAGCCTGATGAACCACTGGCGCTGGTGAGCGGTAGTGCGCAGCGACGCATCCTGCAAGCAATCAACCCGGCGGCTCGGGCGCTTGGCCTGCGCTCCGGTCAGTCGCTGACCAGTGCACAGGTGCTGGTCAGGGATTTTGCCACGGTCGAATACGATCCTGCCGAAACCGAACGCCTGCACCGGTTATTGGCTGCCTGGGCCTATCGTTTCAGCTCGCAGGTCAGCCTGAAGTATTCACGGGTTTTGTTGATGGAGATCGAGTCCAGCCTGGGCCTGTTCGGTCCATGGCCGGTGTTTGAAGCGCGACTGCGCAAGGAGCTGAGCGCGCTGGGCTTCAGCCATCGCATCGTCGTCGCTCCCAACCCTGTGGCGGCGCGGATGTTGGCCAATGCCCATGATGGACTGGCCGTTACATGCCCCCGCGATCTACGCCAGAAGCTTGAGCAAATGCCCCTGGATCGAGTGGGTCTGAGTCGTGAAGTCGCCGTAGCGCTGTCCCGTATGGGCTTACGCAACCTGCGTCAGGTATTGGGCTTGCCACGCGACACCCTGGCCCGACGTTTCCCGGCGCAGGTCCTGCAGCATCTGGATTCACTGTTGGGCGAGCGTCCGGTTGCCCTGGAGTGTTATGTGCCCCCGGATTATTTCGACGTGCGCATCGAGCTGAATTTCGATGTCGAGTCTCATCAGGCGTTGCTGTTTCCCCTCAAGCGTCTCATTGCCGATCTGGCCGCATTCCTCGCCGGGCGTGACAGTGGCGTGCAGCGTTTTGGCCTGTATCTTGAGCATAACGAAGGGCCCGACAGCGTTGTGCCTGTCGGGTTGCTCAGTGCCGAGCGTGAGGCGGGCATGCTGTTTGAGTTGGCCAGAGGCAGGCTTGAGCAAATCCAGGTGACATCACCCGTGAAGGCCGTACGCTTGCTGGCCCGGGATCTGCCAGCTTTTGTGCCTGCCCACCGGGAGCTTTTCGATGAGCGCCCACAACAGGCTTTGCCCTGGGAGCAACTGCGCGAACGATTGCGGGCTAGATTGGGCGATGATTCGGTCAATGCATTGCAGATGCATGCCGACCATCGCCCTGAATGCGCATGGCAACGTAACGTGCTGACCAAGGCCAGGCCCGATGCGCCCACAGTCCCCAGGCCGGGTTGGTTATTACCTGAGCCGCAGCCGTTACAGGGCGTAGGCACGCGCATTCTTGCCGGCCCCGAGCGCATCGAATCGGGTTGGTGGGACGGTGGCGATGTGCGGCGCGATTACTTTCTGGTTGAAACGCGCAGCGGACAACGTGGCTGGGCTTATCGTCCTGTTGGCGCGCAAGGCGACCTGTTACTGCACGGCTGGTTTGCATGAGCGACCACTATGCCGAACTGCACTGCCTGTCGAACTTCAGTTTCCAGCGCGGGGCATCCAGTGCCATAGAGCTGTTCGAGCGCGCCAAAGCCCATGGCTATTCGGCACTGGCGATCACCGATGAGTGCACCCTCGCCGGAATCGTCCGCGCCTGGCAGGCCGCGAAAAAAACTGAATTACCCTTGATCGTCGGTAGCGAAATACAGATCGCTGACGGCCCCAAGGTTGTTCTGCTGGTGGAAAACCTTCAGGGCTATCAGGCGCTTTGCCAGTTGATCACCGTAGGCCGACGCAGAGCCAAAAAGGGGCAATATCAACTCTTTCGTAACGACTTCAGCCAGCCAATGCCAGGGCTGCTGGCGTTGTGGGTTCCGGATACCGAGCTGGCAGCCAGCGCCCTGGAAAAGCAAGGCCGGTGGCTGAGCAGCCATTTTGCGGATGTATTGTGGCTAGCCGTTGAGTTGCATTGTGGGCCCGATGATCGGCATCGTCTGGAAACACTGCTGGCTCTGGCGCAAACCCTGCAGATTCCAGCCGTCGCCAGCGGTGATGTGCACATGCACGCGCGAGGTCGACGGGCCTTGCAAGACACCATGACCGCTATCCGCCATCACACAACCGTGGCCGAAGCGGGCCATCATCTGTATGCCAATGGCGAGCGTCATTTGCGTTCGCCCGGAGTTCTGTCAGCGCTCTATCCTGAAGCTCTGCTGGCTGAAACTGCACGCATTGCCCGGCGCTGCTGCTTCGATTTGAAACAGTTGAAGTACGAGTATCCCCATGAACTGGTGCCAGCCGGGCACACGTCCACTTCGTGGTTGCGGGAAAAGACCGAGGAAGGTGTGCGCAAACGTTGGCCACTTGGGCCATCAGTCGAAACCAGGGCACAGATCGAAAAGGAACTGGGCCTTATCAGCGAGATGAAGTTCGACAGCTATTTTCTGACGGTTCACGACATCGTCCAGTTCGCTCGCAGCCGCCACATCCTTTGTCAGGGCCGTGGCTCTGCAGCCAACTCGGTGGTCTGCTTTGCGTTGGGCATCACCGAACTCAACCCGGAAAAAAGCAACCTGCTGTTCGAGCGCTTCATTTCAAAGGAGCGTAATGAACCGCCGGATATCGATGTGGACTTCGAGCATGAGCGTCGTGAAGAAGTCCTGCAGTACGTATTTCAACGCTATGGCCGGGGCAGGGCAGCGCTGACGGCGGTGGCGAGTACTTACCACGGCACGGGCGCGGTCCGTGATGTCGCCAGAGTGCTGGGATTACCGTCTGATCAGATCAATGCGCTGGCCGATTGTTTCAGCAGTTGGAGCGATGAACTGCCATCAGCTGAGCGCCTGCGTGAAAGCGGTTTCGATCCGCAAACGCCGATACTGCATCGGGTTCTGACACTGACAGGCGAGCTGATTGGCTTTCCCCGGCATCTGTCGCAGCACCCCGGTGGTTTCGTGATTTCCGAACATCCGCTCAACACCCTGGTGCCAGTTGAAAACGCCGCCATGGCCGACAGAACCATTATCCAGTGGGACAAGGACGATCTGGACGCCGTCGGTTTGCTCAAGGTCGATATTCTGGCCTTGGGCATGCTCAGCGCGTTACGTCGCACCTTTGATCTTGTGCGCCGTTATCGGGGTAATGACTGGACCCTCGCGTCACTTCCCGTGGACGATTCGGCCACCTATGAAATGATCAGTCGTGCGGACACCATCGGCGTTTTCCAGATTGAATCCCGTGCGCAGATGGCGATGCTGCCCCGTATGCAACCCAGGGAGTTTTACGATCTGGTGATCGAGGTGGCCATTGTCCGCCCGGGGCCTATTCAGGGCGACATGGTTCATCCTTATCTGCGCAGGCGGAATAAAGAGGAGGAAGTGACCTATCCGCCCAGACTGGAGAAAGTCTTCAAGCGTACCTTGGGTGTACCGTTGTTTCAGGAGCAGGTGATGGAGGTGGCGATCATCGCTGCGGACTATTCGCCCGGCGAGGCGGATGAATTACGCCGCTCCATGGCCGCCTGGAAGCGTCACGGCGGGTTGGAGCCACATCGGGTGCGTCTCGCCGAGCGGATGACCGTCAACGGTTATGAGCCTGCCTTCATCCAGCGAATTTTCGAGCAGATCAAAGGCTTTGGCAGCTACGGGTTTCCGGAGTCTCATGCCGCCAGTTTTGCCTTGCTGACTTACGCCAGTTGCTGGTTGAAGTGCCATGAGCCTGCGGCCTTTGCCTGTGCGCTGATCAACAGCTGGCCGATGGGCTTCTACAGTCCGGATCAAATCCTGCAAGACGCGCGTCGTCACCACATCGAAATTCGTCCGGTCGACGTGCGCTATAGCAACTGGGATTGCTCTCTTGAGCCTGTCGATCATCCTGACCGGAACCGCTCCCTGGCATTACGCATGGGGCTACGCATGGTTCGGGGTTTTCGAGAAGAAGATGGTCAGCGGATTGAAGCGGCCAGAGCGCGAAGTGCTTTAGTGGACGCCACGGACCTGAGTCAGCGCGCGGGGCTGGACGCTCGGGCGCTGGAGCAACTGGCTGATGCCGGAGCCTTGCGTGGCCTGATCGGGCATCGTCATCGGGCCCGCTGGGAAGTCGCGGGTGTTGAGGCACAACGCCCCTTGTTCGGCCCGGAGCACAGTGTCGTGGAAACGCAGGTTGCATTGCCATTGCCGACAGTCGCCCAGGACTTGATGGCTGATTACGCCACGACTGGCACCACGCTGGGGCCACATCCGCTGGCGATGTTGCGCCGACAGTTGTCTGCCAAACGGTTTCGCAGCTCAAAAGAACTGCTCGACCTCGAACATGGCCGCACGTTAAGCGTTGCCGGGCTGGTGGTCGGTCGCCAGCGCCCGGGAACGGCCAGCGGCGTGACCTTCGTAACCCTTGAGGACGAGTTTGGAATGGTTAACGTAGTGGTCTGGCGCGATCTGGCCGAACGGCAGCGCAAGGTGCTGGTGGACTCGCAACTGCTTCAGGTATTTGGTCGTCTCGAATCGCAGGGCGGCGTGCGCCACCTGATTGCTCAACGTCTATACAACTTGACGCCGTTGCTGACAGGGTTGGATATACGCAGTCGGGACTTTAAATAAACCATCTGCCAGCCATTCGGCATGTTGATTGAAGGGCGGGGTGCCGACTGGCTGGCAGATGATTTAGCTTCTTGCAACGGCCTTCAAGGTTTTGAGATCTGAAAGGCAGTTCGGGAATTTCAGGCTGCGTTTTTCAGCGAGACTCGCTGGCGGGTACGGTCAGTGGAGCTTTACTGGCGCTTAGCGTCTCGTCGACACCATCAAGCAATTGCGAAATGGTCCAGGGTTTGGCGATAAATAGAACATCCGCAGGCAACTGGTCGCTACCCGGTGTTCCATGCCCTGACATAACAACTATGGGGATGCCCCATTTGGTTGCAACCATGTTCGCCAACGCAATGCCATCCATGCTGCCGGGCATGCGTACGTCGGTCAGCAGTAGCGAGACATCCGCCGCATGCTTCTCGAGATACTCAACCGCCTGATCGGCATTTTCCACAGACTCAGTCCTGAAGCCGCCCTCGAACTCCAGAATCTCCTGCACAAAGTCCCGGATCATCGGTTCGTCTTCGACGATCAAGATCAGATCCTGGTTTTGCGAGGACTCCCCATACTGCGGTGATTGAGTCATTTTTCCCTTCCTCAGCCTCATACATTAAAAATCGGGAAGCACAGCAACGTGGATCCATTTTGTTGCTCCCCGATATCTGAACAAAACAAACCCGAAAAAATTCATTTTTTTATAAAAATCGACGAGTTGCAGACAGTCGGTTTGTTTATCTCTGCCTGAAAAGGGCAAAAACATCCGTTAAAGCCATTCAGGCAGGAAAGTTATCACGATTGGAATCAACCAGAGTCATGAAATAAAGCAGAAGTGGATGGACCTGTGAACTGGATCAGAACCGGGCACGATTATTCGGGTTGAATGAATACTCTTGCAGGAGTGAGCTTGCTCGCGATGGCGTCAGGCCAGACGGTAATGTATTGGCAGGTCTACCGTTATCGCGAGCAAGCTCACTCCTACAGATCCTGTCCTCGGTATGTCCGGGGCCAGGCGATAACGTACGTGGCGCAGGCATCAAGCACTACACAGCTAAATGACCTGCGTATACACTCGCCGCTCTTGCCATCTTCCCCCGCGCCCGTTACCCGGAATGCCCCGTCAATGCGAAGTCTCTGTGCTGTTTTGTGCGGGTTGATCCTGTCGGTGGTTCTTGCCGGGTGCATTGCAACGCCCATTCCCCTGACTCAGCAAACCCGGGAACGCTTGAGCCAGCAAGCGCCGATCCGTTTTGTTGTGACCTTCGATGATGGTCCGAGTGCATCCAGCCTGGCCAATCCGACGATTCAAGTGCTGCACAGTCTTGCGCAGAACCCTGTGCAGAACGATATCAAAGCGGTTTTCTTCGTTCAGACTGGTGCCACGCGCGCGGGCAACAGTGACCGTGGTCGCAGAATCATGCGCCGTGAAGCCGCTGCGGGGCATATCCTGGGGTTTCATTCGGGCACGCCCGGACACACCAACCACCGCACCCTGAGTGACGAAGTACTGGAACAATCCCTGCAACAGGGCAGCGCGATCATCGCGTCAACCATGGGCAGCCCGCCGACGTTACTCCGCCCACCGTTCTGGAACTACGACCAGCGTACGTTTGCCGCGTACCAGCGGCATGGGATGCAGGTGCTGTTGACCGATATCAGCGCCAATGACGGAAAAATCTGGGGTTTCAACGCCAGCCCGCGCCGACGTGCCCACATGCTCAGGGAAATGTCTGAAGTGCGCGAGCGTGTTGCCAGCGGTGAGTTTCACGCTGTAGATGGCGCCATTCCGATTGTGGTGACCTTTCATGACCTGAATCGATACACCGCACGGCATACCCGGGAATACCTGCAGATTTTGTTGGACAGCGCTCAGACAACCGGCCTGCAAGTTGCCCCCAAGCCGTTTTACGATGACCGCGCCGAGTTACAACGAGCTGCACTGTCTCGAACCGTACCCACCAGCGCTGTTGCCGTTCACTTGCCTGGAGTGTGGGGCTGGGTCTGGGATAACGATTCCAGATAACGACATTCAGCCGCTAAAAAGCAGAAAGGCGACACCATGGTCGCCTTTCTGCTTTTAGCCTGTCGCCAGTATTACTGACGCTTAGTAGCGCTCAAGCCAGTGAGCGTAAGGCGCAGGCAATGTCCAGGACGCGCGATCAATGCCCAGTTCTTTAGCCGCGAAATAAGCCCAGTGCGGGTTGGCCAGGTGAGCCTTGCCGACCATGACCAGATCCAGTTGACCGTCTTTGACCGCTTGCTCGGCGATGCCCGGGAAACCAAAGCCCCATGCAGACGAAACCGGAATGTCGGCCTCGCGCCGTACACGCTCGGCGATAGGGCCCATGAACGCAGGAGCCCAGGGAATGTTGGCATCGGGAATGGAGAAGCCAATGCTGACACTCAGCATGTCCAGGCCGGCCGCTTTGAACTGGCGGGTCAATTCGATGGATTCCAGCAGCGTCTGTTCGTCTCGGCCATCAAATTCCAGCACGCCAAAACGTGCGGTCAGCGGCAGATGCTCTGGCCAGACCTCACGGACGGCTGCCAGGGTTTCCAGCAGAAAACGGCTGCGGTTTTCAAAACTGCCGCCGTAGGCATCTTCACGGTGGTTGGAGTGCTCGGAGAAGAACGACTGAGCCAGGTAACCGTGAGCGAAGTGCAGTTCCAGCCACTCAAAACCGGCATCCCGGGCGCGACGGGCTGCGGCGACGAAATCCTCGCGAACACGGGCAATGTCGTCCAGCGTCATGGCCGTTGGCTGTTTTGACAGGTGAGCGCCGAAGGCAATGGAGGAGGGCGCGATGGTCTGCCAGCCGCGAGCATCATCAGCCGCGATGTGGTCATCGCCTTCCCATGGACGGTTGGCGCTGGCTTTGCGGCCTGCGTGGGCAATCTGAATGCCGGGCACTGAACCTGCTGCCTTGATGGCCTGCACGACCGGTACAAACGCTTGAGCCAGTTCGTCATTCCAGATCCCGGTGCAGCCCGGAGTAATCCGGCCTTCAGGCGAAACAGCGGTTGCTTCGACGATCACCAGGCCTGCACCGCCGCGCGCGAGGGCGGCCAGATGCACCTGATGCCATTCGTTGATCAGGCCGTCTACTGCGGAGTATTGGCACATCGGCGGAACCGCAATCCGGTTGCGCAACGTGATGTCTTTCAGGGTGTAGGGTTGGAATAGCGCGGACATTGAACAGACCTCGGATGACGTTTCGTTTGTTCGATACTATTCGAACAATGGCTGTTCGGTAAAGCCCCGTGTATGATTCACCCCATGCGCCCATTCAAACATCCCCCCGCCAGCGACTTCGAACTCGAGCGAGTGTTTTACGCCCTGAGCGACCCGGTTCGTCTGGAGATAGTCCGTTATTTAGGCAGCGTGCCTCAGGCCACGTGTGGCGAACTTGACGGCGGAAGACCCAAATCGAGTATGTCCCATCATTTTCGAGTGCTGCGTGATGCAGGCCTGGTCATGACCCAGAACGTCGGCACGACGCACATGAACTCGCTGCGAACTGATGATCTGGAAACCCGTTTTCCAGGGCTGATGGCCGCGATCCTTGCCCAAAGGGCTTGAAGATTTAAACGATAGAAAGGCCTGACCCACCTGGCCGGAGTGGTAGATGAAATTCATACATCAGCGTGAACACCTCAATGAAGACGACATCGTGGTCATTCAGGCTTCGCAGACCTGCAACATTCGCCTGATGAGCGATGCCAACTTTCGCAGCTTCAAGAACGGCGGACGGCACACCTATCACGGCGGGGCGTTCGATACGTTTCCAGCCAAAATCACTGTGCCAAGCAGTGGTTACTGGAACATCACCCTCGACACCGTCACGCGCCGCGCCATCAGCGTGACGCGTAAGCCGACGCTGACACATTCGATCAAGATTATTCGCAGGTCGTGAGCCATGGCCTGCAAGCCTAACGGCGTCCTCACAGAATCTACGTAAATCCGTAGGACCGGCTTTAGCCGGGATGGCGTCGGTACATGCGCTAGATATCCTTCGCCATTTTCTTCGACAGAAACACCGCTCTCCCGGCTAAAGCCGGTCCTACAAGATCACGCTTGCGGGCAAATATAGGATCTCCCACAGAATCAGCGCAGTTTTAACTATTCAGCAACCTCACAAATGCTGAGGATGGCCAGGATATAGACGCGCACCATGTCCAGATAATCGCTGATGTGTACGCGTTCGTCCGGCATGGTGTTGAACTTGCCGCCCGGACCGCAGACCACGCCTTGCATGCCCAGACGCTGGTAGAAATGCGCAGCGTCAGTGCCGAAATAAGCGGGCGGGGTGATAATCCCGGTCGGCTGCGGCTCGCCACGAACCTGCTCATAAGCAGTGTTGACCGCCTTGACGATCAACGAGTCATGGGACACCTCGAACGGCGGCATCAGCGGCTGGTTGTCACTGTCATTGATCAGCGTTGCCTGTAGTCCGGGGAATTGCTCGCAGAGCTGATCCAGCAGGCGCTGCAAATCAGCCAGCACTGACTCCACGGTTTGGCCCGGTGTGTAGCGGGCCGAACCGCGCAGGCGCAGAAAGTCTGCAACCTGTGGCGGACGCCATTCTTCAAGATCACGGCCCAGCGCACCTCGCACCACTCCGATATGGCCGCGATTGACCTTCTCATGCTCCGGCGAACGCGCGCCGCTGAAGGTGATGCCGTTGATCTGCGGGATCAACTGCACCGCAGCGGTGATCACGTCCACGGCCTCTTCGCGTTTGGACAGGTGACGTGTGTCGCCGGTCAGCTCGATGACGAACATCAACGAACCCACATGCAGAGTCACGGCTTGCAGGTCAGTGGGTTCGGAATTGATGAAATAGTCCGCTTTCACACCTTGCTCGATCGCCGCAATGGTCCCGATGCCACCCTGCAGTTCACCCACCACATAAGTGAGGATCACATCGCCCTTGAGCTTGATCCCGGCATCAATCAAGGTTTTCAGTGCGCAAAAATACGCTGCATCGCCAGCCTTCATGTTGGAAACACCGATGCCGTAGATGAACTCCTCATCAATCTTTCCGGCCCACGGATCCACCGTCCAGCCTTCAGTCACCGGGTTGGTGTCGAGATGCCCATTGAACAACAAGCTGTGACCGCCGCCCTGGCCTTTGAGCGTGCCAATGGCGTTCAGGCGTTCGCCCGGCACCGGCATCAGTTTGGCGTCCAGCCCCAGCTCCGCCATTTGTCCTGCCATGTATTCGGCCAGTCGCCGTTCTTCGGGGGTGGCGCTGTAACTTTTGTGCTGCACCATGCGCGCCAGAAAATCCAGGCAGTACGCCTCGTCAATGCGGTCGAGTAGCGCTTCAGGCGTCATGCTGTGGCTCTTCATCAATGCGCTCCAATTCATTCAAAGGCTGCGGCACTGCGTCGAGCAGGGCGCGGGTATAAGGGTGGGTTGCCTGAGCAGCCATGCCCACGGCGGGCAGAATTTCCAGCAGATCACCGCGGTACATCACGGCAATCCGGTGGGCTATCTGCCTGATCAAATTGAGGTCATGGGTGATGAACAGGTACGCGGTCCCATGCTGACGGCGCAGCTCCAGTAGCAGTTCGATCACCGTGGCCTGCACCGAGACGTCCAGCGCGGCGGTGATTTCATCGCAGATCACCAGTTCAGGGCGGGCGGCAAACGCGCGGGCGATGGCTACACGCTGTTTTTGTCCACCCGACAACTCGTGGGGATGGCGAGTGGCAAAGTCTTCTGGCAAACGCACTTCGCGGAGCAGGCGTGCGATCGCCTCCGCTTCGGTTTCTCCTTCGTTCAAGCCATACAGACGCAGCGGTCGGGATAGGATCTGGCCAATCGTCTGTCGTGGATTAAGCGAGGCGTCCGGGTGCTGAAAGATGATCTGCACCTTGCGCCGGTAATCGCGATCCATTTGCGCAGGGCCGCAGATCGGTTTGCCGTCGAAATACACAGTGCCGGTAAACGGCGTCAAGCCAGTCAGGGCCTTGGCGAGGGTTGATTTACCCGAGCCGGACTCGCCGATGATGCCGAGAATTTCGCCCCGCGCCATGCTCAGGTTCATGTCGCGGGCGCCCATGGACGGCACGGATTTACGCCGCAGCAGACTGTCCAGCAAGCTTGGCCGCCCGTAGCGGACGTTGAGGTCGCTGACTTGCAACAGTGCGGGGCCGACGGATCTCTTTTCATCCAGCAGACGTTTGTCCGCAGCCGGAACAGCCGCCACCAGACGTTGCGTGTAAGGATCACTTGGGGCGCTGAAAATGCGTCCGCCACGAGCCTGTTCGACGATGCGCCCCTGATTGAGCACGCACACCCGGTCCGCAACGCGCGACACCAGCGCCAGGTCATGGGAGATATATAAAGAAGCAACACCGGTTTCTTCACGCAGACGGCGAAACAACTGCAGGATCTGCGCGGAGCTGATCACGTCGAGTGCCGTGGTCGGCTCATCGAAAATCAGGCACTGCGGGCGACAGGCGAAGGCGGTTGCGATCAGCACACGTTGCTTCTCACCACCGGACGCTTCGTGGGGGAAGCGCTTCATCATCGCAGCCGGGTCTTTGAGATCAACGTCGGCCAACAACTGTTCGCCCAAGGCCCAGGCCTCGCGATAGCCCAGATCCCGATGGCGGGTCAGAACTTCGACCACTTGCTCGCCGAGGCTGAGGGTTGGATTAAGCGACGCGCTAGGGTCTTGAAAAATCATGCCCAGGCGACCGCCACGCAGCTTCTCTACGTCACGTTGAGGCATTTGCAGCAGGTTCTCACCTTGCAGGCTGATGCTGCCGCCCATTTCCCGGGCATTGCTGGCCAGATAACGCATGATTGCCCAGCCGAGGGTGGTCTTGCCTGAACCGGACTCACCGACCAACCCGACGACTTCGCCGGCTGCAACACTGAAATCAATGTTTTGCAGGACGTTCAGGGCGCCCGTGGGCAATTGATAGTCGAGGCTGTAATCAGCCACTTGCAAAACCGTACTCATGAGCGCTGCCCCTTGGGATTAAGGGCATCGCGCAAGCCATCGCCCAGCAGATTGAAGCCGATTGCAATGATGGCAATTGCCAGGCCCGGCATCAGCATCATCCATGGAGCCTGGAAGAAATAGCGCCGCGCTTCGGCAACCATCAGCCCCCATTCAGGCTGGGGCGGTTGCGCGCCAAGGCCGAGGAAACTCAAGGTGGCAAACAGCATGATTGCGAAGGCCACGCGAATGGTCGCTTCGACGATGATCGGCGCGACGATATTGGGCAGCATTTCCCGCACCACGATGTAGGCGGTGGATTCACCTCGGGCGATTGCGGCATTGACGTAGTCCTGGCGGCGGGCTGCGAGGGCCACGCTGCGGGCGATACGCGCCATGCCTGGCACGAAGGCAATGGTGATCGCCAGTACCGCATTGAAATCGCTTTTGCCGAGCGTGCTGACAATCAGCATTGCAAATAACAGCGTGGGGATTGCCATCACCGCATCCAGCGTTCGCATCAGTGCTTCGTCGACGCGACCGCCGAGGTAACCGCTGACAGTGCCCAGTAATGCGCCGATGAGCATCGCCATGGCGGTAGCAAACACTGACAGCGAGATCGTTGCCTGAGCCCCGACCAGTACACGACTGAGGATGTCGCGGCCCATCTGGTCGGTACCCAGCCAGTGCGTCAGGCTGGGTGCTTTGTAGCGGGTGAGAATTGAAATGGCTTCCGGGTCGAACGGGGCCAGCGCGGGCCCAGCAATGACCAGCACCACCGCCAGCAGCAAAATAAGACTGCCCAGCAAGCCTT
Organism: Pseudomonas sp. ICMP 561; assembly: GCF_002699985.1. Taxonomy (GTDB): domain Bacteria; phylum Pseudomonadota; class Gammaproteobacteria; order Pseudomonadales; family Pseudomonadaceae; genus Aquipseudomonas; species Aquipseudomonas quasicaspiana. The sequence goes on along the minus strand of NZ_LKBT01000070.1, from coordinate 242,846 downwards.
GCGGCGTTGTCAGCAGCCGGTAGAAAACATTACGCATATTGAATTCGCCGGTCGAGATAGGCATAGGTCAGGTCAGCCACAAAGTTGACCACGCAATAAGTAGCGGCGAGGATCAACACACCGCCCTGAATGGCCGGCAAGTCGCGAGCGGCGACTGCTACCAGCAATTCGCGGCCGATGCCGGGAATGTTGAAAATCTCCTCGACTACGACAATGCCGCCCAGCAGGTAGCCCACGTCCAGCGCGACAATGGTGATGGTCGGCAACAAGCCGTTGCGCAGCGCATGACGCAGCAATACCCGCCGCCGCGTGAGGCCTTTGAGGCGTGCGGCGCGTATATAGTCGGTTTCCAGAACGTCGATCATTTCCGAGCGCACCATGCGCGAGACGTGGGCGACCATGATCATCGACACTGTCAGCGTCGGCAGAATCAGGTGGCGAATGCCTTCCACGACGTTATCGCCCAGCGGCACATAGCCGGTCGCCGGTAGCAGTTGCCAGAAATCAGCGAACAGCAGAACCAGCAGCGTGGCCGTGACGAACTCGGGCAACGACACGCCGATGTACGACAGCACGCCGATGATCAGGTCCACCGGACGTCCTCGGCGCACAGCGGCGATGATTCCCAGCGGAATCGCCACCGCCAGCATCAGCAGCAACGAGCAGCTTGCCAGCAATAATGAGCGGCCCAGCGCATCAAGCAGTGAACCGAGTACCGGCTGGCCGTTGCGCATTGACACACCCAGGTCGCCTTGCAGAACCCCCATCAACCAGTGACTGAATTGCAGCCAGGCGGGCTGATCCAGCCCAAGCCTGGCACGCAGCGCTTCAAGGGCTTCAGGCGTGGCGTTCTGGCCCAGCAACGTCACCGCTGCATCTGCCGGGAGCAGTTGCGTGATGGCAAAGACCAGCAGTGAAACGATCAGCAGGGTGTACACGACCAACAGCAAACGCTTGGTCAGATAAGCAGCAGTCACAGGTTTATCCTCGGTTCATCCACGCTTGGGCGCGCTGTCGTCCAGCCACGCCTGGTCGAGCCGGAACACTGCACCGCGTGGGTGCAACTGGTAGCCCTGAACGTAGTTGCGTTGCGCGGCCAGCACATCGAAGAACGTCGGAATCAGCGAAGGCACCTGCTCGTGCATCAGTTTCTGCGCGGTGGCGTACAGGGCGGCGCGCTTGACCGGGTCATCGGTGCCACGGGCTGCAGTCACTGCTGCGTCGAAATCGGCGTTGTTCCAGCGGGTTTCATTCCAGGCGGCATTCGAGGTGTACAGCAGCGAGAACACCGCGTCGGCGGAAGGCTGCATGTTGTAGAAGCCGACGTAGAAATTGCCTTTCTTCCAGACCTGATCCAGATAAGTGCTGTTGGCCATGGTCGCAACATTGATGTTGAAGCCGGCTGGCTTGGCCATTTCGCGCACAGCAATACCCAGTTGAGTACGGGTGGACGGTTTGTCCGAAGCCACCAGCGTGATGTCCAGACCATTGGGATAACCGGCGTCGGCCAGCAGTTTCTTGGCCTGATCGATATTGGCCTCTCGCAACGCGATATCGCTGTGGTAGCGATAAGCAGCATTGAGCGGGGTGTCATTGCCAGGAGTCCCAAAACCTTCCGCCACAAAATCCACGAGGGCAGCGCGGTCGACGCAAAGAGACAGCGCCTGACGAACCCGCACATCGTTGAACGGTGGCTGATCGCACGCCATGTTGATATTCAGGAACTGCCCGGACGGGACGCGGAGGCCTTTTACGCCGCTGGCAGCACTGAGACGGCTGAACTCTGTGGCTTGCGCCGAGAGCATCAGGTCAATGTCGCCTGACATCAGCGCCGAGCTTTCCGCGGACGGATCGGGATAGACGCGGATTTCAATACGATCCAGATGCGGGCGCTCCGGGTCATAGAAGTGTTCGTTGCGGGCAACCACGACCATGCGTTCCGGTTCGAACGACACCAGCTTGAACGGACCGGTGCCCACCGCTTCGCGGGACAGTCGAGCCAGGTCGCCTTGCACGATGGCGGCCGGGACGATCTTGGCGTCCGGGTAGGCCAGGCTCACTGGCAGGTCGGCATACGGGGCGCTGGTGGTGATTTTGACGCGCAGGTCATCCAGCGCTTCGACAGTTTGAATCGGGCCGATGTTGCGCAGGCCGGGCGAAGCGGTTTTGGGATCAAGGATCGCTTGCAGGCTGGCGGCGACGTCCTTGGCGGTGCAGGCGCTGCCGTCGTGGAATCGCAGGTTGCTGCGCAACGTAAAGGTCCATTCGGTCAGCGTATCGTTGTGGCTCCAGGATTGCGCCAGATCCGGTTCGGCCTGCATGTCCTGGCTCAGGCGGGTCAGACCGTTATAAAGCAGTTCGCTGAGCAGATATTCGGGGTTAACCCGTGCCAACAGCGGGTTGAGCATGCCCACCGCCTGGTCGACGCTGATACGCAGCGTGCCGCCTTTGCGTGCAGCCGCCGCAGCCCATAGCGTGCTGGAAAACGGCAGCATGGCCGCGCCGGTAACGATGGCGGAGGTGGTCAGAAAACGACGACGGTTGAGCCTGAAAACGTTAGTCATGGCGATACTTCACTTAGCAATGAGTGGGCATAGGGCAGCCAGGTAAAAAGCCGATAACCAGTCTTGATGCCGGTCTTCGGTGTTTCCAGTGTTCAGTCAGCGGGTGATTCAGCGGGTGATTCAAAAGAATCCGGCGAATCGAAATCAGCGGCCAGATAGGCCAGAATCGACTGCGCCAGAGCCACCAGGTCGCTGCGTGTGGTGTACTCGTCCGCAGCATGAATACGGCTTTCCGGGCGGATCAGTCCACCCAGCAGAATCTCCTGAATCCCGGCTTGCTGCACCCAGCCCATGTCGGAACTGCTCGACGAGCCATAGCACTGAAACTGCTCCGGGGTGAACCCGAAGCCAACGCCCAGCGCAGCCTGCCAACGTGGCCAGTGGGGACCTGTAGGTTCGGCCACCGGAGCCAGATGACCAATTACTTCATGCTCGACGGACAGTGCTTCGCTATCTGCCATGGCGCTCTCAATGCAGTTTTTCAACTCAGCCATGACCTGTTCGTAAGGCTCCTGTGGCGCATAGCGGCGATTGATCAGAATCTCGAACTGCGCGGGGACAGTTGATCCCTTGCTGCCACCGTGGGCGGCGGCCAGAGTCATGCGTGAAATCAGCGGGGCGCCGTTGTAATGCGGCGGCGAGGGCATCGGCCAGGCTCGTTTTTGCACGTCGAGCTTCAGGCTGTGCAGCGCATTAAGCAGCGGCAGGCTCTGTTCAATGGCATTGATTGCATTGACCGGCTCACCGGAGTGCGAGGAGCGGCCTTTGACCGTTATCTTCAGATCGATACTGCCAAAGCAGCCCGCCCAGATCCGGGGTGCTGCGCCGCCGTTGAAGCTGAGGATGTGGCCTTCGACCAGTTGTTGTTCGGCCAGGTAACGGATGCCTGGGTACAAACCGCCTTCTTCGTCAGTGCACAGCAACAACGATGGGCAATAGCGCAGCGGCAAATTGAAACGCTGGGCAGCGCGCAAGGCGGCGAGGGTAGAGGCGATGCTGCCTTTCATGTCAGCAGTGCCGCGGCCAATAAGTTTGCCTCCGACCTCGGTCAGTTGCAGCGGTGGCTGAGTCCAGCCGTCGCCCGGCGGTACGGTATCGACATGGAAATATAGGCTGCAGACTTCCTGATCGCCGGTCTGGCGAGCGACAACATTGATGCGTTCGCCATAGGCTTCGCCGCTGCGGGTCTGCCACAGTGCTTCGGGCACTGTGACGCGGCGCGTTTCCATCCCTAACGGCGCGACCAACTCATCCATGAGGTCGGCGAACGCGCCGTAGCCCGCCCCCGGAGGAAAACAGGTGTCTACCGCGATCATGCGTTGCAGATCGTGGATGAGCGAATCATGATCCGCCTCGATCGACTCGAGTGCCTGTTTCAGCGCCGCATTCGTCGTCATTTTTCGCTCTCGATGTATTTCTATATAGTTTATAGTTAAGTATCCATGCACGGCCCGTCAAGGAAAAAAGATGACAGACAACAACCCGCCGCCTGCACCTGTGAATTTCTCGCGATTGAGCGAAAACGACAGCGCGCCCCTTTATGAGGTTGTCAAACGGCACATCTCCGAGGCGATCCTTCTCGGCGAATGGGCCAGCGGCACGGTCATACCCAGTGAGAATGCTTTGGCGGCCGATTTCGGCGTTTCAGTCGGCACCATCCGCCGCGCGTTGGCCGAGCTGGTGTCCGAAGGGATGCTGATGCGTCGGCGCAAGACGGGCACCGTGGTGACGGGCTGGGCTCCGCTTCACAACCTGCGTTATTTCTTCCAGTACTTCCGTTTGCACAATAAGGAAGGCGCGCTGCTGAAATCGCGCACCGTGTTGCTTGATTATCAGTTGGGGGAGGCGAACGCCAAGGACGCTGAAAAGCTCCTGATTGAAGAGGGAAGCCCGGTTTATCGCTTGCACCGTCTACGCAGCATCGATGGTGTGCCCGCGATGCACGAGCAGTTCACGATCGTGGCCAGTAAAGTGCCGGATTTCCCTGGCCCGGACGAACTGCCGGAGCTGCTCTATCGCTATTTACTGGAGCAATACGGCCTGCGCGTTGCCGCTGTGCGGGAGCAACTGACGGCCGGGCTGGCCAATGACGAGGATTGCCGGTTACTGGAACTGACTGCGCCCCATGCGGTGATGATCATTGATGCGGTGTCTTTCGATCAGGCCGCCACGCCGGTGATGATGACGCACCAGCGCGCAAGTACTGAGCACTTCATGTACGTCAATGAGATTCGGTAGGCTGCGTGCTCTTTGCTGGATTGGCGTGAGCCCGTGATGCCGCATCTTTGGCCAGGGATGTTCAGCGGATGTACCGACGTCCTCCCGGCTGAAGCCAGTCCTACGGATTGCGTAGACTCTGTGGGAGCAGTGCCTGACACCACGCTGTCGCGGTGCTCGTGAGCTCCCATCAAACAACACGTAACTATCTGAGTTCACAAAGAACCGGTGGGACCGAATTTATTCGGGAAGAGGCCATTACATTCGCAGCATTTTTATCGCCAAGAATGCCGCCTTCCCGGATAAATCCGGTCCCACCAGTCCTCTGTTTGCTGCGCGACAGCGTGGTGTCAGGGACACAGGGGCGACTCCTACAGAAAAGTATTCCAATTCAACCCGAGCGGCTTTCCGACGGTGGCGTGGCCTCATACTTGCCCCAGATCCGCCGCAAATGTCGCGCCGATCCAAACCCGGCACGCTCGGCTATCGCTTCCATATCAAGGGTCGATTGGGCCAGTAGTTCACGGGCGACGCTGACGCGCAGCCGGTGCAGGTAATCAAGCGGGCTGATGCCTGCGTGCTCTTGAAATAACCGCGCCAGATGCCGGCTGCTGGTGCACGCCATGCTCGCCATGCGGGTAACACTCCAGTCGTCACAAGGCGCCGCAGTGATTGCGTCCTGCACACGGTGCAGCGCGGGATGCAGATGATTGCGCCCGGCAATCCAGGGCGATAGTTGCGGGTCAGCGCCGCCACGACGCATGTACACCACCATGTCCCGCGCCACAGAACAGGCCAGTTGCGGTCCCGCCAGCTCTGCGACCAGATGCAGCATCAGGTCGATACCTGCGGTGACACCAGCGCTGCAACTGATCGGCCCGTCAGTGACATACAGTCGGTTCTCCAGCACCCGCGCGTTGGGTGCAATGGTTTGCAAAGTGGCGCACAGAGAGTGATGAGTCGTGCATTGCCGACCCTCCAGAAGGCCCGCTTTCGCGGCGATCAACGCTCCTGCGCAGATGCACACCAGCCGGTTTCCTGATGGCGCAAATACCCGTTGCAACCAGTCAGTGACGACCACGCTGGCCTGCTCGAACTGAAGCTGCTGTGCGGGTGATGTCCCGGTGGTAGAGCCGACCAGTACAACCAACGTCCCCGGCATCAGAGAATCAGGCAGTGGTGCCAAACCGGACAATGGCAACCCGATTGAAGATTGCAGCGACGCAACCGGGCTGACGTAGTGCAGATCAACCTTCAGCGCTGTTTCGCTCTCACCTTGCGCGGCAAGCCGCAGTACTTCCGCCGGGCCTGCCAGATCAAGCATCAGCACATTGGGCAGCAGTACAAACAGCACCGGGATCGTCATTGTTTCAACCTTCGAGCGCCTGGGTAACGGTGACGATCCGGGCAAAGCGATCTTCCAGCACCAGTTCGGTACGCTCGCGAATCTCTGCGGGGCTGTAGGTGCGACCGCTGCGTGGGTGAGTCATGGGGAAAGTCAACGTCGCCTCGCTGACGAAGTCTACGGAGAAGCCGCTGTCTGAGGCTTGCCGTGTGGTGGTTTCGCAACACTGTTCAGTGCGGATGCCGCTGATGATCAGTGAATTGATATGTCTTTCAGTCAGCCAGGCGGCGAGTGGAGTGCCAGCGAACGCGCTGTGAAAACGCTTGTGAATGACCACATCCGGGTTGATGGACAATTCGTCGAGGGTTTTCACATAACCTGACGCCAGAGAGAAGTGTCCCTGCTCCTCGACGTGGAAGACTTGTACCACGGGGATACCTTGCTGGACACACCCGTCAATCAACGCTTGCTGGTTTTTCAGGTAAGTCGGGAGGTCAGTTTCGGACCAGTAGGTAGAGTGGCGGAACGAGTGCTGCACATCAATGACGATCAGGGCTTTGTTACTCATGGTCTGTTCTCTTTGCTGTGTCAGAGGCGCTTAAGAGATCCCATGGTAAGCACACAGCGGTAACGACGATAGACATGGGCAGGACCAGTGCAGGACCGTTTCGGACATCTGGCTTTCTAACTTGAATGCTCGGCGCGCTTGTTTCGTCGGCAACGCTCCGAGCAGTAGCGGACTTCATCCCAGCAACGCGCCCACTTCTTGCGCCAGGTAAAAGGCAGGCCGCAGACGACGCAGGTTTTTACGGGCAACTCATTCTTTTTCAATGCATCTCCTGTCCAACAAATGCCACTGCCTGATTTGGAATGTTTATCTGTAGGAGCGCGCTTGCCCGCGATTCGGTGTGCCAGTCGATACATATATTGGCTGCGCTGACGCTATCGCGGGCAAGCGCGCTCCTACAGGTTCTATGTTTGATTCGCGACAGCGCAGCGTCAGGCTTAACAAACGATTTGCTTTAAACCATCTCCCCAGCATCCAGCATGGCCAGCAACATCTCGCCGCGCTGCCAGAGTGCTTGCTGTTTCGATTCAGGCATGCGATCCAGATTCTTGTAGATCATGCCCATGCGCTGATTACCCCGCAGAAGGTTGCCGTGACGCATCAGGAAGTGCCAGTACAGCGAGTTGAAAGGGCAGGCATTGTCAGCCGTACTTTCAGTCACTTTATAGGCGCAGTCCCCGCAGTAGTTGGACATGCGTTTGATGTATTGACCGCTGGCGCAGTAGGGTTTGGAGCCGAGGTAGCCACCATCGGCATGCATGACCATTCCCAATGTGTTGGGCAGCTCGACCCAGTCGAAGGCATCCATGTAAATCGCCAGATACCACTCGCATATCTGCGGCGGCGCGATGCCGGCAAGCAGCGCGAAGTTGCCGGTCACCATCAGGCGCTGAATATGATGCGCATAGGCGTATTCCAGGCTTTGACCGATGGCCTGACTCATGCAGTTCATTCTGGTTTTACCGGTCCAGTAGAACTCCGGCAGCGACCTGGTGTTGCCGAATGAATTGCCGCTGGCGTAGTCCGGCATTTTTAACCAATAGACGCCGCGCACATATTCACGCCAGCCGATCAGTTGGCGAATGAAACCCTCGGCGGCATTCAAGGCAATACTGCCTGCCCAATAGGCCGATTCCACATCGCTGCACAGTTGACGAAGGTCTAGCAGGCCGATGTTCAGCGCGGCGCTGATGCGGGCGTGGAAAAGGAAGGGTTCGTTGCTGGCCATGGCGTCCTGATAATCGCCAAAACCGGCCAGCCCGTAATCCAGAAAATATTCCCACAGCGACTGGGCTTCGGCATGCGTCACCGGGTAGTCGAAGTTATCCAGCGCACCGTAGTGACTGGAGAACCGGGCCCGAACCAGTGCAATGACTTCCTGAGTGATGGCGTCGGTAGAAAACCGCGCGGGGTAGGGCGCGCGCACGTTCTTGGGCAACGCTTTGCGGTTTTCCGCGTCGAAGTTCCAGGCGCCACCGACCGGGGTGCCGTCGCCATTGATCAATAACCGACTTTTGCGGCGCATTTCCCGGTAGAAGAACTCCATCCGCAGCTGTTTTTTGCCTTGGGCCCAGTCAGAGAATTCGCCACGACTGCAGAGAAAACGCGTGTCGCTGTGCCACTGAATTGCTAAGCCACATGTCTTGATCGAGTGTTCAAGACGCCAGTCACCGGTCTCGGTCAGGTGAATTTCTTCCGGCTGCAACGATGACTGCCAGCGATGCAACTCGGCAGGCACTGAGCCGGTGTTCAGTGAGTCATCCAGCCGAACGTAGTGAACACGAAAACCACGCGCCTTCAACGCCTCGGCGAAATGCCGCATGGCACTGAAGATCAGTGTGATCTTTTGCGGATGATGGGGCACATGGCTGGCTTCCTCCATGACCTCGACCATCAACACGGCATCGCTTTCGGCGTCCAGACCAGCCAGCGAAGCAAGGTCAAAGGACAATTGGTCGCCCAGCACCAGACACAATCGGCGAACCGCACTCATCAACGCATCTCTCTGTTCAAAACGTCCTTCCTGATGGCTGTAAGCCGAAGTGATGCAAAAACCTGTACCAATGTAAATTCTTGTACAAGTATTTCATAGGTCTTTGTGAATATGGCCGTTCAGCGCATTTGGAAAGGGAACTGAAGAAAAACCGAACACCTCAGTTCACAGGTACTCAAAAAATGGAGACGCCGATTCAAACTCATTAAAGGAGCAGCCCATGCGACCGCAAACTTCGTTCATCTTCGATCTGGACGGCACGCTTACAGACAGCGTTTATCAGAACGTTGCAGCCTGGAAAGAAGCCCTGGACTCCGAGGATATTCCCCTCGCGATGTGGCGCATCCACCGCAAGATCGGCATGAGTGGCGGGCTGATGCTCAAGACCTTGTCGAGAGAAACCGGACTGGACATCAGCGAAGCGCAAGCCAAACGACTCAGCGAAAAGCACGCAGAAGCCTACGAGCGGCTTCAGGGCCAGATCATCGCACTGCCCGGTGCCGTAGAGCTGCTTGATACGCTCAGCCAGGACAACCTCAAGTGGTGCATTGCAACCAGTGGCGGGATTGATACGGCAACGATCAACCTGAAAGCACTTAAGCTGGACATCAACAAGATCAACATCATTACCCGTGATGACGTGAAATACGGCAAGCCTGATCCTGATCTGTTCCTGGCCGCAGCGGAGAAGCTGGACGTGCCTATCGAGGAATGCCTGGTGATTGGCGATGCCGTCTGGGACATGCTTGCTGCACGCCGCTGTAAAGCCACCGGTATCGGCTTGCTATCGGGCGGTTATGACATTGCAGAGCTTGAGCGGGCAGGGGCCTTGCGTGTGTATGAAGACCCACAAGACCTGCTGGAACATCTGGACGAGATCGCCTCACGGCCATGACAGGTGGGGGTCAGGCTGTAGGAGATCTCTCATCGTCCAGAATCCGCGCTGTCGCGCAGCAGACATGGGACCTGTAGGAGTGAGCTTGCTCGCGATTACGTCAGCACAGGCAATATATTCACCGACTGATAGACCGAAATCGCGAGCAAGCTCACTCCTACAGATCCTGTGTTTGCATCGCGACAGCGTGTTGTCAGGAATACTTGGCCGCCCCTATCAAACAATATTCAACTATCCGAAAACTGACATTAATCCTGTTACTGAACTTGTCCGCCGAGGCCGCCGTCAGGCAGAATCTTCGGCTTCAGTTTCAGGGAAGACCCCATGATTGCCTCATTGCAGAGCGCCGCGTTGCACATTCGCCAGGCTGTTCGTGTCGCTGCCGAAGGTTTGGTTGGGCGTGAGCAGCTCGCCGAGTTGATTGTTCTGGCTGCCGTTGCCCAGGAGCACATTCTGGTGATCGGCCCGCCGGGCACTGCCAAAAGCGCAGTGGTGCGGCGGGTGGCCCAATCCATGGGCGGACGTTATTTCGAGTACCTGCTGGGGCGCTTTACCGAACCTTCCGAGCTGTTCGGCGCGGTGGACCTGAAGAAGTTGCGTGAAGGCACTGTCGAAACAGATGTCAGCGGCATGCTCCCTGAAGCCGATATCGTGTTCCTCGACGAGGTGTTTCTGGGATCTACAGCCATCCTCAATACCTTGTTGGGTGTGCTTAACGAGCGACGCTTTCGCCGCGGCCATACGCAAATCCAGTGCCCGCTTCGCGTCTGTGTCGGTGCGGCAAATGGCTTGCCGGACGACGAGGCATTGGCAGCGTTTGGTGACCGTTTCCTGTTGCACCTGTTCGTTGAATCAGTCCCTGACAATCAACTGGAGGCGATGTTGGCGGGTGGCTGGCAGTCGGAGCAGCGCCCGGTTCAGCAATTATTGGGCTTGAGCCAGCTGGACACCCTTGGACAGGCGCTGAAACAGGTTGACCTGACTCAGGTTCGGCCGTCCCTGGCTCGCGCGATCCGGCGTCTGCGTGAGGCCGGTATCCAGCTCTCGGACCGCCGCATCGTCAAGTCTCAGCGACTCATCGCGGCGGCCGCATTGTTGGGCGGACGCCTTGAGGCCAGTGAGGCAGATTTGTGGCCGCTGCTGTATGTGTTGCCTACCAAGGAAACCCAGCAGCATGGTCGCGAAGTCCTGCGGGACATCTTTGCGCAGTCCAGCAACAGTCACTTGTTCAGTGCTGTGGAGGAGGCGACTCTGCAGCCGATGTCACGGCTCAGCCGTCTGCTGGAAACGGCGGAGGATTACCTGGCCCGTAGCGAACCACCGGCTAGTCCTTTGGTTGAAGGTTTGCTTCGCGAGATCGACGCCAACTTCAACACTCAGACCATACCCGCACGATTGCAGGAAGTACGTGGGCAATTAGCCCAGATGCTGTCGACATCGGCATGAGTGCTTACGCAAAGACCTGGAGTTGGCGGCCTCGTCTGACTCCGGCCGAGCCGCGGGCTGCCGTAGCATGGGGCGAGGCAGCCCGGCGCCTGCACGCACGGTTGTCATTGGTTCCGGCTGAGCAGGCTGTACGTCTGCAAGTCACAGCCAATCGCGATGTAATGGTGGTGTCCGGTGCTGTTGGCGAATTGCCGTGGGTCGATGGGGTGGAATACGCGGCAATGGATGAGCGTGCGCCCGGCTTATGGTTACCCACCAGTTGGGAGCCCGATGTGCCAATCGATCTACTGGGGCAGGCCTTGTCGTCCAGTTTTTCGCGCTCACCCCTGCTGCTGTGGCGTGAGCCGTCCGCCGTGGTGCCCCTCGATCGTCAACTTCCGGTCACGTCGGAGCACTTGCTGATCATCCAGGATTATTGGGCGCAACGCTGATGCAATTACCTGATGGCCTTCAACCCTGGCGCCAGTGGCTCGAATGGTTTGCCCCCGAGCATTTACCCCTGTTCGCCGACCTGCTGGGGCGTCTGAATCCAATACTCGGTCCGTTGCGCGGCCGACAGCAAGGCGGTGTGCCCGAGCCCGACGGCCTGGGTGATCTGCAGCGTCGCGGACCTTATGAGCGTTTACTGTCCAGCGAATGGTTACTGGCCGATGAGGTGCCCGATGAGTTTTTACGGCGAGCCGCAGCCGGCGAGCACCTGTTTGTGGCACCGCAATACCACACTCGGCAAGCAAACCGGCTGATAGTAGTGTTGTTTGACGCCGGTCCTTTGCAGTTAGGCGCAGCGAGACTGGTTCACCTTGCGTTATTGATATTGCTTGGACGCCGCGCCCAGGAAGCGGGTGCCCAGTTGCGCTGGGGCATTTTGCAGCAAGCGCCTGAGCTCTATGAACTCGATTCGTCTGCACAGCTCAGGCGGCTGCTTAACGCTCGTACTTATGAGGTGGTGAGTAACGAACACTGGCAGACCTGGCGTAACTGGCTTACCGAGCAGCAACATGACGCCGGAGAGTGCTGGGTCGTGGGGCAGCGTCTCCCCAATACGGACGGACAACTCTGTACCCACAGGGCTCAAGTGCATCGCAGTCTCGACCGGGAAAGCTTGTCTTTTGAGCTGCAAAGTTCTGGCAATCGTCGTGTGTCGCTGCCCATCCCGGACGAACAACTGGCCCTGCAGCTACTGAAAGGTCAATTCGTCGGGGAAACCATTGAGGCTCCCGTACTCAAAGGCAGCGTGCCGCGGGTATCGCTGACCTCGCTGCCGGTCATTGCTAGCGCGGGCACTCACATCGCGATGAAAATGCTTGATGCGCCTGGTGTGGTGTTGATCGAGCTACCAGCAGCCGGGCAAAAAAAATCGCTCGAAATTCGCCGTCAGCTGTGGAACCCGGCGTGGACGCCGCTCAGCCTCACGTTCATGCACAACAAACTCGGCGGCGTGCTGAGTAACCATCAGGAGCTGTCCTTCTGGAACATGTCAGGACTGGTTTCTGTCGTTAAACCGGAGCCCGACGAGCTGAAATTACCACCAGGCACGGCCAGTTTTTTGCCCGTCGTCTGGTTGCGCAACAGCATTACAGGCCGCCTTTTTCTGCTGGATAACCAGGGGCATCTGGCTTTTTGGGCGATAGCAACGGCGCGTTCGCCCGCTAAACCCAAGTCAGGCGTTACTCATTACCTGGCGGACAAGGTGCTGGGCCTGGCCAAAGTCGACAAGGACCGGGCAGCCTATGTTCGCAGTGACGCCGGACGTTTATACGCTCACTCGATCAATGCTGAAGGCGTGGTTTCACCGGCTTACGTAGTGGGCGACGGTAAAGGCGTCACTCAGGTGCTGTTTGCCGGTGGCAAGCAATGGCAGAGCGGTTTCGGCGGCTGTGCGCTGCTTACCGTTACGCCTGAGGGCGAGCGCTGGCAAGTGGTTGCTGCGCCGAATGCTTCGATGCCGACGCAGACTCTTCATCTGTCCAGTGGCTGGAAAGCAGTCGGTGTGTGGCAGCAAGAGGGCGATGATTACTGCTCGATGGTTGTGTACAGTTCCAGGCGGCAATCCGTCACGCTACGAAGTGGTAATGGGCAATCGCGTGTGTTGTTCACGACCTCTAACCCCATCGCCAAAATCAGCTTTTGCCCTGTCAGCGGCCTTATCGCCGCCTTGACCAGTGCCACCCGGGAATTACTGGTTTATTCGTTGCCACTCAATGCTCTGCGCCTGCAGATATTCTGCAACGAAACATCGGACGAACACGGGGAGGGCACGGATGCTTGAGCATGACTCGACACTGATTCGCCGTCCGGTGCTGGTCGGTCATCAGCACATCGAAGGGGTATGGTTCTCCCACGAAAGGTTTGACGAGCAGGAACGGGCGAGACTGATCCTCGATCAATGGCAAACGGGTTCAAGCGCCTATCGTTTTGCCGACGGCGACTTGCTGCGTTTTGGCCAACCCCTGTCTGTGATGTGTGAAACCCAGGTGGGCTGGCCGCTGATACGTCAGGGCGACGCGCTGTGCTCGGCTCTGCTGACCCCGCAAGAAGCGCGCAGCCTGCCCGCAGCCGATGTCTGGCTGGTGCGTGCCAGCCACGTCAGCGCGTTGCAATTGCGCGATGCCAGGCTCATTAATCCAGCGCAATGGCTCGATGTGAGTGGCTACACCTTGCTGGAGACCTATGACTGTCGGCGCGCATTGCCGGAGCCGGTCGTTGAACCGCCTGCTATTGCGTCCGACGTGCGGGAGATCCTCGGCGGTGCTCTGCGGCCTGTCAGCCCTGAGCGGGAAGATGTGATGAAGGCGCTGCTGGAACGCAAAGGCAGCGCGCCTGAAAAAATCCCTGATCAGGCTGCCGGTAGACCAGCGGATAACCCGTGGAAGAGCCCCGAGGTGGCATCGCTACCCTGGCTGAAGCTCGGTATCAGCGGGATATTGGTTGCCGCTTTTATCTGGATGGCTGTCAACGATAAGAAAGGCCAAACCATGTCGCCGCCGGCGGCAGATTCCCCGGATGTCGGCGCAGTGATTCTGGGAATCCTGATCAGCGCAACGTTGTTTACTCTGTTGCTGCTGTGGATTCGCCGTTTTTTTGCTGGCCAGCCCTCCGGGGCGTATGGGGTGCCTCAATCCCAGAGCCAGCCGGGGATTGCACCTCGCGCCACGCCCACGAAGCCCAGGGTCAATCGATGGCGTCGCTGGCTTACACGCCTGACACTTCGCTCACCGCTTTCCGCGCTCTATGGCAAACGCCAGGCAGAGTACATGCGGCGCATGATGGAAATGTTCGAAGACGGCGATCTGGAAGAAGCCCTGCGCCACGCCATTCCACTGGAAGGTGGCCAGAGCACGGGGGAGCAGGCATTTGGGACTCCGCAACGGCGCCAGGAGCTTGTTGTAGGTGAGCGTTCCGGACCTGCTAACGCGATGCTTTTTGAAGATGACTTTAAAGACCGCCTCAAGCACTTATACCGGAAGTCGTTTGAAAGGCTCGACCGGGAAGGCCGTGTTGAAGAAGCAGTGTTCGTTCTGGCCGAACTGCTGAAAGAGCGCCAGGAAGCGCTCGACTATCTGGAAAAGCACGAGCGGTACCAACAAGCCGCCGATCTGGCCCTGACGTGGGACATGCCCCCAGCGGTGATCGTCCGCTTGCTGTGCCTGGCCGGTAACTGGCAGCGAGCGGTGCTGGTAGCTCGTCGTGACGACGCGTTTGCTGATGCCGTGATGATGCTTGAGCAAAAACAGCCTGAAAGTGCCGGGCGGTTGAGGCTTGAGTGGGCAGAGTCGCTTATCGGCAAAGGGCTGTGGTTGCAAGCCGTCGACGCCATCTGGAGTTTGCCCGGCGAGCGCGCCCGGGCGGCTCAATGGTTACTTGATGCGGAGGCCGCTGGTGGACGTCTTGCCATCAGAGCGCTCGTCAAACGAGCGATCCTGTTACCTGACACGCTGGCCGCCTATGGGGAATGGGTGGAGCAGCTCCGCGATGATCCTCAGCGCTTCGCCGAGCGCGCTGCCCTGGCGGAGGCATTGTTGCAGCACCAGAGTCACGCAAAAGCGCTGGCCTGGCTGACCGGCGCAACGATACACGCGATCATTGCCGATGAAGCAAATGGGCAAGGGAGGCTGACCCATAATCAGTTGCAAGCGCTGGTCATAATGAGCAAGGACAAACTGCTCCAGGCTGACCTTCCTGGCAAAGCGTTGCCTCGCCGGGGTAAACAGCCTCTGGATAGCGTTGAGGCGACGCTTGAATGGTCGGCACCCGCAATGGGGAGCAGGGTCATACTGGATGCCGTGGCACTGGAAGACTCGCGTTACTTGCTGGCATTGGGCGAGGCGGGTGCAGTGGTCGTCGACGCATCCGGCAAGCGTCTTTTTCACTTTTCAGTGCCGGCGCAAGCCATCGTGATGGCCCACAGCCGACAAGTGGCGCTGGTGCTGGTTCGCCGAAGCGAAGCCTGGCGGATCAGCAAGCTGGACCTGGTTAACCGTACCGCAACGGATCTGGGCGTACATAAGTTCGACGTATTCGCCAGGATCTTCAACGGTTCGTCCTGGACCATTGGGCAAAACCGGCAACTGCGGGTGGTCGACGTGGATCGAGGGCTTGAAACGTTGTGGCATGTCAGTGATCTGCCAGGCCGCATCCTGGGCCTTAAGGATGATGCCCATGGCGAATACCTCTGGCTTTACGACCCTGAGTCGGGCAGTGAGCTGTGGCATTACCGCCTGCCGGATCGTCGCCTGATGAGCCGCGAACCTGCCTCGAAGACCGTCTTTGATGACGGCCGTCAGTTGTTCAGTGCATCCAGTGACGTCGTCGAAATCCGCATCAAGCGTGAAAGAGAAGATGATCCCGTCCTTGTGATCGAGCAACGTGGCAGCCGCAAGGGCTATCGCTTGCCTGGGTGTATTGAAGGGCCTGAAGACGACCCTGTTGAAGTGCTCCTGCTTGAGCACTGGCTGCTCACTGGTTATCTCGTTTCTGATGATGAAACCCGCTGGCAATTCATCCACCGCAATAGCGACCGCCTTTGCGCGACGCTGCAATGGCCTCGACCCGAAGTGAGGACACGCCTGTCAGGAGCCGACTGGCTCATGTTTGACGATCAAGGGCGGTTGAGTCATATCAATGCGGAAGAGGGCACTCAGCGCAATTTGACGATCAACTAAGATTGGATCGGGTGTTTACAAGGCTTGGGCGGGAGTTCTGGGTAGGCCTGTCTGTGAGCGAAGTAAGCTGGAGTATTGAGGGGCGATAAAGTTTGCCCATTTCCAGTCGATAACGCTGCTAGAGAGGGCTCCAATGCGCGAATCCCTCAACTCTAACAACGACAAGCCTGAGTACTCCCCATGTCCCAGTTCCTCAATCTGAAGCTCAAGTCAAAGCTGCTGTCCGCTTTTGGTCTATGTGCGCTCATCACTGTCGGTGTAGCGGCGCTGGGGTACAGCGGGATCTCGACCATCTACGGGATGTTGCAGGACACGGTCAGCAACAACCTGGTATCGATTCAGAAAACTGATTCGGTTAAAGCCAACGTTATTGCCACCCACCGGGACATGTTCAGAGCTATCAACCTTGGGTTACGCAAAGCCACGCCAGAAGACATTAACGCTGTCGTTTTGTCTTTCAGGGACAACCAGGGCGAGGCGGAACAACAATTCAAAGTCTATCGCGCCACTCCTCTGGAAGCTGACGAGCGCGCTGCAGGTAATGACTTCGAGCGGGACTGGCCCGCGTATGTCGCTGCCGCAGAAAACGTTTTCGCACTGTTGAAAAGTGGCGATGTTGATCAGGCCGCCAAGCTTGCTGATACCGTCGCAACCCCCGCGTATCGCAAGACCATTGGCGAAGTCAAAATCATGATCGAGTCCAATGCCCGGCAAGCGATTGGCGTTGCCACCTCGGGGGAGGATACCAACCAACAAGTGACCTGGGCGCTGATTATCGGCGGACTTGTTGCAGCCGTTGCCGCCATCACCCTGGGTCTGGTGGTCACCCGCATGATTACCCGACCGCTCTATCAGTCCGTGGAAAGTGCTACTCGCATCGCTCAGGGCGACCTGACCAAAGAGATCACCTCGAACAGCGAGGATGAAACCGGACAACTGCTTAAAGCACTGTCCAACATGCAGAAAGATCTTAAAGGCACGGTGCAGCAGATTGCCGATGCATCCGATCAGTTGGCTTCAGCTGCCGAAGAGCTAACCGCCGTTACTGAAGACAGCACACGTGGCCTGGTTCGTCAGAATGACGAGATTCAGCAAGCCGCGACTGCGGTAAACGAGATGACCGCCGCAGTGGAAGAGGTTGCCCGCAATGCGGTCAGCACTTCACAGGTGTCCAGCCAGACCGCAGAAGATGCGATCAAAGGCCAGCATCAAGTCCAGCAGGCAGTGACAGCTATGAACACCATGGCCGTGGATATTAACGACTCCACGCAGCGTGTCGAAACCCTGGCCGGCCAGATTCGTGACATCACCAAGGTGCTGGACGTGATTCGTGGTATCGCTGAGCAGACCAATCTATTGGCCCTCAACGCCGCTATCGAAGCCGCTCGCGCCGGTGAACAGGGCCGAGGCTTCGCCGTTGTCGCCGACGAAGTCCGGGCCCTGGCCCATCGCACGCAAGCCTCTACTGGCGAAATCGAAGCGATGATCAAGGTCGTACGCGCAGGCGCTGACGAGGCCGTACAGTCGATGAGCAAAAGCCAGTCGATGGCTCAAAGCACGCAGTCGCTGGCAACTGAAGCGGGCCTGGCACTGGAGCGAATCAGCGCCGGAGTCAGCGAGATCAATGAACGCAACCTGGTGATCGCCAGCGCTGCAGAAGAACAGGCTCAGGTGGCCCGTGAAGTCGACCGCAACCTGGTGAACATCCAGGACCTGTCGACCCAGACATCCGCCGGTGCGAACCAGACCAATGCCTCGAGTCAGGAACTGTCGCGTCTGGCGATTTCGTTCAATACGTTGGTGGGCAAGTTCAAGCTTTGATGGCTTGGCACCCGGATATGCATGGGTAACGCAGCGGCTCAGCCAGAGCCGCCTGCGACCATCGATTTCTTCTAGGTCGATCAATACAACGTATCAGCAATACGCCCCGGCAATGCCTTGTCATACGCATCGCCATCGATTTCGGCCGCCGAGATTTCCTTCAATATTTTCCCGGCAGTCGGCAGCGTACTTCTCTCCACGTGGCGCGCTGCACCCCAAAGTCCGGCCCTGATGACCGCCCGGCTGCACTGGAAGTAAACGCTGGTGACGGTGATGCGCAGCACCGATTTGGGCAGTTGACCGTTCACGGCGAAACGCGCCAGTAAATCGGGGTTCACTGATATCTGTGCTGTCCCGTTGACTCGCAACGTTTCCCCGACCCCGGGGATGAGAAACAGGAGTGCCACCCGGGGATCAGTCACGATATTGCGCAGGGTGTCGATCCGGTTGTTACCACGTCGATCGGGCAGATAAAGCGTCTTGCTGTCTTCGATATGGACAAATCCTGCCTGGTCGCCACGTGGCGATGCGTCAAGTCCACCGGGGCCAGACGAAGCAAGGATCGCAAAGGTTGCTGACTCGATGAAAGGCCGGTAGACGGGGTGAATATGGTCCACCTCTTTGACCATCGAGGGGCGGGCGATTGGGCCATACAGCTTTTCCAGCGCCTCTGTCGTGGTCACGTACTCGTTGCTTTCCAGTTCCATAGTCATTTCTTTCTACCGTCTTGTTCTGGTTGTTATACCTGCACTGATGCGGGTTAGCCGTGTTGAGTTTGAGCTATTTTGATGAAGGAAATACGCTGCTGAAAGTCGTGTTGTTGAGCTGCATAGTCAGTCAGCCTCAAACCATTGCATGAAATCAACTACCGTAAAACCCTGTATTGGGCGGCAGCATTTGCTGCCCGCATCTGGATTCGAACCTGACTCCGCCTTCTTGTATAAACTCGTCCCCACGATGTCGCACCCGACTGAGAATCTGGATTAGCCCGTCTGCGGAGACCCCATGGATAATTTGCCCCCTCTGCGCGCCTTGCAGATTTTTAACATCGTCGGTCGCTGCGGCGGTATCGCCGAGGCCGCACGACGCCTTGGTATATCGACTGGTGCCGTCAGTCAGCAGATGAAGTTACTGGAAGAAAGCCTCGGGATTACCCTGACGGTCAAAGACGGCAAGCGCATTCGGCTTACCACTGTAGGTGAACGTTATCACCGTAACTGTGCAGCGGCGTTTGAGAGCTTGCAGGTCGGAAGGGCCGAGGTGGAGTTGGCAAAAAACACCAGCAACATGCGAGTCAGCGCGTTTCCTTCACTGATGTCCAAGTGGCTCGCACCGCAGCTTTTTGACTGGCAAGACCGCTATCCCGAAATTGACCTTTTTCTGGAAGCTCGCCATGCCGAGCCTTCTACTGGCGGCTACGACATAGACTTTCGCATTACCTACGGCGACCGGATTCCGGACAGTGGAAATGCTATCGAGTTGTTCCGCGATTGCATCGTTCCAGTGTGCAGCCCTGAGTTGCTCAAAGGCCGGGAGCCCATCACCCGTGCCGAACAGATCCTTGACTACCCGTTGCTTTCAGTCGACTGGCTGCCAAGCTTCGCATCACCACCTTCCTGGCACGACTGGTTCACTGCGCAGGAGGTCGAATGTCCG
Source organism: Pseudomonas sp. ICMP 561 (assembly GCF_002699985.1). Taxonomy (GTDB): domain Bacteria; phylum Pseudomonadota; class Gammaproteobacteria; order Pseudomonadales; family Pseudomonadaceae; genus Aquipseudomonas; species Aquipseudomonas quasicaspiana. The sequence continues at coordinate 223,179 of NZ_LKBT01000070.1, read as the reverse complement.
CAGTTACGGGATGGCCATCGAGTGTTTTCCCTGTCGTCCATGGCCATTCAGGCAGCAATCGAAAATCGCGGCTTTGTCCTGGCGCAGTACTCCATGGTTCGCGCGGACATTGAGGCCGGGTATTTGCTCATGCCGCTGGCACGCCCGCTGTTCCTGTTGTCTTCCTATTATCTGGTCTGGAGCAGCAGTGCCTTTGATAAGGCCTGGGGCCGAGACTTTCATCGGTGGCTGGTTGCCCGTGGCAAAGATCAGCATGACTTGAACCAATGCCTCGGGGTTTAGTTTTTCTAAACCATGAGCCAGTTTTTCTGGCCTTATCTACGCTCACAGAATCCGTTATGTTGACGCCATGAGTTACACATAAAAAATAAAAACAGTACTGGCACCATCGCTTTTCCATTGTCTGCCAATCATCTCAGGACTTCAGCAGCGTCTATTTTCCGCTGACAGTCGTCCTGTGCCACGAGTGCCCAGCCGGGAAACGCCTCCATGAAAAAACTCATCGCCATCGTTTTACTCGCAGCCGTGTCATCCACGGCCTTTAGTAAAGACATCACGACCATTCGTTTTGGCGTCGACCCCACGTTCGCTCCCTTTGAATCAAAATCGCCTCAAGGAACACTTGAAGGCTTCGATATTGATCTCGGCAATGCTATCTGTGCGCAGCTCAAAGCAAAATGCGTGTGGGTGGAAACCAGTTTCGACAGCATCATCCCCGCACTCAAGGCGGGTAAGTTTGATGCGATTCTCTCGGCCATGAGCATCAACGAAACCCGAGCCAAACAGGTGACTTTCAGCGAGAAGCTGTACAACTCGCCAACCCGGTTGATTGCCAAAGCCGGAAGTGCCTTGCTACCTACTGCTGAGTCGTTGACTGGCAAAACTGTCGGCGTCGCACAAGGCTCCACCCAGGAAGCCTATGCAAAAGCCAAATGGGCACCCAATGGCGTGAACGTGGTGAGCTATACGAATCAGGACCTGATCTACCCCGAGTTGATCAACGGCCGTATCGACGCGACCCTGACTGACGCCGTGGTCGGTGATTCTGGTTTCCTGCAGACCCCGCGAGGCAAGGGCTACTCATTCGCTGGCGGCCCGATCAGGGACAAAGTGCTGTTGGGCGAGGGCGTGGGTATAGGCATTAACAAATCCAATAAACAGATGATCGACGCGATCAACTCGGCATTGCGTGCCATTCACGAAAATGGCACTTACGACGCTATTCAGAAGAAGTACTTCAGCTTCGATATTTATAACGGCTGACAGCCGGTCTGCGAGCCATCCTCATGCCTAATCTATTTCCGACTCATCCCAGCTATCGAGGTCTGCGCGAGCGTTTTGTGCAGTCCGCCAAACAAGCCGGGGCGATCCTGTCCCGCTACGACCACCCGCTGCCCGGGCCTTTCGGGGAGCCGCTGAGCACAGACGTGGCATTGCTCGGGCAGCCGAATGCCAAGCGCGTGATGGTTATCATCAGCGGTACTCACGGTATCGAGGGTTACTACGGTTCGGATTGTCAACGCCGCTGGCTGGATATGCTTGCCACCCAGCAACTGCCAGCCGACACCGCCATCCTGATGATTCACCTGATCAACCCTTGGGGCACTGCGTGGATGCGCCGGGTCAACGAAGACAATATCGACATCAACCGTAATTACGTCGATTTCACACAGTCACTGCCTGACAACGCGGCGTATGCAGCGATACACGATGTATACAGCTGCACTGACCTCGACGGAGAAGAGCGCGCAAAGGCCGATGCGCGATTCAACTCGCTCATTGATGAGCACGGCTGGCCCGGGCTCATGGGCATCGTCGGCGCCGGGCAATATCAGTTTCCCGACGGGTTGTTCTTCGGCGGTCACGGCCCGAGTTGGTCGAACAATACGCTTCGCCATATCCTGGCAACCCATCTGGGTAGCGCAGAAGTTGCGATGGCATTCGACCTGCACACGGGCGCCGGAGACTACGGTCACCCTATGCTCATGACCATTGCCCAATCTCAATACCCGGCGCTCCCCGACGCGCAGGCACTGTTTGGCCCGTGGCTTTATACGCTGATTACCGGCGCCAATACCCTGAGCGACACCGGGGTCGCAGCGACTTCCACCGGCTATACGTCACAAGCACTGCTGGATGCGCTGCCTGACGTGCACCTGATGCCCTTTGTCATCGAATGCGGCACGTGGCCCGGTCCTGATGTTCACGACAGCCTGCGTGCTGATCACTGGCTTCATCTACACGGCGACCCTTGCGACGCAACCGGCGAGACCATCAAGCGGGCATTACTGGAGCAGTTTTATCCTGCCGATTGCGACTGGCGGGAGCTCGTATGGCTGCGAACCCGACAGATCTGGGAGCGAGCGCTGGCTGCGTTTCCGACAATAAAAGTGTTGTGACTGTCCTGGCCTCTTCCCGGATAAATCCGGTTCTGCCAGTTCTCTGTTCGCCTCGAAAAGCGTGGTGTCAGCAATACGCTGGCTCTTAAACAACAGCGCGAAGCCCAAGAGGAGTAACGCATATGTACTTACGCAATGCCTGGTATGTGGCTGCCAGCGACAGCGACATTGGCCATAGCCTGTACCCCACAACTTTACTGGGTGAGCCGGTGGTGCTGTTTCGTAAAACGGATGGCGAGCTCGTTGCACTCGAAGACGCTTGTCCTCATCGCAAGCTCCCGCTGTCCCTGGGGCGTCTGGACGGTAACCAGATCGAATGCGGATACCACGGACTTACCTTTGACGGCCAGGGGACCTGCACACGAGCGCCTACCAGCGGGAGAATCCCGTCCCGGGCGCGAGTGCATAGCTATCCCGTTCACGTCCGTTACGGGCTGGTCTGGTTATGGATGGGTGAACCTTCCCTGGCAGACGTCTCAAGCGTGTGCGAGGTGCCGGAGTGGGGCGATCCGCAGTGGGGACTCAGCCGGGGTGCGAGCATGACGGTGCAGTGCAATTACCTGTACATGACCGATAACTTGCTTGATCCCTCTCATGTGGCATGGGTGCATCAGTCTTCTTTCGGCAACGCCGCCTGCGCGTCGGAGCCTGTAACCGCAACTGAAACGGCCAATGGCGTTATTGTCTCGCGGTGGATGCGCAACGTTGAGGTGGCACCGTTCTATGCACAGTTCGTGACCTTTGACGGGCCATGCGATCGTCTGCAGCATTACGAAGTCCAGTACCCTTGCCAGGCAATCATCAAAGCATTGTTTACGCCAGCAGGTACCGGGCGGGATGAAGGTCCGCTGCATGCCGATGTTTTTCTGATGAACTCTTACAACTTCATGACGCCTGTAGACGAGCATTGCACCCGTTATTACTGGTTCCAGATGCGTAACTTCGAGCCAGGCGATGAGGGGGTATCCCGTCGCTTCGATGAGGATGTTCAACACGCTTTCGCCGAGGATCGCGTTGTGCTGGAAGCGGTGCACAAAGGCATGATTAATCCCCGCGTTGCGCCAATCAATCTGCCCAGCGATGCAGGCCCGGTAAAATTTCGGCGAGAACTGGCCAGGCGGATCAGTGCCGAAAGTGCTGATAGTGAGCGCCCCAGGCCCGCATCTACAGAACATAGGGTGATCGAGACGCTTAGCGTTTCCTCGTGATATGGCAGGCATTGTATTGTTTGGCTAACGCAAACAGTCATTTAGCGAACTGCCCGTTTATCCGCCACCCGCGCAAACCTACAGTTGCCACCTGCAAAGCCAACTGAAGGAAAGACCCAATGACTGTCCGCGACGTAGTAACCCCGCCTGATCGCCATGCACTTTACGAACTGCATCGCTATTCCCCGGCGATCCGCAGCAACGGCCTGCTGTTCGTATCCGGCCAGGTCGGCAGCAGGGCCGATGGCTCACCTGAGCCAGAACTGGATGCTCAAGTGCGCCTGGCGTTTCAGAACCTCAACGCGATCCTTGCCGCGGCGGGTTGTAGCTTCAATGACGTGATCGATGTGACGGTGTTCATGGTCGATCCGCACACCCATTTCGAACGTGCCTGGGCGGTGGTGGCGGAATACTGGGGGGAAGCGCCGTATCCGACGGCTACTGCGGTGGGCGTTACCTGGTTATCGGGTTTTCAGTTTGAGATCAAGGTGATTGCCAGGTTGCCCGAAGGCGCTTGAAAGGAAGTTCTGCGCTGACTTTGCCGCCTGTCCGCAGACCGGACTTACTGATCCGCTTTCAAAAAACGGCGGTCATGGTCTGCGGCTGGGGCGCGGCTGGAGTCGTATCTGCCGAACAATCGATAGCGATTCAGGGCGATTTTGTCGTACATCCAGTCCCGCAGGATTTGCGGGATAACGCGTGCAACGGTTAACCAGCGCCAAGGCGCGTTCAAGCGCCTGAGTATCTCGAACATTGCCTTCGAGCGTATGAACACCTTGTTGTTCGAGATGAGCACAATGGTATTGAATTTGTCCTGAGGCAGCCCGGCCCACCCCAGCAATGCCTGGCCTGCCGGTGATTGCACCGTGGCTAGCTGAATTCGACGAGCCTGATCATGACGGATAACGAATCGTGCCCAACCGTTGCACAGTTTGCAGGTGCCGTCGAACAGCACCACCGCGTCGTCTGGATTCAGGAACGGGGCAGGGGTGCTCGCTTGCATACTCATTGAGCCTGCTGCTTCGCTGTTCGAAGCGTTATGCGGGTCAGCTCCGACGGTATGCCCAATCGCAGGGCAAATCCGGGCCACAGAGCGGTGCCGTTGTTGACATACAGCTGCATCCCGTCGACGTCATAAAAGCCGGAGACAAAGCCCTCATTCGCCAAGGCGATCACTCGCTCAAGCCCCAGAATCATGCCGCCGTGGGTATGACCGGACAACTGAACCGCCACGCCCTGGCTTGCGGAGAATTCTGCGTTTCTGGGCTGGTGGTCGAGCAAGATGATGGGTGTGTCTTTTGGCGCGCCTTGCAGCGCTTGCTTCAGGTCAGGCGCGGGGAAGCCGGTTTTGGGTGCTGTTACATCCGTAACGCCCGCCAACACAATCTGCGCGCCGTCACGCTTGATCAGCGTGTGGCTGTTCGCCAGAGGGATCATCCCCAACGAAACGAAATGCTGCATCCAGGCTGCATTGTCGAAGAAGTACTCATGGTTGCCGGGAATGACGTACACGCCGTCAGGAGCGCGAAGATCACGCAGGGCGTCAATGTCTCGGGTCCGGTCACGGATCGAACCGTCAATCAGGTCGCCGGTGACGACGATCAGATCGACACCCAGATTGTTCGAGTCCTTCACCACCGCTCTTGTCCACGGCTCATCAAACAGACGACTGATATGCAAATCCGTCAGTTGCAGAATCTGGTAGCCATCAAATTGTGGGGGCAGGTTGTTGATCGCTATTTCGATGTCCTTGACGGGCGGAACCCGTATCGCCTGGTTCACACCGAGTGCGGCCAGCAAGAGCGCCGCAATACCGAATCCATAACGCAGGTTGGCTGGAATAGTCAGCCTTTGCCGCCGAACCAGCATCGTTACCAGCGTAATCAGGTCAACAATGATTTGCCCCACCGCGATGAGCAGAATCGAGCCAAAGGCCCAGTTGAACAGCATCACGACAGTTCGCGGAAATTCCGGGGAGAACACGCTGCCTGAGGAAAACCGGGAATAGAGGTGATATTGCGAGGCGAGCACCAGCAGCAACGCGACGGCGATTCTTGCCTGCAATTTCCAGGGCATTGGCAGGATGAAACGGACGATGACATAAAGGCACGGCAGGCTGAACATGACATGAAACATTAAACGCGTTTCCTTTGACGGTGATCGTTGCTGGATGCAGGTCGCCATTGCGTGGTGACCCCGGCAGCGTCATCCAAAGCTATTTTTACAGGCAACGCACCTTATCAGTTCCAGCCGAAAACCGTAGGGCGTTGTTAAGCCTGTTACAGGCATGCAACTGGATTGAAATGAATCCTGTAGGAGATCGTGCGCTTCAGGTCAGCCATTCATAGCGATGCCAATAAGGACCATAAAGATCACTCCTCAATGACTGACCGCCCGGCGACCGCTGTGAAAAGGCGAAATATCACAATGGTCGTAAACAACCGGATAAAACCCGCGACTATCGAATTTGCGGCGGCGCTACCTGGATTGTTTAGATCAAAGGCAATACTGAAGAATCCTAACCAGTGGGGCTGCAGACTGGAAATGACGGCGATAACCAGCAACAGCGGGGTGAGTAACAACGCAAGGCAAGCCACTACTTGCCATAGTTGCCCTCTGGACAGGATGAAACTTTCGCGTGTGGCTGCTGCTATCGAGAGCCCTCGCAATAGCACCAGGCACTGGTTAAACATCAGTCGCATCATCATCCACAGTGCCAGGAAAAACACGGCCCACCTGAGCATCGCCCATACCACGGGAGGGATGACCTGAACGGTGGAAAGTATGATCGTTAGCCACGTATCGGCAGAAAGCAACGACATATCGACAACGACGATCAGCAACTGGTCGAGCGCAGACAGCACAGCCAACGCTGGCCACAGGCGTAGCACTTTAGACAGGAAGTCACCTGTGGCCACTGGCTCGTCTCGGCTGCGGGCATCAAGAATGAGCAGCAGCAAACCAGTGTACAGCGGCGGGATGACTGTGCCGATTATCGCTTGCCACGCCAGATCGTTACCGCTGCTAAGCAGGCCTCTACTGATATTTCTTATAAACATCTCTACCGCTAGAAGTGGCACGCACAGCAACGCGATGCTTCCGACGTTTCGGAAAAGCAGCCGAAATGACGTTGTCAGGATCTTTAAGGGATTCATTCAGGTTTCTTCACAGAGGATGAAGTTCTATCCGGTTAATGTTCTACGGTGAATGACGTCAGGGCGTTGTCACCGCGCTACTACATTGACTCATCCAGTGTACCAGCCGCCGGGTTAGGGCCCTCAGCGCTCACCCTTGTCGATGTGTGAGGAGCCTGCGGAACGAGCCTGATAAGCTTACCGGCAAATAGTCTCTTATTAACGTAAACGGTATTAAAGACAGGGAAGCATTGGATGTCGCTGAGAGTCATGGTGGTTGGCGGGTATGGAAATTTCGGCACAATTGTTTGCCGACACCTGATCAACATGCCCAACGTTGTACTTGTGATTGCAGGGCGCAACCCTGAAAGGCTGGCTGACAGTGTCAGCGCGCTACACGGCCAATCGGGCATTGTGTGTGAGAGTTGGTGTGGTAATGCCATGGGAGCGGAGTTCGGTCCGGCATTGCGCGCGCTGGATATCCAATGGGTCATCCATACAGGCGGGCCATTCCAAGGCCAGTCCTATGCCGTGGCCCAGGCGTGTATCGACGCCGGGGTCAACTACTGTGACCTGGCGGACTGCCGCGCTTTCGTCAACGGTATTGGCATTCTCGACGCAGCGGCCAGGCAAGCAGGCGTAACCCTGCTCAGCGGCTGCAGCTCGGTGCCCACGCTGTCGTCAGCCATCATTGATCAGTACCGTCACCGCTTCAGCCGTATTGACGTCATTGAACACGGCATCTCTTCCTCGGCAAAAATGCCCGGATTGTCCACCGTTGAAGGTGTACTCGCTTACGCGGGCAAGCCGATCAAACAGCTGCGAGACGGGCAGGTCCACGAAGTATCGGGCTGGCAGGATTTGACGTTACGCAAAATGCAGCATCTGGGGACGCGCGTGCTGGCCAACGTCGACGTGCCGGATATCGACATTTTTGGCGACCGCTATGGTGCGCATACTCTGAGTTTCAAGGCAGGCTCGGGCCTCAAGCTTGGGGGCGTAGCCAATTACCTGTTGGCAGCCGGCTTGCGCGCAGGGCTGGTCAAGGACCGGATGGGGTGGGCCGCACGACTGCATCGCTGGGGGACGCTATTCGAGCGCTTCGGTGACGGTCTCAGTGCCATGTACATCGATGTCGAGGGTGTCGGCGTGGATGGTAAAGCCCTGACCATGAATGCCCAGTTAACGGCGGACAACGACAAAGGTCCGGAGATTCCCAGTTGTGCCGCGGTAGCGCTAATGGCGAAAGTCGCTCAGCAGTATCGTCCGCAGCCAGGCGCCCGACCCTGTGTGGGGGAGGTCAGCGTTGAAGAGTATCTGGCAGCCATGAACGATCCGAAGAATATACAGCTGGCCGTACGGTTCTCGGATGAGAAAGGTTGATCGATGCTTTATCTGGCGATGAAGTATTTGCATGTGATCGCGGCGATCTTCCTGTTCGGATTCGGCATGGGCTCGTTTCTCTATCTGATCGCAGCCAGTCGCACTCGCAACCCACAAGTCATCGCCCATGTTTGTGAGATGGTGGTGCGTTTCGATACCTGGATTACCACGCCCGCAGGCTTTCTTCAGCTAGGTACGGGCTACCTGCTGGTGACGCTTGCGGGGCTGCCTTTGACTTCACCCTGGTTGATGACTTCGGTGGCGATCTTCATTGGCGTTGGTGCCCTCTGGCTGCCGGTCCTTGTCCTGCAAAAGCGGATGCATGGGCTGGCATTGAGCGCTGTTGAACAGGGCCTGACACTGGATGATCGATACCATAACCTCTACCAGAAATGGTTCTGGATGGGTGTTTGCGGTTTTCTCGGCATGTTCGTTGTGGTGCTGATGATGGTGACGAAACTGACCCCGTGGCAGTGGTTTGTAATGCTGATGGCCTGATCATTTACGCTCGGCCGTCGGGAACCTATCGACCCGGTAACTGACCGGGTAAAGACTCACAGGCGTCATCAACAGCGGACGATTGAAAAGGGTGTTGAGCATACTTTTCAATTCCTGCAATGATATTTTCGACACCTTAACGCTAGGTTCCGGACTTGTCGTGTTGAATGGTACAGGTGTGCTATTGAATGCTAAAGAGGGCATGGGATATCAGGGTCGACTCAACGTTTGTTCGTTCTTGTCGTCAGCGACTCTGGGAATAATTGCCGGTGCAAACGATGTGGGCTATTCAATGAACCTGCAAACCTGGTTCAGCTAAAAAACAGTAATTGACCTGCAGATCATTTTCGATAGCACAGGTGTGCCATTGATTTATACGTCGTTCAGACGCCGCGCTATTGCAAACCAAACAGGTGAACCTTGTAGGAGCCAACTTGTTGGCGAGACGTCGGACCTGCATCGGCGGAAATTCCGCTTCGCCAACAAGTTGGCTCCTACCAGGTATGCGTTTCAAATCCATTATTGACGTGATGTTAGATGAGAGACGTGGAAGGCGCCGAATAAATTACGGAACACCTGAAATATCGAAGGGTACAGACCTTATGCACCTACCTCGAATATCACACCTTCAAGGCCCAGGATCTCGCCGCTACTCGAGTACAGCCCGACGCCGGTTTCGCACACTTCCTTGATGCGCCCATCGGCACAACATATCCGGTATTTCAGCTGAAACGGTTCCCGCTTTAGCAGTGCGCATTGCACGCAGTACCAGACATAGTCGCTGTATTCCTCAAGAATCAATGCGCCATAGCTTTGTTCGCGAGTCAGTTGTTCGGCGGAGTAGCCGGTGAGGTGCAGGCAGCCTTCACTGACGTACTGCATGCGCCAGGCGCGCGCGTTTTCACCCTTGTAAATCAGCGCCGGCAAGTCGTTGACCAAGCCGCTGACACTTATCGTAGTGGTGGCCTGCGGGGCCGGTTCAGTGAGCGTTATCGGGTCATGCCCTTGGGGCTGCGCTTCATGACGATGCATCCAGGACGCCAGCTCCAGGCGTGAGTGCAGGTCAAACTTGCGCAGGAGGTTGCGCACATAAATCTTTACCGTGCCGTCGCTGATGCCCAGCTCCCGGGCGATCTGCTTGTTGTTGAGGCCGTCCCTGATCAGGCTGAGGGTTTGCGTTTCGCGTTCGGTCAGCGAATGGGTGGTCGATAACGGCGAAGGCGCGGGGCTGATTGTGTGCATTTTTTCCTCCCGTCTTGTCGATATGAATGCTGTAAGACAGCAAATTCCATGCCTCTGACTGTCAACTACCCCTTTGGGAGTAGCTCATCGTGAGGATTGAGCATGCATGCCGCATAGGAAATTATCTTGCCCATGAGGAAACACCTCAGGGCAATTCCGCCCTCGTCAGCACGAGGATCGACATGAACAATCCGATTGCAGCGTCGCGCCCTGTCAGCCTGCCGACCTATGACGCCGTACCACCCACGCAGTTGTGCCGTGACTACTTGCTGGTCACCCAGACGCGAGGCCTTGAACTTCATGCCGAGCTACAAGACCGGGTTTCACAAGCCCGCCGCCTGACGCACCTGGCCTTGCCCGAACTGGAAGATCTGCCCACGTTACAGCGGGTACTGGCCGAGCATTTACGCAGCAGCCATGTCGGTGTGCAGGTGTATGTGCAGGGCGATGAGTCGTTTCTCTGGAAGGTCCGCTCGGTAGCCGTTGACGCAGGGCTACTGACCGATGAAATCACGTTGAGCCTGAACTCGGGACCGGGCGAGGGCGGTAACCGTTCGGTGTTCTGCGTGCACTGTGCCACATTGCAGGACGCTACTGATGCCGCACTGCACACCTGTTGCCAGTGCGCTGTAGTGCTTGAAGTTCGCCAGCACTTTTCCCAGCGTTTGGGCGCGTATATCGGAGTCTGCGCCGATGCCGACCGACCATACGGGGAGGCCTGCGCATGAGCCAAACGATTGCCGTTCGAGTGGCGCAAACCCACTTGCTGACGCCAACGGTGCGCGAACTGTTGCTGGAGCCGCTGAGCGGTTCTTTGCCGGCGTTTTCAGCGGGCAGCCATGTGCAAGTGCACTTGCCCAATGGTCGGCGCAATGCCTATTCGCTGCTGGGTGATCCCGCTCAGACGGGCCATTACCGCATCGCCGTGCGTCGTCAGTCTCAGTCGCGGGGTGGCTCGCACTTTATCCATGACGAACTGGACGTCGGTGACCGGCTGACTATTTCGGCACCGGCCAATCTGTTTCCGGTACACAGCAAAGCGCGCCTGCACCTGTTGATTGCCGCAGGCATCGGCATTACGCCGTTCATGGCGTATTGCGCGGAGCTAACGCGTCAGGGCCAGGATTTCGAGCTGCATTACGCCTGCCGTCCCGGCATCAGCGATGCCTATCTGGACACGTTGCGGGAGCAGTTGGGGCCACGCCTGCATGTGTATGCCAGCCCCACGCGACGACTGAATCTGAACACGCTGCTGAGCCAGCGCCCACTGGGCACACATGTTTACGCCTGTGGCCCGCAAACGTTGATCGATGCCTTGCGCGAGCAGAGCCAGGCGCTGGGCTGGCCGGCCAGTCGCGTGCACTGGGAGGCGTTCGCCGCGCCGGAGCCTGGTAATCCCTTCGATGTGCACCTCGCACGTAGCGGTCGACAGTTAAAGGTCAATGCCGAAGACAGCCTGCTAGAAGCCTTGGAAGCGGCTGGCATCGAGGTGCCCAACCTCTGTCGCGGCGGGGTCTGTGGGCAGTGCCAGACAGCCTATATAGACGGCGCGGTCGAGCATCGGGATCTGTTTCTCAGCGACCACGAACGCACCACTCACTTGATGCCCTGTGTGTCGCGCAGTTGCGGCGGAGCGCTGGTACTCGATATCTGATTGTGGAGTTTTGTCATGACCCTAGCCTTCAAAGCGCCGCAAACCTACTGCGACGACTTCAGCTTTCGCAATAGCCCGCAGGCCATCGCGCGCTTCCCGTTTCCGTTTCCTGAAGACCAGTACATGTATTCAGTGAACATCGAGCCTGCGATTTCCCGTGATCCGGGCTCGATCTTCGAGCACCCGTTCGACATCGACGAACATTACCTGTCCGAGACCGCCGAACGAGCCCGGGTACTGGAACGCGACCCCGGGCGCTGTCTGGTCATGCCGCATATGACGCTGGCCGCCTGGGACATGGTGCAGGTGCTGATGGAGCATCTGTCTGAAGACTATCCGCAGCACTTTCAACTGCAGCGCGACGGCGACGCCTGGCACTGGCAGAACCTGCCGATGCGTATTGATCAGCGCTTCACCTTCGGTGATCCGGCGAGCCTGCCGTGCGAGCCACTGGAGTACATCACCCGCCAGTTACAGGGCGACTTCGCTGTGCTCGACCAGCGCGATGGCGACCTGTTCATGGACGCGGGCATGGTCACCTGTCCGGCCGACTGGTCATTGCGTTTCGACGCTGGCATGAGCTTCAAACAATGGCACTCGCCGGTACCGATGGCGCACCAGATGGGCATCTTCGACCGGGCGCTGAAATACTTGCTGAATGTGCAGGTCGGCCAGCCGGTGCGTCGCCTGAACTGGACGTTGACGATCAATCCGCGACTGGATTCGTCGCCGGAAACCTTTCATGAATGGGGCAACGACCGTGGCAAGGTCACCGCCGAAAACGCAGGGCGGCTGGTTCATCTGCGCGTCGAGATGCAACTGATGATGCGCCTGCCGCGCTCCAATGCGCTGATGTTCGGCATTCGCACCTACCTGATCAGCATGGACGAACTCGTCACCAATCCGGCCTGGGCGCAGCGCATGCATCGGGTGATTCGCGATTTGCCCGAGGCCATTGCCGACTACAAGGGCATGACCCGTTATCGGCAGGTCCTGATCGACTGGCTGCGACGCTTTGATTTCGATACCTGAGATCAGGCCTGACCTCCAGCTCTGACCTCAAACCCTCACTCAATCCAAGAGGAATACTCCATGACTCATTCATGGCGCACCCCTGCGCTTCGCGAACGGCATCTGGCCCTTGGCTCACAGCTGGAAGACTGGAACGGCATGCCCACCGCCTGGACCTACGCCAGCGACCTGGCTGACCACCATGAGGCCATTCGCACTCGCGCCGGTTTGATGGACGTGTCGGGCCTGAAGAAGGTGCATTACGTCGGGCCGCACGCCGAAAACCTGCTTCAGCAGGCCACTACTCGCGACATCGCCAAGCTGTATCCGGGCAAATCGGTATACGCCTGCATGCTCGATGAAGACGGAAATTTTGCCGACGACTGCATTGTGTACCGCACCGGCCCCAATGCATTCATGGTTGTGCATGGAGCGGGCAGCGGCCATGAGTTGCTGGTGCGTTCGGCACTGGGCCGTCAGGTCGCGGTGTTGTTCGATGACGACCTGCACGATCTTTCACTGCAAGGACCGAAGGCCGTGGATTTCCTCGCCAGTCACGTACCGGGTATTCGTGATCTGGCGTATTTCCACCATCTGCAAACCCGCTTGTTCGACCGCCCGGTGATGATCTCGCGCACTGGCTACACAGGGGAGCGCGGTTACGAAATTTTCTGCAAGGCTGCCGATGCCCCGCTGATCTGGGACGGCATTCTTGAGCAGGGCCGCGACCTGGGCATTATCCCGTGCGCTTTTACCGCACTGGACTGGCTGCGTGTCGAAAGCTCACTGCTGTTTTTCCCCTACGACAACTCGCAGATGTATCCCTTCGCCGATCAGAAGGCCGGCGACAGCCTCTGGGAACTGGGCCTGGATTTCACCGTGTCGCCCGGCAAACAGGGGTTTCGGGGTGCTGAGGAGCATTACCGACGCCAGGGCTCTGAGCGCTTCAAGATATTCGGTGTGCTGCTCGACGGTCAGGTGGCGGCTCAGGCGGGCGACACCCTGTGGTTCGAGGGCCGTGAGGTGGGCTTGATCACCTGCGGCATGTACTCGCGCCTGGCCGGCAAATCCATGGCCATCGCCCGGGTCCAGCCGCACATTGCCGAGCAGGGCGTAGCCCTGGAAGTGCGGGGCAGCCTGAGCGTCAAGGCAATCAGTCACAGCCTGCCGTTCGATGACCCCGAGAAGAAAAAACGCACGGCCAAGGGCTGAGTACGCGATTTTTTCATGACAAGAGAACATGCCATGCCCACCTCCCACTACATACTCAACGTCCAGTGCCCGGCGACCTCGGGCATTGTCAGCGCCGTGACCACATACCTGGCCGAGCGCGACTGTTACCTGAGCGAACTGGCGCAGTTCGACGACGAGCACACCGGGCGCTTTTTCATGCGGGCGGTGTTTCGCTTCAATGCGGGCACCACTGGCGATATTGAGTCGTTGCGCCAGGGCTTCGACGATGTTGCCATGCCCTTCGACATGCAATGGGCGCTGCACGCGGGTGATAAACCGCTGCGGGTGCTGCTGATGGTCAGCAAGTTCGACCATTGCCTGACAGACCTGCTGTATCGCCACCACAAGGGCGAGCTGAGCATGCACATCACCGCCATAGTTTCAAACCACCTGGACCTGCGGCCGATGGCTGAGCGCGAGGGCATCCGCTTCGTGTATCTGCCCGTCACGCCTGACACCAAGGCGCAGCAGGAAGCCGAGTTGATGAGCATCATCGAGCAGACCGGGACCGACCTGGTGGTGCTTGCGCGCTATATGCAGATTCTGTCCGATGATTTGTGTCACAAGCTCGCGGGGCGGGCGATCAATATTCACCACTCGTTTTTACCCGGCTTCAAGGGCGCCAGGCCCTATCACCAGGCCTATGCACGGGGCGTCAAACTGATCGGCGCAACGGCGCATTACGTCACCGGCGACCTCGACGAGGGGCCGATCATCGAGCAGCAGGTGCAACGGGTCGAGCATGACCATAGCCCGGACGATCTCGTCGCCATCGGCCGGGATACCGAGACCGTGGCGCTGTCGCGGGCCCTGAAATACCACCTGGAACATCGCGTGTTCATCAACCACGACAAGACGGTGATCTTCCGATGAGCCCCCGATGTTCGTCACCTGCCTGATACGCAACGCCTTGGTTGCCAGCCGCTTGTACTGCCTGTGAGGCATCGAGCTTTTCTCATTGCGGAGAATCGAACATGAAAAAACGAGTCGCGATTATTGGTGCGGGCCCCTGCGGACTGGCTCAGTTGCGGGCCTTTCAGTCGGCCGTGGAGTCGGGTGCATGCACGTCGGAACAGGCCCCCGAACTGGTCTGCTACGAGAAACAGGCTGACTGGGGCGGCATGTGGAATTACACCTGGCGCACCGGGCTGGATGAGCATGGTGAGCCGGTTCACGGCAGCATGTATCGCTATCTGTGGTCGAACGGCCCAAAAGAGTGCCTGGAGTTTGCCGACTACAGTTTCGACGAGCATTTTGGCCGACCCATCGGCTCTTATCCGCCGCGCGAGGTGCTCTGGGATTACATCAAGGGCCGGGTCGAAAAAGCCGGTGTGCGTGACTACATCCGTTTCAACACGGTGGTGCGCAGCGTGAGTTTTGACGAGGTACAGGAGCAGTTCACGGTCACCGTTCATGATCACGGCAGCGACCTGACCAGCAGCGAAGTCTTCGATTATGTGGTGGTCGCGAGTGGGCATTTTTCCACGCCCAATGTGCCGCATTTTCCGGGTTTCGAAAGCTTCGCCGGGCGCGTGCTGCATGCGCATGACTTCCGCGATGCACTGGAATTCAAAGACAAGGACGTCTTGATCGTCGGTAGCAGTTATTCGGCCGAAGACATTGGCTCGCAGTGCTACAAGTACGGCGCGCGGACCATCACCAGCAGCTATCGCAGCGCTCCTATGGGCTATCACTGGCCGGAGAATTGGGAAGAGAAGCCACTGCTGACTCATGTGCAGGGCAATCGGGCGTTCTTTGTCGACGGCACGAGTAAAGCAGTCGATGCGGTGATTCTGTGCACCGGCTACAAACATCATTTTGCTTTTCTGCCCGAAGAGCTGCGCCTCAAAACGGGCAACCGCCTGTGGCCGCTGAACCTGTACAAAGGCATTTTCTGGGAAGCCAACCCGCGGCTGATCTACCTGGGCATGCAGGACCAGTGGTACAGCTTCAATATGTTCGACGCCCAGGCCTGGTACGCCCGCGACGTCATTCTGGGCTGCATCGATTTACCGGATAAAGCCCACATGGAGGCGGAAAACCTGGCTTGGCGCCGTGAGGAAGAAACCCTTGAAACCGCGCAACAGATGTTCGAATTTCAGGGCGAATACATCCGCCAATTGATTGGAGCCACTGACTACCCCAGTTTCGATATTTCGCAGGTGAATCAGACGTTCCTGAAATGGAAGAAAGACAAGTACGAAGACATCATGGGCTATCGCAACAACTGCTATCGCTCGCTGATCACCGGTACGCTGGCCACCGTTCACCACACCCCGTGGCTCGACGCGCTGGACGATTCGTTAGAGACCTATCTGGCCAGCGATGGTTTTGATCGCCTCAAATCTGCAGGTTGAGGTTGCCATGAATCTTCCTGTCACAAGCCGGCCTCTGGAGCCGGCCTTGTTTGCCCGCACCCCCGGCTATGAACGCCACCGGGTTGCGCCGGGTGGGTTGACGGTGATTGCCTTGCAGGCCGGGGATCGCTTGCAGGTCATTGATCTGGAAGGTGACCAGGCCGTTGAATTGCTGGCCTTTCTCGCCGATGGCCGCGAAGCGCTCTCGGCGTTGGGTTTGCAACGTACCCCCGGGGCACGCTTTATCGGCCAGAGCCTTGGCCAGGCCAGTCGTGAGGTGCAGCATGTTGTGGCGGGGCTGACGCAGCGCGGGGTGGATTGCCGTCATCTCGCTGATGCGTGCAGCCTCTGGCCGAGCGCCACACCGGCAGGCTTCAGCCGCGCAATGACCGCCAGTGCCGATCTGTTGGTGGTGGTCGCCGCACCCGGTGGGCGCACATCGGTGGATGAACAGGGCAGGGCCAGCGAGTTGCGTCTGATCATTGAACGGGCCAATCCGACAGCATTGTGGGTGCCACCGCTGCCAGCGCCTTTGGGTGAGGTCATTGACGAGTTCACCATTACGCCCGGTAGCGCGCGGGACTATCGAGTGGGCGCGGGTCAGTTCATTCAGGTAATTGACGTCGCCGGACGCCAGTGCTCTGACTTTGTTGCCTTCGATCGGCGCGGGCTGGATGTCGGCCGAGAAATTGACCTGGACCCCACGGTCACCCGCACCCTGAACGGCAGCGCCTATCCGGGACCAGGCCTGTTCAGCCGTTTCTTCGACCGCAACCTGCAGCCAATGCTGGAAGTGGTCCGTGACACGGTTGGCCGCCATGACACCTTTGCCTTGGCCTGCACCGCACGCTATTACGAATCCCAGGGCTACTTTGGCCACGAAAACTGCAGCGATAACATCAGCCGCGTGCTGGCCGCGCATGGTGTACAGGGGCGGGCGGGGTGGCCTGCGATCAACTTCTTCTTCAATACCGGCATCGATGCCCATCAGCACCTGACCCTCGATGAGCCATGGTCTCGTCCCGGTGATTACGTGTTACTCAAGGCCATGACCGATCTGCTCTGCGCCAGCAGCAGTTGCCCGGATGACATCGACCCGGCCAATGGCTGGCAGCCCACCGATATCCACGTTCGCGTGTATTCCGAAAAGGAGCGTTTCAGTATCGCCATGACCACACGACAGACAGCTGACGCCGACCCGGTGCTGACCCGCGAAAGCGGTTTTCATGCGGGCACTTCAAGCCTGACCCGACAGTTCACCGACTATCGTGGCTTCTGGACCCCAAGCCGCTTTGATGGCTACGGCGCCCTTGAGGAATACCACGGCTGCCGTGAACGGGTAGCCGTGATGGACCTTTCGGCGCTGCGCAAATTCGAAGTGCTTGGCCCGGATGCCGAAGCGTTGCTCGACTATTGCCTGACCCGTGACGTGCGCAAACTTGCCATCGGCCAGGTGGTCTATTCAGCGATGTGTTACGAGCATGGCGGCATGCTCGATGACGGCACTTTACTGCGCCTGGGCCAGGATGCGTTTCGCTGGATCGGCGGCGAAGACCATGCTGGTGTATGGCTGCGGGAGCAGGCCGAAAAACTCGGCATGAAAGTGTGGATCAAGAGCGCTTCCGAACAGATCAGTAACATCGCAGTACAAGGCCCGCTGAGCCGCGAACTGCTCAAGCAGATGATCTGGACGCCAGGCACCCAGCCTGCCCTGGAAGAACTTGGCTGGTTCCGTTTTCTGACTGGACGCCTTGATGACCATAACGGCCCGGCGCTGATGGTTTCACGCACCGGTTACACCGGCGAACTGGGTTTTGAAATCTGGTGCCACCCCGATCACGCGATGCAAGTCTGGGAACGGCTCTGGGCGCTTGGCAAACCCCTGGGGTTGGTGCCACTGGGGCTTGAAGCCCTGGACATGCTGCGAATCGAGGCCGGGCTGGTATTTGCTGGTTACGAATTCGACGACCAGACCGATCCGTTTGAAGCAGGGATTGGGTTCTGCGTGCCACTCAAAAGCAAAACCGCCGATTTTATTGGCCGTGAAGCGCTGTTGCGGCGTAATGCACAGCCCCGGCACAAGCTGGTGGGATTGGTGCTGGAAGGCAATGAAGTGGCGGCACATGGCGATTGCGTGCGGGTGGGACGCGCTCAGGTCGGGGTGATCACCAGCGCGACGCGCTCTGCGGTGCTGGGGCGCAACATCGCGCTATGCCGACTGGACGTTGGGTATTGCGAACCGGGGACCACCGTGGAAGTCGGCAAGCTCGATGGCCAGCAAAAGCGTATTCGCGCGCAGGTGGCTGCCAGTACCGTGGCATACGATCCAGACAAACTCAGGGTTCGTAGCTGAAATCTTTCCATCGGTTAAAGGCGCCAGTGCAGGATGTATCTTGCACTGGCGCTTTTTTCTTTTAATTGGAAAGGAGGGGGCGTGCAGCTGAATCCCCCTCAGAGCCATAGCTTCTTCATCGTCAGAAATGCCGTCTTCCCGGATGAATCCGGTCCCAAAGGATCGCGGTGGATCTGAGGTTGGCGCAAATCTCGTGGGAGATTCTATGTTTGCCAGCAACTGCGTAGGACCGGCTTTAGCCGGGAGGGCGGTATTTCTGCTGAACAGGGTTTAGTGAATGTCCCGACGTCCTCCCGGCTAAAGCCAGTCCTACAAGATTGGGTAGATCCTGTGTGCGGTTTCCGGTCCCACAGGCTTTGCGACGGTTAGAGGTTGGCGGTGATTCGGTGGAAGCGAATTCATTTGAAAGGGCCGGTATACCCGCACCCTTTGTATCGACTGAACTACCGCCTTCCCGGATGAATCCGGTCCCACAGGATCGCGGTGGATCTGAGGTTGGCGCAAATCTCGTGGGAGATTCTATGTTTGCCAGCAACTGCGTAGGATCGGCTTTAGCCGGGAGGGCGGTATTTCTGCTGAACAGGGTTTAGTGAATGCCCCGACGTCCTCCCGGCTAAAGCCAGTCCTACAAGATTGCGGTGGATTTGGTTGGCGCAAATCAGCAGTCGGGCTGAACACCTTCAGCCCGACGATCAACCCCGAATAATCCTGAAACTCAGTTCGAGTATTTGTACCCGACCTCGCCGTGGGCGGCCAGATCCAGACCATCCACTTCAGCATCCTCATCGACGCGCAAGCCACCGCACAGCATCGCGGCGATCTTGAACGCCACCAGGCTGCTCACCGCCGAGAACACGATGCTGAACAGCAACGCGCCGCCATTGACCATCAACTGACTGATGAGATCACGGCCTTCAGCAAATCCTTGACCACCCAACGCTGTCATGGCGAAGACCGGGGTCAAAAGCCCACCCAGAATGCCCGCGACACCGTGTACGCCAAATACGTCGAAAGCGTCGTCCAGGCCCAGCATAGGTTTGAGTTTTTCCACCGACCAGACACACAGAGGGCCTGCGATGAAGCCAAGGACGATGGCGCCCATGGGCCCGACGAAACCGCATGCCGGGGTAATTGCCACCAGACCCGCGATAGAGCCTGATACCGCACCGAACAGGCTTGGTCGGCCACGGTGTTTCCATTCCACAAGCATCCAGCCCAGCGCACCGGCACAGCTGGCCAGCATGGTATTGACCATCACCAGCATGGCGAAACCATTGACCGCCAGCACACAGCCACCGCAGAAACCCAGCCAGCCAACCCACAACAGCGAACCGCCGGTCATGGTCATCGTCATGTTGTGCGGTGCCAGCGCTGAGGTGCCGAAACCGCGTCGCCGACCGATCAGCCAGGCACCGACCAGCGAGGCAATACCGACGTTGAGATGCACGACGTTACCGCCGGCAAAATCCTGCACGCCCAGACTGAACACCCAGCCACCACCCCATGCCATGTGCGCCATGGGAATGTAATTAACGGTGATCCACACCGCCATGAACACCATCACCGCTGCAAACTTCATGCGCTCGGCAAATGCACCGACAATAATTGCCGGGGTAATGGCGGCAAACAGCAACATGAACAGAAAGTACAAATACTCAGGAATGGTCCCCACCACTGTATGAATGGTTACGCCCTGCAAAAACAACTTGTCGAAGTTGCCAATGATTGCATTCAGCGAGCCGCCGTCGCCAAACACCAGACTGTAGCCATACACCGCAAAAATGACCGACATCAAGGCCGCCGTGCAGAACACCTGCATCATCACCGACAGCACATTCTTGGTTCTGGCCATACCACCGTAGAACAGCGCAAGGCCGGGCAACGTCATCAACAACACGACCAGCGAACACAGCGCCACAAACGCTGTGTCACCCGTGTTGATCACTGGCGTAGCTTCATCGGCATACCCTGAAGAGCAAGCCACAACAAGAGGGAGGCCGCAGATGGCGCGGCCTGTGCGAGTAAGGCGTATCATGGCTGAGTATCTCCAGAGGTCAGGAATTTCGCTGGCACGACCCTGCGGGGCAGAGTGCGTCAGCGCTTGGATTTACGCCTCAGGGTGAAATTATTCATTCCCTTTGAGTAAATTAGTTTCCTGTAAGGAATAGCAATTTGCTTGCCATTTCCGTCTTGGTCAGTGGCGTGGATCGCCGTTATTGCCCAGAACGACGCGTTTGCCTGTTGCGAGGAAAGCTTTTTGTTTGCGGTGGGTGCTGGTTGCTAACAACGGCAATTATGCAGGTTGGGAATATGCACTGTTACTGCACACTTTCTCGAGTCGAGCGCTTTTATGGCTATATGCATAATGGGGTATTGCCAAGACGTAATTAAGTGTCGAGCGCCTGCCAGCGTGTAACGACTTAGCCAAACTTCCGGCCCGCCGTACGTGTGATATTGAATGCGTTTCATGATACGTCTCCGAACCTGGTCCTATAGTTGAGCTGGCTTCGGAGTTGAATCTATAGCGGGATGTGGACAGTTTTTGTCACCATTCGGATGGGGCATGCCAACGCTATGGAAGGGGACCCATCGGTTCGAGTTCGCGGATGAGGTCAATGAGCAGGCGAAGGCCTACAGGAACCAGCCTGAAGCTTGAGTAGTAAATGTGAAAACCCGGATCGTAATGAGTCCAGTCCTCCAGAACTCGCTGCAGCGAGCCTTCCGCAATCTGTCGTTCAACGACCGTCGCGGGAACGTACATCAAGCCGGCGCCACGCATCGCCATTGCTACACCGACGCGGGTTTCATCAATCGTTATGGTGCCGGGCGCGTCAATCTCCATCTGTTGATCCTCTTTCGAGAATTGCCAGTGATAGATGCGTGCGTTACCCAGGCGTACGCGTAGACAACGGTGTTGGTATAGATCTTCCGGATGTTTCGGGGTACCGAATCGCTCAAGGTAATCAGGCGCTCCAACAACGGCCCATGCTACATCGGGAGACAGGCGTTGAGCGATCATGTCTTCGGGGACCGTACCGCCAAAACGAATGCCTGCATCGTGGCCGTCGCCGATGATATCGACCATCCGGTTGGTCACGGTCAGGTCGACCTCGATGTTCGGATAGCGATCGACGAATACCGGCAGCACAGGCCCCAACAGCAATTTGGCTCCGTCACTCAAGACGTTCAGACGAATACGCCCGGCGGGCTCATCACGTAAGCGGTTCAGAGACTCAAGCGCTTGCCCGATATCCTCTATCGGAGAGCTGATGAGGCCCTGCAACTCCTCACCGGCAGCCGTGAGCGTCACGCTTCGGGTTGTGCGATTAAGCAGCCGAACACCAAGCCGCGCTTCAAGGCCTTTCATGGCATGGCTCAGCGCTGACGCACTGATGCCCACCTCCAGGCCCGCCTTTCTGAAGCTCTGATGCCGAGCGATGGCGAGGAAATAAACAATATCGGCCAAATTCGTCCGGCTGAGCTGCATCGATGACTCCGTAGCCAAGTGAGTTGAAGGGTAAGGTCAGCCCAGAGCGGGCAAATGATCAATGAGCTTATCGAGCGTGATGGGGTAATCGCGAACCCTTATGCCGGTCGCGTTGTAGACAGCGTTGGCAATCGCCGCAGCGGCTCCGGAAATACCAAGCTCGCCGACACCCTTGGCCTTGAGAGGTGTTGCGTAAGGGTCTACTTCATCCAGAAAAATAACCTCTTGATGAGGGATGTCGGCATGCACCGGTACCTCGTAGCTGGCAAGATCGTGATTAACAAAAAATCCCAGGCGATGATCCACAATCATTTCTTCCATAAGCGCTGCACCAGCGCCCATGGTCATCCCGCCAATGATCTGGCTGCGGGCTGTTTTGGGGTTGAGTATCCGTCCTGCTGCACAGACCGCCAACTGGCGGCGAATGCGAATTTCTCCTGTGGCGGCATGGACGCCGACCTCGACAAAATGAGCGCCAAAGGTTTGCTGGGCATACTGTTTTGCCAGGTTGCCGAACTCCATGACGTCCTCGGCCATTACGTCGCCGTCCATTGCCGCTTGTGCCAATGGCATGCTTTTCAGACCATCACGAATCTGGCCATCGATAAATTCCGCTGTGGTTGGGTCCAGTCCCAACTTCGTCGCGATGGCTTCCCTGAGTTTCACACAGGCAGCGTAGACGCCCGCCGTGGATGAGGCTGCACCCCATTGGCCGCCTGACCCGGAGGACTCCGGGAAGCGTGAATCCCCTAAATGCACGTTTACCTTGTCCATGCCCACACCCATCATTTCCGCTGCAGTCTGGGCAATGATTGTGTAGGAGCCAGTTCCGATGTCTGTCATGTCGGTTTCTACCGTGACGATGCCATCGCGATCCAGCCGGACGCGAGCGGCGGATTTCGTGGTGGGCGCTCCACGGATGGCAGATGCCATGCCGATGCCGGTCCACCAGCCGTCATGCAGCTCCTTGGCTGGAAGGGGGTTGCGTCGAGCCCAGCCGAAACGATCAGCTCCCGTATTCAGGCACTCGACTAACTGGCGCTGCGAAAATGGGCGATCTGGCTGCTCCGGATCTACCTGAGTGTCGTTGATGACGCGAAACTTCACAGGATCGATGCCCAGTTTCTCAGCCATTTCGTCCATGGCAATTTCCAGCGCCATCATGCCTGGAGCCTCACCGGGCGCTCGCATGGCGCTGCCTTCAGCCAGGTCAAGTTTGGCCAGGTACAAACGGGTCATGCGGTTCGCGCCCGCGTACAACGTTCGGGTTGATGCGGTGGCGGCTTCAGTACGACCACCGCGCAGATTGCCGGACCAACTCTCATGGCCAATGGCGGTGAGTGTGCCGTCCGGATTGGCACCCAGCCGTATTCTTTGAATCGTCGCTGGCCTATGGGTCAGGTTGTTGAACATCAGCGGGCGGGGAAGCGCTACTTTTACCGGCCGCCCGGCTTCTCTGGCCGCAAGAGAGGCCAACACGGCGTCACACAAAATGGTGCCTTTTCCGCCAAAACCGCCGCCAATGTAAGGCGAGATCAAGTGAATGTTGTCTTTGGGGATTCCCAGTGTCTTGGCCAGATCTCTGACGCCCCAGTTCATTTGCTGAATGGACGTCCATAGCGTCAGTTTGTCTCCTTGCCATTGAGCAATGGTGGCATGGGGTTCCATCATCGCGTGGGCATGATCCGGGGTGGTGTAGTGACCGTCGAGGGTGAAAGCTGCTTGCTTAAACGTGCCTTCGAAATCCCCGATAGCGGTTTGTGGAGGAGGGCCGAACGCACCCGGTGGGGGTGTCCTGGCCGACTCGAGCTGCGCTGCAAGGTCATAGGCACCAGCCTCTTTGACGTAATCGATGCGAAGCAATGCCGAGGCAGCCCGGGCTTGTTCGAACGTGTGCGCAACGACGATTGCTACTGCCTGGTGATAGTGATCCACCTCAGGACCGGCGAGTGCGCGATCAACGTAAAATTCACCCCTGTCCAAATGCCCGGCATTCTCATAGGTGACGATTGCAATAACGCCGCTGGCCTGGCGTGCTTCGCTCGAGTCAATTGAGGAGATCCGGCCTTTGCCAATGGATGCACCTAATACATAGCCATAGGCGGGCGCGCTGGCAGTGGCCTGCTGTTCGTAAGCATAGGTCGCCGTGCCAGTTGTTTTCAGTCTGCCTTCAACACGATCCTTGGGGTGACCAATCACTTTCATCTGATCGATGGGGTTGGTGCTCGCAGGCGTCTCAAACTTCATGGGGCTTACTCCTTGTCAATCGACCGCCGTCTTGCGTCGCAGGTGCACTGAATGAAAACAGGTGTGATGGACTTTTCCATGGCTGGAGCCTATGGCACCAGGCTTGCGCTGATAACAGGGCTTTACAACATGAATCCATGAGCAGGGCTCAGCAGTACTACGTGAACTTCATGCAGTCTGTAGGACCGAATTTATTCGGGAAGAGATCGGTACATCCGCCACATCATTGCTGTCTGGAATGCCGTCTTCCCGGATGAATCCGGTCCTACCAGCCTCGCGGCAAACATAGGGCCTGTAGGAGCTGCCGAAGGCTGCGATCGCGGCGTGTCAGGAGAAAGGCTTCGCAGCCTTTGGCAGCTCCTACAGAAAATGCATCGCCCGTACATCACCTAAAAACCGCCCAAATCCATTGCTGAACAGATTTCTGGCACATGTTGCATCATTCGAGGTCAGAGTTTTGCTCGGTCGTCCGACATCTCGGCGAGCGCCCGTACTCCACTTTGACGTGGATCCCATGACGTTTAAAGGATTGGCAACATGGAAGAGCAACGCACGCATACCGTGATTACAGCCCCTGGGCAGGTTTATGTAGACCCCACAAACTTGGGTGATAAGGCCAGCAGCGTCGCCATGCAGGCGGATGGCAAGATACTGGTTGCCGGCTTCAGTACCTATGTTCTGGGGCGTTTGGGCGATTCTTATGAAGAGCACGAAACACGCGACAACTATTCGGTGATTCGCCTCAATACGGACGGTACGCTGGACACCACCTTTGGAGAAGACGGCGTGGTGATGGTTCAGGCTAGCGTAGACCAGGACCAGGGTATCTATATGACGGTACAGCCGGACGGCCATATCCTGTCAGCCGTCGCCGGGCCGTTGGGCGTACGTGTTCAGCGCTTCAATGAGGACGGCGTACCGGATACCTCCTTTGGTGGCGCGGGGGTTGTTGACGTCGATATCCCGCCCGCCGACAACGGCGGACATATTACGGTGAACCCGGACGGGACCCTCTACATCACGGGCATGGAGGGTGACTACCCTGCCGTGGCCAAGCTCAACGCTGACGGTTCCCTGGCCACTGAGTTTGGTGAGAACGGCAAGTTCACCTTCACCGGTGGAGGTGAATTCATCGGGGTTTACAATTCGACGACAGTACAACCCGACGGCAGCTTTCTGTTCGGCGGCAACTACTCGGCAATGAGTGACTACTCCTACAGCATCGCCAGGGTCTCTGCTGACGGCGAACTGGACACCAGCTTTGCTGACAACGGCACCCTGGTGTTCGAACAGTCGTTTGGGCTACAAGGGCAATCTGCTGTCACTGTGCAGCCCGATGGCAAGATCATCGTTGCAGGTACCAGCACGACTTACGACGCCGCTACGGTAGTGCGCCTCAACGCGGATGGCAGCTTTGATACCAGCTTTGGCGACAACGGTGTTGTACACCCGGCATTGGGTGCTAATGAAGGCTACTCTGCGCGCGGCGTAACGGTGCAGGAAGACGGAAAAATCGTGGTTGTCGGCCAGGCTGGTTACGCTATTACCCGCCTTAATGCTGACGGATCTCTGGATACTACGTTCGGTAGTCAGGACGGTAATCGCCACATTGATGGCTGGACCGGCGCGGACAACCTGATTGGCAACGATCAGGCTGAAATCATAAAGGGTCTGGGCGGCGATGACGTATTGCAGGGTAACGGCGGGCGGGACGTCCTGATCGGCGGCACCGGCGCTGACATTTTCAGGTTCGACGCGGTGGGCGACAGCTTCCGTACCGGCACCACTACTGGCAGTGACCGTATTGTTGATTTCGACGCGACTCAAGATCGTATCGACCTGATTGGCATGGGTTTTACAGGCCTGGGTAATGGTCTGGACGGCACGCTTTCACTTCAGGTGAACGCAGAGGGTACGCGTACCTACCTGAAAAACTTTGAAACCAACGCTCAAGGGCAACGCTTCGAACTGGTGCTTGAGGGGAATTACCTCGATCAGTTGAACACCGACAACCTGGTATTCGAACCGGTGAACATCAAAGGCACCGCAGGCGCTGACGTGATCAACGGCTCGGCCATCGCCGAGATAATCCAGGGACTGGGCGGTAACGACCATATCAATGGCGGCGGGGGAGATGACGTTATCCAGAGTGGTGCCGGTCGCGACATCCTGGACGGCGGAGAGGGCGCAGATACCTTCCTCTACACCTCCATCCGCGATAGCTACCGCACAGCCACGGACAGCTTCTCCGACGTCATTGAAAACTTCGACAAGAGGTTTGATCACATCGATGTCTCGGCACTGGGCTTTACCGGGTTCGGAGATGGTACTGGCGACACGCTTAAACTCAGTTACAACGCAGAGTTGGGCCGCACTTACCTCAAGAACTACGAGACCAACGATCTGGGCCAGCGCTTTGAGTTAACCCTGGACGAACGCTGGCCGTTGACGGAGCTGCAAGACACCGTAATCTTCGCGCCGCAGAGCGTCGCCGCCGCATCTGTAGAGGTGGAGTTGGTGGGCGCTCAATCAGAACCTGCGCAGGATTGGGCGTTCTCCTGAGTTATAGAGCCTGAGTTAGAAAGGCTGAGTTATAGAGCCTGAGCTGCTCTTTCTAGCACTTGTGAAACAAAGAGCCCCGGTAGCTTTGCAGGCTACCGGGGCTCTTTAGTGATGTCCGTGCGCACAGAATTAACGTTAACGGTTGTGCCGAAGAATATAAAAATTCAGCGCTGCCGCTACGGAGAGCCACGCCAGATAGGGCAGTAAAATGAGCCCCGTAACGATGTCCAGCTGAAAAGACATCACGACCATGGTGGCGACCACTGCCCAAAGCAGCGCAAGCACTACCATCGCAATGGCGATGCGGTGCGCGCCAAAGAATACCGGTGTCCACAACGTGTTCAGCGCTATTTGTGCAGCCCAAAGCGCGAGCACGATCTCGCTGCCGGGGATCAGGGTCAAGCGATACCCTGCCCATGCGATCAGCAGATAGATCGTCGTCCACGCCACCGGGAAGGCCCAGTTCGGTGGGGTGAAGCCTGGCTTTTGAAGTGACTCGTACCAGGCCCCGGGTTTGAAGATGATGCCCGTTGCGGCTGCAGCACAGCATGCGAGTAGATAAATGTAGAAGGTCATAGGTATCCCTGAACGGAGAACGTGTGATTCTGAAAAGGCAGTGCCTGTATCGGAATTGGATACTTATGTGATGAAAAAGTCCGTGCGGGATTCAACAATCAGCGGCGTTCGGT
The DNA here is from genome assembly GCF_002699985.1 of Pseudomonas sp. ICMP 561. Lineage (GTDB taxonomy): Bacteria > Pseudomonadota > Gammaproteobacteria > Pseudomonadales > Pseudomonadaceae > Aquipseudomonas > Aquipseudomonas quasicaspiana. Next base: position 195,722 of record NZ_LKBT01000070.1, on the reverse strand, counting down.
GTTCGATACCATTGCCCCTTCTTGGCATGCACTCAGGACCTGCTCATCAGACCCGTTTTCCTGAAGCCTTGGTATAGTCACCGCTCATTACGCGCAAGGAGACGTTGCAGGATGTTCAAGCTCAAGTCGTTTCGCGAAACCGTCGAGGCTATTGCTGCATGCTCTGATGATCGGGCTTTATGGAACCGATACGTCTGGGTCTACGTTCAGGGCGACACAGCATTGCTGGATAGCCGCTTTTACCTGGTTTCGCGCGACGATGAGGACGAGGATGAGCGTCGCGTTTCGGAATTTGGCGCCCAGCATGACCTGTCCTCGTGCCTGGAAGCGGCTACTTTTGCAGACGTGTTGTCTGTACAGAAGCGCCAGCAGCCGCACTCTAGCCTGGAGGACTACGCCATCGCCCTTGAGCACTACTCTGAGCGGGATGCCTTTCTGGAGGTGCCCGGCGGTGATGACCCAAAGGCAGCAGAACCTGGTTTGGCGCGGGACTTGTACGCCGAGTACGATCTTTTTCTGGCTGAATGCGCGCCTGAGCGGTTGAGTGTCGCGGCGAGAGAGGTCAGCGCGGTACTTGAAATCAACGTTGCCAGTGCGCTAGCGGGATGTCGGGCGTTGCCCTTGTGTCTGGGAGAGCGCATAAACGGCGATCAGTGTATGCAGATCGAGGCGCGTTTTTCCGCGCTCTCGATTCCGTTGCAGCGAGTGACCCATCGCTCATTTCCCTGGCAGTAAGCAGGCGTCAGGCCTCCCGGCGAATGAACGGGTAGTCGTAATCAATCAGTAGTTGCAGGTAATGATCGAAGCTGGGCGCAATCACTTCATAGTTATCCGGGTCATGCAGAAAGCGCATGATCTGACCCACTGTCCCGCCCGGTGACGGATTGAAATCAATATACAGTCTGGAAGTGCCCCCGTTGTTGAGGCAATTTGAAAAGCAAAGCCGCTCGTTCATGCCCACCGTGCGATCAATGCCTTCTCCGGCCAGCTCGCCTTCCTCATCCGGCCAGCCTTCATAAATTTCGTCGATGCTTTCGGTACAAAAGCCGTCAGCCTCGGCAAGGATGTCTTCTACCGAATTCAGGTAGTAAGGCAAACCCGCCAGATCGGAGCCCAGCATCAGTACTACGGACTCGTCGTCCGGGTATTCCCAATGCGTGCCGTCGAAATGGCCAAGCAGTTGCAACAGGCTAGCCGGGCACAACGGATAACGTTCGGTGAGCCGCTGCAAGTCTGCCGCAGAAGCACCGTGTGCGTGCTTCAGTAGATCGAGATCTTCGGCCGGTAACACCTCGCGCAGACCGGCAAGATAAGTTTCGACGAGGCTCATGATGGGGTGCCTTTAAAAAGAAAAACTGGATTCAGGTTGCCACGTTTATCGTCCAGGCTGAGCTGTAAAACCCTGGACTTACAAAACGTCAGTAGTCTTCATCCTCGAAAACGAAGGCGTAATTATCGTCAATCAACTGTTGCAGGTACTGATCGAAGCTCGGCGCAATCACCTTGTAACTGTCAGGATCGTGAAGAAAGCGCACGACCTGACCCACATTGCCGCCGGGCCCTGGATTAAAGTCGATATACAGTCTGGAACTGCCGCCATTGTTCATGCAGTGCGAGAAACACAGACGCTCATGCATGCCCAGCGTTATGTCGATCCCGGGGCCGACGAGGTCGGGTTCGTCAAGATAGCCTGCATAAATTTGTTCAATGCTTCGGGTGTAAGTCTCAATTTCTTCAAGGATCTGATCGACCGAACTGAGGTAGTAGGGGTACTCGAATACATCGGAGCCCAGTATCAGGACCATGACTCTGCCGTCCGGATAATCCCGGTAATGCGTGCCGTCGATCTGGCCGAGCAATTCAAGAAGGCTTGCCGGGCACAACGGATAACGATCGGTGAGCCGCTGCAGGTCAGCCGCTGAAGCGCCGTGTGCACGTTTCAGCTCATTGAGTTGTTCGGCTGGTAAGGCTTTGTGCAGGCCGGCGAGGTAGGTATCGACGATGCTCATGATTCAAGTCCTTGTATAACTATTGGATATCCCGGTATTCGCGGTTTCAGCTGGAGGGTGACTCCATCCATGTCCTGAATTCGTCGGCCTGGTCTGGAGTGTTGAGAGCGGTAACCCAGGCAATCTCGTCTTCCGGGCACTCAAAGTCCGAAACCGCAAACACGTAAATGGCATTGTCGAAGGTCGTTGTCAGCTTTTTCAGGGCGATGACAGATTGCTCGAATACATGTTTGCGATGTGCCACGAAATTGTCCTCGGTGGTCGCGTCGGCAAGGTTCCAGAGCATTTTGCACAGATCGTTGAAGTAATCCCCGGCGTAGGCTTCGTGGCTCCATTCGGCGGGATACCACTTGAGGTATTGCCATTCCTCGGGATATTCAGCTTTGACACGTTCCAAATGGTCTTGAGTGTTAAAGGCGGGTACCAGCGTTCGTGCATCGCCATCGGAATACAGCGCGAATCCGCAGACCTTTGCGTTCGGGAAGTCCGCTCGAAACTGTTCGATGGCGCTCATGGACGCCTTCAGGACATCCCGTTGAAACTGCTCAATGTTCAAAGTCGACATGGGGTTCTCGTGACGGCTTATGGCTAACGATCATCGTTCATCAGCGCGGGTCTGGCTGAAATTCCATGAACGCATCGTTTTGGTAAAAGAATTCGAACGCCTGGAAGTAGTTCTCCAGCGATGCGTGAGTCAATTGCTGGTCGGCGTTGAAGATGACGTCCTCAATCATGGCCTTTTCCAGTGCCGCTACCCAACCTTCGCTGGCCACCTGCGGGGGCAGGTAATCGGTGGAATCCGGAGCGAAATCCCGGCTGTCCAATGAGAACGCGCCGCGGGTGTCCAGCGTCCATTGAGTCGCTGGCAAGTAGAACCAGCTGTCAGGCATGTCTGCGATATTCTGCAGTACTTCGCGAATGCTGTAAGTTTTCATCAGGCCTCACTCAGGCTGTTCAAGCAGCGGTATCTAATCATTCCATCAGGTTGAAAAACAATCACAGCCTATGGGGTGAAGTCATTGCTTCGATTAATTCAAAGGTGGCGGGCTCTGCCGAAGAAGTGGCTGCTGCCTGCTCCAGCAAGTTAGCGAGAACATGCTGCTCTGCGGCCGTCAGTTCCATTTGTAGGTAGTCAGGGTCGCGCTCGTAGTACAGCAAATCAACGTTTTCCAGGGTCATGTTGATACTACGCTGCAATAGAGCAGCGTCGCCGGTGGCTGTCGCTTCTATCAGATAAAACAGGGCGATAAACGCGTTTTGTGCATAGCTCGCTTCCTGCTCACTGAACTCATCAGTATCAGGTATGTGGGCCTCGATATTTGCGTGCAGGTCGCTGCTCTCGCTGGCTCGTCCGGCGATGTAGACCGATAAACCGTGGCAAAAAAGATCTGCCAGACATTGGTTATAACGACGATCAAACATCTCGACCAGACGCAGACTTCTGAGCGTATAGCTGGCGATCACCAGTCTTTGTTGCTGCGCGGATAGCGCCTGATAGTCAGGCTGGTGGATTAGGTCGTGTACGGGGTCGATGTCTTCCATTTGATTACGCTCAGTCCTCTTCAACGACAGCTTTGATCAATGCCTCAAGGGATGAAAAAACCTCTGCGTCATCGATGAAAGGATTTCCCGAGTCCTGCAGGTAAAACCGAGGCTCTGCCGAGCGCTCCAGTAATACAAAGCGACCGCCAGAGTCGTCACCAATGAGCAGGTGATCAGGAAAAGACGTCGCTATGTCGTAGGTCTCTTGCCGTTCAGCGATGTGGTCCGTGGAATAAATGAGCACAAGGTCTTCGATCATCGCGCCGTTGCACTGTGCCCAGAACCCGGTTATCCATGCCTCCGGTTTTATATCGCACTGCTGCATGGCCATAGCGATGTCTTCGGCACTCGCAGGCGGATTTTTGTAGTCGTAGCGCAAGCTCATTGGAGTACACCCATTGAATTAAAAGCCTGAGGCGGCTACTGAATAGGAGATTAACTCCACGTGTTCATTCAAAAAAGAACTTCATAAAGCCATCCACGTCGGCGCCCTCAACGTTGCCTACTACGTCCCTGACTCTATCCAGAAAGGCAGGTTTGGGATTCAGGTCGTCGTCGAGGGTGTCATCGTTGAATTCCTGCAATTGCACCGTGATCCCGGCTTGTAAGGCGTTGAGCAATGAAACGATATCTGAAGCGACCTTGAACGACCTTTTCTGAATCGATCCGTAAATGGCAGAACAGGCATCGTGGCGGTCATAAACCAGCACATCGCCATTGCGATCTGCGAAAACGGTGAAGCCTTCTTTCCAGCCCCACGCAGGGTCTTCATCGTCTGTGACATGCCAACCTTGCTGTGCTTGTTCCAGCCTCAGTGGGCCATAAAGTTCCAGGCCGAAGTCTGCGCCAATCATGGGGTCGGCCGAGAGGTCTATGTGCTCGAAATACCTGCGCATCAGGCCCGCTTGCGGCATCTCGGCGATGGCCGGAAGATTAGCCGGGGCGGCGTTAAAGGTGAGGGCCCCGAGCGAGCCAGGCCAAGCATTGAATTGCGCTACAAACCGTTCAAATGCCTGCAACGACTCATCCATGCTATTTCCCTCTGACCGTACGTTGATGTTGAAGAAAAGCGTAATGCTCGTCGCCAGGCTCGTTCAAATAATATGTTCGGGCCGCCCGGCTGCATTCCAGGCCGTAAATCTTGAATCCATGGCGGCAGACAGTTGGTCGTAATGGGCCCAGCTGTCCTCTACGCTGTAGAGGGTTTTAATGCTGACGCCAAAGGTCAGCAAGTAGTCATCGACGTAACGACTGTCGTTGTTCAAACCTTCGTAATAGGCAACGGCAAATGCATTGCCGGTTTCAGAGAACTCCTGGTCGGTCAGCTTTTCGTCCAGTACGGTCATTAGAAACTGTGCGCCGGTGAGGGTGCGAGCCTTGAGTTGGGCAAGTTCGCTCTCGGCGTCATCTTCCAGTTCTTCGCTGGCCAGGTTATTCATCAGCATCCACGCGAGAAACATACCGATATGAGTGGCGCCAGCCGCTTTTGGCAGATGCTTGGGGAAGGTGCCCAGGTAGTGCCAGGCAGCATCGTCGTATTTCATGTGTTGCTCCATTCAGAAGGTACATATGAGTCACGAAGAGCAAGTCATGCAGGTGATGACCAAAGTCGATCTCAGTGCGATATGCTCATGCCCTAAAGACGTCGTGCAACAGTTTTGTAATGGGGGCACTGAGTGCTGCGTGTCCTCAGTTGTGGATTTCCGGAGATGTTTTTCATGATTGTTCGAGATTTGAATGCATTGTGGAGTCTCGTTCGCGCAGACGGTTTTTTTGAAGCGTTGTGTGCAGGCAACCCTGACTGGGACTCTATGCTTGATGCCCGCGATGAGGCGGGGTTTGATGAGCAATGGACCCAGCATCGCCTCATTGTGCAAAGCACTCCACTGACCGGTGAGGTGATTGAAAACATCACCCTGTTGAGAGAGTGGGTATTCAAAAATGTTTTTTCAGTCTCGGACAATGCCGAGCTTGCAGGCTATGTCAGCGATGATTTCGGTCTGATTGCTTATCACCTCGAAAGCAATACGGACTCTGCGTGGGTAACGGGGCTACTGGATGCTTATGTCCACAACCAGTTCCCCCACAGCCCTTGATGCGCAGCCATCAACTTTTAGTCAGCACGGTGCCGGGCATGTGCAGTTGCACATAGCCGATGACACACAGCATTGAAACACCAAACAGCCATTGCAACGGGCTGAGTCCGGCAATCCGATAGATCGCCTGCAACGGCTTTCGCCAGCGGTACTGACGGTCTGTCGGCGCGGAGCCGGTAAACCGCAGCAGGCCTATGGCCCCGGTCAACACGTAAGTTGCGAGGCCGAGTATCCCGAGCAACTTCCAGATTAGAAATCCGAGTGCTAAATAACCGCCGCTGTTACGAATCACCAGATAACGACGATCCTTGATCAGCTTGTGTCGCACACACCATAGGCTGATTTGCAGATCCACGTCATACAGGTATTGCGTCAGCGAGGCCCAATGGGTCAGCAACCATTTACCGACATAAGCCGCCAACACACCGCCCGCGATATAGAGTGGCAGCAGGATTATTGTGACCGTGAACATGAAGTCGGGTTGATCCATGCTGTTCAGTATCAGGCCGAGGGTGATGACGCAGGCGCTGCGTTTCAGCCCGTAGGGCGGCGCCTTGTGTACGACAAGTGCCTCCCAGAACCTGGGGTTGTGGTTAGGGAATATTCCCAGCAGGTCAGGGTACTGACTGGCAAAAATCCCTGACAGTTGTTCGCAGGCGTGCCAGTCTTCCTCGCCAAAATCAGCAGCCAGTTGCGCTTGCTGTGCAGGGGCGGTGCAGAGCAGAAACAGAGTCGCGGCATTGGCGCGCGCACTGGGTTGTTGTTCGCGCAGTTGCATGAGGCTACGTAACTCGTTAAGCCAGGCTTGTTGCTCGCAGCGCCGACGCAGGTATTGCCATGACTTATCCGCAATGGGCACCACTGCCGCTTCATCATCCCAGCCGAACAACTGGCAGACGCGCTGGAACAGTGCGGGCGACCAGCTTTCAGTGTTGAGGAACAGATTCAGGACGTGCACCTGCAGTGCCTGGCGGCGTGAAAAATCACTGAGCCAGCCTTGACGGCTGTGCTGCTCCAGGCAGTCGAAAAAATACGCGTCTTCGCCTGCAGCCATGTGCTGATCAAGGCGGTTATAAAGCACTGTGGTGAGAGCAAAGGCAAGCCGTTGTTGCTGAAACTCGCCACCAATGATCTGCTGCCACGGCGTCAGCCATTGACGTTTTTCCAGACCCCACGTCAATAGCGCAGTGTGCGCTTCAGGGTGGTCTGCACATCGCTGGAACAGAAGACGCTCGAACTCAGGCCCACAGCCTTTGGCCGAGGCTTTATCCCAATACTGCTCAACGTCTGCGTCATCAAATCCGGACAACAGCTCGACGGCTTGCTCGTAGGGTGAAGGTGTCGGGTTTAGAGGCTCATGGGGGTGGCTTCTGACAACAAAGGGTTCAGCCATGAAGTCAGCAGCAGCTTGCTCGCTCTCGTCCAGGCCGCCATCACGCATGATCTGCAAGGCTTGCTCATACGCTTCACGCAGTCGCTGGAAGGCGACCGGATCTTCGTCCGGGCGCGTGGTCTTTAGCTGTCTGGCGTATTGGCGCTTGATGCTGCGCTCATCGGATCCGGCGGGCAGGCCCAGTACTTCCCAGCAATCGAAAGTCGACACCATGGCTCAGTACCCGCCGCCTCTTTCCAGCCGCGCGATGCGCTCGCTCAGGTCACTACGGGCCTGACGAATGATGTGTTCGTCCTGGGTTGCCAATGCCTGCTGAAACCGATTCGCACAGCGGTCAATCTCCTCACGAAGATCGCCCAGGCTCTCCTGATACATGCGCTCAAGACGGGCGACCAGCAGCGTATTGATTTGCTGATCACGGGGATGCACTTTCAGTTCGGCAAGCGCTTGCAGACGCTCGGCAATTTCTTTGCTGCTCAATACGCCCGGGTTATTTTCGATGACCAGTACATGCTGCTCGCCGGTCAGGGGAATGCTGACCTGACATTCCAGAATGCCATTGTTGTCGTAGGTAAAGCGTACGTCGAGGTCCACGGGGCCTTTTTGTGGTGGGACGGGAATATCCAGTTCACCCAAGGCAATGTTGTCGCGCACCAGACGACTTTCGCCCTGGTAAATGCAGACCATCACACTGTCCTGAAAATCATCAACCGTCGACACAGTTTTAACCCGGCTCACCGGGACCGTGCTGTTGCGTTCAATGATCGGTAAATAGTGGCCGCCCTCACGCTCCCTGCCGACTCTTTGCGAAATCTCGATGCCCATGGTGTAAGAGCAGACGTCCGTAAGTATCACTTCCTCAAGTGCAGCACTGCGTGATTTCAACGCAGCCTGTATGGCTGCGCCGTGAGCCACGGCTTCGTCAGGGTTGAGATGAATCGAAGGAAAACGACCGAACAGGCCGGCGGCAAGTTTACGAACCAGCGGCATACGTGTGGTGCCGCCCACCAGCAATACTTCGTCGAGTTCGTTGATGCGGATTTTGGCATCACGCAACGCGCGTTCGATGGGGTTGCGCAGACGTTCAAGCAAGGGCGCAAACAAGGTGCTCATATCGTCCTGGGTGAAAACGTGCTTCCACTCTTTGCCATCTACCCGCAAAACGAACTCGCTGTCGTTATCCTGCCCCAGTGCCTGGCGCACGCGTTCGGCTTCGCGGCGTAGCGGCTGGATGATCGACTGTGGTGCCGGAAAATCAGGCTGATCGCGTTGGGTCTGGATGAAGCGCTCGGCCAGCAAATGGTCGAAGTCTTCACCGCCCAGGTAGTTGTCGCCGGCGCTGGCACGGACCTCCACGACGCCGTCGAAGAGCTCAAGAATTGACACATCAAAGGTGCCGCCGCCCAGGTCGAAGACCAGGAACGAAGTCTCTTTGTCGCGCTGAGGCAAGCCATAGGCCAATGCGGCTGCGGTCGGTTCGTTGATCAGTTTGTCGACTTTCAGCCCGGCCAGTTCACCCGCGATGCGGGTGGCCTTGCGCTGGGCATCACTGAAATAGGCCGGGACGCTGATGACAGCCTCGGTCACCGGTTCGCCGTAAGCGCGCTCAACATCTTCCTTGAGACTGCGCAGTACCAGCGCCGACAATTCCTCGGGGCGAAATGACCGTGAACCCAATTGAACGGTATGGGCGCTGCCCATGTGTCGTTTGAACAACGCTGCGGTCTGGCCGGGATGAGTATGCAGGCGCTCGCGTGCAGCCTGGCCAACCAGTATCCGGCCTTCCTCATCCAGCCCTACGACCGAAGGGGTCAGGACATGGCCCAGTACATTGGGCACCAGCACGCTGGCATCGTTATGCCAGACGGCAACCAGACTGTTAGTGGTGCCCAGGTCAATTCCGACAATCATTAATCTATTCCCTATCCCTGGTTGACGGCGCGTTACTGTTAATTAATTAGCCTGAGGGCTGAACGTAGCCATTTGAGATCACCTTTTGAAATGTTGGTTCAATACTGGCACGCTCGAGTAATCGGTGAGAGATTCGATATCTCCCTGCAATGACAATTCTCGCGAAGAGGCTGGTGCATCCTGTCGTTGATCCTGATCTTGTAGGACTGGCTTTAGCCGGGAGAGCCGTATTTTTGCCGAATAAAATCTGGCGAATACTCTGACGACCTCCCGGCTAAAGCCGGTCCTACAGACTGCGTAAATTTTGTGGAAGTGACGAATGAAAACTGAGGCAAACATAGAAACCTTCAGCCCCGGTGTGGTGATTTTCGACCCCGTCGTGTTGCACCGTTTTATCGCTGAGCAGTGTCCTGATGCTTCAAACCTCTTTGAGGTGTTCGTCGAAAAAAGCGAAACAGGGCGGTTGGCTGTGCAGAGCGGTGCGGTGGTGCCCTTGTATCCGCTGCCCGAAGAAGACTATGTATTTCGTTTGCGTGATGAGCTCACGTTTCCCTTTGAACAATGCAGCGAGGCGGTTTTTCGATACACGGATATACCATTGAATATCATCAGTGGCCTGTTGATTGTTGCCGATCTGAATGCCTTGACGGATTGGGAGCCTGAGTTCTTTCTGAATTACAAAGCCCGGCTCTCGGACCGCCTGGCGAACAGTGACTATCTGGATATTTCGCCGGGGCTCTACGCATTGAGCATCACTGGCTTCAGCGAATTGAATGAAGGCTTCCCAAGCAGCGTGTATGAGTTGGGCATCACGACTGTCGAGTCGTTGCCGGTTGTGCGTGATGAGGCAAATTTTGATCAATGGGATTTCAGGATCAATCGGGCATAAACAAGTTTTCGCGCCAGCAGGAGGTTTTTCCTGAGTAAAAAACATGCATAGAGAACTACAACCCGATTCATGAGTCCATGACAGGCGCATGCAAGGATGTGCAGTTTTTATTGGCTGATCAGTCACCAGAGACAACAGTATCAGTATTGATTGTTTACGCTGGCGAGGTGTCAATGGCAGACAGTAATGAGTACGTTGCGGACAGCATACGGATGTGGGTGTCGTCTGGCTTCTACACGGCTGAAGAAATGCACGCGATGATCGATGACATTATTGACGGCGACTGTGATGTTCCCGCGCTGAAGGCGTTGATCCTGCCGGAGCTGCAACGCAAGCTCGACGCAGAGCGTAACTGGCCGCAGGTAACTGCCTGCGATCGACTCGATGATGTGTTCTATCACCTCCATGAAGACGGTATCTGTGCCCTCCAGAATGCGGGCTATGAGACGTCGGATGGTTTTACGGAAGTGGCTGAAGTGCTTGACGAAGCCCCCGATGATCATTACCACGGCTTTTGCTTTTATCATGGGCAAGACGTTGAATGCGTGGTTAAGAGTGATGTTCTGTACATCGCCTTTGGGGCGATCAACGATGATCCTGCACAGGCTCTCAAGGTGGGGCAACGGTTGGCCACAGTGTTGAAAGCTGCTGGGTTTGAAGTCGTCTGGAATGAAACCGTCGAGCGGTGTGTGGAAGTTCACAACTTCAAGTGGCAACGCAGAAGTCCAGTGACTGACAGCGGACTGGATGCGTTATCCACGCTTCATTAATGTTTTTATTTATGTATTATCCCCGGACTTTTTCTCGCTAAGGAAGACAATCGATGTCAGTCATCAGGAGTGTTTGGGCAGTGCTTTTCAGTATCTGCCTGTTGGGTTCATCCGTTGCAATGGCCGAAGAGGCCCGCCCGGAAGTCGCTGATAAAATTTTCGCTTACAGTGGCGAGAAGGGCGTCAAGGTCTGGGTCCTGCGCATCGGCGATCGGTCTGCCAATGAAGCATTGGTGCAGGTGGCGGGTGTCGATCACGAGTGGAACTTGCGCATTCAGAAGATGAAAGTCGAGAACACCAACAAGGACACTCGTTATTCCGTTCAGAGGGACGGCAAGCCCTACGAAGTACTGCGACTTGATCGAGATAATGGCGAGCTTTACCTGCCTGGTGAAAGCCATGAACTGCGTGTCAGCTACAACGACGAGTTGTCCATGACCGGCCGTCCGCAGTGGTTCCTGACAGAGTTCCTTGACCAGAAGTAAGGTTGTTGTCTGGCCTGATCGCATCGCATGTGCGCTCGGGCCTGTCAATATCAGGAGATCCTGTTCATTGGGAAAGGTCGACAGCGTGAACAATGCACCTGAAGCAGCCATGATCTGCGTAGACATGAACGGCAAGGATCCGATGCTGGACATTCCCTGGCCAGAGATACAAGGCAACCAGGCTGTATTTATCGAGCGGATTAAACTCGAGCAAGCAGACCTGGAGATTCTGGGCAGCCAGATTGAAAGGGAACTCTATCTGTTTGGCGGCAAAGTCAGTACCGGTGAAGTCCACCCTGAATATGGTGAATTGTTCTCGGTTCATTACCTGGTCATAGAGAAACAACTGAACAGTGGAACGCTGATTTACCACCCACTCTCACAAAATGGAGAAGTGACGTACAGCCGCAAAGGGGAGGCCACGCGGCCTGTTTGCGTTGACATGATCAAAAAGAAAGACATTCTCTTTCTGCGTCGCCCACCCAGATGGAATGCGTCCGAGGCCAGCATCCCGGCCTGTAACGGACAAATGTTCCATTTCTGTTCACAGGTGTACCTTCCGCAAACCGCGACCAATCGTAAATCCCTGACCTTTGTTACCACCGTGTTTTTATTTGTACACGTGCTGGAGCAGGATGAATTACGGGTGCAGCTTTTCGCTCAGGACACTTCGGAGCAAACCGCTGAAGGGCACTATCGGCTGGAAAGCCAGATGATGCGCTTTGAAGAAGACTACAACGAACCTACGGTTGTTTTGCAGCTCATTCGGGCCGGCAACAAACTCTTCCACGAGTACCTGCTCAATCATCCCAGGGCCAGCAAACAAACGCTGGAGTTGCTGGCAGAGCACGGTAAAACCAAAGCGCTCAAAGCCGAGGCTGCTAAAAGGGCTTCGACCAAAACCTGATGCCCTAATGGTGAAGCGGTTACGTCGCAAGGTTTCTCGATCAGCCCCCGTGCGGGCGAGGGTTAATGTACTTAGCCCGTTAGCAAACCTTTAAATGGCGTCTTCAACGGACGCTGCAGGACGCAGAATGTCGTACTCATTTCTTACTCGCCGACGCTCGTTGGTGATGTGGCTTTATGTGATGGTGTCAGGGCATTTGCTGGCGAGCATGGTACTCACATGGACCGCTCAGTCAGGCCTGTTCGATAATTACCTGAGCTCCCTTGAAGAGGTTTTCTGGACTGGCGCGGCGCCGACGTCTGCCCGGGCTCAACAGACGTGGTGGCTCGCCTTGTTTGGCGCGACGCTGCAAAGCTATTCGTTATACATGCTGGCCCTGGTGCACATTGGCAATCGCCAGAAAACGCCGATGGTCTGGGGTTGGTTGATTGCAGGTCTGGTGCTCTGGGCGCCTCAGGACATACTGCTCTCAATTCAAGTCGGGGTCTGGTCGCATCTGTGGCTCGACACTTTTGCACTGCTCATGCTGCTGCCACCTTTGGTGTGGCTGTATCGCCTTGACCGTAAGCATCAACGTGGCGCCATAGGGCAGGGACCCAGCAATGTCTGACCGAATGCTTCTGAGCATGGCGACTTTACTTGAGGCGCGCGCATGAGCAAGCCACTTCTGTATCTGTTGGCGGGCAACGGCAGTAGCGCCGAATGGTGGGACGACGCGCTGCCTTACTTCGAGCACTATCAGGTTACCGCCCTGGAGCTGCCAGGCTTTGGCAGCAACCCTGAGCCGCCTTGCGAAGACCTGGCGAGCTACTCCGAGGCACTGTTAGCCGCGACCGTGAGCGGCAGCGCTATCGTGGCGGTGGGGGTCAATGCTCTGCTGGTGATGCATGCGCTGCAACGTCGGCCTGGGCATTTCTGCAGGAGCGTCTTGCTGGCGCCGGTGGGTGCGTTTCTCTGGCAACGTCGTTTGCCTGCATTGATGTCGCCACTGCCGATTCGCAAAACCATCCATTGGCTATTGGCCAACAAGCCCACATTGTTTGCCCGCAAGTTCTCCCGGCAGNCATTGTTTGCCCGCAAGTTCCCCCGGCAGCCCTGGCCCGCCAGTCACTATCAGCGCATGGGTGACGGGTATGCCCGCTGCCGTGCGTTCATGCCGTATTGGGACTTGTTGCGGGCCGACACCGCGCTGCCTTTGCTGGAGTGGGTGCAAGACCCGATCGAGCTGGTGTGGGGCGATCAGGATGGAGTGTTGGGCATTGAGCAGGCAGCGGCATGGTCGGCTATTCTGGCCCGCGCTGACCTGACCATCAGTTTGCAGCCGGGCTGGGGCCATTATCCGTGGATCGATTCGCCAGCCGCATTTGTACAATGGCTGGAATCGAAGCAGCGCGGGTTTGTCGCCCATACCAAAGGTGGACGCTTGCGTCTGGCCGCCTGCGCCGGGCAACCGGTACCGCCGGCGTTGTCACTGGTAAAGGGAGACGATCACGGTCTGTCTGCATTTCTTTCCAGCCAGCCGGATGCCACTTGGGCGGTGCGCTCCTCCAGTTTTGGCGAGGACCAGGCCGACTCTGCGAACGCGGGCCTGAGCACTACTTTCCTGCGCGAACCTGCGCTTAACGTATCTGCGCGTATCGCCGAGCTGCACGACGCGGGTGTTGAAGAAGTGGTTGTGCAGCGGTTCATCACGCCGGTGCTTTCCGGAATTGCTTTCGTTCGCCACCTGGCCGTCGAGCTGGAGTGGGTCGAGGGCCACCTTGAATCTCTGGCTGACGGCCAGGCAAGCCCTGAGCGCGCTGTTATTTCCCGTCTGGGTGAGTCCTGGAGCAGTCACGCGTTCAAGTCAGCTCACGGTTTGACCCAGGAAAAACTCTGGGACTTTCTGCAAGGTGTACTGCGGGTCTTTCACTATGTGCCGGGCGATGTCGAGTGGGCGTGGGACGGCCGACAACTGTGGCTGCTGCAGTATCGACCGATCAGTGATTACGGCTGGCGTCGTCACTTGACCGCGGCCAACATCGCCGAGATCCTGCCGCCTCAGCCCAGCCGTCTGGTGGAGTACGCTCAGCGCCGCGCTGCTGGCAGTATTCCGGCAATCATGGCGCGCTGGGATCCTCGGGTGTTGCAGGACAACGAACCGTTTACCGCCTTGTTCGGCGGTGCTTCCTATATCAACAATGATCTGTTTCTCGCTCGCCTGGCCGACTGGGGCGTTGCCTCCAGCAGCTACGCCGGTGAAGTCGGCGGCGCAACGCCGCACCTGCCTTGGCGGCCCATGCGATTGCTGCGTTCGCTGCCACTGTTCCTGCGCATGCAACGCATCGCGCGCGGGCATTTGCTGACGCTGGAAAAGCAATTGCAGCGTTTTGACCGGGAACTCAGCGCCCTCCAGGCACAAGATGCTGATGGCAGGCAGTTTGCCGACTGGTTCACCCGTTTTTATGTGTTCGTGGTGCAGGGCAACCTGTGCATTGCAACCGCACTTGCCAGCAGTGGCGGCGACCTCTTTGGCCGCCCGCCGACCGCTTACCATGACCTTGAGCACTGTCCTCATCGCTTGCCGTGGGAAACTGATCCGGCTACTGCTCGTCCGCCTTTGACAGACCTGCCGTTGCAGCCATTCCCGACATGGTCGAGCGCTATAAAACTGGCGCATTGCGCCGGTTTGCCCGGTCTGCGTGGCTATTATCTGCAAGTGCGAGAGTGGTATCGCGACAATCTGATGAGGGTGTTTTTTCGTCTGCATCACGCCATGCCAATGACTGAACGAGCTTACTGGTTTGAGCCGCACGCGGATGTTCGCAACCGTGCTGGCAGTTTTTGGCAGGACGGCAGTGAGGGAACCGAACACGCCGCCGGGTTCATGATTTATCCGGGGCAAGTGCAGGGTGTTCTGGGTGAGGATATTTTGCTCGAGGACACTCTGGACCCCGGGCGTCACGCTCATTATCAGAATGCCCGTGCGGTGATTGCACGCATGGGAGGGCGTCTGTCACATGGCTCGACCCTGCTGCGTGAGCTTCGTAAGCCCTCGGCGGTGATGCCCGATGTAGACCCCGCGTGGCTGGGGCGCGAGGTGCGGTATGTCGATGGTGCGTTAACGCTGGTCGAGTGAACAGGCGCGCCACCCCTTGGCGGCGTCAACAGGTTGCTGTGCATGGAGCAGGAAATGCCAAACAGAAGTCGTGCCCTGGAACGCTGTTCGACGGCGCAAATAGTGGTGCTGTGTTTTACGTGTTGGCTGCCGCTGACGAGTCAGGCGTTTGAGACGTTCAGCTGTACCGAAAGCTGGTTTGATACGACCTTTGCCGAGACCTTCGCGAACCCTCGCCCACCTGATCGGGAGCGCGACTGTTCGAAGGAGAAAGATGCTGTGCGAAAAGACAGTTTCCAGATCGTTGATGGCCGCGTGTACTTGGGTGCAGTGTCCCGCGAGCGCGAAAGCCCCTGCAGCGGTACAGGCGTTGGATCAGTAGCGCAGGGGCTCAACCCGGTGTGTTACCTGCCTGCCAGGTTGCAAATCCACGAAACGTTCGAACGACGCACATTCTGGTTGCTCAGTACCGATGCGGCACACTTTCGAGTCGCACGCTCCAGTCAGGCTGGCTTGACGCCTGATCAGGCGAATCAAGTCGCTGCTTACTCAATGGACAGCACCACGGTATATCTCGGTGCTACCCGGATTGAAGGCGCCGACCCCAAGAGTTTTGAAGTCATTTTTCCTTTCGGTGACTATTCAGCGGTCAATCTCAATGCCAAAGATAAGTTGCAGCGCTACTCGTATGCCAGGGATAACCAGCATCTTTTCATTGGTGAATGGTCGCTCCCACCCATCGATCTCACCAAGGTTGAATGGCTGAGCGGGCACTGCACCGGGGAAATAATGGAGTGCCAGAACACCACCTACGCCAAGCCACTGGTAGGTAAAGTCGGGAACGACATCCTGTTTCTTTACAAGAGCGCGCGTCCTACGCTTTTTCGTAACCTCGCTACTGCAGATTTTGAATTGTCGCGGGAAGGTTTCAAGAGCTATGTCATCAGTGGTGGGAAGCGCTACCTGATTGAACACGGGTTCATGGAAGAAGCTAAGTTGGTTGCTCAACCGCAAGGTTGAACCTAAGAAAAGAGGCGTCTAAACAGTGAAAACAATCAAGTGGGTTGATGATGCCGTGCTCGTTGTTGAAGTGGCTGAGGGTGTTTATACCCTTGCCCAGATGCGAGAACATGGCTTGATGGAGTTTTTTGACACCTTCAGAACGGTCGATGAATGGGAGGGCGTTGATTTAAATAACAGTCCCATTCTGTTCTGCCTCTTTATTGCCTCCAAGCCGGTCAAGAAACTTTTCCTGCGTTTTTTAGCCGCAGGTGAAGTGAAGGTCAATGAACGCCCGATACTCAAAAAAATGCTGAGTTTCAGATGGGTCTCAGAGGACACATACACCGCTGACCTCATAGAACTGAGCGACCGTTACTCGAGTATCGGGGCGAGGGTGCTGAAGTCTGATCTATGCCCTGAGAAAGACCTTGAGATCATTGAAAGTCATGACTTCTGCGGCGTTGCCGGCGACCCGGTCAAACTGCAGGAAAGGCTGCGGTTTTTTTACGACACGGCGATCAACTGGGATGACAGCAAGCAATTTATTTTTCCGGCACTAAAAACTCCAGAGGCGCTGCTTTTGTCTCGCAAGAAAAGCGCCGAGGCTTTGATGCCTGAACCGGATGTAAAAACGGGACTTCAGTTGCTGGAAGGGGATGAAGAGCTTCTGGCTAAAATTTATCCTGTGGTCTCTGCACTTTATGCTGAAGTGCTGAAATTACAGGGCGCCGATGCGGCTGATCGCGCGCTGCCGCTGTTCGAAAAAGCAGTGCTGCACATCAATCAGTTTGAAGATGAGATTGAAACGGTAGAGCGCGAGTCCCTGATGGAGGTGCTGTACCAATTAGGGGAAAGAGTCGGCCTGTCCAGAGACACTGAGTTTCTTGAACAGTGGCGGGGCGACTGGTAGCGGCGGGGCGGTTCAATGTTCGAAAAGCCCTGGCGCCAAACATACAAGGGTGCGTCAATGATCACGTACGATTTCGATAATTATGACAAGGTCCATGTGTGGATAGGCACTAGCTTTGCGCCCGAAAGCGAATATCAAAGATATTTTGAACTGGATTACTCCACGGAGGATGGCTTTGATGATCCTGACTACCGGATCTGCGGGTTCTGCAAGGATGTGGGCATCAAATGGTATGACGAAGATTTTATCGGCATCATCCCGCGGCGCGACAACCTGGTCACGGTTGATGAAATCCTGCAGGACGCTCCGATTGATGCAAGTGATTGGGATAGAGCCAAGGCTGCCTGCGCAGCCTTAGGCATCACCGAAGCCAACGCGATTTTCTGGTACACCGACGGTGATGGGGTAATCAGCGTCCCACCTGAAAATAGTTATAACGGTTTACGCTATCTTGGGTTGTTCGAAGGGAGCTGATTATCGGGCTGTGGTTTGCATGCAAACCTCCTCAAACTTTTGCGTGCAAACCAATGACTCGGCCGAGCAGGGCGGGCCTTGGCAGCTCGGATTGTTCAGCGCTTATCGCATCAAGTTTTTCCCGTGTGGCCTCGGTAAAAACGGTTGCGTGCGGGCCGGCCAGGTCTACGTGTAACAACATCTGCTCATTACCAGCCAGTTCCATGTCATCGCCGACCAGATGCAGGCTGTGATAGAGGTGCAGGCGCTTGGCGTCGAAGGCAATCAATTGGGTATGCACCTCAACCTCGGCGCCGAGTTTGACTTCGTGCAGATAATTCAGGTGCAATTCCAGAGTGAACAGCGAGTGACCGCTGACTTCGCGGTTATCACTGTCCAGGCCCAGAGCATCCATCAGCCCGTCAGTGGCGTAGCTGAAGATCAGCAGGTAGAACGCGTCGCGAAGGTGGCCGTTATAGTCGACCCAGGCGGGTTCAACTTGGGTGGTATAGGTAGTCAGTGCTGGCATTTTGGCGATTCCTGTAGGACCGGCTTTAGCCGGGAGGGCGATATTTCTTGCGAAAGATATTTAACGTATTTCCCGGCGCCCTCCCGGCTAAAGCCGGTCCTACGTGGAAGGGGGGGGCGCGAAACTATGGGTGCACAACTCACCGCCGCCAGCTCCCGAGGGTTATTCGGCAAAGGTCATGCCGTGCTTGATTTTGGTAGTTTTCACCGCCTCCAGCACGGCGAGCAAACAATCATCACGGTAGCGCTCCAGCTCTGAAATACTGCGTTCACCTAGCTGATCACTCGTGCCGTCGACCACATCGTCGATCAGTTTTTCGGTCAGATCCGGCGCAGTCAGGTAGGTCCACGGCAACTGCAACGCCGGGCCGAACTGCGCCATGAAGTGACGCATGCCCGCGTCGCCACCTGCCAATGTGTAGGTGAGAAAGGTGCCCATGAACGACCAGCGCAACCCGGCACCGAAGCGAATCGCGTCATCGATTTCGCCGGTGGTCGCCACGCCGTCATTGACTAGGTGCAGCGCCTCGCGCCATAGCGCTTCGAGCAAGCGATCAGCGATAAAGCCGGGGACTTCCTTACGCACATGCAGCGGGCGCATGCCGAGGGATTCATACACCTTGATCGCCGCTTGAATAGCCTCCGGAGCGGTGTTTTTGCCGCCCACCACTTCAACCAATGGCAGCAGGTACACCGGATTGAACGGATGGCCGACCACGCAGCGCTCCGGATTCACGGAACCTTCGTAGAATGCACTTGGCAGCAGCCCGGACGTACTTGAACCAATCAATACATTCGGCCTGGCTGCCGCGCTGATCCTGCTGTGCAAATCCAGTTTCAATTCCAGGCGTTCCGGGGCGCTTTCCTGGATGAAGTCGGCGTCTCTGACACATTCTTCGATAGTGGCGACAAAGCGCAAGCGGGTCTGGGATGCACCGGGCGCCAGGCCCTGTTGCTCCAGGGCGCCCCAGGCATTGGCAACACGTTTGCGCAGCGCGGCTTCGGCACCGGGCGCAGGGTCCCAGGCGACCACATCCAGGCCATGGGCGAGGGCGCGGGACACCCAGCCGCTGCCGATGACGCCGCTGCCGAGCGCGGCGAAGGTTTTGATTTCAGTGATAAAGCTCATGGCGACGTTCCTGAAGAGTGCTGTGATTCGATGTACAAGCCGGTCCCTTGCGGGATCTTTTAAAGCGCATTTGTAGGACCGGCTTTAGCCGGGAGGAGGGCAATGCGTACGCTGCATTTTTTCATCAGAAATACCTCCCTCCCGGCTAAAGCCGGTCCTATGACGTTGGAGTCGTGCAGGCGTTAGCAGCGCTTGGTAAGGCCCATCTTGATGCGGCCTTCCGCCGGGGTCATGACCCGCGCGCCAAGGCGGCTGAGAATTTCACTGGCGCGTTCCACGAGTTGGCCATTGGTGGCAAGCACGCCCTTGTCCAGCCACAGGTTGTCCTCCAGGCCGACCCGCACGTTGCCGCCCAGCAACACCGCTTGCGCGGCCATCGGCATCTGCATGCGGCCGATGCCAAAACCGGCCCACACCGCGTCGGCGGGCAGGTTATCGACCATGGCTTTCATGGTGGTGGTGTCGGCCGGTGCGCCCCATGGAATACCCAGGCACAGCTGGAACAGCGGGTTATCGAGCAGCCCTTCCTTGATCATCTGCTTGGCGAACCACAGGTGGCCGGTATCGAAAATTTCCAGCTCAGCCTTCACGCCCAGTGCCTGGATACGCTTGGCACCGGCACGCAATTGCGACGGAGTGGACACATAAATAGTGTCGCCATCACCAAAGTTCAGGGTGCCGCAGTCGAGGGTGCAGATTTCCGGCAGCAGTTCCTCGACGTGGGCCAGACGCGTCAGCGGCCCGACAAGATCGGTGTTGGGACCAAACTCCATCGGGTGCTCGCCGCTGCCAATCTCCAGATCGCCACCCATACCAGCGGTGAGGTTGACGATAATGTCGATATCGGCCTCCCGGATACGCTCCATCACTTCGCGGTACAAGGCCACGTCGCGACTGAATTTGCCGGTGTGCGGGTCGCGCACATGGCAGTGCACCACCGTCGCACCTGCCTTGGCGGCCTCGACTGCGGCTGCAGCGATTTGTTTGGGCGTGACCGGTACGTGAGGGCTTCTGGCGGTCGTGTCGCCAGCACCGGTGAGTGCGCAGGTGATGATGACGTCGTGGTTCATGGGTTGGCTCCTTACAGACGTGGAGATGCCGTTCGCGGTCAGGGATGACCGCGAAACGGGGGTTCAAATCAGGTTATTTACTGCTCAATTGAAGGTTCGCCGCTGCCGGTTTACCGTCGAAGGTGGTGACGCCTTCCAGCCAGCGCGCCAGATCTTTCGGATTGTCCTTGAGCCACTGCCTGGCGGACTCGAGTGCGTCCTTGTGATCCAGTATCGGCTGCATCATCCGGCTCTCGTCCGCGGAAGTGAACGTCAGGTTGGTCAGCAATTTGTGCACGTTGGGGCACTGTTCGGCATAAGTCGGCGAAGTGACGGTCCACACGGTGGCCATGCCCTCGTTGGGTCCCAGAGCGCCGTCACTGCCGTTCAGGTACGTCATTTTCAAATTGACGTTCATCGGGTGCGGCGCCCAGCCGAAAAATACCACGGCTTCCTTACGACGCACGGCGCGGTCTACGGCGGCGAGCATGCCGGCTTCGCTGGATTCCACCAGCTGGAACTTGCCCAGGCCGAACTGGTTTTTGGCGATCATCGCCTTGATCTGCGTATTGGCGCCTGAACCCGGCTCGATGCCGTAAATCTTGCCGCCCAGCTCCTTCTCGAATCTGGCAATATCGGCAAAGGTCTTCAGGCCCTTTTCTGCAAGATAGTCAGGGACGGCGAGGGTGGCGCGGGCGTCTTCCAGACTTGGTTTGTCGAGGACCTTGACTGTCTTCGCCTCAACGAACGGGGTGATGGTCTGGGTCATCAGCGGATTCCAGTAGCCCAGGAACAGGTCCAGGCGCTGGTCGCGGATGCCTGCGAAGATGATCTGCTGGGAAGCGCTGGTCTGTTTGGTCTTGTAGCCGAGGCCGTCGA
Organism: Pseudomonas sp. ICMP 561; assembly: GCF_002699985.1. Lineage (GTDB taxonomy): Bacteria > Pseudomonadota > Gammaproteobacteria > Pseudomonadales > Pseudomonadaceae > Aquipseudomonas > Aquipseudomonas quasicaspiana. The sequence continues at coordinate 174,673 of NZ_LKBT01000070.1, read as the reverse complement.
GCAACACTTGGGTCATGGCGCTGGTGGCGATGACATCGGTCCAGTTCACCACGCCCATGCGCACGTTCTGACAGGATGCGGCATCCGCTGCCATCACGTTGGAGCTCAAAATAGCGGTGACGCTGAGTGCAAGTACGTTACGGCTGATCAGTCGGTTCATGGTGGGGCCCTGGGCAGATTGTTATTATGGATTTCGGCGTCTTCGTGCGCCGTGAGATCAAGTTACGCGGCCTGACAGGCGACGAAGCGCACGGCGGCGACCGGCTTTTGCACTACGGCGACCTGCCACCCCTTGAATCCGCCCATAACCGGAAGTATCACAGCGTCACGATGCCGGTCCGACGAGAGCGCCACATGGCCCAGGATTTCTATTTTTTGTTGATGCCGGGCTTTTCGGCCATCGGCTTTATCTCCGCTCTGGAGCCGCTGCGGGTGGCCAACCGCTTTGGTGGCGAGCTATATCGCTGGCACGTCTTGAGCGCCGACGGCGGGGCGGTACTGGCGAGCAATGGCATGTCGGTGAACGCTGACGCGGCGCTGGTGCCGCTGGAAAAAGACACAACCTTGCTGGTGGTGGCCGGCTTTGAACCGCTGCAGTTCGTCACCCCGGCCCTGGAGCAGTGGCTGCGTCGGCTCGACCATGAAGGCGTGACCCTCGGTGCCATCGACACAGGTGCCTGCGTGCTCGCCAAAATCGGCTTGCTCGAAGGCTATCGACTGACCCTGCACTGGGAGGCCATCGACGCGTTTAAAGAATCCTATCCACGGCTCACCGTGACCCAAGAGCTGTTCGAGATCGACCGTCGTCGCATCACCTGCGCTGGGGGCACCGCGTCCATAGACCTGATGCTTGATCTGATCGCTCAGGCCCACGGCCCAGAGTTGGCGATTCAGGTGTCCGAACAATTCGTCCTTGGCCGCATCCGGCCGCGCAAAGACCACCAAAGGATGCAGATCGCCACGCGCTACGGCATCACCAACAAGAAACTGGTTCACGTGATCGGCGAGATGGAGCAGTACACCGAACCGCCCCTGAGCACGTTGGCGTTGGCCGATGCGATCAAAGTCACCCGACGCCAGCTGGAGCGCCTGTTTCGTCTGCATCTGAACGACACGCCGAGCAACTTCTATCTGGGCCTGCGCCTGGAGAAGGCTCGGCAACTGCTGCGTCAAAGTGGTCTGAGTGTGCTGGAAGTGAGCATCGCCTGCGGGTTTGAATCACCGTCGTATTTCACGCGCAGTTATCGAGCAAGGTTTTCGAAATGCCCGAGGGAGGATCGGAGGCGGGAGGTGGTTTGAATATCGTTCCTTCGAGCGATCCCTTTCCGATCGCGACCTGGCTTGGGTAATGCGGCAGGGAGCCTGGCTCAGGTTAACGTTGACAGCTATTTCGGCGGTAATCCGCGGGCCAGGCTCATTACAGTCAAAGATCTTTGATAGCGTTTCTAACAGTGGACAGGAAAAAGTCTTCGTAGCTTTCGAAGATTATCTTTTTGCTGGCTTCTCTTTTGAATGATAGCTCTGTTTCTATTATTGGATGTTCGCCAGAACCGCTGCTGATTGATGTGTCTATGGAGTAGATTGGTCCATATCCAGACGACTGGATGACAATCATTTGTGAATCAGCATCGCCTTGCGAGCGAGCGCTCATTGTCGCAAACAATACGCTGGGTATGGAGTCCGCCTCCAATCCACTTTTTGTGATGCCGTAATAGGTATCACCGCCGAACGATAATGCGCCAAATCTCTTGAGAAAAAGCTTGTACGAGAAAGGAAAAGCTAAACCCATTTCTTTCTCGAAAGCCAGGATCAGGCTTTCATTCGCGCTTCCGGCGCATATCAACTCTTCTCCACTTGCGTTTATTTCAGATTCAATAAGGTCCAGGTAATTCATGCGTGCCTCTTGGAAAGTCAGTGCTCGTTATTCTCAATAGTTTTCAAGTATTGGAAGATAACGCGATTCATGCTTTAGGTCGCACTGGCGCGGAGCATTCTACTGCCATTGGCGATTTGTTTAGCCACGTCAAAGGCCGCTTAACCTGTTCTCACGGCGGCCGTCTCAGGCGCTCTAGGGGCCTGTTTGCCACACTTGCGATCAGCAACCGCTTTGAACCTAAGGTTGGTTCGGTCTTGCCGGTTTTCTAGAACCTCTCATCCGCTGCCTGTATGACAGGATCCGCTTGCTTGGATTTTGGCCCGAGCGAGCCTGCTCGAGAAGCCGGTCGCACTTTCGACAACTGACCCCAGCGAACGCCGCACAAATGAGCACATCCGCACCCAATATGAACACACTCCCCATTTACCGTAGCGATTGGTAGCGGTTCCCGATGTGCACTTGCGTCACCCCGATTTTCACAATTTCTCCCATCCCTCTGATTCAAAACACTTTTCAATCCCTCGCTGCATTCTCCTTATGGCCGATGGCACGCTTTCTGCTGTTCATTCCGTTGTTACATGCCACGTTCCACTATAGCGGAACGAACATCATCCTGGAGTGCTTGCCATGCATCGCCGACCTTCCTTGTTTAAAGCGTGTGTTTTTCTCTGTGCGGCTTCGGCTGCTGCCATGGGCGTGGCCCAGGCGGCGGATAGCAAGCTCGATAGCGTGCTGGCCCGCGGGAAATTGATCGTGGGGACGGGCAGTACCAATGCGCCGTGGCACTTTCAGGGTGCGGATGGCAAGTTGCAGGGTTTTGATATCGACATCGGGCACATGATTGCCAAGGGTTTGTTCAACGACCCGAGCAAGGTCGAGTACGTGGTGCAGTCCTCCGATGCGCGGATTCCCAATCTGCTGACTGACAAGGTCGACATCAGTTGCCAGTTCATCACCGTGACCGCCAGCCGTGCGCAGCAGGTGGCGTTCACGCTGCCTTACTACCGTGAAGGGGTCGGCCTGCTGCTGCCCGCCAAAAGCAAGTACAAGGAAATCGAAGACCTGAAAGCGGCCGGTGACGAGGTGATCGTGGCTGTGTTGCAGAACGTGTACGCCGAAGAACTGGTGCATCAGGCGCTGCCGAAAGCCAAGGTCGATCAATACGACAGCGTGGACTTGATGTACCAGGCCGTGAACTCCGGCCGTGCCGATGCCGCGGCCACCGATCAATCGTCGGTGAAATACCTGATGGTGCAGAACCCGGGACGCTATCGCAGCCCGACCTACGCCTGGAGTCCGCAAACCTACGCCTGTGCGGTCAAACGCGGCGATCAGGACTGGCTGAACTTCGTCAACACCACCTTGCATGAAGCCATGACCGGCGTTGAGTTCCCGGCCTACGCGGCGTCCTTCAAGCAGTGGTTCGGTGTGGACCTGCCTACGCCAGCTATCGGTTTCCCTGTTGAATTTAAATGATCCCGAGAGAGCGGGGCGGTGATGAGTCGCCCCGTTCAAGGTACTGCTGACATGAACTATCAGTTGAACTTTGCCGCCGTGTGGCGCGATTTCGATACCTTGCTGGCGGGGCTCGGACTGGGCCTGGAGCTGGCGCTGGTGTCGATCGCCATCGGTTGCGTGATCGGCCTGATGATGGCGTTCGCTTTGCTGTCAAAGCATCGCGCGTTGCGGGTGCTGGCGTCGATATATGTGACGGTGGTTCGTAACACGCCGATTCTGGTGTTGATCCTGTTGATTTACTTTGCTTTGCCAGGCCTCGGGATTCGTCTGGATAAAATCCCGTCGTTCATCATTACTCTGTCGCTGTACGCCGGAGCGTATCTGACCGAGGTGTTCCGTGGCGGTCTGTTGAGCATTCCCAAGGGCCAGCGTGAAGCCGGACTTGCCATCGGTCTCGGCGAATGGCAAGTCAAAGCCTACGTCACCGTCCCAGTGATGCTGCGCAACGTGCTGCCAGCTCTGTCGAACAATTTCATTTCGCTGTTCAAGGACACGTCACTGGCGGCTGCGATTGCCGTGCCGGAGCTGACCTATTACGCGCGCAAGATCAATGTCGAGAGCTACCGGGTGATTGAAACCTGGATGGTGACCACGGCGCTCTATGTTGCGGCCTGTTACCTCATTGCCATGGTGCTGCGTTATTTCGAGCAGCGTCTGGCGATCCGCCGATAGGAGGTCCCATGTACGAATCCCCCAGTTGGTTGCATGAGTTGTGGGTTGCCCGCGAAGTACTGTGGCAAGGCTTTTTAACCAGTGTGCAAGTGTCGGCACTGGCGATTTTGCTGGGCACGATGGTAGGTATTGTCGCCGGCCTGGTGCTGACCTACGGCAATGTCTGGATGCGTGCGCCGTTCCGTTTATACGTGGACATCATTCGCGGCACGCCGGTGTTTGTACTCGTGTTGGCCTGCTTCTATATGGCTCCGACACTGGGCTGGCAGATCAGCGCATTTCAGGCTGGCGCATTGGGGCTGACCCTGTTCTGCGGCTCACATGTCGCCGAAATCGTGCGCGGTGCATTGCAAGCATTGCCAAGCGGTCAGATGGAAGCGAGCAAGGCGATCGGTCTGACGTTTTATCAATCCCTCGGCTACGTGCTTTTACCTCAGGCGATGCGGCAGATTTTGCCGACCTGGGTCAACTCGTCCACCGAGATCGTCAAGGCTTCAACGCTGTTGTCAGTGATCGGTGTCGCCGAGTTGCTGCTAAGTACCCAACAGATCATCGCCCGGACGTTCATGACGCTTGAGTTTTACCTGTTCGCCGGATTTCTGTTTTTCGTCATCAACTACGCCATCGAATTACTCGGCCGGCACATTGAAAAGCGGGTGGCCTTGCCATGACTCAACCTTCGCTCTCTAACGTAAAAGACCCTCAACACGGCCAGGCGCTGCTGGACATTCGCGGTCTTCACAAACAATACGGCAAGCTCGAAGTGCTCAAGGGCGTCGACCTGACCATGCAACGCGGCAACGTGGTTACGTTGATCGGTTCCAGCGGTTCGGGCAAGACCACGCTGCTGCGTTGCGTGAACATGCTTGAAGAGTTCCAGGGCGGGCAGATCGTGCTCGATGGCGAGTCCATCGGCTATGACGAAGTCAACGGCAAGCGCGTCCGGCACTCAGATAAAGTCATTGCCCGCCACCGCGCGATGACCGGCATGGCGTTCCAGCAGTTCAACCTGTTCCCGCACCTAACGGCGCTGCAAAACGTCACGCTGGGTCTGTTGAAGGTGAAGAAACTGCACAAGGATCAAGCCGTGGCCCTGGCCGAGAAATGGCTGGAGCGCGTCGGCTTGCTGGAGCGCCGCGATCACTTTCCCGGCCAGCTGTCCGGCGGCCAGCAACAGCGTGTGGCGATCGCCCGGGCGATTGCGATGAACCCGAGCCTGATGCTGTTCGACGAAGTTACTTCGGCCCTTGACCCGGAACTGGTCGGTGAAGTACTGAGCGTGATCAAGGGTCTGGCAGACGAGGGCATGACCATGCTGCTCGTGACCCACGAAATGCGATTCGCTTTCGAGGTTTCGGACAAGATCGTTTTCATGAATCAGGGGCGTATCGAAGAGCAGGGGCCACCCAAGGAGTTGTTCGAACGTCCGCAATCACCGCGTCTGGCCGAGTTTCTAAAGAACACGCGGTTCTGATTTTATTCAAAACCATTCTTCACATTTCAAACAGGAAAAACATTCATGAGCATTACTCGTTACGGCACCGGCAGCTCCGCCGCTGGCGGTACGCCTCGTCCTTTTGCACGCGCCGTTGAAGCCGATGGCTGGCTGCACGTTTCTGGCCAGGTGCCTGCAGTAGAGGGCGAGATCATTTTGGGTGGTATCGTCGAGCAGACCCACCAGACCATGAAGAACCTGATCGCGATTCTCGAAGAGGCCGGTTATGGCCTCGAAGATGTGGTGCGTGCCGGTGTATGGTTGGAAGATCCAAGGGATTTCACGAGTTTCAACAAGGTATTCTCGGAGTACTTTAAAAGTGAGCATGCGCCGGCACGGGCTTGTGTGCAGGCGAACATGATGGTCGATTGCAAGGTTGAAATCGACTGCATCGCTTACAAGAAAAAGGCCTGAACACTGCGCTCGTTTTGGTAGGAGCAGCAGGCTGGTTGCTGTTGGAGCGAGGCTTGCCCGCGAAGAACGATGACGCAGTAGGGCTGACTTACCGCCTTGTCTTATTCGCGGGCGAGCCTCGCCAGCAGATCCATGTGTGCTGCGCGACAGCGCGGCGCCTGGACGACGAGGGCGCTTCTACAGGACGAATTTGATTGGGAAAACACCGACATGACCGAAGACACCATCAAGCGCCGGGCACGCGGTCTGGACCGGGCGTTCGATATCCTCGATTTCCTCAAGGAAATCGGCCAGCCGTTGCGTCCGAATGAAATCGCCAGCGGCATCGGCAGCCCCAAGTCCACGGTCTACGAACTGGTAGCCTCGCTGCTGGAGCGGCGCATCCTTGAACCGGTTGGCAAGGAGGGTCACGTCTACCTCGGTCGTCAGCTTTACTTCCTCGGACAAGCGCATTTGCGTCATTTCGACCTGACCCGCGAGGCCGATCATGCCCTGCAGGAAATCGTCAGCCAAACACATGAAACCGCGCAGATGTGTCTGCTCAACGGGCGCAAATACACAGTGGCTCTGATGAAGGAGGGCGAGCGGCATTTTCGCATCTCCTCGGACATCGGTGAAAACGCTCCGATCCCGTGGACCGCGTCCGGGCGCCTGTTGCTGGCGCATTTGAGCGACCAGGCAATCATCGACTTGATCGACCACGATGACTTCATCCTGCCCAACGGCGAGCGATTGCCGCTGGAGCAGTTTCTGGGTGAGATCCGTCAAGCGGGCATTGATGGCTTCTTCTCCTTCGATAGCGTCGCCGACACCTTCACCCATTGCTTCGCCGCGCCGGTCAAAAACCCGAACGGCATCGCCATCGCGACCCTGTGCATCGTCGCGCCACGTGCCGATGCGAAGAGCAATTATGACCAATATCGCCGGGTACTGATCGACAGCGCCAATAGCCTTGGCCGGCGTATCAACGAATAACCGCGGCTGTCTGCGCTCGCAAAAAAGCCCGCTAAGGCGGGCTTGTCTTGTGGGGTATTAACAGAATGTCGCGTAAAGCAGGACTCCCGCTTGCCTTGCTTGTTTTAGCTCACATCAATCCTCAAACGTCACAACATTTTGACGGCGCCGGTCAACGACAAGTCGCGTCACGTCTGGTCGGGAATAATGCCCAACCTGATCAAGGTTCTGCCGCTCGCGGCGTACTTCATTACGGTCCAGCGTCGCGACCAACAAGCACTCTTCACCGACGGCGGGTGGAATGACCCAGTCACCATTTGGTGCAGCAATACATGAGCCGCCGTTTGCGAGGATCTCTGGGCAATTTGCGAGGATCAAGTCCAGGTGCGGCGTATCGGATGGAAAATCTTCACGCCGCATCAGCGCCGATACCGAGATGGTGAAGCAACGCCCCTCTTTGGCGATGAAGCGAGTGATGTCGTCGGTATTGCGCAGGTTGCCGGGCCATAGAGCGACATGCAGATCTTCGCCTTGGGCATACAGTGCGGCACGCGAGAGGGGCATCCAGTTTTCAAAGCAGTTGAGACCGCCGACGGTAAATGACCCGACCGGGTGGACTTGCAAACCATGCCCGTCACCCGGTGACCATGTCAGGCGTTCTTCGTAAGTAGGCATCAACTTGCGATGTACTGAACCAATCACGCCATCGGCGCCGATATGAACCCGCGAACAATACACGCTGTAGCCGCCACGATCTGCTGCCCGCTCTATACAACCCAGCATGACAGCGATGTTGTGTTTGGCAGCGGCAGCACAGACGGCATCCAGATGCCCGGCCTCAATCTGTACTGCCTGCTTTAGGTAGTAAGCGTGGATATCTTTTTGTATCGAGCAGTTGAAGCGCGCTCCATCGGCCAGTTCCAGCCAGAAAGGATAGCCGGGCAATAGGGCTTCGCCGAACGTGACGAACTGGCACTGTTGCTCTGCAGCACGTCCGATGTAATCAACTATTTTCTCAAGCGTTGCTTCACGGTTAAGCCAGATGGGCGCAATCTGTGCCAGCCCAACAGTTAATAGATCCGGATTTTGAGTGTGACTGGATGACATCGGTTATTTCCTTAATGAAGTAAAGCAACTCGCACGCGAGAGAGATTCGCTTGATAAATAATTCACCCGGGGTGGGAGGTTGTTAGTACAAGATAATACTGTGGTGCTCAGGGGGGAGTTGCTCTCGCCTGTTTAGTGATCCAGGTTTAAATGGATATGTAAATTCTGAAGGTGCTAATTGAGCATCGATCAGTTATTAACAAACTGTTTGATATCTGGCAGTGCAACAGTTGCTATGGAGTTACTGTCTACGAGCATATCCTACCCGGTGCAGCGGCAGGTGCCAGCCCCCCACAAATCAAATGCGCAAGATTATGCAAGTCTCCGATCAAGGCGGAATCGGTGGGCGTGCCGCTGATGTAGTGGAGTCGCGGCTGACCAAATTTGGGAGAGATTGAAAAGGGGCCACGAAGGCCCCTTTTCAAGATATGCGTTTTTGAAACGACTTAAGGTATCAAGCGCATCTCGCGTAGTTTGTCGAACACGTCGAAAAAGGCTTGATCGCTTGCTTGGTGAGCAGTGAAGCCCAATGCACGGCTTTTCGACATGTCCGTTACAACTTCGATGGGGCGACCGAGGTCTGCATCGGTATGCCATGGGGATATCAGGCGACCAATATCGGATTCTTTCAGGCCATGCTCTGCGACTATCTGCGTCCATACGGCCTGGTCTTCGGCCATTTGCTCCTCAAGGGGAGAAAGTGAAGCGGGATAATCGGCAGCAGACAAGTCGAAGTATTCGGCGATCCTGCTCCACATCCATTTCCAGCGGAACACATCGCCATTAGTGATGTTGAATGCCTGATTGGCCGCAGCCGGTGTGGTGGCCGCCCAAAGCTGTTGTTTCGCCAACTGCCGTGCGTCCGTCATATCGGTGAGGCTGTCCCACTGAACTCTTGATCCGGGAAACACAAAAGAGCGATTGGTTTTTTTACAAATCGACGCATAGACGGCGAGGGTGGTTGCCATGTTCATCGCGTTGCCTACGGCAACCCCGGTGACGGTGTGCGGGCGATGAACGCTCCAGCTGAGGCCGTCTTTCTCGGCAGCGGCGAAGAGTTCGTCTTCCTGGGCGTAGTAGAAATTTTCGACATCCAGCCGACCCTGTTCCTCGCGGAACGGTGTTTGCGGAAGGCTACCTTTACCATACGCCTCGAATGGGCCGAGGTAGTGTTTCAGCCCGGTAACCAGTGCTACGTGCTTAACGCTTTTTGCTGGGCGAATCGCGGCGAGTACGTTACGTACCATGGCGGCATTAACGCGAATGTTCTCGGCTTCCGTAGCTTGCCTTGACCATGTGGTAATGAATACGTGAGTGGGCTTCAAATCCGCCAGCGCATGTTCCAGCGAAGCAGGATCCTGAAGATCTGCCGCGACAGGGATCACGCCTTGCACTTGCGACGGGTTCCTCGATAACGCGGCGACCTGCCAGTTGTTTTCGATCAGTAACTGCGTGATAGCGCTGCCGACAATGCCGCTGGCGCCCACAACCAAAGCTGTCTGGGTCATAGTTTTCTCCTGGATTTAGGTTTGGGAGTCCTTATGAGCAGCAGAGGTTCAACCTGAATTGGATTCGCATTGGTGGTATGGGGCTGACGAGGAGATCATCTGAATCCACGTGGCATGGTCATAGACGCGGCATCTGAAGCCAAGGGTATTAGGAGAAGTGGTCAGATTACGCTCGTTCTACTGCATTGTGGCCATAGTGCGGATATCTCGCCCTCAACATCCCCACACATCTTTTTTGGCTCCATATATTCAAGCTGGAAGACCACGCGACACCCGCACATGGTTCAAGCCGGGAGGTATTTGAGAGGGATATGGTCGCGCTGCATCGTGTCGTGCTTAAGCCCAAACCCTGAAGTCCGCTCAGCAAAAGTCTGTAGGCCTGGGATCCCCCTTTCGCTCACGCAACACGTACTTACTGGCATCTGTCCTCAAGGTTTCGCCTTCACTGACGTTAAGGGTGGTACGCAGAGTTCCAACAGAACCAAGGCTGCGCAAACACGGGCTACACACGCCCATCGCGGTCATTGGGCCGTCGCATACCAAACAGGAGTTTCAGGTGAGATTTATCGCAGGTAGAGCTTTCGCGTTTGGTGCCATTGGATTGGCCACCTTCATGCTTACAGGCTGCAATGCAGAGATTGACGCTCGTCAAACTCAAGAAATACAAGGCCTGCTGTATAAGATCCATGCCACTGATCCGTTCACTGGTCGTGTCACGAATTACCCAATTTCAGTTCTAGGCCTCTTCAACGTGGGCACATGCACTGTTGACTTCAAAAAAGGGCTTCCTGACGGCGACATGAAGTGTGCGGACAACGCTGGCACTGTCGTTGGTACTGGTGAGTTCAAAGGCGGTAAGAAGGACGGAAAGGTCGAGCGCTTCGATCCCAAGACCACTAAGAAGGTGGTCGTTGAGCATTGGAAAAATGGCCGCCAAGATGGCGTTCAGGAGCAGTACGATGCCCAAACCGGCGAGAAAACCCTTGAAGTAAATTACACCGATGGCCGCAAAGACGGCCGTGAGCGTGCCTGGGATAGTGCAGGTAAGGAAAAAATCGCAGACCTTGAATGGAAAAATGGTTTGCAAAGTGGGTTTGACAACCGGGGCACCCAGCATCGCAATTACTTAAACGGTAAAAAGCAAGGCTTGCAGAAGGAGTACGGCCTCGACGGCAATCGCTGGTACTTGGCCACTGAGAATAATTACGACAACGATGTGATGGATGGCGTCCAGAAGCAAATGGATGCCCGAGGCAACGTCACAGAGCTGAGTGTCTTCGACCACGACAAGATCCGCTCGCGCACCTTCGATAAATACACCTACGGCGGAGAGCATGTCCACCACTACACGGGTCTCGCCATCACTCCTGATGCAAACCGATACATGGCAAGCGACCTCAGCAAGGATGGCGCTGAACAATACTGGGATGATCAAGGCCATTTGGTTCGTGAGCTGCAATGGAGCAAAGGCGTCTTGGAGAGCGCCGTTGCCACGGTGTGGGCCGGCAACACGCAAGACAGCCAGTTTAAAGGTATTGGGATCAGCACAACGCTACCTACCCAGAGCGTGGTCAAGCATGGGCAGGAGAGGGTGTTCAGCGATAAAGGCGAGCTGCAGACCGTGATCTTTTGGAGCAACGGTAAGCCAACCCAGATCCTTGCAGCCCTGGCTCCGCGCCTTAGCGCTCAGTATCCGGGGAAAATGGCTCTAGTAGATGATGACCAGTACAGAAACGGCGTCACCAGCATTCCCGATTTTGAAGTGCCTAGTCGTTTCTCAGGAGAGGGTATGCGCGGAGAAAACCTTCAGCTCGTTAATATCCCAGCCCCTGGTAATGCATCTGCTATTGGGGCCGTATTCGCATCTCCAGAGCCTACAGTTGCGATACCAGTTATAAGCGGGGAGTCGGACACCTGTGTCCAGTTGAAGGTCGACGCGGTTCACGAAGAAGATCCTGACGCACTGATCCGTGCGGACATGCTCGAAGAGTTTGAGCAGGACTGTAAGTAATCGAGGTGCTCGGATTCAGGGCTACAGCTGTTTCGTTGCTAAGGAGCCAAAGGTTGTGGCAATGGAAATTTGCCACAACCCTAGCTGTTAGGGCCGCAGCTGACAATCCGAAGAAACCTGATCTAAGAATAATCACCTCCTAGATGTATCTGTAGGAACATGGCTGGGTGGGTCAATCTCAAGGAAGGGTAAATGGTTAGCATATGAACGCTCAATGCATTACTAGATTGGCGCCTGCTGGTCTATAGGTGGTGGGTAGAGCTGGAGATTCCCTTAGCCTTGTGATGACGATTTGATATCATCAATCTGCGGGAATAACTCCGTGGTTTCAGAGATGTCAGGGTGCTCTCATGACTCTGGTATTTGCACTAGGTGCAAACGCAGGGCCAGTCCCCTACGTCGTCGCGTTTGCGCCAAGAGAATTTAACCGCAGGTGGGCAAAGGCAAAAAGCTGTTCAGTTCCAGCTGCGATCCTCTCGGCCCAAAGATCCTCTAACCCGCCAGCCATAGCTCCCAAATCTCGACAACCGCGCTGCGGTGTCATGGATCGACCAATAAGGAAATGTCGCAGTGAGTACACAATCTCTTGAACAATTTTTCACCGGGAAAACGCTTTTCATACCGGCCTATCAGCGAGATTATGCTTGGACGCGCCCGAACGTTGACGATCTTTTTGAGGACATTGAAGAGGCGATAGAGCTTGGTGGCGGCCACTACTTAGGAACATTTATTCTTTGCCAGCCTGACAAAAAAGGCCCAGTCAATGTCGTTGACGGACAGCAACGGCTGACGACGCTCACATTGCTATTGAATGCACTCATAAACTGCGTCAAAGATGAAAGCATTCGCAGCTTCTACTACAGCACCTACTTATGCCATCCAGTTCACGGCTCTAAATTTGTGGTGCAAGGGGAAAACCAAGAATTTTTTGAGCAGTTGCTGAAAGGCGAATCTCCAGCTCCCATCTCTGACGGCCAGATACGGCTCCAAGAGGCTGATCAGTGGATCCGTGAAAGGGTCAATTCGATCGCCACCAAAGGTGGAGATGCTGTACTTAAAGAATGGTTGTTAAACATTGGTACGCTCGAGGTTTTAGAATTTACCGAAAGCAATGAAGGTAAGGCCATCCGGATGTTCCAGTCAGTCAATGACAGGGGGGTGCCACTGGCGAAGATGGATATTGCCAAAAGCTTACTAATTTACTACTCCAATCGATTTTTGGATGGTGAGCTCGACACTATGGTAGCGGAGAAATTCGGCCATGCATTCAGGTGCTTCAGTAGGCTCAAGTCTTTAGCAGCAGAAGTCGGCTACCAAATACGCGTGATTAATCGTGATCCGTTCCGCGAAGACGACATATTTCGTTATCACTACCTTGCGTTTGATGGTCAGCCCTTCCAAGCCCAGGCGGGGTTAGATTACAACGCGTCGTCAGAAACTGTCTTGGAGCATTTCTTGAAGCCCTCGCTTAAGGGGATGCGTACTGACCCAGCTCGGCTACGCGACTTCATTACCGCGTACGTGAAGGATTTGGCGGATTTCTTCGAGGGGTTGATGCAGCTCGTCAAGGGCACTCGAGAGCGTCGCGATCTTTATATGTTGTTCGTTATCCAGGATGTCTCCACTACTCTCTATCCTCTCCTGACCCGCTTGCAGCTCCAAGGTAGACTTGATTTCAAAATTCCTGGTCACCTAGGGAGGAGTCTTCTGCAGCTCATTGAGGTTACTGATCTTCGGGTCTACAAAATTCAAGGCACTAACCCACAAGCGGCAGTCGCACACCTTGTCCGCAGGCTTGCGCAGGCCGATATCAAGGAAATTGCGGACGAACTCATGAACGTTTGCCAACGATTTATGCCATGTGCAAAATTCGAAGGACGCTTGGTTGAGGATATGTACGGTAACGCTGGCACTCTGCGGATTCTGCTGGCCCAAGAAGAAGGTGCGAGGAAGGATCTCGGACGTGCGGTTTATGCGATCGACGAGCTAGCGAGTTTGATTGCCGACGGAGTGACGATCGAGCACATCATCCCCCAGCAGCCGTCATTCGGAGTCAAACCGTACGGTTTCCATAGTGAAGAGTCTTACTACGACAACGTTCACTTGATTGGCAACCTGTTGATGCTCGAAACCAAAATAAACAGTGCCTGCAGCAATAATTCACCTGAAGCGAAGATCACCAACGAAAAGCTTTATCGAAAGTCTAAATTCCAATCCGTACGTGCCTTGGCCGCCTCTCGAACGGGTGAAAGCCAAGCTTTCAACAAAAAAGGTATTGTAGGACGTAGCGCTGATATTGCTGCTTTTGCGGTACAGCACTGGCCGTTGACCCCAATGGAAGGGTGACACAGGCTATGTGGATCGCCGTGAGTCAATGAAAGGTGAGACACCAACCTGAGGCTAGGAGAACCTGAGGTTGGTCTTTCGGCTGCTAAGGTACTGGTCAATCAGGTAATTCTACTGATTTCTTCCGATCCCTTATTGAGGAGTGCGCAATTAGGGGCATTTTCAGACTCTGCAGGTGGTAGACCGCCTCGTCCATGCTGATCTCACGTAGAAGGGTGTCGCTCATCAGAGCGGACCCTCTTGCTCACCGTCCAAGCTATTTCTTTCTGGGTTTTCCAGCATCATCGCGTTTGTCGCGCACTTGCCCATCTTGGTTTCTAGAGCGGGGTTGTACTCCGCCCCCCGGTTTTGGAACGGTAACGTTTGGATTAAGAGGCCGTCTGTCAGTCATGCTGTCGTCCTTGTATGTCTGGGAGTTAACAATCGAACAGCCAACCCTAGCCTGTACGTCGTTTAGCGCAGAGGGCGCTGGCTAAAAGTGTAGAGGGCCTGTCAGCAAACGAAGGCTTCAAGCGAAGGTATTCATGGCAGTACGTGTCAGTAGCGATTAAAGTGCCATTATCAGCCTTAGCGCCTTTATGGCGGTTCGCATGCAGAGCAAATTGAGTCGAGGGATTGAAGGATGAGTTGGAAAGGGACGTTGCGGTCGATGCAGGCATCAGCTCGGCGCTCAGAGCGTAATTCTCAGCGCCGTCAGCGGGAGCTTCAGAAGCGTCAAGCGCAGTACGCGAAAATGGAAGCGCTGGAGCAGGCTGCTTACGAGGTCGAGGTTTACGACAATCAGATCGAGGTTTTGCTGTCTGTTCATAAGGAGTGTGGCGATGAAATCGATTGGTCATCCTTTATCAATCGGGTTGAGCCTGCCGAACCAGCAGCAACTGATGATGCTGAAGTCGAGGCCAAAAACCGGGAGCAGGCCTACACACCTAATTTCTTCGCCAAACTATTCAAGTTGGAAGGTCGCCAGCGTAAAAAACTACTCGATGATATCGAGATCGCCAAGCGCCAAGATAAAGACCGATTCGTCCAAGAAACTAGAGACTGGCAATCTGCTCATCAAGACTGGCTAGAAGAGTACAGTTTGGCATCCAGGGTCATTGCCGGTGACTTTCAGGCAAAGCTCGATGCCATCAAACTACTGGATCCGTTCTCAGACATAGCCCACTTGGGAACCTTGATTGGCTTTTCCATCGGTACCTCTGGCATCGTCGAAGCGACGTTGAACGTCCACGGCTCACATGTCATTCCGTCAGAAATGAAATCGCTGCTGCAGAGCGGCAAGCTTTCCAGCAAAAAAATGCCTGTCGGTAAATACAACGAGCTCTTGCAGGACTACATCTGTAGCTGTGTGATGAGGGTTGGCCGGGAGTTGCTTTCGTTGCTTCCAGACGACATCGTGGTGGTGACAGCTGTTGACGCACTGTTGAATCCGGCGACTGGTCATGTCGAAGACTTACCTGTTCTGAGCGTCGTTTTTTCCGCGCAAACGCTGGAACGATTGAATCTAGATTCCTTGGATCCTTCAGAAGCGATGAAAAACTTCCTTCATAACATGGTCTTCAAGAAGACCACGGGCTTCTCGCCAGTTCAGCGGGTCTCTCCACCGCACGCCCGAGTCGGCGGCTGAAGTCGGAATTACTCGATTCGGTTTTGATGTCTCCGGGCCACGCGGCTCTGGGCGGCCTTTGGTCGAATTGATCAGGACTGCGCGTTGTATCCCGTTTAGGATGGCGACATATTATTGGCGGTACTTGCAACGCACACCTGCTCTGAATGGAGTCGCTACGCGCTGTCATACGCTATCTTTTTGTAGTACCGGAGAAGGCACATGGACGACGCTGTAGAGTCGGTCGTTGAGGCAGAAGCTATCAAGACCATTCGTATCCAGAGCACGATAGTTTCCAAACTAAACCTCGCGGACTTCCAGAATGCGGTACCGGTCATCCGTGAGTTACGGGTGATCAACGAAACCGACGAAAAGCATTCAGATGTAACCTTAACCCTCACGTCCCTCCCTGAAGCGTTCAGACCTAGGAGTTGGCGGATTGATGCGCTAATCCCGGGCGCGTTCATGCCGGTACCGGGGTTAGACCTTATTCTGGACGGGGCATTGCTGGGGCGGCTCACTGAAGCTGAGAACGCGACGGTTACGTTCGTTCTAACCAAGGCACAGCCGTCAGCAGAGCAGCGTACTGTTGAGCTGGCCAGGCAAGAAATCTCACTGGAATTGCTACCCCGTAATCAGTGGGGCGGTCTGTCGCATCTTCCCGACATGACAGCTGCCTTCGTTCAACCCAATGATCTTGCGGTAGACCGTCTACTCAAACAGGCGGCCGATCTGCTTCGTAAAAGTGAAAGAAGTTCATCTCTGGATGGTTACAGCGGTGGTACGCAGCGAGCGTGGGAATTGGCTTCCGCGATCTGGGCAGCAGTTGCTCGCATGAATCTTCACTACGCATTGCCACCTGCCAGTTTCGAACTGTCGGGGCAAAAGGTTCGCAGTCCTAGTCAGATCACTGACAGCGGTCTAGCCACCTGTTTCGACCTGGCTATGTTTTTCAGTGCGGCTTTGGAGCAAGCAGGACTAAATCCTGTGGTGGTGTTCACTGAAGGCCATGCATTTGCCGGGCTTTGGCTTAAAGCTGAGGAGTTCACGACCACGGTTGTGGACGACATCACCTCGCTACGTAAACGCATGAAGCTCAAAGAGCTGGTGTTGTTTGAAACCACCCTCGTGACGCAGCACCCTGTGCCTTCATTCACCTACGCGACAGAGCGGGGCGCGCAGCAACTCGCAGAAGACCAAGACGAAAAATTCCATATGCTTTTGGATATTCGCCGTGCTCGACTGCAGCGAATCAAACCACTGGCAAGTGCGGAGTCTCAATTCGCTAAGCAGCAGATTGATGCAGCATTAGAAGCGGGTACCGAGCTGTCGGTCGAAGACGCGCCGTCTCTGCCGGATGACCGGATCGTTAATGCGGATCTCGCGTCACTTGATCCTAAAGATCGCTTGGGTCGCTGGCAGCGTAAGCTGTTGGATTTGTCTCTGCGCAACAATTTGCTCAATTTCAAACAGGGTAAAAAATCGCTGAAGTTTGAGGCGCCAGATCCAGCCGCGCTAGAGGATATTCTCGGGGGCGGACAGGCAATAAAACTGCTCACACGCCCGGATTTGATGGACGGTGCCGATCCACGGGATCAAGCCCTTTACGAGGCCCGCGAACGTGAAGACGTTCGCCGATTGCATGCGTTGGACGCGCTCAAACGGCGTGAGGTTTTTGTAGCGCTGCCTACTTTAGATATGGATAGCCGACTGACCGAACTGTATCGAGGCGCTCGCACGGCTCTTCAAGAAGGTGGATCCAACACCCTTTATCTTGCCTTGGGTTTTCTCTCTTGGGGACGAGATGACAAGGGCGGTCAAAAATACCGGGCACCCCTGATACTCATTCCTGTGAGCCTTGAGCGTAAAAGTGCGCGTTCTGGCTTCAGCATCGTTTTGCATGATGAAGAGCCTCTTTTCAATCCAACGCTGGTTGAAATGCTTCGTCAGGATTTTGAGCTGAACCTTGGCAATCTTGAGGGCGAGCTTCCTCGCGATGCTTCTGGCCTAGATATCGAAACCATTTGGAAAACGGTCGCGCACGCAATCAAGGACATCCCTGGCTGGGAGGTTAACGAGGATGTTGTGCTGTCGATGTTTTCGTTTGCCAAGTACCTGATGTGGAAAGACCTCGCCGAAAACGCCGACAAGCTTCGTGAAAGTCCAGTGGTCAGGCACTTGCTTGATACGCCAAGAGAAGCTTTCCCATCAGGTATAAACTTTCCGGAAGATCGACAGCTCGACACCCTGTTCAACCCTCGGGAAGTGTTCTGTCCGTTGCCGGCTGATTCTTCCCAGCTTTCTGCCGTCATGGCTGCATCGAAGGGCAAGGATTTCGTCCTCATTGGCCCTCCAGGTACCGGCAAGAGCCAGACGATTGCAAACCTAATTGCTCAGTCCATCGCGCAGGGTAAGCGCGTACTGTTCGTTTCCGAAAAAATCGCCGCGCTGGATGTCGTTTATCGCCGCCTACTTGAAATTGGGCTCGGCGAGTTTTGCCTTGAGGTTCACTCAAGCAAGGCCAAAAAAACCGACGTGCTAGCTCAACTTCAATCAGCTTGGGATGCGAAGGGCTTGACAGATTCAGCGATATGGCACGCTGAAGCTGATCGCTTACAAGCGTTGCGTGACGGGCTGAATATTTACGTCGAGCGCCTCCATAAGCGCTATCAGAATGAGTACAGTATCTTTCATGCAATCGGTCTGGTGTGTAGCGCACGGGATGTGGTTACCATCAATCTATCGTGGGCATCGCCGCATGCTCACAGCCGTGAAGACCTTATAGCGTTTCGCGAGTTGGCAGATCGACTTGAGGTGAATGCCCAGGCTCTGGGATATGGTGCATTAGCCACTCACCCATTAGGCGCAGTGACGCAAGGTGAATGGTCACCTTCATGGCAGCAGCAGCTCATACAGTCCGCTCGCGAAGTGATTCCTGCTGCACAAGCGGGTATGCGCGCCGCAGAGACGTTTGTGCGGGCAGCAGGGCTGCCGCTAGGATCGCTTTCAAATGCTGGGCGCAATGGGCTAACAGCATTGTCCGAACTGCTACCAATGGCTGCCGGGCACGATTGGCGATTTGTTCTGCGCCCAGATGCACGTGTCATCGCGCAGCGGCTACAAGAGGGTTGTTTGCTTGTAGATCAACACCGCAAGATAAATCTGGGTCTTACCCCATCCTGGTCGACCTCAGCGCTCAGCTCTGCCGAGGTAGGTCTGTCGCTGCTTTCTCAGCGCGCCCAATTCATTGCTGAACTGAGCTCCCCTTGGTCATCTGAAACACTTGCGTGCCTCGCGAAAGCGAGTGAAGTACTAAAAGATATCCAGAGTCTTAAGGCGCAATTATCAGCTCAATATGGCGAAGCGGTTGAGCAGCTGAATGTCCGGGAACTGCTGAGTGAATGGCAGCAGGCTGAGAAATCGTTTTGGCCAAAATCCTGGTTAGGCACCAAGCGCGTTACTGCAGCCTTGGCAGCAACAGTTAGCGACGATCGCGAACCAGACGTGGTCAAGGATCTCTGTGCATGGATCGAGATTCGCGAGCTTCGGGAAAGCTTGGAAGCGTTGCAACCCGGCGATGCAATACCTGTCTGGGCTGGCATTGAATCAAACCCAAGTCATATAGATGGCGCCGTCCGCATTCAATTGGCGCTGACGTCAGTGCTGGCAAACGGCGTGTGGACAGACAGTGATTTGGAAGATGTCGCAGGCGGTGAATGCGGCGACGATCTGAAAGAAGACCTTGTTCGGCTAAGAGCTATCAGCCGTCTGGATATAGAACTTTCGCCTCTAGCTGATCTCGGCCCTTCAATCGACGATCTATGGCAAGGTTTGTCGTCAAAAACCGAGCTTCTTAAGGCTGCTATCGCCTACCAGCGAGATCGTCATGCTGTACCAGACTCCGGACGGTTGAAGGACGAGCATGCGCTTGTTGCTCAAGGCCTTTGTGGGCCGCTGATGCAAACTGATCTGAAAGCACTGCAGAGAAGGGCTGAGCTTGAGAGAACGCTCGTTGATTTTGACGATCTGCGCGAGCTGAGTGCTGGCGTTTGGTCTGGGATCAAAACCAAGCTTGACGTGGCAGCGTCGGCAGCATCATTTCAAAGCCGGCTCGCTTCTGCGATCGCCTTATTGGCAACGACGCCTGAGCAAATCACGGCCTACAAGACTTCGCTTCATCAATTGTTAGGCGACGCTAACGCACTGCTTGAGCCCGAAGGGCTAATCGCGCAGGCGGGTTTGCAACTCAGGGAATCGTTCAAGGTTATCCATCAGCTTGTCAGCTCAACGGCAGCCTTGGGACACTTTACCGATGATGGGCAGGCTGCCATCCACGATATCGACTTGGAGTCCCTGATCCAGCGATGCGAAGCCATTGTGCGCTCCGAGCATGGCCTTCGTGCATGGTGTGCGTGGTGCAAAGTCCGCGACCAGGCCATGGCTGCGGGGTTGTCACACTTAGTCGCCGCCATGGAGGCTGGTCATATCCAGCCGGGTGAGGTGCGCAAAGCATTTGAAACGGACTACGCTCGTTGGTGGCTCAATGCAGTGGTGGATAACGAGCCTATCATTCGAAGCTTTGTCAGTGTGGAGCATGAGCAGCGCATTCGTGATTTCAGAGCGCTGGATGATCGCTTCACTGCCTTGACACGTGATTGGCTACGCGCACGTTTGTGTGCTGATCTGCCGAATCCTGAAAGCATCAGTAAATCATCAGAGTGGGGTGTGCTGCGCCATGAGATGAGCAAAAAAACTCGCCACCTCCCGCTTCGTGAATTGATGTCTCGAATCCCGGAGGCGCTCACCAAGCTGACACCTTGCCTGCTGATGAGTCCTCTTTCGATTGCACAGTATCTGGCAGCAGGCGCGAGCGCTTTTGACTTGGTGATTTTCGACGAAGCGTCCCAAATCCCCGTATGGGATGCCGTTGGTGCCATGGCCAGAGGTCGTCAGGTTGTGATGGTCGGAGATCCGAAGCAGCTCCCACCGACCTCATTCTTTGATCGTGCCGAGTCAACGGCCGATGACGAAGAAGTTGAGGCCGATCTAGAAAGCATTCTCGACGAATGCATCAGCGCGAATTTACCAACACGTCATTTGAATTGGCACTACCGCAGCCGTCACGAAAGCCTAATCGCGTTCTCTAACCAGAAATATTACGATTCCAAACTCGTTACCTTTCCATCTCCTGTGACCACTGACCGGGCAGTAAAGCTGCGAGCCATTGCTGGGGTGTACGAGAAAGGTGGTTCCAGAACAAATCCCATTGAAGCGCGGGCTTTGGTCGCCGATGTCGTCGCGCGGTTACGTTCGCCGGGATTTCGTGAGAGCAAGTTAACCATCGGCGTCGTTACTTTTAACGGAGAGCAGCAGAAGCTGATCGAGGATTTGCTCGACGACGCACGCAGGAAAGAACCGGCGCTTGAAGCGTATTTTGCGGATAGCCAGATTGAGCCGCTATTCGTTAAAAACCTTGAAAGCGTACAAGGCGATGAGCGGGACATCATCTACTTCTCGATCACCTATGGTCGTGATGCCGCAGGTGTTGTTTCCATGAACTTCGGCCCATTGAACAGGCAGGGTGGTGAGCGTCGACTGAACGTTGCCGTCACGCGTGCGCGTCATGAGCTGTGTGTATTCGCCAGCCTGAAACCCGAGCAGATGGATCTGGCGAGGACACAAGCTATCGGTGTACGCGACCTAAAGCACTTCCTTGAATTTGCGGAGCGGGGGACTCGTGCGTTGGCCGAAGCGACTCCTGGCAGTCTGGGAGGTTTTGATAGCCCGTTTGAAGAAGCGGTGTCCGCTGCCTTGGTTAAAAAGGGCTGGCAGGTTCACACACAAGTTGGGGTTTCATCATTCCGTATTGACCTGGGTGTCGTCGATCCTGATGCTCCCGGGCGCTACCTTTCTGGAGTGGAGTGCGACGGAGCGACCTACCACCGGAGCGCCACCGCTCGTGACCGCGACAAGCTACGAGAGTATGTCTTACGCGGCCTGGGTTGGGAGATTTTGCGTATATGGTCGACTGATTGGTGGATCGACGCAGCAGGAACGGCAGAGCGCATTCACACTCGCCTCAATGATCTTCTCGCTGCCAGCCGCGCGCGAAGAGCTGAGCAAGAAGCAGCTGAAGAAGCTGCTCGCTTGCTAGCGAGTACTGTGGTAGAGGTCGTAGAAATCGTTGAGTCCGTAACCGCAGTGGTTGAACCCGTCGAAACTGAAGTTGTTCTCCAGACGCCGCACGTTGATGAGCCTCAGCCAGAAAAGGTGTATGCGGGTGTAGCCGTAAGCCTTCCTGTCATGTCGGCATCCGCTATGACGTCAGTCACGACGATCACGGTTTATAGAAAGTCAAACCCTGCTGTGGCCGTTGAAGGCGTAGATCCTGATTCATTTTTTGATGAAAGCTATGCGCAAACCTTGATGGCAATGATTGCTCACGTCATCTCCGAAGAGGGGCCGATTCTGGAGACGAATCTGGCTCGGCGTATTGCTCGCGCTCACGGCTGGGTTCGGACTGGGTCAAAAATTGGTGACAGGGTCGCCAGCGTTGCTCGACTCCATCATCGCTTCACAGCTGAGGACATCGGTGAGTTTTACTGGCCCGCCGGACTTTCTAACGTCAACGCTGTATTTCGGCGCCCCAGTGACGAGGAGAGCATTCGCCCGGCGGATGAAATCAGTCTGGTGGAGCTTGCTGCGCTGGCCAATGAGCTGAGAGCTACGGGGAGGGTAGGTGATGAAGACCTTCTCTACGCGATGTCCCGAGAGTTAGGGTTTCAGAAGCTGACGGCGTCCAGTCGAACACGGCTGGAGAAGGCTTTGGCGTTCTCCGGCGCAGAGTAGGTAGGTGGCTACGAGAAACGGCAGGGAGACACTTCTTGCTCGCAGCTTGGGGCCTTTACTAATTGCGGCCCCAAGCAAACATCACGAACTGGAGGGCGAGTCAAAGCCATGCCCACGCAATAAGGTCTATTCCCCACATCCGACTTGACCGATCGTCACACTACCGCATATTGGATTGCTGAGCAGTGAGTGTAGACGTTAAATGGTATGCGGTACGCGACACTGGTCACTGGACGGTTAGTCTAGGCTAGCCGACAGGAATGCAGGGTAAATCATGAATTTCAACGCGACACAGGTTCTTGGGAAATTGTCATAGGATCGTGAAAATGGACACTTATGAACATATCTAACCTAGCACTTAATTTAACATAATATACATTATGCGTACCCACGTGTTTACCCTTGAGGGTCGTTACTGGACAGATTTAGAGCCTACTAGCGGCGTCTCCTGCTTTCAGCTTGGCGATGCTTGCCACTACATGCTTGAATGCCGCCCGACAAACTTGTCTCACCAGTTGACGGAGAAATCGCACTGATTATCTGGAGCTTTGATAAAGCTCAAAGGAAACGTGACCGAGCCGCAAGCGCGAAGCTTCTAGCTCAGATCATGACAGCACCCGTTGGAGCTACCTGGATAGAGATCGCAAACCGTGAACATCTGTGGCGCCACCAACAGCTGCCGTAAATCTCAAAGTCCACGGCAGCCGGCAGCATCATGCGGGGACGCTTGCACCCTGTTCCTGCCTGGAAGCTTCCAGTTCGCGGACCAACGGCAACACGCGCTCGCCGAAGTAAGAGACTTCCTCCTGGAAATGCAGGAATGCCGACAGCACCAAATCCACACCCACTGACTTCAACTCCACGATGCGCTCGGCAATCTGCTGCGGCGTACCAATCAGGTTGGTCTTGAAACCGTCGTTGTATTGCACGAGGTCCTGAAAGGTCGATTTGGCCCAGTTTCCCTCACCTTCGGGGCTGGCCTTGCCGGCCTGTCTGGCTGCATCACCAAACGCATTGACCGCTTCCGGGTCAGCCTTGTCGATAATCTCGGCCAATACCGCGCGCGCCTCTTCTTCGGTGTCCCGCGCAATGATGAAAGCATTGACGCCGACCTTCACTGAATGCCCGTTTTTCGCCGCCTTGGCACGAATGTCATCGACCTGAGCCTTGATTCCTTCCACGGTATTACCGTTGGTGAAATACCAGTCGGAGACCCGCGCCGCCATGTCCCGGGCGGCCCGTGAACTGCCGCCCTGGAAGATTTCCGGATGAGGCTGCTGGATAGGCTTGGGCTTGAGGTTGTAATCATGAAAGCGATAGAAATCGCCTTTGAAGGTGAAGTTTTCAGTGGTCCAGATGCCCTTGAGGGCGCGAATAAATTCCTCGGAGCGGCGATAGCGCTCGTCGTGCTCCAGCCAGTGCTCGCCGATAGCCGTGAACTCACCCTTGAACCACCCGCTGACAATGTTAACTGCCACCCGACCGGCCGTGAGCTGATCGATGGTCGCCAGTTGCTTGGCGGCCAGCACAGGATTCCACGGCCCTGGCAAGATCGCTGCAATGACCTTCAGCTTTTCAGTGGCAGCCAGCAGCGCATGGCTGAAAGCGACTGACTCATGCTGGAACTCGGCACCGTAACCTGCAGTGAAGCGGATCTGGGTCAAGGCGTACTCGAAACCGGATTGCTCGGCAATTTGCGCCAGTTTGCGGTTGTAATCGATGGTCCAGTTGGTGCGCTGTTCGATTTTGCTGACGACCAGGCCGCCGCTGACATTGGGCACCCAGTAGGCAAATTTGATGGGCTGCTGACTCATGGAGAACTCCTCGGTTGGAAACCCCGAACGTCATTGCATCCGGGATCGACTTTCTTCACCGGAGCAGCAAACATGCCATTGCCATAAGTCAATCCAGATCAAGCACTTACGTATAACTCACAAAACATCGTGCTGTACTGTTTGCTGACAAGCTGTTGAGCAACTGTCTGCCAGGCAACAGATGCATTTCGGGCCTCCCGAAAAGGTCTATTGAAATCAATATACAGCCGCAAACCCACTGTCCCCTGGAACCGATTACGAAACCCTGGCCAAGAGCTTTCGGCCGATTTTTCGTGAGATAAGCGCGGGTAACGTGGGGCGCGAGATAGCCCGCACCCTGCCCTATGAGCCGATTGCCTGGCTAAGTGAGATTTTCTTACGCAAACAGATCAAGGACGCTCTCATCCCATTCATGCCCGCTCTCGGACCAGCCATTGCCCGTCTGCGGTGGAAAGCCTGATCTGCAGTATCCCTGCCTGGCAGCGAAATCAAACACTGCATGGGGATAATCATTAATCAGGAGTACCGCCTTGCTGTGATCGATCGACCAGCCGATTTTGACAACCGATGGCTTGTCGCGGTCAGAAACATCAGCGACGTTGTATATATGCATCGCATCGCGAATCGGGTTATCGGCAGCCGAAGTATCCAGTGCATAGAAATAACCTGTGTAACCATCATCTTCAAAAACCACGACGAAAGAGCCATCTGCTGCGGGAGCTTCCAGAACCAGAGCCTGGCCGACTTTGAGTTCATTTTCAGCAGCTAGATAAATTGGCATCCTGGCAATCCCCGACCTTTTTGGCTATTAAATGCTGTAGGTTACAGACAACCGCAGCATAAATTAATTGCCATATCCGCGAATCAACCGGCTTATGGCCCACAGCTTCGCACCAGAAGCCATAGACCGTCAGCCGGTTTTCCCTCACACGAACACAGCCCACATTGTCACAGCGCAACTGCTTAATACTTCAAACCGAAATGCACAGGATACAAAGGTAATTTGCTGTCGGCGGCCTTGCCTGATTGCTGTGCCTCGACAGATGCCATTGACGACGGTAACTCGAATGGCAGCCTGCCTTCTGGCGAGTGCTTGCCGGTCAATACATCAAGCAGTGCTTGGTCGCTCACTCCAAAGTTTGCAACGAGCGCCTGGCTGGCTTTTGCGACGTTACTCAGGATGGCTGGTCGGTCCAGGTAAACTGTCGTGATGACCGGCACTTTCGCACTGATCTTCAACAACTCTTTGTACTCGGCGTTATCCTGTTTGAAGTCCAGATCGCCTTCGTGCAGCCCCGATCCAAACGCATAGGTCGCATGGGTCTCGAACGGCGCGCTCATGCGTACCAGCGCCACATCGGCGTCTTCCGGAGCGGATACCACGGTCAAGCCGTGCTGCTGAGCCTGAGTATTCGAAACTCCGACCAGATAGACCTTGGCGCCAGGCTTGAGCGGAAGCACGTTTTGCTTGTTCTGCAGCATGACCAACGAACGACGTTGTGCCTCTAGTCCTTCTTCCTTGAATTGCGGATTGCCGACAATACGCTCGGCTTCTGCGGCGTCCGCATAAGGCGTTTCGAACAGGCCCAGCTGGAATTTCTGCAGTAGCAATCGCGTTACTGACTCGTCTATCCGGGCCAGGGTAAGAGCGCCCTCCTTCACGGCCTCAATGAGAGGCTCGGTATTGAATGTGCCGCCAAACTGGTCAACACCCGCGTCCACCGCCTTGACGAAACGTTGTTTTTCAGTCAGCCCCTCAACGCCCCATGGCATTCCGTATTTGGGATATGCCTTGTTTGGATCTTCACCTGGCTTACTCCCGGTCAGGCATTCGTCTGTGCAGCTGTTGGTGATCAGCCAATCGGTGAGGATGATGCCTTTGAAACCGTATTCGGTACGCAGTAACTCGGTGAGCATTTGCTTGCTGAAACTTGCCCCGACGCGCTCCAAAGGCTTGCCATTGACGTCAACCCCGTCAGGCGGCACGCCGTAGGTAGGAATAATCTCGGCAGCGTTGACAGCAAATGCCGCCTTGAACGGGCTCAATTGCGTCTTGAAGTCCTCAGCGCTGTAGGCCAGATCTCGGCCATAGGCGTTCATTGCATCAAAGCCTTTGTTTGCCGCGCCATAACCAGCCCAGTGCTTGACGGTTGCCGCGACGCCATCCGATTGCAACCCCTGGGTTCCGTGCTGGAAGCCGACGATGTAAGCCGCGGTCATCTTGCTGACCAGGTCGACGTCCTCACCAAAGGTGCCGTTGATACGTGACCAGCGTGGCTCCGTGGCCAGGTCTGCCTGTGGCGACAGCGCAATCTGAATGCCCATGGCACGGTATTCCTGACGTGCAATGTCGCCGAATCGTTGCACCAGTTTTTCGTCGCCTGTCGCAGCTAGCCCTAGCGTCTCTGGCCACTGGGAAAAGCTACCGGAGCTTACGCTCGCGCCCAGGGTGTACTGGAAGTGATTGCGCGGATCGGTGCTGAAGCTGATGGGAATTCCAAGGCGGGTTTTCTCTGCCAGGCCCTGCAACTGGTTGTAGCTGTTGACCATCTCCACCGGGGTGATGCTGAGACGCGAGATGAAATGGTTGATGTGCTTGTCAGCAATCAGTGGCGACAGCTTTTCGAGGTTATAACCGGCGTCTGCACCTGTTGCTACGTAGGGAGCGGTGCTGTGCATCATCAGACCGATCTTTTCTTCCACAGTCATGCGCTGCACCAGGTCCCTGGTACGTACCTCGGGTGTCAGGCGCCAGTCTTCATAAGCGTCCAGTTGACCATTGTGATCAAGGTCTTTGAAGGTCTGACCGTCTTTATGTAGCAGCGGACTTGAAACAGTCTTGAGTGCGGGCTGGTTGACGTGTGGCGCAGTCGTAGTGCTGTTACTGCAGGCGCTTATGCAGCAAGAAGCAACAACGACCGCAGCTGTCCCGGAGATAGATTTTTTCATGTAAGTGACCGTTTTTGGGCGTTAGATATCAGAGCGCACCAGCGATAGCGCTGCCACTGGAGACACTCGGCGGACGATCTACAAACGCGAATTCGGAATTCAATTGCAGTGTATGCACTATTTATTTTCGATGGGAAGACCCTGATGGAATATTTCCTGACATTTCATAAGCCCGATTATTTCTTCGTATATACAAGGTAAATCACCGTAAATCTGAATAAGCAACATGGCTCGCACTTTGCTAAAACCCCCCCGATTTTGACAAAGCACTTCCCGCATAAAGCGTATACGCTAATAAACCGCACCACTAAACAGCGCATTGCTCCAAGGAGGTGCATACGTTGGGCGTTATTCAGGAGAAACAGACATGGCTGTCAAAGAAGAGGATTTAACTCGAATCGTCGGTCGACGTTATTGCTGCTGATTGAAGCGGGTTAAAGACCATCAGTGCGCGTTGCGGGAAGCCACGCGCACTGATGGTTTAGGCATTCATAAAGGGCTGAGTCGAGGCTCGCCAAAATGTAAACTTACCGTGGGCGCTGCTTACAGATCCGTAATTTCCTTATGCCGCGGCACCAATGCCTTCATCACGCACCACGCCACCAGGTATGCAAGCGCACAGATGGAAAACATGATCATGTAGCCGGTGTGGATATCGTTGATGGTTTTGTAGTAATCAAAAACCCATCCACCGATCTTGGTCATGACGACGCCGCCTAATCCGCCCGCCATGCCACCGATACCGACCACCGACGCAATGGATTTCTGAGGAAACATGTCGGATACCGTTGTGAAGATATTGCACGACCAGGCCTGATGCGCCGATGCCCCGATACCGATGAGCAACACGGGTATCCAGAAGCTGATATAGCCCAGCGGCTGAGCGAGTAACACGAGCAACGGGAAAAGCGCGATCACGAACATGGCTTTCATGCGGCCGTCGTACGGCTTGTCGCCGCGGGACATGAAATAGCTTGGGAACCACCCTCCTCCAATACTGCCCACCATGGTCATGCTGTAGAGCACGGCCAGCGGCAATACAATTGCCTGGCCCTTCATGCCGTACTGTGCGCCGAGATAAGTCGGCAACCAGAACAGGAAGAACCACCACACGCCATCAGTCATGAACTTGCCGAACGCAAACGCCCAGGTCTGGCGGTAGGTCAGCAATTTGAACCACGATACTTTCTTGCCTCCTGCGACCGAGGCGTCGGCAGTGTTTACCGATACAGCCTCATCGGCGCGTATATACGCCAATTCTTCCGGCGTGAGCCGAGTCTGGTTCTCCGGTTTTTCATACAGGAAAATCCACGCGCCGAGCCAGATGAAACCCAGCATCCCAATCACGATGAATGCTGATTCCCAGCCCCAGGCGGCAGCGATCAGTGGAACAGAAATCGGTGCCAGAATTGCGCCCACATTGGCACCCGAGTTAAAAATCCCCGTTGCGAAGGAACGCTCTTTTTTCGGGAAGTATTCAGCTGTGGCCTTGATCGCAATAGGGAAGTTACCCGACTCGCCGATTGCCAGTACTGCGCGTGCCAGCATGAACCCTGCGATGGATACCGGAATAACTGCGAAGCCTAGCGCACTGGATATTGAGGCGATTCCCTCTCCCAGCGGTACTGCAAAGGCATGCATGACTGCACCCGTCGACCACACCCCAATGGCGACCATGAAGGCAGCCTTGGTGCCGATCTTGTCGACGAAACGACCCGCGAAAAGCATGGAAATCGCATAAACGAACTGAAAGACCGAGGCGATGTTGGCGTAGTCCGTATTGCTCCAGCCGAATTGGGTTGAGAGGCTTGGAGCCAACAGGCTAAGTACCTGACGATCCAGATAATTGACCGTGGTCGCAAAGAACAGCAGTGCACAGATCGTCCACCGATATTTGCCTATGGCGTGGCTAACGCTTTGCACGTGGACCGCTTCATTAACGTTCATAGCATCACTTTATTATTGGATTATGCGGATGGTTCTCTCGACAACATTTCGAGAGCGCAGGTGTACGCCCTCCATGCCCGATGGCTGGAGTTGAATGTAAAGCTGAAGTTATCGGGTGTTCGGAAAGTTGAGCAGCGACGGGCTTGATTGCGCCTGCAGGTGCGCACTAAAACCTGAGCCGGCAACGACGGCAATCAGCGAGATATTCAAGCGATCTGGATTCATGATGGACGACACTCTGTTTTTATTTTTAGCTTTGGCCGACGACATTCGTCTGTCGTCGTACAACATCTGCTTTATATCGAGGGTGGCACCTCGATGTCAATCCGAAACATTCAGAAATGTATTTTTTTATCGAGTGCATGACCATCGGTACATCGCGCATACAGCGAGACTCGAAAAGCACCCTGCGCACGGGGAATTATCTGGCTGGTTGACACAAATACCCTGGATCGTCAGTCAGCGCCGCATTGACTCGCAAAGCCAACATCCAGCCAGATTCGACTGCCCTCCTCTTCACCTCAAACCTGTGCAAATCCACCATCAACAAACATCTCGCTTCCCGTCATGAAGCTGCTTTCGTCCGACGCCAGGAACAAGGCCGCTGCCGCAACGTCTTCGGGCTGCCCGATACGGCCCACCGGCAACTGGGCAACCATGCCGTCAACAATGGCCTCTGCCTGGCCAGTGGGTGCAAGGGCCAGGTCGAGCCCTGGGGTGGAAATCGGCCCCGGCGAAATGACGTTGACGCGAATGCCCGTACCTTTCAGGTCCAGCGCCCAGCTTCTGGCGAAATTACGTAGCGCGGCTTTGGTCGCGCTGTAAACGCTGAATGCCGGTGTGCCCATGGTCCCTGTTGTCGAACCGGTGAGGATGACCGAACCGCCTGTGCTCATCAGTGGCAGCGCCTTCTGCACAGTGAACAGCGTCCCTTTGACGTTAATGCCAAAAGTGCGATCGAAGGATTCTTCGGTGATCGCCCCGAGCGGCTGGAAATCGCCCAGCCCGGCGTTTGCGAACAGCACGTCAATCCGGCCTTTGGTGGCTTTGACCTCGGCGTAAACGCGGTCCAGGTCGTCCAGACTCGAAATGTCAGCCTGGATCGCTATCGCGTCATGCCCAATCTGTTGCAATGCGGCGTTCAATTGCTCTTGCCGACGACCGACGATGATGACCTGCGCACCCTCTGCCGCAAAGCGTATGGCGCTGGCCAGGCCGATGCCGCTATTTCCGCCAGTGATGACTGCGATCTTTCCGTTGAGCCTGCTCATGTTGATGTCCTCGAAATATGAGGCGCAACTGTAGATCCGTGCTATCAAGTTGAATAGTATGCACCTTTTGGTAAGTACTCTTAAGTAAGGTATGGAGCGGCCCGAATCATGGCAGACAACACCTTTAAATGTGGGCTCGAAGCTGCGCTGGCGGTGCTTGGCGGCAAATGGAAGCCACTGATTCTCTATAACCTGACGCGCAATGTTCACCGCTACGGGGAACTGAAACGTGCGATTGGCGGTGTGACCGACAAGGTATTGATCCAGCAACTCAAGGAACTGGAGCGCGATGAGATCGTTTCGCGCATGGACTTTCAGGAAATACCGCCAAAGGTCGAGTATTCCCTGACACCTTTCGGACAATCCCTGGCGACAGCGCTGGGTGCGCTATGCGTATGGGGTACAGAACATATGCAGACCGTAGAGCGCATCAGCGAACGACGGGCATCCGCGCTTGCTCAGCCTCTTAGCCCTACCCACTGATATCTGCGCTTTCTTGGGATGCTTTTCTGCAGGAGCTGACGAGCACCGCGATGGCGCTTCTGCCTGATACACCGCTTTCGCAGCATCGCGGTGTTCGTGCGCTCCTACAGGTCCATGTGTGCCGTACAGCTTCAGTGTCCATCAAAAACACTGCAGCCCTGCCCCTCAATGCCGATAACGCTTCAATAACACGCCTGCCTAGGGCCACGCATAACGGGTCCTGCACTTCCCGATTTACCTAACTTCAAGGAAGAATCATGAAACGCCTGGCCGCGCTTTTTTTATTCATCTGCCCAAGCCTCCCAGCTTTTGCGGTCGATCCAGTGATGCTGCCCATGGTCGTACAGATGCAGAAAACGGCAAATGCCGCCATGTGCGAGTCTTACAAAGGCAGCACGTCACCGATTGGCATCGCCATGAACAAGCAGTGCCGAAACCGGGAGAAAGCCGAATTTGAAGGTATTCAGGATGCGAAACCTTTGAAGGACTGCATAAAACCCGGGAACGTTATTGATGATGACGTACGCAAATGTATGAAAGGCCTGTGAGATGAAGTACTGGGCCCGATTACTTCAGCGGCCCCTGACAAACGCCAATACCTGCCCCAGCATCCGGTCACATGCACCAAGTTGCTCGACGCTGATGAACTCATCCGGTTTGTGCCCTTGCGCCATGCTGCCGGGGCCGCAGACTACGGCCGGGATCCCTGACTGATCGAACAATCCGCCCTCAGTGCCAAAAGCCACCGTGCCGAATGATCGTGAGCCGCAAAACTCCGCGATCAACTCTGCGGCCTGGCTTTGCATCGAGATATCCAGTCCCGGGTAACTCGACAGCTCCGTAAGGCGAATATCGCTCTGCCCGCTGACAGCCCGCATGGCAGGCAGCAACTCATTTTGTGCGTAAGCGTGCAATGCAGAGATGACGTGGCGCGGGTCTTCTACCGGAAGCGAGCGCACTTCAAAGTCAAAGCGACAATGTTCAGGAACAATGTTTAACGCTACGCCACCGCCGATTACCCCAATCTGCACGGTCGAGAACGGCGGATCAAAGCGCGCGTCCTGCCGTTCTTCGGCCTGCAACGCTTTCCCGAGCCTTCCAAGCTCGTTGATCAACTGCGCAGCGTACTCAATGGCGTTGACGCCACTGGGCGCGTGAGCCGAATGGCAAGCCAGGCCGTGCACATCACAACGCATGGCTACTTTGCCTTTGTGCCCGAGCACCGGTTTCAGCTCCGTGGGCTCACCGATCACACAGAGCAACGGTTTAACCGGCTTTGAACCCAGCACTTCCAGCAGTGAGCGGACGCCCAGACAGCCAACTTCCTCATCGTAGGAAAGCGCAATGTGCACCGGCATACGCAATGTGTTCCGGGTCAACTCCGGAACCAGCGCCATGACACAGGCTATGTAGCCTTTCATGTCGGCAGTACCACGGCCGTATAACCTCCCCTCCTTCTCACTCAGCTCGAACGGCGGAAAAGTCCAGGACTGGCCGTCTACCGGAACTACATCCGTATGGCCAGACAGGACGATGCCGGGCACTTCAGCCGGGCCGATCGTCGCGAAGAGATTGGCCTTGGTCTTTTGCGCGTTGTAGATCAGCTCGCAGGAAACCCCATGGCCATCGAGGTATTCACGCACAAATTCGATTAGCGCCAGATTCGACTCGCGGCTGGTGGTGTCGAACGCAACCAGACGAGCCAACAGCTCGCGGCTGGCGCTCATCGGTCATCTCCCGGTACGCCATAGCTTGGTGCTCCGGCGGGGTTTAGCGCACGGTCGAGATAATCCTGCATCTGTGGCTGATAGGCTTGCCACAAGCCATCCAGCACGTTGATCGGGTTGTGCTCAGCCCAATCCACTCGTAAATCAACAATCGGCCAAGGCAGATCGGCCACCACTTTCAGTGCTGCTGAATGCACGGGCCCGGCTTCTCCGCCCGCCGCCTGCCCTGCATGCATGGCTTGCAGCAAACGCTCGGCGAGGTGACCTGAGGCCTGCTCAAAAGCCTGGACCATCGCGCTGATCACTTCGGGGTTAGCCAGCATGTTGCCAGCTGCGACGCACTGTTCCCCGCTGACGGCATTGTGAATCCCAAGGGTTTTGCTGCCGCTGAAATGCGCAACGCGTCCAAGGTAATCAATCGCAGTGATCTGCCGATACTCACTGAACGTTTGATCCGCCCATAGCTGTTCAAGCGCCTGTGCGGGTGGCGCACCCTGCTCTATCAGGTCCAGGGCTTGCGGCCCCAGCGCTGGCAGCGTGATGTTTTGCGAAGACACCGCCCCAACCCCGGCGCGCAGCCAGGGGCAACGTGCACCCACGGCGATGCTTGAGGAACTGATGGCGATACCCAACTGGCCTGTTTTGGCGCAACGTGCAGCAATGGAAAATGTCATGACGAAAGTCCTTAATCGGGAATGACAGCGATCACGTCGATTTCCATCAACCACTGCGGCTGACCCAAAGCAGAGACCACCAGCCCGGTGGAAATGGGGAATACCCCTTTAAGCCACTTGCCCACTTCGTGATAAACCGGCTCGCGATAACGCGGGTCGATGATGTAGGTGGTGGTCTTGACGATGTGCGACAAATCGCTGCCCGCCTCCTCCAGCAGTTGTTTGACGTTCTTCATGGCCTGATGCGCTTGAGCGCCGGGATCACCAAGGCCGACCAGATTGCCATCGAAGTCGGTGCCGACCTGACCCCGTACGTACACGGTATTGCCGGCACGCACTGCCTGACACAGGTCGTTGTCCAGACTCTGGTTCGGGTAAGTATCTTTGGTATTGAACATGCGAATACGGGTGTGGGTCGGGGTAGCCATGTAAATCTCCTGTGAACACTGGGGCGAGTTACGCCCAATCAAAGACGATCAACGTTTAAACGTTGCGCAACCGGACTGCGGGGGATGCGCGCTTGCCTTGGTCATACGACCGGTACTTGTGCTGGGTGGCGATCTGATCAGCGACATGTTTGGCGTCATGCCACACACCCCAGATAAACGCCGAACCGCGTCGCGACAGCCACGGCAGACCTACGAAATACAGACCTTGCTCTCTGGACACCCCACGCTGATGAATTGGTTTGCCCTTGGCGTCGAAAGCATCGACCTGCAACCAGCTGTAGTCCTGGGAATAACCCGTGGCCCAGATGATGGAACGGACACCGGCTGCAGCCAGGTCCAGCTCACGCAACGGATCAGTGATACAGGCGGCATCCGCCACACGTTCGCGGGCCGCTGGCTCCAGCGGTAAATCCAGACCATTTCGACGGGCATACGCATCGGCGGCATCGAGTAGTGACAGGTAGTTCTCGTCACCGCGGTCGAGATTTTCGACGAGGTCATTCTGGAAACGCACCTTGCCCTCGGCAAAGCTTTCAGTCAGGCCGACCAGTGTCATGCCCGCTTGCGCCAGCCGGCGGAAGTCAACGGTATGGCCGCCTCGCGCGCCACTGACGGCAATGGTCACGTGCTCTTTTCCAGGCTGCATGGTCTCGCTGTCCCACAGCCCGAGAACGCCAAGCCACCAGCAGAAGTCACGACCACGGTAGGCTCGCGGTGGACGATCATGAGGACCTACCGACAAGTAGACCTGACGGCCGGAGCGCTGCAATTCATCGGCGATCTGTACACCGGACGAACCGGCTCCAACCACCAGAACCGCGCCGTCAGGCAATTGCTGAGGGTTGAAGTACTGCGCCGAGTGGATCTGATGCAACGCGTCATCCCCGGGCGCAATCGATGGAATGACAGGTTTCTGAAACGGGCCGGTCGCAGACACCAGGTGATTGACCACGTAGGTGCCAGCACTCGTCTCCACAGTAAAGCCTGCTCGCTCGACATTGCGGGTCACCCGCTTCACCTCGACACCGGTCTTGATCGGCGCGTTGAATTTACGTGCGTAGCGTTCGAAGTAGTCGGCGACCTGTTCTTTACCGGCAAATCCGTCCGGGTCCATATCGAATTCGAGACCCGGAAACCGGTCATGCCAGGCCGGTCCATTGGCGACCAGCGAATCCCATCGACCGCTGCGCCACGCTTCGGCAACCCGGTGTTTTTCCAGCACAAGGTGCCCAATGCCCAGTCGGCTCAGGTGTTCACTCATGGCCACACCGGCCTGCCCTGCACCCACGACGAGCGTGTCAATTTCTGTGATGTGTTCAGTCATCCTGGCATCCTTCAACACGCCCTTTGTGACGGGTTGACGCAGTAAAAAATAACGAAAATGTCAGCGCGCAGGCGCAACAAGCCCTACGGCATCTTCAGACGCGTATACAGTCAGTAACGTGTTCGGATCAGTCGGCCAGTGAAGGGTCCGCCTGAAGCATCAGCCACTTCATTTCTTCAAAATGCTGCTGCGAAAAATCAGTGATCTTTTCCCAGTCGCGCGCTGTTTTTTCAGCGACATCGTCCGGCAGCGTCTTCAAAGGCTGCCCCGTGGACCAGGCAGTCACCAGAATCTGGCAGGACCTTTCCAGGGTCCAGATATCGTCGAATGCTTCACCTACCGTTGGAGCGGTCACCATCACGCCATGGTTACCCATCAATAGACGACTTTTGCCGTCCAGCAGACCGACCAGCCGAGCCCCTTCAGCAGTGGTGTCAGCCATGCCGCCGTAAAGCTCATCTATCGCAACCCGGTTGAAGTAGCGCGCCGTATTCTGATCAATCGCGGGAATATGCGGCTTTGCCAGGCACGCCACCGCTGTGGTGTAGACCGGGTGCAGATGCAGAACCACCCGTGCTTCAGGCAGACGCTGGTGCATTTGCCCATGGATGGACCACGCCGTTGTATCCACATCCGGTCTTTGCGCGGCGTCTTGATCATCGGCATCGAGCAACAGCAGATCACTGGCACGCAAGCGCGAGAAATGTTTCCACTTCGGGTTCAGCAGGAACTGCTTTCCGTCAGCTGAAATCGCCGCGCTGAAATGGTTGGCCACCGCCTCATGCATGCCCAAGTGCGCGATGATGCGAAAGGTCGCGGCCAGATCCAGACGCGTCTGTTCCTCGAAGTTAAGGGCCATGTTTAAAATACTCCTGCCTACAACGCATAAATCATCGGGTTGAAATACATCCCCGGTAGGAGCCAACTTGTTGGCGAGGCGGATCATCAGGCTATGCAGGCCCGACGTCTCGCCAACAAGTTGGCTCCTACCAGGTCCGTGTTTTTTTAACGACAAACGCTTTTAGGGCTTGGGCATCAGCGCCGCGATGTCATCCGCCGTCGGTGCCTGGAACTTGTACTTGTCCAGCAAAGCCTTGTATTCCGGCGTCTTGCTGTACTTCTCGAGCCCTTCGATCAACGCATTGCGGACGACATCGTTGCCTTTCTTCACGCCGAAGCCGTTGAGCACCGGATAGATCAGGGTTTCGGATGAAATCACCACCCGGTTACCGAGCTTTTCAACCACGCCCCGCGCCACAGCAGCGTCAGTGATCTGCGCTTCAACCGCATGCGCGAGCATGGCCTGGGTGGTTTGCGGATCAGTCCCGTATTCACTGATCGCGATAGGCGGCAGGCCGTTCTTCACGCAGTAATCCGTAGAGAGTTTCTGCAGTTGTTGTAGCCAGGACGTCGCGGCCATGGAGCCGATCTTGTGGCCACAAAAGTCTTCCGGGGTCTTTGGCTGATACGCGCTGCCCTTGACCGCCAGAATCGACTCTCCGCTTTTCAGGTAAGGAATCATGTCGATGACTTTCAGGCGTTCAGCAGTGATGTACATCGACGAGTTGGTGATATCAAACCGGCCGCCCTGCAACCCGCCGATCAGGTTAGGGAAACGGGTGTCGAGATTCTCGGCCTTCATCCCCATGACCTTCGCCAGGCCATCCAGGAACTCGATGTCGAAGCCTGCCGGCTGGTTTTTGTCCATGTACTCATACGGATAGAACGTCATGTCGGAACCGGCAATGATCTTGCCTGGCTGCTGGAAGGCCGAGGCCATTGATGACGCCATGGCAACCGCAGCGCCTAATACAACCATCGCAGCGGGACGAACGAACAGACGGGATAGCTTCATAAGTATTCCTCGTGGAGTCAGTAAGGTTCAGGCAATTGCTGTTCAGGTCTCAGGCAGTGGCCATGTCGTTTCCGGCCTGCTGCACAAAAAACGAAGCCCCCTTGGGTTTCTGCGGCAGACGGATCTGGTTCGCGGTGCTGCGGACCAGACCGCTTTCATGTCCCGCGACCATCAAACCAGTGTGTTCGCTGGGCAGCGGGTTTTCCCCGAAGGGCAACGCATCTTCGGCGGCGTATACGCTGATGAATAACGTACGCGGGAATTCGGTTTCATTCGGGCTTGAGGCGTGCAACAAGCGGGTGTGCATGAAGCACACCGAACCCGAAGGTCCGTAACAGGCCACCGGTTGCTGGCAGTGCGCTTCAACAACTGCGTCTTCCACAGCACCAGTGAAACGCCCGTTCTGCCAATGCGACCAAAGCTCGCCCTTATGGCTGCCCGGTGCCACATTCAGCGGGCCATTTTCGGGCGTCACCTCACTGACCATCAGCAATGCAGTGACCAAGTCGTCGTTGCTGTGCGGCGTAAACAGAAAATCCTGATGCCACTTCACCTGGGTGGCGGTGTGCGGCAATTTTGAGTTGATTTTGCTGTGATGAAAGCGTGTGCCGTTGCCGCCGATCAACTGCGCAGCAATAGTTGCCATGCGCGACTGAAAAGCAGCCTGTTGGTAAGCCTTTGAGATTTCCGTTGGCGAGGTCACGCGGCGCAATGACGGATGATCCGGGCGATGGTCGCCTTCAATATCAAATCGCGGCCGACCATCTAGCGTCTGCCCCCAGGCGCAGTTTTGAGTGCGGCTGTCTTCCACCCACTGGTCGAAGTCGTGCTGCAGCGCCGCCACTTCGTCGGCTGCCAGCACGTCCTCCACGACCAGAAAACCCTGCGCGTGAAACTGGTCGATCTGCCATTGCTCGATCATGTTCTTCTCCCCTGCAAACAAGCGTTAAGGTTTCAAGCCAACGAAACATCTTTCAGAAAAGCTTCCACTCGCGGGTGCTGTCCATCGCGCAGTGCCTGCGGGCTGTCATCGCAGACCACCCGGCCCTTCTCCATGAATACGATTCGGTCAGAGACCTTGAAGGCGAAGTTCATCTCATGGGTCACGATGACCATGGTGATGCCCTCTTTCGCCAGTGTTTCGATCACCTGTAGCACCTCGTTGACCTTCTCCGGATCGAGGGCTGATGTCGGCTCATCGAACAGCATGATTTGCGGACGCATCATCAATGCACGAGCAATCGCTACGCGCTGCTGTTGCCCGCCGGACAACTGATGCGGATATTTCCAGGCGTGCTCCAGCATGCCGACCTTATGCAGCAGCTCGTATGCCTGCTGTTTGAGTTCCTGTGCTGAAGCGAGACGGTGGTAACGCGGCGCCAGCAGCAAGTTATTGAGCACAGTCAGGTGCGGAAACAGATTGAAGCTCTGGAACACCATGCCGATGTTCATTCGATGCTCCGTATGCTCGACATAGCGCGGCGGTTGCGCCCCCTGACGGACGAGGTGAATGAACGGCTGGCCGTTGATCCTGATATCGCCGTTATCGATTTGCTCAAGGCCGTTGAGCAGACGAATCAAAGTGGTCTTGCCCGAGCCGGACGGCCCGATTACAGACACCACTTCGCCAGTATGAATTTGCAGGCTGACAGCGCCCAGCACTTCGATATCGTTGTAGGCCTTGTGCAATTTCGTGGCCTGAAGTGCCGGGCCTGTGCAATCGGAGGCAGGACGGGCTATTACGGCGCGCTCCTGAGTGGCGAGTTTGAGCATTTCAGCGTCAGGCTCACGCACCACTTTGCGCTGGGTGACATCCAGATATCGCTCCAGCCGCTTGAGCAAAAAGTCGAACACGGTAACGATCAACACGTAATAAAACGCGACTGCCGCCATGGTTTCCATGACCAGAAAGTTCTGTGAATACAGGCGCTGCCCGACCATCAGGATTTCGGTCAGCGAGATCACCGACACCAGCGAGCTGAGTTTTACAATTGAAATGTATTCGTTGGTCAGCGACGGTAAAGCCACCCGCAGCGCCTGCGGGATCACAATCCGCCATTGCGTACCGACAAAGCGCAACCCCAATGCTCTTGCCGCTTCACTTTGCCCTTTGGCAATCGACAACAGACCGCCGCGATGAATTTCCGCGACGTAAGCGGTTTCACACAGCACCAGGGCAATCAAACCTGCCCAGAACGGGTTGGCCAACACGGCGGATGTAGCGGGCAGCGCCTGTGGCAGGTTGTAGACAAATATCAGCAGAACCAGCAACGGCACGCTACGAAACAACCAGATATAGCCACGGGCAGGCAAGTTGATCAGCGGGTTGGAAGATTGTTTGGCCAGCGCCACAACGAAGCCCAGAACAATGCTGATCAGCCAAGTCAATGTACTAAGCTGTATGACGGTCCACGTTGCCATCCAGAACTCGGTATCGCTGAACAGGCTGAACATGTATTTCCAGTCAAACGTCATCGTTGGCTCGCTCGGCTAATTAAACAGTGGCGGGGATATGCAACCGAAGTTGAATGCTGAGCGCTGCCCCGCTCTCCCTTCTGAAGCCATCATGAGCGAAGTTTTGTCGAACGACCCAATAGTAAGTTTTGGCTCATAGCGTAGGAAAATCCTAAGCAGACCAGGCGGAAGAGATATCCAATGCAGCCGGATGGCGAAACTATTCACCTTGCGCAGAACATCGCGCACATTTTTAGGGCGATCACTGTTTAACCTGCCTTGATTCGCTCACTTTCAGTGCGAAACCCACAGCCTGCGGGCCGTGTAGGCCAATGGATTAAGTTGGTCGGCACGCGCTAATCGCTGATAAAAAGATCAGCTATCGGTTGAGCAACCGAATAACCAGGAATTCTGGCAGCTGGCATGCTCCTCGCTAAGCATAGGCAAAAGCTATTCAGACGACTCCGATCATGGCCCGTGTACTGACGAGGTAATCAGTGACTCACTTCACGTTGAAACAGCTCAAGTACTTCGTCACCGCCGTTGAAATGGACAGCATTGCCGAGGCGTCACGACAACTGCATATCTCCCAACCTTCTATTTCCGTGGCCATAAAAAATCTGGAAGAGGCGTTTAATCAGCCACTGTTTGTACGGCACCACGCGCAAGGCGTTTCTCTGACGTCTGGTGGCGGAAAGGTGTACGAAAAAGCTAAAGAGTTATTACGGCTCTCGGAAGAACTGGAACAAGACTCTCGCGCCGAGAGCAAGAATGTATCGGGCACTATCGCACTGGGCTGTTTTGAATCAGCCGCGCCGCTGTATATGCCCAGGCTTGTCGCAGGTTTCAAGCAGCTCTACCCTGACGTCACCATTCAGCTCTGCGACGGGGAGCAACATGAGTTGATGCACGGGCTGCATCGCGGCCGTTTCGACCTGGCCTTTCTTTACGATCTGGAATTGGGTGCGACGATCCACAAAGAAGCATTGAACGCCCCACACAAACCCTATGCGTTACTGCCAGCCGGGCACCCCCTTGCTCAACAGAAAACGGTGACACTGCGCGAATTGAGCCAGGAGCCCATGATCCTGCTGGACGCCGTACCCAGCAGAACCTACTTCATGGATATCTTTACCGAGAAAGGTTACGCGCCCGTGGTGGCTTACAGCTCTCCTTCGATTGAAATGGTGCGCTGCATGGTCGGCCAGGGGCTGGGCTTTTCGGTACTGGTCACGCGGCCTTGCACCAACATGACCTACGACGGTGAGCTTCTGGCGCAGCTTGATATCGAAGATGACATGCCTGCCTCGACCCTGGTAATGGCGTATCTGCGCAATAACCAGCCATCCCGCGCGACCCGACTGTTCATGGATTACTGCCGCACCGTCGAGCTGGCGCCGCCATCAAGTTTGAGGCCGCAAGTTTCTTATCAGCTGGATTGAAATGCATCTTCTGCAGGAGCTGCCGAAGGCTGCGAAGCGTTTCTCCTGACACACCGCGATCGCAGCCTTCGGCAGCTCCTACAGGCCCTATGTTTGCTGCGAGACAGCGCGGTGCCCTGAAAACCGGGGCAGTTACTGGTCACCCGTTTCGCTGTGTCAATGACACCACGCTGTCGCGAAGCAAACTGGACTTTGTAGGAGTGAGCTTGCTCGCGATAACGTTAGACCTATTGAGAAATTAACGTCTGGCCTGACGTAATCGCGAGCACGCTCACTCCTGCACGTCCGATGTTTGACCCGAGGCAAGGTGCGCCCATCAAATGCTTAACTTTGACGCGCATGCCGGTACCATAAGGAGACTTTCCCCGAGGACCGGTTAAATGAAGCACCTTGAAGATCTGATCGAACACGATGAACCTGCCCTGCCCTTGTTAAAGGAGCTGCTGAGCAATGCGCAACGAAGCTGCCAGTTGCTGCCTCCCTCAGAGGAAAACGCCAGAGTATTGCTGGGGCTCCAGGTCACTACGCGATCAACTTTAGGCGCGGTTGCCTACGAAACCGGAGGCATCCTCGTTGATGGAGGCTGGCTACGTTTTCTGGGATCGGGACACGAGCAGCTGTCCAGAAACATCCTTGACTGGACCCATCTGCACGACGGTGGTGGTCATCTGTTGGTGGCTGACGACGCGGCAGGCGGTTTCTTTTCAATCAATGGCGGACGTTTCGGAGAAGACGTTGGCTCAATGTATTACTGGGCACCGGACACTCTGGAATGGGAGCCATTGGAAATTGGCTATACAGACTTTCTGGAATGGGCACTCAGCGACCAGATGCTCATGTTCTACAAAGACCTCAAGTGGCCGACATGGCAAGAGGACCTGGAGAAGATGAACGCGGATCAATGCATGACGTTCTATCCTTTCTTGTGGACGCAAGAGGGATCGCTGGAGACAAGCAGCCGCAGGGTTGTGGACGTCGCAGAACACTATGAGTTGAACATCGGCTTTGCCAGCAAGTTGGAGAACCCATCGAGCTAGCATGCCTCAACCATTGATTTAACACGCAGCCCCTTCAGGAGCGCAGAGCTTATGACCGCCGCTTTAGTGCGCTGTAATAATGATCGTCCCAGTTTTCAAGGGAAGGCTTGCGGGTCGTGCACGGTTCGTATCGGGTGTAGTACGAAAAACCTTCCTTAACAACAAGGGGAGCCGCCGTGATGGTCTCCCCATCCTTGACTAGCCAGGTGGCCATCTCGCGCCTGAAATACCGACGCATGGCGTTGGGGGCCGTGTTGTCGCATGACTCCGCCACCTCGATATACAGCTTGCCCCCATACTCAAGGGTGAAGTCGAGTGATCCGCTAGCAGGAAATTCACCTTTGTAAACAGGGACTCTTATCTGGCCTCCCCCGCAACCCCCTCCACCATAGCCGGGTACCCCTATGCTGCCCATGCAGAAAAATCTGTCGGCGCCGAGTACGATCTGGTGGATTTTTACTGACGTGTTGGCAAGCGGTTCGCCGTTGTCACCGACCACGCGCAAAGTGAGGTGCATAGGCTCGCGCATTCGAACCCCGTTCGCGACCGGGCTACATCCGTTCAAAGACAGTGTCAACAGGGCCATCGTGGCCAATAGGGGCAGTGCTTTCATGTGTGGTGTGGTCTTCTATGAAGGATTCCATCCCGGACGGCCGTGCATTTTCCTTTAACGCACCCGGGTTTAAACGTGCGGCATTGTTACATGTTCTTGGGGGTACTCGGCGTTGCTAATGAGGACACTTCAAACCTGTGCGCCGCTTACGCTGAGAACCACCATTTCCGGCCCCATCTGCCTGGCATATTGCTCCAGAGCATGGCGGGCGATGCTGACCACTTGCTCAGTCAGCTCCAGACCGACCCCGGCGCGCCAGCAGGCGATGATGTCCAGCGGTTGAGGCCGCGTCACGTTTTCCAGAATGAAGAGTTTGCCCTCCGCCAGCTCCTTACTGACCAGAGCAGCCGGCAGCGCACCGATGCCAAAGCCGTCGCTCACCAGCAGGGTCATGGCGGCTACGGAGTTGACGCAACTGATTCGCGGGCTGTCCACACCGTCTGCGTGCAGCAAATTAAGAATGTCCTGATGCGGACGGGAGTTGCGGGAAAAGGTGATGATGCGTTCGGCAGCCAGTTCGTCGATAGACGTGTAACTGCGCTGGTAGATGGACCCGGCTTGCACAATCCACTCAACCGGCAATACGGCCAGATGCTGGTTGCGGACCGCATCACTGCGCACCATGTCGGTCTGCACGATCAGGTCGAGATAGCCCTTCTGCAATTGGTCACACAGGTTGATTGATGTGTCGACAGTCAGCTCGATTTCAACCGCTGGGTAACACTCCATCAACGTCGATATGAACGGGCTCAACCACGTATGGATGACCGTATCCATTACCCCGAGTCGTATACAGCCTTTGAG
This sequence comes from Pseudomonas sp. ICMP 561, assembly GCF_002699985.1. Classification (GTDB taxonomy): domain Bacteria; phylum Pseudomonadota; class Gammaproteobacteria; order Pseudomonadales; family Pseudomonadaceae; genus Aquipseudomonas; species Aquipseudomonas quasicaspiana. Next base: position 131,474 of record NZ_LKBT01000070.1, on the reverse strand, counting down.
ATCGCTGGTGGCGCTGATGGACTGCTGGAGCGCATGCATCGTGTCGATCATCTGTTCGGCATAGTTGAGCACGCGCTCACCTTCAGGCGTCAGCGACACACGTTTGGAGTCACGCAAGAACAATTTGGCGCCGAGCTCATCCTCCAGCGCGGCAATGCGATTGGAGATGGAAGCCTGGGTGGTGAACATTTTCTCCGCAGTCAGGCGAAAGCTTTTCAGCCTTGCCACCCAGACAAAGGTTTCCAGAAACTTCAGGTTCATGCGTAACAGCCTGTACAGAAATGATGGATCGACTTACGCAAAGAGCGTCAGCAAGCAGGATCCACACGCAAGTTGTACGCCAGAATTTTCAAAGGCAGGGGTTGCCGAGCGCTCTTAAAGAGTACGCATGATGGCTCTGCGGAAGTCATCGATGTGGTGACGAATGGCCTTGATGGCGGCCGCGCTGTCGCGATTCTCCATCGCGGTGAGTATCTGTAAGTGCTCATCGTAGATGCGCTCACTGTGGTGCATTTCGGACAATGTCAGAAACCAGAAGCGCGCCTGCTTTTCATGCAACGTACGGAGCAGTTCAGCCAGTACCCGATTGCGCGCAGCGGCGGAAATGGCCAGGTGAAACTGCAGATCAACTTCCATCAGACCCTTCACATCCCGGCGCTCCAGCAGCGGCTGTGTGCGCCCGATGATTTCGCGCATGTGGATGAAGTCATCTTCCTGAGCACGCTCGACGGCGAGCTTCACGCACAGCTCCTCATTGGTTCTGCGCACTTCGATCATGTCGAGAATGTCGTTCAATGAGATAGGCGTCACCATCACGCCCTTGCGCGGCAGGATGGTCACCATGCCTTCCATTTCCAGACGGTGCAGCGCCTGATGCACCGGCGTCCGGCCCAGCCCAAGCATCTGGGTCAATTGCGCCTCGTTGATGGCTTCACCGGGACGTAGCTGGCAGGAAATGATGCGTTGCTTGATCTGTACATACGCCAGCTCGCGCAGGCTTGCACCACTCTTGGCAGCGGGTTTGCCAACGAGATCGGCGGTGGGCAGGTCAGTTGAATCGGGCAATCCGGAAATCCTCATGGGGCGCTGCTGATATATCACTGTATTTCATATCGTCTGGATTGTCGCTTTCCCCTCTCCCCAATCCGGTAACGAAAACGCGCCGTCAGAACGCATCGTCCGCCCAAAAGTGGTGCGTTTTGGTAACACATGGCCATTTCGTACGTTCTGTCACGACTTTTATCATCCATATAACTCTTTGATAAAAATGGTTTTTTACCTCGTCCCACGGTGTCTGGCATATCAATTGCGTGTTGATAATCCTGTGATATATCAGTGTAACTTCACAAATCACTGACTTTCTTCTTATCCGTAACGAGGACACCGCATTGACTCAGCTAACTCTCCAGGTCGCCAACCACGGCGCAGTAGTCGTAGAAATCGATCACCTGATCATCGCTGGCTGGGCTGGCCGTAACAGTGCTGCCGTGGAGCACCATATTGCCGAGCTGGAAGCCCTTGGGGTCCGTCGTCCAACGACGATCCCCTGTTTCTATCGGGTTGCCGCAAGCCTGCTGAACCCGGACGAAAGCATTCAGGTGCCAGGCAAGGACTCGTCCGGGGAAACCGAGTTTGTGTTGATCCCAAGCAGCATCGGCTTGCTGGTCGGCCTCGGCTCTGACCACACCGACCGCAAGGTCGAAGCCTTCGACGTGACCGTTTCCAAGCAAATGTGCGACAAACCGATTGCCGCCACAGCCTGGCGTTTCGATGAAGTCCAGGGCCACTGGGATCAACTGGTGATGCGCACCTGGCGCACCCGCGATGGTGTTCGCAGCCTTTATCAGGAAGGCCCGGTTACCAGCCTGCTGGCACCCGACACGCTCCTGGCCAAACTCAACGACAGTGCCAGCCTCGCACAAGGCACCGCGATGTTCTGCGGCACCCAGCCGGTCATTGGCGAGTTGGGTTATGGCGAAGCGTTCGAGATGGAATTGTTCGACCCGGTGCTCGATCGCAGCCTGCGCCATGCCTACAGCGTAGAACCGTTGCCAGTCGCGGAGTGATGCAGATGAAGCCAATCAAAGAGCTTGCCGAGGATCTCGCCAGCGGCGCGACCACCAGCGAGGCCTTGGTCACTGCAGCGCTGGAGCGTATCAGTGCGCACCGAGCGGAAGGCGGCAATGCATACCTGTCGGTGGATGCTGAAAGTGCTTTACAAGCTGCACGTGCCAGCGACCTGGCCCGTGCAGCAGGCTATGTGCCCTCCCCGTTGGCGGGCCTGCCGGTTTCGATAAAGGACCTGTTCGACGTGACGGGACAGGTCACGGCCGCTGGTTCCAAAGTGCTGGCCGGTAACGCGCCTGCTGAAATGGATGCGCCTGTTGTTGCGCGCCTGAAAGCTGCGGGCGCGATCCTGCTGGGCCGTACCAACATGAGTGAGTTTGCCTTCTCTGGCCTTGGCCTGAACCCGCACTTTGGCTCTCCGACCAGCCCGGCAGCGACCGGACGCATTGCGGGCGGCTCCAGTTCTGGCGCAGCGGTGAGCGTTGCCGAAGGGATGGCGGTGGCCGGATTGGGTACGGACACAGGTGGTTCTCTGCGCATTCCGGCAGCGTTCTGCGCATTGGTTGGTTTTAAACCTACTGCCAGCCGCGTGTCTGCCCAAGGCGCATTCCCACTCGCGACCAGCCTGGACTCCATCGGCGCGCTGACTGCCAACGTCGACGACAGCATCCTGCTGGACAGCGTTTTGTCAGGCGAAACTTTTGATACGCGGCCGGCCTCACTTAAAGGCCTGCGTCTTGCGGTGACGCGGGACTTTGTCATGGACAATGTTGATGCGACCGTCGCAGCCGCTTTCGAGCGCAGCGTGCAACGCCTGACTGACGCGGGTGCATCGATTCGTTGGTTTGACTTCCCCGAGTTGCACGAGCTGCCAAAGATCAATGCTGCGGGTGGCCTGACGGCTGCAGAAGCCTGGTATTTGCATCAGGGCTGGCTGAGTGGTGAGCAAGCAGCTGACTACGATCCACGCGTGGCACAGCGTATTCGTCGGGGTGAAGCGTTGAGTGCCGCTGATTACCTGCATCTGCTCGCCCAGCGTCAGACCATGATTGCCCTCGCCACCCAACGACTGGGCGATGCCGATGCCTGGCTGATGCCGAGCGTTGCCGTGGTCCCGCCAGAGTTGGCACCGCTGGAGCAGGACGACGCGCATTTCTTCGCCACCAACGGCCTGGTTCTGCGCAACACCAGCGTGATCAATTTCCTGGACGGCTGCGCAATCAGCCTGCCCTGCCATGTGTCTGGTGAATTACCGGTGGGCTTGTCCATTGCCGGTCTGAAGGGTCAGGACGCCCGGGTACTGCAAATCGCCCGCAGTGTCGAAGCCCTGCTGCGCAAACCGTAAACCTGAGCGTGATTGTCGTTGCGCTCGTGGCCTTTGCCGCGAGCGAACCGCTATGGCGGCCGCTTTCAGGCTGCCATCTCTTGATCGATGGAGATGCAACATGAACCACAATCCCTCCCTGACCGGCGGCGCTACTGACGTCGTGCCTGATCAGGCCGCAACTGCCGCGACCTATCGCAAGATCGCCTGGCGTCTGTTGCCGTTTCTGGTGTTCCTGTTCGTGCTGGCCTGGATCGACCGGGTCAACGTCGGCTTTGCCAAACTGGCGATGCTCGACGACCTGGGCTTCAGCGAAGCGGTCTACGGACTCGGCGCAGGTATCTTCTTCATCGGTTATTTTCTGTTCGAGGTGCCCAGTAACCTCCTGCTGGAAAAGATCGGTGCTCGTCGCACGCTCGCCAGGATCACGATCCTCTGGGGCCTGACGTCAATGGCCATGGCCTACGTCTCAAGTCCGATGTCGTTCTACATTTTGCGGTTTCTGCTTGGCGTGTTTGAGGCCGGGTTCTTTCCAGGCGTCGTGCTGTACCTCACCTACTGGTTTCCTGCCGCGCAACGGGCACGCATCAACGGTATGTTCATGACCTCGTTCGCCATTGCCGGCGTGGTTGGCGGCCCGATTGCCGGTTTTATCATGAGTCGCATGGTGGGCGTCGGGAGCCTGGCGAACTGGCAGTGGCTGTTTATCATCGAAGGCGTTCCTTCGGTGCTGGCAGGTTTTGCCGTGCTGCGCTATCTGCCGGAGAAACCCGTTAATGCCAAATGGTTGAGCCCTGCCGAACAGCAGATGGTCAGCGCGGTGATTGCCAAGGAAGATGCAGAGCCGGAAAAACACAGCGACCTGAAAGCCCTGGTTCGCAACCCCAAAGTCTGGCTGTGTACGCTGGTGTATTTCTGCATCGTTTCGGGGAACGCCACCATCGCGTTCTGGACGCCTTCGGTGATCAAGTCACTGGGTGTAAACGACACCATGAGCATCGGTTTGCTGGCAGCGATTCCTTTTATCGTGGGCACTCTGGCCATGCTGTGGAATGGTCACCATTCCGATAAAACCGCCGAACGTCGTATTCACTGCTCAATGGCAGCCTTGCTCGCAGGACTGGGTTTGATCGCAACCGGTCTGTGCCTGGGCAATGCAACCATGGCCTTGATCGCCCTGACCATTGCAGCAGCCGGGATTCTTGCTGCCTTCCCGGTTTTCTGGTCAATCCCTGGCGCCTTCCTCGCGGGTACTGCGGCAGCGGGCGGCATCGCACTGATCAATTGCATCGGTAACCTCGCAGGCTTCATCGCGCCTTACATGATTGGTTGGCTGCGCACACTCACCGGCAGCCTTGCGGCGGGCCTCTATTTCGTAGCGGCACTGGAGATTCTTGCTGCCGTGTTGGTGTTCTTTCTGTTCAAGGATGTGAAAGTCAGCCGTACGAAATGAGCTGTGGGATCTGGGCCCACAAAGGGTTGCGGTTGATCGCGCTACCGCCCATAAAGAAGCCCCCGTTCCATTAGGTCGGGGGCTTTTTTTATTCTGATCCCACTACAAACTATTTCTCCAACGGCTTGCCCGCTGTCTCCCTGGCACAGATCAGCGCGATCAAAGTAATACTCAACGCTGCGCACACGTACAACGAAACAGCCAGTGTCGAACCATAGGATTTATACAACGAGGCAACAATCAGCGGCGCAAAACCACCGCCGATAATCCCCGCCAACGTATAAGCCAGCGACGAACCTGCATAACGCACCCGAGTCGGGAACTGCTCGGTAACGAAAGCGGCTTGCGGGCCATACATCGCGGCGTGAATAACAAGACCCACTACTACAGCGATGCAAATCGACAGCGGCTGAGCGGTGTCCATGAGTTTGAAGAACACAAACGCCCAGACCATCGCACACAGCGCGCCGCCGATGTAAACCGGTTTGCGGCCGATCTTGTCCGAGAGAATTCCGAACAGCGGCACACAGATCGCGTTTAGCCCCGCGCCGATCATCGTCGCGGTGAGTGCCAAAGGCCTTGGCAAGTGCAAGACGGTAGTTACATACGTCAGGGTGAACACCACGACCAGTGCATAAAGCACATCCGAACCCACACGTGCGCCGCCCGCGAGTAATAACCGACGCCAGTGATTGCTGAAGACTTCCTTGATCGGGGTTTTCGCAGTTGCGTTGTGTGCCTCGATTTCCTTGAACACCGGGGTTTCCTCAACGCCGCGACGCAACCAAAGACCGAAGATCACCAGCGCGACGCTGGACAGAAACGGAATGCGCCAGCCCCACGACTGGAAGTCTTCAGGGCTCAGCCCCCAGGAAACCAGCGCGATGAAACCCGTGCCCAGCAACGTACCGCAGGAAGGGCCTACCTGAGTGAACGAGGCGTTACGACCGCGCTGATGCTGCGCACCGTGCTCCATGGACAGCAAAACCGCGCCCGCCCATTCGCCGCCAATCGCCGCGCCCTGCACGAAGCGCAACGCCACCAGCAGAATCGGACTCCAGATACCCAATGCAGCGTAGGTCGGCAACAGGCCCATAAGCCCGGTTGCGACACCCATCAATACCAGCGTGGTAACCAGCACAAACCGGCGGCCAAGTTTATCGCCCAGATGGCCAAACACGATGCCCCCCAGAGGCCGGGAGATATAACCAACAGCGTAAGTCGAAAACGCGAGAATGGTGCCGGTCAACGGATCAAACGACGGGAAGAAGATCGCGTTGAAGACCAATGCTGCCATCAGGTTATAGACCGTGAAGTCATACCACTCCAGTGTCGTGCCGATGGTGCTGGCGGCCGCGAGGCGACTCATCTTCTTGCCCGAAGCCACGGGCGCTGAAGAGGCAACAGGTGCGGAGTCAGACAGCGCCGGTGTGTTTTGCGTCGTACTCATCATGTTCTCCATTAATCAACAATGAAGAAATGATCTGTCGGCACGTTATGGCTGACAAACGGGTTTTTTACACAGCAACGATCAGTTTTTCTTGTGCAAAATGGCCCGCGCACCAATCAAGTGCCGCCGATGAACCACGCTGGCGCAAATGGCAGTCGTGTGTATGGAAAACACCTACTTTGCAGGAACTGCAGAAGGCTGCGATCGCGGTGTTTCAGGATGAACGCTTTCGCTGCCTTCGGCGGCTCTCATCTAACAACACGTAACTATCTGAGTTCACAAAGAGCCGGTGGGACCGAATTTATTCGGGAAGAGGCCAGTGCATCCGCAACATCATCTTCGTCTGGAATGCCGTCTTCCCGGTAGACACTAACGTTTTGCTCGTCCCAGTTGCCAGACCCGGGCCACATCCCTCGCCCGTTCCTGCAATAAACGCGGTGCATCTTCACAGGCTTCTGACAGGGCCATCGGGCCGGAAACCACCGAGAACGCGGCGGCAATACCATGCTCGTATAGCGCTTCATAGCCTTCGCCTAAAGTACCAGCGAGGATGACTACCGGCACGCCATTCTTCTGCGCGACACGGGTCACACCCATGGGAGTTTTGCCTCTCAGGGTCTGGAAGTCGCAACTGCCCTCCCCGGTTATCACCAAATCCGCGCCCTGGACTTTTTGTGCCAGATCGACCAGCTCGGCTACGACTTCAACGCCTGGACGGAAGCCCGCTTTCAAGAACGCTTTCGCGGCAAAGCCCATGCCTCCAGCGGCGCCCGCACCGGGTTCGTCTCGCACATCGCGATCAAGGACCGCAGCGCAACGGTCGGCATAACGCACCAAGGCGTGATCCAGCGATTGTATCTGCTCGGGGCTCGCGCCCTTTTGCCGGCCAAAGGTGAATGAGGCGCCGTGTGGTCCGCATAACGGGTTATCGACATCGGCTGCGATTTCGAAGCTGACGGACTGCAAACGGGGGTCCATGGCGCTCAGGTCGATACGCGCCAGACCGGCAAGTGCCAGACCTCCGGGGGCCAATGGAGAGTCGTGCTCATCATAAAACTGCACGCCCAATGCAGTGAGCATGCCCGCCCCGCCGTCATTGGTTGCACTGCCGCCGATGGTCAACACGACTTTCTCAGCGCCAGCATCAAGGGCTGCGACAATCAATTGGCCAGTCCCGTAGGTGGACGTGATGCAAGCATTGCGCTGGTCCACCGCCACCAACTGCAAACCACTGGCTTCAGCCATTTCGATGATTGCGGTTCGCGAATTGGGCAACCATCCCCAATGAGCAGTCACGTCAGTGCCCAGTGGCCCGCTGACGACGGTTTGACGTCGTTCGCCGTCGAGCACTGCGAGGATCGCATCCACGGTGCCCTCACCGCCATCGGCCATGGGGCATTGAACAAGTTCTGCGCAAGGAAAGACTTCAGCCAGACCCAGTGCAATGGCCTGGGCAGCACCGGCCGCACTCAGGCTGTCTTTAAACGAATCAGGTGCAATAACGATCTTCATTAACGCTCCGGCGATCTGACTGCGCACAAAATAGTGACTACTCGCGAAGCATAATGAAGGTCAGGTCACGGTTTGCACAAGCGAGTGCCCGCAGCCCTCAGGCAAATTAAAAAATTTTAATTGGTCGGTCCAATTCATGATTATGAATATTGGTCTTGCCAATAAAATTCCCGGCGTGTAGTTTTTCAGGCGTGATCATCCGAGCGGGCACCTGCCCGACTACAACAAAAAGAGATCAACAAAGAGAGCCTCCTGATGTGTAGATATCCCGCCTGCAGCGCGCTCGGTGCCCTTCCCCTCAACAAGGAGCATCAGCATGCTGACCGTCATCTGTAACGAACCCGGCTCGTTAACCGCTATCGAACGCGATAAACCGCTCAGGCAAACCGGAGAAGTCCTGATCCGCGTCAAACGCGTCGGAGTCTGCGGCACCGACCTGCATATCTTCACCGGCAACCAGCCTTACCTCGATTACCCACGAGTGATGGGCCATGAGTTTTCCGGGGTCGTCGAAGACGCCGACAGCGACAGCAAGCTGGCCGTAGGCGATGTGGTTTACGTGATGCCGTACCTTTCCTGCGGGACATGCATCGCTTGCCGCCAAGGCAAAACCAACTGTTGCACCCGAATTCAGGTGCTGGGGGTTCACTGCGATGGGGCTTTTACCGAATACCTGAGCATTCCTCAGGCCTTCGTCCACAAGGCCGAAGGCGTTTCACTTGATCAGGCCGCAATGATCGAATTTCTCTCGATCGGTGCTCACGCGGTACGTCGCTCGAATGTGCAGGCGGACAAGCAGGTGCTGGTGGTCGGTACGGGTCCTATCGGGATGGCCGCTGCGATCTTCGCCAGCCTGCGCGGCGCGAAGGTCACTGTGCTGGATACCCGCGAAGACCGTCTGGCCTTCTGTAGCCAACACCTGAACATTCAAGCGGCCGTGCAAATCGGCGAAGGCGACAAGCAGGCTCTGGCCGACCTCACCGGCGATGATTTTTTCGACGTCGTGTTCGACGCCACCGGCAATGCCCGGGCCATGGAACGGGGCTTTGAATTCATCGCGCACGGCGGCACCTACGTGATGATTTCGGTAGTACGGGACTCCATCACCTTCTCCGACCCTGAGTTTCACAAACGTGAAGCCACCTTGATGGGCAGCCGGAACGCCACCAAAGAAGACTTCCACTATGTGGAGGAATGCTTGCGCAACGGTTTGATTCCAGATGCCGCGCTGAACACCCATCGGCTGACACTCAAGGATGTCGCCGAGTCGTTCACCACACTGCTCGACCCGAAACAGGGCGTGGTCAAAGCCATCATCGAGTGCTGAAAAACGCCTATAGAGGACGCACCATGAACCTGCCCTCCTTGCTTGTTTTGTCACCCGGAGATGATGTAGCGGTAGCCCGTGGCGATATTGCCGAAGGCCAAAGGCTGAGCGCTGACGGCATTGAGCTGATCGCCCGGCAGCCAATTCCGTCCGGCCACAAGATTGCCCTGCGCGGCGTGTCGACCGGGCAACAGGTGCTCAAATATGGCCAGACCATCGGCCAGGCCACCCAAAGTATCGAGCCCGGCGACTATGTCCATGTCCACAACCTGGCGATGCCGACAGTCAGTACCGAATACAGCGTGCGGGACGCTTATGTGCCCACGTCCCTTAGCCACGAACCGGTCACATTCGAAGGTTACGTGCGTGACGATGGTCGGGTCGGCACGCGCAATTACATCGGTATTATTTCCAGCGTCAATTGCTCTGCGACGGTCTGCAAACACATCGCTCATGCGTTCTCTGCCGAACGTTTGAAGGACTTCCCCAATGTCGACGGCGTGGTTGCTATCACCCACGGCAGCGGCTGCGGCATGGGGGCTAAAGGTGAAGGCATCGACATTCTCAAGCGGACGCTGAGTGGCTATGCCAATCATGCCAACTTCGCCGGTGTGCTGTTGATCGGTTTGGGGTGTGAGGTCAACCAGCTGACGCCGTTGCTGGATGAGCTTGACGATCGCTCGGCCCTGCTCAAGGCCAGTCTGATCATTCAAGATGCGGGCGGCACGCGGGAAACCGTGCAGCGCGGCATCGCTCATATAGAAGCGATGTTGCCGGTCATCAACAGCTTCAAGCGCACAACCGTCCTCGCCAGTCATCTGTGCGTTGGTTTGCAATGCGGTGGCTCGGACGGTTACTCGGGCATTACCGCCAATCCGGCACTGGGCGCGGCGGTGGATCTGTTGGTGCAACAAGGCGGCACCGCGATTCTTTCGGAAACCCCGGAAATCTATGGCGCTGAACACCTGCTCACGGCCCGCGCCGCCTCCCCCGACATTGCAGCGAAATTGATGGCGCGGATTCACTGGTGGGAAGCCTACGTGCGCCACAACGACGGCGACATGAACAACAATCCCTCGCCGGGCAATAAAGCCGGTGGCATCACTACCATTCTGGAAAAGTCTCTGGGGGCTGTCGCCAAAGCAGGTGCTACCGGCTTGATGGGGGTTTATCAGTACGCAGAAACCATTGAAGCCCGTGGGTTAGTGTTCATGGACACGCCCGGCTACGACCCGGTGTCGGCGACAGGCCAGGTGGCAGGAGGCGCGAACCTCATCTGTTTCACCACCGGCCGGGGTTCGACTTACGGTTGCAAACCCACACCGTCCCTGAAGATCGCCACCAATACGGGGTTGTTTCAACGCATGGAACTGGATATGGACTTCAACGCCGGAGGGATTGTCGAGGGTCTGGAATCAGTGGCTGAGTCGGGCCAAAGGTTGTTCCAGTTGATGCTCGACACTGCTTCCGGGCGGCAGACCTGCAGTGAAGAAAATGGTCTGGGTGATAACGAGTTCCTGCCATGGCAGATCGGCGCGGTGATGTGATGACGGCTTGAGTTCACAAAGCATGGACGCGTTCACCAACGGCGAAGCTATCGGTCGCTATGGTAGCCTTCGCCAACTTTCCGATGGACGCCATAACCATGGTTTCACCGATCAACGCCGCTGAACGAAAGCCGTACCAGAAAATTGCCGATCAATTGCGCAACTACATCGCGCAGGCGGACTTCAAAACCGGTGCCCGGCTTCCCCCTGAACGGGATCTGACGCGGCTGCTGGGGGTGTCCCGACCTTCGCTGCGCGAGGCGCTGATCGCGCTGGAAATCGAAGGCGCCGTTGAAATCAAGATGGGCTCAGGTGTCTATGTGCGCGCAAGCCACAAGGACGGCACCAGTAAGCCGGTGACCTTGGGCGAGAGCCCTTCAGAACTGATGCAGGCCCGTGCGTTGATCGAAGGCGAGAGTGTGATTCTGGCTTGTATGCACGGCAAGAAAAGTGACTACCGTTATTTGCAGGACTGTATCGACGCGATGCGTGAAAGCATTGCCAATGGCGTGCCGCCGCTGGAAGACGACCGCAAGTTTCATCATCGCCTGGCCAAAATGAGTGGCAACTCGGCTCTGGTGCGGATCATCACTGCGCTGTTCGATGAGCGACATAACCCGATTTCGGCTCACCTCAGCAAGCATTCAGAGAATAGGTCGACCTGGGAGGCGGCGGTGATTGAGCACGAGGCGATTCTTCGCGCCGTTGCCAACAAAGACGTGCTCGGCGCGCAGACCTCGATGCGCCAGCATTTGAGCCGCTCGGAAGGCCGCTGGCTGCAGGCGCTGGAGCCTGAGGATGTTGGGGGTTAGTTTGACGGATGAGGCCCAGACCAAGCCCGCCTCTCAAAGGCTCCACGCAATTCCGTAGGACCGGCTTTAGCCGGGAGGACGTCGGGACATTCGCTGAATATCCTTCGCCAGAGACACCGCCCTCCCGGCTAAAGCCAGTCCTACAAGGTCACAATCGGAGCAAGCTTGCAGACAAACATCAACTCAACTGCTGCCGCACTGCCAGTTCCACCCCGCGGATTTCTGCCAGGCCTTTGAGCCGACCAATCAGCGAGTAACCAGGATTGCTCTTGCGGTGCTGGTCGTCGAGTAATTGATGGCCGTGATCCGGACGCAGTGGTAATCGCGGGCCGCCTTCGCGTTCGCGTCTGCGCTCCTCGGTGACCAGCTCGCGGATAACCCCGACCATGTCCACATCGCCGTCCAGATGATGAGCCTCGTGGAAGCTTCGCGGATCGGCCTCTCGGCGGGTCGAGCGCAAATGCGTGAAGTAGATGTAAGGTGCAAAGTGCTTCGCCATCGCCACAAGATCGTTGTCTTCGCGCACGCCATAAGAACCGGTACAGAACGTCAGACCATTGGCCCGGCTTGGCGCGGCGTCCAGTAACCACTGGGCATCGGCGGCGGTAGAGAGAATACGTGGCAGGCCCAGCAGCGCCCGGGGTGGATCATCCGGATGGATCGCCATCCGCACACCGACTTCTTCTGCCACCGGAATCAATGCACGCAGAAAATAGCCCAGATGCTCACGCAATCTGGCTTCGTCGATATCCGCGTAAGTGCGTAGCAAAGCGCGAAAATCTTCCAGGGTGTAATGCTCTTCAGCACCCGGTAAACCTGCAATCAGGGTATTGACCAACGCCTGACTCTGGCTGGCGGTCAGCCCCTCGAAACAGGCTTTGGCCTGCTTTATATCCTCGGCACTGTACTCCGCCTCTGCCCCCGGACGCTGGAGGATGAACAGGTCGAATGCAGCAAATGCAGTCTGATCAAACCGCAGCGCCCAGCCACCATCCGCCAGTTCCCAGGCCAGGTCGGTACGTGTCCAGTCCAGCACCGGCATGAAGTTGTAGCAGACGATATCAATGCCGCAGCTGGCCAGGTTACGCACGCTCTGCTGATAGTTGGCGATGTACTCGTCACGGCGACCGCAACCGCGCTTGATGTCTTCGTGTACCGGGATGCTCTCCACCACTGACCAGGTCAGGCCTGCGGCTTCGATCATCTGCTTGCGCGCCGCAATGGCCTCTACCGGCCACACTTCGCCGTTGGGGATTTCATGCAGTGCGGTGACGATGCCGGTCGCACCGGTTTGCCGGACGTCCGCCAGAGAAATCGGGTCTTTGGGGCCAAACCAGCGCCATGTCTGTTCCATATGCTTCTCCTTTTCTTGTTAGTTGTGCCCAGCGAAGCGTTGCAACACGCTGCTGATGCCTTCGCCAACCAGCGAGCCATAAGCCTGTTGCACCGCGTCGCGAAACGCCGGTCGCTTCGCCAGTGCGGTCGGGAATACTTCATCCAGTTCCAAAAACGCATCCACCAGAGGCGCGCCGTCAAAGCGTCCCGCCAGATCGGCAAAGGTGGCATTCAACGGGTCGTCTACGACTTGGGTCGTGGTTTGTGTGCAGTAGCGAATCCAGGCTGCAATACCCAACGCCGTACAAGCGATATCGCGACCTTCGTCGAGCAACTGCTGTGCACCGAGCAACCAGCGTTGCGGCAGTTTTTGCGAGCCGTCCATGGCAATCTGCCGCAGACGATGTTGCAGGCTGTCATTGGCAAAGCGCGCGATCAGATCCCGGGCATAGAGCGAAAGATCGATGCCAGGCGGCATGTCCAGCGTGGGTGCGGCCTCATGGGCCATGTAATGCTCAATGAGACCTGCCATCCGGGCATCATTGACCGCCTCGAATACCAACTCATGACCTGCCAGCACGCCCACGTAAGCCAACAGCGAATGGCTGCCGTTAAGCATGCGCAGCTTCATCGTTTCGAAGGGCTGCACGTCCTCGACCATCTGTACGCCTTCCACCTCCCAGTCAGGGCGACCCAGCGGAAAGTTGTCCTCGATGACCCACTGGCTGAAGCTTTCACACACCACCGCCGCAGGGTCGTGGCAGTCCAGTTGCTGCTCCAGACGACTGAAAGACTCTGCCGTCATGGCCGGGACAATCCGGTCGACCATGCAGCTTGGGAACGCGACTTGCTGGTCTAACCACTGAGCCAGTTCTTCATCCTGTTCTGCTGCCAGACCGCGTACCGCCTGCCGGGTACGCTGACCGTTGTCAGGCATGTTGTCGCAGCACAGGACGGTGAACGCCGGGATGCCAGCAGCGCGACGGCGGCGCAAGGCTTCGAGGACGATGCCTGGTGCTGAACGCGGCGTTTGCGGATGAGCAATGTCATGGGTAATCGTCGGGTCTTCGAGGCGCAATTGCCCCGTGGAAGGACTCAGGCAGTAGCCTTTTTCGGTGACGGTGAGCGTGACAATCTTCGTTTGCGGCGCGGCCATACGCTGCAACAGCAACTCCAGCTCATCACCGCCCTCACCCGTATACAGCGCTTCGCGCACGACAGCAATTTCGCGCAGCGTCACCTGTTCGCGGTCGCTGTACTCAGCCACATGGTAGCGACCATCCTGCGCACGCAGCAGATCAACCACTGCTCGATTGGAACGCAGGTTGGCGCTGGACAGACCCCAGTCGCTCTGGCCATGACGATTGAGGTTACGTTGCAGGTAGACCGCCTGATGGGCGCGATGAAACGCCCCCAGGCCCAGATGGACAATTCCAATGACCGGTTCTGACTCTGAAGCAGTGCCGGTAGCGGGCACGCGGTTAACAGTCGGCATCGACACACTCCTTATGTTCTGGGATGGCTCAAGGCCGAATCATGTTGCGGAACCGGGACAGCCGCTTCACCGGTGTCTGCAGCGCTTAGCGGTTTTACGTAGCGCGCCACACAGACCGCGCCGATCACGGTCAACAGCCCTGCCAGCAGGAATGCGCTGGTGAACGAGCCGGTGAACTGCACCAGAAAACCGGTCAGGGTCGGACCAATGATCCCCGAGGTGTTCGCCAGGAAATGCATGAAGCCGCTGACGCCACCCACCCGGGCAGCAGGCACGGTGTCCTGAATGATCGCCCAGTAAATGGCGCCGGTCAGGTACAGGAAGAACACCGCCAGTGCGACGAGAATGACCGCCGGATAAAGGGTTTTGACAATACCAGCCAGTGCAATACAGCCTGCGCAAGCCAGCAGGCACGTGACCAGTACGACTTTGCGGGAGAACATCATCCGCCCGGTCTTCTTGAACACGAAGTCGGAGATGAAACCGCCCAAGGCCAGACCGAGGAAACCCAGCAGCCACGGAATCACGGTGGCGATACTCATGTCCTTGACGTTCAGACCGTGAGCCATGGTCAGGTAGCTGGGGAACCAGGTCAGGAAGAAGAACAGCGTGTAGTTATAGGAAAAGAACGCCAGTGAAGTGAACAGCACGGTAGGTTGTTTGAGGTAATAACGCAGCGGATGCACCGGCAACGAAGCCACTTCGCTGGTGCCTTCGGCGCGCTGGATTTCCTCGGACACCTTGCCTTCAGGCTTGTCCTTGACGAACTTGAACCACACTGCCGCCCAGATCAGCCCTACCACCATGATGATAATGAACGACACTTTCCAGCCGTAGCTGATGGCGATGAAGCCCACTACCGGCCCGGAAATCGCGCCGCCCAGAGGTGTACCGGACATCGACGACCCCAGCGCCCTGGCACGCTGTTTTGGCGTATACCAGTTGTTGACCATCTTGCTGGTGGTGACGCTCAACGGCCCTTCACCCATGCCGAACAGGATGCGGATCAGCACCAACGAGGCGAAACCTACAGTCAGCACGGTAAGGCCGCTGAACAGAGACCACAGCACCATCGCCAACAGCAGTGTGGTTTTCGCGCCGTAGCGGTCAGCCGCCCAGCCACCGATAAAGTTGAACGCCGCGTAGCCGACGAAAAAACTACTGAAGATCATGCCCATCTCACCCGTCGTCAGACCGTAGTCCTTCTGGATGAAAGGGGCTGCCACGGACAATGCCGAGCGATCCAGGTAGTTAATGACGCCTGCCAGGAACAGCATGATGATAATTAACGTACGACCTTGACCAAACATTGGAACCTCCCGCTTTTTATGTTTATTCGGTGAGGGTGCCCAGATGGGCACTCGTATCTACATCGGACTAGTGACGCGCTTCACCCAACTGCACCAGCACCTTGCGGGTCTGCTCAGGGTGGTTTTCGATCAGGTCGATGGCTGCTGGCATCTCGTCGAAAGACACTTGATGGCTGACCAGCTCCTGAACCTGCAATTTGCCGCTGGCAATCAGCTCGATCACCTTGGGAAACTTGCGGTTGTTCAGGCGTGAGCCCACCAGCGTCAGCTCCTTCTTGATCATCTCCAGTTGCACCAGATCACTCGGGGTTGCATTGAAGCCCAGCAAGCCGATACGCCCGGCTGGTGAGGCCAGGCGGACCATTTGCGGCATCAAGGACGGAATGCACGCCGCGTCGACAATCAGCGGCACGCCTTCGCCGTGGGTCAACTCACGCATCGTGGCTTCAACGTCGACAGCCTGACCGTTGAGGGTACGGCTGGCGCCCAGGGCTTTGGCGGTTTCCAGACGCGCATCAATCACGTCGGTGACGGTAATGTCGGTCAAACCCAGCGCCCGAGCCATCTGCACCAGGGTCAGGCCAATCACGCCAGCCCCATAGATCAGCAGACTGTCTCCCGGATGCACGTGCATGCGATCCAGCACGTTGAGCGCAATGGAGTAAGGCTCCACCAGCGCCGCGTGACTCAGGGACATCGAGTCAGGAAGACGATGGGCGTTGCTGGCCGGGACGCAGACCTGCTCGCTGAAACCACCGTCGCGGTGCACGCCAATCACTTGCAGTTTGGTGCAGACGTTGGGGCGATTGATCCGGCACGGGTAGCAAGTCCCGCAGCTGATTACCGGGTCGATGCACACGCGGTCGCCAGCCTTGAGGTGTTCGACGCCTTCACCCACTTCGCGCACCACGCCAGAGAACTCATGGCCGGTTACTCGAGGGAAACGCACGAAAGCGTTCTGGCCGTGGATGATGTGCATGTCCGAGCCGCAGATACCGGCGTAGGCCACGTCCACCTTGACTTCGCCGGGTGCGATTTGCGGCACCTCGACCTGGGCCAGGCCGAACTCAAAAGGTGCTCTTACTTGAAAGGCTTTCATCGGGTAACTCCTGTCAGGGCGGCCGCCGCCTGATGTTCTTGTTGTGATGATTTGATTGTCTTACCAGTGCCAGAGCGTGCCGTCTTCCAGGCGATTGACCGGCAGGCTGGCGCGTTTGTACGGATATTTCGCTGCGAGGGTTTCGTCGATGTCGACGCCATGGCCCGGGGTTTCGCCTGGGGTGAAATGGCCGTCTTCAAAGCGATAGGCATGAGGAAAGACTTCGTCGATGCGTTCGTCATGAGGCATGTGCTCCTGAATGCCGAAGTTGGGCACCCAGGTATCGAAATGCAGGGCAGCGCCCATGCACACCGGCGACAGGTCGGTGGCGCCGTGAAAGCCGGTCCGCACCTGAAACAGCGCAGCAAAATCGGCAATCCGTCGCACATGGGTAATGCCACCTGCGTGAACCAGGGTGGCACGGATATAGTCGATCAACTGTTCCTGAATCAGCTCGCGGCAGTCATGAATCGAGTTGAAGACCTCACCCACCGCCAGTGGCGTGGTGGTGTGCTGACGGATCAGACGAAAAGCCTCCTGATTTTCAGCCGGGGTGCAGTCCTCCAGCCAGAAAAGGTTGTACGGCTCTACGGATTTGCCCAGGCGCCCCGCTTCGATCGGTGTAAGGCGATGGTGAACGTCATGGAGAATGTGCAGGTCATCACCAAAACGCTCACGAACGGCCGCAAACAGTTTGGGCACATAGTTAAGGTACTTGGCGGTGTCCCACATATGTTCGGCAGGCAGGTCGCTGTCGGCCGGTTCATAGCGTTCGCCACTGCGCTTGGCGACGCCATAAGTGGTGGCGATGCCGGGAATCCCGCATTGCACGCGCACCGCCTTGTAACCCAGTTCGACATGGCGAGCGACTTCGTCCAGGCAACCTTCGATGTCTTTGCCCGTGGCATGCCCGTAGACCATCACCCGCTCGCGGCTCTTGCCACCCAGCAACTGATACAGCGGCATGTTGGCGGCCTTGGCCTTGATATCCCACAGCGCGATGTCCACTGCAGCAATCGCGGTCATGGTCACCGGGCCACGGCGCCAGTAAGCCCCGCGATACAGGTATTGCCAGATGTCCTCGATGCGATGGGCGTCGCGACCGATAAGCGCAGGCAACACGTGCTCTTCAAGGTAGGCGACCACCGCAAGTTCGCGACCATTCAGGGTCGCATCGCCGATACCGTAAATGCCGGCATCGGTGACGATCTTAAGAGTGATCAGATTGCGACCCGGACAGGTAACGATCACGCGAGCTTCAATGATTTTCATCAGTTGCGGGCCTCTGCGGCAAAAGAAAATGTAGGCATATTCAGGATGGGCATGGCGGCGCTGGGGATCAGTGCTCCCCGATGCTGAACCACTTGGGCGGCCAGTCGGTGCCCCCACTGAGCAGCGAGATCAGGCCCGCCGCCTTGTAAGCGACAAGAGAGATACCCGGCGCTGAACGAGTCGCCTGCCGCCGTGGTGTCGACGATGTTGCTGACGAGTTCGGCGGGCACTTCGAAGCGTTCGCCGTCGCAGTCGATCAGGCATGACGCCGCGCCTCGCTTGATTACCACTTCGCCCACACCGAAGCTTTTGTAGGCGCTGAACAAGGCCTCTACGTCTGGGTAACCAAACAGGGCTTCGTCGTCATCCCAGGTGATCAGGGCCAGATCAGTCAGGCGCAGAATGTCGCTATAGGCCTGCCGCGCAGCGTTGGCGTCGGGCCACAGGTGGGGACGGAAGTTGTTATCGAAGACGATCCGGGTGCCGGATTTGCGGGCTTGAGCTACAGCCTTCAACAGGCGTGCGCGGCCATCGGGCGTGAGGATCGCCAGGCTGATGCCGCTCAGGTAGAGGTAGTCGTAATCGGCCAGAGCCATCAGCATGGTGTCTGCTTCAGGCCCGTCGAACATGCGCCGCGCTGCGGCCTGACCACGCCAATACACGAAGCGTCGTTCACCACGAGTATCGGTCTGGATAACGTAGAGGCCCGGCAATGCGTCCTTGATCACTCGCACGTGCTGGTTGCCGACGCCTTCGTCACACCACAACTGGCGCATGGCATCGCTGAAGCTGTCCGCGCCAATGGCGGTAACGTATTCCACGGCGATGTGCGCAGCTGAATTCAATCGGGCCAGATAAACGGCCGTGTTGAGCGTGTCGCCCCCAAACGTCTGACTGAAGTCTGAGGCTGACTCGGCTCTCATCTCAATCATGCACTCACCCACCATCGCGACTTTGACGGGTTTGTGTGAAACGGATTGCGGCTGTTGTCTTGAAATCACTTTCATCATTACGCGCCTTATTATTTTTAAAACGGCGTTTCACTTGCAAGTTGTGGCGGAGTTTCGATCAGATTTTTCACCTCGTCAAGCAAAATGAAACAGCGTTTTGACTCGCCAGCGTATATCCTTGGGTTTTCCGTTCCCGTTGGAGCCTTCATGGACAACAGCACTCTCCAGAACAATGAACTGGTCTCCGCAGTGGGCCGGACCATGGCGGTACTAGAGGCATTGGCAGAACATCCCGAGGAAAGCGGCGTATCGGAAATCGCCCAGAAACTGGACATGTCCAAAAGCACGGTTTACCGCTTTTTGCAGTCGCTCAAGGCTCGTGGCTATGTCGTGCAGGATGCCGAAGAACGCTACCGGCTCAGCGTTCGGCTGTTTGAACTGGGCGCGCAAGCCCTGCCTCATCTGGACATCGTCCGCGAGGCTGAACCGGGCATGCGCCGTATCAATGAGCTGACCGGCGAGACCGTGCATCTGGGGATTCTCGACGAAGGCAGCATCGTCTACGTGCACAAGATCGATTCCAAATACAACCTGCGCATGTACTCGCGCATCGGTCGACGAGCGCCGCTGTATTGCACCGGGATCGGCAAAGTGTTGATGGCGTGGCTTGAGCAACCGGAGCTGCTGGCACACCTGCAGGAAGAGAGCTTCGAGCGCCGCACGGTCAACACCCTGACCACAGTCGACGCTTATTTGCAGGAACTTCAGGTGGTTCGCGAACAGGGTTATGCAGAAGACCATGAAGAGTTCGAAGACAACATGCGCTGCCTGGCGGCGCCGATACGCGACCGTTTCGGGCATGTGATCGGCGGCATGAGCGTGTCTTTTCCCTGCTTCCGCTTTCGTGAAGAACTCAAGCAGGATTACGTCAAGCAACTGGTGGAAGCTACGCAGCGTATTTCCCGCCAGTTAGGCTGGCACGCGTAATAACCTGCTGATCAAAGCGCCCCTTCGATGACCTGCCGAAACGACTCGATAAAAACCGTTTCGGCGCGGTTCATCCGCTGATCGCGGTTCCACATCAAAAACATATCGACATCCACGACGCCGTCAGCCGGTGGTAAACGCCAGATCAGCCCGTTGTGCAAATCGTTATCCACCAGGTGTTCAGGCAAACAACCGATGCCGTATCCGGCGATGATCAACCGGCGAATTTCTTCAAAGCTGGGCGATGATGCAACGATTTTTCCGGTGAAACCCTGCTGATCGCGGAACACCGTCAGCGGCGATAGATTGCCGCCCAACTGGTCGCTGGTGAAACTGACAAAGTTTTCGCCCTGTAACGCATCCAGTGCCAGTCCGCGTTTGCCGAACAGCCTGTGTCGTTTGCCACAGAAGAATGCATAGCGCTGGCGCATCAACAGCACTCGCTCCAGTTTTGCCTGGGGAAAGCGGCACAGGCCGATGCCGAGGCTGGCGGTTTTCTGGTTCAGCGAGCTCTGAATATCTGAACTGCGCATGACTTCAAGTTCCAGCTCGACCCGCGGATGCAGCAGATGGAAGTCCGCAAGAAAGTCGTCATAGAGCGGTGACTGCACATGACTGATGGACAGCACACGCACTTTGCCAACGACTTCTTCCTCGGCGCCCTCAACCGCCGTGCCCAGGCGGGACACATTGCCATACATTTCCTGGGCAATGCCAAACACCTCTTCCCCGGCCTGCGTCAGGTCGAAGCGCGGCCCCTTGCGCACAATCAACGCGCAATCGAGCTGTTCCTCAAGCCGTTTGAGCGACTGACTGACCGCTGATTGCGTGACGAAGAGCCTGGCTGCCGCACGGCTGATACTGCGTTCCTGACCGATAGCCAGGTAAGTGCGCAGCAGGTTCCAGTCCAGTCGATCATTGAGAAAACGGCGACCTTGCCACTTGCCCTGTGCTTCGACTAATTCGTCGTCGTTCATCAATGCACCATTAGTAGCCTGACTAATACATAAAATAAGTATTAGCAAATTGATTAATTATAGGCAGCGAGCGATAAAGCAGGGAAGCGCCACAGAGCGCTACGTGATCAGCCTCAATCCCTGCCATAACGCCAAAACTAAAAGGGCCTTGCATGCGAACCTCGTCCAACCAGCCTCGTCGCGCGGCTGCCGCGGCATTCATCGGCACCACCATCGAGTTTTACGACTTCTACATCTACGCCACAGCCGCCGCGCTGATCCTCGGCCAGGTGTTCTTCCCCAGCGATACGCCAGGCCTGAGCACCCTCGCCGCCTTTGGCACCTTCGCGGTCGGCTTCATCGCACGGCCCATGGCCGGGATGGTGTTCGGTCACTTGGGAGATCGGCTTGGGCGTAAAAAGATGTTGCTGTTCACCATGCTGCTGATGGGGTTGGCAACCACCGGAATAGGCTTGTTGCCGAGCTACGCCAGCGCCGGTATCTGGGCACCCATTGGTCTGGTGGCGCTGCGCATCGTGCAAGGCATCTCGGTCGGTGGCGAATGGGGCGGCGCGGTACTGATGGCCAGCGAACATGCGCCCAAGGGCCGCAAGACGTTCTACGCCTCCTTCGCGCAACTGGGCAGCCCCGCAGGCTTGCTGCTGGCGTTGATTGCCTTTCGACTGGTGACGTCTCTGGAGCCCGCTGAATTTGCCGACTGGGGCTGGCGTTTGCCGTTCCTCGCCAGTGGCGTACTGATGCTGATTGGCCTGGCGATCCGCTTTGGCGTTGAGGAGTCACCGGAATTCAAAGAAGTCGCGGAGAAAGGCGAAACCGCCAAGTACCCGGTGCTGGACGTGCTGCGCACCTGCTGGCGGCAGATTTTCTTCGCCGCCTGTGCGGTGACCATCGGTTCGGCGGGCTTCTTCTTCACTAACACCTTCATGATCACTTACGTGACCCAGTATCAGGGCATCTCCCGGGCGACCATTCTGGATTGCCTGTTTATCGTGACCGTCCTGCAATTCATTTCCCAACCCATTAGCGCATTGCTGGCCGAGCGTATCGGCGAAGGCCGGTTCCTGATGCTGACCGCCCTGCTCTCGATGTTCATGCCTTACCCGATGTTTCTGCTGGTCGGCACCCAGAACCTCGCGTTGATGACCTTGGGCATCGCCATGGCTGTGATCACCTTGTCAGCGCTTTACGCAGTGATTGCCGGTTACATGGCTCAGGCATTCCCGGCGCATCTGCGTTACAGCGGGATTTCTATCGCTTACCAACTGATCTGTGCAATTGCCGGTGGCAGCACGCCCATCATCGGCACGTTGCTGGCCACTCACTACGCCGGGCAATGGCTGCCTCTGGCTATTTTCTTCAGCGTGCTGGCAGGCATTTCGCTGTTTGGCGTCTGTGGTCTGGCGCGTCTGCGCGGTGACGGCAGCACCACACAACAGTCAGCGTTCAACAAGGAGCTTTCATGAACACCCCGGATTCTATCGATGCTGTGGAATGGCAGGCCCGCTGTGAACTGGCCGCGCTGTATCGACTGGTGGCGCACTTTCGCATGACTGATTTGATCGACACGCACATCAGCCTGCGCATCCCTGGTCCCGAACATCACTTCCTGATCAACCGTTACGGGGTGATCTTCGACCGGATGAAAGCCAGTGATCTGGTGCGGATCGATCGGCATGGCCAGGTGGTCAATGGCGACGTGGAAAACAGCCGGGTAAACGCCGCAGGTTTCGTTGTCCACTCCGCGATCCACATGGCTCGGGAAGACCTGAACTGCGTAATCCATACCCATACCGCAGCCGGTATGGCAGTCGCCGCGCAAGAGCATGGCCTGTTGCCGATCACTCAACATGCGCTCAAGTTCTACGGCAAGCTGGGTTATCACACCTATGAGGGCATCGCCCTTTCGCTGGAAGAACGTGAACGCCTGGTGGCGGATCTTGGCCCCCATAAGGCGATGATCCTGCGCAATCACGGCTTGTTGGCGGGCGGTGGCAGCGTGGCCCAGGCGTTCCATGAAATCCATTTTCTGGAGCGGGCGTGTCAGGCACAGGTTCAAGCACTGTCCGGGAACAGTAAACTCGTGCAACCCAGCGAGGAAGTATGCCGTTTGACCGCCCAACAGTTTGATCGCGATGAAGCCGCAGAGATCATTCAGTTGAGCTGGAACGCCGCGCTTACCCTGATCGAAGACCAACGCGAGTCCTACTGCTCATGACCACCGTCGTCCTGTTGACCAATGACACCGTTCTGAACAGCGAACTGCAAATCGCTTTCGCCCGTAACGCGCCTGAACTCAAGGTGGTATTGCCTGATGACCCGGCCGCCGCCGAGGCGCAAATCGCGGCCTGCTGGTATCCACCGGCGGGCAGCATGGCAAGCCTGCCCAACCTGCAACTGGTGCACTCGGTGGCTGCCGGGGTCGATCATTTGCGCACGGACCCGAGTCGGGCGGACCTTCCCGCCTGCCGCGTGGTGGACCCTGATCATCGACGTGGGATGACCGAATACGTGCGCTGGGCGGTGCTGCATTTTCACCGTGATTTTGATCGCGTGGCCGCACAGCAGCGTCAAAGCGCGTGGCAGCGTCACCCACAACGTCCTGCCGGGCAGTTCAGAGTGGGTGTCATGGGCCTGGGTTCGCTGGGTGCGGCAATCGCCAGTGATCTGGCCGGTGCTGGCTATGCGGTGAGTGGCTGGGCACGTAGCCCGCGAGAAATTCCCGGAGTGATCTGTCATCACGGTGACGAGCAGTTCGATGGGTTCCTCGACGGCCTGGACATGCTGGTCAACCTGCTGCCCCTGACCGACGCCACCCGAGGCATTCTGTGCAGCAAGACCTTTGCCGCCCTGGCTCCCGGCGCGGTAGTGGTGAATGCCGGACGCGGGCAACACCTGATCGTCGATGACCTGCAACAGGGCCTGGCCAGCGGGCATTTGCGCGGCGCGGTGCTGGATGTATTCGATCAGGAACCGCTGCCGGTGGACGATCGTTTGTGGCAGATGCCGGGGGTGATCATCACTCCGCACATAGCCTCCGCCGCCTCCGACGATTGCATTGCACTGCAGGTCGCGGAAAACGCCCGCCGACTGCTCAATGGCGAACCCCTGAATAATCTGGTGGACCCAACGCTGGGCTACTGAAGCGACACGCAAGAGGTTGAGCGATGAATGTACTTGAATCCAACGGCGATCGCCTCTGGGCCAGCCTGATGGACATGGCCCAAATCGGTGCCACCGCCAAGGGCGGCAACTGCCGTCTGGCCCTGTCTGCGGAAGACAAAGCAGGCCGTGAGCTGTTCATGAGCTGGTGTCGGGAAGCAGGCATGACCCTCAGCTTCGATGCCATCGGCAACCTGTTCGCCCGCCGTGCCGGGCTGAACGAAAAGCTTGAGCCGATCGTGATGGGCAGTCATCTCGACACTCAGCCCAAAGGCGGTCGTTTCGATGGCATCTACGGAGTCCTGAGCGGCCTGGAAGTGGTTCGCTGTCTGAACGAACAAGGCATCCAGAGCCAACGGCCTATTGAAATCGCGGTGTGGACCAACGAAGAAGGCGCGCGCTTCACGCCAGCCATGTTTGGCTCTGCAGTTTTCACCGGCACTCTGGAACTCCAGACTGCGCTGGATGCACGCGATGCCGACGGTATCAGCGTCGCTCAGGCGCTGGACGCCACCGGGCACGTGGGTGAGCAACCCTTCAAGCGTCCTTTCGATTCGTATTTCGAAGCGCACATCGAGCAGGGGCCGATCCTTGAAGACAACGGCATCCCGGTGGGCGTGGTGACGGGCGGTCAGGCCATTTGCTGGCTCGACGTGCAGGTCAAAGGCCAGAGCGCCCACGCCGGGACCACACCGATGAAACTGCGCAAGGACGCTTTGTTTGGCGTGGCGCAAATGGCTGCGAAACTTGAAGCCCTGGCTGAAGAGTTCGCGCCCAAGGGACTGGTCACGATTGGCCAGTTGAGCATCGCCAAATCATCGCGCAACACCATTGCCGGCAGCGTGAACTTCACGGTGGATTTGCGTCACCACGAAGACGGGCAGATTGCGCTGATGGAGGAGCTGGTCCGACAGCGTTTTCAGCAGGTAGCGGACGTCCGCGGATTGACCCTGGACATACAGCGCCACTGGCTAAGCCCGGCCACCCCGTTCGACAAGGATTGCGTCGCGGCGGTACGCCGTGCCGTCGAAGCGCTAGGTTATCCGCATCAGGACATCGTCAGCGGCGCAGGTCACGACGCCATCCTGCTAGCCCGACATTGCCCAACCACGATGGTGTTCATCCCCTGTGTTGACGGGCTGAGCCACAACGAAGCCGAGGACGTTTTCCCTGAAGATGCCCGCATGGGCTGCGATGTGCTGCTGAATGCCATCGTTGAGCGGATTCAGCGTTAGCTCCTGAGCCTTCAGCCGCCCGTAGCACCTGTTGGAGCGGTGGGAGCGAGTTCATTCGGGAAGGCGGTATTTCAGGCCATACATGTGCTGTGGATGTACCTGCTCTTTCGTGAACAAGTTCAATCTCATCAAACAACATGCAAACGCTGGATTGAAGTGCATTTTCTGTAGGAGCTGCCGAAGGCTGCGAAACATTTATCCTGACACACCGCGATCGCAGCCTTCGGCAGCTCCTACAGGCCTTATGCTTGCCGCGAGACAGCGCGGTGCCCTGGACACTGAGGCACCGTCTACCAAAACTGCGCTCATGAAAAGACACTAACGAACCAGCCGCTTCTCTTTCGATGGCCGGTAACCGAAGAACGCGCTGTAGCACTTGCTGAAATGACTGGGCGAGACGAATCCGCAGGCGACCAGCACCTCAACCTGGGACATCTCAGTGTGCTGCAACAAACGCCGGGCTTCGGTGATGCGCAATTCCAGGTAATAGCGCTGCGGCGTGGTGCCCAGCTGTTCCCGGAACAAGCGTTCGACCTGACGACGGGAGCGACCGGAGTACTTCACCAGTTGCTCCATTTCCAGTGGTTCTTCGAGGTTGGCGTCCATCAGCTTCACCACCTCACGCAATGGCGCGCTGACCGATAGATGCGCAGAGTTCTTGATACGCCGATAACGTGACTCTTCAAAAGACAGAATGTCCTCGATGCCTTCGACCAGCGCTTTGTCATGCAGGGTCTTGATCCACTCCAACGCCATGTGGAAAGCCCCCGACGGGCTTGCGGCGGTCAGACGATCCCGGTCCACCACGAACGGCTCGCTGGTGACATGGGTAATCTTGCAGATTTCAGCCAGCGCGGGACGGTGTTCCGGGTGGATCGCGCAACGGTAGCTGTCGAGTAAACCCGCAACACCCAGAAACCACGCACCATTCCACAACCCCGCCAGCGCCGTACCCTGCTCTGCCGCCGTATTCAGTAATGCTGTCAGCTCGGGATAATGCTTGAGTTCGGTCCGGTAGCCACCGCAGACAACCAGCAAGTCCAGACCGTTTATCCCGGCAGCTGTCAGCTGCAGATCAGGTCGAATGACCAGCCCCAGATCACTGACCACTTCGCCCTCCTGCAAGGCAAAGGTACAGGTCGCGAACAAGCCGGGACGCAGCAGATTTGCGGTAATGATGGTGTCCAGCGCCTGGGTGAATGCAGGAAGCGAGAAATGTTCGAGCAGCAAAAATCCGGCTTTTGCCTGACGGGAAGCTGTTGACTCATCTCCAAGATAGCGAAGATTCTTGCCCTTCATGCCACCGCTGAATTGACGTCGCTCAGTCATGTCGTGCGGTTCTCCGCGTCATCAATCGCGTATCGATCGGCGACCGGGCCGTGTTGCGCCATCAGCTCTGCAACCCAGTCGATGAATACCCGGACTTTAATACTGATATGCCGGTTTGGTGGAAACGCTACATACAGCGGCATGGGTTCCATTCGCCAGCGTTCGAACAACGGGACCAATTCACCGCTTGCCAGGTGTTGTTTTGCCATATAGTCCGGTAGCCAGAGCACGCCCATGCCTGCCAGCCCTGCCGCAAGATACGCATTGCCGTCGTCCACCGCCAACACGTAACGGCCATTAATCGTCAGACGTTCGGTGCCGTTGTGCATGGCATAGGGTAAGGCTTTACCTGTGCGCGCCCACAGGAAACCGATGATCCGGTGCTCAGACTCTTCAAGCTCGCGAGGGTGAACTGGAATGCCGAGACGCTGCAGATAAGCTGGCGCGGCGTACACCCCAAGCTGCAAATCACCCACCCGGCGAGCCATGAGTGACAGGTCGCTGAGTTCACCGCCGCGGACCACGCAATCGACATTTTCGCCAATCAGATCGACCTTGCGATCGCTGACGCCCATATCGATCTGGATATCCGGGTATCTGGCATGGAAACCGGGCAGTGCCGGCATCAGGATCATTCTGGCCAGCGGGCTGGGTACATCCACTCGCAACCGACCTCGGGGCAATGACGCTGCGCTGGAGAGACTGGTCTCTGCGTCATCCAGATCCGCCAGCAGCCGTACCACGCGTTCGTAGTAAACCGCGCCGTCAGCAGTGACATTGACCTTGCGCGTAGTGCGGTTAAGCAGTTTGACCCGCAGCCTGGCTTCCAGTTGTTGAACCAGTTGGGTCACCGTGGTCTTGCTCATGTGCAGCGTGTCAGCCGCCCTGGTAAAGCTCCCCGCTTCAACGACCCGGGCGAATGCCAGCATTGCATCAAAACGGTCCATTCCTGCCCCGCTATCAGAAGGATTGTTTGGAGATCACAAACAGTAGCGGCTAAGGTTGCGCGTTAATCGTGCAGATGCAAGTGACTATGGTGTTTTCCCTATCCTGTAGGAGCGCACGAGCACCGCGAGCCCGCGATAGCGGTGTATCAGACAGACCGCCATCGCGGCCTCGCGGTGCTCGTGCGCTCCTACAGGTCAAATATCCCTCAATAAACGTGCACCATCAGGTTTTTTTGTTTTTTTCGCCCGTCCTTGAAAAAAATCCCGAAGGGCTACGTCTTTGATCATCTGTTTGAGAATTTTTCGCAAACGTAATCAAGACGTATGAAGGATCGTATTGATGCCACGCCTACCTGCATTGCCGTCTCTTGCCCTGCTCATCATGCTGCCGATGGGCAACGGTTGGGCTGCCGAAGCTTCTGAGCGTCCGGGTACTGCCCGTTACAGCATGAGCGCACAACCGCTGGCTTCGGCGCTGGCGCAATTCGCCAGACAGAACCGGTTACAGCTGAGTTTTGACGCCGCACTGGCGACCGGCAAAACCGCACCAGCAGTCAACGGCGAGCTTAGTGAGCGAGAAGCGTTGACCCGGTTGCTCAGGGATTCAGGTTTGGGCTGGTCGCTGACTGAAGACCGCACTCTTCTGCTGTTTGCGCAGCCTGCCAGCGGCTCAATCAACCTTGCGCCGTCGACCATTACCTCCAACCGTTTTATCGAACATGCGAACGGCCCGGTGCAGGGCTATCGCGCAACCCGCAGCGCCACCGGGACCAAGACGGACACCGCCCTGCGCGACGTTCCGCAATCCATTCAGGTGGTCTCCCGCCAGGTGCTTGAAGACCAGCAGGTCAATAACCTCGGCGATGCCCTGACCAACGTCAGCAGCGTGCAACGTGGCAACAGCCATGGCGGTTCTTCCGAAAACTTCATCATCCGCGGGTTCAAAGCCACCACTTATGCGGTGGATGGCATGTTGATCAACCCCTTGGTGTCGCGCCCGGAAGCGTTGCGCGATCTGGCCAACGTCGAGCGGGTCGAAGTCCTCAAGGGGCCCGCGTCGGTGCTCTATGGCCGTGGCAATCCGGGTGGGCTGATCAACCTGGTGACCCGCCAGCCGAGCTTCACCCCGGAAGCCGAGGTCAAGGCGCAGGCAGGTTCTTATGACTTCTATCGGCTTGAAGCCAACGCCAGCGGCCCTCTGGACGAAGCCAAAACCCTGGCTGGGCGCATGACAGTCGCCACCCAGACCGAACGCGGTTTTCGCGACACCTTCCGCGACAGCAAACGCATCTACGTTGCCCCGACCCTGCGCTGGGAACCCAGCGATGTCACGCGTGTGGATGCGGGCCTGGAATACATCAACCAGACCAGTCCTTTTGATCGAGGGCTAATCCCGGTCAACGGCAAGATCAACATGAATGCCGATCGCTATCTGCATGAACCCTGGTCGCGGGACAAGGCGGACAAGGTGTCGGTCTGGTATCGCGCCGAGCACGATGTAAATGACTGGCTGACCCTTCGCCAGATGACCCGCTGGGATCAGTCCCACAAGAATCGTTATGTGGTGGATTTGCGCGGACTGGAGGACGACAACCGCACCCTTGCTCGTCGTGCAACCGATGGCGACGAGCGCATAAAGACGCTGGACATGCAGTTCGAAGCCATTGCCCGCTTCGCCACCGGTGGCCTGAAACACACAGCCTTGGCAGGTTTCGAGTACATCGACGGCAAGCGCAACGTGGCTACGGATCGAGCAACATTGGGTTCGATCGGTATTTTCAATCCGGTTTATGGCGCCCGGCCCGGCGCGTTCTCATTCAACGAAGAAACCGATTATCAACTGGAAGCCTACAGCTTTTACCTGCAGGATCAGATCGACCTGAGCGAACAGTGGAAGCTGATCGTGGGTGCACGATATGACGATACGCGGCAGCGTAATACGACGATCGTCGTCAATCCCATCACGGGCCTGAGTCGTGTGTCGACCCCAACCAATCTGAACCCGTCGAAAGTTTCACCCCGACTGGGCCTGGTGTATCAGCCCACTGACTGGCTGGCACTCTACGCCAGCTACAGCACTTCATTCACTCCGCAGAGTGACACCCAGCGCAACGGCAGCCCTCTGGATCCTGAGGAAGGTGAGCAATATGAGGTCGGCGCCAAGTTCGACCTGATCCCTGACCGCCTGAGCGCCACCTTGTCGGTATTCGAGATCACCCGGCAGAACGTAGCGGCAACCGACCCCACAGACGACAACTACTCGGTACAGACTGGCGAACAGCGCGTGCGCGGGGCTGAACTCGATGTCAGCGGCACTCCACTGGATGGCTGGGAAATCATCGGTAACGTCAGCGCACTGGACGCCAAAGTCACCAAGGACACGACAATCGAAACCGGCAACCGCCTGGACGGCGTACCGATCCTCAGCGGTTCGATCTGGTCCAGCTACCAACTGCAAGACGGCCCCATGAAAGGTCTCGGCTTCGGCGCGGGCGTCATTGCAGTGGGCGAACGGCAGGGCGATATCGACAACAGCTACGACGTGAGCGGCTACGCCAGGATCGACGCCAGCGTGTTCTACGACATCGACGAAAACATCCGGGTTTCACTCAAAGGCCGCAACCTGACGGATCGCAAATATATCGAAACCGCAGCCAATACCGACGGTAACTACGCGGGCGCGCCCGCCTCGTTCATCGCCAGCGTGAGTGCGAAGTTTTGAGTCGTTCCCAACCTGCCCTGAACGCCGAAACACTGCAGGTCGCCTACAACAAAATCCTGCGTAAACGCCTGTGGATCTGTGGCGCTCTTGTTTTCACGTTACTGGCGTGTCTGGTGGCGGACATCACGCTGGGCACTACCCGGTTCGCTGCCAGTGAAGTCTTGCTGGCAATATTCGATCCGGTCAGCGTTGATCCGGATACTCAGGTGATCGTCCGCGAATTGCGCCTGCCGTTCGCGCTGATGGCCGTGCTGGTGGGCGCGGCGCTTTCGTTGGCCGGGGCCGAGATGCAGACCATCCTCAATAACCCGCTGGCCAGTCCGTTTACCCTGGGCGTGTCATCGGCAGCATCCTTTGGCGCGGCGCTGGCCATTGTGCTGGATCTGGGAATTCCCGGTGTGCCCGGCAGTTGGCTGATTACCGCCAATGCGTTCATCTTCGCGTTTGCGTCGGTGCTGTTGTTGCAGGCCGTCGCCAGCCTCACTGGCGGCGTGCAGTCTCTGGTGCTGTTTGGCATTGCGCTGGTGTTCAGCTTCAACGCCATGGTTGCGCTGCTGCAATACCTGGCCTCGGCAGATGCTTTGCAACAACTGGTGTTCTGGAGCATGGGCAGCCTGAGCCGCGCCAATTGGCCTGCAGTGCAGACCCTGGCCGTGGTGTTTTTTCTGGTGTTGCCATTCAGCCTGCGCGCGTCGTGGCAGATGACTACGCTGCGACTGGGCGACGAGCGTGCCGAGACGCTGGGTATTGATGTTGCCCGCTTGCGGTTAGGGGCGTTGCTGCGTATCAGTCTGCTGGCCGCAACCGCGGTGGCATTCGTAGGGACCATCGGCTTTATCGGGCTGGTGGGGCCGCACATTGCCCGCATGCTGATTGGCGAAGATCATCGTTTCTTTCTGCCAGTCAGCGCCTTGATGGGCGCGTTGATCATGTCGCTGTCGGCCATCGTCAGCAAACAGCTGATCCCGGGCGTGGTGCTGCCCATCGGCATTGTGACCGCGGTGGTCGGCGTACCGTTGTTCATGAGCCTGATTCTCAAGCGAGGCCGGACATGAGCCAGTTGACGGTACGTAATCTGACTGTTGGTTACAAACGCAGCACGGTGCTACATGGCATTGACCTGCCGCATATTGCGCCGGGGCAAGTCGTAGCGCTGGTGGGCCCTAACGGTGCAGGCAAGTCGACCCTGCTGCGCAGCCTTGCAGGACTGTTGTCGGCGACGGGCGAGATTCGTCTGGGTGATCTCGATCTGCTGCGCTGCAAGCGTCGCGAACGCGCTGCTGTTCTGGGTTTCATGCCCCAGACCTTGCCCGATGGCATTGCCTTGAGCGTATTGGAAACCCTGCTCGGCGCCTTGCGCGGGGGCGACTCACTGGCCACAGTCGGCAGCGCCCGGGAACAACAAAACAAGGCCTGCGCCGTTCTTGAACAATTGGGCATCCTGCATCTGGCCCTGCAACCCCTGGACAGTCTGTCCGGTGGACAACGGCAAATGGTCAGCCTCGCTCAAGCGGTGATTCGCCAGCCACGTTTGTTGCTGCTCGACGAACCCACCAGTGCGCTGGATTTGCGCTATCAAAACGACGTGATGAGCATGGTCCGCCAACTGGCCGATCAAGGCCGGATCGTGGTGGTTGTCCTCCATGACCTGGGCCTGGCAGCGCGCTGGGCCGATCAGATCATGGTGCTTGAGCGTGGCCGCCTGAATGTAGCGGGCACACCCGAACATACCCTGACGCCGACCATGCTGGAGCAGGTCTATCGGGTCCAGGCACGGGTCGAGCGCTGCAGCCAGGGCCGGGTGCAGATTCATGTGGATGGGTCTGTGGCATGAACTTTTCAGAGGTTCCATTGCAGGCCGTTGGAGCGAGGCTTGCCCGCGAATCAGGCGGCGCGGTTAAACGGGCATACCGCGTTATCGTTCTTCGCGGGCAAGCCTCGCTCCAACAACTGCTTCTATTTCTCAAGGCCCTTAAGCCGGATGACGCGAAATCTGTGGGAGCTGGGCTTGCCCGCGATAAGTGCACCGCAGATATCAGGTATATCGTGTCCAGCCTTATCGCGGGCAAGACCAGCTCCCACAGGGGTATTGGGGGGTGTCAGTGACTTCGTGCGGTTTTTTGAAGGACGTGGCATTGGGGACCCTGGGCCTGCTGTTTTTACTTTGCTCCCCAGCTCAAGCCGCCAACTACCCTCTCACCGTCATCGATCTTGCCGGGCGCAGCGTCACTTTGGCCCACGCTCCGCAACGTATCGTGTTGCAGGACAGCAATACCCTTTTGTCGCTGGCCCTGCTGGAACGAGACAACCCGCTGGCCCGGGTGATTGCCTGGGATAACAATCTCGCCAGTTCCGACCCGGGGCTGTGGAATGTGGTCAGTCAACGCTGGCCTCACGCTGCACGGATCAAGGATCTGGATTTCCCTGACACTGGCCAGCTGGACATTGAAAGCCTGTTGCGCACCCACCCGGACCTGATCATTGCCCGGCTCAGTGGTCGGGCAGCCATCGAAAACACGGTACTCAACAGCGTACTTGAGCGATTGGACATTCCGCTGATCTACGTCGACAACGAGCTGGACCCATTAGTGAACGTGCCCCTTAGTCTGGAATTGCTGGGGCGTGTATTGGGTAAAGAAGACAACGCCGAAGCGTATTTGCAGGTTTATCGTCGCCAACTGGCAGAGCTGCGCGAGAAAACCGCTGGTCTGCCGGCGCCTAAAGTGTTCGTCGAAGCCCGAGCCGGGCAAGCCGGATCTGGCGGCTGTTGCCACACTCAGGCCCGTGCCGGTTGGGGATTGCTGATCGAGGACATCGGTGCAATAAACCTTGGCTCCCGCTACCTGCGCAGCGAATCAGCCGATGTGGCACTGGAAACCCTGATCCTGAGCAAACCCGACGTTTACTTGATGACGGGCACACAGCGTTTGCGCAACGGCGTCACCGCGATACCTTTTGGCTACGGTGCCAATACCGAACGCATCAACAGTGAAATGCAGCGTTTGATGTCCCGCCCCGGCTTTGCCGCCACTACGAAGTCGCCAAAATCATGCGTACAGGGCCTCAATCACCAGTTTTACAACAGCGTTTTCAACATCGTCGGGGCACAATGGCTGGCGAAAATCTTCTGGCCAGAACAGTTCGCTGATCTGGACCCTGATGCAGAATATCGAACATTGATCCGCGAATTCACGTCGCTACCGGACCTGCCCTTTGTGTTTCATGAGCAGGTTTGTTTCGGTAGCCTTTGAATCTGAATTGAAGAATACCGTCTGTAGGTGCTCGTGAGCGCCTACAGGATCTGGATCAATTCAGAAGGTCATAACATCCCGCACGAAGAGCCCCCTTGATGATCAGCAACACCGTCAAACACCTGAAACTATGGGCCCGCCGCCTCAAAGCCAATCTGATTCTGCTCTGGCTCTGCTGCCGTCAACCCGACATGCCTTGGCTACCAAAAATCGTCGCATTGGTGACGGTGGCCTACGCTGTGAGCCCTATCGACCTGATTCCGGATTTCATCCCGGTACTGGGCTTTCTGGATGATGTGATTCTTTTACCGCTGGGCATCGCCCTCGCCCTGCGGCTCATTCCGGATGATCTGCAACAGCGCTGCCGACCTGAAGCTGAAGCCATGGCCGGTAAGCGAATCCAGCTCAAAGGCCAATGGCTGACCATCACCTGCATTGTGCTGATATGGCTGCTGATTGCCTGGGCCCTGTGGCGTGCCTTTGCAGGCTAGGACCCGGACAATCGAAAGCCTGTCACTGACGATAAGGCGTGGTTCGCAACTCATCCAGAGTCTGGGCAGACAAGTCATCGCGCCAGCCTGGCACGTTCAGGTCCAGCCACTCCCGCAGTTCATTGAACGCGGGCGCCCTCAGCGCTTGCACAAACAGGCGCAGGGTTCGCGGCAGGTGCGCCAGGTAGCCATGCTTGCCGTCGCGCCCCGCCAGACGCACGAAAATTCCCAGTACTTTGGCATGCCGTTGCGCAGCGAGCCGCCGGTAATCATCAACGAACAGCGGCACATTGAGTTCCGGGCGCTGCATCAGGTAATGGCTGAACAATGCTGCGCGCAGCGGCTCGGACATGTCGCGACGCGCATCCTCCAGCAACGACATCAGGTCATAAGTTGCTGAACCCACCAACGCGTCCTGAAAATCCAGAAGGCCGCAAGCCGCCACGCCCTGGCGACTGTCGAGCAGCATCAGGTTGTCCACGTGAAAGTCACGCAGCACCAGAGTTTCACGACGTTCGGCCACGTCACGGCAGGCTTCGGCAAACAGTTCGAGATAGCGTCCACGCAGCGCCAGAGCGGCCTCTTTGCCGATCAACAACGGTGCATACCAATCGATGAACAGTGCACATTCAGCGCTCAATTTCTGCGCATCGTAGACTGGCAACCCGGTGCTGGCGGGCGCCCGATGCAAAGCCACCAGCGCATCGACGGCCAGACCGTACAAGGCTTCTTCCGCATGCCCTGAAGCCAGCAGCCGAGTGTACGTGGCGTTGCCAAAATCCTCGATCAACGCGAGCCCGGTCTGTTCATCTACCTGACGCAAGCCCGGGGCTGACAGCCCGATGCTGTGCAGATAACCGGCCACCTGCACAAAGGGCGCGATAGGTTCGCTGCGTGGCGGCGAATCCATCAGCAACAGCCCGGCACCTTGCAGGCGGAAATAACGTCGCGCCGACGCATCTGCGGGCAATGCCTCCAGAACGGCATCGGCAAATCCGGCATTAGCGAGAAAGGTGGCGCGCGCACAGGCGCGGCTGTCCTGTGCGTTGGGTATTGATTCAGCGAGTTGAGTCATCATGCCGGGCGACTCAGACCTGCTCAAAGAGCACGTCCTGCGCGCCTTCCCACAGGGTTTTCACGCCCAGGGCACGCAGGTTTTCCTTGCCTTGCACGATGGTCAGGAAATGGTTACCGGCCAACTGGCCCATTTTGCTGGCAAAGCAGCACGAGCCGTAGGCGATGAGGATTTCAGTCTCACTGTAAGGGCCCGGATAAAAAAGAATGTCGCCCACTGAAGGGTGGCTGGTGTGATTTTCGAAACCAATCGGCTGATCGTTCAGCAGCAACTGATACTCACCCAGTGGAACCCAGCAGCCCTCGCCGCTCCAGCGCACATGGATCAGCTTCTGCCGGTAAGGCAGCAACTTCAGAAACGCAGCAACGGTGTGCGGCGCATCAGGATGAGTTTCAGCGAGAAACTCGTATCCGCCGGCAGTGATTTTCAGAGTGGTCATGCAGAGCTGCTCTCAAGATAAATAGGTTGTTCAGGTTGCGACGTTACGTATCAGTACCTAGGCGGGCTGGCTTGCTGAAGCCGGCTTGCGGACGCTATCGGGTCTATCTGCGGACACTGCGGAGGCAGACAAGCTCACCTCGAAACAGCATCCCTGCGGTATCCGGCTTTCAAGGTTGACCGACCAGCCCTGGTGGACGCAGATGCGCTGCACCAGGGAAAGGCCGAGGCCGAGCCCTTCGCCGCGCTGCTCATCGCCCCGGACAAAAGGCTGGAACATGGCCTGTTGTTTTTCCAGGGGTATACCGATGCCGCTGTCCTCCACGGAAAAGCGATCACCTTTCAAGTTCAAAAAGATGAAACCTTCGTCGGTGTAATGCCAGGCATTGCGCAGCAGATTGCTCATGACCGAGTGCAGCAGCGTTGCGTTATATAAACGATCCGAACCGACACCCGGCTCATAACGCAGGGTCAGGCCTTTTTCTTCAATGGGTTTGCGCCACATGTCCACCAACTCGTCGGCGACCGCAACCAGCGTTGCGCGTGGACCGTGGCCGGGTACTTCGGTGTCGATCCGCGCCAGCAACAGGAAGGTTTCCACCAGTTGGCGCATCCCCTCACTGGCGCGGGATATTCTTAACACCTGATTACGGGAGCGCGGATCAACGGCAGGATTTTCCAGCAGCAGCTCACAAGAGCTGGCGAGCACCATTAACGGTGTGCGCAGTTCGTGGCTGACGTCACTGGTGAACATCTTTTCCCGGGTCAAGGCAGCACGCAGACGGCCCAGGGTTTCATCAAAAGACACCGCCAGCTCGCCGACTTCGTCATGAGCATAATTCGTTGCCAGTGCCGGCGCCGCATCCATGGCCTGGTCACGATCACGCACCTCGCCCGCCAGCTTCACCACCGGTGCCATGACACGTTGCGCCAACAGTCGACCCAGCAATAGCGCCAACAAGACGCTGAGAACGAACCCGACCAGCACGATAGCGAACAAAATACGCTCGCGCTGAATGGTTGCGGTCTGATCCCGCAGCAATACGTACTGACGACCGTCGACCATATCCACCATGGCGTAATAATCGACATTGTCTTTTTTGATCCGGTGAAAGCCGGGTTTCAATGGCTTGAGGCTTTCGGGCATTGCGAAAAGGCCGGACGCGTCCTGTATGTAGAAAAACGAATCCTTCTCCGGACGGTGAGTCCAGTTGGCGACGTCGTCCATCAACAGCAACCTGTGCAGGTCGCCATTCATTGAAAGTGCGGTCAACTTTTTGCCTACCAGGTGAACGGTAACGACAATGCCTGCCGCAAAGATCAAGGCAACCAGAGTACTCATCAGCGTGAAAACGATGACGATGCGCTGTTTGAGACTGTGTTTGATATCCATGCAGCTTCCGTTGACGGTTTACATCCGGGCATTATCAGGCCAGATATGTCGTCATTTCGTCAACGGAGCCGCAAAGTCTGTACAGAAACCGACAATCAGAACGCCGGTAATGCGCTCACCACCCGCAATGCCAGGCCTTCGTAGGCATCCAGAGTGATGGTGAATTCGCCCTGTTCAGTCAGATCCCCTTCGACCCGTTCGTTGATGATGTCTACCACCGGGCCGGGCGCGATGTCTGGCAGATGCAAAGTTTCCACAATCGGCTCCGAGCTGAAGTTCAGCGCAGTAATCTGCGTGCCCTTCCCGGCTGGCAGCTCGTGGACCATGATCAGCAAGCCTGGGTGTTCAACGTCCGGAATCAGAATCTGCTTGCTCGCAGCGATGTCATAAGCCCGACGCACAGCAAGAATCTTCTTGAGTTGCGAGGCAAATGAATCCGGGCGCTGTAGCTGGCTGATGATACTGCCGTAAAGGGTGCGGGAGCGCGGCATGTTACCCGCAGAGAACTCCGCGTCAGGGTCCAGATCGACCAGGTCGTAAGCGCCACGATGGATCCAGCGGGTGTCGCCATCCTGCATCAGGTGCTGAACCTGCTCGGCAGGCACCGGTAATGCACCGACCAGATCCCACCCGGACAATGC
The DNA here is from genome assembly GCF_002699985.1 of Pseudomonas sp. ICMP 561. Taxonomy (GTDB): domain Bacteria; phylum Pseudomonadota; class Gammaproteobacteria; order Pseudomonadales; family Pseudomonadaceae; genus Aquipseudomonas; species Aquipseudomonas quasicaspiana. The sequence goes on along the minus strand of NZ_LKBT01000070.1, from coordinate 93,876 downwards.
AAATACGCCGGGCTGCATCGCGTTGAACATCACCAGAAGCAAATGAATGTGCTGAATTTTCTGAATGTCTTCTTCCGTGATGGCGTCCAGATCGCGGATACCCAACGCAGCCGTAATGATGCTGGCGGTGGTGCAGGACACGCCGTTGGTGACGAACTTCATGTTGTACGGAGCGTGCTCGCCTGTCAGCTTCTCGTACATTTCCTCGCGAATGTGTTCGCGCAAGATGTTGCCCGGCAGCGTCTGGCCCTGATAGTGGTACGTGTCATGGGCGTGCAGCGTCCAGAAATGCACCAGTTCCAGTGTCAATTCGTCATGGTTCTGCAGCGCATGAATCAGCGACGCCGGATCGATACCAAACGCGTGAACCTGACGCAGCATCAACCGCAGGAACTCGGTTGTGCCCGTCAACAGTGCGTGCTGATAGGCCGGGCGCGAGATGAAGTCGTAGGACAGATCGGCGCCGCCGTGGGACATCGACGCGATGTCATCCAGGGTCAGGTTCAGTTCCTGGAAACTGAAACCGCCCGCCTTGCGAATCGCGCCCCCCAATAGCTGGTTACCCGTAATCGACAACGGGTGACTCTCGGACCAGGCATTGCCTTCAGCCTTGCGCTCCACGCCGAGGAAGCCATTGGCATCCAGACGCAAAACCCGCGCGCCCATGACGTCGATGGAGTGCAGCGCATCCCCAATGATCATTTGCTGAGCGGCGAAGCTCGGGTCCAGCCAGTTCAGCGAAGGCTGACCTTCCTTGAAGTAATGCAGATAAACCCAGCGCCGCGCCTTGCCGTCCACGCCCTGGACAATACCCGTGGCGCTCCAGTCGGTTTCCTTGACGCCTGGCTCGAAGAAAATGACCCGCTGTAACTGACCCACGATGTAGTGCTTGTCTTTGAGGGCATCCACCACCTCAGGCATCAGGTTCACCGCATCGCGACCTGCCGGAATGTCCGGCAGCAACTGCCAGTCTTCCTCACGGATTTCCACCATGTGATAGAGGCCCGGATAATCCTCGTAAGCCATTTCTGCCAAACGGAAATCAGAGCCTTTGCCGGTGTGGGACGGAATCACGTCATCGATCACCACCGCGTTATGCGCAGCCGCAATGCGACTCAGGCTGAGCAATTGCGCATCGGTGCCCAATTCAGGGTCGATGCCGAAACTGATGCGGTCGAAGTTACCGTCGATGGTCGGCGTGTGTTGCCGACCCTGAAGGCCACCGGAGGTTTTCAGCGGGCCGTTGTGGATGCCTTGAATGCCGATTTCCGACATGGCATGCCACAGGGTCTCATCGCCCAGGGCTTCAAGGACCGAGCCACCCGGACGGGTGATGATTGACGCCGGATAAGCAGTAAACCAGACGGAGGCGATCGCCGACGCGTCTCTGGGCCGGGATTCGGCGAACGGGCGCTGCCACAACCTGCCCTGCCCCGAGTACAACCTGGCGCGCTGGCGTGCGGCATTGAGCATTGATTGTTCAACCAGCCACTCTACGTACTGCTTGTCCGGTGTCGTCATAAATTCCAATCATCCGTTTCTCGTGAATCGGGCGAAACGATCGGAGAAGATTCAACTGTTCCGATTGAGTCATGTATTACCCGCTGTAAGAGCCTCGCGGGCGGCAAACGTTGCATTTTTGTTTGATCAGCGTGGTCTATAACGCAAAAAACTCCAGCGCCCAATGGACGCCGGAGTTTTTTTGCAAGCCTGTGGCAGGCGCAGTCGTCAGACCCGCCGACGCCATCAGGCCGTCGCGAACAGCTCTTCTTTGATCTGCTTTTGCGCAGCAGTCAGCGCATTGGCACGTGGTTCGTCGCCGTAAGCCAGACCATGAGCGAAGACGAATTTCAAATCAGTCACGCCAATGAAACCGAACAGAACCTTGAGGTAGTCCTCATGACCCACGCTGGTCGGCTGGCCAACGTGCACGCCACCGGCAGTGGAAACGATGATCACCTGCTTGCCGCCAGCCAGACCTTCAGGGCCGGTTTCGGTATAGCGGAACGTACGACCGGCAACTGCGATACGATCAATCCAGGCTTTAAGCTGCGTAGGCAGTGTGAAGTTGTAAACCGGCGCACCAATCACAACCACGTCAGCGTCGAGGAATTCCTGCAGAATTTGCTCGTTGTTAGCCACTTCCTGCTTCTGCGCGGCATCACGGCCTTCTTCAGGGGTGCCCGCAGCGGCAAGTGTTGCCGGGGAAAAGTGGCTCAGTGAATCGCTGGCCAGATCGCGGTAAGTTACCTGTGCGTTCTGCTCTACAGCGGTGAATGCTTCAACAACTTTACGGCTGAGCTGTCGAGACGCGGAGTGATCGCCGAGGATGCTGGAATCGATGTGCAAAAGTTTCATAACGTGCTTCCCAATTGAAAAGTCGCCAGCTGGCGATCAAGTGGGGATAATCCTACAGCGCAATCCAATCGCTGATTAGTCGGCACAAATGCGATAGTTCGTTCTACACACAGGACAATCAGTTTAAGCATGCAAGACCTCAACGATCTTTATTACTTCGCCAAAGTGGTGGAATTCGGCGGTTTCGCGGCTGCCGGACGTCTGCTGGGCATCCCTAAATCCCGCCTGTCCCGGCGCATTGCCGAGCTTGAGCTGCGTCTGGGCGTGAGCCTGCTGCAGCGCACTACGCGCAAACTGGCGTTGACCGCTGTGGGTGAACGTTACCTGAGCCACTGTCAGGCGATGTTGCTAGAAGCGGAAATGGCCGACGAAGCCGTTGCGTCGCTTTCGGCTGAGCCCCGAGGGCGTTTGCGGGTGTCTTGCCCGGTGGGGATGACACACTGGAACCTGTCCGGGGTGGTCAATGAATTCCTGATCCGCCACCCGCTGGTGCAACTGGAGTTGATTCTGGTGAATCGCCGGGTTGATCTGGTGAATGAGGGCATTGATGTAGCGCTGCGGGTCCGCGACATTGGCGATGAAGATCCGAGCCTGATTGTCCGGCAGCTGTACCCCGCCCGCACCGTACTGGTAGCTTCCCCTGCATTAATCAGCGGACGCAGCATCACGCACCCTCAGGACCTTGGCAGCTTGCTGGCATTAGGCGCCATCGAGGCGGATCGCAAAGTGCATTTTCAGTTGCTGCACAGCCATGGCGAGCGTTGCGAGGTGGCCATTGAGCCGCGTCTGGTGGTGGATGACTTTCCTATTCGCAAGAATGCAGCCGTACAGGGCCTGGGCATCACATTGCTGCCGCTGATGAACTGCCATGAAGAACTTGCGAGTGGTCAGTTGATCCGCCTGTTACCCGACTGGTCGCTGCCTAGCGGCAATGTTCAGGCCGCGTACACGCAGCGCCGAGGCATGCTCCCCGCCGTGCGCGCGTGGATCGAACATGTCAGCCTTGCATTCAAGAACGAACCGCTCTGGAGCGATGTTCTGAAGACAACGGAGCAGACCAATGAACACTGAAGATGTCGCCGGGTTTTGCCTGCAACTGCCGGGCGCTCGGGAAGATTACAAATGGGGCGGCACACGGGTGTTTTCGGTCGCTGGCAACAAGATGTTTGCGGTGATGGACCTGGCTGGCAAAGGCTTGTCATTCAAGGTGGGACCCGATCTGTTCCTTGGCTATGTCGACAGGCCAGGCGTTCGTCCCGCGCCGTATCTGGCGCGGGCTTACTGGATCAGCGTCGCCACGCCCTACTCCCTGAGCGATGGGGAATTGCGCGACTTGCTGACACGCTCCCATCAACTGGTCGTCAGCAAGCTGCCGAAGAAACAGCAGGTTGCTCTCAAGCTGTGACGGCTTGAAGCTGTGACTTTTTAATAGAAATGCCTGCTCAGGTAATTACCGCCGAGAAGCAGGCGGTCAATCCAGACCACCTCGTGCAACACAACGATCAGCCAGAACACCAGTTGAAAGGACAGCTTGCGGGTTTTATGACGCAATGCCTGTTGCGCCACCAACGCGCCCGGCCAGCCACCCAGCAGCTCCACTGCGTGCAGGATCTTCTCCGGCGTTCGCCATTCATTTGCTCTGGCATGGCGCTTGTCGCGCCAGTACAGAAAGAAGGCCAGCAGACTCATCGCTAGATAGATCGCACCGGGCAACCACACCCCGTTGAGCAGCAACGAGGTGAAGCCCGCCACCGGTAACGCACAAATGGCGAGAAAGACCGCCAGTTTCACCCGCGGATACCGCGACGGATGCTGTTTCGCCGTTGCGGATTTGTTCGATTTTATACGCTGATCCATGTTCGTCAGCCGTTCACGCTGGTCCAGTCAATCCAGCCGAACTGCCAGGTCGCCAGAATCAGGATACCGAAGACGATGCGATACCAGGCGAACACGGCATAGCTGTGGGTGGCAATGAACCTGAGCAGCCCACGCACGGCGATCATCGCAAAGATAAAGGAGACCACGAAACCCAGCGCGAATACCGGGAAGTCCGCAGGCTGGAACAGGTGCCGGTACTTGAAGCCCGAATACACCGCAGCGCCCACCATGGTCGGCATCGCCAGGAAGAAAGAGAATTCGGTAGCGGTCTTGCGCGACAAACCAAACAGCAGGCCGCCAATGATCGTCGAGCCGGAACGAGAAGTCCCCGGAATCATCGCCAGACATTGGGCGCAGCCGACTTTCAGGGCATCACGCCAGGTCATGTCATCCACGCTTTCAGCATGCACCACGTGATCGCGGCGTTCAGCCCAGAGCATGATGACACCGCCAATGACCAAGGCTGTCGCCACGGTGATGGGGTTGAACAGGTATTCGTGAATCAAGTCGGCAAACATCACACCCAGCACAACAGCCGGGAGAAACGCGATCAGCAGATTGATAGTGAAACGTTGCGCCTGACGCTGCTTTGGCAGGCCAGTCACGACATCAAGGATCTTGCGCCGAAACTCCCAGACCACCGCGAGGATCGCGCCGAGCTGAATGATGATGTTGAAGGCCATCGCCCTTTCGCCACCGAAATCGATCAAGTCCGCGACGATGATCTGGTGTCCGGTACTGGAAATGGGCAGGAACTCCGTCAGCCCCTCCACAATCCCGAGAATCAATGCCTGAGCGGCGGTCCAAAGATCCATCATTCCCCCAAGTGAAGCATTGCTCGAAGCAGGCTTCTTGATATTGTCATGTTCAAACAGCGCGCAAATATGCCCGTCGAAAGGTGAAAAGTCCGTTAAAAACGGACGCTTACACCGTCAACCAACGCGAGGCGTGGCGATCCTATCAGACCTTCAGGCAGTACGCTGCCATTGACACCTGACATGCAACCCCTTGACGTAATGGAAGCTGTTTTCAGTGGCCGCTATCAGCGTTTTTTCGCTTAATCGCTGCGCTAACCGGTGTATACGCTTACAATCGCCGCCGCTTTCGGCCTCCCAGGAATCGCAATGCCCGCACTCAGAACAATCGCACCGGCAACGGGTGCCATTTTAGCTCCGGAAAAGGTAGCGGCTTGATGAAAGTTGTTGTGCTGACAGGTCCTGAGTCCAGCGGTAAAAGCTGGCTGGCAGGCGAAATACAGCGCTGCTTCGGCGGGCTTCTGGTAGGGGAATATGTACGGCTTTTCATCGAACAGAACCAGCGGGACACCACCTACGCAGATATTCCCGCAATCGCTCAAGGCCAAGTGGACAGCGAGGATGCTGCTCGTGCCTCTCAACCCGGGTTGCTGATTCTTGATACCCATCTGCTGAGCAATATTCTGTGGAGTCAGACACTATTCGGGGATTGTCCGGCGTGGATCGAGCCTGCACTGCTGGCTCGTCAGTACGATCTGCACTTGTTGCTCGATCCTGACGGCGTCGACTGGATCGGCGATGGTCAGCGCTGCCAACCCGAGCCAAGTTCACGACAGGCATTCTTCCGCGACACCCGGCACTGGCTTGAGACGCATCACCAACCCTTTCAGGTGATCGGCGGTGACTGGACGCAACGTCGTGAGCGGGTCTTCGCGGCAGTTGAACAGTTGCTCCAACACGCCTGAAGCGCAGCAGCTCAACGAATCTGGTGCTTGTGCAGCAATCGATAGAATGTCGGCCGGGAAATCCCCAACACCTTGGCAGCAACGCTCAAATTGTCGCTATGGCGAGTCAATACATCACACAACGCCTGCCGCTCTGCCCGGGATTTGTAATCATCCAGGGTACCCATCGTACTGACGACGTCGTCGTCACCGAGTAACCCCAGATCAGCGGCCTCAATCTGTCGCCCCTCAGCGAGCACCAGCCCCCGGCGAACCCGGTTGGCCAGCTCCCGGACATTACCCGGCCAGTCATGCTTGCCCATTGCAACCAATGCATCCTGACTGAAGTTACGCACCCGCCGACCGGTTTCCTGACTGTAGAAATGCGCAAAATGATTGGCCAGCAATGCCAGATCACCGTGTCGCTCGCGTAACGGTGCCGTGCCAACCTGAAGCACATTCAGGCGGTAATACAGGTCTTCGCGGAAGCGCTTTTTGCGAATGGCGGACTCAAGATCAACGTGGGTGGCGGCCAGCACCCTGACATCCACAACGATGGCTTCTCTGCCTCCGACGCGCTCAACCTGTTTGTCCTGAAGAAAGCGCAGCAGACTGGCCTGCAGCTCCATCGGCAAGTCCCCGATTTCATCGAGAAACAACGTGCCGCCATCGGCCGCCTCAATGCAGCCAATTTTCAGTTCATTGGCCCCTTCGAACGCGCCTTTCTCGTAGCCGAATAATTCGCCCTGAAGCAGGTGCTCGGGGGTCGTCGCGCAGTTGATCGCAATGAATGGCTTGCTGCGCCGATGGGACTGGGTATGCAGAGTGCGCGCCACCAGCTCCTTGCCAGTACCGGGCTCGCCACGTATCAGCACTGGCGATTCGGTAGGCGCCAGTTTACTCAGCAGCCTGCGTAACTCACGGATGGGGCGACTTTCGCCGAGCATCTCGTGATCGGGCCCTGATACATAAACCGCCCCCTGAGCCCTCAAGCGCGCCATGCCATAGGCGCGCCCCAGCGTGACCTGCATACGTGCAACATCGAACGGCAAGGTATGGAAGTCAAAAAACCATTCGCAGACAAAATCGCCGATCTTCTCCCGGCGCAGGTCATCCGGGGTCAATACGGCGATCCATTCGGTGTGGCTGCGCGTGATCAGCTCCTTGACCACTTCCGGGTGCTCAAAGTGATAAGGCATCAGGCGAATCAGACCTACATCGCAGCTGCGACTGACCGCGGCTTCAACGGTACTGCTGTCTACATCCCAGCCAGCGGCGCGCAGAACGGGAATGAGCTGATGACAATCATCACAAGGATCAACAATTAACAAACGTCGCAGTGGTGGTGCCGATTCATGCATGGGGATTCCTTGGCGCTGCGGTTTGACAATCACGTTTATAAAATCATTTTATAAACAGTCAGTTGAGGATATTGATTTGAACGTTAGCAAATTTTTGACAGTCGCTTGGACCGATTGACTATAGGGGCCAGATCGAAAGGTAATTAGCCGTTGATGGTCCGCAGAGTGGATATTTCCGGACCGTGCGGCTGTGCTGGAATATTCGTCGAACTTCAGCTTTGCGCACGGTCAACACAGGGGGCAGTCAAAAAAATCTGAAAATAATCGGCGACCTGTGTGACTTGACAGCTATCGAGTGTCATCAACACAAGTAACCCGCTGAACGGTAAGCCCAACCGACAGCGCACAATTTTGATATGGGCACTTGAGGAAATAACCATGAACGCCCCACTGCGCTTCAACGATGCACTCTTGATCGCTGGACACGCTTTCGAACCTTTCCAATGCGTCGCCTGGGCACCGCAAGACGGCAATGGCGAGCTGAGCCTGACGGTCATCGACCGTACCAGCAATCGTATTGGCCGCCGCCAGATCGCGCGCAGCACTTACTCCGATGCCAAGCGCCTGGCCAACGAGCTCGAACTGGCCCGTGCTGAAATCAGCAACGAGGGCCACCGCCTTGAGCCGTGGACCATGCCTGCTTGAGTTGTAAATGCTGGACCTTGTGGGAAACTCGGTGTTGGCCTGCAAGCTGGACGTTGATCATGTAGGACCGGCTTTAGCCGGGAGAGCGGTGTTTCTGCCGAGGGGGATTTAGAGAATATCCCGACGCCCTCCCGGCTAAAGCCAGTCCTACGGGCCTAACGAGCCTTCAGCTCATCAATGTGCTGATACTCAACGCCCAGGCTCTGTGCCATCTGCTGTGCCCTTCCCAGGCGGATCGGTCCGCTTTCGATATCGATCAGCAGGCCCGGGCAGTTGAATGGCGGTAACCCGCCTGAATCCTTGACCCGTCCGTCCGTCATGACCAGAAGGTGCTGCTTCTCGGCAGGATGCTGCTTCTTGCGTCTATCCAGCCACTGGCGTGCCTGATCAAACGCATCGATTAATGGCGTGCCACCACCCGCGCCCAGTTCGTCCAGCCAGGGCTGTAATGCACGGGATGCCTTGAGGCCCTGATGTTGCCAGCGCGGCGTGTTGCCGTTCGCCGTCAGCAACGCCAGACGTACACGACGACGGTAAGCGTCGTCGAACAGTTGAGCCAACAACCCTTTAGCCCGGCCCAAGGCCTGATGGCGCCTGGTCGAGGCCGAAGCGTCGACGATCACCAGCCACAACTCACCGGGCTGCTGACTTCTGGGTTGACGGATCAGATCGGCGCGAACCTTGGGCCGCCCGCGTAACAGCGTCGGCAACCAGGCAATGGCTCCGTCGGCACCGCTGCGCAACGCGCCAGTTCGACCACCGGGAGCTTTACCGCGCCGGGGCTTGGCATCCATCCCCGGAACAGTGCGAGGACGGATGCCTAGGGCTTTTTTGGCCAGCTCGGCACTTCGCGACGAGCGCCTGTCTGCATGGCCTGCGCAGGCAATTCCCCCCAACTGCCCTGCCCCTGATCCGGCGCGGACTGTGGTTCGGGAGTTGACGGATTTTGCTGCGATGCAGGTTGTTGCGGCTGCTGATCCTGGGGAGGCGGCTGTTCTTGAGAGGTATTACGGCGACGGTGACGCAAGGCAAACTCCGCCACGGCGTCAATGTCCTGCTTTTCAATCGCTGACACACCGCGCCATGCCGCATGGGCGCGGGCGGCGCGTAACCAGACCAGATCAGCGCGCATGCCATCGACACCCGCCGCAAAACAGCGCTCGGTGATGATCGTGAGTGACTGATCATCCAGCTCGATGTTGCCCAGAACCTTGCGTGCCTGTTCGCAGCGCAGCTTTAGCGCCTGTTGTTGCTCACTCCACTGCGCGCAAAAGGCCTGCGGGTCGCTGTCGAAGTCCAGACGACGACGGATGATCTGCCCGCGCTCGGTCGGCAAGGTCTGCCCGCTCAATGCCACGTTCAGGCCAAAGCGATCCAGCAGTTGAGGACGCAGTTCGCCTTCCTCCGGGTTCATGGTGCCAATCAACACGAATCGCGCTGGGTGGCGATGGGAAATACCGTCACGCTCTACCTGATTGACGCCACTGGCCGCAACGTCCAGCAGCAGGTCAACCAGGTGATCCGCCAACAGATTCACTTCATCGACATACAGCACGCCGCCGTCGGCCTTGGCCAGCACGCCAGGTGAAAACTCGGCTCGGCCTGCGCCCAACGCGGCGTCAAGATCCAGCGTGCCCACCAGCCGCTCTTCAGTGGCGCCGAGCGGCAAGGTGACGAACTGACCGCTGGCCAGCAAATCGGCCAGACCACGCGCCAGTGTCGACTTCGCCATGCCACGCGGCCCCTCGATCAGCACACCGCCGATTTTCGGGTCGATGGAGGTCAGGCACAGCGCCAATTTCAGTTCGTCAGCCCCCACAACGGCGGCCAGCGGGAAATGCGGGGTATCGCTCAAAGTCTCGTCAGGCAACGTCATCAGCTCTCTTCTATGTCCAGCAACAGGCTTTCCAGCGCGTCACGGTAATTACCCGGTTCCTGCCATAAGCCGCGCTGTTGCGCTTCAAGCATGCGTTCGGTTATGTCCCGCAAGGCGTCAGGGTTGTGCTGCTGAATGAATTCCCGGGTCGACGCGTCCAGCAAATAGGCATCGGCCAACAGTGCGTATTGGTGATCGTCAATCAGTTCGGTGGTGGCGTCGAACGCGAACAGGAAGTCCACGGTGGCCGCCATCTCGAAGGCACCTTTGTAACCATGGCGTTTGACGCCGTCGATCCATTTCGGATTAGCCGCGCGGGAGCGGATGACCCGGTTCAGCTCTTCCTTCAGCGTCCGGATCTTCGGCAGATCTGGCTGGCTATGATCGCCATGGTAGCTGGCAGTCTTCTGGCCGCTGAGGCTCTCGGCGGCCGCAAGCATGCCACCTTGAAACTGGTAGTAATCGTTCGAGTCGAGCAGGTCGTGCTCGCGGTTGTCCTGGTTCTGCACTACCGCCTGAACTTGCGACAAGCGTTTTGCAAAGCGCTCCCGGGCAGGCGTGCCCTCATCGGCGGCACCATAGGCGTAACCGCCCCAATTCAGATAAACCTCGGCCAGATCATCCCGACTCTGCCAGAGGCGACCGTCGATCGCGCCCTGCACACCCGCACCGTAAGCCCCAGGCTTGGCACCGAAGATACGCCAGCCTGCCTGACGCGCAGCGTCATCATCGGTGACGCCAGTGCTCAACAAGGCGGCACGCTCTTCGCGAACCTTCGCGGCCAACGGATTCATATCGTCGGGCTCGTCCAGTGCCGCCACGGCTTGTACCGCAGCGTCGAACAGCCGGATCAGATTGGCGAAAGCATCGCGGAAAAAACCGGAGACTCGCAGCGTCACGTCAACCCGCGGCCGATCCAGCAAGCTCAACGGCAGAATTTCGAAGTCATCAACGCGCTGACTGCCCGTCGCCCAGACCGGCCTGACACCCATCAACGCCATGGCCTGGGCAATATCGTCTCCGCCAGTACGCATGGTGGCGGTGCCCCACACCGACAGACCAAGCTGACGTAAATGATCACCATTGTCTTGTAAGTGCCTCTCCAGCAACAGGTTTGCTGACTGGAACCCGATGCGCCACGCTGTGGTAGTAGGCAGATTTCGTACATCGACCGAGAAGAAGTTTCGCCCGGTGGGCAGCACGTCTATACGCCCGCGACTCGGCGCGCCGCTTGGGCCCGCTGGCACGAAACGTCCGCTTAAGGCGTCCAGCAAGCCGTGGATTTCTCCCGGGCCGCAGGCGTCGAGTCGCGGCGCCACAACCTCTTTAAGATTATTAACAATATCCAGTAGATCTTTGTTTTCAAAGGGAATACTAAATTCAGTATTACTGACAACCTGTTCGATCAACCACGCAGCGTAAAGCTCAAGACGCTCACGGGTATCACCCGCCGTGCGCCATGGATCAGTGCTGACAGCGAGCAGCGCTTCAGGTCTGGCAGACAGCCAGGGTTCGGCAAGTTCGCAATCCAGTGGATCAAAACCCAGCTCGAAGGCTTTGCTCAAGGCACGCAGCAGACTCGACTGCGCACCGCGACCGTCACCTCGCGGGATGCGCAACAACGCCAGCAAGGTATCGATGCGCAGACGGCCGGCGGGAGACTCACCAAAGATATGCAGACCGTTGCGAATCTGCGATTCCTTCAAATCACACAGATAGGTGTCCAGCCGTGGCAACCATGTCGCCGCATCGTCATCCTTTAAGGCATCACCCAGCGCCAGCTCACGATCGATTTGAGTTTCGCGGACCAGTTTGAGGATGTCGCGTTGCAGCTCCAGGGCACGACGCGGATCGAGCAGTTGGGCTTCGTAGTACTCGTCCGCCAGCAACTCCAGGTTACGCAACGGCCCATAGGTTTCAGCACGGGTCAGGGGCGGCATCAGGTGATCGATGATCACGGCCTGGGTGCGGCGCTTGGCCTGGGCGCCCTCGCCCGGATCGTTGACGATGAACGGGTAGATATTAGGCATCGCGCCGAGAATCGCATCCGGCCAGCAGGTCTCCGACAGACCGACGCCTTTGCCCGGCAGCCATTCCAGATTGCCGTGTTTGCCCACATGCACCACGGCATGGGCGCCATAGGCTTTGCGCAGCCAGAAATAGAAGGCCAGATAACCATGGGGCGGGACAAGATCCGGGTCGTGATAAACCGCACTGGCGTCCACCTGATAACCCCGTGCCGGCTGAATGCCGACGAAGGTCAGGCCAAACCTGATCCCGGCAATCATCATCCGCCCACTGCGGAACATCGGGTCTTTATCCGGCGCGCCCCAGCGGGCAATCACCGCTTCACGGTTGGCCAGAGGCAGTTGCTCAAACGCAGCGGCGTACTCGTCGAGCGCCATGCTTTGGTGGCAGGGACGCAGGTCGATGCTGTCCAGATCATTGGTGACGCCACCGAGCAACTGGTGGATCAACTCAGTACCGGTGTCCGGCAATTCGGCAACCGGATAACCCTCCCCCTGCATGGCTCGCAGGATGTTCAGCGCCGCCGCTGGCGTATCGAGGCCGACACCATTGCCGATTCGTCCGTCACGCGTGGGGTAATTGGCGAGAATCAATGCAACGCGCTTGTCGGCATTGGGCAAACGCCCGAGCAATATCCAGCGACGCGCCAGTTCGGCAACAAAATCCATGCGCTCGGGTTGCGGGCGATAGCAGACCACATCCGACTGACTGCGCTCACTGTGCCAGGCCAGATCCTTGAAGCTGACCGGCCGACTGATGATTCGCCCGTCCAGTTCGGGCAACGCGATGTGCATCGCCAGATCCCGAGCACCCAGACCTTGTTCGCTGGCCCGCCAGCCAGGTTCGTTATCCTGAGCGCAAATCGCCTGAATCACCGGGACGTTGCGCCGGAATGGCCGCAAATGCGGCGTTTCCGGGCTGGACTGAGCAAAACCGGTGGTGTTGAGGATCAGCTCAACCCCAACCTCGTCCAGCCAGTCTTCAACCACCGTCATGCAGCCTGCTTCCTTCAGGCTGGCCACGGCGATGGGCAAAGGATTCAAGCCTTGGGCCTGCAAACGGGCGCAAAACACATCGATGAACGCGGTATTGGCAGCCTGCAGGTGCGATCGATAGAACAGCAGCGCTGCGACTGGTTGATTCGGCACCCAGTCGGCGAACCATATTTCAGGATCGGCGCTGACGCCTTTCGGGTGGTAAACCGCAGTACGCGGCAATGCTTTGGGCTCGGACCAGGCGTAATCCCGATCCAGCAGACGATTCGCGATGCAACGGTAGAACTCCAGCGCGTTGTGCATGCCACCCTGACGCAGAAACTGCCATAACCGGTGGCAATCCTCAGCGGGTGCGGTGCTGCGCTCAGTCAGCTCGGGGTCATGGCGATCACAGCCCGGCACCATGATCACCTGCACGCCGCGGGCTGCGAGCTCCATGAGTCGCTCAGCACCGTAGCGCCAATAGCCTATCCCGCCGTGCAGAGAAATCAGAATGACCTTGGCGTGGCGCAGCACTTCATCGAAATAGAGGTCGACGGAAGCATGGTTCTGAACCTGCATCGGGTTAGCCAGACGCAAGCTCGGGTAATCGTCCGGCAGTTGCTGCGCCGCTTCGGCGAGCAATGCCAGGCTGGAATCGCCACTGCAGAGAATCACCAGCTCGGCGGGGGTTTGTCCGAGGTCGGCAATGCTGTCGTCCGGTACAAAACCACCGGGCTGGGTTCTCAACAGGTGCATGGGTCAGTCCGCTAGCGCAGCGCGCAGTTGGGATTCAAGTGCCGCAGCATCAAGCTTCTGACCGATCAGCACCAGGTGAGTGGCACGCTCTTCATCAACACTCCAGGCGCGGTCGAAGTGTTTGTCGAAACGCGTGCCTACACCCTGAATCAGCAAGCGCATCGGTTTGCCGGCAATGGCCGCGAAACCCTTGACCCGCAAGATGCCGTGCTGCACGACCAGTTGGGTCAGCGCGGCAAGCAGCAGGGTTTCTTCGGATTGAGGCAGCTTGATCGAAATGGAGTCGAACGCGTCATGGTCGTGGTCATCATGATCATCGCCTTCGTGGTGATCGTGATGGGTCTTGCGGCCATCGATATGCTGCTCGGATTCAGCCCCCAACCCCAGCAAGACATTGATCGGCAGACGACCGCTGCTGGCTTCGATGACTTTGACCGCAGGCGGCAGCTCTTCGGAGACTTCAGCGCGCACCGCAGCCAGACCGGCCGCGTCGATCATGTCGGACTTGTTGAGGATGACCAGATCGGCGCTGGCCAGTTGATCGGCGAACAGCTCATGCAATGGCGACTCATGATCCAGGTTCGGATCGAGCTTGCGCTGAGCGTCGACCTGATCAGGGAATGCAGCAAACGTACCTGCAAGTACTGCCGGACTGTCGACAACAGTAATTACCGCATCGACGGTGCAGGCATTGCGAATTTCCGGCCACTGGAAGGCTTGTACCAGTGGTTTTGGCAGGGCCAGACCCGATGTTTCGATGAGGATGTGATCCAGATCGCCACGACGCGCAACCAGTTCACGCATGACCGGGAAGAACTCTTCTTGAACGGTGCAGCACAGACAGCCGTTGGCCAGCTCATAAACGCGGCCAACCGCCTCTTCTTCGGTGCAGCCAATGGTGCATTGTTTGAGGATTTCGCCGTCGATGCCCAGCTCGCCGAACTCATTGACGATAACCGCAATCCGTCGACCTTCCGCGTTATCCAGCATATGGCGCAGCAAGGTGGTTTTGCCCGAACCGAGGAAGCCGGTAACGATAGTGACGGGAAGTTTGGCCAGTGTTTTCATCGGATGCCCTTTGGCAGTACGGCGGGCAAGCGGGACGAAAACCCTGTGTAGCCACAGAGATACGATTCGCCACCGGATCACCCCGCCCGGTTGTAGTGAGAATTCGTCGGGCTCAAGGCCCGAATCGAGGCAGGTCTCCTGGCTTGCGGTACCCATGGAAAGCTTCCAGGGCAGTCATTGCGCCTTCCCGCCCTTGACGGGCAGTGGCTGTACAGAGAATGCAATGACCGTGCGATAAATCAGCACCGCTTACAGTTGCGGGGGCAGCCGCGGCATTACCGCGTTCCCGTCTTAGCTCCAAATCGTCTGACCCGCAGATAGACTGGAGAACCTCGAACCCGCAAGGCTACGCAGTGACTGCGGGCAGGTCAATCAACTGATTGACGTTCCACGCAGGCGCATGCTCTCCTACACGCCTTGTTACGGGTGCCCCTCACGGGGTGAAACGGGAAACCGGTGAGTTCAGACCTCTGGTCTGTGCAAGTCCGGCGCTGCCCCCGCAACGGTAAGCGAGCGAAGAATCAGATCCACTGTGCGCATCACGGCATGGGAAGGCGATTCTTGCAGGTTGGCGCCATTCAGCGCTCAACCCCTCGCAAGCCCGGAGACCGGCCCGACATGAAACAAATAACGAACCCGCGGTGGGCGGGCGCAGTTGCACTCCCCTGATATTCGTCAGCGGGATAGTGCTGCGCATGCCTGCTTGCCGACATCAAGAGGGAAGCGCCATGTCGATCAGTACTACCAGCCATTCCGCCAGTACCGCAACTACCCAGACCCAACGCCTGACCGCCGCCATCAGCGCAGCCATTCTTGGCGCCTGCCTGGTCTATTTCGCCGGGTTCTCGCATATCGAAGCGGTCCACAATGCCGCTCACGACACCCGGCACAGCGCCGCCTTCCCTTGCCATTGAGACCTGACGCCATGTTCAAGCGAATCGCTCAAACGGCCGGGTTCACCGGCCTGTTCGCCGCCCTGCTGTTGACCCTGCTGCAAAGTTTCTGGATCACGCCGTTGATCCTGCAAGCCGAAACCTACGAGAACGCGCCTGCCGAGCAGGTTCATGAGCATTCACATGGCGAAGCCGCACCCGCTGGTCACGTGCATGATGATGAAGCCTGGTCGCCGGAAGACGGCTGGCAGCGCATCGTCTCGACCACCGGTGGCAATCTGGTGGTCGCAGTCGGTTTCGCACTAATGCTGGCCGCGTTGTACACGTTGCGAGCGCCCGGCAAGACTTCGCAAGGCCTGTTCTGGGGGCTGGCCGGCTTTGCTGTGTTTACTCTGGCGCCAACTTTGGGCCTGCCGCCCGAGCTGCCGGGCACCGCTGCAGCGGACCTCAATCAGCGACAAATCTGGTGGATTGGCACCGCGGCCTCGACGGCTGTCGCGCTCGCGTTGATCGTGTTTGCGCAGAACTGGTTATTGAAAGCCTTGGGGGTGGCGATTCTGGTAGTGCCTCATCTTATTGGCGCGCCTCAGCCTGAAACCCACGAGAGCCTGGCACCTGAGGCGCTGGAGTCGCAATTCGTGATGGCTTCGCTGCTGACCAACGCAGTATTCTGGATCGCCATGGGGCTGATCAGCACGTGGCTGTTCCGCCGTAACAATCCTGAGTTGGACCAAGCCTGATCTTGAGCAACTTTGACATATGCTGTCGCGCAGCAAACATTGGACCGGTAGGAGCTAACTTGTTGGCGAAGCGGAATTTCTGACGATGCAGGTCCGACGTCTCGCCAACAACCTGGCTCCAGGGTCACCCTTTTGCTGCTCGACAGCGCTGTGTCAGAGACACCGGGCGACCGCCTGCAGAAAATCATTTCAATTCAGTGAGTAATATTTTGCTTGATAACAAGCGTCCGACCCTGGTGGTCGGCCTCGGTTGCCAGCGCGACTGCTCTGCGGGCGCACTGCTGGAACTGATCGAGCGCAGCCTTGAAAGTCATAATCTGCGCCTTAAAGACATCAGCGCCCTCGCTTCCATAGATTTGAAAAGCCGAGAGCCAGGACTGCTGGAGCTCGCGAATCAGCTTGATTTGCCGTTGAGTTTCTTCAACGCCGAACAATTGGCCGCTTACGAACCGCAGCTTAGCCATCGCTCCCAAATCGCCTATGATCACACCGGCTGCTATGGCATCGCAGAAAGCTCAGCGCTGGCGCTGGCAAGCCAATCAGGGACGGCCGAGCTGCTGATCCCCCGCCAGAAATCTTCTCAAGCCACGTTTGCTTTGGCCATCAGCCTGTCAATTCGCTGATAATCGCGATTTTTGCCCCTACACATCTGGAGTCTTCATGACGGTCTTTTTCATCGGCGCAGGCCCCGGCGATCCTGAGCTGATCACGGTCAAGGGCCAACGATTGATCCGCAGTTGCCCGGTGATCATCTATGCAGGTTCGCTGGTGCCTGCTGCCGTTCTGGAAGGTCATCAGGCGGTTCAAGTGAGCAACAGTGCGGAACTGCACCTGGAGCAGATCATTGCCTTGATGAAAGCGGCTCATGAACAAGGCCAGGATGTGGCCCGTGTACACTCCGGTGACCCGAGCCTGTATGGCGCAATTGGCGAGCAGATTCGTCACTTGCGTGAGTTGGGCATTCCGTTCGAGATCATCCCGGGCGTCACAGCTACTGCGGCCTGCGCTGCGCTGCTGGAGACCGAGCTGACGCTGCCGGATATTTCCCAAACGGTGATCCTGACCCGTTACGCGGACAAGACGTCAATGCCAGAAGGCGAAGCCCTGGCCGATCTGGCCCGCCACAAGGCGACCATGGCGATTCATCTGGGGGTCAACAACTTGCCGAAAATAGTTGCTGAACTGATACCGCACTACGGAGCAGATTGCCCGATCGCAGTGGTGCATCGCGCCAGTTGGCCGGATCAGGACTGGGTGATTGGCACGCTGGCGGATATTGAAACCAGGGTCGAAGAAAAAGGCTTTCGCCGCACGGCATTGATTCTGGTAGGCCGTGTGCTATCCAGTGATGCATTCAGCGAGTCATCGCTATACCGCGCCGGGCATGCGCATTTGTTCAGGAGGTAAGTTGCTTCGGCTACGACGCAACACCCTGGGTTCTACGCCATCCGTAGGACCGGCTTTAGCCGGGAGGACGTCGAGCCATTCGCTAAATCCCTTGCAGCAGGAATACCGCCCTCCCGGCTAAAGCCGGTCCTACGGGATTGCAGGCCAACATAGAATCTCCCATCAGAAAAATAACACTCCAATAAAAAACCCCGAACACGTCGGGGCTTTTTAACACGGCGCAGCAAACTGCTTAGTAGTAAGCGTTTTCTTTCTGCGTGTGGTCAGTCACGTCGCGTACGCCGTGCAGTTCTGGGATGCGCTCAAGCAAGGTACGCTCGATACCTTCCTTCAGCGTTACGTCAGCCTGACCGCAACCCTGGCAACCGCCGCCGAATTGCAGAACAGCGATGTGCTGCTCCTGCTCTTCAACAACATCGATCAACGTGACCTGGCCGCCGTGGCTGGCCAATCCAGGGTTGATCTCGGTTTGCAGGTAGTAGTTGATGCGCTCGTTGATCGGGCTATCAGCGTTGACCATCGGTACTTTTGCGTTGGGTGCCTTGATCGTCAACTGGCCGCCCATGCGGTCGGTGGCGTAATCAACAACGGCATCGTCCAGAAAGTTTTCGCTGAAACCATCAATCCAGGCGGTGAAGCTCTTCAGGCCGATGGCCTTGTCTTCCGGTTTTTCTTCGCCGGGCTTGCAGTAGGCAATGCAGGTTTCAGCGTACTGGGTGCCAGGCTGGGTAATAAACACGCGGATGCCAATGCCCGGGGTGTTCTGCTTTTCCAGCAGATCGGCCAGGTAATCGTGGGCAGCATCGGTAATTGTAATAGCGGTCATGAAAATTCCTCGCAGACGTGCGGGCAGTTTACGCCAATCGCCAGCTTCGCACAAAGTCCTAGTATTTTTGTCAGGAAAGCGCTTGAGAAGCGTTTCTGGCCCGTCGGTCGTCGAGCCAACCCTTCATGCGACGGTATAAACCCTTCTCCAGCCATTCGTAACTTATCCATGCGCCAAGCGCGATGACAGGCACACAAATGGCGAATACCAGATAAGGGTTAAGGTCGTAATGCTGCGAAGCAAGCCAGCCGCCGTACAGTACCAACACGTGGAGCAGATAAACCGAATAGGAACAGTCGCCCAGCACTTTAAGCAGCTTATTGCCCCGGAATACTGGCTCCATGGCGATACACGACAGCACGATCAACGCGCTTGGCAGGCCCCAGTTGAGCAACCGTTGCTGATCGCCGCCAACGTGATAAATGACCACCAGCCCCGTGGCGATACCCAGCAACGGTAGCCAGAACCCTTCCTTGATCCAGCCTCGGCGATAAATGATACCGATGCCAATACCCAGCAAGAACTCATAAATAATGTCGTTGCCATAAAAACGGCTGATCAGCCCGGAACGCGCCAACACTTCACATACTGCGAACAGCGCCGCAGCCACTATCAATGGCCGATGGCGCTGCTTGAACAGGAAGACCGTAGAGAACAATAGATAGAAGAACATCTCGTAGTTAAGCGTCCAGCCCACGTTGAGTGTGGGGTACAAGCCATAACCACCCGGATTTTCCGCAGGGATGAAAAACAACGACAGCATGAACGTCTGCCAGTTAATCACCTGATGTGGAAGCAACGGCGCAGCAAATACCAGTAAAAGCCCCATGGCTGCCGTGTAAAACCAATAAGCGGGGACGATCCGGATAATACGATTGAGCATGAAGCGCCTGGCCGGCATTTCGCTGTTCTGAGTAGAGAGAAAGATCACCAGGCCACTGATGACGAAAAAGATATCAACCCCCACTGCCCCCTTCGTCACGAAAAAGTCGCCAATCGGGCCACTGGCGTGGAAGTTGAAGAAAATCTGCATAAAGTGATGACATACAACGACCCACGCGGCGAGTGCCCGCAGGGCTTGAACGGAAATCAACATCACAAACCTCATTGCCTCTTTAAACAACAATCCATGGCCGCGAATACACCCGCACGCACAAGGACACTCACGGGGTCGGACCGTGATAGTTCACAAAAGGTCATGAAAAAATGAGTTTTCCGGTCAGCGGTAGATGGCTGCGGGCCATGTGGGGTGTGGCTTGGCCGGGTTTTATGGAATTGAATTAGCGTACATCGTGCCCGATGCGCCGAGCGGATTTTCGTTGTTGGAGCGAGGCTTGCCCGCGAATCGGCCGATGAGATTATTCAGGTACACCGCGTATTCGTTCTTCGCGGGCAAGCCTCGCTCCAACAGGGCATCAGGTCTCTGTTTGAGGCTTGGCCTGGGCGGCATTCCGACAATAAGGGCGACGCAAATCTACAGATTCTCGTACCGATTCATGTCCATCACCCCCGCCTCAGCAGGGTCCGTTTCCTGGATATAGCGAGTCAGGTCATGGAAGTACGTCCAGAACTGCGGATTGCTGCGCCGCACGCCCCAGCGTTCCACAATCTTCTCGAACTCTGCCTGATGCCTGGCTTGCTGCATGAGCTGAACAAATTCTGGCACCTCGCTGGCAGGTACGTTGAACATGAAGTTTGGATAGCTGGCCAATACACCGGGGTAAATCGTCAGCGAGTCCAGTCCCGGCTCATAGCGGTGCGACTCACCCAGTAAAAACGCCACGTTCGTATGCGCCCGGTTACGCAGCATGCTGTACATCATCCGCTTGCCGCTGCTGTCCTCGATCCGCAGCATCGTCGCTTCAGGTAAATAATCGATCACTTTCAAGCCCGCCGCGGGGCGGGACGTCAAATGGCTCAAGGACTGCTCGACCTGAGCGAAACTGTCACTGATACCCGCTCGGGAACAATAAGCGCCGGAACAACGATTGATCGGATCCGGCGCAGCATTCAACGTGCCGGACCGCTCTATCAGCTTCAAGGCGAAATCGCGCTTCGGATCTTTTTCATCCAGCGGTATGCCACTCGGCGTGTCATCGTCGATGTCCTGATAATCCAGCCACATCTTCAGTTTGCCGCCGTTGCGGTACCAGTCGCTCAACAGGTCGTCGCGTTTGTCTGCGGGCATCAGCCGCAAAAAGTTAACTTCGGCGCCGTTACGGATCAGGTCGAAATACAGCCGCGTCTGCACCTGATGGGACACGTTTCCGTAAACATCGAAATTCACCGCCAGTTGATAATACGTGCGCTCCAGCAGCGGGTAGTCGAACAGCCAGAAAGTCTGTGGCACGTCACCGATCAGGCCTTTATTGACCGAAGCACTGTCGAAGTGACGGAAGACTGTCAGCAGCGAGTTATCGTTACCCGCCCACAACGTGGCCCAGCCCGGCGGCGGCATATGCGCGTAGCTGTCACGGCGCAGATCTTCGTATTCGTTGCGTTTGTCCCGATAGGCGTGCCACAGACCAAGCACACTGCCGACATCATCGTTCTGCCCCGGCATCGCCAGCAGTGGCGTGGCCAGCCCCCGATAGCGGGCATCGACGATATAGCGATCATGGGCCGGATCCTGAAACGTCACCCAGAACTGGTCGCGAATCACGTCCGTTGCGATCTGCCCCCGACACACAGGCCCGCGAATAAAAGTACGGACAAAGTACTCGGCGTTATCCAGCATGAACTGATAACGCGCGGCGGCAGGAATCGCTTCAAAGGTTTCAAACGGATTGGCACGACGTCCGGGGCCATAGCCCGGCAGCGAATCCACACGCCAGTCGTTGCCATAGAACAGCTGTTTGACCCGTGCCATCTTCTGCGGACCCAGCGCATAAGTAATGTGCGTCTTGTGGACGATCACACCTTTGACTTGCGCAAGGCGGTAATAAAAGTCGCTGCCGGGATCATCGTCCGGCCTGCGGGTGGCAATCACATCAATGGGCTGACCGCTTGGCGTCCGCGAACGTACCCATTGAAAGAAATGCCCCGGCTCACCGCCTGCAAAATAGATGTGCGCCAGGAACAGGTGCTCGTACAGCCAGCGGCCCACCAGTGCCTGAGTTGAACCGGGCTGATTGAGCAAGGTTTCCCACTCAGTAATCTGCGCCAGTTCACTGATTGAGGGGCTTTGCGCCTTGTCATCCACCGGAGCACCCACGGCGAACCAGCGTTGCAGGGTCTCGTACTCAGCGTCGCTCAACCCGGCAACGGCAAGGGGCATGCCTTCCTTGGGATGAGCCTGAGCGTAGGCATTGAACTCTCCCGGCTGAGCGCAAAGATTTTCCCGATTGAGGCCCAGCACGATTTCAGGCGGAATCTTCGCGTTCGGTTCCAGCGGCGCATTACGCCCCAGGTCCAGCATTCTGCTCATCAACGCAGCCTGGCTGCCCTGCGCATCGAGCACCGAGTAGAAACCCTTGCTCTCCCAGGCTTTCGGTCCGCTGGCATCAATGAACAAACGGGTGGGCGCTTGAGCCACGCTGCGATCGCCTTCGTAGACCGGAATCTTGCTGGCACCCCGAGCGACGCCCTCCCCGGCGCCCAGATTCAACTGGCACGGCGCATCGTTGCAGGCATGACAGGCAACGCACTTCTCGGTAAGGATTGGCTGGATATCCCGAACATAGGAAATGTTCGGCTGCACGGGCTTGTCGCCCGCTTGAACCTGAAATATGCCGCACATCGACAACACTGCGATGCTTACAACCAAGCGATACGGCATATCCAGCGTCCAAAGGGTGTGAAAAGATGAAAAAACGCCGTAATTCTACAGAGGTTATTGCGGCCCAACATGAGCGATATTCATACCAAAGTCTTATCAACACCAAAACCGTTCGGGTTTGCTATCATTTCGACCTTTCTGTATCGATCTTTTCCAGGTAGCCCTATGTCTGATCGCAGCGCCCGTCTTCATGCTCTCCAGCAAGCTCTTCGGCAGAGGATCCTGATCCTCGACGGCGGCATGGGCACCATGATCCAGAGCTATCGCCTTGAGGAAGAAGACTATCGCGGCAAGCGCTTTGCCGACTGGCCCAGCGACGTCAAGGGTAACAACGACCTGCTGGTGCTGACCCGCCCGGACGTGATCGGCGCTATCGAAAAGGCCTATCTGGATGCCGGTGCCGATATTCTGGAGACCAACACCTTCAACGCGACTCAGGTTTCCCAGGCCGACTACGGCATGGAAGAGATCGTCTATGAGCTGAACGTCGAAGGCGCTCGACTGGCGCGTAAAGTCGCCGATGCCAAGACCCTGGAAACGCCAGACAAGCCGCGTTTCGTCGCGGGTGTTCTCGGCCCGACCAGCCGCACATGCTCGCTCTCACCGGACGTTAACAACCCTGGTTATCGCAACGTCACGTTCGATGAGCTGGTGGAAAACTACACCGAAGCGACACGTGGCCTGATCGAGGGCGGCGCGGACCTGATCCTGATCGAAACCATTTTCGATACCCTGAACGCCAAGGCCGCGATCTTTGCTGTGCAAGGTGTTTTCGAAGAGATCGGTTTTGAATTGCCGATCATGATTTCCGGGACCATCACCGACGCCTCCGGCCGTACCTTATCCGGTCAGACCACTGAAGCGTTCTGGAACTCGGTGAGCCACGCCAAGCCGATTTCGGTCGGCCTGAACTGCGCGCTGGGTGCCAGCGATCTGCGCCCTTATCTGCAAGAGCTGTCGAACAAAGCCAGCACCTACGTTTCCGCGCACCCTAACGCGGGTCTGCCTAACGAATTCGGCGAGTACGACGAACTGCCGAGTCAGACGGCAAAAATCATTGAAGAATTTGCTCAAAGCGGCTTCCTGAACATTGTCGGCGGTTGCTGCGGCACCACACCGGGCCACATCAAGGCCATCGCCGAAGCCGTCGCCGGTTATGCGCCGCGGCAGATTCCGGACATCCCGAAAGCCTGTCGCCTGTCGGGCCTTGAACCGTTCACCATTGACCGCAACTCGCTGTTCGTCAACGTCGGCGAGCGGACCAACATTACCGGTTCCGCCCGCTTCGCCCGCCTGATCCGTGAAGATAACTACACCGAAGCCCTCGAAGTCGCCCTGCAGCAGGTCGAAGCCGGCGCCCAGGTGATCGACATCAACATGGACGAAGGCATGCTGGACTCGAAGAAGGCCATGGTGACCTTCCTCAACCTGATTGCCGGTGAACCAGACATTTCCCGGGTGCCGATCATGATCGACTCCTCCAAGTGGGAAGTGATCGAAGCTGGCCTCAAGTGCATCCAGGGCAAAGGCATCGTCAACTCGATCAGCATGAAAGAAGGCGTCGAGCAGTTCATTCATCACGCAAAACTCTGCAAGCGCTATGGTGCTGCGGTTGTGGTCATGGCGTTCGACGAAGCCGGTCAGGCCGATACCGAAGCCCGCAAGAAGGAAATCTGCAAACGCTCTTACGACATTCTGGTCAATGAAGTGGGCTTCCCGCCGGAAGACATTATTTTCGACCCGAACATCTTCGCTATCGCCACCGGTATCGAAGAGCACAACAACTACGCAGTCGATTTCATCAATGCCTGTGCCTACATCCGCGATGAACTGCCTTACGCGCTGACCTCGGGCGGTGTGTCCAACGTATCGTTCTCGTTCCGCGGCAATAACCCGGTGCGGGAAGCAATTCACTCCGTGTTCCTGCTGTACGCGATCCGTAACGGCCTGAGCATGGGCATCGTCAACGCCGGGCAGCTGGAGATCTACGACCAGATCCCGGCCGAGTTGCGTGACTGTGTCGAAGACGTAGTACTCAACCGCACAACTGACGGCACCGACGCTTTGCTGGCAATTGCCGACAAGTTCAAGGGCGATGGCAGCGTTAAAGAGGCGGAAACCGAAGAGTGGCGCGGCTGGCCGGTGAATAAGCGTCTGGAGCATGCGCTGGTCAAAGGCATCACTACGCACATCGTTGAAGACACTGAAGAGTCCCGCCAGTCCTTCGCCCGCCCGATCGAAGTGATTGAAGGCCCGCTGATGTCCGGCATGAACATCGTCGGCGACTTGTTCGGTTCGGGGAAAATGTTCCTGCCGCAAGTAGTCAAGTCCGCTCGTGTGATGAAGCAGGCAGTTGCTCACCTGATCCCGTTCATCGAACTGGAGAAAGGCGACAAGCCAGAAGCCAAGGGCAAAATCCTCATGGCCACGGTCAAGGGCGACGTGCACGACATCGGCAAGAACATCGTGGGCGTGGTGCTGGGCTGTAACGGCTACGACATCGTCGACCTGGGCGTGATGGTCCCTGCAGAGAAGATTCTGCAGGTGGCAAAAGAACAGAAGTGCGACATCATTGGCCTGTCGGGTCTGATTACCCCTTCGCTGGATGAAATGGTCCACGTTGCCCGGGAAATGCAGCGTCAGGACTTCCACCTGCCGTTGATGATCGGCGGTGCGACCACCTCCAAAGCCCACACCGCAGTGAAGATCGAACCCAAGTACAGCAACGACGCGGTGATCTACGTAACGGACGCCTCTCGTGCCGTCGGCGTGGCCACACAGTTGCTGTCCAAAGAGCTGAAACCGGCCTTCATCGAGAAAACCCGTCTCGAATACATCGAAGTGCGTGAGCGTACTTCGGCTCGCAGCGCTCGCACCGAGCGCCTGAGCTATGGCGCTGCCGTCGCCAAGAAGCCGCAATTTGACTGGACAACCTACGACCCGGTCAAACCGACGTTTACCGGCGCCAGGGTGCTGGAAAATATCGACCTGGACGTGCTGGCCGAATACATCGACTGGACGCCGTTCTTTATCTCCTGGGATCTGGCAGGCAAGTACCCGCGCATCCTCACTGACGAAGTCGTAGGCGAGGCCGCCACGTCATTGTTCGCCGATGCTCAGCAAATGCTGCGCAAGTTGATCGACGAAAAGCTGATCAGCGCACGTGCCGTATTTGGCTTCTGGCCCGCCAATCAGGTGAATGACGACGACCTGGAAGTCTATGGCGACGACGGCCAGCCATTGGCGAAGCTTCATCACCTGCGCCAGCAGATCATTAAGACCGACGGCAAGCCGAACTTCTCGCTGGCCGACTTCGTTGCACCTAAAGACAGCGGCATCACTGACTACGTGGGCGGTTTCATCACCACTGCGGGTATTGGCGCTGAAGAAGTTTCCAAGGCTTATCAGGACGCGGGCGATGACTACAACGCGATTATGGTCAAAGCCCTCGCCGACCGTCTCGCCGAAGCCTGCGCAGAGTGGCTGCACCAGCAAGTGCGTAAAGAGCACTGGGGTTATGCCAAGGATGAGCAACTGGACAACGATGCTCTGATCAAAGAGCAATACGCGGGCATCCGCCCTGCTCCCGGCTATCCAGCCTGCCCGGATCACACCGAGAAAGGCACCCTGTTCCAGTTGCTGGACCCGATGCCGGATGGCAAGCCAGGCAAAAGCGGCGTGTTCCTCACCGAACACTACGCCATGTTCCCGGCGGCAGCGGTCAGCGGCTGGTACTTCGCCCACCCACAGGCGCAGTACTTCGCCGTGGGCAAGGTCGACAAGGATCAGGTGGAAAGCTACACCGCGCGCAAAGGTCAGGAGCTAAGCGTGACCGAGCGCTGGCTGGCGCCGAATCTGGGGTATGACGAGTGAGCTGCAATCCTGAGGGATTGAATTGATAATGCAGTCCTTTGGGAGCTGGGCTTGCCCGCGATAAGCATAGGTATCTACTGCACTTTCATGCCGCGATTCTTGTGTACATATCCGTTACCGCTGTCACGGCTGATATTGGTTGCGCCCTTACGGCGCCTCACTTTTTGGGCGCAAAAGTAAGCAAAACGCTCTTACCCCACCACTGGGTGCCTCGCTGTCGCTCGGCATACCCGTAATCCGACATTGCTGCGTGGGGCCGCCGCCACCGGCCATCCATGGCCTGAGGCGGCTAAACCGGCATCCCTGCCGGTTTGCCCCACACAGCAATGTCGAATTCCGGCCGGCGTGGTTTAACGGGGCGCTTAAGATCAAAATCAAAAGGAGATCAAAAGCAAAGCGATCCAGAGGTAACACCGCGGACCGGTAGGAGCGAACTTGTTCGCGAGACGCCACCACATCCAACGCATTCGTTGCCTGACACTCCGCTTCGCAGCCTTCGGCAGCTCCTACAGATACCCAGCAAACCCACACAATCAGGTCGGCTATCAGGCCGCCGCGCTTTTGATTTTGATCTTGGGCGCCCCGTTAAACACGCTGGCCGAACGCAGATTCTGAACCGTGGGCAACCCGGCAGGACGCCGGGTTAGCCGCATTGGGCCATGGATGGCCCGTTGCGGCGGCCCACGGTTCAGGATCTGCGGGCGGGCATCCCGAGCCTAGGCGAGGGACCGAGTGGTGGGGCAAGAGCCTTTTGCTTACTTTTGGGCTCCTTTCAAAAGTGAGGCGCTGTAAAAGCGCAACCAATAGAAGCCATTAACGCGGCAACGGATATGCACACAAGAATAGCGGCATGAAAGTTGTGTACATACCTATCATAGACAGCTCAGCCCCGCAGCATTTCCTTCGGCACGTACTTGCCAATCTCGAACTTGCCAATCGCCGCCCGGTGGACCTCATCCGGGCCGTCGGCCAGGCGTAGCGTGCGCTGCATGGCGTACATATAAGCCAGCGGAAAGTCGTTGGAAACCCCTGCACCGCCATGAATCTGGATTGCCCGGTCAATCACCCTCAACGCCACGTTCGGCGCCACCACCTTGATCTGGGCGATTTCGCTTTTTGCGACCTTATTACCTACCGTGTCCATCATGTAGGCCACCTTCAATGTCAGCAGGCGCGCCATGTCGATCTCCATCCGCGAGTCGGCAATCTTGTCGACATTGCCGCCCAACCGCGCCAACGGCCGCCCGAAAGCCTCCCGGCTGATTGCTCGTTTACACATCAATTCCAGCGCACGTTCAGCCATGCCTATCGAGCGCATGCAGTGGTGGATACGCCCCGGTCCTAGCCGCCCCTGGGCGATTTCAAAGCCGCGCCCTTCCCCGAGCAGCACGTTCTCATAAGGCACCCGAACATCTTCGAAGACGACTTCAGCGTGCCCATGAGGCGCATCGTCGTAACCGAATACGGGTAACGGACGGACAATTTTCAAGCCGGGCGTGTCGGTCGGTACAAGGATCATCGAATGCTGCTCATGGCGCGGCCCATCGGGATTGCTCAGGCCCATGAAGATCAGAATCTTGCAGCGCGGATCGCAGGCACCCGACGTCCACCACTTGCGCCCGTTGATGACCCATTCATCACCCTGGCGCTCAGCAAGAGCGGCCATATTGGTGGCATCCGACGAGGCAACATCAGGCTCGGTCATGGCGAAAGCCGAGCGAATCTCCCCGCGCAGCAACGGTTCCAGCCATTGTTTTTTCTGCGCCTCGCTGGCATAGCGCACCAGCACCTCCATGTTGCCGGTATCAGGCGCCGAGCAATTGAAAGGCTCCGGCCCCAGCAATGAACGCCCCATGATCTCTGCCAATGGCGCGTATTCCAGATTGGTCAGACCCGCCCCCAGTTCAGACTCTGGCAAGAACAGATTCCACAAACCCTCGGATTTGGCCCTGCTTTTGAGCTCTTCCATGATCGCCGTAGGCTGCCAACGGTCGCCCTCAGCCACTTGCTGCTCGAATATCGGCTCAGCGGGATAAACATGGTTATCCATGAACGCCGCGACACGCTCGCGCAATTCCTGAACCTTCGGGGAGTAGGCAAAATCCATGGGCAACTACCTTCTGAGTGAGGTTTGTAAGGTCATGTGACGATGCTAGGCCGCCCCCCAACATTTATCTAATCTATTCTCCGCGTGTATAAACATTCATAACCGATATATGATCGGGCAACGCTCCCCTGAGGCAGCGACACAATAAGAACAACACAAGAGGCGCACGGAATGAACCTGAGCAAGGTCGATCTCAACCTTTTCATTGTCTTTGACGCGATCTACACAGAAGCCAACCTGACCCGCGCCGGACAAATCGTCGGCATCACTCAGCCTGCGGTATCCAATGCGCTGGCCCGCCTTCGCGAAACCTTCAACGATCCGCTGTTCGTCCGCACCGCACAGGGCATGGTGCCCACGCCGATGGCCCAGAACATCATTGGCCCGGTGCGCAATGCGCTGTCGCTCTTGAGAGTCTCGGTGCAGGAAAGCCGGATATTTAACCCGCTGCAGGCCGTAAAAAACTACCGGATCAGCATGACTGACCTGACTGAAGCGGTGATCCTGCCCGCCCTGTTTCAGCGTCTGCGCCGTCAGGCACCGCAGGTGACCATCGAAAGCTTCTTGTCGAAGCGTCGGGAGATGACCAAAGAACTGGCTGCCGGTCGCCTTGATTTCGCCGTAGATGCGCCGCTCAACACCGACCCGCAGGTACGCCACGTCAAGCTGATGGCTGATAAATACGTCTGTGCCATGCGCCAGGGGCATCCCTTGGCGAGCAAGGAAGCCTTCAAGCTGGATGACTACCTGTCGTCGTCGCACATTCATATTTCCAGCCGTCGCAGCGGGCTCGGTTATGTCGACCTGGCGTTGGGGAAAATGGGCATCCAGCGCAAAGTGGCCCTGCGCTCCCAGCATTACCTGATGGCTTCACAAGTACTGCAGCAGACCGACATGGTCATGACCGTGCCGGAACGCTTCGCCAAACGTCATGAACTGCGCTACTTCCCGCTGCCGGTATGTGACGTTCCGGCGGTGGAAACGCACCTGTACTGGCATGAAAGCACTGACCAGGACCCGGCAAATCGCTGGATGCGCGAGCAGATCATCGAGCTGTGTCAGCAGGTCACGGCACATGAGAACAAGCTAGAGATGGCTTGAATATAAGACTGTAATCATTTGTTTTTTAAACATTTTTTAATCATAGAAGCCGATCTCCTGTGGGAGCGGTGCTTGCCCGCGATGCATGAGACGCGGTTGCAAGGCACACCGCGTCATCGTTTATCGCGGGCAAGCCCAGCTCCCACAGAAATGCATTCCAAGCCCTTGATCTGTGTAGTCCCTGCAGTATTTCCTGCTTGACGTATACGTAAAGGGAACCTTAGGTTAAGCCTCTGTTTCCCCGCCGAGCGCGTACATGACCAGCCAGACCTACAGCATCTCCGACCTCGCCCGCGAGCTGGACATCACCACCCGGGCGATCCGTTTCTACGAAGAGCAAGGCATGCTAGCCCCCGAAAGACGTGGTCTGGAGCGTATCTACTCGGCCAGAGACAAAGTCACTCTCAAGCTCATTCTGCGTGGCAAGCGCATCGGTTTTTCCTTGGCCGAATGCAGAGAACTGATCGAGCTGTACGACCCTACCGGCGGCAACCACAAACAACTGCAGACCATGCTCGGCAAAATCAGCGAACGTCGCATTCAGCTGGAACAGCAACTGCTGGATATCCAGCACATGCAACTGGAGCTGGATACCGCTGAAGAACGCTGCAAGCTGGAGTTGAGTAAAACAATAAAAATCAAATAATTGCAGAATTATTCTCGAGTCATTCGAGAAGGAGCCAGACATGCCATTACCTGAAAAAGTGCGCCTGGTAGAGGTGGGACCTCGCGACGGATTGCAGAACGAATCGCGGCCTGTCAGCGTCACGGACAAAGTAAAACTGGTGGATGAGCTGTCAGCGACCGGACTGACCTACATCGAAGTCGGTAGCTTTGTGTCACCCAAGTGGGTACCGCAAATGGCGGGCTCGGCAGAAGTCTTCGCCGGCATTCAGCGCAATGACAAGGTGACCTACGCCGCACTGACCCCAAACTATCGCGGCTTTGAAGATGCCCTAGCCGCTGGCGTCAGAGAAGTTGCCGTGTTCGCCTCTGCGTCCGAAACCTTCTCGCAACGCAACATCAACTGTTCAATCAGTGAAAGCCTGGAACGCTTCGCCCCGATCATGGAAGCCGCCCGCCTGCACGGCGTGCAGGTCCGCGGCTATGTCTCCTGCGTATTGGGCTGTCCGTATGAAGGCCGAATCGCGCCCGCACAAGTCGCAGCAGTCGCCAATGAGCTGCTTGGCATGGGCTGCTACGAAATATCCCTCGGCGATACCATTGGAGTCGGCACTCCTGATAAAACCCGTGAGCTGTTCGATGTCGTCGCGGGGCGCATCGCCCGGGGCAAACTTGCCGGGCATTTTCACGACACCTACGGCCAGGCGCTGGCCAACATCTACGCCAGCCTGCTGGAAGGCATCCACGTATTCGACAGCTCCGTCGCCGGGCTGGGTGGTTGCCCCTACGCGAAAGGTGCCAGTGGCAACGTCGCCAGCGAGGATGTTCTCTACCTGCTTGATGGGCTTGGGATCGAAACCGGAGTCAATCTGGACCGGCTGATCAGCGCCGGGCAAGGCATCTGCGACGCCCTTGGAAAGGTCAACGGCTCGAAAGTCGCCAAGGCACGCCTGTCGGCATAAGGTGCGACATGTTGTCACAGAGTGTTACCCTGACCTCAGTACGCAGGAGGAAACGGGTAACACGGAAACAGTCGCCAAGGATTTTCACTCAATCCAAAGCGCCCAAATTCCTCCATACCCCTGATTTCAAAGGCCTTTAAAAAACTGGCACGCCTCCTGCTATATCTTCAGTACAACAAAAATAACAATGCGCAGTAACCCAATAAAAACAAGACGTATCGGCTCTGACATAACAAGAACAACACGGACAGAGGCGCAGCTAACAGATTTTTTTGGAGTGGATAGCTTTTCTGAGGACCTTGCAAAAGACCCTCGCAACCGGACAGAGAACAACAAAACTACCCTGAGGTAGCTCCAGACCTGGTTGGATCAACACGATAAAAGCCGCATCAGCGCTCAAAAAAATACGTTTGCTCTTGATCCCCAATGGGATCGCTTAAAAACAGCGACAAGGGTACGGCCACCAAAAACAACAACAGGCCGCCCAACAACAAAAAAGAGCATCGAAAAAACCTTGAAGGGGAGCCCAGGCTCCCCTTCGTGCTTTCTGGGGTTTGGTGAGTACAGACACCAAACCGTTCAACAAACCCATGCTCCGCTCTCGATTTGCTCTTGCCAGTGAATACATCGTCTGACACAGAGCATCGCAGCCTTCGGCAGCTCCTACAGAATGTCGGCAAACCCAAGAAAACAGGTCGGCTTTCAGGCCGCCGCGCTTTGGATTTTGATCTGAGGCGCCCCGTTAAACCACGCTGGCCGAACGCAGATCCTGAAGCGTGGGCAACCCGGCAGGACGCCGGGTTAGCCGCATTGGGCCATGGATGGCCCGTTGCGGCGGCCCACGGTTCAGGATCTGCGGGCGGGTACAACGAGCATTAGCGAGGTGCCGAGTGGCGGGGCAAGAGCGCTTTGGTTACTTTCGCGCTTTTCGAAAGTGACGCGCTGTAAAAGCGCAACCAATATCAGCCTCTACCGCAAAAACGGATATGTACACACCAAAATCATAGGCCCCCATGTAAAGGCCTTCGCGAATGAATTCGCTCCACGGGAAACCAGTGTTTACCGGGCAATCGAGCGTCAATAATGGGGCTACGACTCGGTGGAGCCTAATCCCCCACCGGCAGCCGCTTCAGCACCTCAATCACCTCATTCGCCGCATTGGACAACAACGACCCCGGCCGGGCGATAACACTGATACTGCGCTCCACCTGCACCGGCAACCGGACACATTCGAACAAACGACCATCGTCCGGAACCAGTCGACTGGGCAAAATCGTCATACATTGCCCCTTCCCGACCAGATCCAGCAACGTCGCCACACAACTCAACTCCCCACGATGACTAAGGCGCACCTGAGCGGCAGCCAACTGCCCATGCAACCGCTCCACCCCCGCATGACGCCAGGACACATACCTCACGCCCTCGCACAACTCGTGAAACGGCCGCGGAGTCAGCAAACGACTTCGGGCAGCGACCAACACATAAGCATCCGACCAGCGCACATGCTCAACGTGATACTCATCAAGCGTCGTCGTGGGCAGGATCAGAATATCCGCCAACTCCCGTCGCAACACATCCAGCGTCGGATGCTGCTCACTCCCATGCACCACATTCAAATGCACCCCCGGATGCAGCCGGGTCATCGCCTCTACGCATGCCGCCAGAGACGTCTCGTCCATATAGTTACAGTAATGAATCGTGACACTGCCGCTGAGCTGACTTTTTTTAGCTGCTCAAGCGTCGCCAACAGACTGTCCAGCGTACGGCTGATGACCTGGCCCTCCGGCGTCAGGACGCACCCGGCCCGGCTGCGAATGAAAAGCCGCTTGTTGAAATAGTCTTCCACTTCCTTGATGGCGTAACTGATGTTCGATTGACTGCAACCCAGAATCGCAGCGGCTTCCGAAAACGAGCCATGGGAAGCAACGGTCTGGACGATTTTGAAGAAGTGGGTATTCATTTTTCTTGCACTCTGTAAGCGTTGAAGGCTCTGGACTGCGCGTTGAGGAGATAGTGGCGTGCAACAAACCTGCTATGCCAGCTTGTTGCGGAAAAAGGCGGGGATAGAAAATACAGGAGCTGCCCCGGTGTACATGGCACCGCGCTATCGCGCAGCAAATACGGACATGTAGGAGTGAGCTTGCTCGCGATTCGGTTTCGTGACCGCCGGATTTATCGGCTGAGCTGACGTTATCGCGAGCAAGCTCACTCCTACAGGGGGGCACTTGAACTCAGTGATTCATGTGTCTTGTTTGACAGGAAAACTCTAAGCAAGGATGGATCTGGCCGACCCTGTCGACCAGATGCCCAACGCAATCAGATCAATCGTTCTCGGTCCAGTCGAAATCCAGCTGCAACGCAGTACGCTCGGCCAGCTCTCGGCTGTGCAGGCGCTCAACAAGGTGCAGACTCATGTCGATGCCGGCAGAAATCCCCGCCGAGGTCACGAAAGCGCCCTCGTCTACCCAACGCAACGTGCTAAGCACATCGACCGACGGAAACATCTCTTTAAGGTCATCAATGTCTTCCCAGTGCGTGGTCACTTGCTTACCGGCCAGCTTGCCGGTCTTGACCAGCAGAAAGGCACCGGTGCAGACTGCCGCCACCACGCGCTCCGGTACGGACTGGCCGCTGATCCAGTGGATCACGTCAGCCTTTTCCAGCTCGGCATTGACCACACCGCCCGGCACGATCAGGCAATCCATCACCGGGTGGTCATCGATGGAGAAATCGGGATCGACTTTCAGCCCGGCACGGGCGCGGATCGGGTCGAGGGTACGGCCGATGGTGAATACGTTGAACAACGCCCGGTCATCGCGGCTTTTACGCAAGTGCATGCGCGTCGCGGTGGTGAAGACTTCGTAAGGACCTGCGAAATCGAGAACTTCGACGTCGTCGTAGACGTAGATACCGATGTTGATAGACACGAACGTACTCCTGGATCGCACCGGCGACCGCTGGCAAATGTTTAGGCAACCGCCTGATTTCAGGGCTTCAGGTTAACCAGTACATTTGCACCGGACTACTGGCGGAAATGCCAATATCCGGTAACATCGTGCCATGAAAAATCATCTTGTCGTCGCGCTCATCTACAACCAGCTGTGCACCTTCGAATTCGGCTGCACGGTTGAAGTATTCGCCCTGAAAAGACCCGAGCTGGGTGTTACCTGGTATGAGTTCGCCACCTTCCCGGTGGATGAAGGCCAGATCACGGCAGCAGGCGGCATTACCATCGTGCCGACGCCCGGCGAAGTGTTGCTGGAGAACGCCGATACCATCATCGTGCCAGGCTGGCGCGGGGTTGAATCCGAGGTTCCTCCCAAGCTGATCGCTCAGTTGCAGGCGGCGCATGCTCGTGGCGCACGCATCTGCTCGATCTGTACCGGTGCATTTGTCCTGGCGGCGGCGGGTTTGCTCGAAGGCAAGCGTGTCACGACTCACTGGCGCTATACCGATCTGCTGGCCAGCATGTACCCGGAGCTGACCATCCAGCCCAACGAGCTGTATGTCGATCAGGGTCAGATCGTTACCGCTGCGGGTTCTGCGGCGGGCCTGGACATGATGTTGCACCTGGTGCGTAACGATCACGGCGCGAAAGTGGCAAACATGGTCGCGCAGCGCATGGTCATCCCGCCCCACCGTGAAGGCGGTCAATCGCAATATGCCTCGCGCCAGTTGGTGTCAGCCAGCGAAGGGCCGATTTCAAAGCTGATGGACTGGATCCGCAGCGACCTGCAGCGCCAGCACAGCATCAAGGACATGGCGGATCACGCCGCCGTCAGCACCCGCACGTTGCATCGCAGTTTCATGGAAAGCACCGGTCTGACCCCCAACGACTGGCTGCTGGGCGAACGCATTGCCTACGCGAAGGAACTGCTCGAGTCCTCGAACATGCGCCTGACTGAAGTCGTGGAGGTGGCCGGGTTCGGTTCCGAAGAATCTTTCCGTCGCCACTTCCGCAACATCGTAGGCGTCAGCCCCAGCAGCTATCGCAAGCAATTCACAAGGGCTTGATGACTCACTGCGAATAAATCGCTTCAATCAAAGCGTCAGGAAATGCTCCCCAGGCACCCGCCACCGCAGTGTTGGTCATCGCCACCAGACTGATCGCGGCTTGCGGGTCGACCCAATAATGGCAGCCGTAAATCCCACACCACGACCAGCTTTCGGGGCCCTGTAACTGCCGGGCCTGAAGCGGATCGGTCAACAGCATAGGCCCGAGGCCAAACTTCCAGCCCGGCCCCCTGCCCTCGATCTGCACTTCACCAATCGCATTACTTAACAGACTGGACGTGGCAGCCTTGGTCAGTAAGGGCGCGCCGCCTAACCGCAAGCATTCCAGCAAACGCAGATAGTCATCAGCGCTGCCGATCATCCCGGCCCCGGCCGATGGCCAGGCATTTGGATCGCTGCCGCGACAAGCCGATACGCTGGCTAGACCGGTTTCCAGACGCAGTTCATCAGTGCTGTTGATTAACACCGGCAGACAAGCATCGTCCTTGTAAGCACACGCCAGGGTTTGCGGATTACCCTCCTGAAACCCGGTAGCGCTCATTCCCAGCGGCCCGGTGACCCAATGCTCAATGGCCTCAGGTAACGTCATGCCGGTAGCACGCTGAATCACCGCTCCCAGCACGTCGGTGGCGATTGAATACCGCCACGCACCGCCTGGTTTGAACAGCAAAGGAATACTCGCCAGCCGTCGCAGGTTCTCAGCCTGATCGAAAGCCACACGGTCCAGCCCGTCGCTGACGCCGGCCTGCTCGTAGGCATTACCGACGGGCAACTCGAATCCATAGGCCAGCCCCGACGTGTGGGATAGCAGATGGCGCAGCGTGATAATCGGCATCGAGCCGTCCGCCAGTTTTGGCGTGAAGTCCGGCAGCCAGCGGGTCACTGCATCATCAATGCTCAACAGGCCATGCTCCTGTAAGCGCAGGATGCAGACCGACGTGATCAGCTTTGTCAGCGACGCCAACCTGAAACGCTCATCGCGAGTGATAGGCCTCAGAGCTTCACGATCCGCCCAACCCCGGACGCAGACATAACGAATTTCGCCAGCCTGCGCCAGCAGCAACACCCCACCGACAATCCGGCCCTCATCAACGACGCCATGCCAGACGTCGTCAATGCGCTTGATCGTTGCCTGATCGACAATCACCGGCCCCGCACCGCATTGCAGAAAATCTGCGTGTACATCTGCGCCGAATGGCGGATCGGATTGGTGTGCGAGCAGCCATCGGCAAAGGCCATCTGCCCCACCAGCGCGGCGTCACGCTCGTCTATACCCAACGCGCCAAGAGTATGGGGAATACCGATTTGCTCACGCAGCGTCAGCAGCCACTCCATCACCCCGTTAAAGCCCGGCCGGGTCAAACCCAGCGCCACCGCCAATTCATCCATCTGCGGCCCCAGCACCGATTGATTCGCTTGCAACACGTAGGGCAACAGGATTGCGTTGAGCAGCCCGTGATGATGGTCATACAGGGCGCCAAGCGTCTGAGCGATCGCATGTACACCGCCCAACCCACGCTGAAAGGCGGCCGCGCCGAGGCTGGAAGCGACGAGCATTTCCTGCCGGGCCTGCAGGTCGCTGCCATCGGCAACCGCGCGGGGAAGGAACTGCTTGATCATCTGCATGCCCTTTACCGCAACGGCTTCCGCCATGGGGTGATACACCGGCGAGCAATAGGCTTCCATGCAGTGGGTCAAGGCATCGACACCGGTTGCTGCGGTCAGGTCAGCGGGCAAGCCCAGTGTCAGGTTGGCATCGAGAATGGCTACTCGCGGCATCATCCGGATGTGCAGGATGGTACGTTTGACCCGTGCCTGTTCGTCCGTGATTACCGAGGCCCGGCCGACTTCCGAGCCGGTCCCGGCCGTGGTAGGCAAGGCGATAATCGGAGCGATGCCCTCAGGATCAGCACGCCGATGGTTTTCACCGATGTCCTCAAAGTCCCACAGCGGGCGAGTCTGACCGGACATCAACGCGATGGCCTTGGCAGCATCCAGCGCCGAACCGCCCCCGAAGGCAATCACGCCGTCATGGCTGCCTGCTTTGTAGGCTTGCAGCCCTTCGGCGACGTTGGTCCCGGTCGGGTTGCCTTTGACCTGATCGAACAGACCGCAGATGCCAAGCGCCTTGCGGCAATCGGCCAGCGCACGCTGGATCATGTCAGTACCCCCGAGAAAACGGTCGGTCACAAGCAGGGGCCGACGGATACCGCTGGCTTCGCAGGCACTGGCCAATTCCCGAACCCGTCCTGCCCCTACCCGGATTGAGGTCGGGTAGTGCCAATCATTGCTTTGCATGGTGTTCATCCTTGTTCAAATCAATAAGAGTTGCCCCGTGCCCCTGACACCGCACTGTCGCGCAGCAAACACAGTCCTGTTGGAGCGAGGCTTGCCCGCGAAGCAGTCGATTCGGTAAGTCAGACGTACCGCGTTATCGTCTTTCGCGGGCAAGCCTCGCTCCAACAGAAAACCCAGGCGTATCCGTTTGTTGTATGTAGTTTGATAAGAGGTTGCGCAGATCAGCCGCTCAGACAGGCCACAACCCGATCAACAAGCGCAGGCCAAACGCGACCATGCACACACCCGTAGTGAGGTCGATGGCCTTTTTCATGCGCTGGTAACGCGCCTGCACCGCGGGAATGGAAAACAGGGTAGCGAGCAACACGAACCAGGAGATGGCCAGCACGGCAATGATCGAAACGCCGGCGGTGCGCACCCACATCGGCAAGCCTGGAGTCGATACGGTGGTGAACACACTGGTGTAGAACGCCAGTGCCTTGGGATTGGTCATGTTGGTCAGCAGACCGAAGCGGTACGCCCGCCCCAGGCTGCCAATACCCAACTCACCGATGTTGCGCGGTTTGGGTTGCGCCCCGGCATTGCGCAGGCTTTTGCTGCCCAGCCAGATCAGGTAGGCGCCTCCCAGCAACTGCAAAGCGGGTTGCGCCCAAGGCAGTTGCTGGAACATCAGCCCCAGCCCCGTGCAGGCCAGCAACGCCCAGATGATGCTGCCCGACGCGACGCCTAGCCCGGCGCAGATGCCCTGCTGCCGGGACTGGCTGATGGACAACTGGGTGATGACCAGAAAGTTCGGTCCGGGGCTGATGATCAGCACGATAAAAGCGCCGGCGAGCGCGGTCAGCAAAGTGATCTCGACCATGGAGATAATCCTTTTTCAGTGATGGGACAGAGGTGGATGCTTCGGATTAATACACCGCCAGGTTCTCGACCCCGGCATGCAGCGCAGCAAGGCATGCCTGCACCGCAATTCGCGCCTGCAACGGCGCTTTGCAGGCTGGATCCGGCGTCGGCACGTAATGGTTGTAAAAGGTGCTGCCTTCGACGCCGGGTCCAAGCACCCAAAGGCGCTGGTGGGTTGAACCGTCACGACGTAACGCCCGGCTTTGGGCATCAACCGCGATACCGTCAGCCGGGTATGGATGCGCGGCCATGATCAGCCCCTGTGCCAGCATGTCGTTGATCAAAGGCGAATGGCTCTGGCTCAGGCCGCTATGGGGGTTTCGGGCATTGATCAGGCCGTCGATTTCAATAGCGTGGATGCTGTCAGGTGCTAAAGGCGTGACCACGCCTGCATCCAACAGCGCCAGCAAATCTTCGTAACGTTCTTTCTGCGGCCCACCGACCAGACGATTGCCAAGGCCCGCCCATGCGCCGTAGAACTCAAGGGTTGAACGAACATTCAGGCCGTCATGATCGGCGGTCAGGCGCAATAGGTCTCGGCAATCACGCCAGACCTCCAGCGCTTGTGTGAGAGGACTGGCATCAACACCCAGGCAACCGCGTGCGAGATCGCAGGAAATCCACTGCCGAAACCATTGCGGGTAGTGCTGCGGATCACCTTGCCAACCGCGAATGCTCAGATAGTCCTGCGGCTCGAACGGGCCAAACTCCTCAGCCAATGCCGCATAAACGTCCCGCAGCGCTTTGGCTTCCCTCGCGCTTTGCAGTGATTGGCTAACGCGCTCCAGTTGCCCAGGTTGTTGCAGGCGCACCTTCGCCAGATAGAAAACGGCGCACATCTCGTCTTCGATCAGCGGCAAAATCTGTTCAGCGAAATCCAGTCGCCCATCCGGGGTATTTTTGCGCAGTTCGACAATGGCCTGCGCCGTGAAGAACAACCGTTGCGTCACCGAAGCGGACGGCCTGCCTTGAGGCCGGCAATGAAATGGCAGGCCCGAACGGGAAAACAGATAAATCTGCGGCTCCCGCCCCGAAGGCTGATAACGCCAGGCACTCTGGCTGTCGTCACGAATGAAACGGCCACCCCGGCCTTCGGTCAGGTGAGCGATCTGATCCATGGCGCTCAAGCCAAGGCCTTCAATCGCTACGCGTTTAGCATCGCAACTTGCCTCCGGTTGAGGCGCATGTCCGGTGGTTAGAAACACTGCCTCGGCTTCAAGGTGCAGTCCGTCAGCGGTATCCAGGTGAAAGCCTTGATCGTCAGGATTCGGGCGACAGCCAATGACACGGTCGCGACGATGTTTGACCTGCACATGCGCCGGACAAAGCGTCAGCAGATACCGATAGCAATCGCGCAGGTAACGGCTGAGCAGCTTGCGCGGCACAAAGTCAGCAAACTCGATGGCCCGCCCGCTCCCGCTGAGGCTTACATGACCGCGCTCATCCAGACGCAGTCCCTCGGCGATGCACCATTGCAGAAAGGTCAGGCCCGGCGTTTCACCAGGCTCCCAGGCCGGGTACGCCGATGAAAATCCGGACAACTGGCCCGCCATAGTGTTGAGCATCAAGTAGTCAGGCTGCTCCGGCAGATGCAGACCGCTGCCGGGCAGTTGTGGGTCGAACAGATCGATCATCAGCGGCGTGTGCGAATCCCGTCGGGCCGCACCGATCAGTTGCTCCAGCACGCTGAGGCCGCGAGAGCCCATGCCGATGATGACAATGCGTTGAGCGTCGATGAACATTGGCACGGGCATCACCAGCGCTTCGATTCAAAGAAAAACTCCGGCACCGGCAACGCCGCGCCCTGCTCAACAGCGCGGTCATAGACCCGCTTGCCCACCGCCAGATCGAGTACCCCCAGGCCAAACGGCGAGAAAATCGTCGGCCGGTCCGGGCTGACTTCCACTTCGCCCAGCATCAGTTGCGCCAGGGTGCCGGTGATGAACGCGCGATGCTGATAACGCTGCACGGCCAGATCCGGCGAGGTCTGGGCTTTGAGGCAATGCTCGACGTCGTCAAGAATGTTATTGGCCTGGGCGATGATGTCCGTCCCCAGATCCCGCAGGGAAATATTGAGCAGGATCTGCTCAGGCCGAAAGCGCTGCTCAATGACATATGGGCTCGGTGCTGTGGTGGCGAACACCACGACGTCGGCCTGCAAAGCGCTATCGAGGTCCACCGCCTGGCAGACCAGCTCATGCTGCACGGTGGCGTGACCGACAAGTGCGGCGGCTGAATCACTGTGCAGATCGAACACCTCCAACGCGTCGATCTGCCAGCCATCGCTGACGAACATGTCGAGAATGGTTCGGGCAATGAACCCGGCCCCTACCACCGACAAACGCCCGATCCTGCGCTGCTGCCTGTTCAGCCAGCGCGCCGCCAGCACCGCTGAAGCCGCAGTGCGCATGGCGCTGATCCGCGACGCTTCCAGGCAGGCATAGGCATAACCGCTGCGCGCATCATTGAGGATCAATACCGCTGAGGCACGTTGCAGGCCGGACTCAATGTTGCCGGGGAAACTGGAGATCCACTTGATGCCACTGACCGGTTGCTCACCGGACAGGCTGGCAGGCAGGGCGATAATGCGATTGGCCGGTGCGAGGGGAAAGCGCAGAAAGTAACTGTCGGGGTTGATGCTGCGCCCGGCGTGATGCTCCAGATAGGCCTGCTGGACATCGTCGATGCAAGCCACTGGATCCTCGGCAAGAATCCGCGCAACGGTCTTGCCATCCACCACATGAAAGGCCGATTGCTTCAGACGTGCACTGTGCAAATCGGTGGTCCTGGACGGCTCGATGGGCATGTCATCCAGGGTCATCTGCAACACCTGACGGCCAAAACGCTGCTCGACCCAGTGATCGTCGTAGAGGGTATCGAGGTAACGCTCGCCCCAGTCCGGCGACAACGCAACGACCACCGAGCCCGGTTCAATGCGCTCACGCCAGGCATGCACCGCCGCGATGACCGTCGCGGTGGAACCGCCCACCAGCAGACCTTTACTGCGCGCCAATAAACGGCACATGGCAATGGTCCGCTCTTCCGGGACCATTTCCAGATAGTGAATGCCTTCGGCATTGAAAATCGGCGGCCGCTGACTCGTCCCAAGGCCTGGAATGAAACGCTTGCCCGGCGGCGTATCAAAGGTCACCGAGCCCACGCTGTCCACCGCCACAATCGTCGTCGCAGGGTGGTGACGCCGAAAATACTGCACGCAGCCCATCAGGGTGCCGGTGGTCCCCGCGCCAACAAACAGGTAATCCACATGGCCGAAGTGGCGGCCGATGGACTGCGCAGTCGTTCGGGCATGAGCGCGCGGATTGGCAGCGTTTTCGTATTGGTTGAGCCACACGTAGCGCGGGTCAGCCGCGACTTTCTGGCGGATCAGCGCGATGCGCGTACCGAGATATCCGCCGTTGGCGTCCAGCGCATCGACCTGGATGACCTCCGCCCCATAGGTCTGCATCAGGCGGATGTTGTGATTGGAGCTGTTGGGATCTACTACACACGTGAACCTGATGCCGCGCTCGGCACAGATCATCGCCAGCGCCACCCCCAGATTGCCCGACGAGGATTCGATCAGCACGGTGTCCGCGTTAATCTGGCCCCGGCTCTGCAAATCATCGACCAGGCCGACGGCCGTCTTGAGCTTGATCGAGCCCGCAGGATTCAGCGACTCCATTTTTAAAAAGAACTCAGGCCCGATCCCCGCTACTTTGAGAAACGTCTGGTCGTGAACGATTTCGGAAATATTGTTGTACATGAGGGTCACGTCATTCAGTCAGCAGCGGTTCAAGGGTTTGCGCCTGCACGGCGCTTTCGAGGCTCAGCGCGATACGCTCGGCACGCAATGCCATCAGCGAAAACGACTGACTGTCGCTGATACCGTGGCTGCGCTCGGAGAGTCCGTTGACCCACACATTCACGTCGCACTGGCCCTGGGTGGCGACGCGGTAATCGCGATCAATCACCAGTCCTCCATCCACATCGGCTTTGAGCCACGGCTGCAAATTGCTCAACAGCGGCGGTATGACAGGTTGCAGATAACCAGTGCCCAGTACGATGACGTCTACCTCTAGCACCTGACTGCGCAGGGTGAAGGTGTCCGTCAGCGTGACCCGGTAGCCATCAGTGGTTTTTTCCACCTGGCGGATCTCGCTGTAGCCATGGGTACGCAGGCGTTGGTGACCGGCGATGGCGTCTTCGTAGATCAACGAGAACAGCTTCTGGCTTTCGTCCGGGTCAATACCGGCGTAATTGGTCGAACGGCTCCAGCCCAGAAAACGCTGGCGCGCGGCCGGGTCCAGGCTGTGGAAGTAATCAACGTGATCCGGCGCGAACACCCGATTGGGGAACTGCCCGAGCTGGGTCAGTTTGAAGCCCGCAGAACGATGGGCCGAATGCACAAGGAGGTTTCGCTCACGGGCGATCAGCTCCAGTACCGACTCACTGGCGCTCTGCCCGGAGCCGACTACCAGCCAGCGTTTGGGCAATGAATCACCGAACGCCTGCAAGCGGGTCAGAAACTGCGAGGTGTGGAACAGCGTAGGGCCGAGCAGGCCTTGAAACAGTTCCGGGATGGCAGGCGCGCTGCCGCTGGACAGCACGATATTGCGGGTTTCGACACGGCCATTCGGCGTCTCGACGCACACAGCGCTCAGGCGTCCCTCCTCCATCACCGGCAGGATTTCGCTGACTGGCGCGTTGAACTGCGTTTGACCATCCACCTGGGCCGAGACCCAGCGCAGGTAATCCGACCATTCATGGCGGCTGGCCGGGCGACCCAGCAGGCCGAAATCGAACAGGCGGCCCTTATCCTTGAGGTACATGGCAAACGAAAAGCGGCTGCGCGGATTGCGCGGCGTGACCAGATCACGGAACACGTGATGATTGATGTCGGTGCCGCTGAGCAGCAGTTCGCGATGCCACTGTGTGTCATGGGCAGCTTCCAGAAATCGTATGGAAAGCTCACCCAGCGGCGAACCCGCATCGCGGGCGTCTTCGAAGACACACGACAGCGCGATACCTGCCGGGCCGAAGCCGATACACACGGCGTCTGCATGCACGCCCCCTGTTGTTGATGCACTCATTTGCGTCCCATCCATAGTGTTGAAAGGCGTTGCTATTCGGAAATGGCTAGCAGCCCTTGAGGGCCAACCCGCCAGAGGGTGTTAAATGCGCCCCGGCGCTCACCCTGGTCGAAACTGACCTCGCCCAACGGCGTGTTGAAGGTGGTGTGATTGAGCGCATGAAGCAGCTCGGCTCGACGCCAATTGCGGCTGGCCAATACGCCCAGCACGTGGAACAGCAGCAGGCTTTCGCGGTAGTAGGTTTCAGGAGCAGTTTCAGCGGCTGTTCCGAACAGCGCCGTGTACTGCAAGGTGCCCGGACATGGCTGCGCTTCGGTTTCGGCATTGCCGAAGCCGATTACCCAGGTGTTGCAATCGTCCGCAGCGGCGTTGCCCAGATAGGGCGAAGCGGCGTCATCGGTCAGGATCAGCGGCCGCTGACTGCCCTGGGCGCGACGTCGCTGCCAGTGCTCGCGACTGCTGCGCAGGCGTCCGGCAAATACTTCCACCTGCGCCTGCTCGCGCTCGTCGGTCTGGTGTATGCCGTAATCCCTCGCGGCCCGGGCAATACCCTTGGCAAGGGCTTGTCCGTGAGCACTGTGATCGGCGCTGATGTGCACGGTCTGCCAGCCTTTAACCGCGATCCAGCCAAGCAGATCCCTGGCAAGCTGCCGGTCCGAGGGGCAAAAACGGAACACGTTGTGATGGTCTTGCGTCAGGCAATCAATGGTCGCCGCCGGGGTCAGCAGCGGAATGCCCGCTTGCCGATAAACAGGTGCCGCGCTGACCGCCGCGTCGGATGAAAAATGGCCGATCATCAGATCGACGTCGGCGGCCACCATCTGCTCCGCGACCTGCTCGGCACGCACACGATTGGCGCCGTCATCAAGAAAATGCCACTGCACCTGAGCCAGCGCAGGTATGAAGTTTCGCGCTACGCACATCGCCCGTAGAAAAGTTCTGGCGTGGGGGGTGTCCGCAGGGTTAAACAAGGCCGACACACCGACTTTGAACATCGTCATGGCTGCACTCCAGCGACAACGTCTGCATGTTGCATGGCACGCCTCGAGGAAAGTGCCGACCAGCCGGCGCTGGCTTCCTGACCCAGCAGGCGGCTTTGCATCTGCTCAAAAGCTATCTGAGCGATGCCCGGAGCGAACTTGAAGCCCAGGCCGGACATGCCACTGGCAAGGAACACCGGACTGTCTTCCCCGACAAAGCCCAGCAGCGGGCGACCGTCAAGGCTGTAGCTGTCAAACCCCGGCAGCACGTCAAGCACCTGAGGGTGGATGCAGCCGGTGAGCTGGCGCACCCGCTCAACAGCGTTTTGCCGATTGCGCAGGTCGGTGGGTGGCAGATCATCCGGGGATTGCTGCGTGTCGCGAAAGCCACAGCCGGTCTGCACCACCTGACGGGTCAGAGGGATCAGGTAACTCTGGCTGACTGCATCAATCAGCGGCATGCGGCATTCTGTGTCGGTCAGC
The DNA here is from genome assembly GCF_002699985.1 of Pseudomonas sp. ICMP 561. Taxonomy (GTDB): domain Bacteria; phylum Pseudomonadota; class Gammaproteobacteria; order Pseudomonadales; family Pseudomonadaceae; genus Aquipseudomonas; species Aquipseudomonas quasicaspiana. Next base: position 49,151 of record NZ_LKBT01000070.1, on the reverse strand, counting down.
ACCCGGGCCAGCGGAATGGAGCGGGTTTGCAGTTGCAGACCCGGTATCCATTGCCGACTCCAGCCACCGGCCGCCACAACTACCGCACGACAGCGCAGACTGCTTTCGTCCAGCCGTATATGGACCTCGCGAGGTGATTTGCAATCAATGGCGCGTACTTCGCAATGCTCCAGCAACAGGCTATTGCGCCGCACGACATCTGCAAGCAGTTGAGTCGCCAGCCGCACATTGCCGATGCAGGCATGCGGCTCGTACAGATTGACCCGCGCCTGATCCGGGCAACGTGGAAGCTGCACGCCATCCAGTTCGCGACTGGCAATCAGGCGCATGGGATAACGAGGGCTGGCATGTTGCTCGATGGCTCGGCAAAGGTTGTCCATTTGCTCAGGCGCAGCGCGGTAAATGGCGCCGCTGCGCCGCAAGGCCCGGGCGTATGTGTTGGCGAAAATACCGTCGTCCATCAGGTCGATGGAAAACGCAGCCAGGTCCATCAACAGTGGATCAGGGTCATACAGCCGCACCAGTCCGCCGGAAAGCGCACTCGCTCCGCCAGCGCCTGCGGCGCCCTTATCGATCAAGGCCACAGCCAGCCCGGCGGTGCTTAGCCGGGCCGCAATACTGGCGCCGACAATGCCCGCGCCGATTACTGCGACGTCATAGTCCATCAACATGAGGTGTGCGTCCGTTCAAATGCAGTATTCAGCGGCCGAGCCGGTGAGAATCGTTGCGCTGACCCTGTCCAGCGGCAGCTCGAATGACTCGACGATGCGTGCTGCGGTGTCGGGGATCAGCGCCTCACCGGTGACCGCGATGAACGCCGCGAAGTGGCTGACCGGGCGCCCTTCGCCCAGACGGATACGGGCGATGGCAATAACGTCGAGGAGCACGCTCGCCATGGTTTTCATGGAGAACTGTTCCGGCTGGGTGGCCTTGATCCATTGCAGCCGCAGCGCTTCGAGCAATCCGGCGTCAGGTCCACACATGCCGCTCCACCAACTGCCGCGTTGCTGCGCACCTGTCTCAAGCAAAGCAGGGAAAAAATCGCCAAACAGAGCTTCGCGCCAGAGCAGGAAATGCTGCAGACGGAAATCGCCTTCGCATTCCTCCGGCGCAATGCTCGCCAGATACAGCCGGGCGCTGTCGGCACAGGCCTGCCGTGCCAGATCGGCTACCCAGATCGCATGGTTGCGGCTGGTGGATAGATTCAGGCCATCAAGCTTGAGGAACTGGTTGGGCATGAAATGTTGGCGGATTTGCAGATCGTCCAGCACCGACAATAAGGCCGGGTAGACCACCGCGTGGCTGAACACACAGTCGAAACCGAGAAAATGCACCAGCGTGCCCTGCCCCGATTGCCAGTACTGCTGGAACAGTTGAGGTTCGGCTGTCTGAGCGGCATGTTCGCGGAACGCGGCCATGTAACCGGCCAGCCCCATAAACCAGGTGTGTACCCGGCACGAATCACCTTCGGCCAGATCCAGCCCCGCGTCGCCGGGTCGTGTCACGCCCCAGTCGTGCAGATGTTCGAGCGTCTCGGGCAGCCAGCTGTCCAGCGGTTTGCGCCATTTGCGATTGAGCAGGCTGTCGCGTAACGCGGGCTTGAACTGCGCCAGCTTGAGGAATGCCCGATGGCTGTTGCGCCACTGAACCGGCTCACTGCAGAGCTTGCAACGCAGTCCGGTCATCAGTTCGGAGTCGGGAGCCTGAGCGCAGTTTTCACACTGGCTGGCATCGGACTCGGCACCGCAGTAGTTACACATACCACGAGCGAATGCTTCATAGCCCCAGACGTCACAATCCGGGCAGTACGCTTCGCTGGAGTCACGAAATTCGATAACACCCGCCTCACGGGCCTTGTCGAAAACCTCTCGCACCGCATCAGCGAAGAACGCGTTACCGTGGGGCCGCATCCAGTTGTCGGGTCTGATATTGATCGCCGCCAGCGACGCTTCAATCCGGTCGGAATTGCGGCCGGCCAGTTCCACCGGATCCATGCCCTGCTCCAGCCCTTTGCGCAGCATGTACGACTGGTAATCGTCGGAGTAGGAAACCAGTACGCAATCGTGACCCTTTTGGCGCTGGACCCGGGTGAACACATCCGCCCCCAGAAAAGGCCCGGCGATGTGCCCGATATGCAGGTCGCCATTAGGGGTCGGCGGCGTGATGGTGACAACGAACCTAGTCATTCAGGTACCCCGTGGTTTCGCTGTGCTGAGCGACGAAGTCATTGACGTAGTTCATGTCCCACCAGACCACGTAGAAGTGAAAGTCCTCTTGCGAGTCATTGATGATGTAGTGATTGGTGTGTTTCGGAATCGCCGCGATATCGCCCACGCCGAACTCCAGCTCACGCTCGCCCACGATCAGTCGGCACCGGCCTTTGATGGCGATGAAGATTTCCTGATCGATCTGGGTATGCGCTTCACTGCTGGTTCCAGGCCGGACGACGCACCAGCCCCCGGCGAACGGCATGGGATAGCCCTCCCATGGCAGTAAACGACTGCCATCCAGGCCGTACTCATGGACGAGATTATCGAAGCGGGTTTGTCGAAGTATTTCGAACTTCTGCATGTTCAGCCTCCGTGGCTAATTGATGGCCAGGAGCATGCTATCGACGACGAAAAGTGGCTATCTGATCCATTGATATAACAGCAGCTGCGTATCGAATTTTTAGATTTTCAGGGCGGCAGGGTCGCGCTTCGAGCGAGGTTTTTATCGTTATCTACATGGGTTAGCTCTTATAAACCAATGCATCTATCAGAAAGCTTTTCTGCGGGAGCAGTCCCGGTTTTTTCGTAGCAAACACGGGATCTGTTGGAGCGAGGCTTGCCCGCGAAGAACGTTAACGCGGTGCGCTTGGCTAACGAGTCGACTGGTTCGCGGGCAAGCCTCGCTCCAACAGAAAACGCATTTAAATCAAGTTAGTTATCTTAAGTTTGATGAGAGCGCAACAGCACCTACAGGTCTCAGTTGCTTCGGGGAGCGAAGCCTTCTCAACAACATATAATGACTGGGCACGTACGACTTTTATGTGGCGGCAGGACTACCCATTTAGAAACACCACGAAATACAACGAAAAACCGCGTTATTGACATGAAAGAATTTCATCGAAGAGTTACTCTTAAATAATCGAAACTGCAATAAATCACGCCGAAGAGCCATCATGCAAAACCGATAATAGTCACTATCAACTTTCGTAATAGTCCAAATCTTCCGGCCGGTGTTAGTGTTGGTGGCGATGAAGAACATGTTTCAATCGCTTTCTGACTCCGCATCAGAAAGCGCCAGATTGATGCTCCCGCTTCATCACTCCTTTGGTTAAGACTTTCAGCCACCCCACTTTATTGTGCGGTGGCTTTTTTTTGGGGGTTTTGCCCCGATGTGGTGCTCAGCACTGGAGTCGCACGGCAGTTTCTGGTCTATTAGCCCATCGACTGCCGATTCAAAGCGCACATTCAGCTTCCGCATACAGGTAATTTTTTGATGTCTGCCCAACGCTTCAAGCACATCCTCACAACCTTTACCGTTCTCGCATCCCTGACCGTGACTGCAAACGCTTCCGCTCACGCGCATCTTGAGAGTCAACTGCCCGCGGCTAAAAGCACTGTCACCAGCCCAAAAGAGCTGCGCCTGCAATTCTCGGAAGGTGTCGAAGAGAAATTCACCAAGGTCACCATCACTTCAACCGCGAAAAGCGGAAAAAACATGGTTGAACCGGTTCCGGCGATCGCAACCGACCCGGCGGACAAGAAAACCCTGATCGTGACACCCGCAGCACCTTTGGCTGCAGGCGACTACAAAGTTGAATGGCACGCCGTCTCGGTTGATACCCATAAAAGCGAAGGCAGCTACAGTTTTACTGTCAGCCCCTGATCCATGCAGACCGCACTCATCCTGTGTCGTTTTGTGCACTTCTGGGTGCTGTTGACGCTGTTCGGAATGTACCTGTCCCACGACCTGTTGCTGCGATCACGACTCGCGCGCGGCAGACATCTGCTGCCCGATGGGGTAATGCGCTGGCTTGCCGGGTCAGCGCTGATCAGCGCCATTGCCTGGTTGATGCTGACCGCCGCGAGCATGGCAGGCAGTTGGGTGCAGAGCGTTGACCCACAGACCCTGCTTCTGGTGCTGAGCCACACATCATTCGGCAAGTTCTGGGCCTGGCATATGGGCCTGAATCTGCTGTTGCTGTTGCTGCTAATCAGGCCGGGTAGCCCGCCTCCCACATTGCGCCTGCTACTCGCAACCCTGCTTCTGGCTACGTTGGCCCCTGTTGGGCATGTGGCGATGTTCGACGGCATCTATGGCGGGATGTTGATCCTTAATCAGTTCGTTCACCTGCTCTCGGTCGGCGCCTGGCTGGGTGGCCTTTGCCTGTTGCTGATGTTGCTATTGGTGCAGGGCCGCCACGCAGAGATTGATATGCGGGCCGTCCTGCTACGTTTTGGCGGGTTTGGGTACTTCATGGTGGCGCTGATCATCGTGACCGGGCTGATCAACGTCCGTGTCATGAGTGGCGCGCCGTGGCCTGCGCCAGCTTTTTCCGGCTTCGGTCTGGTACTCGCCGTCAAAGTGAGCATGGTGTTGTGCATGTTGGCGCTGGCCCTGTTCAACAGGTTGATGCTCAGTCGCCACGTCTTACGCCTCGACATTGTGCGAGTCAGCATCGTGGTCGAATGCCTGTTTAGCATGGCTGCACTGGCGGCGGTGTCACTGCTGGGAACATTGCCGCCGATGCTTGCCGAATAGGTCGAGTTTGACCGCAAGACTCGGAGTGCAGCCTCTTCGGCCACTGCATAAGCTGGAACTCATTGTATCGGTGCAAGGTATCGGCTCATGACTCGCAACAGATCGTCCTCTTCGGCCACTGAAAATGATCCGCGCTGGCTCTCAGTGCTGGCCCGGGATGCGTCGGCTGACGGGCAGTTTGTCTATGGCGTGCGGACAACCGGCGTGTATTGCCGCCCGAGCAGCCTGTCGCGACTGCCCAACCCGGACAATGTGGTGTTTTTTGATAACCCGGAGCAGGCGGAAGCGGCCGGTTATCGGCCCAGCAAACGCATAGCCGCCGACCAAAGCCACGTTGCTCAACAGCATGCCGCCTTGGTGGCCAGCGCTTGTCGCTGCATTGAACAGGCTGAGTCGGCGCCCAGCCTCAAGGCGCTGGCGCAGGATGCGGGGCTAAGTCCGTACCACTTCCACAGGGTGTTCAAAACCGTCACCGGCCTGACACCCAAGGCTTACGCCGATGCGCATCGAGCAAAAAGGATACGCCAGCAACTGAGCTCGGGCGGCTCGATCACCGACGCGCTGTACGATGCAGGTTTCAACTCCAGCAGCCGTTTTTACGCTGCATCGGATGCGCTGCTCGGCATGAAACCGGCCCAGTATCGTCAGGGCGGTAACGACACAGAGATTCGCTTCGCCATCGGTGAGTGCTCATTAGGCTCGATTCTGGTGGCTCAAAGTCAGCGCGGCGTTTGCGCCATTCTGCTCGGCGATGACCCCGAAGTGCTGGTGCGGGACTTTCAGGATCAATTTCGCCAGGCCACATTGGTCGGGGCTGACGATGACTTCGAGCAGATGATCGCCAACGTGGTGGGCTTCATCGAGTCGCCGAACCTGGGCCTGGACCTTCCGCTGGACATGCGGGGCACGGCGTTTCAACAACGGGTCTGGCTGGCGCTCAAAGACATTCCGCCTGGCAGCACCGCCAGTTATGCGCAAATCGCTCAGCGCATCGGCGCCCCGAAATCCTTCCGTGCAGTGGCAATGGCCTGCGGTGCCAACCAACTGGCAGTGGCCATTCCCTGCCATCGAGTAGTGCGCAGCGACGGCGGTCTTTCAGGGTATCGATGGGGCGTTGAGCGCAAGCAGCAGTTGCTGGATCGGGAGATTGAACTGGCACGAGAGCCCGGCGTTGCGCTGCCGCTCAAAGAAAGCCAGTGATCCGCAGGACACCGCTATTGCGCTCCAAACACCGGCCCCTGTAGGAGTGAGCTTGCTCGCGATAGCGGTAGACCCGTTGAGAAATTACCGCCCGCCTGACGCTATCGCGAGCAAGCTCACTCCTACAGGGGGGCATATTTGCTGCACGACAGCGCTGTGTCGGGGACACCTCCTACCGGTTCACATCCACCACCACCCTGCCCCTGACCTCACCCGCCAGTAACTTCGGCGCAGTATCGACCACCTCGCTCAAGCCGATTTCACGACTGATCAGTGGCAGCAACGATAGATCCAGGTCGGTCGCCAGCCTCTCCCACGCGGCGATCCGGTCGGCACGAGGACGGGTGACGCTGTCGATGCCCGCGAGGGTGATCCCACGCAGAATGAATGGCGCCACAGACGCCGGAAAGTCCATGCCTTGGGCCAGCCCGCACGCAGCGACGGTGCCGCGATAGCGCGTGGCGGCGCAGATATTGGCAAGGGTGTGGCTGCCGATCGAATCAATGGCGCCTGCCCAACGCTCCTTGCTCAACGGACGACCCGGCCCGGACAGGGTCTTGCGATCAATCACCTCAGCCGCACCCAATTGTTCAAGGTAAGCGGTTTCGTTCAAACGCCCGGTGGATGCCACCACCCGATATCCCAGTCGGGACAGGATCGCCACCGCAAAGCTGCCCACGCCGCCGTTGGCCCCGGTGACCAGCACATCACCCTTGTCAGGGGTTACGCCGTTACTCTCCAGCGCCATCACTGCGAGCATTGCCGTGTAACCGGCGGTGCCGATGGCCATTGCTCGTGCAGCACTGAACGTGTCGGGCAGTTTGATCAGCCATTTGCCCTGCAAGCGGGCTTTCTGCGCCAGCCCGCCCCAATGCCCTTCACCGACTCCCCAGCCGTTGAGCACCACTTGGTCGCCCACTGCAAAATCAGGGTCACTGCTGGCAGTGACGGTGCCAGCCAGATCGACACCCGGCACCATCGGAAAACTGCGCACAATTGGCCCATCACCGGTAATTGCCAGCCCGTCTTTGTAATTGAGCGTGCTGTAGGCGACGTCCACTGTCACGTCGCCTTCGGGCAGCGAATCCTCGCTCAACTCAGCCAGCCTTGAACGATAGCCGTTGTCGTCTTTTTCGATGAGGATGCCTTTGAACATGGGTGCCTCCAATTTAGACCGATCGTCTTTTAATAGCGAAAAAGGTTCATTGCGGTAGCCCGCGCAGAAACCCCGTGATGAAGGTGTTGAGTGGCGCATCGCTGGCAACCAGACGCGCCCGCAACACCGCACCTTCCCAACCAATCCAGAAGAACGCCGCCAGCTCGTCGCAGTCAGCACCGCGAGCCAGTTCGCCATGGGCTTGAGCAGCCCGAAAACACGCGCTCAAGCGCGCTTGCCAGTCGAGAAAGATGCCTTCCAGGATGTCCCGGAAGCCTTCCGGCAACAGACAGACTTCCTGCCCCAGGTTGCCCACCAGACAGCCGCGGCGATAATCATGACGCGCCATACCGATCTTGGCGTTTTGCACGAAGCCGACCAGACGCTCAAGTGGAGTCAGGGTTTCATCCAGCAGCCAGCGATCAAGCCTTTGCGAGAAGTAACCGGCGTAGTTGTTCAGCACCGCATGGCCGAAGGCTTCTTTGCTGGGAAAGTAGTGATAGAACGAGCCCTTGGGCACGCCAACCCGCTTGAGGATGTAGTCGATGCCAGTGGCCGTGAAGCCCTGTTCGGTGAGCACTTCGGTGCCGCAGCGAATCAGCGCTTCACGGGTCTCGAAGTTCTCTCTGTCGACCTTGGGCGGGCGGCCTGGACGGCGTTTCAATTCAGGTGCATTCATGATGCGCAATATTAGACCGATCGTCTTTTATGTCAATACGCTTACCCCGGTGGTTGCCAAACGCCCCGCGCCGACGCTCAATAGCGCCTCGAACAGCTATTCAAAAAGCCCTTCAACCACATCGCATGGAGCCGTCTATGAGCGCCTGGCCTGATACCCGTATCCTCGACCTGTTTGGCATTCAACTGCCGATTCTTCTTGGGCCCATGGCGGGTGCTGGCGGTTCGGCACTAGCCATTGCGGTAGGCAACGCGGGCGGCCTGGCCTCCCTTGCCTGTGCGATGCTGGGCCCGCAGCAGATTCGCGATGAAGTGGCCCTCATCCGTCAGCACAGCACTGCCCCGCTGAACCTCAATTTCTTCTGCCACCAGCCACCGCAGGATGACCCGCAAAGCCACGTACGCTGGAAGGAAGCGCTGCAGCCTTACTACCAGGAGCTCGGCGCAGATTATGACGCACCGACACCTGTCTCCAGCCGAGCGCCTTTCGATGGTGTCAGTTGTGAGCTGGTCGAAGCATTGAAACCTGAAGTGGTCAGTTTTCACTTCGGCCTGCCCGAAACCGCCTTGCTTTTGCGGGTCAAGGCCACCGGAGCCAAGGTCATTGCGTGCGCCACCACTGTCGCAGAAGCCGTCTGGCTGGAGACACAAGGCTGCGACGCAATCATTGCCATGGGCTACGAGGCTGGCGGGCACCGCGGGATGTTCCTCAGCACTGAATTGGACACACAGGTGGGGACCATGGCCCTGGTACCGCAGATCGTCGATGCGGTCAGCGTGCCGGTGATTGCCGCCGGGGGAATCGCTGACGGGCGAGGGATCGCCGCCGCCTTCATGTTGGGCGCATCAGCCGTACAGGTCGGTACGGCTTACCTGTTTTGCGCGGAAACCAAGGTCAGCAAGCCTCACTATCAGGCGCTGCGGACCGCTGACGAAAGCCAGACCGCGCTGACCAATATTTTTACCGGCCGCCCGGCCCGGGGCATTGTCAATCGGATCATGTCGGAGCTGGGCCCGATGAGCCCTTTGGCACCGGCCTTCCCTCTGGCCGGAGGCGCCCTCATGCCATTGCGAGCGATTGCCGAACCGCAGGGCAACGGCGATTTCATGAACCTCTGGGCTGGCCAGGCGGTCGGGATCAAGCATGAACAAGGTGCGGAAGATCTGACCCGACTGATTGCCAATCAGGCGCTGGAAAAACTGACCCGTTTATAAACTTAGCTTCCATGGTGCCCGGCCTCGCTATATATTCCGTTATATAGCGAACGGCCAATATCGAGGTCTTTCGGATAACGACTAAGCCATGGAGCTTTTCAATGCGCACGTTTCACAAAAGCCTCGCCTTCAAATCCCTGACGGGTGTCATCGTCGCACTGGCGATGGGCCCCGCCTTCGCTGACGAAGTCCAGGTCGCAGTTGCCGCAAACTTCACCGCGCCGATTCAGGCCATCGCCAAGGATTTCGAGGCTGACACCGGACATAAGCTGTTGGCGTCATTCGGCTCCACCGGCCAGATCTACACCCAGATCAAGAACGGCGCGCCGTTCGAAGTGTTCCTCTCCGCCGACGACAGCACCCCGGCCAAGCTGGAAAACGAGGGCGACATCGTCAAAGGCTCACGCTTCACCTACGCCGTTGGCACCCTTGCCTTGTGGTCCGCGAAGGAAGGCTACGTGGACGCCAAAGGCGACGTCCTCAAGAAAAATCAATACCAGCATCTGTCCATCGCCAACCCGAAAGCCGCGCCTTACGGCCTCGCTGCTACCCAGGTACTGGCCAAGCTGGGCCTGACTGATGCAACCAAACCGAAAATCGTTGAAGGCCAAAGCATCACTCAGGCCTATCAATTCGTTTCCACGGGCAATGCCGAGCTGGGTTTCGTGGCGCTGTCGCAGATCTACAAAGACGGTAAAGTGACCGGCGGTTCCGCGTGGATCGTACCGGCCGAGATGCACGATCCGATCAAACAGGACGCTGTGATCCTCAACAAAGGCAAAGACAACGCCGCTGCCAAGTCGCTGATTGAATACCTCAAAGGTCCTAAAGCGGCTGCCGTGATCAAGTCCTTCGGATACCAACTGTAAAATGCCGCTCGACAGTACCGACTTTGCTGCAATCTGGTTGACCCTGAAACTGGCGTCGCTGACCACCTTGATTCTTCTGGTCATCGGCACGCCCATCGCCCTGTGGCTGGCACACACTCGCTCATGGCTCAAAGGCCCTGTCGGCGCCATTGTCGCCCTGCCTCTGGTGTTGCCGCCGACGGTGATCGGGTTTTACCTGCTGTTGCTGCTCGGCCCCAACGGTACTGTCGGTCAGTTGACTCAAAGTCTGGGCCTGGGAACGCTGACGTTCAGCTTTCCTGGTCTGGTCATCGGTTCGGTGCTGTACTCCATGCCCTTCGTTGTGCAGCCGCTGCACAACGCTTTTGCTGCCATCGGCACGCGTCCACTTCAAGTGGCCGCAACCTTGCGAGCCAATCCCTGGGACACCTTCTTCAGCGTGGTATTGCCCTTGGCAAAACCCGGTTTTATTACCGGTGCGATTCTTGGCTTCGCGCATACCGTGGGTGAATTTGGCGTGGTACTGATGATCGGCGGCAATATCCCCGAGAAAACCCGCGTCGTGTCAGTGCAGATTTTCGATCACGTAGAGTCCATGGAGTACCTGCAAGCCCACTGGCTCGCTGGCTCAATGGTGGTGTTCTCATTCCTGGTTCTTCTGGCGCTCTATTCCAGCGGCAAGACCAAAACGGCCTGGAGCTGATTCATGAGTTCAGAGATTCAGGTCCGTCTGCAGGTGAAGTACCCGGAATTCAGCGTGGACGTCGATCTGGTTTTACCCGGCCGCGGCGTGACAGCGCTTTACGGACACTCGGGTTCCGGCAAGACCACCTGCCTGCGCTGCATCGCAGGCTTGGAAAAGCCTGAACAGGGTTTTATCCAGATCAACGACGAGGTCTGGCAGGACACGGCCAACGGTCTGTTCGTCCCGCCACACAAACGCGCCCTGGGCTATGTCTTTCAGGAAGCCAGCCTGTTCCCGCATTTGTCCGTGCGCGGCAATCTGGAGTTTGGCCTGCGGCGCATTCCCGCCGATCAGCGTCATGTGGATCTGCAGCATGCGACGCAGTTGCTGGGTATCGAGCACTTGCTCGAACGACGCCCCGACAAACTTTCCGGCGGTGAGCGGCAACGGATCGGTATTGCCCGGGCGCTGCTGACCAGCCCGCGCCTGCTGCTCCTCGATGAGCCGCTGGCAGCCCTGGACAGCAAGCGCAAAAGCGAAATCCTGCCTTATCTGGAACGCCTGCACGATGAGCTGGACATCCCCATGCTCTACGTCAGCCACTCGCAGGACGAAGTGGCGCGGCTGGCTGATCATCTGGTGCTGATGAGCGACGGCAAGGCGTTGGCCAGCGGCCCGATTGGTGAAACCCTGGCGCGGCTGGATCTGCCCATGGCCATGGGCGACGACGCGGGCGTAGTGATTGAAGGCACGGTGATTGCCCACAATGCCGAGTATCAATTACTCAGCGTCGCCCTGCCCCACAGCGACCTGCAAATGCGTCTTGCCCATACGCCACTGCCATCAGGTAAAGCGCTGCGCTTCAAGGTTCAAGCCCGGGACATCAGCCTCAGTCTGGAACCCGACCACCAAAGCAGCATTCTCAATCGCTTGCCGGTCACGGTTGTCAGCGAGATTCCCGCAGACAATGCCGCGCATGTGCTGGTCCGTCTCGACGCAGCCGGTACGCCGTTGCTGGCACGTATCACCCGCTATTCCCGCGATCAGTTGCAGCTCGCGCCGGGGCGACAGCTCTGGGCGCAGATCAAATCGGTAGCGGTGCTGGCCTGAGCGTAAATACTGGGCACCCTTGAGAAACAGCGCGGTCAATCCAATTACCTGCCCTGTGGATTGAACCCATGCCTGACTCGACCGTTATCGACCAACTGCCGCCGGACCTGCATTACGTTGAGGATACCCAGGCGGGTTTCAGCCGAAAGATCCTGCGGGGCAAGTTCGTTTACTTCGACAAAGACGGCCAACGGATTCGTGACGAAGCGGAAATCAAACGAATCAACTCACTGGTCATCCCCCCGGCTTATACCGATGTATGGATTTGTCCCGATCCGCGCGGGCACTTGCAGGCCACGGGTCGCGACGCGCGCGGACGCAAGCAATACCGCTATCACGCACGGTGGCGGGAAGTTCGCGATCAGAACAAATACTCACGCATGATCGAATTCGGTCTGGCTTTGCCCAAGGTCCGCAAGAAGATCGAAGCTCAGCTCGCCGAACCCGGGATTGGCCGGGACAAGGTCATGGCCACGGTTGTCTCGTTGCTTGATGCCACGCTGATCCGTATTGGTAACAGCCAGTACGCACGGGATAACCGTTCCTACGGATTGACCACGCTGCGCAACAAGCACGTCGAAGTACACGGCAACGACATCCTGTTCCAGTTTCGCGGCAAAAGCGGCGTCGAGCACCAGATCAATGTGACTGACCGACGCCTGGCCAAGGTCATCAAACGCTGCATGGAATTGCCCGGTCAGAACCTGTTCCAGTACCTGGATGACAACGGCGAGCGCCATACCGTGAGTTCTTCAGATATCAACGCGTACCTGCAAAAGCTCACGGGCTCGGATTTCACAGCGAAGGACTACCGAACCTGGGCAGGCAGCGCGCTGGCACTCGCCACCCTACGCAAACTGCACTGGGAACCGGAGGCCGACGCAAAAAAACACATTGTCGATATGGTGAAGCAGGTCGCCAGGCAACTGGGCAATACCCCGGCTGTCTGCCGCAAGTGCTACATCCATCCTGCTGTGCTGGAAGGCTTTTTGCTGGGAGAGCTTGCGCTGATACCGAAGTCCCGACAACGTAAAGGCTTGCGCCATGAAGAGGTAGCGCTGGCCATTTATCTCCAGAGCCTCGCGGAAAAAGTGCTGGCGGAATCCTCAGGCAGCGCCTGATGTTTCAGCTCCTGCTGCACCTGCGCTCTTGAACGACAACCTCGATAGCGCGCTATCTTTTCTCTTCAACGTTCGGGCTTTCCCGCTGTGCTTCGCTGGCGCTGGACAGCCCTTCTATAGTCGACACAAAGTGCCGCACCGCCTGCTGGATTTCGACCAACAGCAACTCCGAATTGATGGGCACGGCGTCAACTTTACTGAAGGCGCTGTCAATCTGGACCCGCGCTGAACGACGGCTGGTGAGCACGAACAAGACGTCTACCCCCGCCTTCGCCAGGGCCGCGAGATAGTCGGCTCTGGGCGCACGCTCTCCGCTTTCATACTTGCCCTGCGCATTGGCGGCGACTCCACCCAGCTCACCCATTTCTTTTTGGGACAGCCCCAGACGCTTGCGCTCCTGCCTTAGTCTCCTACCGATTTCGATCATGGATCTGCTTGCTCCCTGTCAAGCTTGTGAGTGGGTCATGAAAAAACGGATTAAACAGCCAATCTCAAAGCCCACACAACAGGCCAGGAGACTGTAAGACCATTCCTACGTGATTCACCGAAATGCCCTATTAAACAAAAGGTATTGAATGCACTTTCTGTAGGAGCTGCCGAAGGCTGCGAGGCGGATGCTTTGCCATACCAACATCCATCGCAGCCTTCGGCAGCTCCTACAGATCGAGCATCTGCCTCGCGACATCGCACGACTCAAATGGATGACCGTGAAAGCGGCCAGCGGGTTTGAACTGAATGATCATTAGCCGACGAAGCGTATGAATCGACACATGGATGCATTGGATGGAACGATCAGTAGCCCACCCTGATCGTAATCCTGTGACTTTTAGCCTCAAACTCTGGACGACCCAAATGCCTCAAGACAAACGCGACCTCCCAGGCAACAATCTCAACGATCCCCAGCAGCACCCGGCGGACATTGCTGACCATCAGGAGCGCACTGAAGAAACCCGCGAAGAACAGGCGCAGACCGGTGGTCAGCAGGACGATCAGGGGCATGCGCCAAAGGTCCCTGGCGCAAACGCCCACGCGCCGAAAGACACCGATTAATCAACTCAAGCAACAGGCGTGGGCCGTGCCGTCGCCTTTATTCAATGACAAGGCTGGACGATGACTTCACAGCACACCCCTCCCGACAAAAAGACCCTCTCCGTCGCTGCACCTCAGCAGCACAACGGTTTCGTGCGAGTACGCGGCGCACGCGAACACAACCTGAAAAACGTTGACGTGGATGTGCCGCGTGATGCGCTGGTGGTGTTCACCGGCGTGTCCGGTTCCGGCAAGTCTTCGCTGGCGTTCTCGACGCTGTATGCCGAGGCACAGCGTCGTTACTTCGAATCGGTCGCGCCTTATGCGAGAAGACTGATCGATCAGGTTGGCGTGCCCGATGTGGACTCCATCGAGGGCCTGCCACCGGCGGTAGCCCTGCAACAGCAACGTGGCACGCCAAGCACCCGCTCCTCGGTGGGCAGTGTAACGACGCTCTCGAGCCTGATCCGCATGCTGTACTCCCGCGCGGGGAGTTATCCCGCCGGACAGTCGATGCTCTATGCCGAGGACTTCTCACCCAATATGCCCCAGGGCGCGTGCCCGCAGTGTCATGGTTTGGGTCGGGTCTATGAGGTGACTGAGCAATCGATGGTCCCCGATGATTCGCTGACCATTCGCCAGCGAGCCGTCGCCTCGTGGCCCACGGCATGGCAGGGCCAGAATCTGCGGGATATTCTCGTCACCCTTGGCTACGACGTGGACATTCCATGGCGCGATCTGCCGAAGAAGCAGCGTGACTGGATTCTGTTCACCGACGAACAGCCCACCGTGCCGGTGTACGGTGGGCTGACACCTGCGGAAACCCGCAAGGCTCTGAAACAGAAACTTGAACCCAGCTATCAAGGCACTTTCACCGGAGCGCGTCGCTACGTGCTGCACACCTTCACCCACTCGCAAAGCGCCCTGATGAAGAAGCGCGTCGCCCAATTCATGATCGGCAGCCCGTGTGCCCTGTGTGACGGCAAGCGCCTGACGCAGGCAGCGCTGTCAGTGAAGTTTGCCGGTTTCGATATCGGTGAACTGGGCCAGATGTCTCTGCTGCAACTGGCTGAGGTGCTACGTCCTGTGGCTGCCTCCGATGCGCCACTTGAAGACGACCTGTCCGTCGAGAAACGCATTGCTGCGCAACGGATCGCTCAGGATCTTTTGGCGAGAGTCAGTACCCTGACCGATCTGGGTCTTGGCTATCTGGCGCTGGAACGCAGTACGCCCACCCTGTCGTCCGGGGAACTGCAACGACTGCGCCTGGCCACCCAGCTCGGCTCGCAGTTGTTCGGCGTGATCTACGTCCTGGACGAACCCTCTGCCGGGCTGCATCCCGCTGACGGCGAAGCGCTATTCAGCGCCCTGCAACGCCTCAAAGCTGCTGGTAACTCGCTGTTTGTGGTCGAACACGATCTGGAAACCATGCGCCGCGCCGACTGGTTGATCGATGTCGGCCCGGCGGCAGGCGAGCACGGCGGGCGTATTCTCTACAGCGGTCCGCCTGCCGGGCTTGCCAAAGTCAAAGAGTCGCAAACCCGGTTGCACCTGTTTGCCGAGCACAAAACAGGCAAGCCCAAGCGACGCAAAGCAACCGACTGGCTGAAGCTCGAAGGCGTCACCCGTAATAACCTGAACAACCTCAACGCTGCATTTCCGTTGGGCTGTTTTACCTCGGTCACGGGTATTTCCGGCTCGGGAAAATCCAGTCTGGTCAGCCATGCGTTGCTGGAACTGGTCGGCTTGCATCTGGGGCATGCTACTGAAAATACCGAAACCGATGCGCCAAGCCTGGAGGATGACGCTCCGCAATCCGCCAGCGGCAAGGTTGCCAGCGGACTGGACGCCATTCGCAGACTCGTCAAGGTCGACCAGAAGCCCATCGGCCGAACCCCACGTTCCAACCTCGCCACTTACACGGGCCTCTTCGATCAGGTGCGCAAGCTGTTCGCGGCTACGCCAGCGTCCCGCAAGAAAGGCTACGACGCAGGTCAGTTCTCATTCAACGTCGCCAAAGGCCGATGCCCGGTCTGTGAAGGCGAAGGTTTCGTCAGTGTTGAATTGCTCTTCATGCCCAGCGTGTACGCGCCCTGCTCTACCTGCCAAGGCGCACGCTACAACCCTGAAACCCTGACCATCACCTGGCAAGGATTGAACATCGCCGAAGTGCTTCGACTCACTGTGGATGACGCGGTAGCGCTGTTCAAAGACGAACCCGCGGTACTAAGGCCGCTGACCGTGCTACGCGATATCGGCCTGGGTTATCTGCGCCTCGGGCAGCCCGCGACAGAGCTGTCGGGCGGCGAAGCGCAACGCATCAAACTCGCCACCGAACTGCAACGCACTCAGCGCGGCGCAACGTTGTACGTTCTGGATGAACCCACCACTGGGCTGCATCCCACCGACGTCGATCGCTTGCTGAAACAACTCAACCTGCTGGTGGATGCCGGCAACAGCGTCGTGGTTGTCGAACACGAAATGCGCGTCGTGGCGCAAAGTGACTGGGTCATCGACATCGGTCCTGGCGCGGGTGATCAGGGAGGCGAGATTGTCGCTGCCGGGACACCAGAGCAAGTTGTTAAGGTTGCAGCCAGCAAAACAGCGCCGTTTTTGAGGCAGGTTCTGAACGGCTAATTCGGTGCGCATACTGCGAGCGGACCAAGGGCCTTGGTCACGAACAGACAAGGCCCGCCTGTTTTTTCTGGCCCGAAACGCAAGATCTTGTCTTATTTCAATATCTTGCGGGCTTGCTTCAGATGGGTTGGGTGTATATATTCCCTGCTCTTCAGCGCTACCGCCCCGATGGCGAAATTGGTAGACGCAAGGGACTTAAAATCCCTCGTCCTTTGGACGTGCCGGTTCGACCCCGGCTCGGGGCACCATTTCTGATCAAGGGCTTACGCTGGTTTCTGGCGTAGGCCCTTGTTGTTTGTGCTCTGCAATTCGGCGGGTTGCTTCGCAATTCTCTATTTCCACCCTACCTATGATGGACTGGGCCCACTCTTGACTCAGGCGCTGGTCTACGTGGTCTGCACGAGAGGTAGGTATTCTTGTACAGATTTACGCGTTCCTAAACCATAACTCTAACAGTGCCCTCCCCCAGCGCATTCCCCTACCTTTGAACCCTTTTCGGAACGATATCTGCTTGGTCGACAGGCGCACTTAGCCTAAAAGCCAAGCTCCGCCATGGCGACCGACGGAAAGGGTTCTGGTGTCCGGAGGGCGCCAAAACGCCCCAACGAGGTGGCTTTGATGAGCAATAACTCGAAAGGTCGGCTTCATAAAATCTCGTGCAAAAAAAACCTCGCCAAGGCGAGGTCATGATTTATCTGATTGAGGCTAGAAAGCTTCAACTGGCTTGGCCTGCTTCTCATCAATCCTCTTAGAATCGAATTTGGGGAATGAGAAACGAATCACTAGAGCGTTGAAAGGCGGCATACTCGCAACCACCATATCTGCTGCGCGAATGTTGTCAGGTTGGGATGCGAGGACGCCTACCAGATTCTCGCTCCCCTGGAGATCAAACTTGCCTTCCAGAAAGGTATAAGTGAATTTCCCAGAGCTGAGGCCAAGAGATTCATAACGGTTAACCATTGCCTCCAAATCTTGATCTGAAGGCGTATCAAAGAGCTCAGCGATGTCCACCACCGTTTTGTCATCACTCATACGAACTATGGTGAACGTCTTATTAAGTGCAGCACGAACATCAGAATACGCAGCTTGGCTAAAGGCCGTCATCAGACTGACCATCGTCAACTTCGCATCGGAAAATAAGAGCGATAGCGTGAATTGTCTACCGAGGAAGTCGACCTTGTTTCGGCATAACGCGTCTTGACCGACAGACTTCGTACAGTTGTAAAACCCTTTCACAGTTGCATAGGTTTTTTTATCGGTGCCGTACGCATAATCTTTGAACAGATTATCTGCAGCCCAAGCCGCATTCATATTGGTCATACCTGCAGCTAACAGCAGTAAAGCCCCTATTATCTTACGCATGGTTCCATCCGGTAGATTCGATTAATGGCGGTAGGCTACCAGCCTGATTCTGACCTGTCTTGCTCAATCCCACAGTTGAATGATCTCCTCAGTCGTTACCGGCATATCCGGTAGCACGATCAGCACCCCGGCAAGGAACGGTTGAGGCTCATCTGCCAAGCCCTGATTGGCATCTAGGACCGCCTCAACCGAGCCATTCAGGTGCCCGTAATACTGCTGGCACAGGGTATCCAACAGGTCACCGTCAGACGTTCTGCAGGTCGTCGCCATAACTCACAAACTCCAGTGAAAAGCCCTGCTTGCGGGGGATGCCCCCGGCCAGCAAGCTGCTCTGTTCCTCATCGACATTAAGCAGGCACCAGTTGCCTAAGACCTCGCCGTAGCCTGTTGTGATGCTCAGCGGCTGCAGGGCGCGTCCCATACTGCGCAAGGTATCCAGTTGCTTAAGCCCTCCTTTGAAGCCGGGAAAGATCACGCCCTTGAGACTCAGCTTGTCCTCGCCCTGCCCAACCGCCTGCTGGGCAACACTTCGCGTCAGCCTTTCCTGGCCAGCCCAGCGAAACCCCATCTGCCGACGGAATTCATTAAACGCGGCCGTATCCAGGTTGAAGTAGTACGGCTTCGAGTTGGCCTTAAGCGGTTGAATGATCAGTAGATGGGGGAACGGCTTCACGGCCTCTGG
This sequence comes from Pseudomonas sp. ICMP 561, assembly GCF_002699985.1. Taxonomy (GTDB): domain Bacteria; phylum Pseudomonadota; class Gammaproteobacteria; order Pseudomonadales; family Pseudomonadaceae; genus Aquipseudomonas; species Aquipseudomonas quasicaspiana. The sequence goes on along the minus strand of NZ_LKBT01000070.1, from coordinate 30,679 downwards.
AACGGGTGTCTTGTCAGTTGCCAAGCTACTGGTGGGGACAATGGTGCCCAGCGAAGGACTGACGCTGCCCGCAATGCGATTGACTGCGGCTCCCGCTTTGGCGGCCTGCTCCTTGAGCCTGCAGATGCAGTCCTGCACTTGTGAAAAACCCCGGGTTGTCCGACTGTACATGGCCGCGACCTGACCCACTTTGGCCTAGGCAGCGCTAATCGCGCGCATAGTCCGCTGTAACTTCGCCCCAGGTCCGCAAGACCGAAACCGGCACCGTGCCGAGGTAAACGATCCGTCGTTCACCTCTGGCGCAACAGCTGCCTGCTCTGTGGTGGAAGAGGCAGCAACACCAAAGCATCCATGCCTTGGAAAGCGCTATGAAAGTCGACGGTTTGCATGTGGTCTGCCCGCCTATCTTCATTGCGACCCGACAGCACTGTGGTGGGGCGAGCTGGGAGGAACTGGGTGGCCTAAGGGTCGCCTTTTTTCTAATTATGCTGCTGCTTTTTGAGGTGCTGACGCTTCTGGCAACCAACCCGGCCGCCTACTGCTTCGAATGCAAATGCGATGGCGTTCGGGAAATCTGTGGGGTCCAGCACGGAGGGTCTCCTCTATCGACTCGCGATTGACGTCAAACATCAACTGACTATTGCGCAACCATTATGTCACTCTCAACCCATGGTTGATAAAAACGAAATTCGTGCAGCATTCAGCGCACGCCTACATGAAGCCCTAGACGATGCCGGAGTTCAGAGTCGCGGACGTGGCGTGGACATCCATAAGCAGCTAAGGGGTGTCGGGGTCGATAAGACAACGCAGGCAATAAGCAAATGGTTGAACGGTGAAGCTATGGCGGAAGCCGACAGTATGGCTGCCCTTTGCTCATGGCTGAATGTCAGACGTGAGTGGCTGGAGTACGGCGTATTACCGAAGTCGGCATTAGCTAAGGATGTAACTCGTCAGATCGAATCAGGTGGTGAACACAACGTCAGCCCCATGCTGGAGAGATTTGGAAAGGTACCACTCATTTCATGGGTACAGGCGGGGGCTTGGTGCGAGGCCATATCCAACTTTGAGCCCTACCACGCAGACTCTTGGTTGTCCTGCCCCGTAGCGATAAGCGCCAGTGGGTATGCGCTCCAGGTAAGAGGTGATTCCATGACTAACCATGGTCCCGGAAGGAGCTATCCAGCGGGATGCATTATCTTTGTTGACCCTGAGGTCGAATACCACACAGGGGACAGGGTAATAGCTAGGGTCCCACGCACTAACGAAGCGACTTTCAAAGTTCTCGCAGAGGATGCAGGTAGAGTTTTTTTGAGACCCATCAATCCGCAATACCCTATTATCGATATTACGGAAGAAACCCACATCTGTGGAAAGGTAGTGGGGTCATTCATTCCGGAATGACCCCAGCACACCTAAAAGCTATCTCGATGGAAACACAGCTCTGTATTGCGCACGCGAATGAACGTTAGCGAATTGCTGTATTTGATCATCGCTAATATCCTCGTAGTCGGCATATGCAACAGCATCATACATATCAACCAGATGCTTTTTGCCCCCCACGAATTCAGACATATGCAAATGCTTCAGCAACGAATATCTTTCAACATACAACTTAAGCCCTGCCCCTGAATCCGTTATACAGTTAAAAAATAACAACTTCAATTCATCATCAGATAATTGAGCCCGCAAAAAATTACAATACTGCCTCCGCTGAAAGTATTCCAGTCGTAGCTGTCGGCGAGTTTTTCCACCGATGTGCTCATCACCTGAGCTGAGCTTAAAACCATCAATCAACTTTAGAATCTGATAGATATTACGATAGTACTGGGATAACTGGACTTTATCTGACGACTGGATGCCGTACTTAACCGCCTGCTCCATGTAACCCCAATCTTGTTCTTCAGCCTCACCCTCAACCTCGTATTGAGGCTTGGGAGTACGTTTATTCAACTCAGCGTGGAACTGGTTATCGCCGTAGGCTTCTAGCACCGCCCTGACTATCACCTCAAATCCATTCAATCCCGACTTGCTATCACCATCGGACCGAATTCGTTCAGCGGTCCTAGCATGGACATCAATCAATCTGAAGAATACGGACTCAAAGTTTTGGCGTTCGAAAACTGCTGTTTGTTTGTCTTGAATTCTATTTGCAATCCGAGTTTCCTCTCGTGCTTCTCTCAGCTCCTTTCCCTGAGTACGTATGGTGTAAAGAACACCCAACAATGCCATAAAACTAAACAGAGGATTTAACACCCCCCCAAAAAAATCCCCAATCTGCCCAAATTTTTCGAGCTAGCCCAGATGATTCAATGCTACAAATGGCAAGTCCACCCCAACACTTACCTTCAAAACGATAAACGCTCCTACACATAGTATGAGTGTAACGCTACCTAACATTAGCAGAGTACTGAATCCGTTTCCATTCAGAAATACGCCTTGATGGTAGAGGAATACTTTAACGGATTCCCAGCTATCTCCTTTTTTACGCAAGCTGATTTTTTTGGTTTTTTTTCTCAACGTTGAATCCATCCATATGACTCCAAGTATGTAATCACAATGCTATCCACTAGCCACCACCGAGTATATATTCATAAAAAAAACCAAATATCAACCAGCGGTTGATATTTACCAACCGCTGGTTGATATTTGCCTCACTCTTCCACCACAGAGCGAGGCCACACCATGCACACCACTGCCACCCTGCACATCCATCCGGCGGCGGCTGATCCATTCCGCATCTTCGAAATTCGCCGCCAAGAGCGTGATTCAGGCTGCGCGTACGTCGCCCCACCTCTGCACCTGCGTGGCTGAACTCCGGGCATACGACCAGTAAGCTCAAACAATTACTCAAGATCGTCGCAAGGTTGCTGTCCTGACAGCAAGCTGGTATTGGACAATGAGCCTAGTTAGACTCTATCTTACAACCTGGCGCATCGAGACGGCATGAAAGGTCTATTAAAATTCATAAATTTTTGCGCATGCGCAGCCCTATTGACGACTGCACATAGCGAGCCAGCCTCAGCGCAAGAAAATAGAACGAGCTACATGACTACCGAAAAGTGGGAGGCGCATTACTTGGGAAGATTCAAATTGGAACTCCCCACGAACTCTAAAATGTTAGCCGACTACAAAATATACAATGAAGACGTTGAGCTCATCGAAAAAAACGGGAAGTCTCAAATAAAATCGATTGTCGAAGGCTATATTGAGGATCTTAAAAAAGGAACAGCAAAAGGGACATCAAGCGAATACCAAAAGACAGTTCCGCTCGGCAACGGCAGCATTTTAGTGGTCTCCAGACTGAAAGAATTTTATACGCTCAATGCTTACCTTCTGACTACAAAAAACACATTATATCGCATGAAGGCCGACGCGATTTCTGCCAAAGGCCTGGATGGAGCTATCCATAAAATTCGAATGATGAGTGAATCTATATTTTTCAGGGCACCTCAAGAAGCACCTCCTGCGGGCGGATTCGCGTTGGAATCAGGCTACCTCCAGCTTGATCCTGAGCAAGCATTGGAAGGCGTTTACATGGGCGCACAAATTTCAACACACCCTGGTACGTATGTGAGCTTATTGACACAACAAATAGCTGAGCACAAAAATAGCCTGATAGAACGATTTAACAGCAATAAAGAAGATGACTTTGCTCCCGGTAGCGCTGAACTGATGAGGCAGACAAAAACACTCAGGAAGCGAGAGCGCATGATCGGGACTGTCAAAGCGGAAGAAGTCGCAGTTACTGCGGTCGTTAATGGAAAACGCTTTTATACCTTTCAGGTTGAATATAAAGGCACTGTAGAGTCCAACACAAAACCGTTTATAGATCTCGAGTTGGGTACACACGAGACTGGAAGCGACTTCAAGTCAGACGAAGAAGCCCTCGCATTCTGGGATCGTGTAGTGGACAGTCTAAAGCCCCTGCCTTGAATTATGGGCTTGCACCTCATCATGGCTGAGCTGTCGGGCACAACACTGGTAAACGTCCGGACAAGGCATCTCCCGAACCTCTGCGTCGCCCTCCTATTTACGGTTACCCTGGGCCATGGGTGCGCGACTGGCAACAGTTGCAAATGCAGTGGACGCCTGACTGACTGCGTAACGCATGTTCCTCTCTGGCGCAACAACGAAGTATTATCAAAATTTTAAGGCGAGATCTTTCAGATGGAGCGTCGATACGTAACTGCGGATGTTTTCTCATCAACAGCGTTTCAGGGCAATCCAGTGGCTGTTGTGTTGGATGCAGAGAGTCTTTCGAGCGAGCAAATGCAGCGTATTGCAGCTGAATTCGGTTACAGCGAAACTACTTTTGTGTTGGCGCCGAGAAATCCCGAAAACTTAGCATGGGTACGCATCTTTTCCCCGTCAAAGGAGTTTCCTTTCGCCGGACACCCCAATATCGGAACTGCGTACGTCCTGGCTACGGAGATGTATAACGCTGGGAGGTTGCCTCCTGAAACCATGGTTTTCGAAGAGGCTGCGGGGCTGGTTCGCATACGGATCCTGTTTGAAGCAGGCAAGCCTGTCGGCGCTGAGCTGGTTGCGCCAGAGCAGCTATCCAGGCTTGAGACAGTCGATCTAAAGCAAATAGCAGCGTGCCTGTCTTTGAGTCCTGATCAAATAGAGATCGCCACTCATGTCCCACAAGTTGCATCCGTAGGCTTGCCATTCATTATTGTCGAGCTAAAGAGCCAGGAAGCGTTAAGGCAATGCGTCCCGAATCTCGCGGAGTTCAGGCTTACAGTGCCTGTGAGCGGAGCTACCTCGATTTACGCGTATACGAAAGTCTCGGGAGGCTTGGATGACACCTCCGATGTCAATCTGGAGGCTCGGACTTTCACTAATCGTATGACCGAAGATCCTGGAACAGGTAGCGCAACGGCTGCAACCGTTGCGTTGCTCGCGAGCTTGTACTCCAGGAAGAAAATGACAGCTCGTGTAGTGCAAGGAGTAAGTGTAGGACGGCCGAGCGTTATCAATGTGCGATACATCGACGATGGTACGGAAGAGGTCAGAATTTCCGGCGAGTGCGTCACTATCATGCAAGGTAAATTTTCGCTCAAGGGCGATGACTAGCCAAATGATCCTGAGCTTGCGCCGGACATGTCTTGTGCAGTCAGACATACGGCCAAACTTTCAAACCTCAATCGTGAGCTGCGTAGGTCAGGGTGATAGTGCCGAGTATCTCCAAGCGGTCGCAGCACCTTAATCTCCCAAGCTCAAAGCTCTCCGCAAACCTGCAAACCTGCAAACCTGCAAACCTGCAAATAGCCTCAGCACGTAGTGATCAATTCGAGGTGACACACCTCATAGCCCGGCACCCTCCCCGAATGAGTCGCCCTGACCTTTGAAAGCCGTGTGCTCAGGCAAGTGAAACTGGTCAGCCAGGATGCGCTTGCACGATCATACAACTCACCATGCCAGTGCTACACCGCGCTTTCTCGCCGGTTTCATGATCAAGGTGGTCCCTCCAGCGCAATGATACGAGTTGTAAAGTGTGTGTCTGTGGGCCCAGCCAGGCACCAGGCTTTTCGTATCTTGTAATTACCACCTCATGCTATTGTGCCATCCCAAAAAAATGCAATGGACGTATTGAAGAATGAACTCATGGAAGGCTGTGGTAATAGCTCTGGCAACCTTGACCGGCGCTCAGGTAGAGGCCGCTGAATACATCCGTTTAAGTACGGTCGGGACGTCTTTGGTGACCTTAATGTCATCCGAAAAAATCGCTGATTTTTTCACGCCTGCCCGTGACGACGCTCTGGCTTTTATTGGCTCAGATGGCGATATCCGTGGTGCGCAGTTTGAACAGGCTGTTCAGCACTACCGCTCGACTGCCAGCCAGCCTCTGACTCTGATGTCTGACCTTCAACTGGCTCAGGCCATTGCTGCAAACTACTGATTGGCCCTCCGGCGGGCTTTTCGTGCCTGCTCTACGCCAGTCGCTTCATGGACAGGTCCATCTTGCCCATAAGGTCTCTTTGCTCTCTCAATGAGAGCACCAACCTGGCGATGGATCTGCTGGTGGAAAGCTCAGCCAAAGGCACCGCCGCAAGATACAACTCGATATCGCCCGATTGGGGATTGATGAGCTTCAACGAGAAGCAGTCGTTTGCACCGATGACGCATTCGCACCTCGAGGGCAAGAACGCTGTTTCAAAAATTCGCTGGATGTCTGGTTTTAGATACATCGTGCGTACTCCACTGGCTCAGTAGTTTGGTCAAGAGTAGACAATCCAACGCCGATTTATTTCCCGTCTTCAAGTAGACCCGCCAAGCACCGGGCTTTTTCATTCAGTCTATCGACCCGATAGATTCTTTTAGAGCCGGGTTATCTGCACCGCACGCCCATAGTGATGTCATAACGCCTCTACCTGTGCGACGATCACTTTATAAGGCGCTTTGGATGCATATCTTCAACTTGGCCCTGCTGATACTTCTACTTACGCTCAGCTACTTGTGTCGAAATGGCGAAGGCCTGGGGGCTACTACCGCAAACCTTTTGTTCATCACCAGCGCTGTCGGGCTGTATTTCTACCCTTACCTCTACGCCATCTCTCACAGGCTTGAAATCAGCAATTCAATCTTCAAGCTTAATCTGCTGTCGGGATGGACCGGAATTGGCTGGCTGGCGGCTTATTATCGTGTTTTGGTTTTCAACATGGAGAGCAGATAAAACAGCAAATTCTTGCGCTGAACCAGTCATTCTTCACAACGTTTTCACATAGAGCCTCGTAATCTAATCGCAGGCTCTATCAGGCCTTGGCCCGCTTTCCCCCATCGCGGGCTTTTCTTTGCCTGGCATTTAGCGTCTTTGTCAGCCGCCCTCCTCTTGATCTTCCTTGTGCAAATCCACAACCAGATTCGCCGCCTCTTCTTCTGACTCCAGATAATGAAGCGATCCGTCGTGACTTTTCACTTCGATCAGGGCCTCTAGATCCGGGCGGCGATGCTCGCTTGGGATTTCCTCGCCTTTGAGCATTTTCAGTGTGACTGCCATGAGCGTTCCTCCCTAAAAGAAAAACTGACAGGGAGAGCCGCCGACAATTCAACCGGCCTGGCTTGATTCTGACAGCCAGAGTGGCGGGGACTGCTGCTCCTTTCTTCTACAGATCCACTGCTTGGTAGTCACGCCGAACGCTTGGTCGCGCAACTTGAAGGCCCTATATCCCTGGCCTATGCTCGAAACTGATGATCCATGAGGGATCAGTTTTTCACGCTTAGGGGAAAGATAATGAGCAAATTCATTCTGTCGGCAATAACGGCTGTCTTCCTGGTGGGCACGGCAGTACCGCTCGCCTTCGCTGAGAGCGAACTGGAAAAAGGCATTCGGCATGATAATCGTGAACTGGACAAGGGCGTCGAGCACGATGGAAAGGAACTGGATAAAGGTGTGAAGCACGACGCCGACGAGGTAGATAAAGGCGCCAAACATGATGACAAAGAGCGGCACAAGGCCGACAAGCACATCGACAAAGAGATCAAAAAGGACCTCTGAACCAGAGGCGGAACCCCGCCATCACTCGGGTTTATTTATATTTTTCATTATGATTGTCAAACGATTAGACCGGGACTTAGAATGCCTCGACCCGGGCTGCCGATACGACAACAGCTCGGGACAGCATTTTAAATCAAGGGCTTACACAGGTTTCTGGCGTGAGCCCTTATTGTTTCCGGGCCTCGACGACCTTGTTGATCCAATACGGTATCCAGGCTGAATTGCATCGATCCGACCTCAGCCGCGACTCAGCCTTTTCTCACTAAATATCGAGCGCCTATTCAAAATACAATTCGGCGCGTCTCCGCCCTCTTAACCATAGAGGTCGACTTTGAAAGGACCAGACAGGCATGACCAAGGATAATCAGGAACTTCGGGATGCACTTATATCGGCAGCGTTTCTGCTCAAGTGGTCTTCCGCAGACCTGCACAAAAAAGCTCAGGATTTAGAGGCTACCGGCAATCAGACGGAAGCTGATGCCATAAGGGAAATCGTCAATAACTATGAAGCTTCCGAAGCGAACCTTCTCAGCTTTGCAGATGAGGTAAAAGCCGGCCGAATTACTCGGGAACCTGTCGAAGAGCCTCGTTAGTCCCACACGAAGATCATCAGACCATCGCTATTCGCGCGCCCGGAGACAGTCGCGAATAGCGATTAAGCGCTGGTCTCTCAACAAGCGCCTGGCGGAATACCACCCTTATTGAAATCCTTCAGACGCTCACGCTCTTCCTTGGTGGAATGCGCGGGTGTGTCATCCTTTGGCGGTTCTTTCTTTTCGTCAGTCATTTCACTGTCCTCATGGTGGGTGCTGTTTTGGCAGCTTGAGGGCGCGGCAGTTCAAATTGTTGGTCACAGCGCCAGCGGATCAGTTGGCTCCCGAAGCTTGAATAAGTGCACGGATCCGGTCGGCATCCGCCGTCGTCATAGGGCTGTAAACAATCATGCCCAGGTCTGGGCGCCCTTCTACAGCAAAGCCGGAATATTCGAGCTCGATCAATCCGAGGGTTTCGTGGCGCAGGCGTTTGATTCCGTCGCCATGGACACGCACATCATTGTCACGCCAGAACGAAGCAAACTCAGGGCTTAGTGCACAGAGCTCCTCTACAAGCCTGATGACTTCGGAATGGGCACCGGCACGAATCGCATCTGCCCTGAATGCACCGACCACAAACCTGGCCGTTGCTTCCCAGTCAAGTTGACCCGCGCGGATCTTCGGGCTGCAGAAAATCAGCCGCAGGATATTGCGCTGTTCAACCGGCAATGTCCCGTAGTCGGTGAGTACTGTCGCTGCGGCACGGTTCCAGGCAAGCACATCCCATGTCGCGCTTTTGATAATGGCCGGGCTGGTCTCGAAACTGTCCAACAGACGTTGCAGCCGGGGTGTAACACCCTCAGATGGTTTGTAAACCACTTCTGGCGGGTGTCCGAAAGCGAGCAGGAAAACGTGCTCTCGCTCGGAGTCGGTTAACAAAAGACTTTCGACAATCCGGTTCAACACCTGGGCAGACGGGCTACCGCCCCGCCCTTGCTCAAGCCACGTATACCAGGTTGGGCTGATGTTTGCCCGGGCCGCGACTTCCTCACGACGTAGACCGGGCGTACGGCGTCGGCCTGTCGGTAATCCAAGAGCTGAGGGATCAATACGACCCCGGCAATCTTTCAAGTAAAGTCCAAGCGCCTTATTCGACGGGTCCGGCATATTTATCCCAGTAGTATTTATACCCTGATAATGTCCCTGCTTTTACAGGATGCAGCTTAAGCGCACTGTATCGAATCAGCACATAGAGAATTCGATCATGCGTATTTTTATAACCGGTTCAACAGGGTTTATTGGCTCCCATGTCGCTGCGGATCTCATTGCATCAGGGCATCAGGTAATAGGGCTGACGCGTTCCGAGTCAGGCAGGCAAGCGCTGACAGCAATAGGTGCGCAGGCTTACAGGGGAGATATCGAAGACCTGCACAGCTTGCAACATGCCGCTGGTGAATGCGATGGCGTAATCCATACCGCCTTCGATCACAACTTTGCGAACTTCGTGGAAAACTGCCAGAAAGATCGACGTGCAATCCTTGCTCTCGGTGCAGCGCTCGAAGGCAGCGACCGCCCGCTGATCATTACCTCAAGCACGGCAATGGGTTCGGCAGTGCCCGGGCAAAAAGCGCTCGAGCACTGTTTTAATCCTGACCATCCCAACCCAAGGGTGGCCTCGGAACTGGCGGGACTTGAACTGTATCAGCGCGGGGTTAATGTCTCAGTCATGCGCCTTTCCCAGATTCACGACACCAGAAAGCAGGGCCTGGTAACGGAAGTCATTGAGTTAGCCCGCAAGACTGGAATATCTGCCTATATCGAAGGCGCACTCAATAGCTGGTCCGCAACGCATATCGACGACACGGCGCAGCTATATCGGCTTTCCCTGGAAAGGCAGGAATCAGGGTCGCGCTATCACGCCACCGCTGAAGAGTCTGTTTCGTTCAGAAGTATCGCGGAGATGATCGCCCATAAGTGGCGGCTGCCGTTAGTTGCTGTGCAAGCCGAAAACGCAGCCGCTCATTTTGGCTGGCTAAACCCTTTCGTCAGTAAAGACATGTCCGCTTCCAGCACCCGGACCAGAGAGGTCTTGCAATGGAATCCACAAGGGCCAACGCTTCTGACTGACGTGGAGAATATGCGGGACGACAGCCTGGCAAACTAGCGCTGTCGCCCCTCGATTTAGCCGGGTTATAGGTATATGCGCATATCGCTTACTTGTCGGACACCAGCGCCAATCGACAAGCCAGGCCGATAAACACGGCGCCCAGAAGTTGATTAAGCGCCTTCGCAATCCGGGCATTTGCTGAAAGTTTGCTCCCTAACTTACTCGCCAGGACGATCACGGAACCGTTCACGAACAAACCAATGACGTTCAGGATGGTCGCGAATATCAGCATCTGGGCAATCACCGATCCTTTAGTTGGATCGACGAATTGTGGAAACAGAGCCAGAACGAACAGTGCCATTTTGGGATTAAGCAGATTGGTGAATAATCCTTGACGAAAGATGCGGGCAAGCGGTGTCGACGCGAGACTTCCGCTGGCCACAAGCGGCGAGGCGGTACTGGTAAAAGCCTTCCATGCGAGAAATGCCAGATAGGCGGCACCTGCGAATCGGACAACATCGTAAGCAGTGGGCACAGCAATCAGTAACTGTGACAGTCCCAAGGCCGCTGCCAGCGCATGACAATAAGTCCCTGCCTGAATGCCCGCCAGCGAAACAAATCCCGATGCCCTGCCCTGACTCATGCTCCGGGATGCGATCAACAACATGTCCGGGCCGGGTGTCAGGGTGAGCGCAAGGCAAGCACCTGCAAAAAGTAACGCTACCGAAAAGTCGATCATAAGGGTCCATTCCATGGGGCAAGGTTGGCGGCCTACAAGCAGTGCGCATATTACTGGATTGTCAGGTTCACGTTTACACGAAATGTCTATTTAACCTCGCCGCCCTATTCTACCCAGAGCAGACATGGCACTATGCCGCCCCGCCGCGAACTCATGCGGCGTATTACTTTGAAGCACCCCACCAATAGGGGTTTGCACTCCAGGAAGGAACCGGTTTTGATGAAGGCATTGGCAAGTGGTTTTGTACTCGCAGGACTGGGCGTATTGAGTGGCTGCACGTCGATTGAAGTCGAGCCGCTTACGGTGCGCCCGACGAATATCTGCATTGAGCAGAATCCCAAAGTGCTGGTTACGGATTTTGTCCCGGTGGTGCAACGCGGGCTCTCGGACCGCGGTATCAGCTCCGAGGTCTATACCCAGGTGCCAGCCAGCTGCGCCTACCGGCTGACGTATGTCGCGTATCGCACCTGGGATATCGTGCCGTATCTGTCCAGCGCAGATCTGGAGATATGGGACAGCGAAAAACGTCGATTGGGGGCCGCGCATTACTACCTGCGGGGGAAAGGCGGCTTGTCGATGATGAAGTGGCAAGGGACGGAAACCAAGATGGCGCCCGTGCTTGATGAGCTATTGAAAAATATGCCTGCCAAGTAAGTATTGCCGGGCTGCATAACAGCCCGGATCACTACTGCACCGGCAGAAAGTTCATCAGCAATAAACTTTGCGCGTAATTGAGACCGATACGCCGGTAACGCTCATCCAGAATCTGCGCCAGCAAATCCAGCCGGGCGACTATCTTGCCAAACTCCACGGCGAAACTCAGGTTACTGGTCTGGTCGGATATCTCGTTGGAAAACAGCAACAGGACGCCATTGGCATCCTGACGCTGGCTGAGCAGCCAGGTGGCTTTTTCGATATTGCGCGCGGCATTGCTGACAAACTGCGGATTGATGGAGTCCGTCACATAAAACTCGGTGCGACCACCGTGCGCGGTGATCAGCATGCTGCCAATGGCGTAGATGAATGCGCCCACACGGTCGCCGCGAAACTCCGGACTCAAGGAATAACTCAGCGCCGCCAAGTCACGGCGATCCCCAAGAGCCGGCAACGGCTGACGCTGTTCGATGGCCTGACGAATCGCCCGCGCAGCACTGACCTCATCGGTATAGCCCGATTGACGCCACTGGGCAGGATTGCGCATGTAAAGCTTGTTCATCAGCAAATACAGACTTTGCAGATTATCGTGCATGCCTAACGTAGCCATACGGTCAACGCTGGTCTGGAAGATCTCGTCAGGTTTGCCTTTGCTGAATTGATTTGCGATATCGCGGCCCTGCTGCTGGCTACAACCGCAGACACCCAGCAGAAAAACCACCGCCAGCACGAGCGGCTGGCGCATCCATCGAATGAAACATGCAGGTAACGTGCGATCCATCGGCACCAGGTCTGATTCGCTGTCCGCGCGGGAAATCAGCGCGGTCGGGACAGACATAGATCGGGAAAATCAAGAAAAGTGCGATATGGGGGCGAGATTCTTGGAACAACCCCGCGAATCAGGCGTGCGCCTGAAACGATTGAAATGCACTTTCTGCAAAAAATGCATCTGAGAGACGTGACCACCCTACCCAGCGGTAACCAATCCAAAGGCCGCTACGGTGGAGTTATACCTCTCGGACCGCCTCAGCATTCGCGCCAGTCCGGCGCACGCCATCAGCGCGTACCAGATGCAGAAATGCTTGTGCGCATCAGAGCCGTTTTTAAAATCAGGCCACGCATGCGGTGGCTAAGCGAGGCTCTTTGAGCCTCACTACATTTTCATTGCTTATGTAGCAGTGCCACCTCAAAAACGCCTGCTCCTGGCGTGATTGAGCAATCCGCCACTCGCAGCTGCCAATGCTACTGATCGGCAATGACATCATTTCCGCCGTGGCAAGGTTGAGCTGGGATAAAAGGTCCCGGCTGTCTTCAGCAAATTTTCTTTTAAGGACCATTTTTGGTTTTTTCTTAAAAATGAAACAACTGAGACCACAAAAAACGGACTCTGCACTCGAATTTCTTAGATTCAGACGACTGGTCATGGCGCGAGCACATTTCGAGCGATGAACAGGTTAAAAAACGTCCACCTTCGGGCCAGGAGCGGACACTACAGGATCGTCGCTCGCAGCCATGTTATGGTGAGTCGCTACAAGGTAACGGACGAAAATCAAACATGGATCTGATTCACCTGACGCCTGCGACACATCACATTACGGATGGCTACTGGCAGCTTCTTCGCGCGGGAGATGGCTCAATCTATGTCCTCGTCAACTGCGAGGCGTCCTTCTTGAGTTACGAATCCCTGATTAAGCTCAACGACGAGGAATTGCGGGACTACCATGGCCTGGGCTGGCTATCCATTCAGCACCTGGCTAACCGAATCAATTATTTCGTCAGCGAATACAGTGACCGCCGGATCACGGGCCCTCTGTTCGACGCAGCCATTCAGGCCTCCTGGCACTAAACATAGGGACGGAATGCCAGTGGCAGTCATGCAGGTCGAGTAGCAGCTTCTGGCTTCACCCAATCCTTATTGATCGAGGTTACTGATGATTAACCCGAAACAGGCTCTCAACAAAATAGAGGATCTTCTCAGCGCTGCACGCGGGACAGACGACCTGTTTCTGCATGCTGCGGCATTCAGCGCGATATCTATCCTCACGAAAGGACTGGATGAGTATTTTAAGGAGCGCGCTCCATACGCTGCCGAAAACATCGAACGGCTGCGCGCTCACGCATCAGCGATGCTCGGATACGACATCACTGTCGGGCACAGTACAGAGCAGCACCACGTGTGGGCGCTATCTGCAATCTCGGGCCTCAACGAAGCGCTCGACAAACTCGAAAGATAAAGACGGCAGAGACATCATACTGAACGTGCCCTGGGGCACCACGATCAGGTCGATGACGGCGAGATAGAGAAACCAGCTCTGGTGGCGGTGATGGGTTCGCCAATTCGCACACAATAAAAAACCCGAAGACGTTAATCTTCGGGTTCTTTAATAGTGGAGGCCGAGGTCGGAATCGAACCGGCGTAAGCGGATTTGCAATCCGCGGCATAACCATTTTGCTACTCGGCCTCAAACATCCAGTGCTCAAACAACAAACACTCAATGTGTACAAACTTGGAGCGGGAAACGAGACTCGAACTCGCGACCCCGACCTTGGCAAGGTCGTGCTCTACCAACTGAGCTATTCCCGCATCTTGGTGACGGGCGCTATTCTATACATTCAAACCGCGCCGTCAACCCTTTGTTTTAAAAACTTATTTTTTATCAGCGGTGGTTTTCAGATGCGGCCATGCAGCTCTCAGGTATTGCAGCATCGACCACAAAGTCAGGCCTGCAGCGAGAATCAGCAACACGTAACCCAGCACCACCCAGAATGTGAACGCGGGTGGATTAGCCAGCAGGATGACCAGCGCCAGCATTTGCGCGGCAGTCTTCCATTTGCCCAGGTTTGACACCGCCACCTGTGCCCTGGCACCCAATTCGGCCATCCATTCGCGCAAAGCGGAAATAACGATCTCACGGCCGATAATCACCGCCGCAGGCAACGTCAGCCATAGATTGGCGTGGGCCTGAACCAGCAACACGAGCGCCACTGCAACCATCAGTTTGTCCGCGACGGGATCGAGAAACGCGCCAAACGGCGTGCTCTGCTCCAGACGGCGAGCCAGATAACCATCGAGCCAGTCGGTCGCCGCTGCAAAAGCGAAGACGCTACTGGCTGCCATGTAGCTCCAGTGGTAAGGCAGATAAAACAGCAGAATGAAGATCGGAATCAGGAGGACACGTAGAACGGTGATCAGATTAGGGATATTCATCGGCACAACTTGCTACGAGGTGAGCGGGCATTCTACTCGCTGTGCAGGTTCGCATAAATCGACTCTGCAAGCTTTTTACTTATTCCGGGCGCTTTTGCGATTTCTTCGATGCTGGCGCGGGACAATTCCTGCAAACCACCAAAGTGCTTGAGCAGGTCCCGACGCCGTGTCGGCCCTACTCCGGCAACGCCTTCAAGACTAGAAGTGCGCCGTGTCTTGCCGCGTCGTGCCCGGTGTCCAGTAATTGCAAAACGGTGAGCTTCGTCGCGAATCTGTTGAATCAGGTGCAGCGCCGGGGAATCCCCCGGCAGGGTAAATTCGTGAGCGGAATCGTTGAGATACAGGGTTTCAAAGCCTGCCTTACGGGTCGTACCTTTGGCAACACCCAACAGGATCAGATCAGGCACTGCCAGCTCATTCAATACATCCCGGGCCATGGACATCTGCCCTTTACCGCCGTCAACCAGCAGAATATCCGGCAACTTGCCCTCGCCGTCTTTCAGCTTGCTGAAACGTCGGGTCAATGCCTGGTGCATGGCAGCGTAGTCGTCCCCCGCCGTAACGCCCTCAATGTTGTAGCGGCGATAATCCGACTTGATCGGCCCTTCAGGACCAAATACCACGCAGGAAGCCACTGTAGCTTCACCACTGGAGTGGCTGATGTCATAGCACTCAAGGCGCAGCGGCGGCTCATCGAGTTTCAGAACCTTCTGCAGTGCATCGAATCGAGCTGCTACATGCTGACGATTGGCGAGCCGCGCCGCCAATGCCTGTTCCGCGTTGGTCACTGCCATCTGCTGCCAGCGGGCACGTGTGCCACGAACCCGGTGGCTGATCACCAGTTCACGACCTCGAGACTCTTCAATGGCGTCGATCAGGGTCGGGAAGTCGTCATGCAGCACATTGACGATGATTTCAGCTGGCAACTCACGATCAACGCCGCCAAGGAAATACTGCGACAGGAAGGCCGACATGACCTCGCCCACCTCCTCCTCGATACCGACCTGAGGGAAGAAGTTCTTGCTACCCAGCACCCTGCCCCCGCGCACGCTGATCAGATGCACACAAGCGCCGCCGGGGTTGACGAAGGCAGCGACGACGTCGACGTCACCCGTGCCGCCTTCCATGCTCTGTTGATCCTGAACCCGGCGCAGCAACGCAATCTGGTCACGCAACTCGGCAGCCTGTTCAAAATCCAGACTCATGGCGGCTTTTTCCATCAGTGCGTTCAACTCGTCAGTCAGCGTGTTACTGCGACCTTCGAGGAACATCACCGAGTGGCGCACATCTTCCGCGTAAACCTCAGGCTCGACGAGACCGACGCACGGCCCCTTGCAGCGCTTGATCTGGTATTGCAGGCACGGTCGGGTGCGGTTCTTGTAGAAACTGTCTTCACACTGACGAACCAGAAAGGTCTTCTGCATCAGGCTCAGGCTTTCCCGCACCGCTCCGGCACTGGGGTAAGGGCCGAAGTAACGACCTTTTGGTTTCTTCGCGCCGCGATGAATACTCAGGCGAGGAAAGTCGCCATCCGACAGATAGACGTAGGGATAGGACTTATCATCGCGCAGCAGAATATTGTAAGGCGGACGCCATTCTTTGATCAGCGTCTGCTCAAGCAGCAGCGCCTCGGTTTCGTTGGCGGTGATCGTGGTTTCAATCTGGGCGATCCGCGAGACCAATGCACTGGTCTTTGGCGCGTGGCCGGTCTTGCGAAAGTAACTCGCCAGGCGGTTTTTCAGATTCTTGGCTTTGCCGACGTACAGTAGCCGCGCCTCGGTATCGAACATGCGATACACGCCAGGACGGCCACTACAGGTTGCAAGAAAGGCACTCGGGTCAAACGATGGGTTCATTTCAGGCGCTGGCATCGACCATGCCGTGACGTACCGCCAGCAAAGCCAGCTCGACATCGCTGCCAATCGACAGCTTCTCAAAGATACGGTAACGGTAGGTATTTACGGTTTTCGGGGACAGACACAGCTTATCGGAGATGGTCTGGACTTTCTGGCAGCCAACGATCATCAGGGCAATCTGGATCTCACGCTCCGACAGCAGATCGAAGGGCGAGTTGTTGACTTGCGGCTGGAAAGACTTGAGGGCCAGTTGCTGCGCAATCTGCGGACTGATGTAACGCTGTCCGGCAAAGACCAGACGAATGGCCTGCACCATCTCTGCCAGGCCAGCACCTTTGGTCATGTAACCCGCAGCACCGGCTTGCAACAGCCGAGTTGGAAAAGGATCTTCCTCACAAACCGTAACCGCCACAACCTTGATTTCAGGATGGCTGCGCAGCATTTTGCGAGTCGCTTCGAGGCCGCCGATGCCGGGCATCTTGACATCCATCAGCACCACATCAGGCTTCAGCTCGCGCGCTTTCTTGAGCGATTCTTCGCCGGAGTCCGCCTGGCCGACCACCTGAAGACCGTCTATATCAGACAACATGCGCGTAATGCCTGTCCGGACAAGATCATGGTCATCGACAACTAGCACCTTAATCAAGCAGACACCTCGCAAAACGGTCATAACGAATACGGATCACCATAGCAAAAACAAAGGGCCAGACCTAGCGTCACGCAAGGTCTGGCCCACAATGATTTTGATATGGCGCTGAGGACACGCTATCACCGATGCCCTCAAATGATGAAATTATTTGCGCCGCTAATCGTTAACGCAGTGGAGTTTCAGCCTTCCCTGCGATTAACGCGCCTTGCTCTGGATCGCATATGAAGCTGACAGCTCAGCCATGGTGATGGTCAATCGCCTGATGGCATCCTGATCTTCCTTGGTAAGGGTACGGTAGCTACCCAGAACTTTCTCCTCAGCATTGCTTAGATTTTCGACAAGGATAGGCGTAGCGCTTCCGGTCAGAACAAACAATACATCCACGCCCTTTGCGGCGATGGCTGCGAGGTAATCGGCCTTGGGGGCACGATCACCACTTTCATATTTGCCCTGAGCGTTGGCCTCCACGCCTCCGATTTCTCCAAAAGCACGCTGAGATAAACCCAGGCGTTCTCTTTCTTTTCTCAGTCGGGAACCTATTCCACTCATTTGAATGCGTAATCCTGTTGACCCCATCCTTACGAATGGTAGAATCGAGTTAAATTAAACTGATTTGAACGGTTTTGAACTATGCCCGGAATACGTACCGCCGCACAAGCCAAAGCATGGCTTGAACATCAAGGTAAATCTGTTCAAGAGTTTGCCCGCGAGCACAGCATTGATCCGGCAACCACTTATCAGGTTTTGGCTGGCCGCAAGAAAGGTCGGCGCGGAGAGGCCCATAAAGTGGCGGTTTTACTGGGCATGAAGGACGGCATCATTCCCGCCGAGCCACAACGTCAAGTTGAAGCAGCAGCTGATTGAGATTCTTCCAGGTGAGAAATTGCGGATGGAATACACGGGATTAATGGACAGTCGCCTGTAGGAGCTTTCTCCATTCATCCCTCGCCTTAAACATCTTGTTTCGAACTCGTCGAACGAAAAAAGCGCGATTCCACTCGACTGATTTTGCTTGGCCCGCCTATGCCTGCCATTGATATTTCTGATTGAAATGCTCAGCACGGCTGAAGTAAGCTCGCTGCACTTAACGGAGACGTATCATGTTGCCATCCACTTCACAGCCACTGTTGCAGACCAGCGTTGATCGCCTGGTAGCGCGCGCGGCCGTGTGTGGTCAGTTGGCAGACGTTGCTCCGCAAAACACTTCTTATTTTGGGTATTGGTTTAGCCACTGGCGCGCCTGATACCCATCCGGCGCCCACATCAAGGGGACGCCAACCAGAGAATTCTCTACCCCCGGTCGGCTACCCGACCGGGGGTTTTGTTTTTTAGCGCCCCTGAAAATTTAATTGAATCGAGGATTACGACATGACCTACAGCACTTATTACCGCACCGACATTTGCACTGCCTGGCGATTTAGCAGCCTCCGTTCGGGACAGCAAGCCGCCTCCGTTCGGTCACTGACAGGTGGCAACCCGTTACAGAACGCCAACCCGGCAAATTGTCGAACACCCCAGTAGGGCTCGAGCGGGCCACACCCGCCGGCCCAGGAAGCAGAACCATGAATTCGTCTATCGCCGTAAAACCGTCTGACCTGTCGTCCCGCAACCTGACCGTGCTCGACAGCATTCCCGCCCCGCAACGCCTGCCAAGTACCCTGCAACTGAAATCGCAGTTGCCGCTGGATCTTGCCCTCACTGAACAGGTTGCCGCACAACGCCGCGCCGTTCGCGCCATCCTCAATGGCCAGGACTCTCGCCTGCTGGTGGTGGTAGGCCCCTGCTCCATCCATGATCCACAATCAGCCATTGAATACGCCGAACGCCTGGCGGCCCTTGCCGGTGAAGTCAGCGATCAGATGCTGCTGGTGATGCGCGCCTACGTAGAGAAGCCCCGCACCACGGTTGGCTGGAAGGGCCTGGCTTATGATCCACAACTCGACGGCAGTGATGACATGGCCGCAGGCCTCACACTCTCACGTCATCTGATGCGCGAGATGCTGCGCCTGGGTCTGCCTGTTGCGACAGAGATCCTGCAACCCATGGCAGCCGGTTATTTTGACGACCTGCTCAGTTGGGTCGCCATTGGTGCTCGCACCACTGAATCGCAGATCCACCGGGAGATGGCCAGCGGTCTGCCTATGCCAGTGGGCTTCAAGAACGGGACTGACGGGGGCGTCGCCATTGCCTGTGACGCCATGCGTTCGGCTGCTCATGGGCATCGTCACTTCGGCATGGATCGCCAGGGGCATCCGGCGATCATCGAAACCCAGGGCAACTCCGACACTCACATCGTACTTCGCGGTGGACACCAAGGTCCTAACTACGATCGTAGTAGCGTGGCGCAAGTACGTGAGAGCCTCGCGAAACAGCAAATTGCCGAACGCATCATGGTCGACTGCAGTCACGCGAACAGTGGCAAAGACCCGTTGCGCCAGCCGGAAGTATTCAACGATGTACTCGCGCAGCGCTTGCAGGGTGACTCATCACTGGTTGGCATGATGATCGAAAGTCATCTGTTTGAAGGCTGCCAGCCGCTCAGCGGCTCGATGCGTTACGGTGTCTCGGTTACCGACGGGTGTCTGGGTTGGGACGCCACAGAGCATCTGCTGCGCGAAGCCGTCCGCAAACTGCGTTACAGGTAACAAGCGAAAAAGAGCGGCGGACAACGCCGCTCAACTCGCTTGATGGTTAATGCTCTGAACTTTATCGAGAAATGCCTTCCTTAATCCGGTAGGCTCTTTCTTTTTTTTTCACAGGAGTAATTCCCCATGGCTAAAGCCACTGCCCGCCACATCCTTGTATCCAGCGAAGAGAAATGCAACGAGCTCAAAGCGCAGATCGAAGGCGGTGCTGATTTTGCGGAAGTCGCCAAATCCAACTCCAGCTGCCCTTCCAGCCGCCAAGGCGGTGATCTGGGTTCTTTCGGCCCAGGCCAGATGGTCAAGGAATTCGACACTGTCGTGTTCAGCGCGCCCGTTAACGTCGTGCAAGGCCCGGTGAAAACCCAGTTCGGTTACCACCTGCTGGAAGTGACCAGCCGCCAGGATTGATTCCTCGCTGCTGATGCTCACAAACGGCTCGCCTCAAGGCGGGCCGTTTGTGTTTATGGCGCTAGAGAAACCGCCATGCCTCCCTGTAGGAGCGCACGAGCCCCGCGAGGCTGGGGTTTAGCGCATAACCCCTACTTGCACCGCGCATCATCCAGTTACAAACCAGCCCGGGTTCCGGTACCTTGTTGAAGCCTGCATTGACCGGTCAAGAACGTTGCCTGACCGTGCCTGTCGTATGACTTTAATCATCGCCACCCTTAACCCTGATGTTCGCCCGCCGACGTCAGTCAGGATCCCAGTAATGCGTTTTGTTTCTTCATCGCTGATCGTGGCACTGCTGGCCCTGCTCTCTGGCCCTCAACTATTGTCCGCTGCGCCGCAACACGCTCTGACGGTTTATGGCGAAGCGCCTCGTTACCCTGCGGATTTCAAGCATTTCGACTACGTAAATCCGGACGCGCCAAAAGGTGGCAGCATGCGTCGCTCGGCTCAGGAAATTGGTCAGTTCGACCACCTGATGCCCTATCTCGACAAAGGCACCGGCGTATCGCAAATCAATGGCATGCTCTATTCACCTCTCGCTGTACGATCGCTGGACGAGCCTTACACCGTTTATGGTCTGGTGGCTGAGCGCATCGAGCGCAGCGATGATGGCCTGTCACTGCGCTTCTATATCAATCCGAAAGCCCGCTTCGCAGACGGCGTGCCTATTACCGCAGAAGACGTGCGCTACACCTACGACCTGCTGATGACGCAGGGCAGCCTGTCATACCGGACACAATTTCAGGACGTCAAAGGCATTGAGGTTGAATCCCCAACCCGGATCCGCTTTGACTTCAAGTCCAGTGAAAGTCGAACGTTGCCGCTGGACCTCACTTCCCTTCCGGTTTTTCCGGAACACTGGTGGAAGAGTCGCGACTTCGCTGGCGGTGGCGGCTTTGAGATTCCGGTGGGCAGCGGCCCCTACAAAGTCGCCAAGGTGGACCCAGGACGCAGCATCACCTTCGCCCGTGACCCGGACTGGTGGGCCAGGGATCTGCCGGTAAACCGCGGTTCCTATAACTTCGACACCTTCAGCGTCGAGTACTTCGGCGACATTGACGTGGCCCGGCAAGTCCTCAAGGGCGGCGCTTACGACTACAACCGCGAGTACTCCGCCACGGCCTATTCGATTCTCTACGACAGCCCGGCGCTGACCGACGGCCGCCTGCAAAAGGCCCATCTGGCCAAAGGCGCCGTGCAGAGTTCTCAAGGTTTTGTCTTCAACCTGGATCGCCCCATTTTTCAGGATCGCCGGGTGCGTCAGGCGCTATCCATGCTTTGGGACTTCGAATGGACCAACCGGCAGATGATGCGCAACATGTACATCCGCCAGAACAGCTACTTCTCCAACTCATCACTGGCCGCCACTGAGCTGCCGACCCCAGCCGAACTGAAAATTCTTGAGCCTTTGCGTGCCAACGTGCCGCCGGAAGTGTTCGACAAGGTATTCCACACCCCGAAAACAGATGGCACGGGATACATCCGGGATAAGCAGCTTGAGGCGCTGAAGCTGATGGAAGACGCTGGCTGGACGCCCAAGGGCGATCATCTGGTCAACGCCAAAGGTGAGCCGTTTACCTTTACGTTTCTCAACGGCCAGGCCGGGTTTGAAAAAATCCTGCTGCCGTACAAGCGCACGCTGGCGCAGATAGGTATCGACTTCGAGATCCGCCGCATTGACTCGGCGCAGTTTCTGAATCGGGTCATGGCCCGTGATTACGACATGATCGTGACCGGCTACCCGGTCTCAACCTCGCCCGGGATGGAGTTGTATAACAGTTTCGGCTCCAAAGGCGCCCGCGACCCCGGCTCCAGTAACTACATGGTGCTGCAGGACCCTGCCGTGGACACCCTGATCGCCGGACTGGTTAGCGCCGATCAGAAATCTACCATGGTGGATTACGCCCGTTGCCTGGATCGGGTGCTGCAATGGGGCTATTACTGGATTCCCAACTATTACCCGCCGGGTGCCTCGACGTTGTGGTGGAATCGTTTCGGCATTCCTAAAGTACAGGCCAGTAATGGGGAGGCGATTGAAACCTGGTGGGAGGTCAGCCCTGTTCCGCTGACCAACGAGCAGTTCGCTGAAAAACGCGGCGCTTCCGCCGTCGCCTCGGAGATGAAGTGAATGCTCGGCTATTTATTGCGACGTCTGTTGCTGATCATTCCCACGCTGTTGTGCATTTTGCTGGTCAACTTCTTCATTGTTCAGGCAGCCCCCGGGGGCCCTGTTGAACAGGCCATTGCCCGCTTGCAAGGTATCGGCGGTGCCAGTTCCAGTGCGGGCAGCGCAGCGAGCGAGTCAATCAATGCCAACCCGTCACGTGCGTCTCGCGGCCTCGATCCCAAATTGATCAAGGACATCGAACACCAGTATGGTTTCGACAAGCCCCTGCACGAGCGCCTGTGGCTGATGCTGAAAAGCTATGCGCGGCTGGACTTCGGTAACAGCTTCTTCCGGGGCGCGACGGTCACTGACCTGATTCTGCAAAAGATGCCAGTGTCCATTTCGCTGGGGCTTTGGGCAACGCTGATCACGTATCTGGTTTCGATCCCTCTGGGCATTCGCAAGGCAGTCAGGCACGGCAGTCAGTTCGACATCTGGAGCAGCACCGCCATCATCATTGGCTACGCAATGCCGGCGTTTCTGTTTGCGATGCTGCTGGTGGTGCTCTTCGCCGGGGGCACGTCACTCAACTGGTTCCCGGTACGCGGGCTGGTGTCCGAAGACTTCGAGCAGATGAGCACGGTGGGCAAGATTGCGGACTACTTCTGGCATCTGGTGCTGCCTGTTTCGTCATTGGTCATTGGTGGTTTCGCCACGCTGACGATTCTGACCAAGAACTCGTTTCTGAATGAAATCACCCGCCAGTACGTAGTAACGGCCAGGGCCAAAGGCTTGAGCGAGCGCCGCGTGTTGTACGGCCATGTGTTTCGCAACGCCATGCTGCTGGTGGTAGCGGGTATTCCGCAGGCATTCATCAGCGTGTTTTTTGCGGGATCGCTGCTCATCGAAGTCATTTTCTCCCTCGATGGTCTGGGTCGCATGAGCTATGAAGCTGCGGTTTCACGGGACTATCCCGTGGTATTCGGCTCGCTGTTCATCTTCACCCTGTTTGGCTTGCTGATAAAACTGGTCGGAGATATCTGCTACACCCTGGTCGATCCGCGAATCGACTTCAGCGCGAGGAATGCCTGATGAGCAGACTTTCTCCGCTGGCCCAACGACGGCTCGACCGCTTTCGCAAGAATCGCCGAGGCTGGTGGTCACTGTGGCTGTTCTGCGGTCTGTTCCTGCTGACGCTGGGTGGCGAGTTGATCGCCAATGACAAGCCGCTGGTCCTCAGTTATCAGAACTCGCTGTATTTCCCGGCACTCAAGCGTTACACCGAGCAAGAGTTCGGCGGCCAATTGCCGTTCCAGCCGGACTATCGCAGTGACTACGTTCGGGATCTGATCAAAAAGGGTGATGGCTGGATGCTGTTTCCGCCCATTCCGTTCAGCGACAACACCCCCAATTACGACCTCAATCGCCCTGCCCCCAGCCCGCCGACAGCGCAAAACTGGCTGGGCACTGACGATCAGGCGCGGGACGTGTTGGCCCGAGTGATATTCGGTGCCCGGGTGTCGATTCTCTTCGCCCTGGTATTGACGACCATCAGTGCCCTGATTGGTATCGCAGCGGGTGCGCTGCAAGGCTATTACGGCGGCTGGGTCGACCTGATCGGTCAGCGCTTGCTGGAAGTCTGGTCAGGGTTGCCGGTGCTTTATCTGCTGATCATTTTGTCCGGCTTCGTCGAACCCAATTTCTGGTGGTTGCTGGGGATCATGGCGCTGTTTTCATGGCTCGCCCTGGTGGATGTGGTGCGCGCCGAGTTTCTACGCGGCCGCAACCTTGAGTACGTCAAGGCGGCTCGCGCACTGGGCATGAGCGACCGCAAGATCATCACCCGGCATATCCTGCCCAACGCGATGAATGCGACCCTGAGTTACCTGCCGTTTATCCTTACCGGTGCGATTTCCACCCTGACCGCGCTGGATTTTCTGGGCTTCGGCATGCCCGCTGGCAGCGCTTCGCTTGGGGAGCTGATCGCCCAGGGCAAACAGAACCTGCAAGCACCCTGGCTGGGGCTGACCGCGTTCTTCACCCTGGCGCTGATCCTGTCACTGCTCGTATTCATTGGCGAGGCGCTGCGTGATGCCTTCGACCCGAGGTCTTGATATGTCGGACAACCTGATTGAAATCCGTGACCTCAGTGTCGCCTTCAGCGGTCAAACGGTGGTCAAGAACCTGAGCCTGGATATCCGCGCCGGTGAATGCCTGGCGCTGGTGGGCGAATCCGGCTCCGGCAAGTCAGTCACCGCCCATTCGATCCTGCAATTGCTGCCCGCCAAAGGCACGGTTAGCACCGGCAGCATTCTCTATCGAGACCAGCAGTTGCTTGGCGCAGACAGCCGTACCTTGCGCCGCTTGCGGGGTCATCAGATCGGGATGATTTTCCAGGAACCGATGACCTCGCTGAACCCGCTGCACACGGTCTCCAAACAAATCGGTGAAACTCTTCTGCTGCACAAGGGCCTGACAGGCCGGGCCGCGCAAAAACGCATTGTTGAACTGCTCGAACTGGTGGGTATCCAGCAACCGGAGAAGCGTCTCAAAGCCTATCCCCACGAATTGTCAGGTGGTCAGCGCCAGCGGGTGATGATCGCCATGGCGCTGGCCTGCGAGCCGGAATTGCTGATCGCCGACGAGCCGACCACGGCCCTGGATGTGACGGTGCAGCGCAAGATCCTGCTGCTGCTCAAAGAGTTGCAACAGCGCTTGAACATGTCGCTGCTGCTGATAAGTCATGACCTCAATCTGGTGCATAGCATTGCCCAGCGTGTCTGCGTGATGCGCGCCGGGGAAATCGTCGAGCAATCCAATTGCCACTCATTGTTCAAACAACCACAGCACCCCTACAGCAAACTGCTGCTCGACGCAGAGCCTGCTGGCGAACCGCTGCCCCGGGACAGTCGAGAGAAAGTGCTGGAGGTGGAGAACCTGCGTGTCTGGTTCTCGTTGGGTGGCGGGATCTTCCGTCAGCACAAGGAATACCTCAAGGCGGTGGATGACATCAGCCTGAGCATCGAGCGCGGTAAAACCCTCGGCATCGTGGGTGAGTCGGGCTCGGGAAAATCGACACTTGGTCAGGCAATCCTGCGCCTGCTTGAATCGCGTGGCAGTATCCGTTTTCAGGGGCAAAGCCTGAACAACCTGAATCAGAAGCAAATGCGTCCCTGGCGCAAGCAGATGCAGGTGGTTTTCCAGGACCCTTATGGCAGCCTCAGCCCGCGTATGTCCGTGGCGCAAATCATCAGTGAAGGGCTTGAAGTTCATAGCGAAATGGACGCGACGCAATGTGAGGTCGAAGTCATTCGCGTGCTGGAAGAAGTCGGTATCGACCCGCAAAGCAGGCATCGTTACCCCCATGAGTTTTCCGGCGGCCAGCGCCAGCGGATAGCCATCGCCAGGGCCCTGGTCCTCAAGCCGGCATTGATACTGCTGGATGAACCGACCTCGGCGCTGGACCGAACGGTGCAGAAACAAGTCGTGGCCTTGCTACGTCAGTTGCAGGAAAAGCACGGGCTCACGTATTTGTTCATCAGTCACGATCTGGCCGTGGTCAAAGCACTGGCCCACGACGTGATCGTGGTCAAAGACGGCAAGGTTGTCGAACGTGGCGCCAGTCACGATCTGTTCGACGCCCCCCAACATCCTTACACCAAGGAATTGCTGGCGGCGGCACACCCTGGATTCAGTTGAAAAAAAGGGCATTCTGTACGGCCAGACGCCGGTGACGCACAACGGAACACCCCATGAAAGAGAGCCATAGCCTCAACGATTACCGCAGGGTTCGCCAACTGGCGATTCGCTCGCTGTTCGAAATCATCGAGCAGTCGAGCGAGGGCACCGTGATTGTCGACAAAGACGCAAAGATTGTCTGGATCAACGAACGTTATGCCCGCCGCTTCGGGCTGCAGGACTCCAGTCTGGCGCTGGGCCAACCCTGCGAAAAGGTCATCCCCGGGAGTCTGCTGCGCCAGGTCGCCACTAATGGACGGCCGATTCTGTTGGACATGATGGATACCGCCAAGGACCCGCTGGTGGTCATGCGCTTGCCGATTCACGATGACACCGGTGATTTGATCGGGGCCATTGGTTTCGCTCTGTTTGATGAGCTTCAGGCGCTTTCGCCGCTACTCAAGCGTTACCTGAGCATGCAAGAGGAACTGGCCTCTACCCGTTCCTTGTTGCGTGCCCGTCAGGCCAAATACAGTTTTGCGCATTTCATTGGCACCAGCGCGGCCAGCCTGGAAGTCAAACGCCGGGCGCGACGCAGCGCCAGTGCTGAATCCCCTGTTCTGCTGCTGGGTGAAACGGGCACCGGCAAGGAACTGCTGGCCCACGCGATTCACAACGCGTCACCACGGGCACACAAAGCATTTGTCAGCATCAACAGCGCGGCCATTCCGGAAACATTGCTGGAAGCGGAGTTTTTCGGCACTGCGCCGGGTGCCTTCACCGGCGCTGACCGCAAAGGGCGACCGGGCAAACTGCAGATCGCCCAGGGTGGCACGTTGTTTCTCGATGAAATCGGCGATATGCCACTGCCCTTGCAAAGCAAACTGCTGCGCGTCCTGCAGGAAAAAGAGTACGAGCCTGTCGGTTCCAATCAAGTGCACAAGAGCGATATCCGCCTGATTGCTGCGACTTCTACTGACCTTGAAGCGGCCATCAAACGTGGCCAGTTTCGCGCGGACCTTTATTACCGCTTGAGCGTTTTGCCCATTCAGGTGCCGCCGTTGCGCGATCGGCTGGATGACCTGCCAGCGCTCAGCGAATCGATCCTCGAAGAGCTGCGCAGCCAGCACGAACTCGAACCGGGCGCACAGGCGCTGCTCGCCCAGCATGCGTGGCCGGGCAATATTCGCGAGCTGCGCAACGTTCTGGAGCGTGCAGCCTTGCTCAGTGATGACCTCGTGCTCAATGCTAAAGAGATCAGAGCCTCGATTGGCAGCCTGGTCCCGGTCAATAGCCTGGCAAGTGAATCGTCTGATCCTGCGTGCTTCGAAACCTTCAGCCAGGCCCGACAACGCTTTGATCGGCAGTTGATTGAGCAGGCACTGGTGCAATGCGCAGGGAATGTCGTGGAAGCCGCGAGTCAACTGGGACTCGGCCGCTCGACGCTCTACAAGAAAATGGCGGCGCTGGGGATTGCCGAGTCTCAATAGAGAGACTTGCGTCTCTGGATGGAGACTCTGTTCTGACTTGCAATCCCGTAGGACCGGCTTTAGCCGGGAGAGCGGTGTTTCTAGCGAAGAAAGTTTGGTGAATGTCCCGACGCCCTCCCGGCTAAAGCGGAACGCCGCCCGGCCGGTCCTACGGAATGACATAGAACCCGTTGGAGCGCGCTTGCCCGCGATCCGGTCTATCAGTGAAAAATTTATCGGCTGTGCTGACGCTATCGCGGGCAAGCGCGCTCCTGCAGATCCATCTTTGCGGCGTGTCAGGAATGACCGATTCGCAGCCTTCGGCAGCTCCTACATAGATCGAATGTTGCCAGAGAAAATAAAAAGTCTCGATTCGGAGACGGAATCTAATCCTCGCCTCAACTGATTCACATAAAGATCATAAAAATCAATGCATTGAAGAGCTGGCACGATTCCCGCTAAATCACTCAAGCGGCACTCCCGCAGCCGAAAACAATAACAATATGCCGACAGGATCCACCGAGCCATGCAGAGCGCTATCGGCAGCCTCTGAGTTCGCCGGATTCCCAGGCCAGGAGACACTCAATGAGTGTAATCATCGCCCTGGCAGCCCTCGGGCTGTTGATGCTTGCTGCCTATCGCGGTTACAGCGTTATCCTCTTTGCCCCCATAGCCGCCCTAGGCGCAGTGCTGCTGACAGATCCGTCCGCCGTCGCCCCGGCCTTTACCGGGGTGTTCATGGACAAGATGGTCGGCTTCATCAAGCTGTACTTTCCGGTGTTTCTGCTGGGTGCCGTGTTTGGCAAGCTGATCGAGTTGTCCGGATTTTCCCGGGCTATCGTCGCGGCAGCCATCGGCGTGCTGGGTACGCGCCAGGCCATCCTGGTCATCGTACTGGTCTGCGCCCTGCTCACTTACGGCGGCGTTTCGCTGTTCGTCGTGGTATTCGCAGTCTATCCATTTGCTGCTGAGATGTTCCGCCAGAGCGACATCCCCAAGCGTTTGATACCGGCGACCATCGCCCTCGGTGCGTTTTCGTTCACCATGGACGCCCTGCCCGGCACCCCGCAGATCCAGAACATCATTCCCACCACGTTCTTCAATACCACCGCGTGGGCCGCGCCGTGGCTGGGTGTGATTGGCACTATTTTCGTATTCTGCGCAGGCATGCTTTACCTGCAGCGCCAGCGCAATAGAGCCCAGCGCGCCGGTGAAGGTTACGGCACTGAGCTGCGCAACGAACCGGATACGCCGGAAGACATCAAGCTGCCGAATCCGTGGATCGCGATTTCGCCCTTGCTGCTGGTTGGCGTGATGAACCTGCTGTTCACCTGGTGGATCCCTCAGTGGTACGGCAAGACGCATACCCTCGCCCTGCCGGGCATGGCGACACCGGTCCAGACCGAGATTGCCAAGCTCACCGCCATCTGGGCAGTCGAAGCCGCGTTGTTGATCGGGATTCTGATGGTGCTCGCGTTCGGCTTCACGGCCATTCGAAGTCGTCTGGCGGAAGGCAGCAAAAGTGCGGTTAACGGTGCGCTACTCGCGGCGATGAATACAGCTTCGGAATATGGCTTTGGCGCAGTCATCGCCTCCCTGCCAGGCTTTCTGGTGCTGGCTGACTGGCTCAAAGGCATTCCAGATCCGCTGGTCAACGAAGCCATCACCGTGACGTTGCTGGCCGGGATCACCGGCTCGGCGTCAGGCGGTATGAGCATCGCACTGGCGGCCATGTCGGAAACTTTCATCAATGCAGCTCATGCCGCCAACATCCCGTTGGAGGTGCTGCATCGGGTCGCGGCCATGGCCAGCGGCGGCATGGACACGCTGCCGCATAACGGCGCGGTGATTACCTTGCTGGCCGTCACCGGATTGACCCATCGCGAGGCTTACAAAGATATTTTCGGTATCACCATCATCAAGACACTGGCGGTGTTTGTGGTGATCGGCACTTTTTACGCTACTGGCATTGTGTGAGGCGCAACGTATGAGTCTTAAAGGTAAAACGGCATTGGTCACCGGTTCTACCAGCGGTATCGGGCTGGGCATCGCTCTGTCGCTTGCCAGGGCTGGCGCTGACTTGATCCTCAATGGTTTCGGCGATGCATCGGCAGTCATTGCCGAAGTTGCGAAGTTCGGCGGCAAGGTGGGTCATCATCCCGCCGACGTCAGCAAACCCGAGCAGATCGCGCAGATGATCGATTACGCCGAGTGCGAGTTTGGTGGGGTCGACATTCTGGTCAACAACGCAGGCATTCAGCACGTTGATGCTGTCGAAGACTTCCCCGTTGAGCGCTGGGATTCGATCATTGCGATCAACCTGTCCTCGGTCTTTCACGGCACGCGCCTGTGCCTGCCGGGCATGCGCAGTAAAAACTGGGGGCGAATCATTAACATTGCTTCGGTGCATGGTCTGGTGGGGTCCACCGGTAAAGCGGCCTATGTTGCCGCCAAGCATGGCGTGATCGGGCTGACCAAAGTCGTGGGCCTGGAAACCGCCACGACGAATGTCACCTGCAATGCGATTTGCCCAGGCTGGGTGCTGACGCCGCTGGTGCAACAGCAGATTGATGACCGGGCAGCGGCCAGTGGCGATGCCGATCAGGCCAAACATGACCTGCTGGCCGAGAAACAGCCGTCGCTTGAGTTCGTCACACCGTCACAGCTGGGCGAACTGGTATTGTTCCTGTCCAGCGAGGCCGGCAGCCAAGTGCGTGGCGCGGCGTGGAATGTGGATGGCGGGTGGCTGGCGCGGTGAGGTAATCAGGCCACTCAAAACTTGAAATGCAGTCCTGTGGGAGCGGTGCTTGCCCGCGTAAAAGGCAACTCGGTTCCACTGCAAAATCGCGGCGTCTGCATCGCGGGCAAGCCCGGCGCCCACAGGAGAAAGCGCTCGCCTGTCAAAGCAACGCTGGCCGCGACAGCTGACTTCAGAGAGGCTATCTCGCTGCCAGCACATAACCCTGTGGGAGCTGGGCTTGCCCTAATGCCTGTCAGTTAAGCTCCGTTGGTTTTTTCTTTGGATATTTGACCGGCCTTGGTTTGACCACTCGGGGGTAAGCTCGCTTACGCCTGGGTGGCAG
>NZ_LKBT01000069.1 GCF_002699985.1 Pseudomonas sp. ICMP 561 | reverse complement strand
AATGAAGGCAGGGCCAGATTGCGGTGACTGTGAAGACGACACGAACCGAGAGTTTGTTCGCACATTACCGAACTATCACATACCCATTCGCTGGGACGTAACCCGCAAGGGCCAACGCACCGGCAACCGAATTTCTTGACGACCATAGAGCATTGGAACCACCTGATCCCATCCCGAACTCAGTAGTGAAACGATGTATCGCCGATGGTAGTGTGGGGTTTCCCCATGTGAGAGTAGGTCATCGTCAAGATTAAATTCCAGAACCCCTGATCGCTTACGCGTTCAGGGGTTTTGTTTGTGCGCGAAGAAAAAGGATTAGCCGTAGGAGCGCGCTTGCCCTTGACGGACGACCACGCGTTGGACCTGGCACACCGCCTCGCTACCGGGTAGGACCGAATTCATTCGGGAAGGCTATATGTCAGGCGATACATAAGCTGCGGATGTACCGCCCCCTCGCGAACAAGTTCGCTCCTACCGTCCATGCGCGAACCTCGGTAGGACCGAATTCATTCGGGAAAGCTATATGTCAGGCGATACATAAGCTGCGGATGTACCGCCCCCTTGCGAACAAGGAGGGCTTTCTCAGTACCAGCGATTACTCACCGCGGTAGATACAACCACTGGTGCACGTTTCGTGAATACGTATAGCAGACAGCTCCGGCAACAGCGGCTTGAGCTCAGCAAAGATCCATTTGGCGAGGTTCTCGCTGGTTGGGTTTTCAAGCCCGGGTATGTCATTCAAATAGTGGTGGTCGAGGCGTTCATAAAGCGGCTTGAAGATCGCCTTGATTTCAGAAAAGTCGCGGATCCAGCCGATGTGCGGATCGACTTCACCTTCCAGATGAATAGCGATGCGGAAGGAATGCCCGTGCAGCCGTCCGCATTTATGACCTTCGGGCACGTGAGGCAGGAAGTGGGCCGACTCGAACGTAAACTCTTTAAAAATTTCCAAAATGCTCAACTCTAAAAATGGCGATCGTCGCAGCGACGCATGCAGGCCAAGAGTTTATCAGCATTGGTTTGGGCTTTGCGCTAAAACGCGGTAGTTCATCCGCACTGATGGCACCTAGCCAGATAGATTCAGGTTGAATTAAGTTGGGACGTTTATTCTAAATGCATAGGAATAAACATTTTCGACGGAGCCTGATAGTGAAAACCCTGACTGCGCTTTTGGCTTCTGCCCTTCTGGTATTTACCAGCGGTGCAGTCAGCGCTCGCGACATTTCCCCTGACGAAGCTGCTACATTGCGCGCCGCTGGTAGCATTCAAAGCGCGGAGCAGCTTAACGCAGTAGCGTTGGCCAGGCACCCTGGCGCGACCATCAATGACACCGAGCTTGATGAAAAATACGGCAAGCATGTTTATGAGGTTGAGCTTACCGACCCTCGAGGTATCCACTGGGACGTAGATATCGATGCCGCGACCGGGAAGGTGCTCAAAAATCATCAGGACCGATAATGAAGTTACCTAAGCGTCGTGGCACTCTTGTTTGCCTTGTGCTGGTCTGCATCTCTGTGCAAGCGAGGGACCTGGATCAGGATGAAGCGCTGAGCTTGCGTCAGAAGGGCACTATTCTTCCGCTTGAGCAGTTGATGGATTTGGCCATGGCCCGTCATCCGGGCGCCAAGTTATTAGAGGCGGAACTTGAAGAGAAGCATGGCGTGTACGTTTATGAGTTTGAGATTCTGACCTCGGAAGGGGTCGTCCGCGAGCTGAAATATGATGCTCGGGACAGTCGACTATTGAAGGATGAGGAAGACTGATGCGCCTGTTACTGGTAGAAGACCATGTCCCGCTGGCTGATGAGCTGCTTGCCGGTCTGGGCCGGCAGGGCTATGCAGTTGACTGGCTTGCGGACGGGCGTGATGCGGTTCACCAAGGCGTAACCGAGCCTTATGATTTGATTATTCTCGACCTTGGCTTGCCAGGGCTTCCAGGTCTGGAAGTGCTCGAGCAATGGCGTACCGCAGGTCTGGCAACGCCGGTTCTGGTACTCACGGCGCGAGGTTCCTGGTCTGAACGTATAGAAGGGCTGAAGGCCGGTGCTGACGATTACCTGACCAAGCCTTTTCATCCGGAAGAGCTACAGCTGCGTATTCAGGCGTTGTTGCGCCGCTCCAAAGGGCTGGCGAATCAGCCTCGTCTTGAATCCGCTGGTTTGCATCTGGACGAAGGGCGTCAATGTGTTAACCAGGGCGGAGTAGATATTCAGCTGACCTCCGCTGAATTCAGATTGCTGCGTTACTTCATGCTGCACCCCGAGCAGATTCTTTCGAAAAGCCATTTGGCTGAGCACCTTTATGACGGTGAAAACGAGCGTGATTCCAACGTCATTGAAGTGCATGTGAATCACCTCAGACGCAAGCTGGGTAAAGCTGTGGTCGAAACCCGGCGCGGTCAGGGCTATCGTTTTGGCGGGGAGCCTGCTGCTTGAAGTCTATTCAACGTCGCTTGAGCATCGGGCTCATCAGCGTGATGGTTCTAGTGTGCGTTGTGTTGGCTCAAACCAGCTTGTGGCTGTTTGAGTTAGGTTTGCAGCGTTATCTGGAAGCCGGATTGCGCAACGAAAGCGAAAGCCTGCTGGTTGCCTTGGTGCGCGGCCAGAATGGCGTGCAACTGGATGAGCATCGACTGTCGCCTGCCTATCAGCGGCCTTATTCCGGGCACTATTTTCGAATTGATTTTCCGGAGGGCCACTGGCGCTCCAGATCGTTATGGGATCTGGAAATTCCCGATCCAGGTTCGAGTGGGTTACATGCGAGCTACGAGTTAGGTCAGACAGGCCAGTCCTTGCTACTGCACAAGGCCGATTACCGGAAATTCGGTCAGGACCTGTCAATTACCGTTGCCCAGGACTACACACCGGTCAGGGCGAGCTTTCTTCGGGTACAACAAATTGGCCTCGGGCTGGGACTTGCCGCTCTCCTGCTGATTCTGGCTCTGCAGCGGGTAACGGTGCGTCGTGCCTTGCGTCCACTGGATCGGGCCCGTGAACAGCTTGTTCAGCTCCAGCAAGGCAAGCGTTCCCAACTGGATGAAGAGGTACCCGTAGAACTCGAACCTCTTGTGTCGCAAATCAACCATTTGCTGGAGCATACCGAAGACAGCCTGAGACGCTCGCGCAACGCGCTCGGCAACCTGGGTCATGCATTGAAAACGCCACTGGCAGTCCTGTTCAGCGCCATTGCCAGCCCCAAATTCGATGCCCATCCCGCCCTGCGTAATATTCTGCGTGAGCAACTGGAACAGATTCAGCAACGCCTGGCGCGTGAGCTGAATCGTGCGCGGCTATCCGGCGATGCGTTGCCCGGTGCGCATTTTGATTGTGATGCCGAATTGAGCGGACTGTTCGCCACCTTGCGCATGATCCATGGCGAGCACTTAAACCTTGAGATGCACGTCAAGCCAGGTCTGTCTCTACCTTGGGATCGTGAGGATATTCTGGAACTGCTGGGCAACTTGCTGGACAACGCCTGCAAATGGGCGGACAGCGAAGTATTGCTGACGATTAGTAGGGAGGAAGCGAGCTTCAGTATTGTGATCGAAGACGACGGTCCCGGTATCCCTGAAGCCATGCGCGAGGAAGTCTTCAGCCGTGGTGCGCGTCTGGATGAGCAAATCACCGGTCATGGACTGGGCCTCGGTATCGTGCGCGATATCGTTCAGGTGTGGGGCGGCCATCTGCAACTTGAAGCCAGCCACTCAGGTGGGCTTCGAGTACGGATTGACCTGCCTGATCGTTCAGCGATCGATTGACTTGCTCAGTAAGCCATTAGGCACGTCATTAACCTGGCAACTACCGCTCAATATTCCTGCGTTCAATACGGACTTTACTTACGAGCACTTCAGAAGCCTCTCAACTTTTCAGCCAGATTGCCGATACAGGCCCAAGATCAAAATTTAAAAACAACAAATTGATGCTTGGGGTCCTATGCGCATTAGCCTGAAAGCCAAAGTACTTTCACTGGCGATCCTGCCAGTGCTGATATTCGCGTTGATCATCAGCGTGACGACGATTGTAATGCTGCGCGAGCAAGCAAAGCAGGAAGTCAGCCAAACCCGCGAACGGCTGCTGAATGAAGCCAAGGCTACGCTGCAAAATTATGTCGCCATCGGTATGACAGCTATCAAACCGATCTACGACGCCGCGCCGGCTGGCGATGAGACCGCAAGGGCACAGGCTATAAAACTGCTTTCCGGCATTTCCTATGGCAAGGACGGCTACTTCTTCGGCTACGATTCGCAATCAATACGCTTGTTCAAGGCAAACAGTCCTGATGGTGTCGGGAAGAGCTTCAAAGAAGCACGCGACCCCAACGGCGTCTATGTCAACAATGAACTGGTGGCTGTAGCCAAAGCGGGTACGCACTATCTGCTGTACTCCTCACCGCTGCCTGGCAAAACCGAGCTGCTGCCCAAGCTGGGCTATACCGAATATTTGCCAAAATGGGACATGGCGATCGGTTCATCCGTCAATCTTGATGGTATCGACGCTCAGGTTGCATTGGTCGAGCGGGACGTTGAAGCACGTCTGCAGGAAATGCTGCTGAGCATCGTCGGGGTTGCCTTACTTGTTCTTGTCATTATCAGCATTGTAGGCGTGGTGCTGGCAGGAACCCTGCTGCGCCCACTGCGCCTGATGAAAGATAACCTCGATGACATCGCAGCAGGCGAGGGTGATCTGACTCGGCGTCTGGCAGTGACCAGTCAGGATGAGTTAGGTGACCTGGCCAGTTCCTTTAACCGCTTTGTCGACAAGATCCACAGTCTTGTCAGTCAGATATCCGGCATGACCGGACAATTGACCGGTCTGGTAGGGGAAGTGTCGAGTCAGGCGCAGCGCTCAGAGCAAGCCATGGAACGTCAGCGCCACGAGACGGATCAGGTTGCCACTGCGATCAACGAGATGTCCGCTGCCGCTCAGGAAGTGGCGAAGAGTGCCCAGGGTGCCTCGGTTGCTGCACAGAAGACCGACGAGGAGGGGCAGTCGGCCAAACGCGTCGTCGATGGCAGCATCAAATTGATTCACGCGCTGGTTGAAGATATTCGAAACAGTGGCTCGTCTCTGGATAGCCTGCAGAAAGATGTGTCTTCGATTGTGAGCGTACTCGGGGTGATTCGCTCTATCGCTGAGCAAACCAATCTGTTGGCCCTCAACGCCGCTATCGAGGCTGCGCGTGCGGGGGAGGCGGGTCGCGGTTTCGCGGTGGTGGCCGATGAGGTGCGTGCGCTGGCCAGTCGTACCCAGCAGAGCACGCAGGAAATCCAGGGCATGATTGATCGCTTGCAGAAAGGCACGCAGACGGCTGTTGACGCCATGCGTCGCTCCAGCGAAGCCGGTGATGGTACCTCCGTGCAGGCCAATCAGGCGGGGTCTTCGCTGGATGCCATTGGCGAGCTGATCACCACCATCAACACCATGAACGCGCAAATCGCCAGCGCCGCTGAAGAGCAAACGGCAGTTGCCGAGGAAATCAACCGCAGCGTGCATCAGATTGCTTCTGCCGTTGACACCGTGGCAGACGAAACCCGGCAAAGCGCGCAGACCTCCCGCAGCCTGAATGACCTTGGCCAGCGCCTTGGTGCATTGGTTGGGCAGTTCCGGGTTTAACCCACGTGAGAAGTGCGCTACGAATGGTTGACCTGCAGGAGCGACCTCGTCGTCCGACGCGCTGCACTGTCGCGTAATAAACATGGATCCTGTAGGAGTGAGCTTGCTCGCGATAGCGGTCGATCTGTTAAGAGGCTAGCGTCTGACCTGACGCTATCGCGAGCAAGCTCACTCCTACAGAATAAGCATTTAAACTCAGATAGTTATTTCGTGTTTGATGAGCGCTACCGAAGGCTGCGAGGCATTCATCCTGGCACACCGCTACCACAGCCTTCGGCAGCTCCTACAGATCAAATGTCTGCCGTCAGACAGCGCGATGTTAGCGACACTGTGCGATCTCCTGCAAACCCTGCGGCCAGAAGCATTCTCTGCTGTAATACCCTTTCCAGAGCCTTCATCTGCCCGACCGCAGAATGATCGCACTCGTCCGTCGATTGGCTGACTAAGGATCAGGTCAAGCGAGTTGCTTGCCTACTGACATGGAAAGGACATGAACGAAACCACGCTGCAATACAAAACCCTGATCATGCTGTTGGTGCTGGTGACCATCGCGTTCATATGGATTCTGCTGCCGTTTTACGGCGCGGTCTTCTGGGCGGTGATCCTCGGCATCATCTTTGCGCCGGTCCAGCGTCGCTTGCTGCTGCGCTTTGGCTGGACACGTAATCTGACGTCGCTCTGCACCCTGGTAATCTGTCTGGTCATCGCGATTTTACCGGTCATTGTCATCAGTGCCTTGCTGGTTCAGGAAGGTGCCACGCTCTACAAGAACGTCGAAAGCGGACAGCTCGATATCGCCAGCTATCTGGCCGAGTTCAAAGGCTTGTTGCCGCATTACGTTCAGGGCTGGCTGGATCGACTCGGCATGGGCGATCTCGATGGTCTGCGCGACAAGATCGCCAAAGGCGCGATGCAGGGCAGTCAGTACCTGGCAACGCAGGCATTCAGCTTTGGCCAGGGCACCTTCGACTTCGTCGTGGGCTTTTTCATCATGCTGTACCTGCTGTTTTTCTTCCTGCGTGACGGCCAGGAACTGGTGCGCAAGATGCGTATAGCAGTGCCTCTGGCTGAACCCCAGAAACGTCGCCTGCAGCTTAAGTTCACACGTGTCGTACGCGCTACGGTCAAGGGCAACATTGTGGTTGCGATTACCCAAGGTGCACTTGGCGGCTTTATATTCTGGTGTCTCGACATTCCCAGCGCTCTGCTCTGGGCGGTCATCATGGCGTTTCTGTCGCTGCTGCCAGCCGTTGGGGCAGGGATCGTCTGGGCGCCAGTGGCAGTTTATTTCCTGTTGAGCGGCATGATCTGGCAGGGCGTAGTACTCGCGCTGTTCGGCGTGTTCGTGATTGGACTGGTCGACAACGTGCTGCGACCTATTCTGGTCGGCAAAGATACCAAGATGCCCGATTACCTGATTCTGATCTCTACCTTGGGCGGGATGTCTGTGTTCGGTCTTAACGGTTTCGTGATCGGCCCGATGGTCGCAGCGTTGTTCATGTCCACCTGGGGCTTGTTCGTCAGCGCCAAGAAGGCGGTACGTTTGCCTGGGTAAACTTCCAGGCGAAAAAAAACCTGCTCAATCGAGCAGGTTTTTTTATGCGTCCCTTCATGCCTGATGCTTGAGAGATCAGCCCATCAGACCCGCTTGCTTGACCAGTTCCAGCAGCGGCTGCGGATAGACACCCAGTACGAAGGTCAGAATGGCAATCGCCAGCAGCATCACGCCACCGGTACGTTGCGCCCAGTTAAAGGCCGCATCGTGGCGTGGCAGCTTGGAGTCCACCAGATACAGGGTAACCATCACGCGCAGGTAGTAGAAGACGCCGATAGCGCTACCGATGATCAGCGCACCGAGCAACCACCACAGCTTCGACTCAACGCCGGTCGCGATGATGTAGAACTTGCCGATGAAGCCAGCCGTCAGCGGGATGCCGGCCAGGGAAAGCATCATCAGGGTCATTACCGCTGTCAGGTACGGACGACGCCAGAAAAGACCGCGGTATTCGAACATCGCATCGGTATCACGGCCGCTGTACGGTGACGACATCATGGTGATCACACCGAAGCTGCCCAGGCTGGTCAGTACATAAGTGACCAGATACACGCCGATAGCCTCAACCGCCATGCCTTTGCTCGCCACCAGGGCAATCATCAGATAGCCGAAGTGCGCGATAGACGAGTAACCCAGCAAACGCTTCAAGTTGTTCTGCATCAGTGCCAGCAGGTTGCCGACGATGATCGACGCCACGGCGATGACCGCCAGTACGTCATGCAGTACACCGCTGTTGGCCGCGGGGGAAATCTGGAACAGCCGCACCAGCACTGCGAAAACTGCAACCTTGCTGGCGGTGGCCAGAAAAGCCGCTACCGGGGCAGGGGCGCCCTCGTAGACGTCCGGGGTCCACAGGTGGAAAGGCACCAGCGACAGCTTGAATGCCAGACCTACCAGCATCATGCCCAGACCCAGGCTGGCGATCGGGCTTGGCAGACCGCTTGCAGCCAGCGCCTTACCAATGCCTTCAAAGCCCAGCGTGCCAGCTTCGGCATACAGCAGCGCCATGCCGAACAGCAGGAACGCCGAACCGGCTGCCGAGAGCACCATGTATTTGATACCGGCTTCCAGCGAGCGCTTGTTGAAGAATGCGTAAGCGACCAGACCGTAGACCGGCACCGACAACAGCTCCAGACCGATAAACAGGCCTGCCAGGTGTTGCGCGCTGACCAGTACCAGACCGCCAGCAGCGGCGAGCAGGATCAGCAGGTAAAGCTCTTCACGATTGCCAGGGTAGCCAGCTTTGCCATCGCCGAGATAGGCGTGAGCCATGGTCACGCACGCCAGAGTCGAGGCCAGGATCAGCGCCATGTACAAGCAGGCGAAGCTGTCGATCTGCAGCAGGGGCGTCACTACCAGCGGAGCGACTTTCAATGCCGGGTAGATCGAGAGCAGGGCAAGGTTAAGCCCCCCAACGCTGAGCAGGAAGGTTTGCGAGTGATTGCGGCGCCATGCGATCGCCAGCATCACCACAACAATGGTAAGGCTGGTAATCAGCAGTGGGGCAAGCGCAATAAAATGTTGAGTCGTCAGGTCCATAGCGCTCTTACCGGGCCGAAGCGAGTTGAGTGAAGGCAGTGCCGAGCCATTGCTGCACGCCGTGCATGGTCGCTGCAGACGTATCGAGGAATGGCTGCGGGTAAACCCCGACCAGTACCAGCAATACGGCCAGACCGAGCACCATGATCATTTCCCGTCCGTCCATGCCCTTGAGAGGCTCGTCGGATTTCGCCGGGCCGAAGTAGGCGCGGTGGATCATGATCAGCGAGTAGAC
This sequence comes from Pseudomonas sp. ICMP 561, assembly GCF_002699985.1. GTDB lineage: Bacteria > Pseudomonadota > Gammaproteobacteria > Pseudomonadales > Pseudomonadaceae > Aquipseudomonas > Aquipseudomonas quasicaspiana. The sequence continues at coordinate 261,964 of NZ_LKBT01000069.1, read as the reverse complement.
AGAGCCAAACACCAGACCGGACGTGGCAATTGCGGTGATCCATGGCGCACTGACAAAGCTGCCCAGCAGGATCAGGAACTCACCCACAAAGTTACCGGTACCCGGCAGACCCAGAGAGGCCGCCGCGAAGAACAGGCTGATCGCTGGCAGGTAGGCGATGCGCGACCACAAACCACCCATTTCACGCATGTCACGCGTATGCAGACGTTCGTACAACTGACCGCTGAGGATAAACAGTGCGGCAGCCGACAGACCGTGAGCAAGCATCTGAATCACAACGCCTTGCAGCGCTTGCTGGCTGCCGGAATAGATCCCGATCAGCACGAAGCCCATGTGCGAGACGCTGGAAAACGCGATCAAACGCTTGATGTCGGTTTGTGCGAACGCGAGGAAAGCGCCGTAGAAAATGCCGATCAGACCCAGAATCATCGCGATAGGCGCGAACTCGGCAGACGCGTTCGGGAACAGCGGCAGTGCAAAACGCAGCAGACCATACGCAGCGGTTTTCAACAGGATACCGGCCAGGTCGACCGAACCCGCTGTTGGTGCCTGGGCGTGAGCATCCGGCAGCCAGGAGTGGAATGGCACCACTGGCAGCTTCACCGCGAAGGCAATGAAGAAGCCCAGCATCAGGATATATTCGGTGCCCGGTGCCAGTTGGGTCTTCAGCAGTGTGGCGTAATCGAACGTGATCACTCCGGTCTGATTGAAGTTGACCAGGACCAGACCGAGGATCGCCACCAACATGATCAGGCCGCTGGCCTGAGTAAAGATGAAGAACTTGGTCGCGGCGTAGATTCGCGTCTTCTTGCCGTCCGCCGAGCTGTGACCCCAGAGCGCGATGAGGAAATACATCGGCACCAGCATCATTTCCCAGAAGAAGAAGAACATGAACAGGTCGATGGCCAGGAACACGCCAATCACGCCACCGAGGATCCACATCAGGTTGAGGTGGAAGAAACCAACGTTACGCTGGATCTCTTTCCACGAACACAACACCGACAGCACACCGAGCAGGCCGGTCAGCAGGATCATCAGCAACGAAAGACCATCAAGGGCCAGGTGGACGCTGATGCCGAAGCGAGCGATCCACAAGTGCTTGAATTCGATAGCCCAGGTTGGGTCGACGCCGGGCGCTGGTGCGTAACTGTAGTTGCCAGTACTCCACAACCAGAGGCCCAGGGCCAGTTCGAGGGACATGGTCAGCAGCGCGATCCAGCGCGGCAGGGTAGGGCCGAAGCGCTCACCTTGCCAGCACAGCAGGCCACCGATAAAGGGGATCAGGATTAGCCAAGGCAGAATCATGACGGGCTCAATTCCTTTCGCAAATTCGCAAGGTTCATGTCAGACCGCAACCACGACGACGGCGCCGAGTACCAGTACGGCACCTACAGCGATCGAAGCGGCATACCAGCGCAGTTGACCGGTTTCGGTACGGGTCATGCTGCCATGACCTGCCTTGACCAGACGTGGGATCAAACCAATGGTGTGGTCCAGTGGGTCGCTACGCAGCAACTGGCAGATAGCCAGATACGGCTTGACGAACAGCTTGTCGTACACCCAATCGAAGCCCCATGCCGCGAACCACCAGGCCGACAGGAAACGGCCCGGTGCGCTGTTGGCGATGGAAGTGACCAAGCGGCGCTTGCCCAGGAACAGCAACGCTGCGAGCAGGATACCGGCGAGAGCGATAGCACCCGAGGCGATTTCCAGGCTGTGCTTGGCATCGCCACCGGCATGGCCGACGCTTTGCGGCAGCACACCCGCCAAGGGTGGGGTGATCAGCGCGCCGATGAAAGTCGACAGCACGATCAGCACACTCAATGGCAACCAGTGGGCAATACCGTGACCTGCGTGCGCTTCCGTTTTCGCTTCACCGTGGAAGGTGATGAAGATCAGGCGGAAGGTGTACAGGGAAGTCATGAATGCGCCGACCAGACCTGCATACAGCAGACCGTTGTTGCCGCTGGCGAAAGCCTCCCAGAGAATTTCGTCTTTGGAGTAGAAACCCGCCGTCAGCAATGGCAAGGCCGCAAGGGCCGAGCCGCCGACGATGAAGCTGGCGTAGGCCAGAGGCAGTTTCTTCCACAGGCCGCCCATCTTGAAGATGTTCTGCTCGTGGTGGCAGGCAACGATCACCGCACCGGAGGCGAGGAACAGCAGCGCCTTGAAGAAGGCGTGAGTCATCAGGTGGAAGATCGCGCCTTCCCAGGCACCGACGCCCAGCGCCAGGAACATGTAGCCGATCTGGCTCATGGTCGAGTAGGCGAGGATACGTTTGATGTCGGTCTGTACCAGTGCTGCGAAACCTGCCAGAACCAGTGTCACGCCGCCGACGATACCTACCAGATGCAGAATGTCCGGAGCCAGAGCAAACAGACCGTGAGTCCGGGCGATCAGGTAAACACCTGCGGTCACCATGGTTGCGGCGTGGATCAGTGCCGAAACCGGCGTCGGGCCAGCCATTGCGTCTGCCAGCCAGGTTTGCAGCGGCAGTTGCGCGGATTTGCCGACAGCACCACCGAGCAGCAGCAGAGTGGCCAGCACGATCCAGAAGTCCCCTACCTTGAAGTGCTCAGGCGCACGCACCAGCAATTCCTGGATATTCAGCGTACCCAGTTGTTGGAACAGGATGAACAGGCCGATGGCCATGAACACGTCGCCGATACGGGTCACGATGAAGGCTTTGAGTGCCGCGTTACCGTTGTTGCGGTTGCTGTAGTAGAAACCGATCAACAAGTAACTGCACAGGCCTACACCTTCCCAACCGAAGTAGAGGAACAACAGGTTATCGCCGAGCACCAGGAACAGCATGCTGGCGATAAACAGGTTGGTGTACGCGAAGAAACGCGAGTAACCGGCTTCGCCACGCATGTACCAGGAAGCGAACAGGTGGATCAGGAAGCCGACGCCAACCACGACACCCAGCATCGTCACGGACAGGCCGTCCAGATACAGGGCGAAGTTGGGCTCGAAACCGTCCACGGCCATCCAGCGCCACAACACCTGGGTGTAGTGACCGCCTTCAGGCGGCGCAACGTTGAATTGCCAGATGACCCAGGCGGTGACAATGGCTGACAGGCCTATAGAGCCGACGCCGATCAATGCCGCGAGGTTTTCCGAGATACGTCCACGGGAGAACGACAGCAGCAGAAAACCGATCAGGGGAAATACGAAAGTCAGAAAGAGTAGGTTCATCCGCGCATCTCGCTGGCAGCGTCGATATCGAGAGTGTGGAAGCGGCGATACAGCTGCATCAGGATCGCCAGGCCAATACTGGCCTCGGCCGCCGCGAGGGTGATCACCAGGATGAACATGACCTGTCCATCCGGCTGAGCCCAGCGGCTACCGGCAACGACGAACGCCAGAGCCGATGCGTTCATCATGATCTCCAGGCTCATCAACACAAAAAGAATGTTACGGCGCACTATCAGACCGACCAGGCCGAGAACGAACAGGACCCCGGCAACCGCCAGACCGTGCTCCAGAGGGATAGCATTCATTGGCTTGGCTCCTTCGCTTCGTTGCGGCCCAAATGGAATGCCGTTACTGCAGCAGCCAGCAGAAGCATCGAGGCCAGTTCAACGACCAGCAGGTAGGGCCCGAACAGGCTGATGCCGACTGCCTTGGCGTCGACGGTGGTGTGACCGATAGCGGCGCCTGTCTGGTTGGCGAACAGCACGTACAGCAACTCAGCCAGCAGCAGCGCGCCCAGAATCACCGGACCGACCCAGATACCGGGTGTGAGCCAGGTGCGTTCCTGCTGAACCGAGGCAGGGCCCAGGTTGAGCATCATCACCACAAAAACGAACAGGACCATGATCGCGCCCGCATAAGCGATGACTTCCAGAACCCCGGCGAACGGAGCGCCAAGGCTGAAAAAAGTCATCGCCACGGCGATCAGCGAAATGATCAGGTAGAGCAGGGCATGCACCGGGTTCGTGTTGGTGATCACCCGCAGGGTGGACACTACAGCGATGCCGGATGCGAAATAGAAAGCGAATTCCATCTTTACTTCCTTAAGGCAGCAAGCTCTTGACGTTGATCGGTTCGGCTTCGTTCTGTGCAGAGCCCTTGGGCTTGCCAGCGACGGCCATACCGGCGACGCGATAGAAGTTGTAGTCAGGGTTCTTGCCGGGGCCGGAGATCAGCAGATCTTCTTTCTCGTAAACCAGATCCTGACGCTTGAACTCGGCCATTTCGAAATCCGGTGTCAGCTGGATCGCCGTGGTCGGGCAGGCTTCTTCGCACAGGCCGCAGAAAATGCAACGCGAGAAGTTGATGCGGAAGAACTCTGGGTACCAACGGCCGTCATCGGTTTCGGCTTTCTGCAACGAGATGCAACCAACCGGGCAGGCCACGGCGCACAGGTTGCAGGCTACGCAGCGTTCTTCACCATCAGGATCGCGGGTCAGTACGATACGACCGCGATAGCGCGGCGGCAGGTACACCGCTTCTTCCGGATATTGCAGGGTGTCGCGTTTGCGGAAGCCGTGACCGAATACCATCACCAGGCTTCGCAACTGGGTACCAGTACCCTTAACGATGTCGCCAATATATTTGAACATGGGTCAAATCCTCACTGAACCGAGCCGGCTGGTGTGTTCAACAGCACAACCGCAGCAGTCACCAGCAAATTGATCAGGGTCAGCGGCAGACAGAATTTCCAGCTGAAATCCATGACCTGGTCATAGCGTGGGCGCGGAATGGATGCACGCAGCAGGATGAACAGCATGATGAAGAACGCAGTTTTGATGGCGAACCAGAAGAACGACAGCGACGGCAGGATATCGAACGGACCGTGCCAGCCACCGAAGAACAGCGTTACCAGCAATGCCGAGATCAGAATGATGCCGATGTATTCGCCAACGAAGAACATGCCCCACTTCATGCCTGCATATTCAATGTGGTAACCGTCAGCCAGTTCCTGTTCTGCTTCCGGCTGGTCGAACGGGTGACGGTGAGTCACGGCGACGCCAGCGATGAAGAAGGTACAGAAGCCGAAGAACTGCGGAATGATGAACCACAGGTTCTGCGCCTGATATTCAACGATGTCGCGCATGTTGAACGAGCCAACCTGCACCACGATGCCCATCAGCGCCAGGCCCATGAACACTTCATAGGACACGGTTTGTGCCGAAGCACGCAGCGCGCCGAGCAGGGCGAACTTGTTGTTACTCGACCAACCGGCAAACAGAACGGCGTAAACCGACAGCCCGGCCATGGCGAAGAAGAACAGCAGACCGATGTTCAGGTCCGCCACGCCCCAGCTTGGGGTGATCGGGATAATCGAGAACGCGATCAGCAAGGCGCTCATGGCAACTACCGGGGCCAGGGTGAAGATCACCTTGTCGGCAAACGGCGGGGTCCAGTCTTCCTTGAAGAACATTTTCAACATGTCGGCAGCAATCTGGAACATGCCGAACGGGCCGACGCGGTTCGGACCGTAACGGTCCTGCCACCAGCCCAGCAGACGACGTTCCACAAAGCTCAGCAGTGCGCCGCAGACCACAACGGCCAGCAGCACAACGATGGCCTTGACGACTGCAATGATCGCGTCGATCACATCAGGGGTGAACCAACTCATTGCGCTGCCTCCTGCAGACCGTCAACGGACTTGCCGAAAATCGCCGGCGGAATACCGGCCAGACCGGCAGGCAACGCCACGAGACCCGCGCCCAGCTCTTCGTTGATACGCAGCGGCAGACGCAGTGTCTGACCAGCAACGTTCAAGGAAAGTAGCGCACCTTCGTTGACGCCCAGGCGATCAGCTTCCGACTTGGCCAGAGCCACATACGGAGAAGGAATGCGTTCTTGAACCGGAGCGGCTTTCGAAGAGTTCTCTTCGCTGCCGAACAGGTGATAGAACGGCACCACTTGCCAGGTCCCTTGGGCCGGGGAGAAGGCGCGAGGTGCGCTGGTGAACCAGATCAGGTTATCGCCCTGGGTTTCGATCAGACGTGTGCCCGGATCACCGGCACGCAAGTGACCGCCGACTTCGTCCTGGAACTTGTTCCAGGCTTGTGGCGAGTTCCAGCCCGGTGACCAGGCAAATGGTACTTGCTGACGTGGTTCAACCGAACCCGAGTAACCTTCCATGGAGAAGGAGAACGCGGTGTCGTTGTCTTGCGAAGTACGCGGTTCGTGCACGCTGATGTTGGCGCGCATTGCGGTACGGCCGCTATAACGCAGCGGTTCGCGAGCCAGCTTCAAGCCTTTGATACGGAACGCAGCCGATGGCGCGGCGTTAACGATGGCGGCCAGTTGCGGATTACTTGCAGCGCAGGCAGCCGTCACGTGGTCCAGCAACGTCCAGTCCACCGGTTTGTTCAACAGGGTGGCGCGCAGGGCGTGCAGCCAGCGCCAGCCTTCGTGAACCAGAATGCTGGCATCCAGATAAGTCGGGTCGAACACCTGGAAGAAGCGCTGAGCACGGCCTTCCTGGCTGACCAACGTACCGTCGCCTTCAGCAAAGCTCGCCGCTGGCAGCACCAGATGAGCACGATCACCGGTCGGGGTTTTCTGATGATCAGCCACGATCACGACTTTCGCCGCGCTCAGGGCTGCATCGACCTTGGCAGCATCGGTGCGGGTGTACAGATCGTTTTCCAGCACGACGATAGCGTCGGCCTTGCCGTCGATTACTGCTTGCAGCGCGGCATCGACAGAGTCGCCACCCAGCAGTGCCAGGCCGAGGCTGTTGGCTTCCGGCACGATCAGGCTGATTGAGCCTGCCTTGTCGCGCAGCTTCAGCGCTTTGGCAATGTTGGCCGCGGCTTCGATCAGTGCTTTGGAACCCAGCGAAGTACCGGCGATGATCAATGGGCGCTTGGCGGCCAGGAGGGCGTCGGCAATGCGCTGTGCCAATTCCAGAGCTTCAGGCTCAAGGCCTTCAACGGCTGGCGCACTGGCATCCAGCGCGTGAGCGACGGCGAAACCGATACGCGCCAGATCGTCCGGTGCTGCGTGGACGCATTCTTCGGCAACATCATCCAGTTTGGTTTCGGCCAGGCTGGCGATGAACAGTGGGTTCAGCTCATGCTGACCGATGTTCTTCACTGCCGCGTCGAGCCATGGCTGGACTTTCATCGCCGCAGCCATGTCTTCGGCCTTGCCTTTCACCGCTTGGCGCAGACCCAGAGCCAGACGAGCAGCGGTCTGGGTCAGGTCTTCACCGAGAACGAAAATAGCGTCGTGGTCTTCGATGTCACGCAGGGTCGGGATCGGCAGCGGGCTGTCTTTCAACACCTGAGCGACCAGACGAATACGCTCAAGCTCTGAGGCTTCGATACCTGAATAGAAGTGCTCGGCACCTACCAGCTCGCGCAGGGCGTAGTTGCTTTCCAGGCTGGCACGCGGCGAACCGATACCGACGATGTTGCGACCGCGCAGCAGATCAGCAGCGTTATCCAGTGCCTGATCCAGGCTCAGTTTGCTGCCATCGGCCAGATGCGGCTGACGTGGACGGTCTTCGCGGTTGGTGTAGCCATAACCGAAACGGCCACGGTCGCACAGGAAATACTGGTTCACCGAACCGTTGTAGCGGTTCTCGATGCGACGGATTTCACCGTAGCGCTCGCCCGGGCTGATGTTGCAACCGCTGGAGCAGCCATGGCAGATGCTTGGCGAGAACTGCATGTCCCACTTACGGTTGTAGCGCTCGGAGTGAGTCTTGTCGGTGAACACACCGGTCGGGCAGACCTCGGTGAGGTTGCCGGAGAACTCGCTTTCCAGAACGCCGTCTTCAACGCGACCGAAATACACGTTGTCGTGAGCGCCGAATACACCGAGATCAGTGCCGCCTGCGTAATCTTTGTAGAAACGCACGCAGCGGTAGCAGGCGATGCAGCGGTTCATCTCGTGAGCGATGAACGGGCCGAGTTCCTGGTTCTGGTGGGTGCGTTTAGTGAAGCGATAACGGCGCTCGTTGTGGCCAGTCATCACGGTCATGTCTTGCAGGTGGCAGTGACCGCCTTCCTCACAGACCGGGCAGTCGTGGGGGTGGTTGGTCATCAGCCATTCGACGACACTGGCCCGGAAGGCCTTGGATTCGTCATCTTCGATGGAAATCCAGGTGTTATCGGTGGCTGGAGTCATGCAGGACATGACGATACGACCACGGGTGTCGTTTTCGTCCGTGTACTGCTTGACCGCACATTGGCGACAGGCGCCAACGCTGCCAAGGGCGGGATGCCAGCAGAAATACGGGATGTCGAGGCCTAGCGACAGACATGCCTGTAACAGGTTGTCTGCCCCATCGACTTCGAGCGCTTTGCCGTCTACGTGGATAGTGGCCATGGTTCAAAGGTCTTCGTTGGCCCGGTGTCAGCGGGCGTGGCTAATGGAATCTTGTTATTCGCACGACTCTAAACAGCCTTCACGGCGTCATCGTGCGATGAACCGGGGGATGTCCCCCGGCCTTGCAAACGGTTACGCGCCGACGATGATCGGTCTTGCCAGAGGGGGAACGGCTGCGCTGGTGGGCGCGATACCGGCCTCGAACTCCGGGCGGAAATATTTGATCGCACTGCCCAGCGGCTCCACGGCACCCGGTGCGTGAGCGCAGAAGGTCTTGCCCGGGCCAAGGAAGCCAACGAGTCCCAGCAGGGTTTCAATATCACCCGCCTGGCCGACACCTTTTTCCAAGGCACGCAAAATCTTCACGCTCCATGGCAAACCGTCACGGCAAGGTGTGCAGAAACCGCAGGATTCCTGAGCGAAGAACTCTTCCATGTTGCGCAGCAGCGAGACCATGTTGACCTTGTCGTCAACGGCCATGGCCAGACCAGTACCCATCCGGGTGCCGACCTTGGCGATGCCACCGGCATACATTTGCGCTTCCAGGTGTTCTGGCAGCAGGAAGCCAGTACCGGCGCCGCCTGGCTGCCAGCACTTGAGCTTGTAACCGTCGCGCATGCCGCCTGCGTAGTCTTCGAACAACTCACGGGCCTGCACGCCGAATGGCAGTTCCCACAGGCCAGGGTTTTTCACCTTGCCGGAGAACCCCATCAGCTTGGTGCCGTGGTCTTCACTGCCTTCGCGGGCGATGGATTTGTACCAGTCATTACCGTTGCCAACGATGGCGGGCACGTTGCACAGGGTTTCGACGTTGTTCACGCAGGTCGGCTTGCCCCACACGCCAACGGCGGCAGGGAAGGGCGGCTTGGAGCGCGGGTTGGCGCGACGGCCTTCCAGTGAGTTGATCAGTGCGGTTTCTTCACCGCAGATATAACGCCCGGCGCCGGTGTGCACGAACAGCTCGAAATCAAAGCCGGTGCCCAGAATGTTCTTGCCCAGCAGGCCGGCTGCCTTGGCTTCTGCCACAGCGCGGTTCAAATGCTTGGCCGCAGTGACGTATTCGCCGCGCAGGAAGATGTAGCCGCGATAGGCTTTCAGCGCACGAGCACTGATCAGCATGCCTTCCACCAACAGGTGTGGCAGCTGCTCCATCAGCATCCGGTCTTTCCAGGTGTTGGGCTCCATTTCATCCGCGTTGCACAGCAGGTAGCGGATGTTCATGGATTCGTCTTTGGGCATCAGGCCCCACTTAACGCCAGTGGGGAAGCCCGCGCCGCCGCGACCTTTAAGGCCGGAGTCTTTGACAGACTGGACGATGTCGTCAGGCGATTGCTGGGTGAGCGCCTTGCGCGCCGCCGCATAACCGTCTTTGGCCTGATACTCGTCGAGCCAGACCGGCTCGCCGTCTTCACGCAGACGCCAGGTCAGCGGATGGGTTTCTGCCGTGCGCGCAATGCGGTTGGCAGGGCCGAAGGAAGTGATGGTCATGGGTAACCCTCCAGCATCTTGGCCACAGTGCCGGGTTGCACGTCGCCAAAGGTGTCATCGTCGACCATCACGGCCGGGGCTTTGTCGCAGTTGCCCAGGCAGCAGACTGGCAGCAGGGTGAAGCGGCCGTCGGCCGTAGTCTGGCCCGGAGCGATGCCCAGCGAGCTCTGGATTTCTTCGACGACCGATTCGTGACCGGCGATGAAGCAGACCATGCTGTTACAGACACGGATGATGTGGCGGCCGACTGGCTGGCGGAAGATCTGGCTGTAGAACGTCGCCACACCTTCAACGTCGCTGGCAGGGATGCCAATCAGTTCGCCGATGGCGTAGATGGCGCCGTCCGGCACCCAGCCACGTTCCTTCTGAACGATCTTCAGGGCTTCGATGGACGCCGCGCGCGGGTCCTCGTAGTGATGCAGCTCGTGCTCGATGGCCGAGCGCTCGGTTTCGCTCAGGGCGAAACGGTCTGTCTGGATAAGCGTGCTGTTCATGCTCATGCTTAGCGGTCCACGTCGGCCATAACGAAATCGATACTACCCAGGTACGCGATCAAGTCCGCGACCATGCTGCCTTTGATCACCGAAGGGATCTGTTGCAGATGCGGGAAGCTTGGGGTGCGGATCCGGGTACGGTAGCTCATGGTGCCGCCGTCGCTCGTCAGGTAGTAACTGTTGATGCCCTTGGTCGCTTCAATCATCTGGAAGGATTCGTTGGCTGGCATGACCGGGCCCCACGAAACTTGCAGGAAGTGCGTGATCAAGGTCTCGATGTGCTGCAGCGTGCGCTCTTTCGGCGGCGGCGTGGTCAGCGGGTGATCCGCCTTGTACGGGCCTTCCGGCATGTTGCGCATGCACTGGTCGATGATCTTGATGCTCTGGCGCATTTCTTCGACGCGAACCATGCAGCGGTCGTAGGCATCACCATTGGCCGCCAACGGCACTTCAAACTCGAAGTTCTCGTAGCCGGAGTAAGGGCGCGCTTTACGCAGGTCGAAATCGCAACCGGTAGAGCGCAGGCCTGCACCGGTGACACCCCATTCCAGGGCCTCTTTGGTGTTATAGGCCGCGACACCAATGGTCCGGCCTTTGAGGATGCTGTTTTGCAGAGCCGCTTTGGTGTATTCGTCGAGACGCTTCGGCAGCCAGTCGACGAAGTCCTTGACCAGTTTTTCCCAACCGCGTGGCAGGTCGTGGGCAACGCCACCGATGCGATACCAGGCCGGGTGCAGACGGAAACCGGTGATGGCTTCGATCACCGTGTAGGCTTTCTGCCGGTCGGTGAAGGTGAAGAACACCGGAGTCATGGCGCCCACGTCCTGAATGTAAGTACCCAGGAACAGCAAGTGGCTGGTGATCCGGAAGAACTCGGCCATCATGATTCGGATGGTGTCGACTTTCTCGGGCACCTTGATGCCAGCCAGTTTCTCGACTGAGAGCACATACGGCAGGTTGTTCATCACGCCGCCCAGATAATCGATCCGGTCGGTGTACGGGATGAAGCTGTGCCACGACTGACGCTCGGCCATTTTCTCGGCACCACGGTGGTGGTAGCCAATGTCCGGAACGCAATCGACGATTTCTTCGCCGTCGAGTTGGAGGATGATGCGGAACGCACCGTGAGCCGAAGGGTGGTTCGGGCCCAGGTTGAGGAACATGTAGTCCTCGTTCGTTCCGGAGCGCTTCATGCCCCAGTCTTCCGGATTGAAGCGCGCGGCTTCTTCTTCCAGTTGCTGCTTGGCCAGCGTCAGGCTGAACGGATCGAATTCGGTGGCGCGCGCCGGGAAGTCCTTGCGCAGCGGGTGACCTTCCCAGGTCGGCGGCATCATGATCCGGCTCAGGTGCGGGTGACCTGGGAAGTCGATACCGAACATGTCCCAGACTTCACGCTCGTACCAGTTGGCGTTGGGCCAGATGCGGGTTACGGTCGGCAGGCTGAGGTCACTTTCGGACAGCGCTACCTTGATCATCACGTCGCTGTTACGTTCGATCGACAGCAAGTGGTAGAACACGCTGAAGTCAGCACCCGGCAAGCCATGGCGCTTGGTACGCAGACGCTCGTCCACGCCATGCAGGTCGTACAGCATGACGTAAGGTTTGGGCAGTTGACGCAGGAAGGTCAGCACCTCGATCAGGCGCGCACGCTCGACCCACAGCACAGGCATGCCAGTGCGGGTCGATTGGGCGGTGAACGCCTCGGCGCCAAAACGGTTGTTCAATTCTACGACGACGTCTTGGTCGTCTGCCTTGTAAGGCGGGATGTACAGAGCACTGCCTGTAGTCATGGTTTTTTATCGCTTTCGGTCAACGTAAAGAATGAAGCCAGCTATTCGTTCTTTAAAAGGAACAGTTCTGGATCAGACTTCGTCGGGGCTGCGCAGATTGGTGACTGCAATTCGCTGTTCGCGGCGCTGTTCCTTTTGCGACGGCATCTCGGCGCGATACACGCCTTGGTCACCGACGACCCAGGAAAGAGGGCGACGCTCCTGGCCGATGGATTCCTGCAACAGCATCAAGCCTTGCAGAAATGCTTCGGGGCGGGGCGGGCAGCCGGGCACATAGACATCCACAGGAAGGAACTTGTCCACGCCCTGAACCACGGAATAAATGTCGTACATACCACCGGAGTTGGCGCACGAACCCATGGAAATAACCCATTTAGGTTCGAGCATTTGCTCGTAGAGACGCTGAATGATCGGCGCCATCTTGATGAAGCAAGTACCGGCAATAACCATGAAATCCGCCTGACGCGGCGATGCCCGGATAACCTCGGCGCCGAAGCGGGCGATGTCGTGGGGCGCCGTGAAGGCGGTTGTCATTTCCACATAGCAGCACGACAAGCCGAAGTTGTACGGCCACAGGGAGTTTTTACGCCCCCAGTTGACCGCACCGTTCAGCACGTCTTCCAGCTTGCCCATGTAGATGTTTTTGTGGACTTGATCTTCTAGCGGGTCGGAAACAGTTTCCCGTTTGCCGATTGGATACTCGTCATTTGGAGCATCCGGGTCGATCCTGGTGAGATTGTATTGCATCGCCAAAGCCTCATTGTTTTAGCTTCGCTTGCCGATTACGGCGACCTTCAGGAGCCCAATCCAGCGCTCCAACCCGCCATAGGTAGACAAGACCTGCCAACAGAATTGCTATGAAAACGAGTGCTTCGACGAATCCGGTCCAGCCGCTTTCGCGGACGGACACAGACCAGGCAAAGAGATATAGGGCTTCAATGTCGAAGATCACGAAGAGCATCGCGACCAGATAGAATTTTGCCGAAAGGCGAAGGCGGGCGCTGCCGGTAGGCAGCATGCCGGATTCAAACGGTTCGTTTTTGCTGCGGCCCCAGGCTTTGCTACCCAAGAGGCTGGAAACACCGAGCATGAAGGCGCACAGGCCGACTACACCCAAAAGGAAAATGGCGAAGCCCCAGTTGTGGGCAATCAAACCTGTCGATTCGGACATGCTGGCATTCCTTGACAGAGATCAATGGTCTCTGAGCTTGAAAATAGTATATGCAGCGACGATATGTCGCAGCGAAATCAATTTCGATGATTTTATGTGCAAAAACAGGGCAAGTAAATTTTCTATATCAAATTAATTTGTGCAATTAATCACTTACAGCCCTGAGTTGAGGGTTTGGAGCAGGCGGGGCGGGGGTTGGCGGGGATTAAGCTAATTATGTTTCGTTCTAAAAAGTTACGGAAGAAGGACAGTTTTCTAAATGATAATAAGTATCATTTGTTATTCGGTGGGTTTAATGGAGTTAATTCTGGAGTAGTTGCAGTTTTTGGCGGATTTCTGACAGTCATGCGTCAACTGCATCTCTGGCACGCAGGCATAAATCTGTTGGAGCGAGGCTTGCCCGCGAATCAGACGCTGCGGTGCATCAGGCATACCGCGTTATCGTTCTTCGCGAGCAAGCTCGGCTCCAACAGAGGATTCGATCTCCTGTTGGCATGGACCTTAGTGAAACTGCTCTTCCTCAGTAGAGCCCGTCAGTGCCGTTACCGAAGACACGCCCCCCTGAATCACGGTGGTCACGTCATCGAAGTAGCCGGTGCCCACTTCCTGCTGGTGCGCCACGAAGGTATAGCCTTTGGCGGCATCGGCGAACTCCTGCTCCTGCAGTTTCACGTAGGCCGTCATGTCGTTGCGGGCGTAGTCGTGCGCCAGGTTGAACATGCTGTGCCACATGTTGTGAATACCCGCCAAGGTAATGAACTGGTGCTTGTAACCCATGGCCGAAAGCTCGCGCTGGAATTTGGCAATGGTCGCGTCGTCCAGATTCTTCTTCCAGTTGAAGGACGGTGAACAGTTGTAGGAGAGCAACTGATCCGGGTACTCCTTCTTGATCGCTTCAGCAAAGCGTCGCGCCTCGTCCAGATCCGGCTTGGCAGTTTCGCACCAGATCAGATCGGCATAAGGCGCGTAGGCCAGGCCGCGAGCGATGGCCTGATCCAGCCCGGCGCGTACCTTGTAGAAGCCTTCATGGGTACGGGTACCCGTCACGAAAGGTTTGTCATACGGATCGCAGTCAGACGTCAGCAGGTCAGCAGCGTTTGCGTCGGTACGCGCCAGGATAATCGTCGGTACACCGGCAACGTCCGCCGCCAGGCGAGCGGCCACCAATTTTTGTACGGCTTCCTGGGTGGGTACCAGAACCTTGCCGCCCATGTGGCCGCATTTCTTGACCGATGCCAGCTGATCTTCGAAGTGCACGCCCGCGGCACCCGCTTCGATCATGCTCTTCATCAGTTCGTAGGCGTTGAGTACGCCGCCAAAACCGGCTTCGGCATCCGCGACGATAGGCGCGAAGTAATCAATGTAGCCTTCATCGCCAGGACCTTTCCCGGCTTTCCACTGAATCTGGTCGGCACGGCGGAAGGAGTTATTGATGCGCTTGACTACGGTCGGCACGGAGTCCACTGGGTACAGCGATTGATCGGGGTACATCGATTCGGCCGAATTATTGTCGGCGGCTACCTGCCAGCCAGACAGATAAATCGCCTGAATACCGGCCTTGACCTGTTGTACCGCCTGACCGCCAGTAAGAGCGCCCATGCAGTTAACGAAGTCCTTGTCAGGACGGAAGGAAGGCTTGGCACCTTGGGTGACCAGATTCCAGAGCTTCTCTGCGCCATTCCTGGCGAACGTGTGTTCAGGTTGAACCGAGCCACGCAGGCGGACGACGTCAGCGGCGGAATACGTACGGGTCACATTTTTCCAGCGCGGATTTTCAGCCCAGTCTTTCTCGAGAGCTGCTATTTGTTGTTCGCGTGTCAGTGCCATGAGCGAAACCCCTTTCACATAAGTTTTGTTGGAATGTCCTGCTCCGCCAAAACGCCCGGATATCGAAGGCAAATGGATGGCTGCTCGCTGATCAGATGTCTGACTATGAGCCTGATTTGCGCGGTGGCGGCGGGAAGAGGTCGTTCGAGGCGGGAAAGGCGAGTTCAGGGCGTAGCTGTGGCGTGCAATCGAGCATCAGAGACGCCCGATTTCGTCACTCAGCAGCTTTGCCGATGGACCGTAATACGCTTCCGTCCCTCAGGACAACTTCGTTCCAGTCGCAACCTCGTCAAACTGCCTTGTGGGCGATACAGACACGAATCGGCTCGTAGGATTTGAGCGCGACCCGAAGGCTCTTTTCAGGGCCTCTGATTAGCGGGAGCGAGGCAATCATGCCTCGCCATTTTTGGCCAGTCAAACGTTTTGTAGTGCTTTTTTATGATCACTACATATTTGCCTCGGTGCGACTGATCAGTCAGTAAAAGGCCCTGTAGTGCCCGATTTTGCGGGAGCCTTCTCACTCAAGGGTTTGCACCATGACGCGCAATGTCATGTCCTCTCGACCCTGGGTTGAATACTGCTGCGTATTGCCTTGGCGGTCAGCAACTGACTGATCGCTCACGCCCGCCAGAGTGATCCATTCACCGAGGCGGCCGCTGACCTGGCTGTCGGTACTTTGGACCTTGAAGGTGTCGGACCGTTCCTGGCTGACGCGATCCCGATTGGTGCTGATGTTCAGGTGCACGATGTCGCCGGTCACGCTGGCTGTAACGTAGAAGCCCTGAGTCACGTTGCGATATTCGGTGTTGCTCTGGGCATAGCCGTAATTGTCGGTCCGTGACGTTGTAACGGGCACGCTCTGACCCACCTGAATCAACGCTGGCGTGCCTTCGCTGGCTTGCACCTGTTGCACGCCACCCTCGCGGCTGGCAGTGCCATAGTTGATGACGCGGTTCTGATTGATGCCATTGCTGCTACGTGAAGCGCTATCGCTGGTGTCGACGCTGATCAGCAAGCGTTTGGCGGCGACATCAAGTTGTGAGAGCAACGCGCGCAGTTCTTCGATTTTGCGCGGCTCGGCATTGACGATCAGCTGGTTGTTATAAGCGCTGACCGTACCGTCCGGGCCGAGGAAGGATTTGGCCACTGGCAGCAGGTCATCGCTGGTCCGGTAGTTGAGGGGAACCACTTCGGTAGCGGCCATGACACCGACACTACATATCAGCAGCAGCGAGGTAAGCAGGGGGCGCAGGAACATAAATCCAATCTCCTGGAACGTCTTAAAAGACCTGAGTTTGCCAGTTTGTCGGCCTGCGTAGGCGCAAGTTGAATCTTCCAATGCAAAACGCCCTGCCGACCTTTACCAGCATAGACAGCTGGCGCAGGCGGGCAGGGCGTCAATTCAGGTCTTTCAGCCTGAGTGGCGGGTCATATTCACGTGAGGCAGTCCTGCCTCAAGAAACTCTTCACTGACGACGGTAAAGCCGAAGCGTTCGTAAAACTCCACGGCTTGTACCTGACCACTGAGTTTTTGTTGCCTCAGATCACGTCGCTCGGCTTCGTTGATGACGGCGCTGAGCAGCGCTTCACCGACGTTCATGCCGCGCCAGTCCTTGAGCACTGACAACCGACCTATTTCACCGTCCGGCAACAGGCGGGCTGTGCCAATGGCAAAGTCACCCTCCAGTGCCAGAAAGTGAATAGCGTCGATGTCTTCAGCATCCCATTCCAGCTCCGGCGGCACCGACTGCTCAGCAACAAACACAGCATCGCGTACACGGCGGATGTCAGCGTTGTCTTTGTGCCAGTCGGCAACACGCACGTTGGTTCTATTCATCGGCAAACCCCAGGCTTCCTTGTTTTACCAGCTCACAGAGCAGGTTGCGTCCTTCTTCATCGGCCAACCATTGGCCGAGGTTGTCACTGTGCAGGGCATCGGCAGCGCAGATCATTTTCAGCAGTTCCCGCAGGCTGCCCGGCAGCAAACGGCTCTGGCCACTGGCAAACAGTAGCAGGTCGTCATCAACTTCGGACCATGCCAGGCGTGCGCTTGGGTTGCGAATGAGAACTGCGCCCTGTTCCAGGCTGCTCAGCAGGTCTTCTTCTTCCAGCTCCGGACCTGTTACCAGTTCCGGGTAGCGTGGTTCTGTCATGAACTGGCCGAACCAGGTCAGCAGCAGGCGCTCGTCGCCCATGTGTTCAGCCAGCAAGGCTTTCAGGCGGTCGAGCGCGTCGTGCTGGATCTGATGAGGATCGTTGGCCGGTTGGGCATCTGCATCCGTGTAGCGCTCTTCATCAGGCGTGAACTGGCTGAGGAAGTCGGTGAAATGGGTCAACACTTCGGCAGCGCTCGGGGCGCGGAAGCCGACCGAATAAGTCAGACAGTCATCAACGGCGACGCCGCAGTGGGCGAGGCGCGGCGGCAGGTAAAGCATGTCGCCCGGTTCCAGCGTCCACTCTTCAGTCATCTGGAAGTCAGACAGGATTCGCAGGTCGGCGTGTTGCAGCAGCGGGCTATCGGAGTCGCACATCTGGCCGATCTGCCAGTGACGCTTGCCGTGGCCCTGTAGCAGGAACACGTCGTAGTTGTCGAAATGCGGGCCGACACCGCCACCCGGTGCGGCGAAGCTGACCATGACGTCATCGATGCGCCAGCTTGGCAGGAAGCGGAAGTTTTCCAGCAGTTCGCTGACTTCCGGCACGAACTGGTCAACGGCTTGCACAAGCAGGGTCCAGTCCTTTTCCGGCAACTTGCTGAACTCGTCTTCCGCGAACGGACCGCGACGCAGTTCCCATGGGCGCTCGCCATTTTCGATGACCAGTCGCGATTCGACTTCTTCTTCCAGGGCCAGGCCAGCCAGCTCGTCAGGATCGATCGGGCTCTGAAAGTCTGGCAGGGCCTGACGGATCAGCAGCGGTTTTTTCTGCCAGTAATCACGCAGGAAAACGCGCGCGCTGATGCCGCCCAGAAGTTGAAGAGGAATATCAGGATTCATGTGTAACCTATTGAAAGTTTGTCTTTTCGAGACTGCAATAAAAACGCCCGGCACTGCCGGGCGTGTGCAATGGTGTGCTTCTGTCAGATGCGCTGTGCTTGAGCTACCGCATTACCGATGTAATTGGCCGGAGTGAGTTTGTTCAACTCGGCCTTGGCCTCGGCAGGCATGTCCAGCGTGTCGATGAACGTCTGCAGGGCTTCAGGGCTGATGCCCTTGCCGCGTGTCAGCTCTTTCAGCTTCTCATACGGGTTTTCGATGTTGTAGCGACGCATGACGGTCTGGATCGGCTCAGCCAGGACTTCCCAGCACGCGTCCAGATCAGCGGCGATTTTCTGCTCGTTGAGCTCCAGCTTGCTGATGCCCTTGAGGGTGGCTTCGTAAGCGATAACGCTGTGGGCGAAGCCGACGCCCAGGTTACGCAGCACGGTGGAGTCGGTCAGGTCGCGCTGCCAGCGGGAGATTGGCAGTTTGCTCGCCAGATGCTGGAACAGTGCGTTGGCGATACCCAGGTTGCCTTCGGAGTTTTCGAAGTCGATCGGGTTGACTTTGTGCGGCATGGTCGACGAACCGATTTCGCCAGCAATCGTGCGCTGTTTGAAGTAACCCAGGGAGATGTAGCCCCAGATATCACGGTCAAAGTCGATCAGGATGGTGTTGAAGCGCGCAATGGCGTCGAACAGCTCGGCAATGTAGTCGTGCGGTTCGATCTGCGTGGTGTAAGGGTTGAAGCCCAGACCCAGTTCGTCTTCGATGAAGGCGCGCGCGTTGGCTTCCCAGTCGATGGACGGATAAGCCGAGATGTGTGCGTTGTAGTTGCCGACTGCACCGTTGATCTTGCCCAGCAGCGGTACCGCAGCGATCTGGGCGATCTGACGCTCCAGACGGTACACAACGTTGGCCAGTTCTTTACCCAGAGTCGTCGGGGAGGCTGGTTGACCGTGGGTGCGCGACAGCATTGGAACGTCAGCAAAACGGATGGCCAGCTCGCGGATCGAATCAGCGATCTTGCGCATCAGGGGCAGCATCACATTGTCGCGGCCTTCGCGCAGCATCAGGGCGTGGGACAGGTTGTTGATGTCCTCGCTGGTGCAGGCGAAGTGGATGAACTCACTCACCTTGTCCAGTTCAGGGAGCTTGGCAGCCTGTTCCTTGAGCAGGTATTCCACGGCCTTGACGTCGTGGTTGGTGGTGCGCTCGATTTCCTTCACGCGCTCGGCGTGGGTGATCGAGAAGTCTTCCGCCAGCGTGTTGAGGATGGCGTTGGCTTCAGCTGAAAACGCTGGGACTTCAGTGATTTCAGGGTGTGCGGCCAGACGCTGGAGCCAGCGTACTTCAACCATGACGCGAAAACGGATCAGACCGTATTCGCTGAAAATGGGGCGCAAGGCCTCGGTTTTACCGGCGTAGCGGCCGTCAACAGGGGAAACCGCAGTGAGCGAAGAAAGCTGCATAGGGTGCTCTCGGACAGTCAGGCAACGAAAAGGGGCGCGTATCATACATGAAAACCAGGCTGGATCGGGTCGGCCTGACCAGCGTATGTCACGCGATGTTTGTCAGCAGTTTCTGCAAATGCGTGGCGAATCAGCCATGCATCAATGGGTACAGTTCTTTCAATAACTTGCGACGGCTTACGACCAGTTGCCAGCGATGGCCGCCATTTTGTCGCCACAGGCGAGCAGAGCGAATACCTGCCAACAGCAGGGCGCGGATTTTCGAGGCATTGCTCGGCTGTTGCAGGTTGCGCATGTCGCCATGCACCTGAATGCGCTGGCGCAGGGTACTCAGGGTGTCCTGATACAAAGCGCCACAGGCCGCGATAACGTTTTCGTGGGCGATGCCGAAGTGTTCAACCTGAGACTGGATTTGTGGCAGGCGGTTGCCTACGGTTTGCAGCATGTCGTCGCGCTTGGCCAGTTGTCTTTCCAGGCCCAGCATCGACAGGGCGTAACGCAGAGGTTCGCGCTGCAGCGTCGACGGATCGCGTTCCAGTGCGCTGGCGAGGGCGCGGTAGCCTTCGCGCAGGTTCAGGTCGTCGCCACCGTAAACGTCCAGCGTGTCTTTGGGATCCTGCACCAGCAGGCTGCCGAGCATGCAGCCCAGGACTGCTTCGCTGCTCTGACCGGTCTTGGCTATGCGGTCTACCAGTACGGCGGCCTGAAATACGCCAGCCAGTGCGACCAATTGCTCCTGAATCGGGGTCATCAACGCTTGTCCTTGCTGTGCCAGGCTTCGGCGATTTCAATCACGCCGCCGCCCAGGCAGATTTCGCCGTCATAAAACACCACGGACTGGCCCGGTGTAACGGCGCGTTGCGGTTCGTCGAAGGTGGCGCGATAGCCGTCGGCGGTCTGCTCCAGCGTGCAAAGCTGATCGCTTTGGCGGTAGCGCACTTTAGCCGTCAGGCGACGCGGCGTGCTCAGGTCGATCGGGTTGACCCAGTAGATCTGCGAAGCCACGAGGGCCCTGGAGAACAGCCAGGGGTGATCGTTGCCCTGACCCACGATCAGCTCGTTGTTCTCAAGGTCCTTGACCAGCACGTACCACGGGTCATCGCTGGCGTCTTTCAGGCCGCCAATGCCCAGGCCCTGGCGCTGGCCGATGGTGTGGTACATCAAGCCGCTGTGGCGACCGATGACTTCACCCTCGGTGGTCTTGATCTCGCCGGGTTGAGCGGGCAGGTACTGGCGCAGGAAATCGGTGAAACGACGTTCGCCAATGAAGCAGATGCCGGTTGAGTCTTTCTTTTTTGCCGTCGCCAGACCGTGCTTCTCAGCGATGGCACGTACTTCTGGCTTTTCCAGTTCTCCGACCGGGAACAGGGTTCGTGCGATCTGATCGCCACCGACTGCGTGCAGGAAGTAGCTCTGGTCCTTGTTAGGGTCCAGCCCCTTGAGCAGTTCGGTGTGGCCATCGATATCCCGGCGGCGCACGTAATGACCGGTGGCAATCAGGTCAGCGCCGAGCATCAGGGCGTAATCGAGGAACGCCTTGAACTTGATTTCGCGGTTACACAGGATGTCCGGGTTCGGCGTGCGACCGGCCTTGTATTCGGCCAGGAAATGCTCGAACACGTTGTCCCAGTATTCAGCAGCGAAGTTGGCGGTATGCAGTTTGATACCGATCTTGTCGCACACGGCCTGGGCGTCGGCCAGGTCTTCACGGGCAGTGCAGTATTCCGTTCCATCGTCTTCTTCCCAGTTCTTCATGAACAGGCCTTCCACCTGATAGCCCTGCTCCATGAGCAGAACGGCAGAAACCGAAGAGTCTACGCCGCCGGACATGCCGACGATGACGCGCTTCTGTGCAGTATCGGAAAGGGTTGAATCAGGCATAGGAATTCAATGGGTAGCTTCGAAAAGGACGCGATTCTAACAGGCCCGGCGGCGGGAGTCTCACGCCTTGTCGCGTAGCAGGTCGAGACTGAAGTGTTCGCCGTTCAGGTAATCGTCCACGCAACGCAGTACCAGCTCACTGCGCCAGCGTTCCTGTTGGGCCACAAGTTCATCCCGGGTCAGCCACAGCGGGCCGATGATGCCGTCGTCCAGTTGATACTCTGGATTGTGGCGCAGCGGTTTGGCGGCAAAGCAGATGCGCTGATAGGTCACACCGTTGCTCGGCGCGGTATACAGATAAATGCCGATGACGCTGGTCAGTTCGACGTCCCAGCCGGTTTCTTCCAGGGTTTCGCGTACAGCGGCGCGCTGCAGGGATTCGTCTGGATCAAGATGCCCGGCAGGCTGGTTGAGTACTGCCTTGCCGCCCTTGAGTTCTTCTACAAAAAGGAATTTGCCTTGATCTTCGACGATCGTGGCGACGGTGACGTGGGCTTGCCAGTTCATGGGGTGGGTGCTCAGTACAGGATTTTTGCTTTTGCGCCTGTACAGACTGTGTGAAAACTACTGCGCTCGGCAATACTGCGTTAAAAACAGCCGAAAAATGCTCATTTAGAACACCTAGACTCCGCTTTTTCGGCTGTTTTTGCCTTGTCTTGCCGTCGCTCGCTACGTTTTCACACAGTCTGTGTAGGAGCGCGCTTGCCCGCGATTGCGTCGTATCAGACGACATCACTATCGATTGGTCTGACGCAATCGCGGGCAAGCGCGCTCCTACAGGCGCAAGACGAAAACGCAAACCCCGGCACAAGGCCGGGGTTCGTGTGCAGCAAAAACCTTAGTTCAGCGAAGCAATCGCTGCGTTCAGGGTTGCGCTTGGGCGCATGACTTTGCTGGTCAACTCAGGGTTCGGGTAGTAGTAACCGCCGATTTCCGCTGGCTTGCCTTGTACAGCGTTCAGTTCGGCAACGATTTTTTCTTCGTTGTCGGCCAGGGTTTTCGCCACTGGGCTGAACTGTGCCTTGAGGGCTGCGTCGTCATTCTGTGCGGCCAGGGCTTGAGCCCAGAACAGCGCCAGGTAGAAGTGGCTGCCGCGGTTGTCGATGTTGCCGACTTTGCGCGAAGGCGACTTGTTGCGGTCCAGGAACTCACCGGTTGCCTGATCCAGAGTCTTCGACAGAACCAGGGCTTTCGGGTTGTTGTAGGTATTGCCCAGGTGCTCCAGAGAAGCGGCCAGAGCCAGGAACTCACCCAGGGAATCCCAACGCAGGAAGTTTTCTTCAACCAGTTGCTGAACGTGCTTCGGAGCCGAACCACCCGCGCCGGTTTCGAACAGACCACCGCCGTTCATCAGCGGCACGATGGACAGCATCTTGGCGCTTGTGCCCAGTTCCATGATCGGGAACAGGTCAGTCAGGTAGTCGCGCAGTACGTTACCGGTGACCGAAATGGTGTCCTTGCCAGCGCGAGTGCGCTCCAGGGTGAACGCCATGGCTTCTACCGGCGACATCACACGGATATCCAGACCGGCAGTCTCGTGATCGGCCAGGTACTTCTGGACTTTCTTGATCATCTCGGCGTCGTGAGCACGAGCCGGATCCAGCCAGAACACCGCAGGGGTGTCGCTGGCGCGAGCGCGGTTGACGGCCAGTTTGACCCAGTCCTGGATCGGCGCGTCCTTGACCTGGCACATGCGCCAGATATCGCCTTCTTCGACGTTTTGCTCCATCAGCACTTTACCGCTGCTGTCCGATACACGGACAACGCCAGCAGTGGCGATCTGGAAGGTCTTGTCGTGGGAGCCGTACTCTTCAGCTTTTTGCGCCATCAGGCCAACGTTTGGCACGCTGCCCATGGTGGTCGGATCGAAAGCGCCGTTTTTCTTGCAGTCGTCGATCACAGCCTGGTAGATGGTTGCGTAGCAACGATCCGGGATCACGGCCTTGGTGTCCTGCAGTTCGCCAGCAGCGTTCCACATTTTGCCCGAGTCACGGATCATGGCCGGCATCGATGCGTCGACGATCACGTCGCTTGGCACGTGCAGGTTGGTGATGCCTTTGTCCGAGTTGACCATTGCCAGTGGGGCGCGTACTGCGTACACGGCCTGGATGTCAGCCTTGATTTCAGCCTGTTTTTCGGCAGGCAGCGCGCTGATACGGTCGTACAGATCGCCGATACCGTTGTTCAGGTTGAAGCCGGCTTGCTTGAGTGCATCGGCGTGCTTGGTCAGCGCGTCCTTGTAGTACTCGGCGACGATCTGGCCGAACATGATCGGGTCGGAGACCTTCATCATGGTGGCTTTCAAGTGAACCGACAGCAGCACGCCTTGCGCCTTGGCATCTTCGATAGCCGATGCGATGAAGCTGCGCAGGGCTTTGGTGCTCATGACCGAAGAATCGATGATCTCGCCTTCTTTCACGGCGGTCTTTTCTTTCAGAACGGTGGCTGTGCCGTCTTGAGCGATCAATTCGATTTTGACGTTATCGGCAGCGCCGATGAGAACGGCCTTTTCACTGCCGTAGAAGTCGCCATTGCTCATGTGGGCAATGTGGGATTTCGAGTCTGCAGCCCAGGCGCCCATTTTATGCGGGTGCTTGCGAGCGTAGTTCTTGACCGACAACGGTGCGCGGCGGTCCGAGTTGCCTTCACGCAGAACCGGGTTCACGGCGCTGCCTTTAGTCTTGTCGTAGCGCGCACGGACGTCTTTTTCCGCGTCTGTGCTCGGCGACTCAGGGTAGTCAGGGATCTTGAAGCCCAGGTCTTGCAGTTCTTTGATGGTCGCCTTGAGTTGAGGGACCGAGGCGCTGATGTTTGGCAGCTTGATGATGTTGGCTTCTGGTGTGGTAGCCAGCTTGCCCAGCTCGGCGAGGTGGTCGCCGATTTGCTGATCAGCGCTCAGGGATTCAGGGAAGCTGGAAAGAATGCGGCCCGCCAGAGAGATGTCTCGCGTTTCAACGTCGATATCAGAGGAGGCAGTGAAGGCTTCGATGATAGGAAGAAGCGAGTAGGTGGCGAGTGCTGGAGCTTCGTCGGTAAAGGTGTAGATGATCTTCGAACGGTTGGACATTTCGTATGAACTCTCTGTTTTGCTGAGCATGCACAAAATCTCGATGCGCGCAGGGTATGCACTTTGCTCGCAGTCTCTTTTTCTTGAGCCTGAGTCGAGGTTTATTCGCGATGATGATGGTAGGTGCATCAGTCGAGCGTCAAGCGGTCGGACGGCAGTTGCTGCCCAACGCATACAAGGGCGCAAAGTCTCTTTCCAGACTGGTTCGCCCCTATGACCCGTTAGTCACGGCGGGAGTATATCAAACCCTTGGCGCTAAGCATTAATGCTAAGCGCTTGAGGTCGCATAAGGTATTGGCCGTTGGTCGAGGTAGGCGGGAAGCGCGGGCTCGCGGTACACGCGCAGAGCATCTGTAAACAGGCGTTACAAACGAAATCGGCCGGTTCAGATAACTGGACCGGCCGATTTTTCAGGATTGGCATATCTGGCAGGTTTTCGGATCAGGCGGTGACCTTCTCCTGCAATCCTGCCCGGGTGGTGACAGGGCTGGGCGACCCCGCTGGCTCGTTTGTGATTGCCGCCTTGATCTCTACAGCATGCATACCCTTGGGGCCCTGGATGATTTCAAAGTTGACGGGCTGACCTGCCTTGAGGGTCTTGTAGCCGTCCATTTTGATAGCAGAATAGTGGGCGAACAGGTCCTCGGACTTCCCGTCCTCCACGATAAAGCCATAGCCTTTCGCATTATTGAACCATTTGACCTTACCGCTATACATAGTCATATCCTTCTGCAAAGGACTCCGTTGGGAGTATCATCAACCTCATCCGCCGGACCGAAAAAAATTTTGGTTGACTGCGCGGACCCTTTTTACCCAATGTGGGTTCTATTGTTTGTAACACTGATTAGCCGATAGTCAAGGTCACGCGGCGGTCCATTTGAAAACCGGTCAGACTGCGACTCATTATTCAATCCGCCCTTTACGAACTTTTCTTTCCATGCATGCAATCAGCAAGATTCGACTAATATCAAATCAGGACAGTCCGGATTCCCATGAGGATGACGCGGCTGGCATCGCGGTTCAGGATGCCAAGCCGACATTACAGGCGCCGCCGATGTACAAGGTGGTTTTATTTAATGATGATTACACCCCGATGGATTTCGTTGTCGAAGTGCTC
Organism: Pseudomonas sp. ICMP 561; assembly: GCF_002699985.1. Taxonomy (GTDB): domain Bacteria; phylum Pseudomonadota; class Gammaproteobacteria; order Pseudomonadales; family Pseudomonadaceae; genus Aquipseudomonas; species Aquipseudomonas quasicaspiana. Next base: position 236,381 of record NZ_LKBT01000069.1, on the reverse strand, counting down.
GAGGTGTTCTTCAACCTGAATCGTGAGCTGGCAACCAAGGTCATGCTGGCCGTCCATACAGAGGGACGGGCAGTATGTGGATTGTTTACCCGCGACATCGCCGAGACCAAGGCAATGCAGGTCAACCAATACGCCAGGGAAAGCCAGCATCCGCTACTCTGTGAGATCGAGAAGGACGGTTAATCGCCGACCACTTGGGTATGAGGTGAAGCTATGTTAAACCGTGAGCTCGAAGTCACCCTCAATCTGGCCTTCAAGGAGGCTCGTTCGAAACGTCATGAATTCATGACTGTCGAGCACCTTCTGCTGGCTTTATTGGACAATGAGGCTGCCGCCACTGTTCTGCGTGCCTGCGGCGCAAACCTCGATAAGCTCAAGCATGATTTGCAGGAGTTCATCGACTCCACCACGCCGCTGATTCCCGTCCATGACGAGGATCGCGAGACCCAGCCAACCCTGGGCTTCCAACGCGTCCTGCAACGTGCTGTATTCCATGTACAGAGCTCGGGCAAGCGTGAAGTCACCGGCGCAAACGTGCTGGTTGCAATTTTCAGTGAGCAGGAAAGCCAGGCAGTGTTTCTGCTCAAGCAGCAGAGCGTGGCGCGCATAGATGTCGTCAACTACATTGCCCACGGCATATCCAAAGTGCCTGGGCAGGGCGATCACTCTGAAGGTGAGCAAGATATGCAGGACGACGAGGGTGGTGAGTCTTCTGCTTCAGGTAATCCGCTGGATGCGTATGCCAGCAACCTTAACGAATTAGCGCGTCAGGGGCGTATTGACCCTCTGGTTGGTCGTGAGCAGGAAGTCGAGCGAGTCGCGCAGATTCTGGCGCGTCGTCGCAAGAACAATCCGCTTCTGGTCGGTGAGGCTGGTGTTGGCAAAACCGCTATTGCTGAAGGTCTGGCCAAGCGTATTGTCGACAATCAGGTGCCTGATCTACTGGCCAATAGTGTGGTGTATTCCCTTGATCTGGGAGCACTGCTGGCGGGCACCAAATATCGCGGTGATTTCGAGAAGCGCTTCAAGGCGTTGCTCGGCGAGCTGAAAAAGCGTCCTCACGCGATCCTGTTTATCGATGAAATCCACACGATCATTGGCGCAGGTGCTGCGTCCGGTGGTGTGATGGATGCGTCGAATCTGCTCAAACCGCTGCTTTCGTCAGGTGATATTCGCTGCATCGGCTCGACGACCTTCCAGGAATTCCGTGGCATCTTCGAAAAAGATCGGGCTTTGGCTCGGCGCTTCCAGAAGGTCGACGTCTCGGAGCCGTCGGTTGAAGACACCATCGGCATCCTGAGAGGCCTCAAAGGGCGTTTCGAGTCGCATCACGACATCGAGTACAGCGATGAAGCCTTGCGTGCCGCTGCTGAACTGGCATCGCGCTATATCAATGACCGTCACATGCCCGATAAAGCGATCGATGTGATCGACGAGGCGGGGGCTTACCAGCGCCTGCAACCGGTCGAGAAGCGTGTGAAACGTATCGAAGTGGCGCAGGTTGAAGACATCGTCGCGAAAATCGCACGAATTCCGCCTAAGCACGTCAACAGCTCCGACAAGGAGTTGCTGAGGAATCTTGAGCGAGATTTGAAGCTGACCGTATTTGGTCAGGATGCGGCGATTGATTCACTTTCCACCGCGATCAAGTTGTCTCGCGCTGGCCTGAAGTCACCTGACAAGCCAGTGGGTTCGTTCCTATTCGCCGGTCCTACCGGTGTCGGCAAGACCGAAGCCGCTCGTCAGTTGGCCAAGGCTCTTGGTATCGAGCTGGTGCGTTTCGACATGTCCGAATACATGGAGCGGCACACGGTTTCTCGCTTGATCGGCGCTCCGCCAGGTTATGTCGGTTTTGATCAGGGCGGTCTTCTGACCGAAGCGATCACCAAACAGCCGCATTGCGTGCTGCTGCTCGATGAAATCGAGAAAGCACATCCGGAAGTCTTCAATCTGCTCTTGCAGGTGATGGACCACGGGACGCTGACCGATAACAACGGGCGCAAAGCGGACTTCCGTAATGTGATCGTGATCATGACCACTAACGCTGGTGCTGAGTCGGCGGCCCGGGCTTCGATTGGCTTTACTCATCAGGACCACTCGTCTGATGCGATGGAAGTCATCAAGAAGAGCTTCACGCCTGAGTTCCGCAACCGTCTGGACACCATCATTCAATTTGGTCGCCTCAGTCATGAGGTCATCAAAAGCGTGGTGGACAAGTTCCTCACCGAGCTTCAGGCGCAGCTGGAAGACAAGCGTGTGCTGCTTGAGGTAACCGAGGCGGCGAGAAGCTATCTGGCACAAGGTGTGTTACGATGCCGCAATGGGTGCCCGTCCAATGGCGCGTTTGATTCAGGACAAGATCAAGCGTCCGTTGGCCGAGGAGATCCTGTTTGGCGAGCTGGCCGACCATGGCGGTGTGGTACACATCGACTTCAGGGACGGCGAGATCACCTTCGACTACGAAACCACAGCAGAAATGGCCTAGGTCTTATCGGGCCATAAAAGCCCCGCATCTCGAAAGAGGTGCGGGGTTTTTTGTTGGCGTTATCGCATCGTCGTAGGACCGGCTTTAGCCGGGAGGGGGTCAGTGTGTTTTGCGGTGTCGCGAAAACTGCCCTCCCGGCTAAAGCCGGTCCTACGTAAAAACCGGGCACACAAAAACGCCCGGCAGAAACCGGGCGTTTTTGTTAAGACTTGCTTATCGAGCGCGGTAAGTAATGCGCCCTTTGCTCAAGTCGTAGGGCGTCAGTTCAACACGCACCTTGTCACCGGTAAGAATACGGATGTAATTCTTGCGCATCTTGCCGGAGATATGCGCGGTTACGACGTGCCCGTTTTCCAACTCCACACGAAACATGGTGTTGGGCAGGGTGTCGACGACAGTGCCTTCCATTTCGAAGCTGTCTTCTTTCGACATGCAGTAAAGCCCTCGGTATCTAATGAGTGGCCCGGTGCAAGTGGCGCCAGGCAAAAGCGGCGTGCATTGTGCCCGAAAAATGCCGGTTAAGCCAAGGTCTTCAATAAAGAGTGATCCATCTTTGGTTTGTCAGCAGCTCGATGGGCCGATATTGGGTCTTGTAATTCATCTTTTGGCAGTTCTTTATCCAGTAGCCCAGGTACACCGCATGCAGCTGCTGGCGTGCAGCTTCGGCGATTTGCCACAAAATGGCGTAGCGCCCCAGACTGCGGCGTTCTTCAGTGGGTTCGTAGAAGGTATAAACCGCAGAAAGGCCGTTGGGCAGTACGTCGGTAACAGCGACTGCCAGCAGGCGATTATCCAGGCGAAATTCATAGAATCTGCAGAACGGCAGGTCGCGTACTAAAAAAGTCGAAAATTGATCGCGGCTAGGTGGAAACATGTCGCCGTCAGCATGGCGCTGTTCGATGTAGCGTTGGTAGAGGTCGAAATATTCTTCAGTAAAACGCGGTTTAGTGCAGCGCACTTCAATGTCGGCGTTGCGTTTGAAAATACGCTTTTGTTGCCGGTCAGGCGAAAAAAGATCGACCGGGATGCGCGCAGGCACGCAAGCACTGCAGTTTTGACAATGGGGTCGATAAAGATGGTCGCCGCTACGGCGAAAGCCCATGTCCGAAAGATCGGCGTAAACTTCCACGTCCATCGGCTGGCTGGGGTCCAGAAACAGCGTGGTGGCTTGCTCTTCCGGCAAATAGCTGCACGAGTGGGGTTGAGTGGCATAAAACTTCAGCCGCGCCAGCTCTGTCATGATTGCCCCCGCCGCAAAAAATAAATCGTTATCAAGAGTGTATGTCAGCCTGCTGAACTCGCCTAGGCAGCCAGTCGGCGTTATTGGGCTGATCCAGATGGCGAGTCAGGAAATCGGAAAACGCTTTGCGTGAAATGGACCTGGCACCGAAGCTTTGCAGGTGACTGGTATGCATCTGGCAGTCAATCAGCACGAATCCCCAGGCTTTCAAGCGCTCCACCAGCGTGGCAAAGCCAACCTTGGAGGCATTGTCAGCCCGACTGAACATCGACTCGCCAAAAAACAGCTGCCCCATCGCCAGTCCATAAAGCCCGCCAACCAGCACTTCGTTTTCCCACACTTCGACACTGTGGGCGTAGCCGCGTTGGTGCAGTTCCAGATAAGCGGCCTGGATTGAGCCGGTAATCCAGGTGCCGTCAGCGTAGGCACGTGGCCCGGCGCACGCCCGTATCACCTCCGCGAAATTCTGATCGAGGGTCACGCGATAGCGCTCCTGACGTATCAGTTTGGCAAGGCTGCGTGAAACATGGAGCTCATCAGGGAAGATCACGGTTCTTGGATCGGGTGACCACCAGAGAATGGGCTGCCCATCCTGAAACCAGGGAAAGCAGCCGTGACGATAAGCCTGCACCAGTCGGTCGGGAGACAGATCGCCCCCTGCCGCGAGCAGGCCATCGGGTTCACGCAAGGCCTTTTCCAGCGGCGGAAAAATCAGGTTGTCACGTTTTAGCCAGGTCAGCATAGGGCAGCACTTTACGGAAGGGGAGGGCGGGGGAAGCAGCGTGATTGCAACTCCATACGGCAGTCGTGGTCATAATCGGTCGTCTGTCGCACGCAAGCGTCTTGCGCGTGCTCCTTGATACGTGAAGCCGTATGGACAATTGATCGTTCGGTTAAAAAATACGGCATAAGTCTTTGTCACAAAAGAGAATGCATGCTCAAATTCAACGTTTGCGGCGGGGCTTGAAGATGGGCCATGTCCACGCCAGACTAATGTTCGGCGAGCAAGGGGCGTTTGACCATCAGCCAAGGCTGGCTTCATCCGACAGCACAATCCGAAACTACCCGGCCAGAACGCCGTTTACAAGGCAGGATGCTACCGTGGCATCAGGCGTACAAATCCGTACAATGCGCGCTTTGCAAGCTGCCGTTCAAGCTGTATGGCATGGCAAATTGTTTTGCAGATTCAGTCGTTGGTAGTCAATCACCAGATGTTCGCGCTCTAGCGCAGGAATAAAAGCGTTTTGAAGAAATCCACCGCAGTACCCAGCCCCGTTCCGCTCTGGCGGCAGCAATTGCACTACCGGCTCAAGGAAGGTGCATTGATCGCCTTTGGCGCGCTGTGCCTGTATTTGATGATGGCGTTGCTGACCTACGACCAGAACGACCCGGGCTGGAGTCATACCAGCAGCTCGGTGGAGGTTCAGAACGCGGCTGGCCGTGCTGGCGCCTTCTGTGCCGATATCCTGTTCATGGTGCTGGGCTACTTTGCCTACATTTTCCCGCTGTTGCTGGCCGTCAAGGCCTGGCAGGTGTTTCGTCATCGCCATGAACCGTGGCAGTGGAGCGGCTGGCTTTTTTCATGGCGGCTGATAGGTCTGGTGTTTCTGGTGCTTGCTGGTGCTGCGCTGGCGCATATTCACTTTCATTTCGCGGCAGGTTTTCCCGGCTCAGCTGGCGGTGTACTCGGTGAAATTCTTGGTGACATGGCCAAGAAGGCCCTGAATATCCAGGGCAGTACGCTGTTATTCATTGCCTTGTTCCTGTTTGGTCTTACAGTGTTTACCGATCTGTCGTGGTTCAAGGTCATGGATGTGACCGGCAAGATCACCCTTGATCTGTTCGAACTGTTTTACGACGCGGTGAACAACTGGTGGGCGGCGCGTAACGAACGCAAGCAGATGGTTGCACAACTGCGTGAAGTGGATGACCGCGTCAACGAAGTAGTAGCGCCTGCTACCTCTGATCGTCGTGAGCAGGCCAAGGCCAAAGAACGTCTGATCGAGCGCGAGAAGGCCTTGAGCACGCATATGGCCGCTCGTGAAACCCATATTCCGGCCGTCATTGCGCCTGCTCCTGCCAAGGCACCGGAGCCAAGCAAGCGTGTACTGAAGGAAAAACAGGCACCGTTGTTTGTTGATAGCGCCGTAGAAGGCACCTTGCCTCCGATCTCGATCCTTGATCCGGCGGAAAAGAAGCAGCTCAATTATTCTCCTGAGTCTCTCGCCGCCGTTGGCCACTTGCTGGAAATCAAGCTCAAGGAGTTTGGCGTCGAAGTGTCGGTGGATTCCATTCATCCGGGTCCGGTGATTACCCGATACGAGATCCAGCCAGCAGCAGGCGTCAAGGTCAGCCGTATTGCCAACCTCGCCAAAGACCTCGCGCGTTCCCTGGCCGTGACCAGCGTTCGTGTGGTTGAAGTCATTCCAGGCAAGACCACAGTCGGTATCGAGATTCCCAACGAAGACCGGCAGATCGTGCGTTTCTCCGAGGTCCTTTCGACCCCTGAGTACGACAACGCCAAGTCGCCGGTCACGCTGGCACTGGGTCATGACATCGGCGGTAAGCCGGTCATCACCGACCTGGCGAAGATGCCTCACTTGCTGGTGGCCGGTACGACCGGTTCCGGTAAGTCGGTGGGTGTAAACGCCATGATCCTGTCGATTCTGTTCAAGTCTGGCCCGGAAGACGCCAAGCTGATCATGATCGACCCGAAAATGCTTGAGCTGTCGATCTACGAAGGCATTCCGCACCTGCTTTGCCCGGTCGTCACAGACATGAAAGACGCCGCCAATGCCTTGCGCTGGAGCGTTGCCGAGATGGAGCGGCGCTACAAGCTGATGGCGAAGATGGGCGTGCGTAACCTGTCCGGCTTCAACCAGAAGGTCAAGGAAGCTCAGGACGCAGGCACGCCGCTGGCCGATCCGCTCTACAAGCGCGAAAGTATTCATGATGAAGCGCCGCTGCTGACCAAGCTGCCAACTATCGTTGTGGTGGTGGACGAGTTCGCCGACATGATGATGATCGTCGGCAAGAAGGTCGAAGAGCTGATTGCGCGTATTGCCCAGAAGGCTCGTGCGGCGGGTATCCACCTGATTCTCGCGACCCAGCGTCCATCGGTTGACGTGATTACCGGTCTGATCAAGGCCAACATCCCGACGCGTATGGCGTTTCAGGTGTCGAGCAAGATCGACTCGCGAACCATCATCGACCAGGGCGGTGCCGAGCAATTGCTGGGTCACGGTGACATGCTGTACATGCCTCCAGGCACCAGCTTGCCGATTCGTGTTCACGGTGCGTTTGTTTCCGATGAGGAAGTACACCGCGTGGTTGAGGCCTGGAAGCTGCGTGGCACGCCGGATTACAACGACGATATTCTGGCCGGTGTCGAGGAGGCCGGTAGCGGCTTCGACGGCGGCAGCGGTGAGGGCGGCGAAGACAGCGAAAGCGATGCGCTCTATGACGAGGCGGTCAAGTTCGTGCTGGAAAGCCGCCGGGCTTCGATTTCTGCGGTACAGCGCAAGCTGAAAATTGGCTACAACCGTGCTGCCCGGATGATCGAGGCCATGGAAATGGCTGGCGTCGTGACCTCCATGAATACCAACGGCTCGCGTGAAGTAATTGCGCCGGCCCCGATGCGCGACTGATCGCGCACTTCCATAAATGCCTCGCCAGCGGTCGATAGCTGGCGAGACTCCACCGAACTCAATGAGGACTCCCATGCGTCTTTTCCGCATGTTGTTGGTAACTGCACTGACTTTCTCCGCGATTCCGGCGCACGCCGACAGCAAAGACGTCGCTCGTCTGACTCAGTTGCTGGAGACGTCCAAAACCCTGACTGCGCGTTTTTCCCAGTTGACCCTGGACGGCGGCGGCACCCAGTTGCAGGAAACTTCGGGTGAAATGGCCCTGCAGCGTCCTGGCCTGTTCAACTGGCACACCGATGCGCCGCAAGAGCAATTGATGGTTTCTGACGGCAAGAAGGTTTCCCTGTGGGATCCGGACCTGGAGCAGGTCACCATCAAGACCCTCGACCAGCGACTGACTCAGACGCCGGCACTGTTGTTGTCCGGTGATGTGTCGAAGATCAGCGAAAGTTTTGATATCACCGCCAAGGAAGCGGGCGGCGTGATTGATTTCACGCTCAAGCCTAAAACCAAGGACACCCTGTTCGACAGCCTGCGTCTGTCGTTCCGTAACGGCATGATCAATGACATGCAGCTAATTGACAGCGTCGGCCAACGCACCAATATCCTGTTCACCGGCGTGAAAGCCAATGAGGCGATCCCGGCGAGCAAATTCCAGTTCCAGATTCCGAAAGGCGCTGACGTCATTCAGGAATAAGAGGTTTTAACGGTTGTCCATGGACCTGTTTCGAAGTGAACCGATTGCACAACCATTGGCCGCGCGTTTGCGTGCGACCAATCTGGATGAGTACGTCGGTCAGGAGCATTTGCTGGCTCACGGCAAGCCTTTGCGCGAGGCGCTTGAGCAGGGTGCTCTGCATTCGATGATTTTCTGGGGGCCGCCCGGTGTGGGTAAAACCACGCTGGCCCGGCTCCTGGCGAAAGTCTCGGATGCGCACTTTGAGACGGTTTCTGCGGTACTGGCCGGGGTCAAAGAGATTCGCCAGGCGGTAGAAGTTGCCAAGCAGCAGGCCGGGCAATACGGCCGTCGCACTATCTTGTTTGTCGATGAAGTACACCGCTTCAACAAGTCCCAGCAGGATGCCTTTCTGCCTTATGTCGAAGACGGCACGCTGATCTTTATTGGCGCGACCACCGAAAACCCTTCGTTTGAACTCAACAACGCGCTGCTGTCCCGGGCCCGGGTGTATGTCCTCAAGAGCCTTGATGAAGTCGCGCTGCGCAAGCTGGTCAATCGCGCGCTGACCGAAGAGCGCGGGCTGGGCAAGCATCAGTTGAGTCTGAGCGATGAAGGTTTTGCCATGCTCATGGCCGCTGCCGACGGTGACGGTCGGCGCATGTTGAATCTGCTGGAAAACGCGTCGGACCTCGCTGAAGATGGCTCGGAAATCAGCCTGGAGCTACTTCAAAGCCTGATGGGCGACAGCCGTCGGCGTTTTGACAAAGGTGGTGAAGCGTTCTACGACCAGATTTCCGCTCTGCATAAATCCATTCGCGGTTCCAACCCGGATGCGGCGTTGTATTGGTTTGCGCGCATGATCGATGGTGGCTGCGACCCGTTGTATCTGGCGCGGCGCGTGGTGCGCATGGCGAGTGAAGACATCGGCAATGCCGATCCACGCGCGTTGCCGTTATGCATGTCGGCGTGGGATGTTCAGGAGCGGTTGGGCAGTCCGGAAGGTGAGCTAGCCGTTGCTCAGGCGATTGTTTATCTGGCCTGCGCGCCTAAAAGCAACGCGGTGTACATGGGATTCAAGGCTGCAATGCGCGAAGCCACTGAACACGGCTCGCTGGAAGTGCCGCTGCATTTGCGCAACGCGCCGACCAAACTCATGAAGCAGCTGGGTTATGGTGAAGAGTACCGGTATGCCCATGACGAGCCGGATGCGTACGCCGCGGGTGAGGATTACTTCCCTGACGACCTTGAACCGCGTCAGTATTACCAGCCGGTGCCCCGTGGTCTTGAGCTGAAAATCGGCGAAAAGCTCAGGCATCTGGCTGCTCTGGATGCTTCCAGCCCTCGTCAGCGGAGAAAGTAGTGCTCAAAACCATTCTTGCGGTGTCGATTGCCGGTATCGCTGGTACATTATTGCGCTTCGCTGCTGGCACGTGGGTCAGCGCGAACTGGCCGAAGCATTTTTACGCGGCAACCCTGGCAGTGAATATCGTCGGTTGCCTGATTATCGGTGTGCTTTATGGCCTGTTCCTGTTGCGCCCGGAAGTACCGATAGAGATTCGCGCCGGCCTTATCGTCGGCTTTGTTGGCGGTCTTACGACCTTTTCATCCTTTTCACTGGATACGCTGCGCCTGCTTGAAAGCGGGCAAATGCCGTTGGCCCTTGGCTATGCCGGTATCAGCGTGTTCGGCGGGCTGCTCGCGACATGGGTTGGCCTGTCCCTTACCAGACTTTGATAAACGAGAGAACGATATGCTCGATTCCAAACTGTTACGTACCCAACTTCAGGACGTAGCGGATCGCCTGGCTTCCCGTGGCTTTACACTGGACGTTGCCCGCATCGAAGCGCTGGAAGCCCAGCGCAAGACCGTTCAGACCCGCACTGAACAGCTTCAGGCCGAGCGTAATTCCCGTTCCAAATCCATCGGTCAGGCCAAGCAACGCGGTGAAGACATCGCACCGCTGATGGCCGACATCGACCGCATGGCCGAAGAGCTCAACACCGGCAAGAAAGAGCTGGATGGTATTCAGGCCGAGCTGGACGCCATGCTCCTGAGCATGCCGAACCTGCCTCACGAGTCGGTACCGGTGGGCGCTGACGAAGACGAAAACGTTGAAGTCCGCACCTGGGGCACGCCAGCCTCGTTTGACTTTCAGGTTCAGGATCACGTTGCGCTGGGCGAGAAATACGGCTGGCTGGATTTTGAAACGGCCGCCAAATTGTCCGGTGCACGTTTCGCTTTGCTGCGTGGCCCGATTGCCCGCCTGCATCGTGCGCTGGCGCAGTTCATGATCAACCTGCACATCAACGAACATGGCTACGAAGAGGCCTACACGCCTTATCTGGTTCAGGCACCTGCCTTGCAGGGCACCGGTCAACTGCCGAAGTTCGAAGAAGACCTGTTCAAGATTTCCCGTGAAGGCGAGGCGGATCTGTACCTGATTCCTACCGCAGAAGTTTCGCTGACCAACATCGTGGCCGGCGAAATCCTCGACGCCAAACAGATGCCTTTGAAGTTCGTGGCTCACACGCCTTGCTTCCGCAGCGAAGCGGGCGCATCGGGTCGTGATACCCGCGGCATGATCCGTCAGCACCAGTTCGACAAGGTCGAGATGGTGCAGATCGTCGAGCCTGAAAAATCCATGGAAGCCCTGGAAGGCCTGACTGCAAACGCTGAGCGCGTTCTGCAGTTGCTGGAGCTGCCTTATCGCGTGCTGGCGCTGTGCACCGGCGACATGGGTTTCAGCGCTGTGAAAACCTACGACCTGGAAGTTTGGATTCCTAGTCAGGATAAATTCCGCGAGATTTCGTCCTGCTCCAACTGCGGTGATTTCCAGGCGCGCCGCATGCAGGCTCGCTGGCGCAACCCGGAAACCGGCAAACCAGAACTGGTTCATACCCTGAACGGTTCGGGTCTGGCAGTTGGCCGTACTCTGGTTGCCGTGCTGGAAAACTACCAGCAGGCTGACGGTTCGATCCGTGTGCCGGACGTGCTCAAACCTTACATGGGCGGCCTTGAGGTCATCGGCTAGATGGAATTTCTGCCGCTGTTCCATAACCTGCGTGGCAGCCAAGTGCTGGTCGTGGGCGGTGGCGAGATTGCATTGCGCAAATCCCGCCTCATTGCCGAGGCCGGTGCTGTAATTCGGGTAGTCGCGCCAGAGATCGAGCCACAACTGCGTGAGCTGGTTGAGAAAAGTGGCGGGCATCTGATTTTGCGTGGCTACAACGTCAGTGATCTGGACGGTTGTGTGCTGATCATTGCTGCCACCGATGACGAGCCTCTCAACGCTCAGGTGTCTCAGGATGCCAAGCGGCGTTGTGTACCGGTCAACGTGGTGGATGCGCCTGCTCTGTGCAGCGTGATCTTCCCTGCCATCGTGGATCGCTCGCCTCTGGTCATCGCGGTTTCCAGCGGCGGCGACGCTCCGGTGCTGGCGCGTTTGATTCGTGCCAAGCTGGAAACCTGGATTCCGTCGACTTATGGCCAGCTTGCTGGGCTGGCGGCGCGTTTCCGTAGTCAGGTGAAGAATCTGTTTCCGGACGTCACTCAGCGTCGCGCCTTCTGGGAAGAGGTTTTCCAGGGCCCGATTGCTGACCGGCAACTGGCCGGGCAGGGCGCTGAAGCCGAGCGTCTGCTGATCGCCAAGATTGCAGGCGATGCGCCGCATGCTCCCGGTGAAGTTTATCTGGTAGGTGCAGGTCCGGGTGATCCTGACTTGCTGACCTTCCGTGCGCTACGGCTCATGCAGCAGGCCGATGTGGTGCTGTATGACCGCCTCGTGGCCCCGGCAATTCTGGATCTGTGCCGACGCGATGCCGAGCGTGTCTATGTCGGCAAGCGCCGCGCGGAGCACGCAGTGCCGCAAGACGAGATCAACAAGCAACTGGTTGATCTGGCCAAGCAGGGCAAGCGCGTTCTGCGGTTGAAGGGCGGTGATCCGTTCATCTTCGGCCGTGGCGGTGAAGAGATCGAAGAACTGGCCGCTCACGGCATTCCCTTTCAGGTCGTACCAGGTATCACGGCAGCCAGCGGTTGCGCGGCGTATGCCGGTATTCCGCTGACTCACCGTGACCATGCGCAATCAGTACGTTTCATCACCGGGCATTTGAAAAACGGTACCAGTGATTTGCCGTGGAGCGATCTGGTAGCGCCTGCACAGACCTTGGTGTTTTACATGGGCCTGATCGGTCTGCCGATCATCTGCGAGCAACTGATCAAGCACGGTCGATCCGCTGATACGCCGGCAGCTTTAATTCAGCAGGGCACCACCTCCAGTCAGCGGGTGTTTACAGGCACCTTGGCCGATTTGCCACGAATGGTGGCGGAGCATGAAGTCCATGCGCCGACATTGGTGATCGTGGGTGAAGTGGTCAAGCTGCGCGAGAAACTCGCCTGGTTTGAAGGTGCTCAGGCTACGGTCTAATGCATCTGAGCACGGCGCCAACTGGTAGGAGCGAACTTGTTCGCGAGGCGTGAGGCCTGATTCACCGCGCAAACCCCTCGCCAACAAGTTGCCTCCTACCTGTCATAGCGTTGAGACAGTGCCAAGGTCACACGCCTGTCTTGTTCCAGATCCCACGTCCCGTCAGTCGCTCACGATCATGTGCTCTGCCCAGATCCTGCTGCGGGCCTTTAGGCACAACAGCTGTCGGATTGATGGTGCCGTGGCTTTCGTAGTAGTGATGCTTGATATGCGTGAAGTCCACCGTTTCGGTGATGCCCGGCCACTGATACAACTCCAGCATCCAGTTGCTAAGGTTCGGATAGTCCGAAATCCGTCGCAGGTTGCACTTGAAGTGCCCGTGATACACCGGATCGAAGCGCACGATGGTGGTAAACAAACGCACGTCTGCTTCAGTCAGGTATTCACCCGTCAGATAGCGCTTCTCGCCCAGCAGCTTTTCCAGCGCGTCGAGTTCGGCAAAGACATCATCGAATGCCTCTTCATAAGCACCTTGAGAGGTGGCAAAACCCGCGCGGTACACGCCGTTGTTCACTGCTGGATAAATACGGTCGTTCAGCTCATTGATTGGCGACTGCAGAGCGTCTGGATACAGGTCCAGACGATTACCGGTCAGGTCGTCAAAGGCACTGTTGAACATGCGGATGATTTCCGCTGACTCATTGCTGACGATGCGTTGCAGTTTTTTGTCCCACAGCAGCGGGACAGTGACCCGGCCGGTGTAGTCGGCGGTGTCAGCCAGGTAGCGCTGATAGAGGAATTCATGATTGTCGAGTGCATCGCCGGTCGAGCCTTTTTCGGAATCGAAGGTCCAGCCGTGTTCACGCATCAGCCAACTGACCACCGAAACGTCGATCAGGCTTTCCAGCCCTTTCAGCTTGCGATAAATCAGCGTGCGGTGGGCCCAAGGGCAGGCCAGGGATACGTACAAATGATAGCGCCCGGCTTCGGCCTTGAAACCGCCTTCACCTGACGGTCCTGGTTGACCGTCTTTAGTGATCCAGTTGCGGCGTTGCGCCTGCTCACGCTGAAACGCGCCATCTTTGCTGCTTTCGTACCACTGGTCTTGCCAGCGTCCTTCGACGAGAAGGCCCATATCAAACTCCAAAATGATGTGCTTAAAGCGTTGGAGGAGAGTCTAGGCCGATTCGTTCGAACAAATAACGCAAAGGATCGGGAGTAATGATCGGTTAAATTGATGTATTCCGGTTTTTCCAGAACACTTCAGCCTGTGCAAATGCCTCCGGGCGAGGCAATCCCAAGCCACGCAGGGCCAGCGCCATCGTCGAAATCAGTGCCAGTTGCGGATAGCTGTCTTCGATTTCGCCCTTCCATAGAGCGACAAGCTGCTGCGGATCGAGAGTTGCCGGCTTTACATGTCTGCGGTCTGAAAGCGCAGGCCATTCTTCATCCCATGGCTGACCGTCGGTGGTGCCATAGAGATGGCTGATAGTGTCGGGATTGATTTCCACCTCGCCGCCATCGCCCTTGATGACGATGGTGTGATTGCCGAGCAAGCCGCTGGCATCACGATGAACGCTTTGGTAGCCCGGGTGGAAAATGCTTTGCAGGCCGCACCGTGCGTTGAGCGGATTGAGGATGCGCGCAAGAGAGTGAATCGGCGAACGCAATCCGAGGGTGTTACGCAGATCGATCATGCGTTGTAATTGCGGAGCCCAGTCGCCCAGCGGAAAGAACGCCAGATTATGCTGTTGCAGCGCCTCGTCCACCGCATGCCAGTTGCGGCACAGCGGAATGCCCAGCAGACCCAGCAACTGTTCGGTGTACAAGCGCCCGGCAGTGTGCGCGCCGCCACCATGCATGAAGACCCGCACCCCATTCTCAGCCAGGCATTTGGCCGCCAGCAGGTACCAGGGTAAATGGCGCTTCTTGCCCGCATATGTGGGCCAGTCAATGTCGACCTGAAGTGGCGGGGCGTTCAACCGTTCGCGCAATGCCTCAGTGAAGCCTGCCAATTCCTCCGGGCTTTCTTCCTTATGCCGCAGCAGCATCAGAAAAGCACCTAACTGGCTTTCTTCGACCTTTTCGTCAATGAGCATGCCCATGGCTTCCCGTGCTTCTTCGCGGGTCAGATTGCGGGCTCCACGTTTGCCTTTGCCCAGAATTCGGACGAATTGGGCGAACGGATGTTCGGCGGGTGTTTCAAGGACGAGCGGGGCGTAGTCGTTCATATGCAATTAGTCGGCTTTGGCAGGCCCGCCAGTTTGGCGGCGAGTTTGGCGGGAGTGCCGTTGAACAGGCGGTTAAGGTGCATGCTGTTACCTTTTTCCGGACCGAGCTTCAGGGCGGTGTACTTGATCAACGGCCGGGTCGCGGGTGACAGCTGGAATTCGCTATAGAAATCTCGCAGCAAAAGCAGCACTTCGACATGCTCGGGGCTCAGTTCAATACCTTCCCGGCCGGATAGCGCATTGGCAACATCCATCGACCAGTCATCAAGGTTTTGCAGAAACCCGTCTTTATCCAGCGCAATGATTCGCCCCGACACGTTCAACTCGTTCATAGCCACGTGTTGACCTTATCGAAGCGAATCGAGAGTTCGACGAAGCCTGGGTAGTCGACGACTCGCACCCAGGCTGGCGCCGCCATGCTCCGCGCCTGAATATCCTCTTCAAGCACAAATACCTGGTTAGCGCTTAGCGCCTGCAGCGCCTCAAGCGGCGCTGTTGAGTCCGCTAACGCGTAAGTGGCGTCGCCGCACAGCAGCACGCCGTCAGCCGCGCCGAGCAGACGCAGGCAACTGGTCAGGCGGCTGTCGGTGAAGGGCGAATGAGATAAAACGTGCAAAGTCGACATCAGATTGTGATCACGTGATCGTAGCGGTCAATGAGTGCGGCGATTTCTACAGATTGCGGCAATTGAATAATGTCCTCATCCACCGCTTCCTGCAGGATGCCGCGCTCGGCAAGGCTCGTGCCGCAGGCGTAGATATCTTCCACGCCAAACATCGAAAGCGCCTTGAGGTTGGCGGTCAGGTCTTTCTGTTGCAGGGCCTTGGCGTTCTGCTCCGGCAATAACTGAAAGACGCCATCGTCCAGAAACAACAGGCCCACGGGCAAATCATAAGCGCCACCGGCCAATACGATATCCAGCACCTCGCGTGCGCCCGGTCCGGACCAAGGTGCCTGGCGGCTGATGATCAACATTGATTTAGCCACTTCAAGGCCCTCCGAAACAGATCACTCGATCAGCGGTTTGCGCCGCGTCGTGTAACTGGCCCAACCCGGATAATTCCCACGGGGCGAGCAGATTGGCCGCGGGCCGCTGATAGCGCTGCGCCTCTTCGGCATTGAGCACGCCACGGCGCAAGGCGGCCGCGATGCACACCACACCGTCAAGTTGATGCTGGGTGATGAACTCGCGCCATTGCGAGGGCAGGTCCTGTTCGTCCTGAGGCGTGACGACATTGGCCGAAGCACTGTGAACGCCGTCCTGATAGAAGAACAACCGCACAATCTCATGCCCCCCGGCCAGCGCCGCCTGCGCAAACAGCAGGGCGCGGCGCGAGGAGGGCGCATGGGCTGCGCTGAACAGATTGATCGCGAACTTCATGACAGGCTCTGAGCAGAAAACTTGACCAATGATAAAGAATTCACGGGCACTAGACAGCAAAAAGCCCGCTAGGCGGGCTTTTTGTTGAAGCAGGGCGACTCATTAGTCGTCGCGGCTCATGATACCGAAGATCTGCAACAGGCTGACAAACAGGTTGTAGATCGATACATACAGGCTGATGGTCGCCATGATGTAGTTACGCTCGCCACCGTGAATGATCGCGCTGGTCTGGAACAGAATGCAGACCGACGAGAACAGCACGAAGCCAGCGCTGATCGCCAACTGCAGGCCGCTGATCTGGAAGAACATGCTCGCCAGCACCGCTGCCAGCAGAACAAAGAAGCCAGCGGTGATGAAGCCACCGAGGAAGCTCATGTCCTTGCGGGTAATCAGCACGTAAGCCGACAGACCACCGAACACCAATGCCGTCATGGCGAATGCCGAGCTGACCACTTCAGCGCCGCCCTGCATACCCAGGTAGCGGTTGAGGATCGGGCCCAGCAGGAAACCCATGAAACCGGTCAACGCGAACGCCGACACCAAGCCCCACGCCGAATCGCGCAGTTTATTGGTGAGGAAGAACAGACCGTAGAAACCGATCAGCACCACGAAAATGTTTGGGTAGCCAACGCGCATCTGCTGCGCGACAAAAGCCATGACACCGCTGAAAGCGAGGGTCAGAGCCAGAAGGCCGTATGTGTTGCGCAGGACGCGGCTAACCTCTAGCTGATCGGCCTGCACGCCGTTATTAACTGCGTAATCCTGTTCGCGCATGGCGAAGCTCCTGGTGGTTGAAATGTGAAGTTGCAAAGATCATAACAGACGACTTGAAATCAGCCACCCAGAGAGTTTGACAGCGTGTTTCATTCCGGTATTATGGCGCCCGCAATGCAAACGGAAGTATGGCCGAGTGGTTTAAGGCAGCAGTCTTGAAAACTGCCGACTGTAACAGGTCCTAGAGTTCTTATATAAGGATACTCTCTGTTGCACGTTACGAGCCATACCGCCAAAAGCGTCAAGAGCACCACGGGAAATTGGCAGAGTGGTTGAATGCACCGGTCTTGAAAACCGGCGTACGTTAATAGCGTACCCAGGGTTCGAATCCCTGGTTTCCCGCCAAACATCGATGAATGAAGGGCCTAGAGCAATCTAGGCCCTTTTTTTCGTCCTCATTTTTTGACGAGCAGAAAATAAAACCTCATTCTGTTATCAAATGTGCAACTGAGTAGTTGCATTATGTTGCGCGTTGTTGCATTGTGTTTGCCAATGCAACAGGTTGTTGCACCTTTGCGGCGGAACGCGAGTGCGTCAGCCGAAGACAGTCGATCAGAAGGGAAGGCTCATGGCTACAATGGTTCACCATCCCATCACGATCTTCGAAACCTTCCGCTCCGGCAAACCAACGTACCGTCTGCTGTGCTCAGATCCAGCTATGAGTGAGTTCTACGACAACTGGATATTTCAGCTATCCAAGCGTAAGAAATGGAACACCGTTAAAGCCTACGGGCATGCAGTGCTCTTGTTCATTCAGTACATCCAGGTCGTCAGCGAGCTCAGAGGCGGTTTGACGCCGTTTTTGTTATCTGAGGCGATTGATGGTTACGAAAACTTTCTCATTTTTGGTACTAATAGCAGCGTCGAGTTGAGCCGGTCTGCAGCGAAGGTGCTGGGTAACCGTAAAATGGGTGGAAGCTCCTTACGCAAAAATACTGCGGCTGTTAATAACTTCATTGATGCGAGTGAGCAGTTCAGAAAGGCGATGCTTCAGCTTCAAGCTACTGGGTACTTAGGTGAGACTATGGTCACAGCGTTGCCATCGATTACCTCTCGGTACGCTGAGGCTCCAATGAAGGTCAGAGCTGCCATCGGCAACAAGAGTTGGTTAGCTGGATGCATCGCTGGTGGGGTGAAGCGAATCCGATTGGTTGGCCTAGCGACGACCGCAAAACCCTCGACTATCGCAAATACCGATATCAATGGTGGAGACGAAAAAGTCTTCCCTATAGATCTGTGCGTGAAGCTCATCGAAAGCAGCACTTGCCTTAGAGACAAAACTCTGTGGTCATTGATTGCCGCTTGCGGTTGCCGAGTATCAGAAGCACTTACAATGCTTATGTCGGATTTGGTACTTTTCGAGGATAGTCCGCTCGATAATAGTGTTTTGATCATCGACCCAAACACTCGCGTCGAACAGCTTGCGAAATTTATGACTGATGTGGATATCAGTAAGCTCCCACACAAGGGGCGCTCTACTCCAGAGACTTTCCTGATTGAACCCTTCGCGTCTCACTTCTGGTTCAACCTCGATCTGTATATCACCGAGCAGCGTTCGCTTGAGGCTTCCCGCCACAGGCCTGTCTCACATCAATTCTTGTTCAGGAACCTTCTGAATGGCGAGGGTATACCGTCTTCCTATCAGGCCGTGTGGGAGCGTTTCAACGCTGCCGCTAAGGCGTTGACGGGGGAGAGCTATGGTTTCCATTCTCTTCGTCACATGTATGCGTACTACCTGCATAACCATTGTCCAAACCCCTTTAGGCCAGGTACCTTCGGATTTGATCTCGGCTTTGTGCAAAAGGTACTGGGTCATTCTTCGGCAACCTCTGTGCAGAGGTATGCCCGTAAAGACGGCCACATGCTCCACGCATCAATGGCAGCAATGAATCTCATGCGGATGCGTGACGGTGGATTCAATACGGCAAAGGTGCAGATTGAGCACTTGAAGCAGCAAATCGTCCTGCTTGAGCAGTCGGCTAACAAACAGCCATAGATTCTCGATCCCGGTAACGGCAATCACAATAGCCGCTGTTAGGGGCTAGGACGCGAAACATTAGGCGGTTTATATCCAGCTTAGGCCTCGGGTTTTTGTTTTTAAATTATATATTTATGAGTGAGCATATTGCGTGAGTTATTTTAATAAGAATACCGTGAAATGGCTAATCCCAACTACGCAGATCGGCCGTGCGTTTCATGAGGCATATACGGTGGTGATTGAGTTGTATCGCCAGTATTCGTCTGGGACATTGCCCAATGTGACATATTACCTGAACAATTTCTTCAAATCCTCGGTGATCAACTATCTAGGGTGGAAGCGGGCAGATTTTGCGGCGCTGATTGCTTGTTGTACTGACGATCCCAACGCGAAATTCGCCGACGTTCATCCGGAATTCAGGCTGTGCAATCCCAAACAAGAAGTCGCAATGGCGAATTTTTTTAAAATGGTACTCACCCTCATGTGGCTGAGAAAGCAGGTAGTTCTTCCGTTATCAGTGAGAAGTGTAACCAATTTGGACTCCGTACTTGATAAGGTTATTTCCTTGGGGGAAATTGATCTGCTGAAGAGTATTAGAGAGCACTTGCGCTATGATGAACTCCATGCAACGGCGAAGGAACGCGATCTCAACAAAAGACTGTACACCCGCTGGACAAAGCTGCTGCTCAGTGGTCAGGTTTACTGCGCAGGTGATTTAACACCAGAATATTGCATGGCTGTTTACCGCGAAGGTACGGGTCGTAAGAAACCATTGGTACAGTATCGTGTGTTCCAGATGCTGCATTTTATCGCTGGTGAGGATGCGAGTGCTCGTCAAATGGTCGATGAGGCGGTGAGCACGGTAAGGCGTCAAAATGCAGAGGCTCAAAAGATTGATCGAGAAAGTCGAAAGAAACCTGAGGCCCCATCCCCTTCTGATAGGGCTTTAAGCCTTGCGATAGAATATGGCAACGGTAAGAGACTCTTACATCTTAGTTCACTTTTTGCTGATGTGGTGAAGCCTTATAGGTTGAAAAGTATGTTCGATAAGGCGGAGGGTTCAAAAAAGTTATACTCGGCATTGCCAAAAAAGGTTGCAAAATTCTGCGCTCATTTGGACGAAACCTTTCGCTCTTATGTAAAATCCAAGCGCTTACAGCGTGAAAAAAATTATATACTTCTGTTGAATCTCATTCTGGCATACCTATCGACTTATCTGCCGAATTTCTTCTTAGCTCGGGACGGGCATCTGCGAGACTATCCGGCCAGTCTGAATGATTTTGACTGCACCTTGTATTTTACCCGCGAGGCAAATTTCGTGAATGGGGTTCTCGTATTCACTAAAGTCCCACCCATGACTTTCTTGAGGTTTTTGGAAGAATTCGCAAAGTTTAATAAGTGGGGCAATGATACTTGGTACGCCCGCGTGCTCTGCGCGGACGAATACTGCGAGTGGGTAGAGGAAAATCGATTTACCCTCGCGAAGGCGGATCGTTTCAGTAACAATTTTTCGTCGGCATGTTACCCCCCCGTCAAAAGGCGCAACGGAACCGTTAAGCGGCCTATTCCGCGTGCTTACTTTGGTGCGTTTTTGAGCATTCTGTACTCTCTGGAATACTTGGTGATGCACCTGAATCTTATGGCCGACGGTGTTATGCCGGGTCTAGTTCGTGGAAAACTATACCAGCCAAGTCTCGCAGAATTACAGGAGTCTTCAGAGTGGCAGTCAATGTGGGGCAAGGGGGATGGCCCTTTGACGATCATTGATCAGACTAAGCTGAACTACTGTCCTATTTTTTATAGTGATGGAAAAATTTATGCGCTGAAGTTCATTCCTCGTTTTTATCGGATACTTGAATATGAACTTGATGGGCGCCTGCAGCAGCGTGTAGTGCCGAATCATGTTCGCTTAACCCAGCTGATGTGCGAAACGGGACTGCGTCAACAACACATAATCTGGCTCGATAAGGATCGCTATGATTGTATGTTGGATCGTAGTAGCAAAAGCCAGCTTGCTCCACTTTTTGTCAGTAGCGACAAATCGCATGGAGAGTGGACAGCCATCGTTGGGCGTCACATTATGGCTGTTTTGGATAGGCAACGAAAATGGTATGCCCGCTGCACTGCACCTGGCTACGAGGGTAAACTTTGGTATGGCATGAAAATCGACTCTAAGTTTGGGCAGTTTCGCCCTTTGTTTAGGATGCCTTTGGAAAAAGCTGAAGGGTGGGCGAATTATCGATTTTATCCGGTGATGTTGTCGATTTTGCAGTATTTTATTCATTGCCAGTTGAAGGATGAGCAAATCACGGAGCTTGTGGTGGTGAGAGCCTCCAAGTGGGGCGAAGAAACTGCTGTCGAGTTCACTGAAGAGTATTTCTCAAAGATTACTGTGGATGATCTTGTCAGTGATTACACACCACATGGTCTTCGTGCTGGATTTGTCTCTGAGGCTGTCAGGTTCTTGCCTGCCTGGATCGTTGGGCAGTACATGACAGGCCAAACCGAGCCTCACGTTTGGTACTACACTGTTTTTGAAGAGGATGACCTTCCGAGCCATCAGAGGCTTCTTGCTAACTATTTGCTAAAAAACACAGACAGTCTCAATGCGGCGGATGCTCCCGAGTTGGCCGCCGCAGTCATCAAGCTGAATGAACGCTTGGCGGCAGACATTAAGGCGGATCCCGTGAAAGCTATTAAAACGCACGGTTTGATTAGCTTAATCGGTGTGAAGGAAGACCAAACCGGTATTGAAGTCATGAGGGCGAAGAAGGGGACGGGGTTTGCCTTCAACCCGACCCATATCTGTCCCTTTAACAACAAGTGCCCTAAGGAGGTTATTGAGGAGCTTGGCGCGGGAAGGCCTTGCGGACTGTGTCAATATGCCATCCGAGGCGTCTCTCATCTCCCTGCCATCAGCGCGGAAAAGGACAAATTCAAGGAAGAAATGGCCGCAGTGCTTCGTAAGCTTAAGCACTATAAAAACCTCAAGCGCAGCGCTACTGACCGCCAAGTGATTGAAAACTTGAATCAAGATCACGATACCTATGCACGGGAGGCGTATTCGTGTGAAGCGATTGAGCAGCAGTTGTACCAAATGGCGCTTGGCGGCCAGCATTCAGGTTTCTTCGTTGCCAGGAAGGATGAATTGCTCGAGCATTTCAAACGTGTCGAGCTAACTGATGCTGAGTATGTGGTAAAGCGGCTGATCGACGTTCAGAATTTTCCTGATGCCACTAGCTCTGAACTGGATACGAAATTCGCCTATCTCCGAGCTGTGCTGCTAATGCGTGAGGGTGATCTCGAAAGCGTTCTGAGTGTTAGCGAGCATACCCCAGGCGTAGCGTTAGCCTCACAAATTGGCAGTATGGTAAATTCAGGGGCTATGGACGTTATGGACGTCTTCAGGATTAGCCAGGCGGCAGCCAAGCCGCTGGTGCCCGAGAGACCCGATTTGTTGATTACGAAGCGGATCGGGCACAGCCACGTGGAGGAAAAAGATGCTGAACCCGAGGAAGGACACATTCGATGAATATAGAGAGAATCATCGGCAACAACGCGTAGATTTCATCAAACGGGCTCTGGTTGTGTTATCTAACGCTAAGTACGTAAATGTTACCCGATTGGCTAGGGATGTTTCCAAGCTGGTAACGGAGTTTGAGGCCAAGGTTCATGCCAATAAAAGCGAATCGGAACGTGATGAGCTGTGCAAACCCGTAAGCCATGTAACCCTCTTAAGAAATATAAGCTATCGTAAAATACTTGAAGATTTCATGGCGGTTGAGGCAAGGTCTGGAACATTGCCAGGGAGTGTTATCACTGATATAGAGGCTCTGCGGATCCGCAATGCAAGTTTGGAGTCGCAGAATTTATTACTGAAAGAGAAGATTCGAAGCGTTGATTTAGGTGTTCGTCAGTTAGATTCGTCAAAGCGCGAGATGTCGGACGATGAGTTTGAGTCACTTCGGAAAGGCGTTTTGACTCTTATAAAAATAATAGATGGAATGGTTGGGCAGGCATCCGATATATATATAACCGTTTTAGAGGGTGAAGAGTCTTCAGAGTATCCGGAGGCTGGTTTTTATGGGCCTTGGGAGAAAATATCTACAATAGATGAACTTAGAGAGTTAGAGAGAATGCGAAAAAGATTACATAAGGAGAGCGCACTTAATTAGGTTTGATGCTTCATTATTAATTATGGTCGGGATTGCTTCCGTGCTTTCGCTCGCCTTGAAAAATTTATAGCTTTAGAGTTAATTTGAGTGTTTTAGTGTATGCCCCTCTTCACCTTGAGTGATTACCTACCCCTGAGTGAATACACGCTGGCCACATCTGTTGGGGGGAACAGCCTGTTTCATGACTCACATGCGGCATGTATGGCCGTACGCTTCAGCCAGTTCCAAGTCCTCGATGCATTGCTTCAGTTGGAATTCGACTATCCTCTCGGCGAACCGACGAGCCTGTTTATCTGGATAGGGATTCTATTTTAAAGCTTCAGTCCGTTCGCATCTTTGGTTTTCGGTCGTTTGGTGCAGAGCCAGTCACTGCTTATCTGTCCTGCCTCACATTCCTATAGGGCCCAACGGCTCCGGCAAGACCGCAACTCTCTAGGCGCTTTGCCGCCTTTGTTCGTTTGGCCCCAGCCAGCGGCGACTCCGTGAATCGGATTTCTTCGTCCCGTACGATGAAAAGCAGGCTCCAGACGAGTGAGGGCTGTCGATCGAGGCTGAGTTCACATTTCCTAAGCTCAGTGACGGTGGAACGGACATTCGACCATTCCCGCGCATTTTGGACATAGTCGTGCTGGCAATTTTCTGGACGCATCTCCCTAAAGCCGATAAGTGCGGCGGCCAGACGAATCCCACTGTCTTCGATAGTCTCAGCGAGCTACCTGAATCCATCTGACGATTGACGATTTCCCCAGAACCACTGGTTCATATCTTCGTACATCTGAAGGTGCCGGCTTTCGAATCCCCCGCGATGCTCATCGACTTCAAACGAGTCGCTGTAAGGGGCGTACTGATGGAAAACTACTGGAGCAGATATGCAGTGCCGTGCTTGCCTTCGAGTAGGGGCTAGCGATGCGTGATGTACGGTGACTCGGTCATTCTATTGTCCTGTTTGAAGTCAAAAACCTCAGTCGAGACACTCTGCACAAAGATGATTTCAATACAAACGGGAGGCTGCTCCTGACACGCCCGCTGACTGATCAGTCAAATTAGCAGAACCTAAGGCTCGTGACACGACGGGGATGGGCTCTCGCCGGTGGCGCAACTTCTTTTTGATCTGTTGAAGGAATTTCGAAAGTAGCGTGGGTTGGGGCCTGGTGGTGAAAATATGGGGCTCCTTGCCCCATCACTGCCCATATTGCATCCACGGTATCTTGTGCTCTAGGTATTTTGAAAGTCTACATGTTGTGTTTGGTAATCTGGATCCATGATAATAATTGTCAAGGTCAAAGCTTGGAGTTCAGCAATGAGCCCCGTCGTATACTAGCGTGCAACGAATAATAGGCGGCCAAGGAATGCGCTTTTACCACACCATGCGAAAGTGGGCGACCTGCTCATCGCAGATCGTGGTAGCGCAACGGCCAAAACGTTGTTACCCATCGTAGGGCGAAAGGAATTCTATGCAGGTAATCAATTTCCACTCAGAGCAACCGGCATCCCAGGATGTGTTCCCCGGGAGCAGTCACGACAAGGTCGCGAGCGCTATTTCGCGGCACATCCTCAGCGAGACTCCGTCCAAGGTCATAGGCCTTGACGGTGAGTTTGGCTCCGGGAAGAGCTCGATCTTGAATATGTTGGATGCGAAATTGACGGCGGCAGATCCTCATTACCGGGTCTGGTTCTTTGACTGCGAGCAGAATTACCAAGGCTCTACCAAAAGTAACTTCATCGAACTGTTCACCGATGAGGCGCTTAAAGGGCTTCCTGCGGCCGGGAAAGAGGCCAGAACCCTGAAGCAGTCCCGAGACCGAGCGCTTGGCCGGTTGTTCGAGTACAGCAAAAATACAACGAGCCGCGTGAGTGCTTGGGCCATGGCGCTCGTCGCTAGCCTGTTTTTTTCCGCGACCTCATTTCGCGAGATTTTCGCGCTGACCCGAACCTCGCAGGATGTCAGCTCTGCGTTTCTCACAATCCACACCGTATCGCTTCTAAGTCCGGTGCTGGTGTTATTGCTGGCGAAAATTTGGCATTGGAAAGTAAAGATAGGTGGAGAGCGATGGAGCCTGCTCAGCCTTTTCAAGGGGTCTACTCACGACCACATCAATGAAAAAATCGAGGTCAGCAAAGAGGTGTCGCCGCTGGATCTGAAGCAGACGCTGATTGAGCAACTGCGAGTGTTAGCGGATAAGCATTTCGTCGTCATCTTGGACAACCTAGACCGGCTGCCGAAAGAGAGCTTGCGATCGGTCTGGAGTGACCTTGAGATCTTTATCGCCGTGGCCGGGAAGGCAGAAAATCTGACAGTAATCGTGCCATTTTGCTCTACCAAGGTCGCAACTTACCTTAAAGCTGAGGGTGACCGCAGGTATGACGCCAAGGATTTCATAGCGAAAAAATTCCCGGTCGTTTTCAGGGCACCGCCGGTAATCACCTCTGGTTGGAAGGACGGTTTCCGTCAACTATGGAATCACACGTTCCCAGCCACTGACGGAATCGCCGTTAACCCAAGCACTATCGAGCAATGTGCACAGTTCCTGCAGCGCCATAGCCCTATGGCCAGCAGTCTCGTAACGCCAAGGCTGCAGAAAAAATTCATCAACGACATAGCGACCACGGCCCTTGTCGTAGGCGAAGAGATCAGCTTGCTCGCGATCGCTGCACATCTGCTGCTGTGCAAGTACGCAGAGTATTCGCTCGTTGAGATTCTGCGCACAGATGGGTTCTCGACAGATTATGCGAAGGAGGTGGGCGAGGTAGAAGCCGGGCTAGTCACGGATACTAAGGGGCTGCTGACATCGGTCATCGGTATTACGATGGAGACTGGTTGGCAGATTCAGTTTCTCCAGATCCACTACCTCACAACGGGCGATATCGCCATCGCTGAGCTGCTTGATACCCCGCTAATGGAGGCCTTTTCAGACAACGATTCGGACGCCCTGGTGAGGCTCACTTCGCTTTTCGGCTTCTCCGATGCGGTGAAACGGTTACTTGCACAGCGTCCGGTATTGGCATCGCTACTTCCGACCATCGCAGCAGCGCATCAAGCACACTCTGGGGAATGGCCTGCTTCGTTGCTAGGGCT
The DNA here is from genome assembly GCF_002699985.1 of Pseudomonas sp. ICMP 561. Lineage (GTDB taxonomy): Bacteria > Pseudomonadota > Gammaproteobacteria > Pseudomonadales > Pseudomonadaceae > Aquipseudomonas > Aquipseudomonas quasicaspiana. The sequence continues at coordinate 210,289 of NZ_LKBT01000069.1, read as the reverse complement.
TTTGAATGTGGGGCAGCTGGATCTTTTCGGAGAGTCCAAATCGGGTTCCAAAGAATTTTATGAGGCCTTCCAGCACTGTCGTGGGTTGGGGTTGGACGGGAAGTTGCTCGAAGCTCACGGCACGAATTTGAGAGCAAAGCTGCTGAAATGCCTCAATGCCAGCTATGACAAGGAAACCCTCGAACAGGCTCGGGCGCTGCTCCAGGAATACGATTTGTACTTGCACGCTCAGGACAATGTAGTTGGAGGAATGGTTTTGAAGCGGGCAGAACACTTGATGCATCTGCTGCCTGATATGGAAGGTCTATTGGTCATCAGTCGGCACGATTTCACCCTCGAAGATGCTGCCCTGCCCAGCGCCAATCTTCAGCTCGCCTCATGTTCGGAACATCTCCTTTCACCATCACCTTTGCCGGCAGACTCGGTAGTGCCTGCGCTCGAATGGGTTTATGCAGGACGCAAAGTTCGCAATGGAATCGTCGGGGGAGTTGGGCCCGTGGATGTCACAACCCTGGCGGCGTTTACTGGTGCGGCCGGTGAGGAGGAGGGCGCCGTGGTGGGCTTGGCATTGGCGACAACAATTGATCGGACAGTATTGAACGCTCTCTCGACGTTGCTCGCCAATAACGCAAGCCCTTTGATAAAGGCTGTGGCGGCCGTCACTTATATTCGCCAAGCCGACGCGGAGTCGTTGTCCCTGCTCGAAGACCTGGATGGGGTGTTGGAGTCCGAAATATTCAGATCGCTCGGAAATGCTCTGCTTTCGAGCAAGCTTCTGTTTGCCCTATTAACCTCTGAGGAGGTGGGTAGCTCCATCGCGGGATACCTTGCATACCTTGTTGAGGGCAAGAAGATTGGTGCGCTGCAATGTGATTGGGTAGCCAAGAATTTCAGCGCGCTGACCGAGGCATTGGAACCGTACAGCCTGACAGAAGACGAGATCCTGGAGTGGCTGTTGCCGTGGGATATCCGTATAGAAGAGCACTGCCGTGACATTCTGACAGCCGATGCTCTGCTGATTGATCGCGTGATGGAATCAGGAGAAGAGGCGCTGCCGAAGGTGCGAGATTCTGTGATCAAGTCCCTCACTGGCGGGGAAATGACTCAAGGGAGCTGGGTTCAGATCATTTCAGCCGGCGCGAAGCAGCACCTGGCTGTCATACGCGCGATTGTCCGCGAGAACCTTACTATCGCTAGCATATCTGCCGTCACTGATGCCCTCATCGAAGTGCTCACCGCCATCGCAAATGCACAAACGACTGCGCCATGGGGTAATGCACAGTTTGCGATCATAGAGGCACTCTTGGAGGCCCAGGACGCGCAGCAGAGGGGCGTGGTTGGGATTCGCCTGCGCAATCTTATGTTCGCAGTATCAGTGGAACCTGATGACTTTGCAGTGCTGTTGGCCAAGTATGGTCATTTGATCCCCGATATCCAGCCGTCTAATCCGCAGGAGGTTGGAAGGATCATCCTGTTTTTAGACAATCTAAATCGTCATACAAGCGGCGACCAACCCTTGGCCTCGTTTTTCGATGCACGGGCTGAGCAGATAGCTGCCTACAAATACTCTCCTGAAATGAAGAAGATGATGGGAACGGCCGTCTCTAAATTGTCTGACACTACCCCAGCCTTGTACCGTTATTTTGCCCAGGCAAAAGGTTTCGTCCGGCTTCTTCAGTCGCTCAAGCGAGGAGCGCCTGACACCGAGGTGGAGTGATCAGATTGAGGGGGCGCGAAATGACTGATGATTTGGCAGATTGAATAACTAAGACTGTCTCGTCAATAACTTGGTTATCTGAGTCATGAAGCGCTTGGCCTGAGTTAGGTGATGGTTAACGCTACCGAGGCACGCTGATCGCAGTTTCACCGAGCTCTAGATTTTTTGATGTTCAAGCGCATTGAGTAGTCTCTGCGGCGAACTGCGAAGAGTTGAGCCTTCAGGCGCTCGGCGTTATTGAGGATGGCAGCGGACTTGCCTGATGCAACGACCGCATCCTTCTCGGGGAAAAGGCCGCCTGTGCATTCATCAGTAAAGTCGTGGTAGGCCTGATCGACCCCAGATGTATTGAACCCAGAGTAGTCGTCATCCATGGACTGAATGAAAGTGGTCAGACGTGACTGAAGCCCAGCGATATAGCCGGGATTAACTTTGAGCTTGTCGCTAGGATCAATCCGTTCCCACCACAGGCACGAGCACTCTGACAGCTGGTCAATCAGAACAAAGCCCTGCTCTAGTCTCTTTGAGTAGTCAGATGAGAAAGCTGTCCACTTTGCTCTGATCGAAGTGATCCATGCTCCAAACCACCCACCCAGTAACGCCACCACAATTGCCTTAAGGATTTCAGTCGTCGGGGACATCAGGTGTACCCTCCGCACTCGCAATGTAGCGCCAAATCTGATTGCTGATTAGTGGACTCGATGTTTGCAAAATCAGCCGGGAGTTGAGCTCATGCGCGGTGTACTTATCTGCCCTCACAAGTCCCCCGAATGCCTCTTCCAGCCAGGACGATGGGAGAGCAACCGTTCCTTTCAGATCCACTGTGACATTGCCTGGTGACCTAAGGGCCACCAGTAGTTGCTCTTTTCTGAAGGTTTCCCCGCTGTAAATGCCATCAATAGGTGTGCGTCCGCAAGGAAATTTAGCGAGTTCGCGCAGCACAATAGGGCGGCTCATTGCTCATGGCCCAAAGGCATGATGATCTGCACCCGGGTACCTTGAAGCTTTGCGGCACGGCTAGAGAATTGCCTGTCCTCCGTGACGCTAAAGGAGTGATCTCCGCTTTCGATAATGAACGAATGTATAGACCCTCCGCGGACAGCTCGCAAGATAGAGCTGAGGCCCTGCCCACGATACTGGGCTGACGAGCGTTGGTTAATCGCTAAGATGATGGCTTCTAATGAGGAAACATCTTTGTTGATGTGCTTGGATACTGAGCCATAGACCCCTTGACCGTTGTCGCGAACGGTAATGGCTGTTCCCGCGACTGCCTGTTCCACCGTCAACTCCCAGCTTACGCTTGGCGAAGCAGCGCTTGGAGCATGGACATATACGTTGCTTAGCATCTCTGCCAGTGGCTCATAGGCCGCATAGAATATAAATTCCCAACCGGCTTCGACGAAGGCTTTCAAAATGGACTGCATGTCCATAGGTCGATCCGTGGACGATGCGATTTTAAATTGCGGTGATGGAAGTTTCTCAGCTTTCATTGGGGCTACCCGCCATGGTGTCTAGCATCTGCGATGCACAAGAGTCATGCGTACCGCCTGAATGTGCCCGGCATGTTGATTGTCTGTCAATATCGCGAAAGGCCTGCAAGGCTAGTGGTTTGCAGAGCTGAACGCAGATTGCCTTCGCTGCGGCAGGTGTTCTGGTAGCCGTCACTTAGTTGTTCTGCAGTCTGATAGCTCCTACAACACAGTATCGGGGAGACTGGTTTGCCGTGATCAAACAGCCTTTAGCTCTGCACGCGCTGCTACAAGCGCGACTGTCTCCTCGTGGAGTTGACGTACCACCACATTGAGCAAATCAGCGAAGGTTTCGGCGTAGAATTTTGGCTCAGTTTTGAACGGGTGGCCCATTGATGCCTTGTTGATTCCGATGTGTTCAGCTTTATCCGTGAGTCGCTTGAATGACTTCATCACGCCGCTGCCAGTCGTACTGGGATACTGGAACACCTCCGCATGACCGGTTTTGACGAGCGTGTTCATAATGGTTGCGGCGTCGAAGGAAACACCGTGATCAGCGATGAGGGATTTGAGCGTTTTGGCTTGCATACAAAGCATCCTTGCAGGTCGGTGATGGCTCTAGGCTACCAATGGTCTTCTTTTCCTCATGTTTTCACAACCCAATCATCGTCCTCGGTGCGCCTTGGAATTAAGAATGGTTGAGCCGTAAAAGTCTCGCTGATTCTATATTCGCCTGGGTCTGTCCCTTGCTCGTATGAATAGGGGTAAGTGCTGATGCCATACTTCGGTTCAAACAAAGGAGAACAAATGCCAACTGGGGTGACGCGCATGCAGGCAGGCTAGAGTTGTGGGTACTCTTCAAACGGTTCTTCCTGGGTCGGCTCTGACGAAAGCCCCAGTAGGTCGATAAGCGCCTCTGCCAACTCAGAATCCATCGCCAAAGGCCACTCATTGAGGAGTGACAAGTAAAAGTCGCCCACGTCATCGTCGGAGATAATCCATCCGATTTGGCTGTTGGTGACCGCTGCACGAAACAATTCGACGGCGTCCTCCGCCATAAGGTACGGCATATAGGGGGCAAGCTTGCTCACTGCAGAGTGAGTATCCGCAAAGGAGCTGCTCTCAACCAAGTCTTGAATAGCGGCAAGAACCTCCTGACGAGGCACCTTGGCTGCTTCCTGGATGAGGCGTTCCTCTGGGACGACTGCTTCAGACTCATTCTCTGTTCGCGAAGCCTTAGGTATCGGTACGGCCAGTGCACCGGCCGGGTCGATATGATTGGCGGTAGTGGGAGGAACATATTCGACTTCGACGACTTCTGGTGGAGCAGCGGCGTCGGGCTGCTCCAGCTGGTTTTTGTAGTAGGTCACGAGATCTTTGATGTTTCTGAACATGCTCAGATTGCCGCCACCTTTCAAATCGGCCCATTCATCCGACAGGAACGCGAGAGGCCGACTAACCTTATCCATGGTCAGCGGTGATACAAAATCGTCATCCTTGGAGACGATGAACAAATCTCCATCGGGAACATGTCTTAGCAAGGTTTCCCAGTTGTATCGGTCTCCTACGCTCACGCCCTTTCCTGGTGGATTCCCCTTATTCATCCTGACGATGGCCTTTTCGTACAACTCGTCGTCTTCGGCGTACCGGGCAGCATTGCGGAACAAATCGGCAAGCTTGCTATCAACGTCAAGCTCATTGCGCAGGGCGAGCGACGTTGCATTTGCAATCAGCAGAGCCTTGGCCTGCTGAACCGTCTTCACTGCGTCATCGTACTGGCGAGCCGTTGCCGTTCCCCGCATATGGTTGGGTACCTTGCTGGGCAACTTAGCATTGTTGAACTCCGACATCGCAGCTTGAAGCTTGGACTCACGATTTCTCTTGAACTCATTTTCCACCTGTTTGGGCAGGTGTAGAGTGATCTGACCCGGCTGAGTGAGGGCAATGAGTTCGTCCAGTACTTCAAGCCGGTCATCCGGGAATGAGTAAAAATTAAGAAAAATATTTGTGTCGATAAAGACGTGCAACGTAGACATTTTGCTTCCTTTCAACGATGGGCCAAAGGCTATGGTGGTAAAGCACCCCGATGCTTATAGTCCTCGAAGCTTGGCATTAGCGTAGCGGCATTTAGGTTGGCGGCAGCACCGGTCGACTCATGCCGTTCAATTCGGCTCCACTACGAAAAACCGGAGGTTACGTGAAGCACAGTGCACCCCAGAACCTCTCACACCTGAGGAGTTCGATGCGATGATGCTGGAGTTCGATCGGGCCGGCGACTGGATGCTTGAGATACTAAGGCTGGAGCCATCTGCTCCTGAGCCAGCTATCGCTACAGACAAAGAAACAGAGCTTCCAGAACGTGCTTAGAAGGTCTCAAGCGACAACAATAGCTTCTTGATGTGCGAATTGGTCTTCCGCCAAGATGTCGTATTCCCCTACGCTGCTGAGCTGGTAAACATCCCGGGCCTTCTTGACCCGATCAAGGAGCGGAAGAATCTGGCTCGATGCAAGCTCCAGGAAATCGTTTATGTCAGCGCGTGTTCGGGGGATCTTGTACCCCTTCCCACGCAACTACTCCATCAGTCAAAGCGCTCAGCATACTACCTTGTTCTAGTGGGCCACAGTCATGCGCTCCATCGCCCTTTAAGGCCAGCAGGTATATGCCAAATATCCGCCTGCAGAGCTGGCCGATCCGCTGGGCATCAGGACGGCTATCAGGAGGGGGGAACGCGGGACAAATTTCAGTCGTTTCGACTGAGGATGAAGCAAACACTCCCGGGGGCTTCACGAAGGGCATGAGTCTGGCATGAAAAAGGTCGAGCACTGGGGTATGACAAGGGCAGGGTGGCGGGTAGATTTTCGATTGATGAATTATACAAGCCTGAAGGAAAAGCTCGAAAAAGAGGCCAGAAGAAGAAAGTCACAGGCCATGATTGTGCACTTGTCATTCGATGGTGGCGTTGACCACCGCAGTTGAGGCGTTCGTATGGGGCTGGCTGATCGCTTGAATGCGTAAAGCACTAGGTAGAAAACGCAGGATGTAAACCAGCTTTTTGACCTGTAAACCTGATAGGTTTACAGGTGAAATTTGCGGTTTACAGGTTGGGTTTCGATGGTGGCGGCCCGTGTTCACGCAAGCCAGATGGTAGACAAAATCCTCACAGACCAACTGCCTTTCCGCCCACTTTGGCCACCCAAGCCTCCAGGCCATCCGCGTTTGCTGTCAGTCGCCCCAGCTTATCCAATCGCACACTTCCTGGCGCCGTCTCGTCTTGCATATGAGTTTTTCATGATGGCGTTAGATGATCTGATAGTTGTGAAAAAAATCGAGGATCCTCAACAGGTCTTCACTGGTCTGAATGGCATCCTGGCCGAAAGTGAGCCCTTTCAGAACTGGATTTCCATCTATCCGCTGGGCTTCAATACGTTGAACTGTTGGATTCAAACTAGAGAAGCTGTCGAAGGCGTGCTTGAGCTTGGGCGGTTTCGGCTGATTGAATCGACTCGTGGGCATGAGCAGCTACAGGATGTCCTGAAAGAGGAGTTTGGTGTCTCAAGAATCAACGCTGATGAATACCGGCACCAAAATACGCAGGGCGGTGGAGCATTAGCAGGGGAGTGCCTGCTTGCTTTTCCGTGCCATGGCGCTCTAGACCGGCGTGATTTGAAAGCGGGCCAGGGATTCACGTTTTTTTGCAGATTGGCGGAGCTTTTCGCGCAGTTAAGCGACTCGCAGAACTCTAGCTGGCCAAATGGGGGTAGGCCGCTTCGGCATGCCTTCCACGTTCGATCCGAAGACGGCTTCATCGACCGACATCCTCTCCGATCACAATCAAGGCTGAATATTGATCCCTCGGACGAGTTCTACGAGTTACTGGTTGAACAGGATTTCGGCTGGTTCGCGGATAGGATCTTCTATCCAGAAGATAAAGTCCTGCGGAAACTCAAGACGGCCCTGGAGCATTTCTCGCGGGCCTACAGAAGTGAGGACAAGTTCGTTAGGCTGACTGCATCAGTGATTGCGATGGAGGCCGCATTCTACACCGCTGAAAAGGTATCGATCGGAAATCGGCTTTCGCGATTGGTCTCAGCGCTGTGTTTCCCACCTCCGGAACAGGCTCAAGCGTTTGAGACGATGAAAGCCATCTATTGCAAACGATCAAAGGCTCTTCATGGTGATAACGTCACAGTATCGGCAACCTTAGCAAAGCAATCTCACCATTTTGCCGCGCTAGCCAAATTCCAGGCCTTCAAACTCTACAGTCAGTTGAGCGAATCGAGTGCAGAAGGTGAGATCGAGAGACGATATCTGAAAGCGTTGTCGGATTTGGTCTCGTCAAAGGGGATGCAGCCTGAGCCGCGATGAGATGTTTCGGCTTGGGCAGTAGGAGTACGAAATGGCGGCAGGGGCTGTTTAATCCTGCCCTATACAATCAATGTCTGGGCCGGAGCAGGAGAGGGCTGGGTGGAGCTACGCGATTATCTAAAGTTTGTGACGTGGGGCGTCGAAGGGCTAACAGCCTGGTATTTGACAAAGGTGCTGAGACAGAGAATTGTCGAAGGCAGGAAGCTTATTGAACCCCGCGCGGCCCAGCCCTTCTTACGGCTTGGGTTTCGCTGGGTTGGGGATTTGAAGGTAGGGATGATTCATCCCCCGGAGATTCTTTTTCACATAGGTAATCGCGAAGGCCGAGCTATCTATCTCGATCAAATTGATTGGTACTCACCAGCCAATCGATTGAGGTGGGACGCCAAGGTTCAGGGCATTTCGGGCCACGCGCTGCTCCCTGGGCAAGGCTTCACAGTTACTCTTGAGCCTCTCGACACCCTTGAACCGGTGGTCAATCTCACCGAGGTATGGGGAACTTGGTTGTCGCAGATGCGATTGATCTGCGGCCTACGCTTGTCAGTGCGGTTACAGAGCGGCGAAGAAAGCACCATTGCTGCGCCTAGGGTGCTGAAGATCTATCTTGCTCACTTGCATCGTTTACCGCTGCTGGCACGGGGCTTTATCCGATGCCAGTCCTACGTGCGCCCGTAGCACTCAACGGGCTACTGCTTAGTAACCGGCATCCGTTGACACCGTTACGGGAATTTTTGGTATTTCAATGATGATTTCTACGTTCATCTGCAAATTGTCTGTGAGTTGGTTAAAAAAGCGCTCTCCCTGTTCCGACTCGAAATCCGCGGTCAGGAGCAGTTCAATAGAGGGGTAGGTGCGATACCTCTCCCTAATGTGCGCAAAAAGGCCGTTTGTTACCAGATCGACGCATCGCTCGCTCACGCGATGCGCTGGAGCACCACCGGAACCCGGTTAAGGAACAGCGCGAACAAGATCAGCGTCCGCATGAGACTCAGCTCCAGCAAATTCAAGGCGAGTTTCGCCAGTAGCGAGAAACCTTGGCGGTCAAACAGGACGAGCTGACTCGCTTAAATCCTGATAATGAAATTTGGCGCCAAGAAGGCAATCCCAATGGGCTCCTTAAATTTTCGCCAGGGTATCGGATCTGTCCGTTGAATACGCCTTAGCGTAGCCTGCATCTGAGCATATTGAATCAGAATGACTTGAAGATTGCTGAGGTGGGCAAGGAGGGCGATTTGGTGGTGCGATGGTTCGACAACTCGCTAAACTTCAGAACCGAACTGCCGACGCACCGCGATTTTACGGTATCTGCGCACGCCGAGGGGCTGATCTATTTTTTCGCACCGATGCAGCCGCGCTGACATTCACTCGAATCATCACTCAGTGGCAAAACTCGATGCGCTCATGGAGTCGAGTCGTTCTCATCGGCTTATTCGCAGCAAGTGGGGCCTGTTTCATATGGTTTGTCATCCAGCAACTCAAGATTCTGTGGCCTATCCTATTTTGAAACGTGCTGCTGGTTTTGGTGGTCGCATACAGCTCCAAGTGGTGAGCACGGTTAGCAACTGGGCAGAGAGAAGGCTAGCCGCTTGATAAATCCTACTAAGCCTCATTGGAACGTCTTGCGGCCGTCTTGCTGACCGAGAGCTTTGGAACCTCTCGGTTGACGAGCCGAAAATGAAGCTTGTCAGTCAAACCCCTTGGGCAGATATACGGAGTGCAGAACTGGTAATCGCGCAACAATCATCTAGTCCATCCGTTTCGTGAGGTTCTGGTTGTAAATCTACTTTTTGATCTGTAAACCAAGTTGGTTTACAGATCAAAAAGTTGATTTACACGAGCTGCGATGATGCACGCCTATGGAGACCTTCAAAGCCCAACAAAGAGGCTATCCAAAAACTGAAAACCCTTCAGCAGCCTGCTGCTAAACCTCAATGCCCCGCCGCCTCTCACTCACTAAAGAGCAATTTTGTCTGCCGAGAAGAGATAATTGCCTGCTTCCTCGTCTGCGGTAGAGCCTTCACATGGGCGACTGCTGCGCCTGCCTCGAAATCAATCCCAAGGTCGTTGAGTACTCCTGAGCTCTTAAGATCAAGGAGCTCTGTTTCCAACCGATTTAGCAGGTCTCGCAGAGGTGCGCCGCTCTCACATCCGAGCGTTATGGTGACCAGGGTCAGAGGACTAAGCTCCAACGTTTGGCTGATAGCCTGAAGCTTATCGAGTGTCAGGCTGGATTGGGCACGTTCAAGCTTCGAGAGGTAAGTGCGACTACTGGCGTCTGACAGATGTTCTTGGGTAAGCCCGCGACTGTTGCGCATCGCCTTTAGCACGGCGGCGAAAGCTGTCTTCAACGACATGAAAGTTTCCTGGACGCGTTTCGTTTTTCGGGCCGGTTCTCAGTAGGCTGCGTGCCATTCGGCGCTCTAAAGTCATCGAGACTAACACGACCCAGCATCTAGCTGGATCAGCTAACCCAGTGTGTCCGTAGAGACTTCCTTACGTAGCAGATTCATCCCTCAGCATGCCAATGCCTATTCACCGTCGAAGTCGGGACGCCCATCTCCCGGGAAACCTCTGCCTGTGACAAGCCCTTTGCCTTCAGAGACAGCACCGAGGCGCGCATTTCAGCCGCGCGGGCTGTCGTGGGGTGTGGACTTGCAGTTGCGTCAGCGCATTCTGGCGGCTCCGAGTCGAGCAAACTCAATCGCTCCAGATCGGCCATAGCCTGGTTGAGGATTTCTCTCGGAGTAACACCGCGCTCAGCGGCAAATGCAACGGCGAGAAGAGCGCTCGGTTGTACGCCCAGCGCCACCGCGAGTTCAGAACTCATCTTGAGGGTGGGACTCGTTTTACCCGATTCCAACTGACTTACGTGAGAGCCCGTGACCCGGGTGCTGATGTCTTTTTGGGTCAATTGCTGTTTGACCCGAATCAGCCGTAGAGCCGATGCGAAGCCTTTTTGGATCGACATTTCAGGAGATCCTGCAAACGGAACGATATGCCGTGTTTGCTATGGCCCAAACAAATCTATATATTTAACCGAGTGGCATTTCTCATGATTCCGATTACCCCCGACTAAGGTATTACTTGAGTCAGGCGGGCCGCTGCGGGCGTGGCGTGGGATCAGAATCAATATACGGTTAAACCGTTCTATATCGCGAAAAAATACGCGGTACAAACCACCCTTGGAGGCATCTTGAGAGCCAGGATCTACTCAGACCTACACCTCGAATTCGAGAAGGCGATATTGTCAGACCTCACTTCAGAAGATGCGGACGTCGTGATCTTGGCCGGCGACATTCACCAAAAAAACAAAGGTGTGCTTTGGGCTCAAAAGGCTTTTTCTGTCCCAGTTATCTACGTCAGTGGGAACCACGAATTTTATCGTGGACATCTTGATCGGACTCTAGAGGCGATGAGGAGCTCAGCTGAGGGAAGCAACGTGCATGTACTCGAAAACGAGAGCATCGTTATCAATGGTGTTCGATTTCTGGGCGCGACCACCTGGACGGATTTTTCTGCGAACGGGAGCGTTTACGAAGCAGCAGAGGAAGCTAAGCGGTTGATGAATGACTTTCGGTTGATTCGGGTCGGCAGTAATTACCGTCGCATCAATGTTGGGGATCTTATTTCGCGCAATCATCAGACTCACGCTTGGTTAACTGAGAAGTTGGCTGAAGACTTTGGCGGCAAGACGGTAGTTGTAAGTCATCACTGTCCACTCCGAGGCTATGCCGATTCGGAGAGCAGTTCGCCGCTGCTCCCTGCTTATTCAAATGAATGGCCGGAGTTAGTGAGCTTGGCCGATGCTTGGATCTTTGGTCACACGCACAGCCTTGTTGACGCTGTGGTAGACGGATGTCGATTGATTAGTAATCCGAGAGGTTACCCAGGCGAGAATTGCGGATTCGATCCCAGGTTCACTATTCTTCTTGACTGACCTATTTATTGATTGGAGGCATTTTGTATTACCCAGATAAACTAATCGACGCGATATCTATTGAGTTTAGTTTTCCAGTGGCAGGTTTTTTGATGGATGCCAGAATTAAGGATGAAGGTTATCGGGGAGCAATATTCTTTGATGTATTAAAGCGTTGTGAAGATGGTTGCAGCATTACGATTGGCGAGGTTGTCAGTGTAATGCAGGAGCATGGGTATAGTGTTATTCAAACGGGTTGTGGGAGCCGCTATGTTATCGTGAGCCACCTGATGTTTATTGAAGAAAGCTTTGATGGCGTGCCTCAGGCTTTAATTCTCAGGGCTCACTAACAAAATTGAGTAGTGTGGTTCTTTTTCTACTATTGTGAAAGGAGATGTGCAAATGTCGGAGCTTAAAAAAGTCGTTGTCGTTGTTAGGAATTCTCGATATGACGACTCAACTCCATCGATGACGATGTATGAGAATGTCCGGGTTGAGGATGAGCAGGGAAGAACTGTTTATTACAAAAAGCTAGTCGTGCCGGCCTATCTGAAAAAACATGGAGCGGTAGTCGAAGGTATGCCAAGAACTTGGTTTATAAAAAATATTAGCAAAAAAGTCACAGTGCTTCTGGCTTATCAAAAGCCTGATGGGAAGGTTGAATACGATCTCGACGAAATAAAGTTAATGTCGAGGGGGAGCTATGTTACAGGCCTGAAGTTTGCGGTTGCGGCTGTTCCGGCAAGTGTTATCGTTGCTGTTGCAACGTACGGAGTTGGGCTTTTAATATTTCCTCTGTTTGCATATTATGCATATCGATCTTTGTTGACAGTCCCTGCCATGCTAAGTCATAAAACGCTCTTGCAAGACTTTTCGAAGTTTGGGATAAGTATTGAAGCGTGAGATTCGTCTGTGCTGCCGACGGCTATGGAACAATTTGGTCTCGGCAAGTCCATCTCCGTGTTAAACCATATCGTCAGGGAAAATCGGGCGTGACAAATATTTTGCGCAGCGTCGTTGAGCTGTTAGGTAGTGCGGGTGATCCGGCTATCGGATTTGAAGGAAGCGTTGAAGCTGCTGAGGCTCATGCAATTCTCAATTTTGCTGGAAGGCAATATTGCTTGGTAAGGGAATGGATCATCGTCGAAATCGAAGTGACGAACGAGTATCGAGTCGATCTCGCATCTGATGGATTATCACCTTTCGTTTTGTATGCAGCAGATGTGGTATTGCATAGCACCGGCAAGCGCCGGCCGGGCGATTGGGTGCGCAGCACCTACCAAACCTTCATCATCCCCGAACATGTTTTTCAGACGCGCAATACTACCTATGTGCTTGTGGGCCCTGGCAGTAGAAAAAGGCTACCGTGGAAACAGTAATGGCGATCGCAGAATGAGCTTTGACGTACACGATGCGCGATCCGGGAGGACGGCTGGTGTATCCCTCCCGAAGCTACAGCCGCGACTATTTCCATCCCATAACCGCTAGCGACTGAGTGGAGATATACGTGCAAAAGAACGACGTTGAGATCCCGAACCTTGTCATGGTAGCTTGCCAGCTAACCTTCACGGGTAGCGTCACAGCATTTCTTTATCAGCCGCAAAGGCTGAGTTTGAGTCTCGTGGGTACGGCATATTTCGACCGAAAAGACCGATTCAAGAACGGTCGGATGATTCGTACCTCTGATGTGCAGGGCTACGAAGAGGAACACGGCTATTTAATCGCGACGACTCTTTCCGGAAGTCAGTACGTGCTTGTCGACTGTGCCCTAGCGGTCGCTTGGGAGCAGGGGAACCAGTCCGACATTTCTAGCGCACTTGAGCTGCTGTGATTGTCACTGCTACTTTGAAGCGCTGGGAGTGAGTTGTCATGGCTTGGCACTTCATTTATCGGGCGAAGCAAGTTGAGCAGATTACGTGCTCTGTGTCCGGAGCGGCTTAGTAACCATTTTGTTATCAGGCAAAGGATATCAAATGCCAATCACAGGTGTCGTTTTTGACGCATTTGGAACACTCCTTCAAATCAAGACACGACTGAATCCCTACCGTGAGTTGATTCGCTATGGCTCTAGACAAGGCCGCACTCCAACCCCAAGAGACATCGCGACACTGATGACCAGTGACCTTGCATTACCTGAGGCGGCCGTACACCTGGGTATCGATGTCTGCCCTGAGGATATGTGTTTATTGCAGGACGCTCTGAAGCAAGAACTAGCATCCATCGCTCCATTTCCTGACGCGAATGAGGCGATATCATTGCTGCGCGATAACGAGATAAAGGTCGCGATCTGTTCCAACCTCGCAGCTGAGTATGGAGCAACAGTGAAGCACCTCTTTCCCCACATGGACGGATATGCGTTCAGCTACGAGCTTGGCGCGATGAAGCCGAATCTTGAGATCTATCTGGCAGTTTGTGAGCAGATCGATATCGCCCCGGGCGATTATTTCAGCCCTCAGCAAGCGCAAGCGGTAATGATCGGAGACTCAGTTCGATGCGACAGAGATGGCCCAAGAGTCGTCGGCTTAATGGGTTACCATCTCGATCGGAGCGGAAGAGGGGCGATCAGTAATCTGGTTCAATTTGTCAGGCTTGTGATAGAGAAAAACGGCCACTGCTAGGCGAATGGATAACTGATGAATGAAATAAACGGGATCGGATGTTTTCAACATAGGTCGACCAGGGGACATCCCTTGATGTTTCCTCCCTCAGTAAGCAGTCCGTCGATCTAGGGCCATAAACTAGTGAATAGTTAGGACAGGCTCAGATAACTTATATAAACCCGACATAAATGTCTCATCTGCGACATTTTTGCAATTATTTTGCCCCCCACCCCCTAGAAAATTCGTCCCGTCGACGGAGTTGTATTTATATAGAGGCAAAAAAATTTGCCGTCGATTGTATTTTGTTTTCAAAGAAAAAGCGGCGATCTGTGCCTCGCCTTGTGCTCTGAATTGAAATCACGAAGCAGCTTTTACGTTTTTGATTTTCAGCGCTTTGTTGTCCAGCCAGGCGCAGGTGGCAAGGCCTCGACGGTTAAGCCCGCTAGGGCGTAGAGGGATCGTCATTTAGGCAGCGATAGCTGCCGCTTAACATTGACTTCAAAAAGCAGTGTGATTTTTTTCAAATTTTAGACCCCCCCCTTTTTTTACGTGCGGGGTGTTGAATGTAGGCTGTCATTCCTGCTTCTCGGACGTTTTTATCTGCCTACAGACGCGGTCATTTCAACAAGCCGGGTAGGGCGCGACGTGGTATGGACAGCAGTGCAAGCAGGGTTGAATTAGCAGTATGGTCTGTGGCATTCGATCAATACGATCCGTTCGTGTTGCGCGCAGTGTTGCGAGACGCGTGCATCTCTCGTCCGCGCGGATGGAGCTACCCAGAAAGGCTTCATGCTTCGCAAATAACTGGGCCTGCAGTAATGATGATCTGGTCGATCATGGCCGAGCTCAAGCTTCTGAGCGACATGCCCAGCGATCCTCCGCGTTTCATCTCCGTCCGGTCAACGCTACGGGCTCATCTCACGCGGCAACTACAGCTGATGCTGATGCGCGACAAGTTAGCTGATGGGGCCATGATCGATGATCAAATTAGTCGAGATTTTGGGCTCTAAATGACTGTTGAAGCCTAGGTATCTGAGCACGAGATTTCGACGTTCTCATCTGACCGGAATTACAGTGCGACTTCGCCGCTTTGATCGTGTGCATTGCCTCCGCATTCAGAGCAAAGACGTCAATCTCAAAGTCGCAGAGTCCTAAGTATCCACCACGGTACGTCAGGGATAGCGATGAGCTCGCGGTCTTGGGGGTGGTCAAATGCAGCGTCCTATAAGCGAACATCCTGTCCGCATACCTCTAACAACGAGTGGAATTCCGCTGCGCTACCGCACGTGCCTGGCGTTATTTCGAAATGATCCAACGCCTTACCTGGTGGCAGCTATCTTGGCTAATAACAGGGAGGATGTCTGTCATGAACGATAATCAAGCTAGAGAAGCCCGTGAAGCGCTAATCGTTGTATTAAGCACAGCGGCGTCAATGGGCATTGATATTGATCTTCTGTGCCATCTGTCCGCCGAGGAGCTGATGAGCGGGGATATCCGTGAGGATATTAGGCCTTTTGCTTCAGGTGCGATTTACCAAATTGCCACATGCATGAACTACGTAACAGATCCCAGCTGACTGAAAAAGGTCTCATCTCCTTCCAATTCTGAGAGCGCGATGTAAAGAGTGCTCAGCTCAGCATCGCCTCCCGCTCCCCACCCTCAAGACGCTTTCATTCCTTCGCACAGTCCTCCCCGCCATCGGCCACGAGCGTCGTTACGCTCGGATCCAGAGGTGCTCGTTGCCCATTTTCAAGTCTAGGTGCTGGTCATTGATCGGCGCTGGCTTGAACGTGATCTAGGCATGGAGTACATTTGTACTCACTGTTCAGATATACAGCATATTACAAGGAGAGGACACGATGGACATCGACTGCACCGGATTTGATGAGTTAGGAATACCTAGCCCTCTGGAATGCTGGAAGCACCAAGCCCACATGCTTGCATCGGAGGTGTGCGAGCTGCAGAAGGATCTCTCCAAAACTCGGCGTCAGGTTCATCAGTTGATTGGGATGCATGACCAAATGCTCAGGGAACGGGATGCGTTGTCGCTTGAGCTGACGCGAGTGAAATGGGAGCTGTCTGATACGAAGCTAGAGCAGTCTCGACAAGCAACGACGAAGCTCAATGCATTCGCGGCTGCATACAAAGGCCACGGCGAGATAGGCTTAGGCGAAGCGGAAATGAATGCCCAGTCGGGCGCACGATGAGGCAAGTTAGAGGTGAGTAACGTCAACAATCAAGCAAGACGCGAGATTTTAGGCATCAGCGCCGATCTTAAATGGTCGGTGATAGAGCTACGTCGTATCTCGGAAAGGTTGGAAGCTAGCGGGAACATGCCTGACGCTCAGGCGATACTCCGTATGATTCAGAGCTTCCAGCAGGGCGAGTCTCGACTCAATCAAATCGCTGGCGATGCTGACCCAAATGAATAGTGTTCAACTTGCACCTTGATTGTGTGACCCAAGATTCTGAGCTGGACGGCCACTAGCCCGTTCCTAGGCGAAACCAGACTGTTTCCCCGGCGGTGGGCTCGCCAGCACGTTGCGAGGCCACGCTGGTCAACGTGGCTCGCGGATCCCTGTGTGCGGCTTTGTATTGCTGGCTCAGTCAAACACGGTGCAGTGCCGCCAGTCATTTCTGTCTTGGCGGTCGCACAAGCGAGGCCTGTGCTGCCAGTGACGCAAAGCAATGTTATGAACGCTTTCCGCCTACATTCGGCATTCCGCCTTGCTCCATCCATTCTGAGGTCTAGACATGAGGCGCTGGCTGAGAATTTAGCTGGTTGATCATGAGTTCGAGCAATAATTTTCAGTAATGATTGTAACGGCACGAGTATTTAAGGGCGGTGGGTGATGTCCTCCCGACACCGCCCACTATTCTCATCATGGTATCTGGGCGTGAATGACCAACTCTTCATCCTGGGCATGCTGCGCCACCCAAACCTTATATGAACCGCTTTCAGTCGCAAAACCGTCACCTGCGTAACGCGCAAAGATCCGAGGCTCTAGCGTTACATCCACCTGAATTTGTTCTCCTGCGCTGAGGAAGACTTTCTTGAAGCCGGCGAGGCGTTTAACAAAACCATCATCACCTGCTTTGGCCACATAGATTTGCACAGTGGTCGCACCTGCGCGTTTGCCGGAATTGGTTACCCATGCAGAAACGTTGAACGGCGCACCGGCGCTGATGGTTGGGTTGGTGATTTCAAACTGTGTATAGGACAGGCCAAAGCCAAACGGAAAAAGTGGTGTGATTCGTTCTCTTGCGAACCATCGATAACCTACATCCGAGCCCTCAATGTCGTAATCGATAGGAATGATATCTCCCTTACGCGGCATTCCGGGATTGGATGTAGTCGTGTTTGGGTCGAGCTGCTCAGGTCTGGGCAGCTGAGACTCAGCAGCCGGAAAAGTCAACGGTAAGCGTCCGCTGGGGTTTATCCGCCCGAAAAGCACACCGGCAATAGCCGGTGCCCCGCCAGAACCTGGATACCAGGCTTCCACCACGGCACCAACTTTGTCGAGCCATGGCATGAGTACCGGGCCACCTGTTTGTAGCACTACCACAGTCTTGGCATTTGTTTGGGCGACAGCCTCAATGAGCGCATCTTGATCGTCAGGTAATGCTAGGCCTTTTGCATCCAACGCCTCGGAGCGCCACTCCTGAGCAATGATGATGACTGCATCCGCTATCGCCGCCTGTGCGATTGTGAGCGCCACGTCCGCGCCATCCAAGAAGTCTACTTGCTGCGCGCAGCTTTCTTCTCGAATAGCCTGGAGGGGGGAGGAGGGTTGGTACACCTTGGCAACCTGCATCCCTACGATATCAACGCCAGGCAATGACAGGCTCCCAAGAGGGGAAACGGAAGATGATCCTCCTCCGCATAGCACTCCTTGATCTGCATAGGCACCTACGACGAGAAGTCTTTTGGCGCGCTGAGGTAGAGGTAGCATATCGTCAGCGTTTTTAAGCAAAACGATGCCTTCCTCTGCCACGCGCTGTGCCGTCAGCTTGTGCTGGCTGTAGTCAACGGGGAGTGAATTGCTAAGATCTTCATCCAGTGCACCAACGGAAATCAGGCTACGCAGAATACGCGTCACCATGTCATCGATCCTTGCCTGCGGGACGCGTCCTTCCTTGACAGCCTTACGAAGCGCGTCACCGAAATAATCGTTGTCGTCGAGGTTGGCGCCGGATTGAACATCCAGACCTGCAAGCACGGCCTTCTCAGTTGAGTGTGTAGCTCCCCAATCGGACATAACCCATCCAGGGTAAGCCCATTCCCCCTTAAGCACCGTATTCAACAGAAATGCGTTCTCGGATGCATATTCGCCATTCACCAGGTTATAGCCTGGCATGACTGAACCGGGGTTCCCAATTTCAATCGCGAGCTGGAAAGCCAGCAAGTCCGATTCACGAAGCGCTGGCTCGCTGATGTTTGAGCTGACCATCACTCGGCCGGTTTCCTGAGCGTTGGCGACAAAATGTTTGACTGTTGAGACAACCTTTTGGGATTGAATTCCCGCAACCGAATGGCCGGCGAGGGTGCCAGTGAGTAAAGGGTCTTCTGATATGTACTCGAAATTCCGGCCGCCGCGGGGCTCTCGAATAAGGTTGGCCCCACCGGCAAGTTGAACGTTGAATCCTTTCTGTCTAGCTTCCTTACCAACCATAGCGCCAGACTTAAATGCCTGGTCGGGATCAAAGGTTGCGCCGAGTAGTAGAGAGCTTGGCAGTCCCGTTGCGTGATCGCCAGGCCGAACATCGCCAAGGTTACCAACGCCCAAGCTGGCGTCAGATTGTTGTATTGCCGGAATACCTAATCGTGGAATAGCGGGGTAGAACGCAGCAGATCCCAATGCGCCTAGGGGTTTGTCGACCGTTCCCAAAGGGATCGCCATCGGCCCAGACAACCAAGAGAATTTTTCGTCTTCTGTCATTTGAGCGACCAGCGCTCGGGCTCGCTCATCAGGAGGCGATAGGATTGGATGTCGAATGGTTTCACTCATTGTTTACGGTCTCCGGTCGAATGCTGTAAGGGTCTGAGTGGTGTCTGGAACGTGGGTTCCCCTGCAGGGGTAAGAGCAGAAATGCGGTGGTGGCACCATCCGTTCTCAGTTGGCACTCTGCTGGACTTGATTTGGGGGGATTGGGTGAAATCCGCACGCGTTATGGACAGGGCGCTGCTAGGAGGGCAGCGCTTAATTCGACATGCTTTGCGCTTTGCAAGCGTCAGGTGAGTGTCCACTCGACTTTGGATACTCCAAGGCGCTCTGCTGCAGGTTTGGTGAGTTTTGGCGAGTTGTCATTCCGAAGCTTAGGTATTTGACTCAAGCCTGCATCGATTGTCGCCCAATGCCATGCTTCAACGCTGTTCATCTCTGGTGCACAGAGGTGGAACGATTTGAATGCACCATGCAGAAAATAATCGATTCGGTAGTGCTTCTGTTGACCCATTTTATCGAATCCGTAATTTTAATTTTGATACGTATTTCTGTCTTCAGAATAGAGGGCCTTTGCATCACGGTGGCGCTTTGACTCGGAGGAGGATCTGCGTGAAATTATCTGTCGGACATAGTGATCAATCCCTGCTGCCAGCCACACACTGTAAGCCAGTAACTCGACCCCTTCTTCGACGGTCGTTTTAGCCAGACGTGCATAGCCATCGCTCAGAATCACATGCCAAAGAGCACCCATCCCGAATACCCTCGAAAATACCAAGATGCAAAAGCCGGTTGATAGCGTCCCAAACACTCGGCCTTTAGCAAACTCTGCTAAGGAGCTCACGGTGTTGACTCTATTTTTTGAGCTGAATGCAATGAAACATGAAGCTAGGGCAATTGCCAGCAACGGCCAGCGCCATGCTCCATGATTGATAGGATCAAGCAACCCATCTAGCTCTCTAATCAGCAGACATGCGAAGAATCCACCCGTCAAGGTGTGCAGTCCTTTTTGGGAGTGCTCTCCTGGTGCTAGCCAGAAACAGGCCGCACATGTCGCCAGCATGACTTCCTGACCGATTTCGGTAAAAGAAACCTCTAGCATCTGCGTATCGAGCACGGCGATATCTAACCAGATCATGCCCAATGCGCAGATCACTAGACTGAGCTTCAGGAGAAACATGAGCAATGCATATCTAAAATTGTCAGGGAGGTCTAGCAAAAAGCTACTCCAATAGCGCTAGGTGCTCCGCACGTCGCGGAGTGATCGACAGGTATCTGGCTCATCCAATATCAGCTAGCCGTCTCGAGTGAAGGGTGAGGATCCTGAATTGAGTATCGGAGCTTTTAAGCTAGTGGCTTGGCGACGTGATACCAATCCGCTTAGATGACATGGTTTCTGCAGCGAAGTCATGCAGACCCCAATATCTGAGGTCTTTAGTTCGACAAAAACAGCCATTCAGTTGGAAATTTTTCCCTCATCTTGCGCAGTAGGGCGGCCGCCTTTCTTAACTTCTCCTTTTTTGCTTTGGCGCTCCGACGCTTTTTTATCATGAGTTTGGGTTAGGACTTTCGAGTCTGTGGTGCCTGACGCTGAGTCATTCTGCACTGCTTGGTCAGCCCATACCCCGCCTGATACAGCCATACCGAAGATCATAATAGAGCTGAGAATGGAACTTTTCATTGAGCACCTCTGAAATGGTAGTACTTGAGTAGCCTTGGAGAGCCATATCTTGAAGCCAGTCCAGTGTAAGCGGATGTTTAAACGCAGCACAATGCTAGCATATTGCCGCTAAAAACCTACTAGCTGGTAGGTAATCATTTCCTGGTGTTTTTCTGCTGAGAAAACGATAAAAACCATTGTAAAACAGCGGCTTGCAAGTAAATGTTTGACAGATGAACAAAATTTTAGTCTTATTTTTGCTTATAAAAAGATACAAATCAATGAAAGTGGTATCACTTTGATATTGGTTTTGAGATTTATTAGTCGATTTAGTACGGCAAGAAGATTTTTATAGAGAATGCGAGACTTTTGAGACGCTGTTGGAAATCCCATAGCGACTCTATGACCCCCTATTGCCTGAAAACAGTAAGTAGTTTTTAACCATTGAGAGCAGTAATCAAATCATGAAAAAAATGAAGAGATGGAACTATGCGTTGGGTTTGTTAGCTGCTGCTGTCGCACAAGCTCACGCAGTGGATGGAATCAGTACTGAGCAATGGACGGAGCAAGAGCGCACGGCAAATCAAAACGCCCTGAAAGCAGTTTCCCAGATGTCTAATGAAGAGAAACTTAGTTTCCTGTCCGGGACTGGGGGGTGGGATGTACAGGGCGTTCCGAAGCTAGGCATTCCGCAAAGCACCGGAGCAGATGGCGGCGTTGGGATTCGCTATACAAGCAACGGAAACCCTCAAGGGGTGGTCTATCCGTCGGGGCCTAATCTGGCGGCTACCTGGAACCCGCGCAGAGCGGTGGAGTTCGGACGAGCGCTAGGATATGACGCCGCGACGGCAGGCTATCAGTCGGTTACAGGCCCTGGAATTACGCTATACCGCATGCCATACAATGGCCGGGCGTTTGAGTATCTTTCGGGCGAGGATCCCTTCATAGGGGCGAGTTTGGCTCCTGCAGTGGTCAATGGCATTCAGTCACGCGGCGTATGGGCTACCGCGAAGCATTATGCGGTCAACGACCAGGAGAGTAACCGCTTCAACCTGAATGAGATCGTCCCTGAGCGCGTTCTGCGTGAGATGTCCCTCCCTCCATTTGAGTCGGCAGCCAAGAACAGTAAAGTCGCCATAATGATGTGCGCTTTCCAGAAGGTGAATGGGCACTATGCATGCGAAAGTGAGTACCTGATCAAGCATATCCTGAAGAAAGAATGGGGTTATA
The DNA here is from genome assembly GCF_002699985.1 of Pseudomonas sp. ICMP 561. GTDB lineage: Bacteria > Pseudomonadota > Gammaproteobacteria > Pseudomonadales > Pseudomonadaceae > Aquipseudomonas > Aquipseudomonas quasicaspiana. Next base: position 188,388 of record NZ_LKBT01000069.1, on the reverse strand, counting down.
CCGGCTTTGTACAGAGCGATTACAACGCCATCGTCAACGGCCTGAACGCCGCGAAGGCCGGTACTGATGTCGATATGTTGTTCGGCTATCAGATGAACAGCAAGATATTGAAGCCTTACCTGGACAGCGGAGAGCTAACTCAAGCAGATCTTGACGATAAAGTGCGTCGGGTCTTGATGCAGGCCTACCTGTTTGGTTTCGATAAGAAAACGCCGTTGAATGACGACGACATGGACAGTGCCGAAAGCAACCAGGCATCACTCAACACTGCCCGAGAAGGCATTGTACTGCTCAAGAACAAAGATCAGCTGCTACCACTCAACCCTAAGACGGTAAAATCCATTGCGGTTGTAGGTAATTTGGCTAAATACGCGCCGCCTACTGGGTTCGGTAGTGCGAATGTCGAAGCCCGTAATTACATTAGCGAGCTAAGTGGCATCCAGCAGGTCGCTCCTAGGGCCAAGGTCGATTTCATCGACGCCCTGTCTCTGGATCCTCTTGCTACCAAGTGGACGCACCTCAACGAGCAAGGCGATCTTGTTAAAGGGCTTAAAGCTGAGTACTTCACCAACGCAAACTGGTCTGGTGCCCCGGCTAGCACTCGCACAGAAACCTATGTAGATCTTGACTGGGCGAACGGCAATAATCTGCCTACAAACGGCGACGTGGCGAACACCTCCGTACGCTGGAGTGGCAAAATCACTCCAACGCAAAGTGGCGATCAGATCTTCAAAGTTCGTGCCGATGGCGCGGTTCGCGTCACCGTGAACGGGCAGGAGATCATCAATAATGGTGACGGTAATGCTCTCCCCGGCGGCAGTATCCCCCCTACCATCCCTGTCAACGGCAAGATCACGCTTGAAGCGGGCAAGACCTACGACATCAAGCTCGATTACTCACGACGCAACCGCTACATCTCGACGATGGGGGGGCTTAACGGCGTTCAGATGAGCTGGGCATCGTTAGCTGCGCCGCAGGATCTATCTAAGTACGACGCCGTTATGGTCGCAGTGGGCAATAGTAACGAATATGAAGGGGAGGGGTTTGACCACGGGTTTGAGCTGCCTGAATACCAAAACGAGCTGATCCGAAATGTTGCGAAGGTCAACCCTAATACGATCGTCACCTTGCACGGTGGCACCGCTTTGAAAGCCAGTGATTGGATTGACGATGTCGCGGGTACGCTACACGCATTCTATCCAGGTCAAAATGGTGGCCAAGCCCTTGCGGAAATCCTTTTCGGGAAGGTTAACCCTTCCGCAAAACTGCCTATCAGCATCGAGCGTAATATCGAAGATAATCCGATCTACGCGACGTTCCCTGCGTACGATAACTATAAGCAGTTGAAGGAGATGAGTTACAAAGACGACCTGATGCTGGGGTATCGCGGCTATGAGAAGAAAGGTATCAAACCGCTCTATCCATTTGGCTACGGGTTGTCCTACACGTCCTTTAGCTACTCTGATATCAAGGTGACTCCAGGCGTTGCGGTTGGTAATGCTCCGATCAAGGTCTCGTTTGCGATCACCAACACTGGCAAACGTGCGGGCTCTGAGGTTGCGCAACTTTACGTTGGTCAGGCGAATCCAAAAGTCGAGCGGGCAATTAAAGAGCTGAAAGGTTACAAAAAGCTTAAAATTGAGCCTGGGCAGACACGTCGGGTGACCATTGAACTGAATGACCGCTCATTGGCTTATTATGATGACCAAAGCAAACAATGGGTGGTCGACGCAGACACCTTTAATATATCTGTAGGCGCATCGTCGGCTGATATTCGTCTAAACGCGAAAATAGTTAACCCTTACCGTCAAGAGCTTTCAACAACGACCAGCAATCCACTGCCACGATCTGCGTTGAATCAGACCAAAGTCACCGCCGCTCATGCGCCGACTCTGGGAAATATCTATGACCAGGAAAATGATGATGGAAGCGATTCGGATGATGGGAGCTATTCGAATAGCGCTACGGATTCAGTAGGCTACTAACAGAGTTAAGTTTTATCGCTACTCCGACAACTGGCGATTCGGGGGCTCATGATTGAGCCCTCTTTTTTTTGGCCGCAGGTCTTCTTCAAGCCGCTTGAGATAAACGTCGAAACGCTCTACTAGCCAGAGCTGATCGGGAAAGCGTAACCACTGGATCTGCAGACCGTCCATCATAGCGATGATTTCCTGTACGACACCTAGTAAGTCAACGTCCTCGCGCACTTCACCATAGCTTCTCAATGCTTCGAATTCTGTCAGAAGCCGTTTGTAGAGACCTTGATAACGGCTTTGATACCACTCCCATGCCGGATGTGTGTCGGTGAGACTTTCAGCATTAAGAACAGTAAATACTCGGACGACCCCCGCCATGTTGACGTTGGCGCGATTTACTGTACGTAAATTATTGAACAGCTGGTAAAGATGCCTGCTGTTGAGCATTGCACCCGTTAGCTTGCGACTCTCCTCGTCTCGGCGCTCGAGTACCCCCGTCAGCAGTGCAACCTTGTTGGGAAAGTGATGGAGGAGCCCAGCGGTGGTGATCTCTGCAATTTCAGCGATAGTGTTCACTGACGCAGCGCTGTATCCATCACGCGAGAAAACTTCCAATGCAGCATTTAGGATTGCTTCGCGTCGGAGCGGGCCCTTTACAGCGCGTCGAGCTTTCGAGGGCGGTTTGTCGTTGGCAAGACGGTCATTCTGTGAAGCGTCGGTCATGGTGTCCACGGAAGAGCAAAAAAAATTACCCTATCTAGAATGTGAGCTTGGCGCAATCAAGGATACCGGTCGGCGCTCGAGGAAGACCATCAGTTGAATTTCCAGGAAGCCGGTGGAGTCCTGCAACCACGTGTAGCAATCACTGTGGAAGCAGAGTGTCTGCCGGCTCGTTTAAGCCATGTCCAACTAGATTGCAGGGCGGATTCACACCAGAGCCTGCTATACGACTGCGCTTGCTGCTTCAGGAGGGTAGTGAGATTCGAGGCCCATGAAATCCTGAATGCGATTTCGAAGCCATTGCTCAGCTGGATCAGAGTCAGAAATACTCAACCATGTCATTGACAACGGTAGCGTGGGAGTATCAAACGGCATCGGTTCGCAGCGCACTAGCCCTTGGCATTCCATCGCTAGACCCAAGTAATCGGGAAGGTACGAGAGAAAATCTGTCTCTGCCATCAGGGCGGGTAGGGTGCTGAATTGGGATACAGAAACGAACGTACTCCTCTGAAGGCCCATTTCCGCAAGCCACTCATCAGCAAAGCAACTGACATCCGCTATACGCGACACGACCATGTGAGGGCGCGTACAGAACTCTTCCATGGTGACTCGCCCCGGCATTTTGTCTGTTCGAATGACCATAGGGTGAACATTTCTCAACAACTTTCGTTTTGCGTTCGCGGGGAGGTCACGAGTCAGACAAACGCCTACCGAGATAGACCCCGAGACAAGTAGATCCGCTACAGTGTTGTGGCTGACCTTCTGAATGACGATCTTGACATTTGGCGCTTCTGATCGGATGGCTTGATGGAGCGAAGGGAGGAGTGCATAGGTCACATCGTCTTGCAGGCCGATGTGGAACGTCTTCTCGCAGATATGAGGATGGAAGTCGCGACTGGTGTCGAAAGCTGATGAAAATGCATCCAGAGCCGGTGACAATATTTCGATAATTTCCTTGGCCCTGGGCGTGGGTTCCATCCGATTCCCCACCCTCGTGAAAAGGGGATCGTTGTATATGGCCCGAAGCCTGTTTAAGCAGGAGCTGATTGACGCCTGGGTCTGACTGAGCCTTTCTCCCGTGCGTGTCAGATTACGTTCTTGCATGATGGTCTCAAACACTACCATCAGATTGATATCTGCTTTACGCAGCTCATTTCGATTCATCGCGCACTCATTCGAGTTTCTTCATCGGTCACAGTGCTTGAGAGGTGCTTGCCTATGACATGGGATATGGCAAGTAAGCCGGCAAACAAAAACTTCATCACTGTGCGATGACTCACGTTGCCTCTTCCGATCGCTGATGCGCGATGAACCTGTCCCGATTCAGCACGAGCTGGATGGAATTCATCGCAGGTTTCAGTTCATTGCATAGCACTTCAGCGCGCGGGGTGGGCTTGACCCCACCACGGGTTCGCTCGAACAAGACGTCATTGAAATGAGCTCGCAGACGCACCAGTGCATTGCTCACAGCGGGTTGCGTCACGCCGAGTTTGTCAGCAGTCCGGCTGACGTTCAGTTCCTCGTAGATGACAAGAAAGGTGACCATGAGATTCAAATCAATCTCCGAAAAGATATTGGTATCCAGGCGGATTTCCTCTTCACTCACCGCTTTGATGCTCTCAGTTTTCAAGAGGGATTTCACTCTTCGCACTGCAATGCGATTCAGTGTACCGCAATGCGGGTCTTAATTTCATCTATGTCAGTCTCCATTGGACTGCTGAGTCGGCCGCCGGACGCTAATCACGCGATCTAACGGGCCCCAACCCTAGGAGGCTGATGGCTTAAACTGCGTGACGGAACCAAGATCTTGCCTCATTTCAAAATGTACTTGCATGCTAGTATTTCAGTGTGCGAGATTACGTCAACAAAAAAAATAAGCAGGTGTCATATGAAATGCCCATCATCATCCTCGTCTCCGCCTTTTCTCCGCATCCAAGATTGGTTTTTATTTACCCGCAGATCCTGTCCTTCATTAGGAACCTAGGGCTTCGGACGCTTCCGCGCGTGACCTAAATCGTCTCCTCCTTCCTCGGATCATGTTGGTTCGTACCGGTATCCATGCGCCCGCAGGAACGCTCACCTAAAAAGGATAAAATCATGAGCAAAATGCAAGCTGCCCGGCTTCACGAAGTTGGCCCCATCTTCACCATCGACCAAATCGATGTTCCTGTGTGCAATCCGAACGATGTTCTTGTCGAGGTTAAGGCCTGCAATGTCGTTCCAAACCTGCGCAATGTGATTGAGCATTACCCGACATGGTTTCCCTACCTGCCTCTGCCTGAGCTACCTGCTATTTACGGGTTGGACGCTGCCGGGATAGTGAAGGCAGTGGGCTCTCACGTGCATAGCGTGAAACCAGGTGATCGGGTGTACGTCAATCCGGGCCGAAGCTGTGGCTCGTGTCACGCTTGCTTGCGGGGTCAGCATTTGAACTGCACTGCGTTTACCTTTCAGGGCTATTTTGGTTTTGGGCCTGGTTCACAGCGCGTATTCGAAGATTTTCCCTACGGCGGGTTTTGTGAATTCATGACTGCGCCAGTCAGTAGCCTTGTGAAGCTTCCCCATTCTGTAACGTTTGAGCAGGGGTGCCGGTTCGGTTATCTGGGCACGGCTTATTCAGCGCTGCGTAAGGCGGGTGTCGGAGCAGGGCAGACCGTATTGGTCAACGGTGCGACCGGCACATTAGGGTTGGGCGCGGTCATGCTCGCGTTAGCGATGGGGGCAACAAAGGTTCTAGGTATGGCTCGCAACCGAGAACTACTGGAGCGAGTTCGCCAGCTCGATCCCGCTCGGGTACATGTGCTTTCGATCGGTGAGGAGCCTATTGAGTCGTGGGTGCACAGTCACACCGATGGTCTCGGGGCGGATGTTTTTATTGATGCCGTTGGCCCGGGTGCTCCTCATCAGATAAGCGTTGATGGTATTGGCGCGCTGCGGCGCGGTGGAAGGATGGTAGATATCGGAGGTATGTCCGAAGACCTCCCTCTGCCGATGTTTAAGCTTATGTGCTACCAAATCAGCGTGATTGGCTCGCTTTGGTTTTCGGTTGCTGAAGGGCAGGACATGGCTGAGATGGCATCGGCTGGCACGTTGGATCTATCTGTTTTTGATCAACTGATATTCCCGCTTTCGAGAGTTAACGAAGCGCTCGACGCTCTGGAAGCGCGAAAGGGGGGGTTCTCGAACGTTGTGGTAACTCCAGGACTTTGAATTTCTAGGCGCTACGTCGCGTGGCGCCTATCAGGAGGCTTGTGATCATGGTAACGAGACGTTTAGTGACTGGGAATGTTGACGGTCGTTCTGTGGTACTCAGTGATGGAGCTGTTCCTCGCTACCATGAGTACAAAAATGTACCTGGATTTTCGACTGCGCTAGTTTGGGCTACGTCGACTCCTTCTACCGAAGTATTAGCGGATCCTATCACTGCCGTCTCGTCCTATATCCCAGGCAGAGGGGAGACGCGGTTGATTATTGCAACCTTTCCTCCTGATTCGGTATTTACTTCGGAAGACTTTGATCCTTGCGCAGCCTGTACCGAGCAGAAGGAGCATTTGACGGGGTTAGTGGATTCTTTCGACCCGGAACGTCCAGGAATGCATAAGACGCCCACCGTGGACTACGGTATCGTCCTTGACGGCCCCGTTTGGCTAGAACTGGATGATGGCGTACTAGAAAAGCTAGACAGTCATTCCATTTGCATACAGCAAGGCAATATACATGCGTGGAGGAATCTGAGCGACAAGTCAGCGAAAATTGCTTTTGTTCTGATTGACTGTTGATATTAAGTTTTAGCAAGCATCACACCAATAATAAAAAGCGAGAATGCTCATGAAACCTTCGGTGCGCGCGTGTCTGCTGTGTTTTGCTATGGCCTGGGTTCAGTCTATATTAGCTACTGAAAATGGTGATACGACTTGGCCATTAGGGGAACAAACTGTTGTTCCCGCGCTCATGCCACCTCCGGGTGGGACAGAGTTTTATAGTTACACCGTTTACTATGCTGCTCACAGCTTCAGGGATAATTCTGGCCGGTCGGCTATTCCCGGTTTCAAGCTTGGAAATTTTGTTCAAGCTCTGAGGCTCGTACATACTTGGGATTACACAACCGAATCCGGGCTTAGCTTTACAAGCGGTATCATTGGGACAGGAGGGCATACCAAGGTTGAAGCAGGTGGGGACTCTGACGAAAGGACGGGAATGAGGCAGACTTACATTACGCCGCTGAATATTCTGTATTCTCCTACGCCCACCTTGCATCTCTTAGGAGGGGTTAGCGTGTTCAAGCCACTTGGAGGATATGATCGCAACGACTTAGCGAATACAACACCTAATTATACGACTTACATTTCCGAGTTTGCATTGACGTGGTTCCCAAGACCAGAGTGGGAGGTTTCACTGGCGCCAACATTTTCATTCAATGAGCGCAATCGTGATACGGACTACCGGTCTGGTGGTGTGTTTAATGTCGACTATCTGCTCGGATATAGGCTCCCATCGCTGCCCGAACTGCAAGTGGGGGTGGCAGGCTATTATACGAAGCAGTTTTCTGACGACGACAGTGTGCGTGGGGCGAATGTTCCAAGCGGCAACCTACTGCAAAAGCTGGCGATAGGCCCGCAACTTTTTTATTCTTTTAGCCCCTCCACTGGAGTGGTACTGAAATGGTTGCACGAGACAAATGTGAAAAATGGCCCAATGGGCGATTCTGTCTGGCTTGAGGCCGCGTTTCCATTATAACTGAGGCCCTCCAATACGTTTAACCGATGACTGCCTTGTCGTCAGTATTCACAGTCTGAAGCGCTTCAATAACATGCCGGGAAACGCTCTCGATGTGCGACATGGCGGCTGTTCGCGCTCTATCTGGGCTGCGTACAGTCAAGGCAGCAATAATCTCGTCGTGTTCGTCTGTGACATCGCTGAGATGAGCGCTAAAACCACAGCTTTGAACAATAAAAAAGTCAGAAAGCTCGAAGTTGGCTAACTGACGAGTAGACACAATCGGTGACCTGGCCATGGCATGGAGGAGCCGGTGAAACTCAACATTGAACTGGCGGTAACTATCGGAGGCATCACTGTGACTCGGATTTATCTTGGCTATTTTTTCGTTCAGCTCCTGCATTCTTGCCACCTCTGGAGGTGTGCCACGCTCAGCCGCCAGGCTTGCGATAAGCCCCTCAGTCTGTGCAAACATCTGGTAGAAATCGGCTACTTCATCGGCAGTAGGCTGAACCACCTGGCAGCCTACCTGCGCGATGATTTGTACAAAGCCTCGTTCTTGAAGACTGTTAAGCGCGGTCATGATCGGCTGCCGACTGATGCCTGTCGACTCCCCGATTTCTTTGACCAGAATCTTCTCTCCGAACAGGTAGTGTCGTGTCAAAAGACGCTGGAGGATCTCATGGTAAATCGCAACTTTTTTATTCGGAGTGTGCATAGGCTTTCAAGGTACAAATAGTGGCGCCGTCAAGGCGGGCTGAGCGGTCACTTTAGTAGGCAAAGCGCCGGCCTACAAGGGTCGATCCAGCATGGTGAGGATCGACAACCCAAGGCTGACGAATTGGTACTGAGAACCGTTGACGAGCTGATCTTACACGCTAGCGTGCAAGTGAACAATTCTTAAACAGCTGAGCACCTGCTTGGGATGATGCTTGATGCAAAAAAAACATCAAAACCTCCTACGTCACAGATATAAATACCTGTATCGAGCAAGTGGTTAATACATCGCGAGTGCTGAGTCTCATTCGGCCAATAACGCTGTGATGGTCATGTTTTATTTTTGGGCGGGACGTCTGAAGCGTGCTAGGAACGTATGCTTCATGTTTTGGGTGGTCAAGCAATAAAGCGTTAGTAGAACAATAACTACAGGATTTTAATAATGGATATTTCTGATAGAAAAATTTGGCTTGTGCTTCCAGTTGTATTTACTTGCGCCGTGCAAGCGAATGCCGACGGTTTTACTGAAGACAGTAAAGCTACGCTCACATTGCGTAACTATTACTTTGACAGAGACTACAAAGGAGCTACGTCACAGAGTGCAGCCAGGGAATGGGCTCAGGGTGGAGTTGCTAAGTTCACATCTGGCTTCACATCCGGCCCGCTGGGATTCGGGCTTGATGCGCTAGGGATGGTAGGTCTCAAGCTAGATTCGTCTCCTGATCGTTCTGGTACCGGTCTGTTGCCTCGCAACCCAGTGACAAGGCGTGCAACTGACGAGTACTCAGAGCTTGGTCTTACAGCGAAGGCTAAGGTTTCAAAAACCGAAATTCAGGTAGGCAGCATTTCGACTTTTTTACCAATCGCTTTTGCGAGTCCTACACGGTTGCTACCACAAACCTTTCGCGGCACCTATCTGCGTTCTAGTGACATTGATGATCTCAGCCTACACATTGGTTATCTGGATCGAATCAACCTGCGCGACTCAACTGATTATCAGCCTATGACGGTTGCTTCCCCTAACCGACGATTTCTCGCGACCGCCGAATCGGATAGCTTCATGTTCGCAGGCGGGGATTACAAGCTGACCCCTTCGCTGTCACTGAAGTACTACTACGCCGTACTTGAGGATATGTATCAGAAGAATTACGCGGGGTTTGAGCATGTTTTTGCGCTCGGTAGTGGAAAGCTCAAAACTGATTTTCGCTTTTACAAAACGTCCGAGGATGGAGCCGCTGAGGCAGGTCGCGTTGATAACAAAAACACGGGCGTGATGTTCACCTATTCACTTGGTAGCCAAACCTTTGGGGCGGGATACATGCGACTCGATGGAGAAACCGCGATGCCTTATCTCGCCGGAACGGAACCGCTGGTGGTTAGCGAAGGGTTCCTCAGTTCTGAGTTCTTGAACCCCAAGGAGCGTTCATGGCAGGCCTTGTATAGCTATGATTTTGCAGGCTTAGGTGTTCCAGGGCTGAAAGCAACTACTCGGTATATCAAAGGTACGAACATTGAATTGCCGACCCTGGGAGGCGCGGGCCTAACGGAAAGTGAACGATATCTGGAGCTTTCATACGCGTTTCAGGGCAGCTTGAAAGGCCTTTCCATTCGTGCAAGGCACTCGCTCTATCGCAACGATTTCGCCAGCGCCGCCAGTTTCCGAGACGACAACGAGAGTCGTTTGAATATCGACTATACGATGAGCCTTTGGTAGCCGCGCCGCCGTTTTTTCCGCTGACAGATTCACTTTGTTTAGCACTGAAAAGCGAGTCCTTTTTTTAGACTGATTGTCATGCCGTAGCGGTCTAAATCAAGGTGATCTTGGTCTCTTGACCGCATCCTGCGGGGCGAATCGTGGGATGTGGCAACAGCAGACGAGGCGACAAAATGAACTTGCATGCTAGCATGCAGGCGTGCATGATGAGTCCACCAAAAACAAAGCGCACGCATATCGACGTGTGACCAAGGGACGTCCTTGGAGCGGCAAGTCGGCGCAGCTGTATGCCCGAATTGTCCATCGCCGTCGTGACTGTGCTGAAGGAGCATTTCAAATGCATCCGCGCAGAACGAGGTGTATAGAAATGAGTGTTTTTTTGCATTGTCTGTCACACACACCCTTGGTCGGCTTGGTCGACCCGTCCCCTGAAGTGCTCGCGCAGGTGAATGGCGAAATCGCCTCAGCTCGCGATCGCATTGCGCAGTTTGACCCTGAATTGGTCATCATCTTTGCGCCAGATCATTACAACGGTTTCTTCTACGACGTGATGCCGTCCTTCTGCATCGGTATTGCAGCTCAAGCCGTGGGTGATTTCGGCTCAGCTGCTGGCAAGATATCGGTACCCGCTGATCTAGCGGAAAGTTGCGCAAATGCAGTGCTCAATTCTGGTATCGACGCCGCCGTCTCCTACCGAATGCAGGTTGATCATGGTTTCGCCCAGCCCCTAGACATATTGCTTGGCGGATTGGACAGCTATCCTGTCATTCCCATCTTTATCAATTGCCTTGCCCGGCCTATGCCCAGCTTTAATCGTGTGCGGTTGCTGGGCGAGGCCGTTGGACGTTTCGCAGCAGGGCTAAACAAACGTGTGCTGTTTCTTGGCTCGGGAGGTTTATCCCACCAACCACCGGTTCCGGAGTTGGCAACCGCTAATGCGCATTTGAAAGATCGCCTTCTGGGTAGCGGTCGTGATTTACCCGAAGACGAGAGATCCGCTCGTACAGACCGGGTCATTCACGCAGCGCATAAATTTGTCGAAGATCAAACGACCCTTCACCCCCTAAATCCCGAATGGGATCGGCAGTTTCTCGACACTATTGAGTCAGGAAACCTCAAAGCACTAGACGCCTTGAGCAATGACGATGTGTCTGTCGTGGCGGGTAAGTCGACGCACGAAGTTAAAGCCTGGGTGGCCGCTTTCGCCGCGCTATCCAGCTATGGGCCCTATGAGACCAGCAATCGTTATTACCGTGAGATCCCAGAGTGGATCGCCGGTTTTGGCGCCCTCAGTGCGCGTCCGGTAACTCGCTGATTGGTGGCCAACACCGCGTACTCGATCAGCTCTGCAATTTCCTATCTCCTAGTCAATTTAAGGAAAGAACAATGTCAGCTCCTAATCAAACTTTCACCGAAGCCAACACCAGCAAGTTCGTTCGAATCAAGGAGGGCAACCTGGATTTGCAACTGCATTACAACGACGCAGGTGTAGGCGCTGAAACAATCATCATGTTGCATGGCTCGGGCCCAGGCGCGAGCGGGTGGGCAAATTTCAATCGTAATATTGATACGTTCGTCAACGCAGGGTATCGGGTGATCTTGATGGACTGCCCTGGTTGGAGCAAGAGTGATCCGATTGTGAGTACTGGGTCGCGTTCCAATCTCAATGCTGATGCTCTTAAAGGTTTCGTCAACGCGCTAGGCTTGGATCGCGTGCATCTCGTTGGGAATTCGATGGGTGGCCATACGGCTGTAGCTTTCGCTCTGGACAACCCTGAGCGTGTCGGCAAGTTGGTTCTAATGGGTGGAGGGACTGGTGGAGCCAGCTCTTTCGTTCCAATGCCAACAGAGGGCATCAAGCTGATCGGAGCCGTTTATCGTAATCCGAACATTGAAAACCTCAAAAAGATGATGACTGTCTTCGTTTACGACAGCAGTGCCCTTACAGAGGAACTCTTCCAAGGGCGCCTCGACAACATGCTGAGCCAGCGCGAGCACCTTGACAACTTCGTGAAAAGTGCCGAGGCCAACCCTAAGCAATTCCCAGACTTTGGCCATCGACTGTCGGAGATCAACGCTCAGACATTAGTGATTTGGGGACGTAACGATCGCTTCGTGCCGCTGGATACAGGCCTTCGATTGATCGCCGGTATTCCTAATTCCGAGCTGCATGTGTTTAACGCGTGTGGGCACTGGGCGCAATGGGAGCACGCCGACAAGTTCAACCGCATGGTGCTTGATTTCTTTACCCATTAACAGCATCGCACTACGCGCCGTGCAAGCGGCGCGCCTACGAATGGCGGCCCAGTGAGTTCGGGTTACTCAGTACAGCACTCATGCCATCTATGAGGTAATTATGAGCACTAGACAACAACTACTTGAAGAACTCGCCCGATCTTTGCGTGACGCGGAGCTGACAGGTGAAGCCATACCACCGCTGCGGGATCAGATCGGAGAGGACAATCGTTCTGCAGCCTACGCAATCCAGCGCCTGAATGTCGCACATGCCATTGCAAATGGGCGCCGTGTAGTGGGTCGCAAGATTGGTTTGACCAACAAAAAAGTCCAGCAGCAGTTAGGTGTGGATCAGCCGGACTTCGGAACACTTTTCGCCGATATGTGTTTTGGTGACAACGAAGTCGTGCCAATCAACAGTGTTTTGCAGCCAAAGATTGAAGCTGAAATCGCATTGATTCTAGAAGCTGATCTACCTCGAATCGATACATGTTTTGCTGACGTGATGGCTGCGACTGGTTGGGTTGTCCCCTCGCTTGAAATCGTGGGAAGTCGTGTCCAGGGTTGGAATATCAGGTTTGTAGATACTGTTGCAGATAATGCTTCCAGCGGCTGCTTTGTATTGGGCGGGCCAGCGCGCCGACTTGATGGTGTGGATTTGCGCGAAGCCACCATGCGCATGACTCGCAACGGGGAGGAGGTTTCGGCCGGCGGCGGAGCGCAATGCCTGGGTCATCCTCTCAACGCTGCGGTCTGGCTGGCTCGTACGATGGCGAGCCTGGGCGAACCATTGAAGGCTGGCGATATCATTTTGACTGGTGCATTGGGCCCGATGGCGCCAGTGGCTGCAGGTGATCGATTCGAGGCAACTATCAGTGGTGTCGGCAATGTAGCGGTGGAATTTAGCGCCGAGTGATCGGACATACGCGTGCACAGAGAGAATAAGACAATGAAAAAACTCAAAGTCGCCATCATCGGTTCAGGCAACATCGGTACCGATCTGATGATTAAGATCATCCGCAATGCCAAGCATCTGGAGATGGGTGTCATGGTGGGTATCGATCCCGCCTCTGACGGTTTGGCCCGTGCGGCCCGTATGGGGGTAGAAGTCACTCATGAAGGTGTAGAGGGTTTAACTCGGCTCCCGATTTTTTCGGAGATTGATTTCGTATTCGACGCAACTAGCGCCGGCGCACACGTCAAGAACGACGCCTTTCTTCGCAGTGTAAAACCATCAATCCGCCTGATTGACCTTACGCCGGCGGCGATAGGGCCTTACTGCATTCCTGTCGTCAATCTGGAAGACAACCTCAACGCCTTGAACGTCAATATGGTCACGTGCGGAGGGCAGGCGACCATCCCGATGGTGGCCGCTGTGTCGAGAGTCGCGAAAGTCCATTACGCCGAAATTATCGCGTCAATAGCCAGTAAGTCTGCGGGCCCAGGCACTCGGGCGAACATTGATGAATTCACCGAAACGACGTCCAAGGCAATTGAAGCTGTCGGTGGCGCAGGTTGTGGAAAGGCAATCATTGTGATGAATCCTGCAGAGCCACCTTTGATGATGCGCGATACCGTATTTGTTCTTTCTGAAGCTGCTTCTCAGAGCATGGTAGAGGCGTCCGTTGAAGAGATGGCAGCTGCGGTGCAGGCGTATGTGCCTGGATACCGGCTCAAGCAAAAGGTTCAGTTTGAAGTCATCCCTGAAGATTCACCGTTGAATATCCCAGGGTTGGGTCAGTTCTCCGGTCTGAAAACTTCCGTCTTCCTGGAAGTAGAAGGTGCTGCTCATTACCTGCCGTCCTATGCCGGCAACCTCGACATCATGACGTCCGCTGCTTTGGCTACCGCTGAACGCATGGCGCAGTCGATGAAGAACGCCTGAGGAGAAATACCATGACTGTTGACCTGACAAAAAAACTCTACATCTCCGATGTGACATTGCGTGATGGTAGCCATGCGATTCGCCATCAGTACTCCCTCGACAATGTCCAGGACATCGCTCGGGCGCTTGACCTTGCCAAGGTCGATTCGATCGAAGTGGCGCATGGTGATGGCCTGCAGGGGTCGAGTTTTAACTATGGATTCGCCGCGCATACAGATCTCGAATGGATCGAAGCAGCAGCTGATGTGATCAAGCATGCGAAGATTGCCACGCTCCTTATCCCTGGTATCGGGACGGTGCATGACTTAAAGGCCGCCTACAATGCCGGCGCCAGGGTAGTGCGGGTGGCCACTCATTGCACTGAGGCGGACGTCTCTAAACAGCATATCGAGTTCGCCCGTGAGTTGGGCATGGACTCGGTCGGCTTTCTCATGATGAGTCACATGATCGAGCCGGAAAAACTTGCTGAGCAGGCGAAGCTGATGGAGAGCTACGGTGCCTCGTGCGTTTACATGGCCGACTCCGGTGGTGCCATGAACATGCAAGATATTCGTGAACGCTTTCGTGCCTTCAAAGCGGTGCTGAAGCCAGAGACTCAGACGGGTATGCATGCGCATCACAACTTGAGCCTCGGCGTAGCCAACTCGATTACCGCAGTAGAAGAGGGCTGCGATCGGATTGATGCAAGCTTGGCGGGTATGGGCGCGGGTGCGGGTAACGCGCCACTTGAAGTGTTCATTGCGGCTGCGGATCGCTTGGGTTGGAACCATGGGACGGATGTATACAAGCTGATGGATGCAGCGGATGACATTGTGCGTCCTCTCCAGGATCGTCCAGTACGTGTTGATCGTGAAACGCTGGCTCTTGGTTACGCCGGGGTTTACTCCAGCTTCCTGCGTCATGCTGAAGTGGCCGCTAAGCGTTATGGCCTCAAAACAATCGATATCCTCGTCGAACTCGGCAAGCGTCGAATGGTGGGCGGTCAAGAGGACATGATCGTTGATGTGGCCCTGGATCTTCTGAAGCGCTGATCCCAATGGCCGCTTCATGCGGCCGTTTAACGAATTGTAAAACAATAACAATAGGTCAACATTATGAACGCACACCTGCATTCGTTTGTGAGTAAAAACGTCCGTGTCTGCCAAAAAGCTCTCGCAAAAAATTTCGCAGGAGGATGGGGCTTATGAACTCCTCAACAAGCACCCAATCCCGCCTCCGATTAATAACCACCGTCTCGCTCTGTTTCATGGTCGCGCTCATGGAGGGGCTGGATTTACAAGCCCCCGGCATTGCGGCCCAGGGAATGATGAAAACTTTCACCCTGGACAAGCTTTACATGGGCTGGGTTTTCAGCGCTGGGGTACTCGGTATGTTGCCGGGGGCTTTCCTAGGAGGTCGGCTGGCAGACCGATACGGGCGAAAAAGCGTCCTGATGGGATCCGTCGCCCTTTTTGGGATTTTTTCACTGGCAACTGCTCTGGCGTGGGATCTCAACAGCCTTCTTACTGCTCGGTTCCTGACGGGAGTCGGTTTGGGGGCATCACTCCCCAACCTGATTGCGCTCGCCTCTGAAGTCGCTGGGCCAAAGCTGCGGGGCACAGCGGTCAGCATGATGTACTGCGGTGTACCGTTGGGCGCCGCTGGGGCCGCGTTGATAGGTGTTAATGATCTGGGAGTGGGCTGGCAACTCGTTTTTTACGTTGGTGGCATTGTTCCACTGCTGATCGTACCGCTGCTGTGGATGTACTTGCCTGAGTCTCAGGCTTTTTCCAACGCTTCTGACGATAGAGTCAATGTCACGGAGCTGCTTTTCAAAGGTGAGAGCGCCAAGCCAACACTGTTGTTGTGGGTCAGCTTCTTTTTCACGTTAATGGTGACCTACATCCTGATCAACTGGCTGCCGAGTTTACTGGTCGCTCAAGGATTCACCGGGAAAAACGCGAGTTGGGTTGTGCTGTCGATGCAGCTGGGCGCTGCCATCGGAACGTTGATGCTTGGAGCATTGATGGATCGGGTGGCGACGTGGGTTATGTCTGTTGTGATTTATCTAGGGATACTCACTTCTCTTGCAGCGTTGTATTTCTCAGCAAGCATGTCGGCGATGCTCGCCGCGGGGTTTCTCGCTGGGATATTTACAACGGGGGGCCAAAGCGTCCTTTACGCACTCGCGCCGCTCTTCTACCCCGTAAAAGGTCGTGTGACTGGCGTGGGTAGTGCCGTGGCGATAGGACGGTTAGGGGCAATGAGTGGGCCTCTGGTCGCGGGCAAGATGCTGGCGCTTGGGACAGGTACCGCTGGTGTGCTACTCGCCTGCGCGCCAGGGATCGTGGTTGCTGCGCTTTCGCTTTGCTACTTGTCGGCGGTGCAGAAGAAGGCGCATCGAAAGGTTTTTCGCGAACCAGCTACCGATGGTTCATCGGTCGGGAAGGCATGACCAAGAACACGGAAACGTGTTTTACCCATAGTCACTTGCATGCTAGCATGCAAGTGACTTGATCAAGCGCGACATATTGACGCACTTGCCTGTGCTCGCTCCGAGATGAGCGAAGCATCTGAAGCCAGAAAATAATTACAAATCTGTCTTTGATGGAGACTATAAAAATGAGCGATTCCAAGCAGTTTGATACCGACGTTTTGGTGGTAGGCACGGGCCCTGCGGGCGCCACCGCAGCATTAGCTCTGGCCACCTACGGTGTTCGAGTTCGGGTTATAACGATGTTCAACTGGTTGGCCAACTCTCCTCGTGCGCACATTACCAATCAGCGGGCCATGGAAGTACTGCGCGACCTGGGCCTTGAAGACGTTGTTCGCAAAAGTGCCACGCCTTGGGAACAAATGGGTGACACGCTGATCACGACGAGCCTCGCAGGGGAAGAGATTGCCCGTATGCGTACCTGGGGCTCAGGAGAGGAGCGCAAAGGAGACTACGTCAAAGGTAGCCCCTGCCCGATGGCTGATATTACGCAGCCGCTCATGGAGCCGATCTTGGTGCAGCATGCTGCCGAGCGGGGCGCCCAATTCTCCTTTAACACGGAATACCTAAATCACGTTCAGGATGATGATGGCGTCACCGTGACCCTCAGGGATGTGCACACAGCCCGAGAATACAGTCTAAGGGCACGTTATCTCGTGGGCACAGACGGTGCCCGCTCTAAGGTTGCCGAGCACATTGGCCTTCCCATTGAAGGGGAGATGGCTCGAGCCGGCACTGCATATGTCATTTTCAATGCAGATCTGAGTCGCTACGTTGCGCATCGCCCAAGCGTACTCCAGTGGATTGCGAATCCGGTCGCAGGGTTCGGAGAAATCGGTCTGGGCCTGCTGCGGGCTGTAAAACCTTGGACTCAGTGGATTGCGGGATGGGGCTTTGACATGGCCCAAGGCGCGCCTGATTTTAGTCCTGATCATGTATTGCAGCGCATCCGGACGCTTGTCGGTGACCCCAATCTTGAGGTCGAGATAGAAAAAAACTCGACCTGGTACGTCAATCAGGCATACGCGACTTACTACTCCAAAGGCCGTGTGCATTGCGGAGGTGACGCCGTGCATCGCCACCCGCCATCAAGTGGCCTCGGGTCGAACACCTCGCTGCAGGACGGTTTTAATCTGGCTTGGAAGCTTGCCTACGTAATCAAAGGCTATGCAGGCGAAGCGTTGCTCGAATCGTATTCCGAGGAGCGTGCGCCGGTCGGTAAGCAGATCGTCATGAGAGCCAATCAGTCTCGCGCGGATTACGCGCCGTTCAAAGAATGCTTCCGCATGAATCAGGGCGTCGACAATATTGAGCAGCTTTTGGAGCGGATGCGAGCGCCTACCGAGGAGGGCGTAAAAACCCGTATTCTCCTTCAGAAAGCATTAGAGCTAAAAAACTACGAATTCAATGCCCAAGGCGTTGAGCTCAACCAACGGTATGAATCGAATGCTGTCTTGGCTGACAAAGAGGCAGGAGAGGAAACTTGGGCGCGCGACAAGCAGCTTTATTTACAGGCTACAACCCGTCCAGGCGCGAAGATTCCCCATGTGTGGCTTGTCGATAAAAATGGATTGAAGACATCAACGCTGGATGTCACAGGAAAGGGAAAATTTTCGTTGGTTACGGGCCTGGCCGGACAGGCATGGGCCCGGGCCGCTCGGGAGCTCAATTTGCCTTATCTGCGTACAGTCGTAGTCGGGGCCGCGGGTACCGCTGACCCTTATTTCGATTGGCAGCGGGTACGCGAAATCCATGAGGCAGGCGCACTGCTGGTTCGCCCGGATGGATACATCGCCTGGCGACAACCTGAAGGCGTGTGGGATGAAGGCGAAGCCTTGAACCAGTTGCGTAGCGCGATACAAGCTGTTCTTGATCAGACCTGGTGACAACGGAGCGGTCAGGGGATATTCCTGGCCATTTCGAAACTTACATCGAGCGAACAAATGAATTAGGGGGCTGCTGCTGTAACGGACGTAAGTGGGATCTCCGCTGTGTAGGCTGCCACGATCAGCCTCCCTGCGAAATCCCATTTTTGATCCCTGTGGCCCCCACCTTTTACCACGCCGGTATTTTAGGTCGCTTGCAAAAATCGCTATGCCAGTCTGCTGTGGATGATGCTGGGTATCAGCACTTCAAAGTTTTGCTGGATGTCATCGAGTTTCACCTCACTTTGATTCAACATCCATTCAAAAATTATCCCTGTCATGAGTGCCTTGATCGAGGTTGCTGCCGCCAATATGCCCGCACTGGATGTACCTGCTGCGTCAGTGACGCGCCACTTTAGAACGGCCACGATGTAGGATTTTACTCGTTCGAGAATCTCAGTCAGCCTGCAATACACCTGATGATTGTCCGTGATCAACTCTGTTCGGTGCAGCAAAATAAGAGTGATGCTGTGTGCGCTCGGATCCTGAGTGATTTCCACCAGGCCATCACTTACTTTTCTGGCCAGCTCGCGGATCGAGGTGTTTCTTCCAGCGAAACAAAGCTTACAGGCAAGCGATCCCGCGGTAATTGGGTAATTGAGTGCGGCCAAGCACTGCCTGGAGAAGTGCATACTTATCCTGAAAGTGCCAATAGACGGCCCCACGAGTCACCCCCGCGTATTGGGCGACATCATGGATAGTCGTTTCGGAATAGCCCTTCCTGCTGAAAACCACCTCGGCGGCATCTGGCAACAAGGTGTACGCTTGGTCGGTTATCTCTTTCGGCTTTCTGGCCATTTGAATGCCCTTACTCGATCAATCAGTGGCACCTGCAAATCGGGAAATAGTGGCTTTGCATTCTTCAAGTGCGCTCTTGAACTCGTCGGCACGAGTATTGAATCGTGAGGTGGGTGCAACGACGGTTACTGCATGAGGCCCCATGAACGTCGGAATTAGGATGCTGCAAGCACTGATGCCCACCGAGTACTCCTCATGGGCCGTGGCAAAGCCCTCAGCCCTGATCACATCCAGTTGCTTGAGGAGTGACTTCATATCAAGGGTCGCGGCAGTCATCTTTTCGAGAGAGTCACCCAACCATTCGCAAACTTGCTCGTTGGAGAGCGTAGACAACAACGCCTTACCATCCGATGTGGTGTACATCGGCATCGATAGCCCCATGGGAATGACCACCCGCAGGTCACGTTCGGCTACCACACGATCAATGATGATGTTCTGTCTGCCACTGATGCATGAAAGCGTAACGCTTTCCGCGAGCTGGTCGCAGAGAGACTCCAACGATTTTCGAGCAATAGAAATGATATCGGTATGAGTTTGATGAATCAGTTGCGCAAGTGCAGGGCCCAAGCGAAAGCCATTCCCCGGACGAATAGGTTCCACCAATTGTTCGGTCTCAAGAGCGGCGATGATTCTCTGGACTGTTGAGCGTGGTAGCCCAACGTGCTGTGCAATTGCGCTGAGACTGAGCCCCCTTGGGTTAGCTCCTAACGCACGCATTACAGCACTTGCCCGGGCGATAACCTGGATTCCGCCTACGCGGCTGCCATCCACATCTAGAACCCTATCTTCTCCACCACTCATTCTATACCTCGTCTTCTGTCGGCACCGTCAGGCCCACGCTGGTGCGCAGTCTACAGATTCGTCGCGGCTGTGACGCTTTCGAAAAGCTTCATCGCATGATTTAAATTAACCGCATTATGATATGCCAGACCGCAATTCGGTTAAGCTGATACCCTGAATCTGGAATCGTCACGCCCTTCCTTGGCTTGCCACAAAAGACGGGCAACCGCGCTTCAACGGAGAATGAAATGAATAAGCGGGCTAAAACTGGATATCATTCAGCGATCCCCTGGCTTGCGTAATCCGTCTTTGGGAACAAAAACCCATCCCTCTACAGGATCAATCGCCTCGGGCGGATGAACAATAAAGATAGGTTGGTATGCGTACGACCAGGCCACCAAGGCACAGGTCAGGGCATCTTGTAGATCGAGATGTTCGAGTCCGGCTACAAACTCCCTCGAGAAATATCGGCATCCGTTGAACCACTCAAATAGAAGGGCGCACGCAATTCTTCGATCCACCTTGATCGCTTACAAGCTGATGGGTAAGCCTCAATCGCTGTCAGGAATTGGTTGTCTGTCCACACCCCGCAACTTTCTTTGAATGGAGCAAAGCGCCCTAGTACATGCATGCCCTTAGTGGCCTGGCTACCAATCATGTCCTTGATGGGTGAAAGTGGGGACAGCCCATTTTCGAAGAGGAAATGCTCGGTCTGGCGGTGTAGGTATGGATTTGCAGATGAATTGCCAATCGGCGAGACGGTCTTGCCACAGGTTATCAAATCTATCAGTGGTTTCGAGAAGGTTCCTCATCGGCAATTCTGTTATTTGATCAGCGCATCGAATACGGCAGTTCACCATCGCCCACTAGCTTACGAGTGAGCAGGGGAGAGGACGGTGAAGACTTAACCAATAAAAAAACCCATGGCTTTCGCGCACGGGTTAAAACGTAGACGGGAGCGGGAGCTTCAACCTACGGGCTTCAATTGTAACCGTTGACGCGCTGAGATCAGGCCTTATCCCAACAACAATCATCGATAGTCGGTATTGATATTTACCGTTGTTCACGGAGCTTGTTCATGTGAACGATAAGGGGCCATTTTTTTCTTTTCAACTTTTACCAAGACCCAAGTCCGAGAGGGATCTATGAAGTTTTTACGTGCGACACTATGGAAAACGCTTGTTGTGATGTCTCTTTTGATTTCGGCGGGGTGCGCCGAGGTTAGCACTCGGCAAGCAGCCTTGGCGGCAGATGAAAATGATCCTGGATTGATGTCCACCCATACCGACCCGCGCAATAAAATGGCTGCGCGCGGAAGGTAGGGAGCGGGGGGAGGTCAGCCTTGAATTTGATCGAGGAAGGGTGCGACGTCTCAATCGTGCTGGCGAACCAACTGCCAGATTCCGGCTACATATCGACACGATTACGCACCATCTACAATGTGCTCTGCGCGTCGCCGCGTTACCTTAAACGTAAGGGCTCTCCCGCGTCGCCAGAAGAGCTCCAGGAGCATGATTGCTTACTGATGAGTAGCGTCGCTTTTCCCGATGTGAAATGGCTCTTCGAGGGGGTAGAAGGGCAATCCATTGCATCGTTGAATCCTCGCCTTTTCAGGTCAATTCGGTCGACGCGATCAGAGTCGCTATCTGAAGTGGTATGGGGATAGGTGTGCTACCCAGCTAGTCGGCAATAGCAGGGCTGCGCAGTGGCGAACTCGTTCGGGTGCTGCCGGATTACCAGTTGCAGCAGTTGAATCTTTACGCTATTTATCCTTCTCGGTTGTATATCGATGCCAAGATCAAAACCTGGGTGGAGCATTTGCGTCAATCACTGCCCGCAGCGTTGCAGAAGGATGAGCAGTATATGAATCCGCGGCATGACCGCTAGTGTTCAGGTGGCAGCACGGGTTAACGAGTAAGTAAGTGTGAGTTGAAAAAACCGGTTGTGCGAGCGCGTGGAAGAGCATTTAGATTATATGAGCGCTCCTTGCGAGACGTTCGCTTTGCGACCCCTATCGCCGCGACCAACCAAGCAACTTCTCCACGAGATGGTTCGCCTGTCAGGCATCGAGGACGCCTGAGTATGGTGGACAGTGAAGCGAGGCGTGCCCGCTGGGCATCGACCTCGGGTCAGCATCTTCAATGACTCGTCGGTATTGCTCGATGCCGAGGATTATCTGGCTGAGGCACCGGGAAGCAATATATTCATTGTGAGGGGCGGTGCGGTCATCACCCCTGCTGATGGCTGCCTCGAAGGTAGCACCTCAATCCGCGATTGAGCTGGCTCGTGAGCTGGTTCTACAGGTAGAGCTTCGCCAAGTGCACGTCCAAGAGCTGTTCGACGCTGACGATGCGTTCCTGACCTCTTCAGTCGGGGGCATATTCCCCGTCCGTAGCGTCAATGGCCAGCTTCTAATCTTGCTAATCAGGTCGGCGAGGTTGCTGAAAAAATCCACAACCTTTATTGGAAAAAACGCTGGTCGATTTGGCTCTCGACTCCGCTCGACTACTCGAAGCTGCTGTTTTAGCAACCTTTGCCGTACCTTTTTGGTTGGCAACTAAATCGAGTGACTCCCATTAGCCTTCTCAATATCTCCTGCCAACATTCTGGCGACCTGAGCGACATCCTTTGCATATTGGCACATTCGCGCTGCTGGATCATCGTAGGTACTTTCATCCGCTGCGCCAGCTGTGGCTACTTCCAGAAGGCCAGCGATAGTGGTAGGCATTTTCCCCATGACCCAGGCTGTCGAGCGATTATGGAAAACGCTGACTTTCATTGGCGCCAGTTGGCCGTGATCCTGCGACAGTTACCGTTCAACAAACCGACGGGTGCCCACAGCCATAACGCGGATCACTTCTAGGCTAATGATGGGCAGATAGGGAGTTGCCTTTAACGCATACGGAGATGGATTATGGACAAGCATAGGGTATTTGAGCGGCGTACTCAACGAACGGCAAATCGGCTGGTCGGGTCGTTGGATATTGATGGCTGATTTTGTGGTGTGCAGTCAATGTCTCGTCGCGCAACCCATCGATATGGCAGAGCAGACTTTCACCCATTCACCGGGGTGTGTGGCCAGCATGTATGATCTTTATCCTTGGCACGAGTTGCAGCAGATTTTGGGGCAGTTAACTTCTCAATATCAAACGCACCGACATTAACCGCATAGGTTTCGCGGGTATGCGCTGCCCGCAATGCTAGATATTAGCTCAATGCGAATGCATTGGTCAGCCAGCACGACGTGGCGGCCAGCTGATCAAAAAACGGCCCGCCCAAGTGGATTATTGAGTAAACAGCACGATAGAAACTGACCAAAAAACATGCCCAGCACTCTGATAGTCAAAGGCGCACTAAAACCTCTCGGATGTAGTCCTCGAAGGCGATCACCAGTGCGGATGGCTTTTTGCTATTGAGCTTCTCAGTTATTGATACGTCATGAAGTTGGGTAACCTGGGGGCGGCGAGTAGGTTCTGCAGGTCATCGGGAACAGCGTTCTGCGTTATAACTGCATTGCCTGGCCTGCGCGCCAAACGGCTGTTAGGTCGGTAACGCTGTGGTTTGAATAGGTAAGCCGATCTGGTCACCTGCATTTGAGAGCTCGGATGTGGCGGCAAGAGCAAATAGCGTATATGAGCATTAATTGTGTTGATATCTTCGCGTAACGCTACTTCCACCGTCTCGGCTCGCCAGATGGTGGTGGTCGCACCATCGCTCATCTTTAGCCATAATGGGGCGGCCACCACAGAGCTATTCAAGGAATACTTCATGCAAGGTGCTAGGCGAAAATTGGTTTTCGTCACATCTTTCGAGCTGATCGCAGTTATCTTCAACACGCTGATTCTCAGCATACTTGGGCATAGCACCACCCATTCAGGTGGTCTAGCAATCGCCAGCTCGACCGTCGCAATGCTCTGGAATCTCTGTTGGAACAGCGCATTTGAGTGCTGGGAATCCAAGCAAAAGGATCGCACTCGTACGATATTTCGTCGTGTCCTGCATGCGGCTGGTTTTGAAATAGGCTTGCTTGGACTGCTCGTTCCGATGTTCGCTTATTCCCTTAGTATCTCCATGAGGCAAGCACTGGTACTCAACGTTGACCTGGTGATGTTCTTTTTGGTTTATACCTTTATGTTCAATCTGATCTTCGACAAGATTTTTGGAATTCCCTCGTCGGCAAAGCGCTTGGAGCCTTGCTAAGTTCTTATATCGGTTGTGTAAGACGACTATGCTCATTTGCTTGAGCGACCGTTTTTGCCCAGAGCATAAATAGCTGGTTATGCTTGAGGTAGTAAGGGCGGGCTCTATTTGCCCACCGTTACCTGCGCAGGTACCCTAATCAAAGGCGTGGTAAAACCTCCCGAATGTGATCCTCGAAGGCGCTCACCAATGCGGACGGCTTTTTGCTGTCGAGCTTCACAGTGATTGATACGTCAGGAAGTTGAGGAAGCCCAAGCTCGGCAGGTAGGATTTGTAGGTCATTGGGAACAGCGGTCTGAGTCAGAACTGCAATGGCTTGGCCTGATCGCACAACGGCTGTTAGTCCAGACACGCTATGGCTTGCGTAGGCAAGACGATATGGGCGGCCTGCATTGGTGAGCACTGAAATGGCTGCAATGTGATCTAGCGTATCGGGATCAGAAAGCGCAAGTTTCAGCGGTTCCATCTGGGCTGCGTCACCTCCTTTAGCTCCTACCCACACTAATGGCTCTCGCCTAATGACGGCCTCTTCGATGGTATTACCTGGCAGTGAGATCATAGCTATGTCCAGAGTATGGTTTTCCAATCGCTCCAGCAGACGAGGCGTGGGTGCGCAGTAAACCTCGACTAAAACTTGGGGATGTTGACTAGCGAAATCGCGCAGCAATAGCGGCAAGAAAACCACCGCGTAGTCGTCAGGACATCCGAAGCGGATTGTTCCCGAGAGACCGGCGCCCGATAGCTCAGCCAAGGCCTCATCGTGAGCTCGCAGGATTTTTTGAGCATGGAGGAGTAAGCGCTCACCGTGGCCGGTTAAAAGAACACCTCGCCCGGTGCGTTTGAGCAAAGGCTGATTGACTATCTCCTCCAGTCGTTTCACCTGCATGCTGATGGCAGCCTGAGAGCGTCCGACTCGATCAGCTGCTCTGTTCAGTGCTCGAGTTTCCGCAATCATCGTAAAGGTGCGAAGCAGATCTAGATCCAGATAGCGGGCCAAGATATAAGTCCTATTGAAGGTTCATATAACATTTATTAGTTTTTATTGATTCAGTCAACTCCCTAGACTTATCCCATTACACGGTGTGCCGGGCATGGCGTCGGGCAGCCGCCATTTGGGGGAGTCTAAATGTCGAACAATCAAGATCCAGCTTTCTGGCAACACGCTCAGAATCATCTGATCCGGTATGGGGGAACGTTTGAGAAACGCATTATTGAACGGGCTAAGGGCAGCTTTGTGTACGATGCCGATCAGACCGCAATTCTGGATTTCACATCTGGGCAAATGAGTTCTTTGCTCGGCCATGGCCATCCCGAGATCAGCGCTGTTGTTGCTGAACACGCAAACAATCTGGATCACCTCTTCAGCGGCATGCTATCCAGGCCCGTTGTCGATCTAGCGCGCAAGCTTGCCGAGACATTGCCTTCTGGACTTGACCGTAGCCTCTTGCTGAGTACCGGCGGTGAAGCCAACGAGGCCGCCATCAAGATGGCAAAATTGGTCACTGGCAAGTATGAGGTCGTGAGTTTTGCACAGTCCTGGCATGGCATGACAGGTGGTGCCGCATCAGCTACCTACAGCGCTGGACGTAAGGGGTATGGGCCAGCAGCAGTAGGATCCTACGCCATTCCTGCTCCATATCCTTATCGCCCGCGTTTTGAACACAACGGTCAATTTGACTGGCAAGCAGAGCTTGATTACGCGTTTGCCCTCATTGATCGTCAGTCGAGCGGAAGTCTGGCCGCGTTCATTGCGGAACCTATCCTGAGCTCAGGCGGTTTGATCGATTTGCCACTCGGGTATCTCGCCGCCCTCAAACAAAAGTGTCAAGAGCGCGGGATGCTGCTCATCCTGGACGAAGCGCAAACCGGTGTGGGCCGAACAGGAATGATGTATGCGTTCGAGCGCGATGGCGTCGTCCCGGACATCCTGACACTGTCTAAAACCCTAGGCGCAGGGCTTCCGCTTTCTGCTGTTGTGACATCGGCGGCTATTGAAGAACTCTGCTACGAACGCGGTTTTCTTTTTTACACCACTCACGTCTCGGATCCGTTGCCCGCAGCAGTCGGGCTCAAAGTTCTGGAAGTTGTGGAGCGCGATGGTTTGGTCGAGCGCGCTCGTGTAGCCGGTGCTCGCTTGGAAAGCGGTTTGCGTGCTCTTCAGGAACGGTTTGATTGCATCGGTGATGTTCGGGGCCGTGGACTGCTCTTGGGCATGGAGATCGTCAAGGATCGGGCAAGTAAAGAGCCTGCCTCCGAACTGGGTGCGGCGATTACCCGGGAGTGTATGAATTTGGGGCTAAGCATGAACATCGTGCAGTTGCCAGGTATGGGTGGGGTGTTCCGCATGGCGCCGCCACTGACCGTAAGCGACAGCGAGATTGACCTCGGTTTGGAGCTCATAGGTAAAGCAATTCAAAGCGCTGTTTAGAGTCAAGCGCGTCACGCCCTCGAAAGCTCACCCCAAAGAACATAGCGATTCTTACCACGCCTGGTCAGTTACCGGGCGTGATCTAGATGGGTGAATTTCATGAATCATGATCTATGAGCCTGCCATCACTTTCCTGCACATACGTGGAGTATTCATGAAAATGACGTCAATGCCGCTTTCGAAAATGGTGGCAGCACTTGTTGTTGTCAGCGCAGCAAGCCATACCTTTGGAGCCGATACCGTAAAGATCGGTATCGCGGGCCCCATCACGGGGCCGGTGGCTCAGTACGGCGAGATGGTCAGTTCAGGGGCCAAGATGGCTATCGAGCAGATCAATAGCTCAGGTGGCGTTCTAGGGAAATCCATTGAAGCGGTGCTATACGACGATGCGTGTGATCCAAAACAGGCGGTCGCAGTGGCTAACCGAGTGGTGAACGACGGGGTTAAATTTGTCATCGGTCACGTTTGCTCCAGTTCTACGCAACCTGCAAGTGATGTCTATGAAGACGAAAACATTGTCATGATTTCTGCAGCATCAACTGCGCCAGGCATCACCTCGCGCGGGTACCAAATGGTATTCCGTACCATTGGCACCGACAGCATGCAGGCGCCCGTTGCAGTCAATTTTATCGCTGACAAATTAAAGCCTAAAACCGTAGCAGTCGTTCACGACAAACAACAGTACGGAGAGGGGATTGCTACGGCGGTGATGAAAGGCCTGCAAGCAAAGGGTATGAATGTTTCCCTGTTTGAGGGGATCAATGCAGGGGACAGAGACTATTCATCGTTGATAGCCAAGCTGAAGCAAGCCGATGTGGACTTCGTTTACTACGGGGGCTATCACCCAGAACTCGGACTGATTCTTCGTCAAGCGTCGGAGAAGGGGCTCAAGGCCCGCTTTATGGGGCCTGAGGGCGTAGGTAATTCGGAGATTTCGGCTATTGCTGGTAGTGCCTCGGAAAACTTGCTTGTAACCCTTCCCAAGTTGTTTGACGAAGATCCTGAGAATAAAACGTTGGCTGAGTCATTCAAGGCCAAGAATCAGGATCCCAGCGGTGCATACGTATTGCCGGGCTACTCCGCCGTACAGGTTATCTCCCAAGCGATCACGAAAACTGGTTCCACAGATCCTAAGGTGGTTGCTGCAGCAATGCATGCGGGGATGTTCAACACGCCTATTGGCAACATTGGCTTTGATTCCAAAGGTGACCTCACAAATTTCGAGTTCGTAATTTATCAGTGGCACTCAGACGGTACCAAAACCGCTGTTCGCTGATTGAATGCGTTTTGCGAACTATCCCGGAAAGGGGTGGTTCGCACAGTCCCCGAGCATAAATGGCCTTGTTCGGGCAAATGCGAATTTTTGGAGACCCCGATGCTCGATCTCTTCCATACGTCTCAACAACTGGTGAACGGACTTTCCGTCGGCAGCACCTATGCCCTGATCGCCATCGGCTACACGATGGTCTACGGAATTATCGGCATGATCAACTTCGCCCACGGCGAGGTGTACATGATCGGTTCCTATGTGGCGTTCATCGCCATTGCCGGCCTGACCATGATGGGCCTCGACAGCCTGCCATTGGTGATCACCGCCGCATTTGTCGCCAGTATCGTGGTGACCAGTGCCTATGGTTACGCCATCGAACGCGTGGCTTATCGGCCGCTGCGTGGCAGCAACCGCCTGATTCCACTGATTTCTGCCATCGGCATGTCGATCTTCCTGCAGAACTCGGTTTTGCTGGCTCAGGACTCCAAAGACAAGTCGATCCCCAACCTGATTCCCGGCAACTTTGTGTTTGGCTCGGCCAGCACACATGAAGTCGTGATTTCCTACATGCAAGTGCTGATCTTCGTCGTGACCCTGATCGCGATGCTCGGCCTGACCTGGTTCATCTCCCGCTCTCGCCTGGGTCGCGCCTGCCGCGCCTGCGCCGAAGACATCAAGATGGCCAACCTGCTGGGCATCAACACCAACAACATCATCGCCCTGACCTTCGTCATCGGTGCCGCACTGGCTGCCGTGGCGGCGGTATTGCTGAGCATGCAATACGGCGTGATCAACCCCAACGCCGGCTTCCTGGTGGGCATCAAAGCCTTCACCGCGGCGGTATTGGGCGGCATCGGCAGTATCCCGGGCGCGATGCTCGGTGGTCTGGTGCTGGGTGTGGCCGAAGCCTTTGGTGCCGACATTTTCGGCGACCAGTACAAGGACGTGGTGGCGTTCGGGCTGCTTGTATTAGTGCTGTTGTTCCGGCCGACCGGCCTGCTTGGCCGTCCGGAGGTTGAAAAAGTATGACCCGCAAACTCAAATCGGCGTTTTTCAGCGCCCTGTTGGTGCTGGCTGTCGCCTACCCGATCTTCGGTCTGAAACTGGAAATCGTCGGCGTCAAGCTGGCCGTTATCGGCGCCAGCACGACCACCACCAGCGTGATCTTCATCGGCGCAGCCCTGATGTTCATGCGCGTGTTTTTCCATGAGCAGCTTTCGGCCATGTGGCGCTCCTCGCCGAGCATGCCGTTGGTGCCTGCCAAAGCCAGCAGCTTCCTGACCCTGCCGTCGACTCAACGCTGGATCATCCTCGGGCTGGTGCTGATTGCATTGGTATGGCCGTTCTTCGGCTCGCGGGGCGCGGTGGATATCGCCACGCTGATCCTGATCTACGTGATGCTCGGCCTGGGCCTTAATATCGTGGTCGGTCTGGCTGGTCTGCTGGACTTGGGCTACGTCGGCTTCTACGCCGTGGGCGCTTACAGCTACGCGTTGCTCTCGCACTACTTCGGTCTGGGTTTCTGGATCTGCCTGCCGATTGCCGGGATGATGGCCGCGTTGTTCGGTTTCCTGCTGGGTTTCCCCGTTTTGCGCCTGCGCGGCGACTACCTGGCCATCGTGACCCTGGGCTTTGGGGAAATCATCCGCTTGCTGCTGCGCAACATGACCGACCTCACCGGCGGCCCCAACGGCATCAGCAACATCGAGAAACCGACCCTGTTCGGCCTGTCGTTCGAGCGCAAAGCCGCCGAAGGCATGCAGACCTTCCACGAGTTTTTCGGGCTGCAATACAACTCGATCAATAAAGTGATCTTCCTCTATCTGGTTGCTTTGTTGCTGGCACTGGCTGCGCTGTTCGTGATTAACCGCCTGCTGCGCATGCCGATTGGCCGTGCCTGGGAAGCGTTGCGTGAAGACGAGATCGCTTGCCGTGCGCTGGGTCTGAATCCGACCATCATCAAATTGTCCGCTTTCACCCTGGGCGCTGCATTCGCCGGTTTCGCCGGTAGCTTCTTCGCCGCGCGCCAAGGGCTGATCACGCCGGAATCCTTCACCTTCATCGAGTCGGCGATCATCCTCGCCATCGTTGTACTGGGTGGCATGGGCTCGCAACTGGGTGTGATCCTCGCCGCAATCGTGATGATCCTGCTGCCCGAGCTGATGCGTGAGTTCAGCGAATACCGCATGTTGATGTTCGGCGCCATGATGGTGCTGATGATGATCTGGCGTCCTCAAGGTCTGCTGCCTATGCAACGTCCACACATGGAGCTGCGCAAATGAGCCGCCCAATTCTTGAAGTCAGCGGTTTGAGCATGCGCTTTGGTGGTTTGCTGGCGGTCAACGGCGTTGGCCTGACCGTGAATGAAAAACAAGTCGTGTCGATGATCGGCCCCAACGGTGCCGGCAAGACCACGGTGTTCAACTGCCTGACCGGTTTCTACAAGCCGACGGCGGGTACCATCCGGCTCGACAGCGAGCCGATTCAGGGCCTGGCCGGTCACGAGATCGCCCGCAAGGGCGTCGTGCGGACTTTCCAGAACGTGCGTCTGTTCAAGGAAATGACTGCGCTGGAAAACCTGCTGGTTGCCCAGCACCGTCATCTGAACACCAACTTCCTGTCGGGCCTGTTCCGCACCCCGGCGTTCCGCCGCAGCGAACAGGAAGCAATGGATTATGCCGAGCACTGGCTGGAGGCGGTGAACCTCAAGGAATTCGCCAACCGCACGGCTGGCACCCTGGCTTATGGTCAGCAGCGCCGTCTGGAAATCGCCCGCTGCATGATGACCCGTCCACGCATCCTGATGCTCGACGAGCCAGCAGCAGGGCTGAACCCCAAGGAAACCGAAGACCTCAAGGCGCTGATCGGCGTGCTACGCAACGAGCACAACGCGACCGTTCTGCTGATCGAGCACGACATGAAACTGGTGATGAGCATTTCTGACCACATCGTGGTGATCAACCAGGGCACGCCGCTGGCTGATGGCACGCCGGAACAGATCCGCGACAATCCTGAAGTGATCAAAGCCTACCTGGGGGAAGCGTAAATGCTGCAGTTCGAAAACGTTTCCACCTTCTACGGCAAGATTCAGGCGCTGCACGGCGTCAATGTCGACGTCCGTCAGGGCGAGATCGTGACCTTGATCGGGGCCAACGGCGCGGGTAAATCCACGCTGTTGATGACCTTGTGCGGCTCACCTCGCGCCCACAGCGGCAGCATCCGCTATATGGGTGAAGAGCTGGTGGGTCTGGAGTCCTCGGTGATCATGCGTAAGAGCATTGCCGTGGTGCCTGAAGGCCGTCGTGTGTTTGCTCGCCTGACCGTCGAAGAAAACCTCGCCATGGGCGGCTTCTTCACTGACAAGGCTGACTATCAGGAGCAAATGGACAAGGTGCTGTACCTGTTCCCGCGCCTGAAAGAACGCTTCAACCAGCGTGGCGGCACCATGTCCGGCGGCGAGCAGCAGATGCTCGCCATCGGCCGCGCGCTGATGAGCAAACCCAAGCTGCTGCTGTTGGATGAACCTTCTCTGGGCCTGGCACCGATCATCATTCAGCAGATTTTCGAGATCGTCGAACAGCTGCGCCGTGATGGCGTGACGGTGTTCCTGGTGGAGCAGAACGCCAACCAGGCCCTGAAGATTGCCGACCGTGCCTACGTACTGGAAAACGGTCGTGTGGTCATGCAAGGCACCGGCGAAGAATTGCTGGTAGACCCGAAAGTGCGCGAAGCGTATCTGGGTGGGTGAGTAAAAATTCAGTATTCAGCGGCCTGGCTATTCTGAATAGACAATGATGTAGGAGGTATATGTGGAATTGATTGACTGGGCCGACTTTGCGAAGGTGCAATTATGCGTGGGCCGCGTAGTGTCAGCGGAAATATTCACAAAGGCGCGTAAGGCCGCCTATATCTTGCACGTTGATTTCGGGGACGAGATTGGGATTAAGAAATCAAGCGCTCAAATCACGGTGCACTACCAGCCGGATGATCTGGTTGGCAAGCTTGTGCTGGCGGTCGTTAACTTTCCCGCGAAGCAAATAGGGCCGATCCAATCTGAATGCCTTGTCACAGGCTTTCATGATGAGCACGGTGCAGTCGCGCTGTGCGTACCAGACAAAGACGTGCCTCTGGGCACTCGTCTCCTTTGAAAATTCCTAGAGAGGTCACGTTATGAAATGGGTCAAGGCAATCACTTTTGATTTTTGGGGAACCCTGGTCGATATCGACACCAGCGGTACAGCTGCTATGAGTCACGTGCTGCAAAAACTGTCTATTACAGATCAGGATCCATTAGCGCTTTACTTGGCGTGGGACTATGCCACTGTGCGCCGCTACCGCTCGGACGTTTGGCGTCCCTACGTCCAGTGGAGCGCCTTGGGGCTTGCCGACACACTTCAGCCGTTAGGTGTCGAATTGAGCGAAAGCGAGTGGGCGGATCTAGCCGATGTCTTTGTCACGATCATGACCTCTCAGGCCGCACCTCACCCTGAATCTCAAGAGGTCATCGAGTTTCTGAAACAGAAGCTCCCGCTTATGCCGATTACCAACATGGACGAGCATTACTTCAGCCTGAATCCTTTCCGTTCGCAGTTCGATCAGTGGCTAACGGCAGAAGAGGCGGGCGCGTTCAAACCTTCCGCTCTGATCTTCAACAAGGCGATTAGCAAAATCGGATCAAACCCTGGTGAAATACTGCACGCGTCATTGGCTCAATTTGCTGACTTAGAGGGCGCGATGCCTGTTGGCATGAAGGTCGCGTGGATCAATCGCGGCCAAGAGAAACTGGGCGCTTTCACACCAAAACCACTGTACGAGTTTCCTACCTTACTGGGTCTCAAGGCACTGTTTGAGTAAAGCTATCTTTTCTGTGCAGGTTGTCCTGCACTGCTTTCAGCCGAATGAATAAAGAGGTAACCATGGTTTCCATCCCTACTAATCGTTTTGATACACCTGAAATCAGGGAAGCCCGTAAGGACTTGGCCGCTGCATTTCGGTGGTCAGCCAAGCTAGGTATGCACGAAGGCACCTGTAACCACTTCAGTGTGCTGGTTCCAGGTTTGTCTGATCATTACCTAATCAATCCCTTCGGACTGCACTTCTCGGAAATCCGAGCGAGCGATTTGTTGATCCTGGATGGTTCTGGTTCCATCGTTGATGGCCAGGGAACGGTGGAAGCGAGCGCGTTCCACATCCACTCAAGTGTACATCGCGCCAACGCTAACGCTGTATGTGTGCTGCATACGCATATGCCCTATGCCTGCGCGATCCTGGGAACCAAAGACGGCCGTCTTGAGCTTTGTCACCAGAACGCAGCACGTTTTTATGGTCGTATCGCCTACGACTATGAAACTGGTGGTTTCCAAGGTTTGGCCCTCGATAATCAGGAGGGCTCAAGGATGGCCCGTGATCTGGGAGACAAGACCATTCTGATGATGGAGTGTCATGGCCCATTGGTGACCGGCGCATCAGTTGCCCAGGCGTTCGACAATCTCTATTACCTTGAGCGTGCAGCCCAAGTTCAAGTATTGGCCATGTCTATGAATCGTCCTTTGGCGTTGATTTCGGATGAGATGGCACGGCTTGTCGGGGGCGAGTTCGTGAGCCAGGCAGAGGAGTACGCAGACGCTCATTTTGGTTCTATAAAACGAATGCTTGATCGCGAGGATATGACTTGGCGGGACTGATGCAGGGTACACGCGCTCGCTACTGATGAACCAAATTTGCGGGTCGTTGAGCTTCTGGCTCATGGCCGCAGTTGGCAGCTAATGCGTGAGCTGGGAATTCACATTTTCTGATATCTCAAATAAGAAATATTAGTTTTATCAGATACTGATGGGTTGTTAGGATGTAATCAGCATAATAAACCACGCAAAGGGTGAGTGCGCGAAATAACTTAGCGCATCACCATTGCGTTTCTTAGCGCGAAAATTTCCCAGCGATAATTGGTTTCTGATTTTAGTGAATAATCTATCTGTTTTGTAATCGTTGTTTTATCGGCGAAGGCCTCGAAGATGGTCGCGCTTTGTTGTTATTTAATGAGCAATCTGCCGACCTAAATTGGAGTCATTGCGATGCTTGATAAATACATCGTTAAACCCGGCCGTGTGCACGTCAGAAAAATATCAACACTTAAATCGACCATTGCTGCATTAGTGATTAGTCTCCCGATATTCACTGGGGTGCTACATGCCGCAACATTGCAAGAGATAAATGCTCGAGGATTTATTAACACTGCCAGCGAAGACGATTTTCGGCCCTTTGTCTTCGTACAAGACGGCAAGCCGACGGGCTTTGAACACGACATGTTGGATGAACTCGGCAAATATGCCGCCTTCAAGGTGCATCGCGACATTATCCCGTGGACAGGTATGCTCGCCGCGCTTTCTGCAGGCAAATATGATGCTGCTGTCACAGGTACGATCATGACGGAGGATCGCCTCAAGGCCTACGATTTTGTAACCCCTATCGCATCTGCCACTCACTATTACGTTAAACGTGCCAATGACGACAGCATCAAGTCTGTCGCTGATCTGAACGGAAAAACTGTCGGCGTACAAGCTGGCAGCGCCCAGCTCGCTCGACTGCCAGAACTCAAGGCTATGCTTGCTCAGACGGGTGGAGCGCTTGGAAAGGTTGTTGAGTATCCGTCTACCCCCGAGATCTACGCAGACCTGGCAAACGGTCGTCTTGATTACATGATCAACTCGATCATCGGTGCTCAGTCGGTGGTTAAGGAACGCTCAAAAATCTTTGCCATCGGGCAGCCAGTCTCAGGCCCTGGCTTTCACGGCTGGATGGTCGCCAAAGGGAATACTGAGCTATTGGATTACCTATCAGGATTTATCGCCCATTTGCAGTCGAATGGTCGTCTAGCCGAGCTTCAAATGAAGTGGTTTGGACAGTCCTTCCCTGATCTCCCCCATGTACCTGTAACTTCAGTTGAACAATTTAAAGCGCTCACTCAAGCCAAATAATTGTGGATAGCTACCGTCTAGTGGCACTCCGCGTGGGGATAAAGTATGGATATCAATTCCTGGAAAATGCTGTGGGAGGGAGCGCTGACGACTGTCGGTCTGTCAGTTTGCTCAATCGTGGCCGGGGTTACCCTAGGCTTATTGATAGGTCTCGTGCGCCTGGCGCGTGTGCCCTTTCTCAGTCAATTCCTAGCGCTATATATCAGCCTTATCCGGGCCACTCCTGTGTTGACGTTGACACTGGCTGTATTTATCGCGGCGCCTTCTCTCGGGCTGGATGTCAGTCTGTTCGCAGTTGGAGTAATCGCTTTAACGCTCAATACAATGGCTTTCAACGCGGAGATCTGGCGAACAGCATTCGCCAGTTTCCCTCGTGAACAGTTGGAGGCGGCGAAAAGCGCTGGGATGACGCCCTGGTTATGTTTTCGCCGTATTGTGCTTCCGCAGGTTACCGTCAGCGCTTTACCGGGCCTTGTGAGCGAAATGTCCGGTCTTATCAAGGGTAGTCCTGCGGTTGCGGTGATAGGAATCGTAGAGCTGACACGTGTCACGAACCGCATAGCAGCTGAAACCTACGAACCGCTACCCTCAATCATCGCTGCCGCCGTGGTGTACATGGCAATGATTTTTATATTAGTGAGGGCTCAGCGATATTTTGAACAGTACGCCCAACGGCTTGCCGGTTAAGGAATTTTAATGAGCGCTTGGGAAGTTCTCTGGGGGCAGCGCCACATTCTGCTGACCGGATTTCAAACCACTGTGGAACTCTTTGTGGTTTGTTCAATATGCGCACTCTTGATGGGATGCGTTCTGCAGCTGGCTTTGGAAAAAGGAAAAGGGCCTCTGACAACGGTTGTACGCTTGTCGGTGGATACCATGCGAATGATGCCGTTTCTGGTGTTGGTATACCTGCTCTATTACGGGCTGCCAGTGGCTGGAGTTAGATTAGACGCACTTTTCGTAAGCTATGTGGCGCTCATTGCTTACCACGGCCTGTATTTCACCGAGATACTACGAGGTGCTCGCTCATCATTGCCACGAGGGCAGGGTGAGTCTGCAAAGGCTCATGGATATACAACCTCGGTGATGTACCGCAGGATTTTGCTTCCTCAGTTGATTATGCGTAGTGCGCCCATGCTGGGGAATCAACTGATCATGTGTCTAAAAGACACCGCCTTTCTGAGCATCATTACTGTGCAAGATCTGACGGGGGCGGCCACGGCCATCCAGTCTGTGTATTTCATTCCAGTTCAGGCCTTTGTCGTCGCGATTGGATTTTACTGGTTGGTTAGCCTGGCCATTGAAGCACTTGTTAGAAAGGTCGGCGATTTGGCACGGAATAGAGGTTTGGTTACATGAGCGTAAGCAAAATTGCAGTCGAAATTAGCCATCTGTCCAAAAGCTTCGACGGTGTGGAGGTGTTACGTGATGTGGATTTGCGCGTAGAGACAGGAACTACGGTGAGCATCCTCGGTTCATCTGGATCGGGCAAATCTACCCTGCTTAGGTGCATCAACTGGCTGGAAGAGCCTGATCGGGGTTCTATCACAATTGCGGGATCACGAATTGGTGTGGATGAGAGCAGCGGTCGGCCGATGTCGAACCGTCAGTTGGCAAAGATGCGAGCCAAGACGGCAATGGTTTTCCAAGGATTTCACCTTTGGCCGCATTTGACAGTCTTGCAAAACCTCATAGAGGCCCCGATCCACGTCCAAGGCATATCGCGCAAGGTTGCAACCGCGAAAGCCGAACAGCTTCTGGATAAGGTGGGTATGTCGCACAAGTGCGACAGCTATCCATGGTCGTTGTCCGGAGGGCAAAAACAACGCGTAGCCATCGCTCGTGCGTTAGCAATGGAGCCAGAGGTCATCTTGTTCGACGAACCAACATCGGCACTAGATCCAGAGATGGTCTCAGAAGTCCTTGCGGTGATGAAAGCGCTTTCTGCTGAGGGCTATACGATGATAATCGTCACGCATGAGATGGACTTCGCTAGACAGGCGTCGGATCAGGTAGTTTTTCTTGAGAAAGGCATCATTATCGAACGAGGAACGCCAGTTGAGTTCTTTGAACGACCTAGCTCTGAACGAGTACGAGCGTTTCTAAAGATGGCTTAAGGATGTATGGCCCAACGAACTGGAATCTAACTAAGGCACTTTTGCCTTCGGAAAGGGACAGAAGTCGAGCAAAGTGCATTGTCTGCTTAGCCATGACGACCGGAGGTGGTGGGACTTGCTAACTCCTGGATAAGACTGCTGGTTTTCCTTTACTGAAGGCTGGCTGTCGGGTTCTTGCGATCCCGTTGCACAAGGCTATTGAAACGCAAATTATTGCGCGGCCACTAGGGCGTCCCATCCCAGCATAGTAACTTCAGCCACTGCCTCCAGTTCCTTCCGATCCGCACCGTCCCGCGCTCGAATTGACATGCCGCTTTGAACGGTCTGTAGGAAGCGGGCGAGCTTGCTGATGTCGACCGATGGAGACAACTCACCATCACTCACGGCTTTCTCGAAGCGGTTGATCAGAAGCGTAAATGCACCTGCGCGATTCGTTCGCATCAAATCACTGAGCTCACCATGACCATCACTCCCAACAGTGGCAAGCGTTGCCATGCAACCACGCGGGATATCACAGACTGACCCAGTCAGAGCTGCCGCCGAGTTGTAGAGATACGCGATGGCCGCCTCGCGTGCAGTGCTGGCGGATCGGAAGCTCCCCCACACGAGCCCTTCATAGGTCTTGTAATAGAAGTCCAGTGCCTCCGCATACAGAGCGTCTTTCGATCCGAACGCGGAGTACAGGCTGGGTGCTGCTATCCCAAGCGCCGCAGTGAGATCGAGGATTGAAGTCGCCTCGTAGCCCTTCAGCCAGAACAAATGGGTGGCGGTAGCCAGTGCTGCCTCTCGGTCGAACGCGCGAGGGCGACCCCGGCGGCGTAGCGGCGCAGGTTCTTTCGTGTGGCTGTGATCGATAACTTTCTTCATCGATCACTAAATAAATCAGTTGACGTAATTAAGCAATGCTTTCACTATTTGTTTATCGACCACTAAACAAATGGAAAAGACGATGAAAAACCTCAGCGGCAAACGGGCACTTGTTACTGGTGGCTCACGTGGAATCGGGGCAGCCATTGCAAAAGCGCTGGCAGAGAATGGTGCAGACGTTGCA
Organism: Pseudomonas sp. ICMP 561; assembly: GCF_002699985.1. Taxonomy (GTDB): domain Bacteria; phylum Pseudomonadota; class Gammaproteobacteria; order Pseudomonadales; family Pseudomonadaceae; genus Aquipseudomonas; species Aquipseudomonas quasicaspiana. The sequence goes on along the minus strand of NZ_LKBT01000069.1, from coordinate 150,409 downwards.
ATCACTTACGAACGGTCAGTGGATCATGCTGCTGGTGTGGTCAAGTCGATTACGGATCAAGGACGGCGAGGCATTGCTATCCAGGCCGATAGCGCTGATCCAGAATCCATCCTGCGCGCCGTTGCAGAGACCGTAGAAGGGCTTGGTGGCCTCGACATCCTCATTAACAATGCTGCTATTGGTCGCCCTGGAACGGTTGCGGAAATTAGCCTCGAAGACATCCAGGCAATGCTGGATATCAATGTGCGTGCGCCGGTGTTGTTTGCTCAGGCGGCTATCCCGCATCTCCCCGCAGGTGGACGCATCATTTCAATCGGTTCGGCATTAGCGGAGCGTGTGCCTTTTCCGGGAGTGACAGCTTACGCAATGACAAAGTCCGCACTCCTTTCTTTCACCCGGGGCCTCTCCCGCGAGCTGGGCCCTAAAGGAGTGACGGTAAACCTCGTACTGCCAGGGTCGGTGGATACGGAAATGAATCCGGCTAATGGCGAAAATGCCGATTTTCAGCGCAGCCTTACCTCGCTAGGCCGGTACGCCAAGCCTAGTGAGATCGGAGACATCGTGGCGTTCCTCGCGAGCCCTGCAGCAGACCTGATTACTGGCACTTCGTTGACTGCAGATGGCGGATTCAGCGCCTGATGTGCTGAAGGATGAATCGCGGGTCTTGTCATCCGAAAAGGATTGCAAGGTGGGCGCTCACTCTGTGTTGCCGTGCACAAACTGCATGTTTTCGCATGTGGGCTCCATCATCACCGCACTGTGTCCGATAATGGTTCAGCGCTGAAGCGGGGCCACACGCTGCTTGTCATTGGCTTACAGTGGCAGAGTTATCGATTGAGCTGGGAGGTGGCCTCTCATCGCGCGCTAGGTTTAATTTGATACCTAGCGCAACAGCTGCTCCATGAGCCTTAGCTATAAATGAGTTCCCATGCTGTCCCTGTCACCGTTGCTGCTAGGGTAATAAGACCAGTGCACAAGAGCCGCTGATGACCGATCACATCTCAAAGCGCGGCGCACGGCAGGCCAGCGATGTAGTGCTCTTGTGAAACGCGTTTGAGATCAAAGTCGAACAATGGTTGTGCCATGGGAGCTGACCCAAGCGTAATCAGAGGCCATATCTCCATCCAGTTTTTAGACTTGAAGCGTTGTTCAAAGATCGCTTTTTTTCGACGTGGAAAACCTCTCTGTGGGTCTGAAACCAACCCAAATAAATCGTCCAGTCCCAGCGGTGCTGCAGCTTCTAATGAGCCTTCCGCGAGCAGCCTTACGGCTATCGATGTTGCGGTTCCTGGCCAGTACCGCATTGCGTCGTTCGCAGAAGGGTAAGGTTCATCGCCATTCTGAAGATGCATTCAGGCTTGGTTTTTTACAGACCACGTTACGGTCGGGTCTAGCTACGTAAGGACGGCCTCAAGAGCCCCATCTTCCTCTGGAGAGCAACGCTTTGCATCGAACCAGATGACATCAACATCTGTTGAGACCGGAGACGAATCACGCCCGTGCAAATAGTCCCACACCGCGTTTCGGACGAACCCCGCTCCTATCCAGCAATCTGGCAACCTAAGAGAGCGCACTGTTTCAAGCAATCGCGACTTAACGGGGTCGCTTGAAAGAATCGCTCGGACTGTCGAAGCTTTGTCCATTCAGAGCTCATCCCTATTTAAGCCAGGCAAACGAGCCAAAGCTCCAATCTTACCTAAGCGTTGGGTGCGGGGTAACTCCCGAATATCCACTGTACCGCCGGCCTCATAAGCTGGATTGCCGACCAGTAGCTTTTTAGCTTCAACGAGACTCTCTGCGCGGACTCGAATAAATCCACTGAGTTGAGTATCGCTAGGCTGACTCAAGTGATCTTTACGTAGACGCTCCCCTTGACCAATCGAGCTGCCACCATCGAATTGGCCGGTGCTGCGTAGATGGGGGAGATATTGAGCCCACTGCGCCATGTCAGACGCAGCGTCCCCGTTGGGCGCATCCCGGTGCATCAATAGTATGTATTCGTTCATTCGCTCCCCTTGGCATTCAAATACTGCATCGACACTCGCTTGGATCTCCCTTCCTTTGCACGCAGGTTAGCCGACAGGCACGCCGAAGCTCCGAATGCACCTCTATGCAACTCCCGAGCCCTTGACCGCACCAAGGCGGGTCATAAGTCGAATTACCTATCAAAATTATTTTTAAAAATCCACGATGGGCGTTGTATTTATTGAGCTTACAAAGCTGGCATGCAAAGTGCTTTGTTAATAAAGTGGAATTGTCTATCACTTTATGAGCATTTTTAATGAACAAAAAAATATTGGACGCCGAGCTCCGAGAGCGGGCACGTTTGGTAATTCCTGGGGGGATGTATGGGCACCTCAACGTGGGGCATGCACTCATGGCCCCTAACTACCCTCAATACTTCGCCAAGGCCGAGGGCTCAAGAATCTGGGACGTAGACGGCAACTGCTATGTGGATTACCTATGCGGTTACGGCACTAATCTTCTGGGTTACCGCAATGCGGAAGTAGAAAGCGCAGCCATGGCGCAAATGATGTTGGGCGATACCATGACGGGCCCGGGCCCGGCGATGGTGCTGGCAGCCGAACAGTTGGTTTCCATGATCAGCCACGCGGATTGGGCGATGTTCTGCAAGAACGGCAGTGACGCCAATTCCATCGCCATGGTGTGTGCACGCGCTCACACCGGAAAGTCCAAGATCCTGCTGGCCAAGGGGGCTTATCACGGCGCCGCCAATTGGAACACCCCGGTAATGGCGGGCATCACCAAGGAGGATCGCGCCAATATCATCTATTTCGACTACAACGACTCCGATAGTCTCGCCGATGCATTCAAGCGCGCTGACGGCGATGTCGCCGGTGTCTACGCCACGCCGTTCCGCCACGAAGTTTTTGAAGACCAGTTCTTTCCTACCCAAGAGTATGCCGAGGCGGCGCGCACACTGTGTGATGAGTATGGCGCGCTGTTGATCGTCGATGAAGTACGCACAGGCTTTCGCCTTGGACGGGACTGCTATTGGACTGAAAAACTGGGCGTAAGCCCGGACTTGTCCAGCTGGGGTAAAGGGATTGCCAACGGCCATCCGATCTCTGCTCTGGTTGGTGTAGAAAGTGTCCGTGAAGCTGCAAAGTCTGTGTTTGTCACTGGCTCGTTCTGGTACTCAGCTGTGCCAATGGCTGCCACCGTGCAGACCCTCAAAATGATCCAGAGCAGCGATTACCTTGAGCGCATGGTAGCTGCTGCGGACAAGTTGCGTGACGGGATTGCTGAGCAGGCGGCTCGATACTCATTTGGCCTGCGCCAGACTGGGCCATCGCAGATGCCTCAGATGCTGTTCGATAACGATGTCGATTTGAAAATGGGTATTGAATGGACAAGTGCAGTCCTGGAGGCTGGCGCCTACTTGCACCCATTCCACAACATGTTCCTGTCGTCTGCGCATACCTCTGCTGATATCGACGATACGTTGGAAGCCACTGAAAAAGGCTTCATGCATCTTTCCAAGACCTGCCGCTAATGATCGATTAACGCCATGCGCTCCTTACAGGAGCCCTTTAAAATTGAGGGATGCAGTATGACAGAGACAGTTACAGCTGCTGTGGCTGCGGGTTCGCCCGTCCATGTTTCCGCTCGTAGCGCCAAGACGTTGTCGACTTGGCAAATCGCACTAATAGTCGTGGCATGTGCAGCGCCTCTGGGTTCAATGATGGGCAATGTACCAATTGGATTGATGTTAGGTAATGGGCCAGGGTTGCCGCTGGCCTATCTGATCGCGGGCGCTGTGCTGCTGTGTTTCTCTATAGGTTATTGCGCTCTGGTTGCCGAATTTCCAGGTAGCGGCGCCTTCTATCTGTACATTCGCAACGTTTTCGGCGAGCGGGTAGGCATGGGGGCAGCACTCGTGGCGTTGGTGTCCTACACCGCATTGACCGCTTCGGTCGCCGCAGGGATGGGTTATTTCACTGACCTGGTATTCAGTAGCTTTGGCGTGTCTCTCGGCTGGAAAGTATGGGCGGCTATCGGCTTTTGCATCGTCAGCGTACTGGGACGTCTGTCCGCAGACTTGGGCGCAAAGGTGCTATTGATCATTGTTGCCTCAGAGTTTCTGATCCTGATTGGACTGGATTTAGCGGCGGTTGCTCAGGACGGCATTGCGGCATTGCCGGCGGCTTCGTTTGCCCCAGAGCACCTTCTGGTGCCCGGTATTGGCGTGGCATTGATGGTGGGTTTTACCTCTTTCATCGGGTTTGAATCCGCCGCCTTGTATTCGGCTGAAAGCAAAGACCCCAAACGCTCAATTCCTCGGGCTACTGTGATGGCCGTGCTGCTGATCTCGATCTTTTACTTCATAACCTCCTGGATAATAGTAGGCACGCTAGGCGTAGACACCGCCCGGGAAGCAGCCATCAAACTGCAGGGCGAAGTCGTTGGGGAAGTCATCAAGCAACGGTGTGGTGAATGGGTGGCACTCCTGGCTTCAGTCATGCTCTGCGCCAGTATTTTTGCAAGTTATCTATCGCTGCAAAATGCCGCATCGCGGTATGCGCTCGCTCTCAGCCAGCAAGGCTGTCTGCCCAGATATTTTAGTGTGGTAAGTACGCGCAATGGGGCACCAGCACGTGCAAGTACGCTTATCTCCGTGGTGGTGGCACTCGCCTTAATTATTCCTGCTCTTCAAGGGGCCTCACCCTATCTGACTTTGGGGGCCAGCAGCGCTGCACTGGCAACCCTAGGCATTGTTCTGCTGCAAGCCTTTGTGGCCGCAGCAATCATTGTTCACTTTTTTACCCGGCTGCGTGAACGCCGTGCCGTGGTTATAACTGCAGTCATTGCCCTGGTTGGACTATTAGCCACCGCTTTGTTGGTGGTTCAAAACTATAGCCTGCTGACAGGTAGCGAGGACGGGCTTGCCAATTACTTGCCCTGGTCATTGGTGCTGTTTTTCGCCTATGGAATGATACGGGCAACTCGCCGTTCTCCCGACGTTTGACGCTGCTCCCCAGCGCGGGCATGATCAAGATTTGCCATCGAATTTGATGCTGAGGTTATGAGCAAGGTTATGAGTGGAAAAGCATTACAGCAACGCAGCATTGATCGTATCAACACATTGCTCGATAGCGCTCAAGCCTTACTGGAGCATCGTGGAGCGGATGACATTAGCTTGGCGGATATCGCTCGGGAGGCGAGGATTCCTTTGCCGTCGACGTACCATTTCTTCCCGAACAAGATTTCCTTGTTCGAACGCTTGGCGCAGCGTTTCCATGAGGACTTGGCGGCAGACGCAGTTATAGGTTTGCCCCTAGCCGGTATTTCCTGGCAAGCAATGCTCAGAGAGAGTCTGGTAGAGGGAGCGCGGTATCAGAATCAACGCCCGGCGATGATGCGATTGTTTCTGGGTGCAGGTGTAAGTGCTGAGGTACGCAGTGCTGATGTGGCGGGGAACCGTAATGTGGCGATGGGCATGGCGAAACTATTAGCAGAGCGTTTTCATGTCCACTCGGAAAGTTACCTGGAAGAGAAAATTGCCATTGCGTTGGCGGTTTGCGATGGAGTTTGGCAACTCTCTTACAGTCGTTATGGACTGATTACGGAAGAGCTGATTGGGGAAGGGGTCAGGGCGGCACTCAGTTATTTGAGAGTTTACCTGCCTGAAGAAATGCCAATAAATGAAAATTAACCGTTTTCAATAATAATTAAAATATTTTCTGTACTGAGCATTTTTAGTACATCTTAGCTGCCTTTACCTTGTTTCTATAACTGTGTCGGACACGCTCCCCTCACTGGGCGGGCGCTGGCTGGCTGACGATTGCTGGTAGGGGAAATAATGAATAAACAGGTATTTGCAGTGGCCTCTTTAATGTCACTTTACAGCGTTGGTGCACACGCAATTTCGTTGACTCCGGATCTGGATTTGGCTTTGAAGCCGGCAATTGTTTCCGACTACCGAAGCAATGGTATATCGGCCAGCAGTAATCATGAGGCATTGCAGTTCGAAGGCACCCTTATGCACAGCTCTGGTTGGCTGGCTGGCGTGTGGGCTTCCCATGTCGACTACGACACCAAGACACGGTTAGAGGAAGGTGGTTATGCAGGTTACTACCACGCCTTTACACCTGAAATCAGTGTATTGGGAACGATAGGCCATTACATTTACCCCAAAAACTCGACCTATGCGGTTAAGGAGTTTTATGGTTTGGTAAAAGCATATGGATTCAGCTATAGCTTCATTTATGACTATCAGATGGACGGGGTGCCTAATGTCAAGTATCAGTACCTGGGTTACACCTTCGACCTGCCTTATGAGTCCACGTTGCTTGTCGAGTATGGGCATCACGATGTAGGTCTCGACCTTTATTCGGCGAGTGGGCAGACACGTAGTTATTACCAGACCAAGAAGTTGTCGTTAGCCAAAAAAGCCTTCGGTATTGATTGGACTGCCAGTTTTATCGATACCGACATGTCGAAAACGGAGTGCCTATATTATCAGGGACAAGACGATGTCTGCTCAGCCACGATGGTATTCGGCGCCAGCAAATCATTTTAACGCTGCTTCATCGGCATCCAGTTCATTATGAGTTAAGTAAATGAAGCCACTATTAACCGGCGCGGCAAGAGCCTCCGTCATCTATTTTGCTGTCTTGAGCTGGATGCTGCCGTATTTAGTTGCCTATAACGTGCAAGGTCTGACAACCCGGTTTGGTCTGAATGAAGCGGAAGCTGGGTGGATGGTGTCCGCTGAACTGTTTGCATTGGCCATATCGGCCATAGTGACAGGCCCTCAGCTGAGCCGTTTCGATAAACGCAAGGTCGTCGGTTTCGGCGCCGGTTTAGCGTTCGTCAGCCTAGGACTGTCTCTGTCTAACTCAGTACCATGGATGTTCGCGGTGACTAAAATCCTGTGTGGTGCTGGGCTGGGTATGGTTGTCGCCGTGGTTTATTCGATCCCCGTTTCCTTTGCCCACCCGGAGCGCTTTTACGCGCATTCGGCGATGGCGATTTCCATCGTATACAGCGTGGCGCTTTTTGTACTGCCGTTGATCATTCAGGCGGTGAATACGCGAGGGCTGGAGTTGCTGGAACTAGCAATGCTGCTGAACACCATCTGGTTTGTGCGGAAACTGCCTGATACAAAGGCCGATCAAATATGCGCTGTTGGGCAGCCTGTGCCGCTAACACGTGAAGGTAATACCAAACGACGGCAGTTACTGATATCGATTTTTGTGCTGTTTCTCGCTCAGTCAGCCACGGTGGGTATGGTGTTTATTTTGGCCGTCCCCCTAGTCATTGATATGAACCACCTGGGAATTGCGCTAATGCTGTCAGCCGTGCTGCAACTACCCGCAGGTTTCGCCATATCAAAGTTGGGTAATCGCCTGGGAATGCTGTTTCCTATTTTTCTGGGGACAACAGTATTGGCTTTCGTCTATTACTCGATTTTCTTAGGGAGCAGTCCGTTGGCTTTTCTGGTAGCGGTAGCGCTGCTTAGTACGGGCGTCACCTTCATCAGCCCGTACCAATTAGCCGGTATCGCCCTGTACGACGCCAGTGGCAGATCCTCATCGTTAGGCGGGGCACTGGCCAACTTCGGAAACGCCGCAGGCCCTGCCTTGGCCGGAGTGTTTTACGTGTATCTGGATGCAAGTGGTCTGGGCTGGGCAGCTATCTTGCTGTTGGGCGTGACTTTCCTGATGGCAAGCAACGCCTTGCGGTCGCCTCACCGTTATAAACCTTCTATCGATATCACTCCCCTTTAAGGAAAGAAGTAAATATGAGCTTATTGAAAGTTGAGCAAGTCATGTTGACGCACGATGAGCACATTGCGGCCTCGCATGCGCCTGAATATGAAAGTGGTGCGGCGTTTACGCAGGTGGGTTACACGCCTTTAAATACGGCGCAAATTCCGTTGTTAGATATGGGGTTTATACACGCCGATGCAGCCTACGATGTCGTTAGCGTATCTCGTGGGAATTTTTTCCGGCTGGAAGAACATCTTGATCGTATGGAACGCTCCTGCGAGAAGTTCGCTTTGAGCAATCCGTATAGCCGCGAGCAAACCAAGGAAATACTCCACGAGCTGGTTCGCCTGTCAGGCATCAAAGACGCCTACGTTTGGTGGGCAGTGACCCGAGGCGTGCCTGCTGGGCCTCGGTCAGACCCTTCGGCGCAAAAGAACGCGTTCTATGCTTTCGCGCTGCCCTATGTCTGGCTGGTCGACGAGGAAACGCGTCTCCGGGGCATCGACCTCGGGGTAAGCACCTTCAATCGCATTTCGCCAAGGGCCGTGGATCCCACCGCCAAGAATTTCCACTGGATGGACATGAAGCTTTCGCTATTCCAGGCGAAGAAAGCCAGCCAGGACTGGTCTGTATTACTCGATGCCGAGGATAATCTCACTGAGGCACCGGGGAGCAATATTTTCATTGTCAAGAACGGTGTAGTCATCACCCCGAACGACGGTTGCCTCGAAGGCGTCACCCGTCAATCCGCAATTGAGCTGGCTCAGGATCTCGGCTTACAGGTAGAGCTACGCCGAGTGCACGTCCAGGAGCTGTTAAACGCTGACGATGCGTTCCTGACGTCTTCAGCCGGGGGCATACTCCCCGTCCGTAGCGTTAATGGCCAGCTTCTAAATCCTGCTAATCAAGTCGGCGAGGTTGCTGAAAAAATCCACAATCTTTATTGGGAAAAACGCTGGTCAGGTTGGCTCGCCAGTCCGGTCAACTACGCGAAGGTGTTGTCTTAGCAACCTTTGCTTGGAAAGCAAGCGGCTCCGAGTGTGTGCGGCGCAATGACTTATTGCCCATATCTTTCTCTGGGGCGCAAAGGAAACGACATGCCTCTCAAAAAGCGGTTTCGCGTACTGCAGACTAATTTGTGCACATCACTTAATATGAGGGTTATCAGCCACGATTTTAATCACGAAGGAATTCACATGTCTCGTCTCGCCGAATACCGCAAATTAGAGCAACAACTCGCCGCCCAGCTCGCCGAGCTGGACGCCATGAAAAATGACACAGGCCTTCAGGCGGAGATGGAGTTTGAGAGCAAACTGCGTGGTCTGCTTGCAGAGTATGGCTACAGCTTGCGTGACATAGTTAACCTACTGGATCCAGCGGCTGCAAAACGCGGCAAATCGGCTCTGTTGCCGGCGACTGAGAAGGGCACCCGAAGGGCGCGGTCGCTGAAGGTTTACAAGAACCCGCACAGCGGCGAGATTGTTGAGACTAAAGGTGGGAATCACAAGCTGCTGAAAGCTTGGAAAAATGAACATGGCTCTGACGTTGTAGAGTCTTGGCTTAGTAAGTGATCTGTAAATTGTGTGAGTGAAGGACGCCTGAGGGCGGCTTTTGTATTTGCAGCTGATCGTGCAGCTTCGGCTGCGGCCTAAAAATGTTGTGGGTTGGTCAGCTCTGCTTACACTACCTGACAAATTTCCCGGGCGCGGCAATCATTTCTTCAGGTGTTAACTTTCATAATGGCACTGACCGCTGGGCCGTAGGCGACGTTGATTAGTTCGACTGCTTCTAGGTCATCCACCGAGAGCACGGCATCGCGGTCTGCCAGTTCATCCTGGAGGCCCTCCCATGCCCTGATTTTTTTGGCATCCGGCGTTGTGTTTTGCTCTTCACCACGTATCAGCTCGGAATAATGACCAATCATTATGTTCAGCCTGTTACGGGCCAAGTCGTAGCGCTCCCACTTGGTTGCTTCAGTGGTGTTTTCGTTTGCCATTGATCGTGTCCACTCTAGGGAAAGTCCAAGGTTACGTCATTACGTACTCAGCGCTTGGAGCGCTGCCTATGATCACCATCGCTTGAAAGGCAGCCGTAACCACTTTTCAAACCATCGTCGAAGCGGACGGGCTAGGCACTCGCAAGTGACGCGCTGATTCTGCGGGCTATCGCAGACAAACGTAGCAGCTAGAGGCTGGGGGTAGCAGCCCTCGAACGTAAGGACATGATGGCCTGAGCTGAAAGCTCCCGAATATCATTATTGTGAAACACCAAGTGCGCTCGATGCGCTTTAGTTTCTTCATCCCATAGCTGCAAATCTTCTAACCGGAATTGATGCTTGCCTTGGTATGCAGCCGCCAAGTCAATTGCCAGTCTGCGCGCGGCTTCACCAGGCGTGACCAGAGTCCATTCAATGATAACGGCAACCTGTTCGGCTGGTGTTCGTTCGGTGACTCCCTCGGCGCAGGCGCAGGCAAATTCGTTGTAGAGATACGCGCCTTCCTCAGGATCATCCGTTGGGTTACCAGGGCAAAGCCTGGATTCCCACGGGAGCACGTAAGATGGCCTATCAAGTATGTCCATAGGGACGTAGTCCGAGGGTTTAGCTAAGCGCTGCATGTGGTCTGCTCCCAAGGGAAAGTCTCATGGTAGCGTACTTGGCGTTGCGAAAATTTCCGGCTAGGAGAGGGACACGAAGCCGAAGCGTGAGGAAGCGCGGTTCAACATCTTTACCATGGTTGCTTAGGGGATGCGAACATGGGTCGGTAACGTGCCAGCGCTGCAGGCCGAGATGGAGTTTGAGAGCAAACTGCGCGGTTTGCTTGCGGAGAATGGCTACAGCTTGCGTGAAGTAATCAGTCTGCTTGATCTAGCGGCTGCTAAGCGCGGCAAATCGTGTCCGTTGCCGGCGGCAGAGAAGGGCACTCGCAAGGCTCGTGAGTTGAAGATTTATAAGAACCCGCATTCGGGCGAGATCGTTGAGACCAAGGGTGGAACCACAAGCTGCTAAAGGCTCGGGAAAATGAGCATGGCTCGGACGTGGTTGAGTCGTGGGCTTTCCAAGTAGTCTTGGGTTGAGTACAAAAGGGCCAGTAATGGCCCTTTTTTTGGGCTCAGGGTTTAGCAGATTTATTGCGTCGGCAGCGCTCCGAGCAATAACGAACCTCCTCCCAGCAGCGTGCCCATTTCTTTCTCCAAGTGAAGGGCAGGCCGCAGGTAAGGCAGGTTTATACTGGAAGCTCAGTTTTTTTCAAGTTACACCCATATTGATCTGCACCGCTGACCACTTTCTAATCCGCATCACCTGGATGCAAGGTTAGGAGGAATGTCCCGGTTTTGACTGCTATCAGGTGGGTTTGGCTCAGCTATCTACGGACTGAAGTTGGATGGCATTGCCCGTGTGGCATAAGTCCGTTGCGATTATGTTGGTAACTGTGCGATGACCGGTCGCGCTGTGAAACACTATCATGACCTCGAGACTGGAATAGCCATTTTCTTCCCCTTGAGGTTGTTCGGCATATGCCATGACATCATGCCGATCGCCGCATAAGTTGATGGCTTCCTTGAGCGAGCAGACACCGTTGGCGCGATCCTAGACTGGTCAACTAATCTCTGATGTAGAGGTTGCTGAAACGGCCGTGTCGCCTTATAGGGCAGCTGACGATGGAAGGCTTCTGGGGGAATAAGCACCAGCAAATCATAGCTCGTGCCGCCCATTCTAAGCTCGCGCGTTAATTTATAATGCACAGTCTGCTTCAAACAAACTCACGAGTCGAGCATCGCTAAGCAAATCTTTGTTTTGTCGCCATCGATTTTCTTCTTCGATTAGTTCGTCAATCAGTTTCTCTATGTTTATAGTAAGGATGTGGAATTCCTGCCCGGCTTCGGTTGCATAGCCCAATTCAAGCAGAAGATCTAAAAACTTTTCAGGGAGTGTCTGTGAGGTAAGGGTAGATTCGTTAATTATACCGGCATTTGACGTCACGTTATTAATCGAGCTATCTATTGCCTCTTTGTCAAGGACGCTAATTGCATTTTCGGCTTTTATCAAGCGTTGTGGATCAATTTTAATAAGCATAGAAGGGACTGTGAGTTCCCCCAAATCACCAATTCTTTTACTAGCGTCGTACTTCATCTTATGTCCTTGTATGTGAAATAATTTTATATGGGTCTTGCTATAAATTGCACGCTTAATCGCTTATCTATGTGACGATTTTTCACTGATAAAGTTGTCGAGCCATGATGCAAAATCAACGATGTCAGCTAAGCACCCATGTTGGTCAATGTGCTCGCCCGAATTAGCCGCGCTTTGCCCCTGGCGGCTGAGCCTTATGTGCGCCATTGATCACCTGCCCGTACCTGTCCGTTCCAATAATGATGGCAGACTCAGACGGCCAATGAGTTGTTTAAAGTGTGGCGAGGTGCTTTCCGCAGCCATCAATAATGGGTTGCGGAGTTTTTCCATATTTTTAACGCAAACAATAGAAGCGCAATACCTGTGCCTGCAAACAGTGCTGCCGTGGGCACCAACCCTATTTTCTCATGGATCCTACAGTGTGGACTTCGGAGATGCGACCCGAATGATGGGCAACTATCTGGAAAAGTTCAGGCTGTTCTTTCCCCTGACATCTTCGACTTGGAGATGCTAGCTCCCAAATCCTGAGGTAGGATCAAAGCCTACGGGGAACTGGGTATTGAGCATCCTAGCATCGTCCAGCACTACGTATTCTATTCGGGAATCACGCAGATCTGCCTCATCCATCACGGCTCGGGGCAGGTGTACGCCTCGAATCCAAGATGACCTGAAGTCTGCATCAATCAACACGGCGTCGTCCATGTCGCAGCGGTCTAATATCGAATGGTCTGCCACGACCTGCAATAGATCGCTTCGCTTGAGGTTACATTTGCAAAAAACCGCCTCGCTTAATTTGGAGCCTTGAAAACGAATCTCCTCCATGTCGCATAGGTGGAAACTGGCATAGCTCAGGTCGGCATAGGGCAGCATTGCGCCCCGAAGCTTTACATTCGTCATCGCCAAGCCGCGCAGGTCGGCCAAGACGCCTGGATCAGCAGCTTCAACGTCTGTTTCGGGGATCTCGGCTGCAACTTCACGCCAGCCTTGGCTGTCTGCCTGCCAGATTTTAATAAGCCGGGTCACCAGCTCACGGCCCGCGGGGGTTGTCCAGCGATCGCGTAGCTGGTCTAACTGCTCGGTCGTAAGGGCTGGATGTAAGTTCATTTCCTCACCAGTATTGAGCCTCAAACCGGTCGCAAGGATGGGTTTCGACTCAGTCGCGTGTTCATCTGCCATCTATAGAATCCAAGTTGAGCCGACGTTGGCATGAGTGCGTTTTCAATCATCCTAGTCTATGCGGTGGAACGGAGGCCCTGTGACGCTCAACCCCAGCATCAGACCTTAATGACCTGGGTCTTCAGAACGAGTGTCAGAGTAAGCCGGCGAGTGGTAAAAGTCTTGTAACGTCCTCCCGGCGAGGCAGGCGCAGGGGCTTTGGTGTTCGACCGCCACATCCCAAGAACGAGAATCTCGTTATCTCTCTCAATACCCTTGAACCATGACGGATCGCTTGCCCAGATGCTGACCTCCAAGCCAATACCATTGGCAGGGTCGTCAGAATCGGGTCGGAATTTGTTCATGAGTAGGTTGATGACGTTTTTGGATTCAACACCCTGGATTGCGTACTTCACGTCCTTGACCCGTCCCTGTATCGCAATTGGATGCTGAACCGTATTTTGCGAGACTGCATGGAAGGCTTCCATATGGCGCTCGGCTTCAAAATAGAACTGGCTCCAGGCGACATTCACGTTGCCCTCAAACACTAACTCAAGATGCTCTTGCAGCTCCCGATCATCAGTACACGCGGCACGCAGCTTCAAGGCTCTCTTGGCGGAGTTGATATAGGCCGGCAGGCGGCCAGAACTTGAGGCGTAGGTTTTTCTAGTGCCTGCACGGTTATCGCCGCTGCTATTGCTCTTGGATTTGGATGCCTCTTCCAAGGCCTCCTTGATCATGACCAGGCGCATCCGGTAACGATTGTTGCGCAAGCTCTCAATGAGTCCGTCAGACGTTTTGGCGATCTCAACGACTTCACTATCGATGCCGAACCTGCAGCCGGCGACATGAGGGCGCTTTGGGTACAGCCGGAAATACCCGCTCACTAACACGGGTTTGTCGTAAATCTCTTTAGGATGGGGAGGGTTGTGGGTGACGTTGACACCACAATGCTGGCACCTGAGCGGCTCAGCGCCTTGACCCTTTTGGTAGGTCTGCGCATCCCATTCGACCCCGTTCTGATCAAGGGCGTAGCCCATTTTGATGCCCATATGAATTCCTTATCCGTTTCTGCCTGAGCGGAACTCCGATTTCAAAAAATGGCAGGCTGTCTTCAGATGTGCACCTGCCGGTGAGCCACCACGGGACGCGTGTGAAAAAAGGTAGTTTACAGAGGGAGCACTCTAGGGCAAGGCTTTCAGGTGGGTCGTATAGCGTGATAGGACTTGAGGTAGAAACGTTCAGAGGAGGCCGAACTATCCCTGTTCAACCTTTACAGCGCAGCCTTGATCAGCTTCTTAGCTGTCTGAAAGTCAGTCCAAGCCTGCCTAAGTCATGTCAGCCTAGGATAGAAAGCATGGTGCTTACTGACCTTTCCACCACTGTTTAAACCAGGTGAAGATTGGAAAAGCCGCCAGGGCAAGCACCTGTTCTTTGTGATCGCCGATCTGCTGCCAGCTGAGACCCTTTGAAAGTAGCCCCGATACGATCACGATGACCACCAACATTGGCCAGCCGCTCAACAGGAGACGCAGGCGATAACGACCGGTGAAAGCCTTAGTGATCTCCGCGTATTGCTGGCGGTAATCATGGCCGATATACAGGATGTAGGCCAAGCAGCCAAGACCTGCCGCCACTGCCACGAGTGGGTTGATCTTTACAGTCGCCATAGCCCACAGAAGCCCAAGAATCTGGCCCCCGAGCACGCTCAGGCGATTGAAGTAGCGATATGCAGTCTGCATTTCAAGTGTGGTGATGCGAGGGTCGATGCCCGTTACTGGCGTCATTACGTCTTTGCTCCGTTTACCGTCGTTAAACCGGGCTTGCGTGCCCGATCTCACCACCGTACACGGATCCCCAACTTCGTTTCCACTCCACCCTGGTGACTTAGTCGCTACCGGGCAGTGGGGCCATATGTGGCACCAGCGGTAAATTGGCTGTCCATCGGGTCGATTGCCTAGGTTGATCAGGATTCGGGGATGCCGAACGGCCTTTCTGCACTATACGACGCAGTTGTTGAGGCGAGTCCGAAGGATTACTCGTCGACATTCAGCGAAATCTGCCAGACCATTTCGATTGGCTGCTTGCTGTGTATATCCAGATAGGTGAGGTCGCGCTGGCTGCGGAGCAGCTGTTTGACCACATTCTTCGCTGCGGCCCTGACGCCTGCATCCGTGCCGTTGATTTTTGCGGCCAAAAGCAGGACGAGGGTGGCGTTGGAGAGATTTATGCTGGGCCCCCAGGGAATGTGATCACCAATGCTCAGTGGAGAATTGATACTAGCGTCAGGTGACGGCAGGCCCAATATTGAGCCTCATCAGTGTCTCTGGCGAAGTAGGCGGCTGTGGTTCGTGATCGTTTTGAGCTGCGTCCTGGACGACTATGGAGCCCTGCACACTTAACGCCGTCATCCCACTTGGGCCCCCTGTTTTTCTGCCTCATCAAACATCAAGTTATTGTTATATTGATAAGTTGCGGGATGGTTTTTGTTTTCTGATACTTAATTTTTTAGTTATCTGGATTGGGTTTTGGTCAATATATTAATTATCCGTTGTTCTGGTTTTTGGTCAGGAAGAGTTTCGGTATTAACTTGCATAGTTCGAAGTATGTGTCTATGTTTTGTGGTGTCAGTTGGTTATAAATAATCCCTCAAAAACACATATGGAAGGAGGGGGTGTTTTGGGTAAGTGGAGATGCATAGAATGTTTAAGAAGCTCGACGTGTGCACGGCCCCTCGCATTGCCCACTATTTCCGAGATGTTGATCTGACCAGCAATTCACGCCCGGAACTGATACCCGCCCAATTTCCAATGAACTGTGAGAGTGGCGATGATCATTGGTCTGCCGGCTTCCTGCTCAGGATCGCTGTGCGCTTCCAGCACCTCTGGGCGACCTATGGCTACCGCAATGGCGAGAGGACGATCAAGGGCGAGGAACCGGCGGTGTGTTTCTCACCGTTCAACCTGGCTGACCTAATTGCTGTCCGCAACGGTCTTCCTCCGCAAAATGAAGCGGCTTCCTGTTTTGCGCTGACGTTCCCCATGTCGGTGGCGGAGAAGGGCGGCATCCTGCCGTTCATAGATGATGCTGCTGGGCGGGGTGGGCATGGAGAGGACGCTGGACACAAGCTTCACGAGTCTTCCATCAGCGGCTCAGAATGGCGGTGGTATTTCTCCGGAAACTATCGCAAAGCCATGGAGAATATCGGGATGGATGGGGTTGAGGGGAATGCCATCCCTGGGCTGAAGCTATTCCAGAAAAGGTGGTCAGGGATCGGTGTTGTAGTGCCTGATAGGGTGACGGCGCGGGTGCTTCAGTACGACATCCTTTCCCTTATTGATCGGGGGCTGGTTTCGGAAACGCATTTTGACCACATCCTGGTTTGCGACCAGTTGCCGGCAAACGTCAATAGGCTTGTCGAGCGCGAGCCATCAGCGGCGTTTTCCAAGGCCTGCTTCGATTTCAAATCATGCATGACAGTGACAGCCCCGGTAGTCGAGATCACCCAGCTCAGCTTCTCATCCCGCCTATCGAAGCTGGAGTCGTCGACGCGGAAGAAAACCGTGAGAGAGCAAGGAGGATGCTGGCTCTGGTTCGAGGACAATACAGACCCCTACGTCAGAGCCTTGATCAAGGCGGGCCGGGTTAAGCCGAACAAGGCGGGACGTTATCTCGCGTCGCTGGACGAGCTGGATCCGAACCGCGATCTTAGTGAGCGCCAACAAATGGCCACCGCGCTCGCTGAGCTGTTGGATGAGAGGTTTGGCGTCCGGAGTTGCTATTACAGTGTGCTGAACTCGCAATCGCCGGACGGCATCCCCTCTTTCAGCGGCAGGTGGTGGGAAAGCGGGTATTTCATTATCGATGGGCCCGAGCACAAGGATGAGTGACTCAAGGGTAAGCGGATCGGTTTGCTTAACAAACCAGCCACAAATCGCTGCCGTCTCTCTCGTCGAGGGAGCTGTAGATTCTGGCTTTAAGATCTGCGGCGAATGCCCGAATGGTCGCTATCGCCTGCTCCACCTCCTCCGGAGCCAGCACGATGGGGTCGTCGTGGACTGTCTTGCCGTTGCGATGGACGATGTCGTGACGCTTCGTACAGATACTAGCGACCCCACCAATCTGAAGCCCCCTCACGCGATCTCCAAACATCGCTCCCAGAACCGCCTTGATCGTGGCTGGGTTGTGAAAGCTCAGTTCGGATAGCACCTTGAGAACGATTGCTTCAACAATTTTTGGCTGTTCGGCAATCTCCCTGAGCGTGATCGTCCGTTTGTGCAAGCTTTCGTGGTTGGCTGCCAGCATCATCATCAAGCCCTGATCGGTCACCACGAGCTTTCGGACGATCGAGCTGATCAGTGTCTCCAGGAGGGTGACTGCGTGACCGTAGACAAGCTTGTGAAGCGTACTGGTCTGGCCTGGATCGTTTCCCAGTGCCAACAGGCTGGAAGCCATCGCAAGCCCCTCTGAAAACTCATCGAAGAATTGTCTGGGCGAATGGCGTTCGAGCCATTGAGCCTCTGCTTCCTCCGATTCGGCGTCGAGCATCGCCTGGTAGTCAGAGGCCAAGGTGTCCCATTGATCAGAAGGTTCATCGGGGTCGATATCAACGTCGTAGTTTTCCTTGATCCATGCAACGCACCGGCCCTGCTCAACCTCGAAGAGATAATCCTTGACCGAGCTCATTATTTCTGTCCTTTAACTTCGTGGGTTTGGGGGGCTTTGGTATGGGGTTGGCCAGGTGTTGAGGCGTTAGGTAACCGGGCGAACGATCAGTGCTGCAATCAGGCATTGGTGCGGGCCTGATCTTCGGCGATCATTCCGAGTTCAAGTTGCGCCTTTGTATTGCCAACCTTATGCGAAGAGATGTTGAGACCGCTATGGCTTTGAACTCTGTTGTCTGCTTCAAGTGCGTAATAGACCCCTTCTTGAGTCAGGAAATCCGGAGCAGTGGGGTCTGCACCTCATGCAACCTGTGCCAGTTGAAGCGCGAGTGCATGCCCCTCTCCGAAATCGTCTCGTTGGTCGAAGGGATTCTGGACAAATACATTTACGAGGGCGAAAGCAGGCACTGGTGCAACGGCAACCCCGTCATTGATCGCCCGGCTGGCAAAAGTGTTGAGTATTGGGTCAGAGAAATTTTCGGCTGTGACCATAGTGAACCCATTGTGAGTGCGGTATGTGCCCACCTGACCCGGTACCAGCGGGACATCGAGTACCCGAAGTCGTCTTTCTTGCCCCATCACATTGGTTTGCAGTGGGGCGAATTCCAACATCGTGTGAAGCACGCCAACCGTTTCTTTAATGAAAGTGCGAAGGAGTTTCTGGATTGGGTCTTCGAGGGGCTGGGCAGCTATTCCGCCTCGTCAGCTGAGCACGCCGTGGTGCGGGAGCTGACACCTGAAAATACGCCGCCGATCTTCCGCGCTCGCACCTGTATGACCTCCGAGGTCGTTCACGAAATCGCCTCTGATCCTGCTCGTAACCTCTCAGCGCCACCTAAAGAAAGGGCAGGCGAAGGACGGATGAACCCCGCCGGCGTACCAGCCTTTTACGGAGCATTCGAACGCAGCACCTGTGTCGCTGAGTTGCGTCCCCCGGTCGGTGCCACCGTCGTAAGTGGTGAGTTCAAGCTGAACGGGAAGGTCAGGGTGCTGGATTTTAGGAGATTCGAAAACGCGGATTTGGGGCCAATGCCAAGCTTCTTCGATCCCCAATACTTTCAGAAAATCGCTCGGCGTGATTTTCTTGATTATCTGCACAACGCGATCACTGTCCCCGTGCTGCCAGGCTCAGAGAGCAGCTATCTGATTTCACAGGTCATAGCGGAATACCTGTACAGCCATTGCGACCCCAAAATGGATGGCGTGATTTTCAAATCGGTGCAGGAAACCTCAGGCAGCAACATAGTTCTGTTTTCTCACGTCGCAAGCGCGGCCACGCCTCTGATGTGGCACTGGAAAGGCGCGCGGGGTGCACGGGGTGCCGTTGGGTCTGGTGCACCACGGATCGAATACGTGAACGGGAGCCTCCAGCGCCACGTGATTCGCGGTGTGGTCTACGACGATATTGTTCAGCCAATTCCGGATGACGAGGCCAAGGCGGAGGCGCCTGCCAGTTATGGGCGGTGATGGCAGGAGAGTTGGTTAGGCGGATGGTTATCTAAGATTGTTGCTAAGCTCGTTTCGTGCCTGGCTCGATGTGACAGCAGGTTTTTCCACTTATCACTCGAACCTAGTCCGAAACACTGTTAGGCGCTTATCGAGCAGCTTTGAACTTCGAATACGTGGCCTCTAAAGAGTGATGCACGTCGACTCTCGTCAGATCGATGCTTTCTATGACGTCGGCAAGCACTCGTTGGCATTCCGTGTAGCTAGACTCGATCTCTTTCTTGCGTCTTGGAGGGGTAGCGTCCGAGTTATAGATGCTGAAAACCGAGTTGGCGGCTTCCGATAGCCTGTAGTAGTTGACGCTGCGTATATCCCCGGCCTTGATCGCTTTGTTCATTGCTCTGACGCCTGCGAAATCTTCGCGCTCGGATGAGCTGACGGCCCACAGACGATCCACGAGCCGCATCGATAGCTCCTTAATCTCCTGTTTTACGGCTCCATGGGTTTTGCGCATTGATTTTGACGCGTCGTCATAGGCGCCGTTCAGAAGCTCCAGCTGCCGTTCAGATGAACCCACGATGGTCGAAAGCAGAAACTTCGATTCTGCGGATCGTCGATACCACTTGGTGTTCGCCAGGCGGCCATCCGTGATAGCCAAGCGACAGATCTCAACAACCTCTGATTTGCTGCCTACCTGGGCCTCGACCTGATACCAAAGGTCGAAGAGCAGCTCCTTCCTCTGACCGTGTTGGTACGCGTCCTTGAAGGCCGTGCGTACGATGTTGATGTCGGTCTTGGGGTCGAATGCCTCGACCTTTGCAAGGGCCAGCAGCAAGTCCGGGTTGTTCTTGAACTGCTGCTTTTTCAGCAACGCTTTGATCGTTGCCCGAGACCTTACGTAGTCAGACTCCTTGAGCAGGGCAATCGATTGACGTATGGCTTCGCCGACCGCTGATTGGTTGATCTGCTTGGCGTTTGCCTTCAGCCCTTGAGCCCGGCCTTTGACATAACCAAGGTAACGATCAGCGTTGGGGACAACGAGCTCTTTCAGCGAAAGTGTCAGGTTGGCTATCGACTGAGAGCTTTTGAATCGCGGCTCAGATTCAATGAATGATTCCGACTGAAGCAGGAATAGTTTTCCAAGCTCTTCAATTGAGTCTTCGATCAGCAGTTGTTCGAGCTCTGTGTAGTGGCGCAGTTCTGTGAGGGAGCACGACCCGATATACGAAATGGTGAGCAGGACTTTCCTGGCTTCAGGGCTGAGCTGCTCGATCTCACGACGCAGTGCGGCGCTTCGTACAGCCTCGCCTTTCTTGCCTTCCCATTCAGCGATCGCATTGTCTATCGAGTAACCCACTCTGCACAGTCGCAGGATAGATTCGGTGAATAGGGGCGAACCTTCTGAGGCTGCTGCGAGCTTTCTAATCGATTTCGTACTGATGTCTTCGAAGCCCATTGAGGACTTGAGCTCGTCTATGTACTCGTCGTATTCATCGCCCGACAGCCCCGGAACCTCAATGGCGGTGTCGGACGAGTAGCTGACATTCGCTCGCGTTGTCAGCAGAATCTTGGAGCTACCATTTCCGATCTCCCGGGCCGTCTCCATGATCCGTTTCTGCTCGTCCAACTCGGTAGAGTCGACGTCATCGATAACGATAAAAGATGGAACGCTTTGCAGGTTCTGCCGGGTGAGCCGCTTCAGCTGGTTTATGGATAGATCATCCAGCTCATCATCCAGAGAACCAGTTTTTTGGCAGATCGAAATCAGCAGGGTTTCGAGGTCGGAATAGTGTGTTTCTGGTGTTCCGATGAAGTCGTCAACACCCGCTTTGAACTGCCTGGTCTTGGCAGTCAGCCAGATTATCTGGAAAAAAAGCGGGGCGCCTGTAGAGGCAATCAGCTGGCAGAACTCATATGCGATCGAAGTTTTGCCTTTACCTCCCTCACCCGCGAGGACTTTGGCGTACTGGAACTCATCCGATAGCCATGCCCATAGTTTCTGGATTATCTCAACGCGCCCTACGAAGTGAGGGCAGATGAAATTCCGGTCAGGGAGGTTATGGTCAAGCAGGGCCATCTTTTTGAACTGTCGGCCCTCAAGCTCCGCGACCAGATCGCGACTGCTCGTCAGGAACTCGAAATCTGCTAGCGTAACGGCTTGTTTGCACTCATCACCGGTACGGTAAAGGGTCGAACCTTCAGAGAAAATCTGTTTGTTTTTTGCGTCGTCAGCGCGCCGGGTGGCAGAGATGGTGTGAGCGGTATCTGGGCGCTTGGGGATATGCAGGAGTCCGATGGTCACCTCAGGATCACCGTAAGGGATCTCTAGGTAGCTGACATCGAGCCGTCTGCCAAAAAACTTGTCGAGCTGGCCCTTAAGTTTTTGAAGGTTGAATTCGCCTACGGGAATTCCGGCTATCTCGAAAACCTTGTCCTTATCAGTTTCTTTGACGCCGTAGATGATGTACCCGCCATAGGTATTGTAAAAGCTTGCGATCGACTTGGCGGTCTTAGCGTAATCTTGGGTATCGGCTTCAAATTGCTCTTTATAGTCCCACAGCTCACATTCACGCGGCACAGGATTTCCGCCTGGAATGAGCTCATTCAAAACCTGACTCGAAAGGTTTCCGCTCTGAACGAGTGTATAGACGGATTTCTTGATATCAGTGATGTTCATCGCATAGTCCATTATGTCGACGGCACGTCAAGCGCCACGATGGTGAGGAAGCTTGAAGCCAGAGCTGGCATGTAAAGCTAGCTAAATATCACATGGCCATTATCTGGTAAAGGGGGGGCACGGGCCATCCTTTCTTTGGGGGCTTGGGGGTTACCTAGACAGGTCGGTGGCAACGTCACGAGGAACAACCGGCTAGCTGTTTTTCTCCGTCGTAGGTTTCGGATGGAACGCATGAGGGCGGTGGATGACGGGATGACCTTGACCCACAAAAAATGCCGGTGTACTGGATGATGGGGCGCAGAGTAGGTAGGTTCGCAGTTCTTTACCCGTATGAAGTTCCTGCGCGGGGCGGTTAAAGAATTTTCGAGCGCTCCAAATGCACGGACGTGCTCTAGCCGCTCTAGCTCTGCGCTGAAGACATGACATGTTTCATCAATCGGGTGCTCGGCGACGATGTTTGAACAAAGCCTGAGCCCGAATGGATACGGCTCAGCCAATCTATGGCAGCTTACTTAGCTCTCTGCCTGAGCACTGTCCAATCAGGTGGCGATATTTGTGCTTCTTTTGTCCACGACTGCAAGGCCTGCAAGAGCTCACTTTCAGACATCGGTTGCTTAGGGTCATATTTCGAGGGGAATAAATAGTCACCTACCGAAAGAGAAGCGGAGGCGATATACCTCTCGACAACCCCGGCGTTTCCCTTAAATGTCAGTGGCCAAGGTTTAGTGCTTTCAAACTCGTATGTCACCTGTGTACAGGCCCCGCCGCCAAAGGTGTTGTCGGAAATTTTAGTACTTAAGATTATTCCCGTCCGCAGCCCCGACTTCAGCATCGCGAAGATGCTCTGGTCGCGAAGATTTTCGGAGCGCTCGACGATCGTCCGGATGGCCTCAAGATATTCGAGGTTTACTTGTCTCCATGTGCTTATGAGGCTCTTGCGCTGTATCTCCGTTAGGGTCGGTGCTTGATAGCATGGCAGTGGCCTCTCGGGGCAGGTGGCGTTCACTGGGCAGATGCTGCCTTGTGCAACGTCAATTTTTGTAGACGCTTTAGTTGGCAGCAAGGTTACTTGTGGCGACCCCTTTCGTAATGCCTTAAAGGTTTTGAGAGCTTTGTATGGGAGCGTTTTGACAAAAGACTCCAGTTCGCCCGGTTTGACTGAGCTGTCAGCCGATGATTTTAGGAGCAACGAAAGTGCAGCGGCGATACCCGCACATACATCACTTTCGGAAGGAGGCGACGCCGGCGGACAAGTGAGAGACAAGTGTCTGACTTCGCTGTAGTCGGCGTACCCCAGCCCTCTCGAAAGGGTTTCGCGGGCAAGCGAGAACGTGATGGGGGACTGTCCTGGCCACCTGTTCTGAATGCATTTTGAAAGTTTTTGGAAGGACGCTTGAGGAAGCAAATCGCTTGCATAGATCGGAACGCGCATCGCAGATCTCCAATACGTCGCGGTGTCGGCTGCCCGCTGACTATTGTCGAAGTGCGTGCGGATGAAACGAATTGCACCTGATGCACAAAGGCTATGCTTGCCGACCGCTCAGTTCAGGAAAACCGATGCGTTGAACCTAGCACGAAGTTCTGGCGTTGATCAATCTTGGACGCGGAGATGAGCTAGATCACTTCGGAGGGCCGTCGATCCAGGAAAGTGGCTGATAAGCCAGCACTTCCTTCTCAGGCTATAACGATAACGATGCAATTTTTTGTAACGTTTCGGGCTATGTGCGACTCCGCTGACCCACTTCACGATCTGGCCGCTTTCGCAAGACTGGTACTAGCACCTGATGCTACCTGGAGCATCTCATGCTTAATGGCGCCGTCGATGTAGGGTACTGGCACCGTCTTAGCTTAGCCACCTAATCAACCGGAGGGGCAGCGAATTTCGGTTGCACTATTCATTGGTAACTCCTCACTAGTAGCCCTTTGCGATCATCTTCGTTCAGGTGTTACCATCGGTCGAATGCAGGACATAAAGCCTGTCCATATATACAGTATTGATGAGTTTTAAAATTTGAGCTGTGTATTTGTACAGTTGGTTCACAAGCAGGTTCCGTCTGCTCTTTGATTTGAAGTTTCGCCATGAAGTGTATGACGACTGCCTTGCATATCAATCTGGACAACTTGCCTTGACGGTGATCGCGGAATATTTATGGATAAATTGCCTGATAAGTTGCCCTTTGACGCAACCAAGTTATTCGAAGCACTTCACTACCAGTTAGTGGTCGCGCTGGAGTATTGCCTGAAGCTTCAGAATGGCAAGCGTCTGTGGGTGGAGGTCTATGGGGATGTCACGCTTGAGGACGTGGCTCAGGTAGAGGTCAAGTTATATGCCGACGACTTAAGGGATGGCCATTCTAATATTTGGAATACCCTGAATAACTGGTTGAATAAGGGTTTCGAACATGGCGCCTACGAGAGTCTGATACTGCTGACCAACCAGGAGTTTTCGCCAAAATCTACCCTCTCGGCTTGGAATTCTTGCACCGCGTCTGAGCGGTTCGACCTTCTAAAAGCGATCTACGACACTGCTGAGAAGCGCTTCAGCAAGTCCAAGGCTACGGAACCTTCAGAAGGTTTGGCATTGCAACGTTCCGTGATGGACGTGTCGCTGGAGCACGATCTGATGGAGGTGCTGGAGAAGGCCGTTTTCATCACCGAATCGCCGTCACTGAAAGACAAGTTGCACGCCTTCCAAGTGCAACACCTGCGTGTTGTTCGTGAGTCCAAGCTGCAGAGTTTCATCGATGACATCCTAGGTTACATCGGTAGCAGCAGATTTATCGAGAGTGGCTGGGAGATAACGTGTGAAGACTTCACCGAGAAGTTTACAGAGCTAACTGCCCGCTACATGAAGCACTCCAGTATCTTCCCAGATGTTAACGTCGGCAGCCTGGATCAGAAGATTGATTTGAATGAAATCAGCGATCGTCCTTTCGTACGCAAGATCCGAGAAATCGATGCCGATGGTGATGGTAGGATCAAGAAGGCTGCACTGCAGTTGCTGATCGCCAACGAGGTTGTCGACGAGCTTTACTGTGACAGCCTAGCCACGCCGTTTGATATCCAGCGCTACCAAAAAAACCACCTTGACCGCCACTTGGATGGACGCGAGAGCGCCATGCTCGACTGCCTGGGCGAGGAGTGCCCGGACAAGCTGAAGCGTCACTCGTTGAAGTTTTTTCTTCAGCAGCATGCTGCGCAGGTGGTGGCTTTCAAGACGTTCGAAGACACCACCGTGGACTTTCGCAACGGGATTTACCACATGCTGGCAGATGCCAAGGAGGACGACGAGTCCAGAGAGTTTTACTGGAGGCTATGGAGTGAGTAAGACCGCTGCAGATCATATTTACACCTTGCGCCGGACACCGTTTGCGCTTGCACCGGTGATCCACTCTTTTTACGATCACTGGGATCCCACGGAGAAGGATATCCTGCTGAGCTATCTAGTACTTCCTCTCATCACCTACAAGCCACTACATCCGTTTCTTCACAACGCCAAAAGGAATAGCTCCCTTCGCACCATGATGCAAGACCAGAGCCGAGTGCTAGGATTGGAGTTACGAATTGAAGAGTTCAAGTCGATCACCCACGCGGCTTTGCTGATCCTTAGATCAGAAAAGAGCATCGCCATCAACGACAACATGTCAGTTGCACCCCAAAGCAAGATCAGGGAGGTGAACGCTGATGCACAACTAATGAAGTATGCCCGTAAGCTCGCTGTTGTGTTTACCGGGGAAACCGTCGTTTCTATTTACAGGTCGCTGGGGCTGAAATCGCTATGAACTGTTTTGTCACCTGCATCGGTGTCGTCGACACAGACGATCAACTGCATTATGTCGAGTTTACCCGAGGTTTAAATATCATCACCGGTAAATCATCCACCGGTAAAAGCGCGATTCTAGAGATATTTGACTACTGCCTGGGCAGTAGTGAAGACACCATTCCCGACGGGAAGCTTACCGAGCGAGGCAAAACGTTTTTTACTGTCCTGCAGTTCGAGTCATTGACACTAGTAACGGGCCGGGCGGCGGCCTCGAAGCGCTGCTTCCTCCGAGAGATCACCGGGCATGAGCAAGAAGATGTTCTCGGGCTGCTGTCGAACGTGGACTACTTCTTCGATGACCGACACTTTATTCATAAAGACCAGTATTTGAAAAGCCTCGGCAAGTATTTTGGAGTAACCCTGGAGAACGTCGACGTCGATCCGATGTACAAGGAGATCACTGGAAGCAAGGGGGCGACTCCTTCAATCCGAAGCTTCCCATCGTTGATGCTTCAGCATCAGAACCTGGTCGCTAACAAGCATGCGATCTTCTACCGCTTTGACGAGAAGGTTAAGCGGGATCAGGCTATCGACCACTTCAAGATTCTGATGGGGATAGTGGGAGAGGACTATTTCGACCTGGCTAAGGAGCACACTGAGGCTTCCTACGAGCTGCGCAGAATTAAGCTCAAAATCCCAAAAGACGACAAGCTCAACGATGAGATTGTTCGAACCTTTGATGGGCTTCTTTCCGAGTACAAGGCGCTCGCAGGTAATCCTCTTTTCGACATGACGGCACAAGAAATTTTTGCCAAGCCGAAGGTAGCATTGAGGCTGATTCTGGGCACGCCGGTTATTGTGGATGGCCTTGCGGATGATTATGAGAACTCCCTCAAGGAACTCCGTGACAAAAAGGCAAAGCTGGTTGCTGAGCTTCGCTCAGCCATTGGCCGATTAAATCTTTTAGAGCGATCGGTTGAGCAGGCGAAAGGTATCGGCCAGTCCTTTGCTGAAATGCCAGTTCCTCGTTCGACTGATCTTGACCACACCTTCTGCCCAGTGTGTGAGTCTCACTCCGACGTTCCTGAAGACGAAGCGAACAAGCTGACCGAGGCGATTGAGTGGTTGAATACCGAGTTAAAGCTTTCGTCCTATGCTCGCGAGAGCCTGGGGCAGGAGAGCCGCGATCTGAAGAACGAAATCAAACAGACTCGGCGGGATCTCAAAGACGTCCAGGCCGCCCTAAAGCCTTTCGAGGAGCAAGAGCGCCGGTTGGCCGAGGTGGGCTCTTTGGAGGACGCTCCGAGAAAGACCAAACTGCGGCTTGAGATTGAGGTCGAGAAGTTTATCGAGAACCCACCTTCGGATCTTAAGGAAATGGCCGAATATTGGGAAAAGGAGGTCAAGCGTCTCGCAGATCTCATGGACAAGTATGATGTCGATATCGAGCTGGACAGGCTTTCGAAGGATATAAACAAAAAAATGAAGGAGCTCGGCAAGCACTTCCATTTCGAGAAAACCTACCAGACCGGCTCCCTGAAGTTCGACGTCAACAGCTTCGATCTATGGCATGAGAAGGATGCGTTCAAAAAGGTTTTCCTTCGGTCTATGGGTAGTGGGGCCAACTGGGTGTATTCCCATCTCACTTTGTTCATGGCGCTGCATTACCAGTTTGCAGCGCGAAGTGAGGAATGCAAAATTCCTCCCATCCTCTTTCTCGACCAACCAACCCAAGTCTACTTCCCGTCGAGAGACGAAGGCGATGAGTTCGCTGCTGAGAACCTTAGATCAGAAGACAGTGAAAACACCGATTTGCATGATGACATCGACGCGGTTTCCAACATGTTTACGCAGTTGGCCAAATTCTGTGATGACGCGAAAAAAGAGACCGGGGTAATGCCTCAAATTATCGTCTGTGACCACGCAGATAAGCTCGAACTGGGGCATGGCTATAAGTTCGCTGACTTCATACGTGCGAAATGGCGCCATCGTGGATTCATTGCCGATTGACCCGTTTCTCCAAAAATCGATTGCACGTTTGGAGATTCAACAGGCTGAAACGAAGCTCTGATTTGATGGAGGTGACGTCTGCTCTCCAGACGGTACATTACTTTGATTTTCCGTCCACAGGAGCATTTATGAATCAACTATCGAACCCAACACAGTACTCACAGCTGTGGGAGGACGAATCTAATACTTTGGAAGCCCAAGGTATTTACAAAGCGCTGGCACAGCTGATCCCGAAAGAGCGGGTGCTTGAGATCGGCTGCGGAGTGGGGCACGGCACGGTGTATCTGGCTGAGGGCCGCGAAGTGCTGGCTTTGGATAACAATGAGTCGCTCATCGCAAAGGCGTCGGAGCGTTTGAAAATGGCGGGTCGCACTGCCCAGTTTCATCACTGTGATCTCTTTGAGTTGAGTGACGAAGACCGAACCGTGATCAAGAATTTCGAACCCATGGTAGTTACAGCCTGGTTTATTGGCTCCCATGGCGAAGACATCTTTCGCCGGACACATGAGCACGAAGACCTCAGAGAAAGAAGCAAGGTGTACCGCGAAAACATCGAAGATATTGTCGTGTCGAGCGCTGTAACCACGGAATCGGTCGAGATTATCAACCTGGTTGCGAGAGGTGGAATGGCCGCCTGTTGTAGTCAGCAGGAAGCCTATGATGCTCAGAAAGATGACTACGATGAGCACGTTTTCAACAAAGTAGGCTTTGAAGTCTACGACGTCAAAATCGCGTATTGGGATCGCACGGGCAGCACGTTCGTATATGGGCACGCCGTAAATCCCAATTTTGTGGGCGGGGAAACACTGCAAGTGATTGTTTCAATCTCCGCGCGTCGCAAGCCTCGTTGACGCCCTAAGTGTGGACAGCTTGCGTAGGCTTCGCTCATCTATCAAGGGAGGATGCTGAGGAACCTTGCGAGGGACGATTTGATCTGGAGTTTTTGGGCGTAGGGAGTGGGGCAGTGAAAGGTGCAACAGCATAAGATGCAACTAGTTGCATCTTTTTTGGTGATGAAAGTGAAAAAGCTTGAAAGGCCCGGTTTTACTGGGTTAGGATTGATTTAGAGCTGTGCAGGGACAGAGTCATTTCAGCGGTATAGGGTAGGGCTCCTTATAGAAGGGTTCGAATCTCTATGCTTCCGCCATCTTAGATACGTCAAAGCCCTGATTATTCAGGGCTTTTTCGTTTTTGGGGTTTGGTGGCGCAAGGCTGCTAAATCGTCAAACGTTCCGATACTTTTGGCTGCGTTCCGAAACCAAGCTTAAAAAGTCGATCATTTGGTGGGGGCAACGACCTCTCCAACCCGTCTGTAAATTGTCTGAGTAATGCGCTTGTCTGTTTGTCCAAGTAGCTTGCTTGCGTTGCCCTGGTCGGAGATTTCACTCGCAGCCTCAGGACGAATGTGGTGGTGTGTTCAGGCGGACAAGCACGCAAGAGCTCGCTCCCTGCGCAGAGCTCAAAGTGTACTTTGAATAGATATAAGTCAATTATTGGTTTGTGAAAAACAGATGGAGCCGACGACTAACGTGAGCCGTCGGTGGCGGATCGGCGGGCACGCAAGAGCGCATGTGCTTGGATAGGTCTCGTGACAGCTCCAGAAGTGTCGACAGGGCTTATTCGAAGAGAGCGGGGTCGACTTTGTGGCGTCTTGCCTGTTCCAGGTGGCGTCGCATCTGATCTGCAGCTGCCAATCGGTCGCCTCGTTCCAGGCAATCAAGAATCGCAAGATGTTCCTCAGCCTGGCCTTTACGCGGGGTACGTGAACTGGCTTGGCGGTACTCAACAAGGCGTCGCAGTTGGTCAAGACGACGCACGGTTTGCTGCAGGAAACGGTTTCCGGAGCAAGCAGCCAAGGTCTCGTGGAACTGAGAATTAGCCTCGAAAAGCTCCTGCGGCGTCATGGTCAGATAACCGCCATTCGCGATGAATTCCTGCTGCCGACGGCAGGCAGCCAAGGTCTCACGGTCAATCTGAAAGGTCGGTGACAGAATCCCTGACGGTTCGATGGTGGCGCGGAACGAATAGCTTTCCTCGTACGCCTCAACAGAGTCGATCATCGGCAACAGACGCCACCCTTGGCCCGCTCGCTGTTCAACCCAGCCTTCTTGCTGGATCCGCGAGAGTACGGCTCGCAGAGCCGCTCTGGAAACGTCGAACTGACGCATGAACTCGATTTCGGTAAACAGCTCTGGAAGCTGTCTGCTTAGGCGCAGTTCTGCAAATTTCAGGTAGAGAGGATCGTCGCTGTTCTCCATGATCTCAGAGACCAGATCACCCAGATCATCGCTCGCGCGGGCCAGGAAAAAGCCTCTGTTGCGGTCATAGGTCAACATGCCTTTTTCGACCAGATGGCCCATGGCGAACTTGACTGGCGTGCGCGACACGTTGAGCGTCGTCGCCAGCTGCGACTCGACCAGATGATGACCAATAGCGAAGCGTTCACGACGTACGTGGGAGACGATGTCACGCGCAATGCGTGCTTGCAGTGGGCTTAGAGGCATTGGATCGGGAACCAGAGATAGCTGAACCAGAGAGCCGCCATTCTAGCGCGTCATTTTATGCAGCGGCAGAGACCATTTCCTGTCTCCGCCGGAGTACTTTGAGCGCGCAATATCTGCTCAGCGAACCTGATAGAACGGGAAAGCCCCGAACAGCATGCCCCCTATGAACAATCCAAAGCTTGCGAGAAGGGCCCACTTCAGCGCGAATCGCTGGTGATCGCCCAGGTCGACCTTGGCCAAGGCAACCAGCAGATAGAGTGAGGGTACTAGGGGACTCAACAGGTGTACCGGCTGGCCAACAACGGATGCGCGGGCAATTTCCAACGGCGTAATGCCGTACTGGGCAGCAGTTTGGGCAATCACAGGCAGGATGCCGAAGTAGAACGCGTCGTTCGACATGAAAAAGGTGAAGGGCAGGCTGACTGCAGCAGTGAATACCGCGAGAAATGGCCCGAAGCTCGGCGGAATCACGTGCAGCAGGCTCTTGGCCATTGAGTCCACCATGCCGGTGCCAGACAGGATTCCAGTGAAGATACCAGCAGCGAAGATGACTGCAGTTACCGCCAGAACGTTTGCTGCGTGAGCTGCAATGCGGGCTTTTTGATCCTCAATTTTTGGATAGTTAAGCGTGATCGCGATGGCAAAGCCGATCATGAACAGTATCTGGATCGGCATGGTGCCCAGCACCAGGCATGTGATCAGGGTTAGCGTCAGGATGAGGTTCGGCCAGAACATTTTCGGACGTCGGTTACCGTCACACTCTTCAGCAGAACCGTTACCCAGCGCCATTGATCCATTGTGGAAGTCGTCCAGGTGAATGATGCCAAGGCGCGCACGCTCCTTGCGTCCCAGAATCACCGCGGTGAACACCAGGCAGGCAGCGCCGATCAGCATCCCCGGAATCATTGGCACGAAGATGTCCATGGCGTCGACATGAAGTGCTGCGGCTGCGCGCGCGGTAGGGCCGCCCCATGGCGAGATGTTCATGATGCCGCTGGCGATGTTGACCAGGCACGTCATCCCCAGAACGTTCATACCCAAGCGCTGATAAAGCGGCAGAAAGGCCGCACACGCAATCATGTAGGTCGTTGAGCTATCACCGTCCAATGACACCAGCATGGTTAGCACCGCAGTACCGACCAACACCTTCAGAGGATCGCCTTTGACCAGCTTCAAAATGAAGCGCACCAACCCATCGAAAAGCCCTGCGTCAATCATGATTCCGAAGTACAGGATCGAGAACGTCAGCATGACACCGGTAGGGGCCAGCGTTTTCACGCCGTCGAGCATCATCGCGCCCAAACCGGCGTAGTGCCCGCCAATCAACGCGAACAGGATGGGGATCAGGATCAGAGCGATCAACGCCGAAAGGCGCTTGGTCATGATCAGGTACATGAAACAGATGACCATTGAAAAGCCAAGGATTGTCAGCACGGTCGAACTCCCTTTTTCTTGGATTTGTAGGGCGCCTGGCAGCCTGACAGCTGCAAGGTGGCCAGCGTGACTCAGGTCGAGACAGGCTCGATACAGACGGGAGGTCGAACGGATTCGGAGTGTGAAAGCTGGATCATGGAAGGCCTCATTTTCTTATGTTTATTTTTCTACTGTACCGGCCTGGCACGGTGCCAAAAGAGGTACGCACGATCTCAGTGGCTGAACGGATCGGATGAATCAAGATTGACCTATATCATTACAAAGTGCAATATCGGCCTCACAAAAACATTGCCTGTACAGCCTGTGAGGATTAGCCAATGCCTGAGTCAAAGGGTCAAACCGTTTCCGCCAACGGAATCGATTACCGTGTCAGCGACATTCGTGGGGTTGTGACTGACCTAGGCGCTGATTACGCAAAGCTGCCCTATAGCTTGCGAATCCTCGCCGAGAACGTTTTGCGTGGAGAGGCTGACCCAGAAGCCGCGCTCAAAGTCATCTGCGCCCGCTCCAAAGAATTCGATATCCCTTTCCGACCAGCCCGTGTCGTCCTGCAGGATCTGCTCGGTACGCCTGCATTGGTCGACCTCGCCGGGCTGCGTGATGCTGTTGCCGAGAAAGGTGGTAATCCTCGCCTGGTCAACCCGGTCACGCCGACCCACCTGGTAGTGGATCACTCGCTGAATGTCGAGCGTTGGGGCGATGCCAGCGCACTTGCCGATAACGAAGCCATCGAGCGTGAACGTAACGCCGAACGTTTTCAGTTCCTGAACTGGTGCAACAAGGCATTCAGCAACCTGTCGATCATTCCTTCGGGCAAAGGCATCCTTCACCAGATCAACCTGGAGCGCCTGACTACGGTCGTGGGGACTCAGCGCCGTGATGGCGAGCTGTGGGCATTTCCGGATACATTGGTCGGTACCGACAGCCACACCACTATGATCAATGCCATTGGCGTGTTGGGCTGGGGTGTAGGCGGTATCGAAGCTGAAGCGGCAATGCTGGGTAAATCGTTGATGCTGCGTCTGCCGGAAATTGTCGGCGTACGTCTGGAAGGCACGCTGCCTCAAGGCTATCTGGCAACCGACATCGCACTCGCCCTGACGGAGCAGTTGCGCAAGGCGGGCGTGATCGGTTCGTTCCTTGAGTTTTTCGGCCCTGGCGTACCACAACTGTCGCTGGCTGACCGTGGCACGTTGTCCAACATGGCGCCTGAGTTTGGTGCGACTGCAGCGATGTTCGCGATTGATGATCGCACTCTGCATTACTTGCGCATGACGGGTCGTGGCGGTCAGATTTCCGGCCTGACTGAGGCTTATGCTCGCGCTCAAGGTCTGTGGCATGACAGCCTGGGTGAGGCTGAGTACAACCGCGTCGTAACGCTGAATCTCAGCTCTGTGGCGCGTTCAATTGCGGGGCCCAAGCAACCACACCAGCGAATTGTATTGGGTCAAAAAGCACCAGCGACCAACCTTCCAGTTGGCTTGGACAACGGTTCGGTAGTCCTCGCGGCTATCACCAGTTGCACTAACACCTCCAACCCACGCGGCGTGATCGCCGCCGGTTTGGTCGCGCGAAACGCACGCAAACGCGGCTTGAAGCGTGCTCCCTGGGTCAAGACGTCCTTCGCACCGGGCTCGATGGTTGTCTCTGATTACCTCCAACGTTCCGGGCTCAACGAAGATCTAGACGCCTTGGGCTTCAACCTGGTCGGCTACGGCTGCACCACCTGCAACGGTATGTCCGGCCCGCTCCTCAGCCCGGAGATCGAAGAAGAAATCCGCACCCGTAAGCTGGAAACTGTAGCTGCGACCTCTGGTAACCGTAACTTCGAAGGTCGGGTTCACCCACTGGCTCGCGAAGTATTCATCATGTCGCCGCCACTGATCGTTGCCTACGCGATTGCGGGTACCTACCTGATCGATCCGGAGAAAGATGCTCTGGGCCTGGATGAGAATGGCGTACCTGTTTACCTGCACGAGCTGTGGCCAAGTGACGAAGAACTAACTCGTATCGAAGCGGACAACCTGACCGCAGACCTCTTCGACAAGGCATACGCAGATGTTCCTCGTGAAGCAGGTTTGATTGCCAGCGACTTGCGTGCAGGCGTCAGCGACCAATATGCCTGGCAGGCCAGCAGCACTTACATCCGTAAGCCTCCGTACTGGAGCGACGCGGTCACGGCTACGGATACCCGCAAAGATCTCAGCAACATGCGCGTCCTCGCCATGCTGTCAGACAACATCACCACCGACCATATTTCTCCATCGGGTGCGATCCTGCCTGAAAGTGATGCGGGTCAATACCTGCAGTGCCACGGTATCGCTGTTCCAGAGTTCAACTCCTACGGCACACGTCGCGGTAATCACGAGGCAGCACAGCGCGCTACTTTCGCAAGTCCACGCCTGAAGAACGAACTGCTCGAAGATGGTCGCGAAGGCCCATGGACGCTGCTGCTGCCTGAAAAAGAAGTTACTACGATCTTCAAGGCCGCTGAGGTCTACGCAGATCGCAAGCAGAGTCTGATTGTTGTTGCGGGCAAAGAGTACGGCAGCGGTTCTTCCCGCGACTGGGCAGCTAAAGGCCCACGCCTGCTGGGTGTTCGTGTTGTGGTGGCAGAGAGCTTCGAGCGTATCCACCGCACGAACCTGGCAGGGCTCGGCATCCTCCCGCTGCAGTTCGAGCAAGGTGTCTCGCGTCAAAGCCTGGGTCTGAATGGCCGCGAGACCTTTAGCGTAGAGGGCATCACTGATGACTTTCAGCCAGGCGCCAAGGTCACTTTGGTGATTGAGCGCGAAAACGGCGAAACCGAGCGCGTCAGCGTCGTGAGCCGTCTGGATACCTTCGAGGACGTTCGTTACTTCCGCAGCGGTGGTCTGTTGCCGCAGTTGCTGATCGAAAGCATGAAGAACGCATCCGCCAACTGATGCGCCGCTTATTTGTCGCAGGAGATATCAAATGACTCAAAGACGTATCCCGGCCGTTTACATGCGTGGCGGCTCCAGTAAGGGCGTGTTCTTTCTCGACAAGGATCTGCCGCCTGCTGGCCAGGAGCGAGATGCCATCCTGCTCCGTGTGATCGGCAGTCCAGATGTGTACGGCAAGCAGATAGACGGAATGGGTGGTGCGACCTCCAGCACCAGCAAGGTTGTGATCATCGGTAAATCAAGTCGTGAAGATTGCGACGTTGATTACCTGTTCGGGGCTCCGGCCATCGAGACGCCGGTTATTGACTGGTCAGGTAACTGCGGCAACCTGAGTTCGGCTGTTGGCCCGTATGCGATCTCTGAAGGCTTGGTGGATGCTCCTCGTGATGGCATCGCCGTTGTCCGTATCTGGCAGGCCAATATACAGAAACGAATCATCGCCCACGTGCCGATGCGCAACGGTGAGGTTCAGGAGGAGGGTGACTTCGTACTCGATGGTGTGGCGTTTCCAGCGGCTGAAATCGTGCTGGAGTTTCTCAAGCCTGGCGGGTCGGACGGCAGCATTCTGCCCACCGGTAACGCCATCGATGAACTGAAAATTCCAGGCATTGGCATTATGCCCGTCACGTTGTTGAACGCTGGTAACCCTACCATTTTCCTCGAGGCTGACCGGGTGGGTCTCAAAGGTACCGAAACTCAGGATCAGGTCAATGGCGATGCCGAGCTCCTGGCGCGCTGTGAAACCATCCGTGCTCATTGCACTGTTGCGATGGGGTTGGCCGCAACCGCCGAAGAGGCAACTCGTCTGCGTCCGCATACGCCCAAGCTGTGCTTTGTGGCCAAGCCTCAGCGCTATCAGGCTGCGGGTGGCAAGTTTGTCGAACCAGGTGATATCGACGTGATCGCGCGAATCCTGTCGATGGGTAAGCTGCACCACGCGATAACGGGTACTGGCGCTGTCGCGGTTGCTGTCGCGGCTGCTCTCGATGGCACGCTGGTAAATCGTATCGTGGGCGACATCGGGGATCGCCAGGTTCGTATGGGGCATACCGCCGGCAGCGTTGCAGTAGGCGCGAAAACCGTGCTGGAGGAGGGTGGCTGGAGTGTGAACAAGGCTGTGATGAGCCGCAGTGCTCGCCGGCTGATGGAAGGCTGGGTACGAGTTCCTGAAGTCCTCTGACGGCCTGGAGAGCTCATTTTGATCGAACTCATAAACTCGCCAGGGTTCTGGCTGGCCGTGATGCAAATCATCGCCATCGATATCTTGCTGGGCGGCGACAACGCGGTTGTCATCGCGCTGGCGTGTCGCAAGCTCCCTGAAGCACAGCGTAATCGCGCCATTATTGGCGGCGCGCTGGGCGCGATCCTATTGCGGATAGGAATAATCTTCTTCGCACTTCAGCTGTTGGAATTGCCTTTCCTTAAACTGATGGGTGCCGTATTGCTCCTCTGGATTGGTATCAAGCTGATGGTTCCTGAGGGTGAGGACGCACACGAGAACATGTCGACGAGCCCAAAGCTTTGGGGGGCGATCAAGACCATCATCGTTGCCGATGCGGTCATGAGCCTGGACAACGTGGTTGCGGTAGCAGGGGCCTCCGGCGGGCAGATTGAGCTGGTGATCTTTGGCATCGTGATCAGCATCCCGATCATCATCTGGGGCAGCAAGTTGGTACTGCATTTCATGGATCGATATCCGATTGTCATCACCCTTGGAGCTGCATTGCTCGGTTGGATCGCAGGCAGTATGGCGATCACTGATATAAGCCTGCCGGCGGTACCGGCCTGGGCTCATTACGGTGCCGGCATTGTCGGCGTGGCAATGGTATTGATCATCGGAAAATGCATTGTCAATTCGAATGCAACTGCGGGTGAGAAATCAGAAACAGAGAGGAGTGAGTAACCGTGGAATTTGATCTTGCCGCCATACGAAAAAATATCGCTCCACAGGGAAAGCTGCGGGTCGCAATCAATCTCGGTAATCCTGTACTGGCGAAGCTTGACGAGAAGACCCAGGTATTCTCTGGCGTGTCGGTCGTGTTGGCCAATGCACTCGCTGATGAGCTTGAAATTGCTATTTCACTGACCGCCTATGACGCCGCCGGCAAGGTCTTCGCAGCACTTGAGGAAGGAGCTTGGGATCTTGCGTTTCTAGCCATTGAGCCAGTCAGGGCTGAGAAAATTTCCTTCTCAAGCCCCTACGTCTGCATCGATGGAACCTATCTGGTGCGAACGGAAAGCAAGTTTAATCTCGCTTCTGCCTTAGACGCTGGCGGCTGCAGGATCGCAGTAGGTAGGGGAGCGGCCTATGACCTGTTCTTGTCCCGGACGTTGAAAAATGCCGAGTTGGTTCGAGCGACCACTTCAGCCGTCGCCGTTGATGAGTTCTTGAAGCTAGGCCTCGATGCAGCTGCAGGAGTTCGTCAGCCTCTGGAGCGCTTCGCCCGAAGTACGGCAGGCGTCAGAGTGTTGAGTGACAACTTTACGGAAATTCGTCAGGCGATGGCTATTCCGAAAAGGAGAGCGCTTGCTGCTGAGTACGTTCAGAGCTTCATCAATCGCTGTCTGCGCAGCGGACTCGTTGCCAAAGCGCTGGACGACAGTGGTGAGCAGGATGCGCGAGTTGCTAAGCCCTACGTGGGGTAAACCCAAAAACACTTGATCCAGCCGTGGGCCGTTGGGCGGTCGAACTGATTATTTGCAGGGTCGCTGCCCAGTAAAGGTTAGATGTGTAACCATCTGTGGCTAACCCTTTAGTACTGCCGAATACAGGAAGCAACTCAGATGCTCGCTGCCTTCAGACACTACCCGTTTTCGGTCAATCTGCTGCTGTCGTCTGCATTGTTTCTGACACTGGGGCGCGCCATTACCCTGCCGTATATGGTGATTTATCTGTCATCAAACTTCACATTGGGCATCAGCGAAATCGGTTTGGTGGTGGGCGGTGCGATGCTTTTCGGCTCGTTGCTAAGCCTGTACGGCGGCTATCTGACTGACAAAATCTCCAGCTATCGATTGATCCTGAGCTTCACGGGGTTTTTCACAGTAGGCT
Organism: Pseudomonas sp. ICMP 561; assembly: GCF_002699985.1. Taxonomy (GTDB): domain Bacteria; phylum Pseudomonadota; class Gammaproteobacteria; order Pseudomonadales; family Pseudomonadaceae; genus Aquipseudomonas; species Aquipseudomonas quasicaspiana. The sequence goes on along the minus strand of NZ_LKBT01000069.1, from coordinate 112,912 downwards.
TCGTGGGTATGTGCGTCACGGCGCACCTTTGGCTATTTTTCCTGTTTCTGGTGTCTTTCAATTTCGCCTATTCAGTGATCGATATCGTGGTCAAGGCTGCGTTTGGCAAACTGCTGCCGGAAGCGGAACGCGGCAAAGTGTTTTCAGTGCGCTACACACTAATCAACATTGGTTACGCGGTGGGGCCGTTCATTGGCGCTGGGCTCGCGCACATGGATATGAAACTGCCGTTCTTGATGTCTGCGACTCTCGGCCTCGGCTTCTTCCTGACCTATATGGTCTGGGGCGACAGGAGCCTCAGTTCCGCCGACCCGGCCAATGCCCCGGTGTCGTTCGTCGCTGTGGGACGCATTCTGCTCAAGGACTATCGCCTGGTCTGCTTCACTGTTGGCGGTGCATTGAGCGCTGTGGCATTCGGCCAGTTCACCGGCTACATCTCGCAATACTTAGTGACAACAAGCACACCAGAATTTACCTACCAGGTCATCAGTACGGTTGTGGCGGTTAATGCTACGGTGGTGATCTGCTTGCAGTACATTGTGGGCAAGCGCATTACCAATGAGCATTTGAACCAGTGGCTGACAGCGGGCTTCAGTCTGTTTCTGCTGGGCGTCGTCGGTTTTGCGTTGTCCACCAGGGTGCTGCATTGGGCATTGGCAGTGGCGATATTTACCGTGGGCGAAGTCATCGTCTTCCCGGCGGAGTATATGTTCATCGACCGCATCGCGCCGGAGCATCTGCGCGGCATGTACTACGGCGCGCAAAACCTGTCCAGCCTGGGCGGTGCGCTGGGACCGGTGTTGTGCGGATTTGCCCTGGCATCGCAGCCAGCGCATTTCATGTTCTATATGCTCGCGGTGTTTATCATTGCGGGCGGGTGCTTCTATCTGATGGGGGCCTCCTACTCAAAACGCCATGACACTGGACGCGGTGATCTCCGCCCATAATTGCTTTACGTCTACTTCTGGCAGAACATGGACATAGATCTCACGACCTGGGCGGCAGTCAGGGGCAGAATGGAGGTCAGACCAGTTCAAACAATTTTGGTCTGACTCCACTCTGCGCGGCAGGCACGCTGTATTTCGTATCTTTCCACCGGGAAAGCGGTTACCAGCTTAGACCTTCTTAGGCGGGCAGCTACCGCTGCTCAACCCTTGCTCTCATAAAATCAATGAAAGCGCTTAGTTTCCGTGGGATATGCATTCGGCTTGGAGGCGAGGCCCGGTTAGACAGTGTCCTGCCACGGCAAAACACACGAAAAATTAGTGACTGAGGACTTTATGGAAGACCTGGATATTTCAAACAGTGAGCTTTCCCAGAAAATTGTAGACCTGGTAGAGTCTGGTAATAGATTGGAAATTCAGAACAATCTTGCCAAGGCACTTGAAAAATATAATGAAGCGTGGGGTTTACTACCTGCCCCAGCTACGAAATGGGATCTTGCCAATTGGATTTCTGGCTGTATCTCGGGCTTGTTTTTCGATGTGGGAAACTATATGGAAGCCAAGCCATGGGCCGCTATTGCAATGGAAACCAAACCACCACGAGAAACTAGCAGTTTTATCAATTTTGCAAAAATATGTTATGAGCTTGGCGAAAAAGAGCTTGCGATTGAATATTTTGACAAAGCTTTCAAGCTGGGTAAGAAAAGAGCTTTTCAGGGGTTCGATAAAAAGTACCTGAACTACTATCTTGAGAATATAAAGGTATAAAACATGCTGGAACTTGATGACGAACTGTACGAGAAAATTTCTGAAATGAGCGAGTTGGGAAACTCGTTTATGGATGATGGTGAATACCCAAGTGCATTGAATATTTTCGAAGAAGCACTTAGTTTATTGCCCGCTCCTTGCGACACTTGGGAAGCCTACACTTGGCTGAAAGCTGGCATCGCTGACGCGCTTTTTGGCATGAAGGACTATGAGCATGCCATTGAGGCCCTCCATGACGCGATGAATGGGCCTGAAGGTGCATTCAACCCTTTCATCATGATGCGCTTAGGGCAGTCACTTCATGAACTGGGCAAACCTGGAGGTGTCGATTATCTGTGCAAAGCTTATAGGCTGGAAGGTGAGGAGATTTTCTCAGAAGAAGATGAGAAATACCTGAACCTTGTAATGCATAGTTTGGCAGTTAATAAAAACCAACTTCACTAGCTCAAAATAAAGGCATGTCACTCAAGACAATCAAGCTGTGACAGCCAAAGCTCTCCCCATGGGCATGTGAGGTCTGTCGAAACCCTTCAAGACAGAGGTCTATACGATGCCCACAGGTAGCAATCCTGCAGGCCTGCTCAGTGCCTGATATTCATTCCAGCTTGAAAGCAATCACGCTGTCACCCGTCGTCGTACCGAGGGAGCCGTGACCGCCAGCAGCAATGACCACATATTGTTTGCCATCACTTCCCATATAGGTCGATGGAGTCGCCTGGCCGCCCGCTGGCAATTCGGTCTGCCAAAGAGTTTCTCCGGTATTGATGTCGTAGGCGCGAATGAAGCCATCTGCGGTTGCGCCCTGGAACGCTAATCCTCCTGCCGTGATCAGTGGCCCACCGTGCGCCACCATGCCCATTGGGAAACCGATCGGAAAGCGTCCTGGCAGGAAACTGGTATTCAGGTTTTTGGTCGTTCCGATGCGGCGCATCCACTCCGTTTTACCGGTGTTCAGATCAACCCCAACCATGCGGCCCCAAGGGGGAGCGATGCAGGGGATACCCAGATCAGAGGCAAACTGCTGAATCCTGATCGCGTAGTCGCCCTTGAAGTTTTCATTCCAATAGGGCTTTCCTTCTGCGCTAAACAGCCGCTTCTCTTCGGTCCCCGGCGTTCGTTTGATCAGCGTGTATTTGTAAGCCAGGCGCACGGGGGCGCCAATCAGGATCTGTCGTTGCGGGTCAATCGCCACCGAGCCCCAGTTAAAGACGCCGATGTTTCCCGGAAATACCAGCGTCCCGGATTCGGTGCTCGGCGTCCATGGATTGCCATCGTACCGAAGCTTCTTGAAGCTGGTACGACAGGACATCTGGTCAAACGGTGTCAGGCCCCACATGGATTTTTCGTTCAGCGGCTCAGGAATGAAGTTGAGCCTGGAGACTGGCTGACTCGTCGCGAAACGCTCACCGGCCACACCGCCTTCAGCCGACGCCTTGGCCTGATCAATAGGAATAATCGGCTCACCAGTCAATCGGTTGAGCACGAAGATATTACCGACCTTCGTTGGCAGCTCCACAGCGGGCAGCTTATTGCCGTCCTTGCCGAGATCAACCAGCGATGGTTGCGACGGGTTATCGCGATCCCACAAGTCGTTATCAGAAGTCTGGAATTTCCATTTGAACGCGCCAGTTTTCAGATCCAGAGCGACCAAGGCGTCACGAAATTTTTCGGTATTGCTGGCCGGGTCGCGTCGAATACCGAGTTCATCGGGAGAGGCATTGCCGAAGGGGACGTACACTAGACCGTTCTGCAAGTCGGCACTCAGCGTGCCCCATGCCACCGGCGTGTCTTGTGGGTAGTCGTGGTCAGCAGCAATGGGCTGGGTGGATTCAGGCGTGGCAGGATCGAAATTCCAGACCAGTTTGCCGCTGAGGACGTCATACGCCCTGATCACGCCGGACGGATTACCGGCGTTGTAGCCATTGTCCATCACCGAACCACCGACGATGATCAGGTCACCGGCCACCAGCGGAGCAGCGGTTTGCATGAGAGCGTGGGGGCGGATTTTGCCCATGTTATCGCTCAGGTTGACCACGCCGTTATTGCCGAAGTCGCTACAAGCCTTGCCTGTATCGGCGTCCAGTGCGACCAGTCTCGCATCCGCTGTCGCGGTAATGATGCGCTTGTCGCAGAGCGGCGAGGCACCAGTCACTGATACGTCGCCGTTTCGAGTGCTGGAGGACGCCGCAGCGTAATAGCTGACCCCTCGGCATGTCTGATGTTGCTGCAGGTATGAGCGGTCCTTCTGAGGCTCGTACTTCCACTCCAGTGATCCCGTCTCGGGGTTTAACGCGTGCACCTCATTGTGCGCAGTGCAGACATAAACCCGATTGTTTACTTTTAACGGAGTGGCTTCGAAGGTGTATTCGCTGGCGTCCTTCTCAGGATCACGCAGGTCGCCGGTGTGGTACTCCCAGGCGACCGTGAGTTTTTTAACATTCCCCGCGTCGATTTGATCCAGTGCAGAGAATCGCTGACCGTCGTTGGTGCCCCCGTAGGCAACCCAATCCTCTGCCGCGCCAATGGCTGCCTTTGCAGAAACCGGGTTAGTGATTTTGCCCTGAACAGGGTAGGGGTCGTAGAACATGATGCCGACAACGATCACGATCATTACTGCCACCGTGCCGCCAAGGAAGGGGTGAAAGCTTCGTGACTCTGCTGGCGTCTGCGCTATGTACAAGCGGCGTACGACCCATGGCAACGCCAGCCAGAACCCCAACAACGCGAACAGATCGCCACGTGGAATCCACTGCCATTTGTCGAACCCCACTTCGTAGATGATCCAGATCAGAATCGCCCACATCAGTAGTGCATAGAGCGTGAGTGCTGATTTTTTCTTTAGAAATAACAACACTGCAGTGATCAGCACGCCGAGCCCGATCAAGGCATAGGCAGGACTCCCTCCAGCCGCAACCAAAGCGCCGCCCATGTACAAAATGGCGACAGCGACTAGCGCCATGACGATACTTGTTATTTTCAGCACCATGATCTAACTGCCATCCGTTCAAGCTCCCAATGACAAGCAGACCAGAATACGGCACGAATCGTTCGGTGCGCGGAGAGGGCGGGGCGTAGATATCTAATGATCCCTGTGCACAAAAAAATCCTACCGCTCGGTGGATTTGGCTATGGGTCGCCAACAGGTCAATCTCTGCGGTCTCAGGTAAAAACAGGTCGTAATTATCGTCAGACAACGCGTTCCATTTGGTAGTCTCAGGCGAGATCCGGGAGACTTTCAATGAATCGACGCGTTTGTTTGGCCGCTCTATTGGCAATGACTGTATCAACTGCCTTTGGCGCTCCTACCTTCGACCACCTCTATGCATTCGGTGACAGCTACTCTGACAATGGCGCGGGTCAGAACTTCACTCGAACACTGTCCGTGCAGAAGGTCAAAGAGGCGCAAGAGCTGCCTGGCTCTTTGTATTGGGAGGGGCGGTGGAGCAATGGTCCCACTGCCGTCGAGAGTCTGGCCCATACCTTGAATCTACCCTTGACCGATTACGCGATTGGCGGAGCCAAGAGCGGTAACGGAAACTACTATGCCTGGATGGAGCCGTTTCGTAATACCGGAGTTTTCGGGCAAATCAACGATCATCTGAAAGCAACCCCTACACACAAAGCTGATCCGAATGCGCTCTATTTCATTTTCGTTTCAGCTAACGACTTTTTCGAATGGGCCGACTTTTCGCACCCCGAGTCGATTGATGTGCTCAGCCAGAAAAGTGTGGCTAACATACAGAAGGCTACCGAGACATTGGCTACAGCGGGCGCGAAGCATGTAATGGTTGTGGGAAGTACGGATTTGAGTCATGTGCCGGCTGTGGTGCAAGGTAATCAAGTCAACAATGCAGCACGATATCAAAGAGTACTCGAGCAGAAGCTGCCAGCCGTGTTGGCAAAAACAGCGAAAGCCAGAAACGTTAATATCATCTATTTTGATCACCTGGCCTTCAGCAACAAGCTTCGCGCAGCACCCGATGTTGCAGGTTTCAAGGATCTGGACACCCCTTGCCAGCCGACGTATCCGGACGTCCAGCCTGTGTGTGAAAGTCCAGATACCCATTACTATTGGGATGAATGGCACCCGACCCGCAAAGTCCATACCCTGGCGGCCGAGGCGATGTTTGAAACGCTAAAAGCTAGTCGTTGATGTCGCCATGCTTTAGCAACTGCCGAATAAATATATCGAAATTCGGTACGGTGCCCATGGCACTTTCCCACTCCATCGGGACGAACATGACTGAGCATACTGGGAAGGGTGGTCCTGAGCGTGTATCGAACCCGATCATATCCGGGCCACCGTTGTCTCCAAATCCAATAAATCCCGGCAACCACTTTGCGACCTCGTAATCACGATTGTTCTCGATCGCCTTCAACGCTGACCAAATACGGACGTAGCGTGGATATCCCGACATATCTGCTTCGCCGCCGTCGCTCAGACGGAGCAACTCTAAATACTCACACGGCAGAGGGACGGGAGTTGCGGCGATCAGAGCTTCGATGGAAGATTCCGCAGCTGGCGGATCGCATTCGAACTGATAGTCGCCGCTTAATAGTAACGTTCGTAAATCCATTCGATACTCCTTATAAATTGGCGGTGGCTGAGTAGGCTCATTCAGTGCCCTGACCGCGCGACCCTATGTGTAAGCATCAGCGAAATATCTGGCTGTTCTGCGAATGCTCGCGTAACGCTTCCGCGATGGCATTGAATACAACCTGGCAGCGAGCGCTGTTACGGAGGTCTTCATGCATCGCGACCCACGTGTCCATCTGCACCGAAAAGGCTGACGCAAGCACCCGCATCAAAGTTGAGTCGCGGGATGCAATTGTCGATTGGCACACGCCAATGCCGAAACCGGCTCGCATGACTGCCAATTGCGCAAGTTCACTGTCGGCACGAAATGCCAGGCCCGCGCGCGCAAATATCGGGAACTGTTTCAGGAATCCTCGAATAAAGGCGTTCTCTCGGTCGAAGCCAATGAGCGTATGGTTGCTCAGCTCTTCGAGTGAGCAGGGGCTGCCGTGGATAGCCAGATAACTGCGATGAGCATACAGCCCGACTTCTATACCACCGACATGCCTTGCGATTAGCGCATTCTGAGTAGGCCTGTGCATCCGAACCGCGATGTCTGCGTCCCGACGTAGGAGGTCATCAACCTGATTAGAGAGAATCATCTCTATAACCAACTCGGGGTGCTGCTTGCGCAATACCAACAAAACTGGTGGTAAGACTTCAACGCCGATCACTTCGCTGACTGTCAGACGCACCGTCCCACGGATATCGGTGCTGCCTTCACTTGCCTTGCGCAACAAAGCCGCCGACATTGCCGCCAGGTTGAGCGCATAAGGCGCGATTTCATAAGCGGCACTGGTGGGACTGAATCCATCTGATGAGCGAGTAAAAAGTTTCAGGCCCAGAGCAGATTCAAGGCCGTCGATGTGACGGCCCGCTGTTGGTTGACTGATGCCCAGGTTACGCCCCGCTGCCGACAACGAACCGGTCTCCAGTACGGCAAGAAAGGTCCGATACCATTCCCAGCTTGGCTCATGCTGAATCACAGGGCTATCCATTTTTGTATGGTGTGTATGCGATCTTATACGATTACGTTTTGCAGATGTATCGTACAAAATTGAATGCTCAATCCCTGGAGAGCTTTCATGTCCCATTTAGCGCCATCGGCATCGCACACTGTTCTGTGGCAACGTGTAGAAGGGGGGCTCCTGTTTGCCACCTGCATTCTGCTTTTTTGGCGCACTGGGCATGACTTCTCATGGTGGGAGTTGCTGGCAATTTTTTTCACGCCCGACTTGAGTATTCTGGGCTATGCGTTGGGGCCCAGAGTGGGGGCTTATTGCTATAACTCCCTTCACTTGTATGCGACTGGTGCTGCTTTGCTCGCGGCCGGTTTGATAGGGTCGATCCCTGATCTCGCTGCGGTAGGTGCTCTCTGGCTCGCACATTCGGGCTTCGACCGAATGCTTGGCTACGGTCTGAAGTCGCCACAAGGTTTCACTTTCACCCACCTGGGTGTAATCGGCCGTTGAGAGAAAGACCGCGCTTACAGGGCTTACTCTACTGCCGATTACCAGCGGTGCTAAAACCGCTTACCCGGCTTGATAAACAACGCTCAACGCCAGAAAAACTCTAGCCTTCGGCCGTTTTGTCTTCATCAATATGGATGCCTAAATCCTGACGGCCGGGTGCAATATGTGGCTTGAGGGTCAACGCTGGAATTTCATAGTCCCCGGCGTTCTGGCGACGAAATGGCAAAGGTTGATCAACGAACAGGTTATCCAGCCGGGCAGCATAGGCTGTGCATAGCTGTTCGAACCGAGCGGCGTCCATTTTGCCGGTCTTATAGATCGGGAAGGGCGGCATGACAGTGAACCCTGGATAGAAAAGCACCCCATGCTGGATAGGGAAGAGCAGATCATCCAGTGCACCGTTGACCCCTCGACCACTGTAGTGGGATTCCCACCCGCCCATGGTGACCACCAGCATCGCCCGCTTTCCAGCCATGCTGCCTTCGCCATAACGATCGCCCCAGTGGCTTTCGCTGTGTTCGCCGACACCGTAGGCAAACCCGTAGGCGTAGACGCGTTCGACCCAGCCTTTGAGGATCGCGGGCATCGAGAACCACCACAACGGGAATTGAAAGATCACAGCGTCCGCCCACAGCAGTTTGGCCTGCTCTTCCTCAATATCTAGCGGTTGGGTGCCCGCGGCGAATACGCGCTGCGATTCTATTGCCGGGTTGAAAGGTCTTTCGTCGTCATAGCCCGGGGCATCGTCCGTATCAAGAGGCGCTTTCCAACTCATCGCGTACAGATCCGAGACCTTGACCTCGTGACCTGCGGTTTCCAGGTGAGTGATCGCGAAATCCCTGAGCGAGCCATTGAGGGAACGAGGTTCAGGGTGGGCGTAGATCAGCAGCAGCTTCATGAGGAACTCCGAATGGATGGATGCCTCACAGTAATGACGAACCCGGTATGATAGAAATGAATTTCCGAAACATATGGTATTTACATGCACAATACCTTGCGTCGTCTGGATCTTAATTTGCTGGTCACGCTGGATGCGCTGTTGTCTGAACAAAACGTCACACGCGCAGCGCGATTGCTCAATCTCGCTCAACCGACCGTCAGCCTGCAACTGGGTCGACTGCGGGAAATCCTCGACGACCCATTGTTGCTGCCCGGTCCCCGAGGGATGTCGCCTACCGAGCGTGCCCGTGAATTGCGCGGGCCACTGCGTGAAGCGCTCATAGCTTTGGAGGGCGCGCTGAATCCTGGTGCCACTTTTGAGCCAGCACTGTCTAGTCAGACGTGGAAGGTCGCTGCCAGTGATTACACCGCGACTGCTTTAGTCTGGCCGTCGTTGGCACTGCTCAGGCGCCTGGCCCCTAATACACGCCTGGCACTGTTGAACAAACATCCCGCCACCCTTGCCAATGATATGGAGAACGGCCAGATCGATCTGGCGCTGCACACTCGCGATGACGCACCGCCAAAGCTGCGTCAGCGTTTTTTGTTTCACGAACGCTATGTGCTGGCAGGACGGCGCGATCATCCTGCTTTGGCAACCAGGCTATCGCTCAAAGCATTCTGCGGGCTCGAACATGCCGTTATGTCACCCAATGGCGCCGGGTTCGTCGGGAGTACTGACCAGGCACTGGCCGCTAAAGGTCTGGAACGACGCGTTGTATTGTCAGTGTCCACTTTCAACTCGCTCGTCTCTGCATTGATGCACAGCGACCTGGTTGCAGTGGTGCCTGAAAGGCTGGTCCGAGATGACCCGTCACTTCACGTCCAGGCGCCGCCACTCGCCATTCCGGGCTTTGAAATGCTCATGTTATGGCCCGAACGACTGCACCGGGATCCTGCTCATATATGGCTACGCGACCTCATCGCCTCGACGCTGCAAACAGCCCCTGACTCAGTTGATTAATCAAATGATGGTAAGGGTATGGCTTCAAGCGAGGCAGTCAATCAGGGCATCACGCTCATGGCGGCTTCACGGCCGTGATCTTGTCAGCTGCAATCGACACATTTACACGTTCTTATTCACGAAACAGGAAATTACCCAATGAAAGCTTTTCAGATAGGTGCTCAGAATGGTCTGGACTCGCTGACCGCGACGACCCGCCCGGAATTGTCGGCCGGGGTAGGCGAGGTTGTCATCGCTCCCCGCCTTGTGAGCCTCATCAGTCGAGACGTCCAGATTCTGCGGGGTGTTTACGGTCCTATGCAGGCACCTGATCGTATCCCGGTGTCCGAGGGCGTGGGAGAAGTCATTGCAGTCGGCGAAGGCGTTGAAGATTTCAAACCAGGTGACCGAGTCATCTGCGGTCATTTTCCCAACTGGCTGGAAGGGCAGTTTCGCGCTGACGTTTTCAGCCATGATGTCGGTGTCAGCCATGACGGCTGGCTTGCTGAACAAGTTGTGCTTCCGGCTGCTGCGTTGATCCATGTCCCGGAAGGGTTGATGGATAAAGACGTCGCCGCACTCGCATCCGCCGGGCTGACCGCATGGAATGCGTTGGTCGAGGTATTCAAGGTCAAGCCGGGCGAACTGGTTCTTTGCCTGGGCACGGGCGGAGTGGCGTTGGCAGCATTGAAAATCGCCAAGATCCTGGGCGCGCGCGTGGCGATGACCTCTTCAAGCGATGAGAAGCTGGAGTTTGTTCGCCAACTCGGAGCGGACATCACCATCAATTACCGCACTCATACTGACTGGGCAGCACAGTTGATGCAGCTTACCGGGAACGCAGGTGCCGACATTATCATCGAGACGGGCGGTCAGGACACGTTGGGTCAATCCGTCGCGGCAGCGGCCGTGAACGGGCGTATTGCTGTGATCGGTGTAAGCCCTGGACAGCAGTCGCCAATACCTGACTATGTCTCGCTCATCCTGAAAAACGTGACAATCCGGGGCATCGCCAACGGCAACCGGAAAATGTTTGAAGATCTTCTGCGCGCCATCGAAGTGAACGGCATTCAAACCGTAGTCGCCAAGACGTTCAAGTTCGACGAAGCGCCTGAGGCGTATGCCTATTTTGCTGCTGCAAAGCATATCGGCAAGGTGCTGATCGAGTTTGATAAGCGCTGAGACGATAAGCTTCGTGGTCCCTGCGTAAGAAAGACTGCTTAAAAGGCGAGGGCGTCCACTTGAATAGGTGGACACTTTCGCTTTTGGCTCCGGTGCCAGGAAGATGAGCGCCGCCCCGGTGTCCCTGATACCACGCTGTCTCGCGGCAAACATAGGACCTGTAGGAGCTGCCGAAGGCTGCGATCGCGGTGTCTCGGGAGAAATGCATCGCAGCCTTCGGCAGCTCCTGCAGACAATGCATTTCAATCCAGCAGTTTGCATGTATGGGGGCGTGTCGCCAAAGGCTGAAGGCTTAATTCGCCTCAGGCTTGAATAACCGCGAAATATCTACTTTTTCAGCCATCGCTTGATACCCGGCTCTATTAGGATGCAATTTGTCGCCGGTCCCGCCCACTGTGCTGTCCGCCACATATTCCTTTTTCATGCCGCCCGTCTCGGGGTCGAGCGTCGCTGCATCGAAGTCCGCGACAGCATCAAACAGGCCCGACGTGCGGATGAACTCATTTAGCTCTTGCCGCTTGGCGTTCTGCTCCGCGTGACCGTGTGCCGCGCTGGTACTGCCGAGGGCTGTAGTGAGCGTGCCTCCAATAACTTTGACATCTGGAAGCTGCGACTTGATTCGGCCCACAACATCCTTCATTCCTGCCTTCACAGCTTCGGCGGAGGCATTGCCATTTTTGCTGAAGTCATTGATGCCCTCCATCCAGATAACGCTGGTAACGCCGGACACACCTATCACGTCTCTTTCGACGCGCATTTGCGCAGAGGGGCCGCCTGAGAAGGGCGTCTGCGCAGAGTAGCTGGCCGGGCCAATAACCTGATTGCCGCCAATACCCGCATTGACAACCGATACCTTGTTGCCATGAACAGCGTGAAGTTTTCTCGAAAGGACGTCTGACCACCGATCATCGCCGTTCAGCGTTGTACCTGTGCCGTCAGTGATGGAGTCTCCAAAGGCAACAACGACCTTGGTATCGGCTGGCGCCATCATGTCAACGGCATCCAGGAAGTAGGTAGAAGTCGTACTGAACGGGAAAGCTGTTTCGCTTTCGGATTGGCCGACAGAACCTGCTCCCGGCTCGCTGACATAAGAGGTATTGAGCGCTTTGGCGTGCCATGTCATCGGCCCGCTCTGGCCCTTGATATGAAAACTCACTGCAAGCCTGCGCCCATTGAGTAGTGGGACGTCATCAGGCTTCACAAATGGCAACGCGATGGGGTCACTCCAGGCCGATGATCCGGCGGGAATATCAACGCTCGGCTTCCCTGCGAAAGAAACCGGCTGATTGGTGCCCTTCAATACGGCTGAACTGCCTTGCTGTAGTCCGGCGTAAATGCCATCAAAGGTGACGGGGCGGGTGCCCAGCACGTTGGACAGACGTATCCGCATGTGCGTCCCCCAGATGTCCGGTCGCACCATCAAGCGGAATGTCTGATCCTGCGCACCTTGCTCAGGTGCGGGGAAGGCGAGACTCAAGTCTGGTTGCGCAGAGGGATTGCCTGTCGGATAAGGCCCTTGAACTGCGCCTAGCCACGCAGCCACCCACTTGTCATTCGTCTCGGCCTGGGCCGCTGTCGGGAGGAATACGGAGATCAGAACCATTGAAATACACGCCAGCTTTTTTCTCATGGTGACTCCCTCATTTTTTGTCGGTCTTTTAGTATCGGGGGGGCGGGTACAGGTGCATCTACCCAGTTCGAATGCTGAAGCGCTTGCAATCGATTTATATTTAACAGGAGTGACGGGAGACGCAGGTATTGAGTTGCTTGCGGCGACCCCATGGACCTACGTACCTATAGAACATTCTTCTTAAGGGCATACCTGATCAGTGCGATGACAGCGAGTGCCAGACTTGCATACAAACAAAATTCACTGATCTGTGAGGCTGCATCAAGCATTGATCGATTGTCCGCGTTGCCTCCGCCCCCACTGATGCCGCTGGCGCTTCCGCCCAAATAAATAGCGCCCGACGCCAGACACAAGACCATGAATGAAAGCGACATTTTAAATAACGTACCCGCGGTGAGTACACTTGAAATGCCGCCTTTGGTATCCGCGTTGACGACCCGGAACATCACGACAGCCAGATAAGCCAAACCAGCCAGAGCGACTGCGAAAAAAACAAAAGTGACCATTATGCTTACCCACTTCCAGATTGTAGTTCGATTTATCATCGCAGAGGGATCGCCAGACTGAAAGCCCGAGTGACGAGTTCTCGGGATCGCATTCAGTGTTTCTGGCGAGTCACTGGACCGGGATGTTATTCATAAACGCCATCGTCTTGTGCTTTTCCAATGAAAGCATCCATCAGATCACCCTGGATTTCTTTGCCATCGCAAGAAAGTAGAAAATCTCCCTCCAGGTTGTCGGGGAAGTGTACGCCGTCCAATGTTCCTAAAATGACGCAGGCACTATCGGATATCACGACTTTAAAAAAGTTTATGACGTCAGACCTTTGAGCGTCATCCAGTGAAGCCAGAGCATTTCTCGCCCTTGCATAGATGTCCATGCCGTTATCCGGCGCGCGGTTCAAAGCCATTTGGTATTGGTTGAAGTTGTCTTTGAACAGCTCGTCATAGATCGCTTCAACAAAATCCTGGTCTGAAGACATAAGTGCTCCTTTGGTGCATTTCTGGATATATGGGTTGTCAGGTTAAGTGATCGGTAACACTTTGTATCAGGTTTTGCGCTTTCACAGTTTATATCCGCACAGGCTCTTTTATTGTATTGTGTTTTTCTGATGTCAGGGTGAAACAGAGTTCTATGGTATTGCCCGCCCTGGCGAAGCCCATGCTGTAGTGGCCTGGCGCGAAGTCTAACGTTTCTCCTTGGATAACGTCAGAACCATCAGGTTCAAGATTTCCTCCAGACGTGTCTTCTCCAGACCCTATAAAAACTTTGCCCGACGGGAAGTGCAGGTTCAATGTGCCTGCTGCATTTTCAATGCTGTCCAGCACTTTGATCGTGTAGCTACCGTCATCGCCTAAACCAAGAAAGGCGATATTACCTTTGTTGATCTCAAGAACCTCATCCTCCACAATGCTCCACCAGTCAGGAGCATCTGAGACTCTGTGCTTGATAGCGCCAAGATCAAATATTGAAAGGGTTGCGGTGTCTGTAAAAATGGAAAACTCTTTTGGCATATGGGTACACCTCAATTAAGGCTGTATTCAATCAGATTTGAAAATCCATAAAGAGTTTTTAGCGGCTCTCTGAGGCTCTTAGTTTATCCAGCTCTCGCTTGAGATAACTAACATCTGAGCGATCAAGTCCACGGTCTATTTTTTGCCACCATTTAGGGATGACGCTTTTAAAGAGCTCGACGCCTTCTTCAGTGACGTCGGATTTACGAACTAAAAAATCCATTTTAAGATCGCCATTTTCTGTAAAGGGAGGCGTGCTTATTACCCCCTCATCATGCAGAAACTTTAAAAGGGCAGTCGACATCTGGATTGTATTTTCTTTGTATTGCAGGTTCTTGTTTCTGCTGTATAAAAGGGGCACGCTAAACAGTGTGAAGTCTATCATTGTCTTATCCTCAGGTCAGGATTGGCTGTTTTGCTGTCGCTCAAATTCTTCATCTGCGGCGTCTAGAATACTATTGACCAGGTCTGCCGTCACCTCGCGTTTTTCCAGATTTCTGTTGTCTGCATACCTTTCCCCGTAAGGGATCTCATAGAATTTTACCGAGATTTTCTCTTCGGAAATTATTTTCAATACACCGCGGACGAATGTTGAAGTCTCTTGGAGGTCACTGTCAAAGAGCTCAATTTCCAGAATAGGATGACCACCACCGCAAAGGCTTTTAACCTTCTGTAATGGTAGCATCAAGAATTTATGAAGTTTGATGAGCGTGGCGGGCCTGACAGCAGGTTCGTCAATAACGATAGCTAAAATAGACATTTTGTCTCCCGGTTGATCCTGTCTGGAGATTAATAATCTTCGGACGCTTCTCGGTCCAGTAGATAGGAAAAAAAGCTGGCGTAGTTTTCCCAGCAGTCGGGAGGTGTTGAAAGTTCGCCTGTGCCCAAATGCTCAGCGTCATTGGCATCGCACCATATCACCACTGGAGATTTGGAGACATTCATGACGATGAGGCTTTCAGCCGGTTCGGCCAATACTATGTACTCCGTGCCCAGATTTATCGACTTCCTGAGGCGCAACGTCTCGCTGACAATGTTCAATGGATTAGTCGCGCTAAACATCGCGTGATGACTGATACCCCCCAAAAAACCACCTGTATAAAAGGTTGCGATTTCTTTAAAGTCGTCAGGCAAACGCACGCTCAGGGAATTTTCTACCCCTCTTATATCCTCGGCAGAGGAGGTGTCGGCTTCATAGAAGCTCAGATATCTTTCTTTCAGGTCGTTAATGCTTATTCTCCTTATCTTTCTTAAACAGGGTCTCACTGGCAGTTAGCTCAATATCCGTAACTCGCGCCAAGGTTGGATAGCTTTGGCGGGGCTGGCTAGTAAGGGATTAAACCACTTGCTCAGGCGCTCAAGCCAGTGCCTCCGGCGGCGAGAGCGGTTTTGACTCGAAAGTACGAGAAACCATGGTCCACGAAAACCCTTCTGAATTAAAAAATCAACACCGGTTGGTGAACGATATCGTTTAGCCATGTTCCAACCGCCGACAGATATTGCTCAGGCAATGTTCAGGTCCATTTGAAACTCTCATGAGCGCCACGTATGTGGCAGGTTGCCTGGGCAGCTTTGCTCTTCAAACTCCATACAGGGAAGCAGAATTATGCAGCAATCCTCTCAGTCTCCAGAAACTGGCGAATTGATCGCTACCTTTCGCCATGGCAAAGGGTTTTTGGTATTTAGCCTGGTTTTCGGTGTCGTATTGCTGGGATTGGCTGCATTCGTGTTGTATCTGGGCACGATCCTGCCGCCTGGCAACAATGGTCCGGTAACCACCGTCAGCCGTGGCATGACACTCAACTTTTCAAGCCCGCAGATGTTGATCAATTTAACGAGCGCTGGGTTGGCTATTTTCGGGCTTTGCACGTTTGCCATTTACGTATGGCATAAAAAACTGCGTGAGCCGGTTTACGAAGTGTTTGAGCACGGCATCGCTCGTTTGATCAAGGGCGAGCGGGAGTACACTGCGTTTGCCGATATCGAGGACCTCTACCTCTTTGGTTCCGGCCAGACCGTGATGACCGGCATGATCACCAACGTCGCCTACCGTCGTAATGCAAGCGAGCCTTTTCATCGGGTCATTGAAACCTTGAAAGGCTTTCATGACTTTGAACAGTTGGTGCGTGAGTTGCACGTACGGGCTCGTTTTCCTGAAGTGATGGACACGCTCGAGTCGGGGCGTGCGGTGACCTTCAACTACATAAGCTCCGGGCAAGTCTGGAGCAAGCGTGTGTCTGGCAACTTCCTGAACATCAAGACCTCGCCGATCACCGTCACCAGAGATTTTCTTGAAGTACAGGGAAGCAAGGTACCCATGTCAACCTTGCGCACGATTGACCTGAGCAATTGGACCGAGAAAGTCGTTATCAAAGACGAGAATGGAAAAGTCGTGCTGTCGACGATATGCACCGGCATTCTGAGTCATGACTTGTTCCTCAATACGCTGCACGTGCTGCTTGGCGCTGAAACCGGAAACCGCGACCAGGTAGAGCCCGTTCTGGCTTGATCGGTATCGGTATCGGAAGCGGTGGCAATGGCCACTGCTTCCATTTTCAGGTTGAGCGTGCATACCCGGGCCTGAATCAGATTGTTTTAAGATCGTCGCCTGATGACAACGGAGGAAGTGTTGATGGACATGGGCCCGGAAAACCTCAGGAAGAGCCTTTATGGTGTCTTCGGCCTGACAGCAATGTTCAGCGCATTCATGTTTGCAGGTACCGGGTATTTCTGGGTTTTGGGTGGGGTTTTGTTGGTGCTGCTGGCACGTACCATCTACTTGATACATATAAGTGAGAGTTTTGTCGCTGTGTTCACCCATTATCACGTGGGCTTTGTTGTGTCGTTTTCCATCATGATTTCAGGTTGTTTGTATCTGGTGGCACGGAGCGATTATGAACAATCCTTCATTGACTCTATCTCTTTAGCGCTGGTGCCTGTGCTGCTTTTTACGGTTGAGGTATTGTTTTTCTACTTTACCCGCCCTCCAAAGGGCAAAGCCGGTTACGAGGTCAGGGGTAATAGAGTGGTGGTGATAGACCAACCGTTCAGCCACTTTGCGGGGAACCTTCTGGCATCGATAGTGCTGGTGTCGGGTATTGCAATGATGATGGCGTGGCAGCTCAGCGAGATGGCATTTGTGGTTTACGTGCTAACACTGTTGACCCTTTATTTAATCTATATCCGCCGACACTGGTTTCGGGTATTGAAAACTATCAGGGTCAAGGAGAAGCGCGCCTCGGAATTGACCTTTGAAAACATCGATGAAATCAGGGAGGCTCGCCGTCGCTGGTGGATGAGCAGGCTGCTGAATTGGCTGATTTCTCTGAGCAAGGCCTCACGACGTTGAGCCTGAATTAGATGTTTCAATACCGTTAATCTGAGAACGGTGGAGAAAGTTGTCATGGATCCAGAAGAAATGAAGAAGGGTCTTTCTAGTATATGGGCCCTGACAGCGCTGTTCAGTTCGATATTTTTTTTCAGCTCCGAGTATTTCTGGGTTGTGGGCATTGCTTTGCTGGTGCTGCTGTTACGTACCCTGTATCTGATTTATATAAATGAGAGTTATGTTGCGTTTCTCTCGCATTTTCAGAAGTGGTCTCTTGCTTCGTTTACCCTCATGATTTCAGGCGGTTTTTATATGGTGGGTCGGAGCGACTATGAACAGTCTTTCGTCGATTCTATCTCTTTGGCCATGGTGCCGGTCTTGCTTTTCGCAGTCGAAGTCGGTTTTTTCTATTTTACCCGTTCTCCAAACCGCAGGGCCGGTTACGAGGTCAGAGATAATAGAGTCCTGGTGGCAGGAGGGCAGTACAGCCAGTTCGCAGGGAACATTCTGGCGTCTATAGTGGCTGTATCTGCACTTGCGATGAAGATGGCGTGGCATGTCAGCGATGGGGTAGTTGGAATTTACGTGCTAACACTGAGTGTCTTCTATCTAATCTACGTCAGCCGAAACTCGATTCGTATGTTGAAGGCTATTAAAGCCAAGGAGAAGCGTGCTTCGGAGTTGACCTTTGAAAACATCGATCAAATTCGGGAGGCTCGCCGCCGTTGGTGGACCAGCAGGCTGCTGAATTGGCTGATTTCGCTGAGCAAGCCCTCAGGCCGCTGATGGCTCATCACGTCAATTCCACACTCTTCTGTTCGCACCTTCATCGTTAATCGAAAGGAAAAGAGTCATGCTGACTACACCTCAAGCCTTTACCGAATGCCTCACCACTATCGAGCAACTGCTGCCCCCCGATAGCCTCGCGACACTTCGGCCTCCAGCAAGCGAGACTTCAATCCAGCAGATAGAACAATTGCTGGGTGCGCCTTTGCCATTGGGCCTACGTCAGTTGCTGCTTTGGCATGACGGCCAGGAGTGGAATGCGGAGTTGCGCGAAAGTGACAACCGCCGCTTGCTCGCCGCCAGTGAAATAATGGATGCACTGAAGTTTTTTCTCGACCCGGAGGAAGAGTTCTGTGAGCCATGGGAGCGGTATTGGGTACCTTTCCTGACCAATGACTCGGGGGACTATGTCGTTGTGGATGCGTCGCCTTCAGGTACTGGAGAGCTCATCCATTATTGGCACGATTGGGACGACCGGAGTGTTGCGTATCAGTCCTTGAATGAATGGGCTGAGGGTCTTAAGGAAGAGCTCAGTCAGTAAACGGCCTGGAAAGAACGCTTTGAATCCCATGCCGCTCTCATAAAAAAAATAACTAACTGGATTTAAATGCTTTTCTGTAGGAGGTCGCACAGTGTCCCTGACACCGCGCTGTCGCGCAGCAAACACAGGATGTGTAGGAGCGCGCTTGCCCGCGATCGCGTCAGCACAGGCGATATATTTATCGACT
Source organism: Pseudomonas sp. ICMP 561 (assembly GCF_002699985.1). Taxonomy (GTDB): domain Bacteria; phylum Pseudomonadota; class Gammaproteobacteria; order Pseudomonadales; family Pseudomonadaceae; genus Aquipseudomonas; species Aquipseudomonas quasicaspiana. The sequence continues at coordinate 94,102 of NZ_LKBT01000069.1, read as the reverse complement.
GATAGACCAAATCGCGGGCAAGCGCGCTCCTACAGGTCTGTGTTTGCTTCGCGACAGCGTGGTGTCAGAGAAACCTGAGTTGATCCCGATGATCTCAGCCCGTGAATTCCCTGACGTAAAGCTGTTCATAGCGCGCTATGGTGTCTGTGAGCCGCTGCCTGAGGTAGTCATTCACATGTCCGAGCGCGGTCAGAATCTGTTCGGACTCGACGAGATATGAAGCGCGTTTGGCCTTGGCCCATGTGGCGGGTGCCGACTGCAGGTTGGTGATTCTGTCGCACAGTTTTATCGAAGCAGCTTCACGAGATTGGCTGGCGATACCCTGAAAGTAGCGCTCTTCGGAGAACGGTACAATCAGGTTTTTACTCAAGCTCGCGACAGTCGAAGACACCTCTGGACCAAAGGCGTCTGTCAGCGCTTCCTGCGTAGTGGGGGTGTCCTCCAGTACGTCATGCAGCAACGCAGCAGGTAGGGCAATTGCCAGATCGCCGACCGAGGACTCCCGGGCGGCAAAAATCAGCTCATTGGCAACCATGGCTACGTGGGTGGTGTAGGGCAGTTCTGACCCTGTCATTTTCTGCCCAAGGTGGGCATGAGAGGCGTATAGCCAGGCTTTGTTATAAAGGCGTTGCAGGTCATCACCAGGCATATGGACTGTCTCCAGAACAGGTGGTTAATTGCGGGGAAAGCTTTCAGGTGGCGTCCCATTGGGTAACTGGATTCTCAGGCCCCGGGCGAGTTGCATGCCGATGTAGCAGGCGGTTCCCAAAGCATTGGCCAGCTCCGGGTCGTCGGTCAGCTTTGCGGTTTTACGTGGCACTCGTCATCACGCCGATGACGAAAATTCATCCCCGGCCTTTCTGGTTTCCCGATAGGTGACCGGGGGATACTGTACTACACCGTATCCCGGGCAGAGGCTGAGTGGGAGGCAAAGGAGTATTTACATGACAACAGAAAAACTCGGGAAACCGAGAAGGCCAAGAAAGGCAAAGCCATGCCCAGGCCACAACGCACGCAGGGTTCTGAAAAAGATGGATTTCTGGGTAGGTTGCGCCTATCTGGTGACCCCTTTGCTATTGGTGCTCCTCGGCGGGAAGGATATGATCTTTAATGTGATATTTATCTATCCATTCATCAGTGTGGTTTTTTTTGTTGTCCGTCATAGCTATCTGAAAAACCTGCCCAGTGAAGAGCTCCGACACATTGTTCCGTGGAGTTCTATTTACACAGGGCGCGGCATATCCATGGTGATTCTGATCCTGACTTTTTTTTCACTCGCTATGGCGCTGTTCAATGAAGCCTGCAAGTCATGGCCTTGGCTATGAAAAAACAGTGCCTGTTACCTTCGCTGCACGTCATGAAGCGCCGGAAAATTATTTCAATATTACCCCGCTGCTAGCTCATCAAGTATCGGATTTGCTGGCGGGCCGAACATCGCAGGTATCTCGGATACTGACCTGATGCCGAAAATCTTAAAGTGCAGGTTCTGTACTGACGCGGGATTTCATAGATGAAACTTCTGGATCGTTTGAAAGCGTACTTCGACCACAAACAAAGCACCGTTGAACCCCAGCAAAGCCCCGTCAAGCCCAAGGTTGCTTCGAATTCCCCGACCCGCAACAAAGGCGAGCCGCTGTCGCGTGTCGCCCAAAACCTCAGTTGGCTGCCGGTCTATGAGGAGCCAAAACCACGGTCACTCACTCCGCCCGCCTGCCCGCCGATTTCGCTGGATGACACCACCCTGATCAGTCGCTACGAAGCCTGGATCGCCCAGGCTGAACAAGCTGAACCCCATGATTTGAGTTGGGAGTTTCGTGAGGCAGGTCGCCAATTGGCGGGGAAGTTGTTTTCGAGTGTTCTCGATCTCTCCAGCATGAAGGGGCGAGAGGGCTCGGAGGATATTTACTGGCTGCTGCAAAGCGCGGCCATCGCTTCGCTGTTTGCAGAGGGGCCACAATCGGAAGCTTTTCTCCACTACAGCAAAGATGTTCAGTCCTACGGTAAAAATCCCTATACCTCCGGTCAGGTCCAGGCGTTTGAGCTATACGTAGCGTCACACCTCCATAAAGCCGAATTGCACCGCGCCACTTCGGAGAGCGCCGCCCCAGCGCCGCGCCCGCCCAGCGAGCCCGTGCCTCAGGCCGCCGACATGGACGAACTGCTGGCCTGGCGACCCAGGCTCTATCCCCGCGGAGTGGCGATAAAAACCCATGTGCTTGAGGATCGTTGGCCCGCGTACTTCGATGTCGTCAAGGACTTCTACCGGGTGCTGGAAAAAGAATGCTGGACCGATATCGAATACATGAAGCACGGTGCCGCAATCATGCTCAAGGACGAAGCCTATATCGCTCGGGCGAGCCTGGGAGATATCCAGACGATGCTTACGCTGTGCATCAGGGGAGAGCGTTTCTGTGATGGGCACCATGGCGCGGTTATCCGGGATGGTTACGTGCTGAATGTACTGAACAGGTTGGCGGTGTTGCGGGAGGAGGTTTGAGCGGCGGCTCGTAAGGATACCGTTTTGCTCCAGGAGCTTGATCCAGGCAATCCGGTTCGCTTAAAGCGCCAGCATTTTCCTCAGTGCTGTTTCTACATCACGTTCGCACTGCCGGGTAATCGCTCCAGGGTATTGATCGAACATATGCGGGACACCCGGGTAGACATGCATTTCCGTCTGGACGCCGGATCGCGAAAGCGCAAGCGCAAAGGCCACGTCCTCCTCCAGGAATAAGTCCAGAGACCCCACGCTTATGAAACTTGGGGGCAGTCCTTGCAGATCTGACGCGAGAGAGGGGGAAAACAGATGCGCTTGATCGTCATCAAGCGTGTATGAGCCTTGCATGCAATCCCAGCAGAACCGGTTTGCTTCCCGTGACCAGCTCAGTGTCCCGGTTGTTGGATTATCCGACGTCGCTGCCGAAGAGCCGGTTCGGTGGTCGAGCATCGGGTAGATCATCATAAGGCCTGCAGCTTGATACTGACCTCTATCACGCAGGAGCAAGGCTAAAGCTGCGGCGAGTCCACCCCCTGCGCTATGACCCATGATGACGAGTCTGCTTACGCTCACCCCTAAGGATGATGTCTCGCTGAACAGCCATTTTAGCGCGGTATAGCAATCCTCAAGCGGGGCGGGAAATGAGTGCTCGGGAGCAAGCCGGTAGTCAGGTGCTACCACCACTGTTTTCAACGTGTTCGCAAGGTTGGCCAGATAGTCGTCCGCCATCTCCGGACGGCCCAGGACAAATCCGCCTCCATGGATATACAGGATTGCCGGGAGTATTTTTTCATTCGCCACGGTGGCGTCGGGGCGGTAGATGCATAAACGAATGCGTAAACCCTCTGTGTCAGTCGCCCAACGTTGGTCGCAACGAGCAGTGGACGTTGGTTTGTATCCACTAGAGACGCGGTTTCTGATGGCGGGAAGGGAGTCCAGCGTCCATTCACTGGAGGGCTCATCCAGGAAGAACTCATACGAGGGGTCCAGCAGTCTGGCGGTGTCCACTGTTCAGCTCCTTTTCAAGTCGGGGACGCAGCGCGCCCCCGGGATGAAGCGTTTACAGCCAGCCTTTGATTTGTGTGCAAACAGCGTTTGTGGAAATGCCGTATCGGTCGTGAAGCGTCGGAAGCGCGCCCGCGTCGAGGAAGGCGTCGGGCAGCGCAATTTGCCTGAACGTGGGGGTTACGCCGTTGCGCAGCAGCACCGTTGCTACCGCTTCTCCCAAACCACCGATGATTGAGTGGTTTTCTGCTGTTACCACAAGTCTGCCGGGCTTTCTCGCCTCGGCAAGAATGGTTTGCTCATCCAGAGGTTTTATAGTCGGAACGTGCAGAACTGCAACGTCAACGCCGTCAGCCTGGAGCTCTTTGGCGGCTTCAAGAGCGCGCATGGTCATCAGTCCAGTCGAAATGATCAGAACGTCGTTACCTGTGCGCAACGTCTTGGCCTTGCCGATTTCGAACTTATATCCGTATTCGTCCAGGACCAGCGGCACGTTACCGCGCAGTAGTCTCATGTAGACCGGCCCTTGGTGGGCTGCAATGGCCGGGACTGCCTGCTCGATCTCAAGAGCATCGCAGGGGTCGACGATCATCAGATTGGGCATCGCGCGAAAAATGGCCAAATCATCTGTTGCCTGGTGGCTGGGGCCGTAACCCGTTGTCAGACCTGGCAGGCCGCAGACAATTTTGACATTGAGATTTTCTTCCGCGATGGCCATGCAGATGAAGTCATAAGCACGGCGTGAGGCGAATACCGCATAGGTTGTGGCGAAGGGAACGAAGCCTTCACGGGCCATGCCGGCTGCGGCGCTCATCAGCAGTTGTTCTGCCATGCCCATCTGGTAGAAGCGATCCGGGTGCGCCTTGGCGAAGATATGCAGATCGGTGTATTTGGACAGGTCGGCGGAGAGACCGACGATATCCGGACGCTGGTCGGCAAGTGCCGCCAAGGCATGCCCGAAGGGTGCAGATCGGGTTGCCTGACCTTCGGAGGCGATCGATGCAATCATCGCTGAGGTCGTGAGTTTCTTCTTCGCGACTGCCGGAGTCTGGGCAGCATTGTTATTGGCAATACTCATGCTGTTTTACCTTCTTCAAGGTTATTCAGGGCGACGTCCCATTCATGCTCATCCACACGGATAAAGTGGGTCTTCTCGCGGGTTTCCAGAAACGAAACCCCTTTACCCATTTTCGTGTCGCAAATGATGACTCTGGGTTGCGCGGCAGTGTGGGCTCGCGCCGCGTCGAAGGCTTTGACCAATGCATCCAGATCATTGCCGTCCACACGCTGCGTGAACCAGCCGAACGCCTGCCAGCGATCAACAATGGGTTCGAAGGCAAGGATTTCGCTGGAGTGACCGTCAGCCTGCTGGTTGTTGACGTCGACGATGGCAATAAGGTTATCGAGCTTCCAGTGGGAGGCAGACATCACGGCCTCCCACGTTGAGCCTTCATTCAGCTCGCCATCGGACAGCAGGTTGTAAACAAACGATGCTGATTGTTTGCGCTTCAATCCAAGGCAGGCACCTACCGCGATACCCAGGCCTTGACCCAGTGAACCGCCAGTGATTTCCATGCCGGGGGTGTAAGTTGCCATGCCGGACATCGGCAATCGGCTGTCATCCGAGCCATAGGTTTCAAGTTCGTCCAGCGGGATGATTTCAGCTTCAATGAGGGCTGCGTACAACGCGATCGCATAGTGACCGATGGACAGATAAAAGCGATCACGCTGCTCCCATTCTGGATCGTGAGGCTTGTAGTTCATCGCATGAAAGTAGGACACGGCCAGCAGATCAGCAGCACCCAATGCCTGGCCGACGTAGCCCTGGCCCTGGACTTGCCCCATGCGCAGAGCATGGCGGCGGATGTTATGAGCTCGCTGCACCAGCATTGTGGCCGGTGCGAGTGATGGATTAGCAGTCATGGTAATACTCCGTTGACTCAACGATTGACCAGAGCGGCCGGGATGCGCAGCACCAGACAGGCACCGATGCACAGCACGCCGGTGATGAGGTACATGCCAATGGCGCTTGAGCCGGTTGTCGTGGTGATCCAGCCGATCAGGTAGGGCGAGCAGAAGCCTGCGAGGTTGGCGAAGCTGTTGATGCCAGCGATGCCTGCCGCAGCCGACACACCGCCCAGCAATGTGGTGGGTAACATCCAAAAAAGTGAGGACGCGGACAGAACGCCGGCCGCTGCGAGGCATAGGCTCAGCACCGAAAAAACCAGGTTTCCACCCATCAATGCTGCAAGGGTAAGGCCTAGCGCACCCGCAATCATGGGGCCGACGAGGTGCCAGCGGCGCTCACGGTGTTTATCCCCGCTGCGGCCCATCAAAAGCATCACCACGATGGCGCACATGTAGGGCAGGCTGGTGACCAGGCCGATGTGTAGCGGGTCAGCAACGCCCGCATTTCTTATGAGGGTCGGTAGCCAGAAAGTAATCGCGTACTGCCCCATCACGACACAGAAGTAGATGCACGCCAGCAACCAGAGCCTGCGATCGTGCAGAAACTCCTTAACAGAGCCGTGGGTAACTTTGCGGCTGTTGTCCTCCTCAAGCTCCTTGTTGATGAGCGCCTTCTCATCATCGGTCAGCCATGTGGCCTGATGAACACCGTCCTTCAGATACCCGAGTACGAACAGGCCTACGATGACGGTGGGGATCGCCTCGATGACAAACATCCACTGCCAGCCAGCCCAGCCATGAAAGCCAGCGAACTTTGCCATTATCAAACCTGACAGAGGCCCGCCGATCATTCCCGAAAGCGGAATGGCAATGAACCACAGCACAGTCATTTTTGCGCGGCGGTACGAGGGGAACCAATAAGTGAGGTAGAGCAGAAGTCCCGGGGCCAGACCCGCCTCTGCAATACCCAGCAAAAAGCGCAACGTGTAGAACTGCCAGGCCGTTTCGACGAAAGCGAACAGGGCGGAGATAATCCCCCACGAGATCATGATGCGCGCGATCCAGCGACGTGCACCCACTCTATGAAGGATCAGGTTGCTGGGCACTTCGCAGAGGAAGTAACCAATAAAAAACATACCCGCACCGAGTCCGTAGACGGCCTCGCTGAACGCCAGGTCATTCATCATCTGAAGCTTTGCAAAGCCTACGTTGACACGATCCAGATAAGCGCACAGGTAGCACAGCATCAGGAAGGGCATCAGTCGCCAGGCGGTTTTGCGATAAGCGTTGGAACGCGCGGTCGAAGCCGCTTCGAGCGTCATGGTGGTGATCATGATTGTCTGATCTCTTGTTGTTATAGACCGCCCGGCGCAAAGCAGGGCGTATCGTCGATCGAGAACATGGTGGGCCGCTACCGACTCAGTGAATCAGCATGCCGCCGTTGACATCCAGCGTGATACCCGTGAGGTAGGACGACAGGTCGCTGGCCAGAAACAGCGCTGCGTTGGCAACGTCCTGAGCTGCGCCAAGACGACCCAGCGGGATGCCATCAATGATGGCGTGACGGCGTTCGTCCTGCATCAGTCCGCCCGTGATATCGGTATGAATGAGTCCGGGCGCGATCGAGTTGATGCGGATCTGGTCTGGCCCGAACTCACGGGCCATCGCTTTGCCCAGTCCGAGTACACCGGCCTTGGCGGCGCTGTAGTGCGGACCACCAAAGATTCCGCCTCCGCGCTGCGCCGAAACGGATGACATGCAGACAATGCTGCCCGAAGACTGAGCGCGCATGGTCGGGATGACCGCTTGAGACATCAGGAGCGTGCCACGCAGGCTGACGTCGAGCACCTTGTCGTAATCGGAGGGGCGTATATCGAGTGTCTTGATGGGCTGCGTGATACCGGCGTTATTAACGAGCACGTCGATTCGACCAAACCGCTCCAGAACCTTGGCCACTGCCTGCTTAACCTGATGTTCGTCAGCTACGTTTGCGGCCAGGCCCAGGTGGCCGTCACCGAGCGCAGCGGCTGCATCACGTGCTGCCGACTCATCAAGGTCCAGAATGACGACCTGTGCGCCATGTTTAGCGAAGGTGATAGCCGTTGCGCGACCAATGCCGCGTTCTGATGCTGCGCCGGTGATGATTGCGACTTTGCCTTGAAGAAGCATGAGGGATACCTCTGATTGTTTTTATGGTTCGATCTTGTGATCGATGATTCAGAGTGTTCCTGGCAGGTGTGCCGAGCAATAACGTAAAAGTCACTGCTAGGTGAATAAAATTCACCTCTCGTCATCCGAAATAACTAATGGTTGAATGCTGCTTCTCCACGACCACTAAAAACAATAGGCGAAACGTTGATGCGCCAGATCGCCCCACCTTTATCTCATCTGCCACCGCTGAGAGCGATTCAAGCCTTCGAGCAGACCGCGCGCTTTGGCAATCTCGCCCGGGCGGCGGAAGTGCTGGATCTCACGCCTTCAGCGGTTAGCCACCAGTTGGCAAAACTGGAGGTCATGATTGGACGACAGCTGTTCGTTCGGGCCGCACGTGGTGTGACGCTGACTCCTGTGGGCGAGCAGTATCTGAAAGATATTTCCGGGTTGTTGCAGAGCCTGGAGGTCGCGACAGAACGCGCGGCAAGTGATGTCAGCCTGGATTGCCTGCGACTGCATTCGTCGCCTAGCTTTGGTCTGCTCTGGCTGATGCCCCGTCTGGAGGCGTTCCGAATGAGCAATCCCGACATACAAATAAATTTGTCATGTTCCTACGAGTCGTTGCATTTCAGTCAGGACAAGATTGACGTTGATATTCGCCACGGCCTGCCAAACTGGCCCAGTTACGAAGTTCGCACGGTACGCAACGAGAGTTTCATGGTGCTGGCCTCGCCCAAGCTGCTCGCGCGCTGCCCTGTCAGCAAAGCAGTTGATCTTCTTGCCGAAGATTTGATCCTGTCCGAAGCAACTTTGCTTCGCTGGCCAGAGTGGTTCGCGCAGCACGGTTTGGCTCGCCCGGAAAAGCCTTATGCGCTCAGTTTTGATCGCTCTTACATGACCCTTGAAGCAGCGAGCCACGGTTTGGGTTTCGCGCTGGAAAGCGCGCTTCTGGCCCAAAAGTACATCGCCAACGGCACGTTGGTTGAGGTTGCGCCTGAAGCGTTGAGTTCACCGGTAGCCGCCCATCATCTGGTTTTTCCAAAGGCTCACTCCAGCTTTCCTCGGGTCAGGCGCTTCCTTGAGTGGATGGAGAAAGAACTCGGACACAGTTTCGTATTTTGATCCCGTCAATCAGCAGTGCAATGCCTGAATATTTCGACGCGGTAGCTGCATGAACTACACGAGGCAAGCCATTGAAATGAGCTTGACCGATATGTCACGTTACAGCAGCCGGGATTAAGTCCTGCTCAATCGCATCCTCGACGACGGATCGTAGAGCAGGCATATCACCGGTACACTGCCCTCGACTGTCTTGCTGTCGCACCCACTTAATTAACCAAGAGAACCCTAATGCCCTACGAGCTGGAAAATCGTTTAGTCATTGGTGTCGCCTCCAGCGCGGTATTTGATCTACTGGACTCGGACGCGGTGTTTCGCAGCCAGGGGGAGGAGGAGTACCGGAAGTTTCAGGAGAAAAACCTGAACAATCCGTTGCCCAAAGGGATCGCTTATCCTTTCATCAAACGTTTGCTGTCGCTAAATGACTTGTGTGAAGACCCGTCCGATCCACTGGTCGAAGTGGTGCTGTTATCCCGAAATGATCCGGACACAGGGTTGCGGGTGATGAAGACCATTGAGCATTACGGCCTGGGCATGACCCGCGCTATTTTCATGCAGGGTCGGTCCCCGTACGAATACATTCCGGCCTTGAACATTGCGTTGTTTCTGTCGGGCAACAAGGCTGACGTCGAGGCTGCGATCAAGGCCGGGCATCCGGCTGGGCAGGTGCTGGATTCGCAGTTTGATGACGATGAAGACGACAAGACGCTGCGCATCGCCTTCGACTTTGACGGGGTGCTGGCGGGGGATGAAGCCGAGACAGTCATGCAATCGTCCGGTCTGGTGGAATTCCATGCCCATGAAGTGAAAAACGCCATGGAGCCGCATAACCCAGGCCCTCTGAAAGAGTTCATGGTCCGCATGGCAAAGATCCAGTCTGTTGAGGAGGAGCACAAAAAGCTCAACCCTGACTATGAAAACCGGATCAGGGTTTCCATCGTTACCGCCCGAAGCGCCCCATCACATGAGCGCGCGCTGAATACCCTGAAGAGCTGGGGCGTGATGGTCAACGACGCGTTCTTTCTGGGCGGAATAGAGAAGGGCAAAGTGCTCGCCGTTTTAAAGCCACATATATTCTTCGATGACCAGTCCGGGCACCTGAAGTCCGCCAGTGCCGTGGCACCGTCGGTTCATATTCCGTTCGGGATTACTAATCGCAAGCCGGTTGAGTTGCCTTTAGAGTTTGGACAGACACCATCAACCCCGTGACAGGACCAGATGCTGCATGCCTTCAATGGTCTTAAGAGGCTGATCGGTCATGCTCAGGATTTATGGGGCATGGCTGGGATCAGTATGATTAAGCCATTCAGCTGCAAAAGGTTCTCAAGGCATGAAGCTCAAAACTTCTTTAGCATAATTTTTCCAGTGGGGAATGCGAGAGGCTTTAAGGTATTGCTCAAGCTCTTTATGCCCTCGCTTAGCGATTTCAAACTCCATGAGGTTGGCCAGGAGAAATCCTTGTGCATAGCCATGGGGCTTGATGGGCGTGCTTGGCTCATACCCGTCCTGTTCAATATCTTTTTGTATGTTTTTGAATTTGTTAATTGAGTATGTCAATAAGGAGAACTCATCTTTTAAGCTTTCCATTATCTCATCATATGACAACCCTGATAGCGCCAATCTTTTTGAAACTATTGATGCCAGGATGTCGTCGTCGCCTTCATATATTTTAATTTCCGTGGCTTTTTTAATAGAATTTACTATTGATTGATATTGTTCGCATAAAATAATCGATTTAACTTCTTGAGTACCGTCTGTCATGTCTTGACTCCTTTATAACGGGTATCAATCAAATTCAATAGGTGGTTTTCACTGCTGTAGTGAAAGTGTTGCATGCCTTGGGCAGTGCTGATTCTTTTCACTCAGGTTGCCTCAAATGTCTTAACCTGGCAACTCGATCACTGGCCAGGCCCATGCAATTACGCAGCTAACAACACATGAGTCGTCAGCACGCGTCCCTGATATACCAACGTATATTTTAACGTCCTTAGTTTCTGTCGATCCGATAACCGTCAGTCCTTATGCTTTACCCCAGTAGAGCAAACCTGATGACTGGATCGAGGTGCTCCATGCGTTTGCTTCACCTGACAAGGTGGATGCCAGACGTTTGAGCCGCACGACAGAGGCTATTTTATGCGTTTTTCCCTGCCTGCAACCCTGAGAAGCCCGGTAAACAAACCGGCACAACCTCACGCTGCATCCTTGCTCGCTGAGGGCGCGCTGATTGCCGCGATCGCTTTGCTGGCGCTGTTTGTTTTTTACAGTGCCGGACAAATGAATCAGCCACTCAGCGTCCTTGATTCTGCGCCTGTGTCACTCGATCTGGCGCACTTGCCCTCGTATACCTTGCGTACCACCTTGCGCATGTTTGCCGCGTTGTTTGTGTCTTTTGTGTTTTCCATTGTTATCGCCACACTGGCCGCCAAAAGCCGCAGGGCCGCGATGGTTATTTTACCGGCGCTGGATATTCTTCAGTCGGTGCCGGTGCTGGGTTTCCTGACGTTTACGGTTGTGTTCTTCATGAGCATTTTTCCGGGCCGCCAGTGGGGGCTGGAATGCGCGGCGGTGTTTGCCATTTTTACCAGTCAGGTCTGGAACATGACCTTCGGCTTTTACCAATCCCTGAGGACCGTGCCTAACGACCTTTACGATGTCAGTCGGCAGTTTTCGTTCTCGCCGTGGCAGCGGTTCATCAAGGTCGAGCTGCCGTTCGGGATGCCGGGGCTGGTGTGGAACATGATGATGTCCATGTCAGGCGGCTGGTTTTTCGTCGTGGCATCCGAGTCCATCACGGTCGGGGACAGCACCGTCAATTTGCCGGGTATCGGTTCGTGGCTGGCGCTCGCGATTCAGCAGAAGGATATCGCCGCAATCAGTTGGGCGGTGCTGGCCATGGTCGGGGTGATCGTTCTGTATGACGTGTTGTTTTTCCGGCCGATCGTGGCGTGGGCGGACAAGTTTCGATTTGAACAGACCGCCTCACATAAACGTCCGCGATCACGGGTCTACGACCTGTTCAGGTCCACACGACTTGTGCCTCTGTTGTTTGCATGCCTGCGCAGCGTGAGCGACTGGATGCCATCCGTGCGGTTGCCCCGACTGGCGCACGTCAGCTTCACGATCAACTCCCGGTGGCACCGTTACCTCGATCTCGCGTGGATAGCGTTGGTCGTGAGTGCGTGCATGACCGGCATCTATCAGTTGGCGTGCTTTATCGGCACCACGCTGGGCGTGGAGGAGGTGGTGAATGTGTTTGGTCTGGGGCTCGCCACCCTGGCGCGTGTGGCGGTACTTATCGCCCTGGCCAGTCTTGTGTGGGTGCCCGTCGGTGTCTGGATCGGCCTGAATCCGCGCTGGGCAGAACGTTTGCAGCCTGTCGCGCAATTACTGGCTGCGTTCCCGGCAAACATTCTGTTCCCGTTTGCCGTGGTCACGATTGTCGCCCTGAAGCTGAACCCGGATGTATGGCTGTCGCCGCTGATGATCCTGGGTACCCAGTGGTACATCCTTTTTAACGTGATCGCCGGTGCCAGTGCCTTGCCAACTGACATGCTCGAAGCGTCACGGGTGTTCCGTGTGCGGGGTTGGCAATGGTGGCGCAAAGTCGTGCTGCCGGGTGTTTTTCCCTATTACGTGACCGGCGCTTTGACGGCTGCCGGTGGCTCCTGGAACGCCAGCATCGTCGCCGAGGCGGTGTCGTGGGGCAGCGATCATCTGTATGCGTCGGGGCTGGGTTCTTTCATTGCTCAGGCAACGACGGCGGGGGATTTCCAGCGGGTGGCGCTGGGTATCGTTGTGATGTCCGTGTTTGTGGTCGGTTTCAACAGCCTGCTGTGGCGTCCGCTGTACCGTTTTGCCGAACGTCGGCTTCGAATTGATTGAGGGTATTCCAATGGAAGTAATCGACAAACGTTGTCTGGTGGACGTGCAGGGACTTGGTCATGTTTACGGCACGGCCGGGGGCACCAAGCGCGTGGTGCTGGATGATGTCGCCATGCGTCTCAACGACGGCGAGGTCATCGGGCTGCTGGGGCGGTCGGGGTCGGGGAAATCCACGCTGTTGCGCTCCATCGCCGGGCTGGTGTCGCCCACCACCGGTGTGGTGGCGTTCCCGGCAAATACGCCGGGTGTTTCGACCTCGGTGCGGATGGTGTTCCAGAGCTTTGCCTTGTTCCCTTGGCTGACCGTCCTTCAGAACGTTGAAATCGGCCTGGAGGCATTGAGCGTGGCAGGGCCAGAGCGGCGTAGGCGGGCCTTGGCGGCCATCGATATGATCGGCCTCGACGGGTTTGAAAGTGCCTACCCTAAAGAGTTGTCCGGAGGCATGCGCCAGCGTGTCGGCCTGGCCCGCGCGCTGGTGGTCAACCCCGATATTCTGTTGATGGATGAGCCGTTTTCCGCTCTGGACGTGTTGACCGCGGAAACACTGCGCACGGATTTGCTCGACCTCTGGAGCGAGGGCCGGATGCCGATCAAGTCGATCCTGATGGTCACCCACAACATTGAAGAAGCGGTCTTGATGTGTGATCGCATCCTGATTCTGTCCTCCAATCCGGGGCGGATCATGTGCGAGGTAAAGGTTGATCTCGCCCAGCCGCGCAACCGTACAGACCCAGCTTTTCAGGCGTTGGTCGAAAGCATTTATGTGCACATGGCGGGCGGCACTACCGTGCATGCGCAACGCGAGAGCCTGTTTGCAGGCAACGGCATCGGCATGGTCTTGCCGCTGACGTCCACCAACGCTTTGGCGGGGCTGATCGAGGCGGTGGACAATGCTCCCTATGGCGGGCAGGCCGATCTGCGTGAACTGGCCACGGCATTGCGCTCCACGTCGGGTGATCTTTTTTCGCTGGCAGAAGTGCTGCAACTGATGCGATTTGCCGAAATGCGCGAAGGCGATATCACGCTGCTGCCTGCGGGTCGACGTTACGCCCAGTCGGACGTGGACGAGCGCAAACAATTGTTTGCCCAGCACCTGCTCAGGTATGTGCCGCTGGTCAGCCATATCCGTCGGGTGCTGGATGATCGTCCGGGGCGCACGGCACCGGCCAGACGCTTTCGTGATGAGCTGGAAGATTTCATGTCCGAAAGCGATGCGGCCGTTACGCTGGACTGCGTGACCCAGTGGGGACGCTATGCCGAGCTTTTCGCCTATGACGACGGGGCTGACCAGTTCAGTCTGGACAACCCGTCCTGAGTGGGTTGAAGTTTTCAGTGAACAGGCGACGGTGGCCGCTATACACTCTGCGTCTGCAATCCTGATGGGGTAATGCGCGATGGTGATCCAGTGAGACGGACTCGATTAACGCTTCGTTTGGTCCTGTTGTTCGCGTTGGCGTTGGGGATTGCTGCAATTGATACGGTCACCGATCTTGAAATTGCGGTCGGGGTCTTTCAAGTCATCGTGGTGCTGATCGCCGCCAGGTTTCTGCCCGCGCGGGCGGTGGCTGGGGTGTCCCTCGTCTGTATGGTACTGACGATTCTGAGTTACCGGTTCACGCGCTTTGGCGATACGGAGTCGGGACTGGTCAATGTGCTGATCAGCCTCGCGGCCATTGCCTGCACGACCTGGCTGGCATTGCGTCTGTCGGCGGCTATTCGCGCCGTACACGAGACCCGCGCGCACTTGGAACATGTCGCCCGGGTCAATGTACTGGGCGAGCTTGCCGCCTCTATTGCCCATGAGTTGAACCAGCCACTGGCGGCCACAGCCACCAGCGGTAGCGCCTGTCTGCGCTGGATCGCTGCGGATCCTCCCAACCTGCCGAAAGCCCGGCAGGCGGTGGAGCGCATCATCGAAGACACACATCGCGCCAGTGAAATCATCGCCCGGCTGCGCAGCCTGGCGAAGCATCAGGCGCCGACCAAGCAGTGGTTGAACGTCGAAGATACCGTCAAAGGGGCTCTGCGGTTGATCGCCGGGGAGTTGGCTGAGCAGGAGATCGCGCTGCACGTGCAAGTCGAAGAAGGCTTGCCTCCCGTGTTGGCTGACGAGGTGCAGATTCAGCAGGTCATCCTCAATCTGGCCATGAATGCGGTTGATGCGATGCGTCAGGTAAGCCCCGAGCGGCGAACGCTGGACTGCCATGTGGTGCTTGAGTCGCCCCAGCAATTGCGCTTCTCGATTTCCGATCAAGGCAACGGCCTGTTGCCGCGCGATTGTGAGCGGGTGTTCGACGCCTTCTACACGACCCGACCAGAAGGCATGGGAATGGGGTTGCCCATCAGCCGTTCCATTATCGAAGCCCATGATGGCCGGATCTGGGCCTCGACCGGTTCACCGTTTGGCGCTACTTTTCACTTCACGCTGCCCGCTATTGCCCGAGAACCCGATGCCTGAAACTGCCGTTGAAAGCGCTGCCGACATGGTTTACATCGTCGATGACGACCGCTCGATGCGTGAATCCCTTGAGGATCTCATGGCGTCGGTCGGTCTGGGGTGCATGACGTTCGGTTCCGCTCGCGAATTCATGGACGCCACATTGCCCGATGCGCCCGCTTGTCTTGTTCTGGATGTGCGTATGCCGGGGATGAGCGGGCTGGATTTCCAGCGAGAAATGGCGCGGCTGTGTATTTCACTGCCGGTGATTTTTATCACCGGGCATGGCGATATCCCCATGTCGGTAAAAGCCATGAAGGCGGGCGCCATCGAATTTCTGACCAAGCCGTTCCGTGAGCAGGATCTGCTCGACGCCATCAGCCAAGGGTTGAGTCAAGACAGGCAAACCCGTGAAGCGGCGGCCCGGACTGATCAGTTGAAGCAGTGCCACGCCAATCTGACTGACGGCGAGCGAGAGGTCATGGAACTGGTGGTTCAGGGGCTGCTCAACAAGCAAGTGGCTGCACGGCTGGGCGTAAGCGAAATAACCGTAAAGGTTCGGCGCGGCGCGTTGATGCGGAAAATGGGTGCGGATTCCCTGGCGACGCTGGTCAAGATGTCGGAGCGTTTGAATCTCGAAAGTTGATTGATCAGGTATTGCTTCGTTGCTCCTCGAATTAAATATCCAGATCAACCCAGACCGCCGCATGGTCAGAACCCGCATTCTCTTTGCGGGTCAGTTCGGGGTACGTTTCCCAGCGTACAGGCCTGGAGCCTGGCCACATGCCCTTGCGGAAAACCCCGCCAGCGCTGACTTTTTTGAACAGTTCCGGAGACAGCAGCAGGTAATCGATTTTGTTGGAGGCGTTGCACGAGCCGTACGTTCCGGGATAGCCGCCGTCGTTGAAATGCTCATGGGTAAATGCGTCCTTCAGGGTCGAGTCCTGGAGCAGCGGTTTCAACGCGTCGCTGTCTGGCGTGTCATTGAAGTCGCCCACCACGGCGACATACTGTTCGCCTTGCTCGATGAGCGAGTTGTAGATTTCCTTCACTCTGTTAGCCTGGGCAAGCCGTCTTTTCGCCGAGTCGGTGAGGCTGCCGTAGCCTTTGCTTTTCAGGTGATTGACGAGCAACACAAGTCGCGCGCCGGAAGGCATGGACAGGTAAAACTCCGGGCAATCCCTGGAAAAAATCAGCTGGCCTCCGTCATCGCTGTCGTCAACGTGACTGCGCATGAGGCCGATGGGAAATCCTGCCTTGGTCGTGACGCCGACATCAATGCCGCGCTCGTCGTTGCCGTCGATCAACATGACATGGCTGAACACATCGCCGCCGAGCCCGCTGATGATTTCGGTATTGAAGTCACGAAGGGCTGGCCTGCTTTCCGCTTCTATCACTGCCAGTACGTCTGCCTGCAGATCAATCATCACTCTGGCGGTATTTCGCATGGCTTCTTCGTCAACCGGGGCCTGAATCAGTTCAAGCGATCCGGTCCAGTCCGCACGGCCATTGGCGACGATTGTCATCTCACTGTTACGGGGCCGTTTGACCAGGTTGCCGCGGTTTTGCCGAAGCATCACGAATGGGCCGCGGTCTGATCGGCTGAGCCCAAGTTCGGCCAGCAATTTCACCATGGCTGTCTTGTCGGCGACGGAGTAGGTTTCCTGCCCCAGCAGCGCATTGAGTTTTGCGAAGCGCTCCAGCGTTGGCTTGCCTTCCGCCCACCCATCGAGACTCATCGCCTTGGCGCGATTGAACAGGTTTTCGACGTTGTAGGAGGCGAGTCTCATGGGGCATACCTCAAAAATGGGGCGAATACGCTAGCGTTCAGCGTTGCATGGCGCAGTGACAGTGAGATGAATGCCTTGGAGCCCCTGACTCACCGCTGTCGCGTAGTAATCAGTGGATCCTTCGGCAGTTGTCATCAAACTATGCATACCTATCTGAATTGAGCTACATCCCTGTAGGAGTGAGCTTGCTCGCGATTCGGTTTATTGGCTGACGAATTTATGCCTGGACTGACGCTATCGCGAGCAAGCTCACTCCTACAGGGTTGGGTTCCATTGGAAGAATGCATTCTGTTCGACATAAAGGCATGGGCACACCTATCCGGCCCTTAAAGCTGAACTTCCCGTCAGCCGCGGTGGTCATCATATCGACACAAGCATGGCGCACAGTCGTCGAAGAGCATTTGCCGCATTGGCTTTCTGATAGATAAACGTTTTGAAGGAACGACCATGGGTGCAACGGAAGCTGCAACCTCCGGGCATAAAAGCCTGAAAAGACGTGCCACCGTGATCTGCCGTCATCACGGCGAGATCCTTTTCGTTCGCAAGCGCAACGCCAAATGGAACCTGCCCGGTGGCCGCGTCGAGCAGGGCGAAACACCGTTGCAGGCTGCCATGCGTGAAATGGCAGAAGAGACCGGGTTGACCTTCGATCAGCTTGCCTACGTCTCGGAATATCAGGACGACAAAGCCGTCCACTTCCTCTTCGAGGCTCAGCGTGCAGAACACCAGAAGCCGCGAGCATCCAACGAGATTGATGACTGCCGCTGGTTTAAAGCCAAGGAACTGGGCAAGCGTAATGTTCGCGGCTCAATCAAAGCCTTGCTCAAGCATTGCGCAGCTAACACGGAGAAGAGCTCAGCCCGTCTCGCGGGCTGAGTGTGCAAGGGCGCCAGACTCAGACAGTCCTCATGGGGCAAGTCCAGGCTTGATCGCGGGTGCCGTTACTTCAAAGCAGGCGTTCTTGGCGGGATCATCCGCTTACTGCCCATCGATTCAAAGGCCGAAGCAAAGCGCAGCAGGTTCGAGTCGTCATACGCACGTCCTGCAAAGGTAAGCCCTATCGGCATGCCAATGTCAGCCATTACGCCCATTGGCACGGTGACGGTCGGCACTCCCAAGTGACGAATAGCGAGATTTCCGTTGGCTACCCACACGCCATTGCTCCAGGCGATATCGGCAGATTGCAGGTCGACATCGGCGTTCGCCGGACCCACATCGGCTACCGTTGGAAACAGCACCGCATCAAGGCCCATGCCTTCCATCCAGTCTTCCAGATCGATGCGACGCGTTTGCTCCAGTCCGCGCAAGCCATCCGGCAAAGTAGGAATCTCATTCCAGGGCGTGATCCCGCGCTCGGCCATGCGCACATATTCATCCATGCCAGCTGCCAGGTCGTCTTCACGGTTGGGCAGGGTGCCTGGGTCGTGGGGGAAGATTTTCGCCCCGTCGACATCGGCCAGACGATTCAGCGCCGGGTCGCCATTGGCGCGCAGGAATTCATCGAACGCCCAGGCCGACAAATCCCATAGTTCGTGATGCAGGAACTCTTTGGAAACCAGCCCACGTGTAAACACGGTCGGCGCACCGGGACGATCACCTTCGCAGTTCGACACCAGCGGGAAATCCACTTCGATGACTTCAGCTCCAGCGGCTTCGAGCGCCTTACGCGCTTCTTGCCATAAATCGATGACGGAGGGGCGGGTGATGATGCGCTGCCCGGTCGGGCCGCCAATACCAGGTTTCTCCGCCGTACCTGCCAGCGGATCGGCATTGATGTACATACGCGGCACACCGAAGCGTTTGCCGGCGAGCGTCTGTGCGTCTGCGGCAAGTTCAGCATAGGAAACAGGGCGCACCGCGGCCACGTCTGGAAGCTCTACCCAAGGCTGCAACCGCCACAGATCGCCACGGGTGTCGGGATCTTCTGCAACGATCACATCGAGCACTTCAAGCAGGTCAGCCATGGTTCTGGCGTAAGGCACCACAACGTCCATGGTCGGCGTCAGAGGCCAGTTGCCGCGCACCGATATCACTCCGCGCGAAGGGGTGTAGGCACACAGGCCGTTGTTGGAGGCAGGGCCTCGGCCACTGGACCAAGTTTCCTCCGCCATACCGAAGGCGGCAAAACTGGCGGCGGTTGCGGTACCCGCGCCATTCGATGAGCCGGAAGCAAACGGGGCGGTCAGGTAGTCAGCGTTGTAAGGGCTCTCGGCACGGCCATAGACCCCACGTTGCATGCCGCCGTTAGCCATCGGCGGCATATTGGTCTTGCCCAGACAGATCGCCCCGGCGGCGCGAAGTCGGCCAATAGTAAAGGCATCGTGCTGAGCAACCAGATCGACAAATGCAGGGCTTCCCGATGCGGCGGTGAGGCCTTTGACCAGGTAGCTGTCTTTGGCCGTGTAGGGAATGCCGTCCAGCGGGCCAAGCGTCTGGCCGTTCGCGCGACGAGCGTCGGATGCCTGGGCTTCGGCAATGGCTTGGGGATTGCGAACCACCACGGCATTCAGCGCGGTCGGTGTATCCGGACCGTCGTAAGCGTCAATCCGTGCCAGATACGCCTCGACCAGCTCGACGGCTGTGGTCTGGCCTGACTCAAGCGCGGCGCGCAGGTCCGCGATGGATGCTTCTGTGACGTTGATCATTGGGTTCTCACTTAATGAGCTCTTTCAGTCATGGCCAGAATAATTTCATAAAGCTCGGACTTCGCCTCGTCTGCGGAAATTTCATCCACCGCGGCGGCATTGGACAGTGCATCCGCCGCGCCGAGCATGGCGCGCAACTGGGCATTCGAAATCTGGCTCGGTTTGCTGTGACTTCCCAGTGCGGCTCGACATTTGTCCATAAAGATCAGCTCGTAATCACGTTTGATTTTCTCCAGTTCAGGAGAGCTGCTCAGTGCTGCGATCACGCCAGGGATTTCTCTGCCTTGCAGCAGCACACAATCGACGTAGGAGTCGGCAATGACCCTCGCTCGAGCCTGCACGGTCGCATCGGTGTTGCGCAATGCTTCGTCCAGGCGAGAGGTTTGTCGAACATCAAAATCTGCATAGAGTCTGGCCAGCAGCAGCGGGCGAGTGGGGAAGTGGTCATAGACAACAGGCTTGGTAACCCCTGCCATTTGCGCCAGATGCCCCAGTGTCAGGCTTTCCGTGCCTTCCTCGCGAACAATTTGCCATGCCACTTCCAGCAGTTGACTGAGGCGACCTTCCCGGGACATGCGTTGGCGTGGCTTTGCGTTTGATGGCTGGCTTGACACGCTTATATACCAAAGGTAACTTAAGGTTAATGTACGAAAAGTATATAGCTGTGAACATCCATCAGCAATCATCCAGCGTCGGAGCTTTACCATGCACGCACTCATCGTCGTCAGCCATCCCGATTCCAGCTCTCTCACTCACGGCATTGCCCGGCGCATTGCGGAAGGCATCAGGGATGCAGGCGCGGCCAATACGGTCGAGCTGGTCGATCTGGCCGCTTCGGGGTTCGATCCACGCTTTACCGCTGCTGATATTGCAGTGCATCGAAAAGAAGGGCCGTTCCCGGCCGACGTGGCAGCCGAGCAGGCACGCATTGATCGCGCAGACGCATTGATCATCGTATATCCGGTTTACTGGTGGTCCATGCCCGCGTTGCTCAAGGGATGGATAGACCGGGTCTTTTCCAATGGCTGGGCGTTCGACTTCAGTGCTGAGGCGACCCTGATCAAGAAGCTCACAGACCTTAAGGTGCATCTGGTGGGAGTCGGCGGTGCAGATGCGGGGACCTATGAGCGTCACGGCTATGCGTCAGCCATGAAGACGCAGATAGATCACGGCATCTTTGATTACTGCGGGGCCAGGGTGATCACGTCCGAACTGATGCTCGACTCAGAAACGCAGGAACCTGAGATTCACCTGAACGCTGCCTACAAGAAAGGCAGCGCTATCTTTTCCTCGTGAACATTCGACTCAATCCTGCGGGGTGATCACTCTTTGACGTCCATGAACTCTTTGGCCCAGGACACGTAGTTCTCAGGCAGGGTGTAGGTGTGGGTCAACTCGGTAGCGCTCAGGTTCGAGGTGCTGTGCGTCACCTGGCGCTGGGCGCGCAGAGAATCGTAAGTTGCCTTGATCGCTGCGAAGTACGCGGCATGACCCTTGACGATGATGCGCACGCCCAGGCTTGCCAGACGTTGCGAGTCATTGAGCTTGGGATTGCCGTAGGTCACCAGCATCAGCGGCACGGTGAGGTGCTCCGAGATCTGTTCAAGGTGCTCGAAGTCACTGATCCCGACGATGCAGATGCCATCGGCGCCAGCCTTTTCGTAGGCTTTGGTACGTTCGATGATGTCTTTGACCGGCAACACGCCGGCATTGGTCCGGGCAATGATCGACAGCTCGGGATCGATACGTGCTTCCAGAGCGGCTTTGACTTTGCCGATGCCTTCTTCAATGGTAATCAGGTCGGTGGACTTTCGGCCAAACTGCGCAGGCAGCAGCGTGTCTTCAATCGTCAGTGCCGCGACGCCAGCGCGCTCAAGCTCTTCAACGGTACGCATCACGTTCAGCGCATTACCGTAACCGTGGTCGGCGTCTGCGATGAACGGCAGCTGTGCAACGCGGCCGATCCGGGTGGCCTGTTCAGCAAACTCAGTCAGGGTAATCAGCGCGAAATCCGGCGCTGCCAATACCTGCAGGGATGCCACTGAACCTCCCAGGATGCCAACCTCGAAACCCAGGTCTCCAGCGATGCGTGCAGACATCGGATCGAAGACAGAGGCGGTTTCAAAGCAGGTTTGTGAAGCAAGCAGCGCGCGAAAATTCTGGCGCAGCGCCAAGTGGGAAATTCTGGGCATGACGTTTCCTGATTCTAGGCATCTTCTATTCGTAGTGGCGCGAGACTACCACGCACGAAAATATAGGGTTATGACGTTTAGGAATGGCCCATGCGCAAAGTGCATGATCGCCGTCTGGCAGGGGTTTGTGCTGAGCTGAAACGATTTTCATTGCGCATATCCGCGCAACGGGTTTTGACCAAAATTACAATCAGGGTGCTGCTTTTTGCTATTGATAGCCTGATTGAGCGCTGTCGCGAGCAAGATGGAGCGCCACCCCGGTTGTTCCTGCAAGTGATGGTTTTTCAGTCAGATAATCCTGCGAGGCTAATCCATAACATTGTGGGAGCTAGCCCTGTATCCCTGACACCGCGCTGTCGCGCAGCAAACACGGACCCTGTAGGAGTGAGCTTGCTCGCGATTCGGCCTGTCAGTCGATGAATATATTGCCTGTACTGGAGCTATCGCGAGCAAGCTCACTCCTACAGTAAAAAGCATTCCAAATCAGATAGTTATATTTTTTTTGATAGGAGCAGGGCTTGCCCGCGATACAGACACCGCTGTCTTTCAGGTAAATCACCGAAACCTTATCGCGGGCAAGCCCGGCTCCCACAGAGTCTATGTAAATCCACAGATACAGCCGGTCAGACAGAAACACCGCCTCGCCGCCACAGTGGCTTAAAATTGCTCGTGTGTTGGCGCAGGCGGCAGAAGGTGTACCAGATGCTTAGTGACGATCCAGCCATACGGTCTGCGCATTGCAGAATTCGCGCAAGCCGAAGTGCGACAGCTCGCGGCCAAACCCACTTTTCTTCACGCCACCAAAGCTTACCCTTGGATCGCTGCCGCTGTAGCCGTTGATGAATACGCCACCGGTTTCCAGTTCGTCAGCCATTTTGCGTGCCCGATCAACGTCGCGGGTATAGATAGTTGCGGTAAGACCGAACTCGCTGTCGTTGGCCAGTGCCAGGGCATGTTCGGCATCCCGCGCAGTAATGATTGAGGCAACCGGGCCGAATAACTCCTCCTTGAACGAGGTCATCTGGTCAGTGACATCGGCGAAAACCGTCGGCTCATAGAAATTGCCAGCGCCTTGGGCTTTCTTGCCGCCAAGCAACAACGTCGCGCCTTCTTTCAGCGTGGCTTGTACCTGACCATCCAGCTCATCTCGCAGATCGAACCGCGCCATCGGGCCGACGTAAGTGTCTGCCAGCAATGGATCGCCGACCGAGAGCTGACGTGTTGCTTCGACGAATTTGCGGGTGAATTCCTCGACCACGCCTTCTTCGATAATCAGGCGCTTGGCCGCTGCGCAGACTTGCCCGCTGTTCTGGAAGCGCCCGATTACTGCGGCTTTTACCGCTTCGTCCAGGTCCGCATCGTTGAGCACAATAAACGGGTCAGAGCCGCCCAGCTCCAGCACGCATTTCTTCAGCGCCGCGCCAGCTTGCGCGCCGATCGCCATGCCAGCCCGCACGCTACCAGTCAGCGTCACCGCTGCGATACGTGGATCGGCAATCGCTTTGGAAACGCCCTCTGGCGTCACGTTGATGATTTCAAAGACCCCGTCGGTAAAACCCGCGCGCTTGAAGGCGTCCAGCATCAGATAAGCACTGCCCATCACATTGGGCGCGTGTTTCAGCACATAGGTATTACCCGCGAGCAGTACCGGAACCGCGCCACGCAGTACCTGCCAGACCGGGAAATTCCACGGCATTACCGCGAGGATCGGACCGAGCGGGCGGTATTCAATTTGCGCTTTGCCGCCTTCAACCAGCGTCGGTTCGGCGCTGAGCATGGCCGGGCCGTGTTCGGCGTACCACTCGCAGAGCTGCGCGCACTTTTCAATTTCGCCTCGGGCTTGGGTAATCGGCTTGCCCATTTCCTGAGTGATCATGTTTGCCATGCTGGCTGCGTTGTCCCGCAAGGCTTTGGCGAGCGCAATCATCAGTTGTGCGCGCTGAGTGACCGGGGTTTTACGCCAGGTAGCGAACCCAGTGGAAGCTCGGGACAAAGTGGCGTCCAGAGCGGAATCAGATTCAAAAGAATAATGGCCGATCTGTTCGCCGTTGGCTGGGTTGATCGAGATGGCATGGGTAACGCTGGAGATAGTAGTCATTGCACCGTCCTGCTGGGTGGGGAATGAGTTCAGGTTACGGCGTTGTTGTTTTTATGAAAACTGAATAATACTGAGCGTATCTTTCACAAAAGGAGAATGGCGTGGATCTGGTTCAGCTGGAAATGTTCAAGGCCGTTGCCGAGCAGGGCAGCATTAGCGCTGCGGCGCAGCACATTCATCGCGTGCCTTCCAACCTGACCACCCGGATCAAACAGCTGGAGCAGGATCTGGGTGTCGATCTGTTCATTCGGGAGAAAAGCCGGTTGCGTCTTTCCCCCGCAGGCTGGAGTTTTCTCGATTACGCCCGGCGCATTCTCGACCTGGTAGGAGAGGCCCGCGCCACGGTTGCCGGTGAAGAACCTCAGGGATCTTTTGCCCTCGGCTCGCTTGAGAGCACGGCGGCGGTGCGGATTCCCGAATTGCTCGCCGCCTACAACCAGCAGTACTCGAAGGTCGAACTGGATCTTTCCACCGGGCCGTCCGGAACCATGATCGACGCCGTACTGGCCGGTCGACTGGTGGCGGCGTTTGTCGATGGCCCGGTTTTGCATCCCGCACTTGAAGGTGTGCCTGCGTTCGAGGAGGAGATGGTGCTGATTGCGCCTCTCAGCCATGCGCCGATCAGTCGAGCGCTGGATGTCAGCGGCGAGAATATTTACGCCTTCCGCTCCAACTGCTCCTACCGGCATCACTTCGAACAGTGGTTCGCCGCCGACGCTGCGGTGCCCGGCAAGATATTTGAAATGGAGTCGTATCACGGCATGCTGGCGTGTGTCAGCGCCGGTGCCGGTCTGGCGCTCATGCCGCGCAGCATGTTGCAGAGCATGCCGGGCTGCACCACGGTCAGCGTATGGCCGATGGCAGAGGCGTTCCGCTTTTTGCGCACCTGGCTGGTGTGGCGCAAAGGCACAGTGTCCCGCAGCCTGACCATGTTTGTGCGCATGCTGGAGGAGCGGGGGGTGGTTTAGCCCTGCATCCTCGGCGTCCCTGGCACCGCGCTGTCGCCCAGCAAACATTGGTCCTGTAGGAGCTGCCGGAGGCTGCGAAGCATTTCTTCTGCTACAGCGCGATCGCAGCTTTCGGCAGCTCCTTGGATCCATGTTTGCCGTGGCAGGGACACAAGGCGATCTCCTGCAGCCCGTTGGTTGAATCCCGGTCAGCCGCAGAACTATCGCTCCCGACAATATTCACCATCACGACAGACAACTTCTGTTTCCTACGCAAATCCGGAAAATGCCCTGCATTGAAGACCCTGCCCAATCGGCAGATTTTTTTCGTTCAGGATTTTTTGTCCATGCGCCTTTCTCTTGTTTGCACCGCCGCGATTGCCGTTTCATTGCTGGCGGGTTGTACAACTGCTCCCAATCAGCCGACGCTGGTATTGCAGACGGCGAAGTCCCCTGAGCAGTACACAGACTGCCTGATGCCCAAATTGCAGGACCGCAAGTTCACGCCGACGCTGTCGCAAGGCCAGCGTCATTATCGGGTCGTGGTTTCCAGCGCTGTGGCGGCGGACAACGTGATCGAGGCATACAAAGCCCCGGCCGGCGGCAAAGTGTTTCTTTATGAGCGCCGATTGCTGGCTTCCAGCTTTACGCCTTCCAGTTTCGAACAGGCTGCTCAGGAGTGCTTGTAAGAGGCTGACGTCAGAATGATCAAACCCAGCTTTCGACCCACATCCACATCGGCATGGTTGCCGCTGATACCAGCGTCGACAGGCAAATGGCCGAGCTGGTTTTCCGTACGTCTTCTTGCGTCCGTGAGAAGCCCAGTACATTCAGTCCGCAAGGCGTCGCCGCCATCAGCATCAATACGGCCCGTGGTGTGCCGCTGATCCCCATAATCATGCAAGTCACCAGCACCAGTACCGGCATGATCAGCAGTTTGGCCACGGTAATCCCGACCGCTTCGATACTGGGCCGCAGACGGTAACCTGCGAGATTGCCGCCGAGCACGATCAAGGCGCAGGGCAATGCAGCCTGAGCCAGCCAGGTGGTGAGGTGCTCGGCCCATAGCGGCATTTTCAGGCCCGACAGGTTAAGCAGAACGCCCAGCAACAGGCCGATGATCATCGGGTTGGCGAGGCTGCCAACCAGGGTCTTGAAACTGAAAGGCTCATCACCGGCAAGGCTGTTGTAAAGACTCTGGAAGCTGAACAGCAACAGGCTGTGCACTGCCAGAATGGTGAACAGCAGCACCAGACCGGGGTTGCCGAACAGGCTGGCAACCAGGGCAATACCCATCAACCCGTTATTACCAAACGCTGCGGTCAGGCCAAAAGGCGTCGGATGACCGACGCGCCAGTGAGCGACCAGATTCACCCCGGCAAAAATGATCAGCGCGGGTATGAAGTAGGCGGCGAGAATCGTCGTGTTCAAGCCGTCATGCAACGGGGCTTTGGCCATGCCGATGAACAGCACCATGGGCATGAACAGCTTGAAAGCCAGTTCGCCGAAGGCCTTGTTACTCTCCGCTGTCAGCGTGCCACGACGGCGTAGAAAATAGCCCAGAATAATCAACAGAAAGATCGGCAAGATAGCTTGCGGGACGGCCACGGCAGAAAGCTCCGGAAAAAAAGTGCGGGCATTATTACCGTGTGTGAAACGATCTGTCAGTGTTTTTCTCAAGTAAATTAGTGGCTTGGCATACTAATTGCTAAACCTGATTAACCTTATGTTATGCGTTTGCTGGAAAGGCGAGTGGTTGCAGGCGAACACAACATCTCGCACGGAAAAACGTTTTTCAACGAGAAAAAAAAGCAAGGAGAGAGCAGCACAATGCAGTCTCTGAACCTGCGACAGATTGAAGTGTTTCGCGCAGTGATGATCACCGGCTCTATCAACGGCGCTGCCCAGTTGCTGCTGGTCTCCCAGCCAGCGGTCAGCCGCATGTTGTCCCATACCGAAGCACGGATTGGCTTTCGCTTGTTCGAACGGGTCAAGGGGCGGCTTTATCCCTCTCCGGAGGCCCGGCGGCTGTTTACTGATGTCGAGTCGGTGTATCGCAATATCCAGCGGGTCAATACCACCTTGCTGGACCTGGTTCAGCAGCGCCATGGCGTGCTGCGTATCGCCAGCAGCCCGAGCATGGGGCATCAAATGGTGCCGGACGCCGTGGCTGCTTTCCGGCGTAGCAACGACGATATCCGGGTCAGCCTGGAATGCCTGCGCCATGTGCTGTTGCGTGATCGATTGCTGGATCAGCAGGCTGATCTTGGCGTTTCACTGTTTCCCATCGATCACCCTAATCTGCGCGCCATCCCTTTGAGTGACATTCGTGTATTGGTGATCTGTCCAGCAGGGCATGACCTGGAGAGGGTTCCGGCCGAGCAATTGCCGGAGGCGCTGCTGGGCACCCCATTTATCGGCTATCCCTCCGATACGCCTTTTTTCAATGTCATGAAGCCCGCATTCGAGCAGGCCGGACTGGCCTATCGGCCGAGTATCGAAGTGGATTCACCGCACCACGCCTGTGCGCTGGTCAAAAATGGTTCAGGGTTTTCCGTGGTTGACGAGATTTCCTGGCGCGCCTCCGGCATGCAGCACATGGCTGTTTTGCCAATTCTTCAGCAAGAGCGCCTGACAGTCAGTCTTGTGCATTTGCGCCGCGAGCCGTTGGCGCAACTGGCGCAAACGTTCGTTGAGCAGTTGCGTGGAACCCTGCGTGCCAGCGGCTTCAAGTTGTTCGATGCGTCATAGCCTGCTGCGTCATAACAAAGGGTTAAGGATTGGCGACGTATTGGCATACGACAACCCTCGCAGACTTTTTCACAATGGCCCCAGACACGGCGTAAGGGTGCGTCGGCAGGGGAGATTCGCAATGCGAGAGATAGTCATCGGCGGTGCCCAACTGGGTGCAATCCAGAAAAGCGACAGCAGAGAAAGCGTCGTCCAGCGCATGCTTGCACTGCTTGAGCAGGCGCGGCAGCAGGGTTGCGAACTGGTGGTTTTTCCCGAGCTGGCCCTGACCACCTTTTTCCCGCGCTGGTACATGGAAGATCAGGCTGAAGTCGATACCTGGTTCGAGCGCGAAATGCCCAGCGCCGTGACTCAACCACTGTTCGATTACTCCCGCGAGCATGCGATTGCTCTTTCGTTCGGTTACGCCGAGCTGACCGCCGAAGGCCGTCATTTCAATACCTCCATCCTCACTGATCGTCAGGGCAACATCGTCGGCAAATACCGCAAGGTGCATTTGCCGGGGCATGTCGAGTTCGATACCGAACGCGATTTTCAGCACCTGGAAAAGCGCTACTTCGAACCGGGCGACCTGGGTTTCCCGACATGGTCAAGTCAGGACACGGTAATGGGGATGTGCATCTGTAACGACCGCCGCTGGCCGGAGACTTATCGGGTCATGGGCCTGCAAGGTGTCGAGCTGGTAATGCTGGGGTACAACACCCCCTCGATCAACTCGCAGAACCGCAGTGAAGGCGAAGAGCATCGGCTGTTTCACTCCGAGCTGGTCATGCAGGCCGGTGCTTATCAGAACGCCACCTGGGTAGTGGGCGTCGCCAAGGGCGGCGTCGAGGACGGTTTTCCGTTGATGGGGGGCAGCGTCATCATCGACCCCAATGGGTTTGTCGTAGCAAGGGCGCAAGGGCAGGGTGACGAACTCATCACGCACCGTTGCGACATGGACCTGTGCAACTTCGGCAAGACCACGATTTTCGACTTTGCCCGTCATCGGCGTATCGAGCACTACGGCATCATCACCAGCCAGACGGGTGTGAAACGCTCTGCGTAAAAAAACCTGTGGGAGCGAGGCTTGCCCGCGATAAGGCTGAACGCGATAGAGCTGATACCTGTGATGCCCTTATCGCGGGCAAGCCTCGCTCCCACACAAGCTGCACTCCCATAAGAGTGCACGTTCACAGGTCATGAGCTTTACAGAGGACGATCCATGCGTACGGTGTACCTCAACGGTCAGTTTGTTCCCGAAAACCAGGCCAGCATCTCGATCTTTGACCGGGGCTTCATGTTTGCCGATGGTATTTATGAGGTGACCGCAGTATTGCGCGGCAAGCTGGTGGATTTCGATCTGCATCACGCACGCTTGCGCCGCTCTCTGGGCGAACTGAACCTGCGTCTGGACCTGAGCAGCGATGAGTTGCTGGCGATACACCGGCAACTGATCGAGCACAACCAGCTGGACGAGGGCCTTGTCTACATGCAGGTCACCCGTGGCGCACAGGATCGCAATTTCCTGTACCCGGCCGAGGGCCATCCGTTGACCGTGGTGTTGTATACCCAGGCCAAGGTGGTCGTTGACAGTCCGCTGGCGGCTCGTGGCATGAACATCGTCTGTCTGCCGGACTTGCGCTGGGGTCGCAGCGATATCAAGACCACGCAGTTGTTGTATGCCTGCATGGCCAAGGAGCAGGCAAAGGGCATGGGCGCTGATGATGCCTGGCTGGTGAAGGACGGCATGATCACCGAAGGCACCTCCAACAACGTGTTCATCATCACGAAGGAAGGCGTGGTGGTGACTCGCGAATTGTCCAGCGCCTTGCTGCCCGGTATCACCCGCGCAGCCATGATTGCATTGCTCAGGGAAACCGGCTTGCGTCTCGAAGAGCGCGCTTACTCTCTGGACGATGCCAAACAGGCCGCCGAGGCCTTCATTACCTCATCTACCTCGTTCGTCTATCCCGTGGTCACCATTGATGGTCAGGCCATCGGCGACGGCACGCCGGGCAAGCTCACCCGGCGCTTTCGCCAGCTCTACATAGACCACGCGTTAGAGGTGCTGATGTAGTGCCTCTTGTGGATACAGCCCAGACCAGGCTCCGCGCCCGCTTACTCACGATTTTCATGACCAGATAACTCGCCAGGGCACCCGCAGAGGCGCCCGGCTCTACTCCATTGCTCACACAGGAATTCTGCCGCCCACGACCTTCGCTCTCTGTAAGGAATGTTGCGCATGAAATTATCCCGATCCCTGGTCTCCCGTCTGTTGTTGCCGGTTGGGCTTATGGCCGCTCTGCATGTTCCCTTTGCCCTGTCGGCCGAGAAAACCCTGCACGCCGTGATGTCGTCTTCGCTGCGTGTGCTTGACCCCATCGCCACCACGGCACAGATCACCCGCAACCATGGCTACATGATCTACGACACGCTGATCTCCATGGACGAGCATTTCGTGCCCAAGCCGCAAATGGCCGACTGGACCCTGTCGCCTGACGGCCTGACCTATACCTTCAAACTGCGCGACGGTCTGCTCTGGCACGATGGCAAGCCAGTGACCGCGGCGGATTGCGTGGCCTCCCTGAAACGTTGGGCGCATTACGACGTGGGCGGCAAGTTGATGATGCAGTACACCGCCAGTCTGGTGGCCAGCGACGAGCACACCATCGTCCTGACGCTGGCCAAACCCTTCGGCTACGTGCTGCCGCTGATTGCCAAACCGTCCTCGGTGGCAGCCTTCATGATGCCTGAGCGGGTTGCCAACACCCCGGAAGGCAAGATGATCACCGACTACACCGGCTCCGGGCCGTACCGGTTTGTCGCCAGCGAGTTCGATCCCGGCAATCGCGTGGTTTACGAAAAATTCAAAGAGTACGTGCCGCGCAAAGAAGCCCCAAGCGGTACGGCCGGTGGCAAGGTCGTCAATGTGGACCGGGTCGAGTGGATCAACATGCCCGATCGCATGACCGCGATCAACGCACTGTCTTCTGGCGATATCGACTTCATCGAGCAATTGCCCATCGACCTGCTGCCCATGGTCGAAGCGGACGACAACCTCAAGACCGGCGTACTCAGCGATCTGGGGTCGATGACCGGCGGGCGCATGAACTTCCTTTACCCTCCATTCGACAACCCGGACATCCGCCGCGCCGCCATGCTGGCGTTGAACCAGAAAGACGTGCTTGATGCGCTGGTGGGCAATCCGAAGTATTTCCGTCAGTGCGCTTCAGTCTTCGCCTGTGGCACAGAGCTAGAAACCGAGGCAGGCGGTGGGTCGCTGCTCAAGGGTGGCAATCCTGAAGAGGCCAAGGCCTTGCTCAAGAAAGCCGGGTATGACGGCACGCCTGTAGTGATCATGCAGCCCACCGACGTACCTAGCCAGGCGCCGCAACCGGTGGTCGCGGCCCAGGCTTTGCGTAACGTCGGCTTCAAGGTCGACCTGCAACCGATGGACTGGCAGACCCTGGTGTCACGCCGCGCCAATCAGAACCCGCCCGCTCAGGGCGGCTGGAACCTGTTCTTCACCTATTGGAACGTGCAGACCATCTGGAACCCGGTGGTCAACCCGATGCTTGACGGGGGCGGCAAACGCGCCTGGTTCGGCTGGCCGACCGATCCTCAGATGGACGAGTTGCGCGTGGCGTTCGCGACGGCGACTGAACCGGTCAAGCAGAAAGAAATTGCTGTGCAAATCCAGAAGCGTGCGATGGATCAGGTGAGCTACATCCCGCTTGGCCAGTACCACGACGTGTCGGCCTGGAGTGCACGTGTCAACGGCCTGCTGCCAGGGCCATCGACGGTGTTCTGGAATGTGAAGAAGGATTGAAGGCTGAACTCGGGGCAAGCCTCGCTCCCGCAGGACCTGCGCAGTCCCGCAGGACCGGCTAAAGCCGGTCCTGCGAATTTCATGTTTGTGTACCAGACAACGGATCAAGCCCATGCTCAGTTACTTCTTTCGCCGCATTCTGGCGGCGATCCCGGTCATGTTGGTGGTGGCGCTGTTCGTCTTCCTGTTGCTGCGGCTGTCGCCGGGGGATCCGGCGGCGATCATTGCCGGTGACATGGCAACCCCGGAGCAGTTGGCGGCCATTCGCGAAAGCCTGGGTCTGAACCAGCCGCTGTACCGGCAATTTTTCGTCTGGATAGCGCAACTGCTGCAGGGCGACTTCAGTACTTCGCTAATGGCCCATACCCCGGTGCTGGATATGATAGGTCAACGGGTAGAGCCGACCCTCAGCCTCGCGCTGGTATCGATCATGTTCACCATCCTGATTTCCGTGCCGCTGGGCGTACTGGCAGCCTGGAAACACGGTAGCTGGATCGACAATCTGGTCATGTCCACCTCCGTGCTCGGTTTTTCAGTGCCGGTATTCGTGATTGGTTACGTGCTGATTACGGTATTCGCCATCGAACTGAAATGGCTGCCAGTCCAGGGATTTCGCAGTATCAGTGACGGCATTGGGCCGTTCGCCCAGCGCATCGTTCTGCCTGCGTTGACCTTGTCGTCGGTGTACATCGCACTGGTGGCGCGCATGACCCGGGCGAGCATGCTCGAAGTCCTTGGCGAAGACTACATCCGCACCGCCCGGGCCAAGGGGCTGTCCGAAGTGCATGTGCTGTTTCGCCATGCGTTGCGTAACGCCATGATCCCGATTCTCACCGTGATCGGCACCGGCTTCGCCATGATGATCTCCGGCGTCGTAGTGACCGAAAGTGTCTTCAACATACCGGGACTGGGGCGCTTGATCGTCGATGCAGTGCTGGCCCGTGACTACCCGGTGATCCAGGGCATGATCCTGCTGACCAGCGGTGTGTATGTCGTCATCAATCTGCTGATCGATCTGTCGTACGCGATCAGCGATCCACGCATCCGTTACTGAGGGCCTGACTGTGAGCAAATCCGCTTCTCTGACCCTGCCCGGACCCCGGCGACGCCTGATCGGCCTGCCACGGGTGCCGCTGGTTTCGGCGATATCACTGGTGGTTCTGGTGTTGATCATTGCCATGGCGATTTTTGCGCCGTGGGTGGCCAACCACGACCCGGTAGCCTTGTCACCGGCCAACCGACTCAAACCGCCCAGCGCCGATTTCTGGCTGGGCACCGACGCTTACGGTCGCGATTTGTTTTCGCGGATTGTCTACGGCGCACAGGTTTCGCTGATGGTCGGTATCGGCGTGACCGTCCTGAGCATTCTGATCGGGTTGCCGTTGGGTTTGCTGGCGGGTTATTTCCGTGGCCTGGACGCGGTGTTGATGCGCGTCATGGATGGCCTGATGGCGATCCCCGGCGTGCTGCTGGCGATTGCCATCGTGTCCCTGAGCAGCGCCGGGATCTGGACCGTGATGATCGCCATCATGATTCCGGAAATTCCCCAGGTCGTACGTCTGGTGCGTTCCCGGGTGCTGTCGGCACGGGAAGAACCTTATGTCGAAGCCGCCGTGTTGATGGGCACGTCGACCTTCAGGATTTTACTGCGTCACTTGATGCCCACGACTGTCGCGCCGCTGATCGTACAAGGCACCTATATCTGCGCCTCGGCGATTTTGACCGAAGCGATCCTGTCGTTCCTCGGCGCAGGCATCGGTACTGAAATTCCGAGTTGGGGCAACATCATTTCCGAGGGACGGGTGTACTTCCAGCTCAAGCCATCACTGGTGTTGTGGGCTGGCCTGGCGCTGTCACTGTGCATTCTGTCGATCAACCTGTTGGGGGACTCGGTGCGCGATGCCCTGGACCCACGGATGAAAAAGAGGGGCGCGGCATGAGTGAAGTTCTGCGCGTTGAACAGCTCTGCGTGAGCACAGCCGAAGGCAAGCCGATCCTGCACAACATTTCGTTCGAGATCGCCGCAGGGGAAACCTTGTGCCTGGTGGGCGAGAGTGGCTCGGGAAAATCAGTGACCTCTCTGGCTACCCTGGGACTGCTGCCCAAAGGCGCGCTTCTGGCTGAAAGCGGACGCATCCTGCTCGAAGGTGAAGACGTTCTGGCGGTCAGCAATGGCCGCCTCAAGGCGTTGCGCGGCAATAGCATGGCGATGATTTTTCAGGAACCGATGACCGCCCTGAATCCCGTCCTCAGTGTCGGGCGGCAAATTGACGAAGTCTTGCAAACTCACACCCGCCTGACTGCGACCCAGCGCCGGGCGAAAGTCATGGATGCCTTGTCTCAGGTGCATCTGCCGGACATCGAGCGCATCCACGATGCCTATCCGCATCAACTGAGCGGTGGTCAGCGCCAGCGGATCATGATTGCCATGGCGCTGGTTCTGGAGCCGCGTCTGTTGATTGCCGATGAACCGACGACAGCACTGGACGTCACCACCCAGCAGCAGATTCTCAAACTGATCCGCGAGCTGCAGCAAAAGCATGGCACCGCCGTGCTGTTCATTACCCACGACATGGGCGTGGTGGTGGACATCGCCGACCGGGTTTGCGTAATGCGCCATGGTGAAATCGTCGAATCCGGCACTGTCGACGACGTGCTGTCCCGGCCTCGTGAGCCCTACACTCAGGCGTTGTTGGCGGCCGTGCCAGCCCTGAAGCCCCGTCCGTCGCGGCGGGAGTCCAGCCCGCAGGTGGTGCTGGATGTCAGTGAACTGGGCAAGGTCTACCCGGCGGCGGGCGGTGTGCTCAGCTGGTTTGGCAAGCAGCGTCCGGGCACGCGGGCGGTGCATGAAGTGTCGTTCTTGCTCAAGCGCGGACGTACGCTGGGGATTGTGGGTGAAAGTGGTTCCGGAAAGTCCACGGTGGCGCGCTGCGTAATGCGCTTGCTGACGCCAACGCATGGTGCGGTGCGAGTCACCGGCAAGGACATTTCCGAGCTGTCTTCGGCCGGGCTCAAGCCTCATCGCAAACGTATCCAGATGATTTTTCAGGACCCGAACCGCTCGTTGAACCCGCGCATGACCATCGGTAAAAGCCTGATCGAAGGTCCGATGAACTACGGCATGAGTTTCGCCGAGGCCTGGCAGCGCGGTCAGCAGTTGCTGGAGCTGGTGGGGCTGCCGGCGGATGCCATTGAGCGTTTCCCTCATCAGTTTTCCGGTGGTCAACGCCAACGCATCGCCATCGCCCGCGCCCTGGCCATGGAGCCGGATGTGATCGTCGCCGATGAGGCGGTGTCAGCGCTGGACGTTTCCGTGCAGGCTCAGGTCCTGAAACTGCTCGACGATATCCAGCAACGTCTGGGCGTCGCCATTTTGTTTATCACCCACGACCTGCGGGTCGCTGCGCAGTTGTGTGACGACGTACTGGTGATGCAGCACGGTCAGCTCGTCGAATACGGTCCTGCCGGGCAGGTGCTGGGTAATCCGCAACACAGCTACACCCGCCAGTTGATGGATGCCGTGCCGGGCAAGGGCTGGGATTTTGTGACTGGTCAGAGGGCGTGCGTATGACCTTTGATTTGTTGTTTCGGCAGGTCACGGTCGTCGATGGCACCGGTGCCGAGCCTTACGTGGCCGATGTGGCAACCTGCGCTGATCGCATCATCGCTATTGGCGATCTTGCCGGGCACTCGGCAGAGCGTGTCATTGACGGCAATGGACGTTGCCTGATGCCGGGCTTTATCGATGTTCACACTCATGACGACACCAATGTGATTCGCACGCCGGACATGCTCGCCAAAATATCTCAGGGCGTGACCACCGTCATTGTTGGTAATTGCGGTATCAGCGCCTCGCCGGTCACGCTGCCCGGTGTGCCGCCAGACCCGATGAACCTGCTGGGCGGTCGTGAGGCTTTTGTTTATCCAACGTTCCAGGCCTATGTGGCTGCGGTCGAACAGGCCCGGCCCGCCGTCAACGTCGCGGCACTAGTCGGCCACACCGCGCTGCGCAGCAATGTCATGCCCGGCTTTGATCGCCCGGCCAATCGGGATGAGCTGCAACACATGCGCAGCGCCTTGCAGGGCGCGCTCGACGCCGGGGCCATCGGCCTCAGCTCAGGGCTGGCTTACACCAACGCGAAGCAGGCGCCGGCCAGTGAGGTGCAGGCGCTGGTGGATATTGTCGGTGCCGAAGGTGCGTTGTACACCACCCACATGCGCGACGAGCACGCAGGTTTGCTGGACTCTCTGGAGGAGTCGTTCAGTACCGCACGCAAGGCCGGTGCCGATCTGGTGATCTCGCACCTGAAATGCGCCGGTGCCGGTAACTGGGGCCGCGCACCGCTGGCCCTGGCCGCTCTGGAACAAGCCGCCGCCGGACAACCCTGCAACTGTGATTGCTATCCCTATGCAGCCAGTTCCACCACCCTGGATGCGTGGCGGGTGGACGGCAAAATGGAGATTTACATCACTTGGTCCGACCCGCATCCGGAGATGGCCAGACAGACACTGAAAGACATTGCCGCGCAGTGGGATGTGTCGCAGCTGGAAGCCACCGAGCGCTTGCGTCCGGCCGGGGCGATCTACCACATGATGAGTGAAGACGACGTACGCCAGATTCTCGCGCACCCGTTGTCGATGATCGGTTCCGACGGTTTGCCCAATGACCCCAATCCGCATCCGCGCCTGTGGGGCACTTTTCCACGGGTGCTGGCGCATTATTGCCGGGACCTGAAGCTGTTTGATCTGGCCGAAGCGGTACGCAAGATGACCGGGCTGTCCGCGAAACGCTTCCGCTTGCAGGATCGTGGTGAACTGCGCGAAGGCGGTTTTGCTGATCTGGTGCTGGTGGATATGCAGCGCATCGAGGATGTCGCGACTTACAGCGATCCGTGCCGTCAGGCGCCGGGCATTGATCTGGTGGTAGTCAATGGCGTGCCGAGCTATGAAGGCGGCCAGGTCACCCGGCGGCAGGGACGTTTGTTGAAACGCCAGCCTGCCGCTGCGCGTGGTTAGCTGATGGCAGCCGTCAGCATGATTTCCACTCGTACATCCGGCGAGGCCAGGTCGGCCTTGATGGTGGCGCGGGCCGGTGCTGCGCCTTCAGGCAGCCATTCGCTCCAGACTTCGTTCATGGCGGCGAAATCAGCGTCGATGTCCTTGAGCCAGATCTGCGCGCTGAGCAGTTTTGATTTGTCGCTGCCAGCCTGGGCGAGCAGGGCGTCGATCTTGGCCAGCACCTGGCGAGTCTGTCCGGCGCAATCCTGGCTGCGGTCGTCTGGCACCTGGCCGGACAACCAGGCCAGACCATTGTGGACAACGGCGCCTGCAAGGCGTGGGGTGACGGAAATTCTCTGGATGCTCATGGCGACTCCTGACGGGATAAGTGAGTCAGGGAAACTAGCCAACTCCAACCTTCAGCGCCAGTACCGATTTGACGGTCAACCATAACCCCGTGCTAATCAACCAAAGGAGACACAGCGTGCAGGTAATCGTGATAGGTGCCGGTGTCGTCGGGCTGACCAGCGCCTGGTATCTGGCTAACCAAGGGGGTCAGGTGACCCTGCTGGACCGCCATCAGGAGGTCGCTCAGGAAACCAGTTTCGCCAATGGCGGGCAGCTCAGCTACAGCTATGTCGCGCCCTTGGCTGATCCTTCGGTGATCAGCAAGTTGCCGCAATGGCTGCTGCGTGACGACTCGCCCTTGCGCTTCCGCCCGCGTCTTGACCCCGCGCAATGGCGCTGGTGTACGGAGTTTCTCGCCAGTTGCACGACCTCGGCGGTGCGCCGGACCATTGGTGACATGCTCGGCCTGTCGTACTTGAGCCGCGATTCGCTGGATGAGCTGTTGAGCCAGCACGCGTTGCAATTCGACCTGTTGCGCAGCGGCAAACTGGTGATCTATCGCGATGCCAAGGCCCTGGCGGGCGCTGAACCCATGGTTGACTGGCAGCGCTCGTTGGGCGCGGATCAAAAAATCCTCGACGGTGCGGCGTGCGTCGCGCTGGAGCCGACCTTGCGCGGTATCGGCCATGAGCTCGCCGGAGGCATCTACACCCCCGGCGAAGCGACTGCTGACTGCGCGGGCTTTTGCACGGGGCTACGCGGTTTGCTGGAGCTGATGCCCAACGTGACTCTGGCGCTGGGAACCCAGGTGCGCGAACTGGTGCATGAGGGGCATCGGGTGGTGGCGGTGCGCACCGATAAGGGGGACCTGGAAGCCGATGCTGTGGTGGTCGCCGCCGGGATGTTCAGCGTGCCGTTGCTGCGTCCATTGGGTGTAAAACTCCCGCTGTATGGTTTGCGCGGCTACAGCCTGAGCGTGCCCATGGCGGCGGGCAGCGAAGCGCCGAGGCTGAGCGTGACCGATGCCTCACGCAAAGTGGTCTATGCACCGCTGGGTGAGCGTCTGCGTATCGCGGCGATGGTAGACATGGGCGTGGATCGCGCCGAAGTCGACCCGGCCCGGATTGCGTTGCTCAAGCAGCAGGTCGCCGAAACCTTCCCGCAGCTAGACCTTGATCAAGCCCGGACCTGGGCCGGTCTACGCCCCAGCACCCCGCACAGCAAACCGATCATTGATCGGGCAGGGCGTTTCAGCAACCTGTGGTTGAACGTCGGGCAAGGGGCTCTGGGCTTCACCCTGGCACTGGGCAGCGCCAGACTCCTCGCCGCGCAAATACTGGACCAGCCTTCGCCGATTGATCCAGCGCCGTTTCTATTGGGTTGATGTATTTTCTGCAGGCGCGCACGGGGCACCAGCAGACTCTGTCTTGCTCCAGACAGACCTCGCCCGTTGGGAGCCAACTTGTTGGCGAGGCGTTGTGCAGGCCACTGTTTTTTTCAGAGCAATGGCCTCTCGCGAACACGTCCCCATAGAGACCGCGCTATTCCGTATGACCAGCTTTAGCCGGGAGGACGTCGCATTGTAATGCGGCGGCAGAAGCTGATCGCGGCCCGTGGGCAACAAAACGTGGACAGCCAGGATCATTTATTTTTATTATAAAAATAGTTAGATTTCTTATTTTCTTATATCGATTCGTTCTATGGTTACAACCGTTTCCATATCCCGATTTTTTATCCATTACTTCACCGGGACCCATCGAGTGCCACCCCGACACATGATGGTTTCCATTCATCCCGTTATCGAGTTGACCCATGAGCAAGCTTGATCGACATATGCGCCTGGGCCTGTTCATTCAGGCCTCAGGTCATCATTCTGCGGGCTGGCGTTACCCTGGCGCCCAGGCAGGCAGCGAGAACTTCCCGTTGATCCGCCAACTGACCCTGGCTGCCGAACGGGCCAAATTCGACATGGTGTTCTTCGGCGACAAACTGGTCACCAATGGCAAGGAACATCCATCGATGATCGTGCGCCTTGAGCCGGTGGCACTGCTCGGCGCACTGGCTTCCATCACCGAAAAAATCGGTTTGGCCGCCACGGCATCTACTACCTACAGCGAGCCGTACACCATCGCCCGACAGTTCGCCACGCTGGATCATCTGTCCGCAGGGCGGGCTGCCTGGAACGTAGTCACCACTGGTTACGACAGCGCCGCCAACTTCACCCGCGCCACCCATCCTGACCACGCTCAGCGCTACGCGGTCGCCGAAGAGTTTGTCGATGTGGTGCGTGGTCTGTGGGACAGCTGGGAAGACGATGCCTATGTACAAGACCCGGATACCGGCGTCTTTCTCGACCCGGCCAAGCTGCATGGGCTGGATCATAAAGGCGAGTTTTTCTCTATCGCCGGACCGTTGAACGTCACCCGTGGGCCGCAAGGTCATCCGGTATTGATTCAGGCCGGATCGTCGGGGCCGGGCATGGCATTGGCCGCGCGAATCGGCGAAGTGGTGTTCACCGCTCAGCAGGGCCTGGCCGAGGCCCAGGAATTTTATCGTGACCTCAAAGGCCAGGTCGTCGCTCAGGGCCGCAAACCGGAACATTGTCTGGTGATGCCGGGCGTTATGCCGATCCTTGGCGCAACGGCCGCCGAGGCGCAGGCGCGCTTTGATCAACTGCAAAGCTGGACCGATCAGGAAGCAGCGTTATTGATGGTCGCCGACCGTCTTGGCCACGATTTGTCCGGGTTCGATCTGGATCAGCCGCTGCCGGACTTGCCACTGCCGCAAAACATGAAAAGCCGTGCTCAGTTATTGCTGGACCTGTCCCATCGGGACGGGCTGACCCTGAGGCAGATCTGCAACCTGGCGGCAGGTGCCCGCGGCCACAAAATCATCGTCGGCACGCCACAAACCGTGGCCGATGAATTGATCGCCTGGTTTGAGGGGGAGGCTGCTGACGGCTTTAACCTTATGCCGGCTTACTTCCCTGAAGGCCTGAATCATTTCATCGACGGCGTGCTGCCGATCCTGCGCAAGCACAAGCTGTTCCGCGAGGAATACAGCGGCGCAACGTTGCGCGAACACCTTGGCTTGCCCATTCCGGCCAATCGGCACGGGTAGCTTTCGAGGTCGAGTCCGATTCTGTAGGAGTCCGCGAGCTCTCATCAAACATGAAATAACTACCCGTACCGGGATGCTTTTCAGCTGTAGGAGCGCGCTTGCCCGCGATGGCATGGGGTCAGGCAGCGCATTTTTCGCTGACGCATCGCATCGCGAGCAAGCTCACTCCTACACAGTCTGTACAGGACCGGGTTCATCTCGGAACATCCATATTCATGCTATATGCTGATATAAAAAAATAAATTAATAATAAAAAATAATATTAGGTTAGATCGCATTGGCATTTCACAGGCCTGTGTTCAACGCTTATGTTCATGCTCAATCCGGCCTCATGGCCGTTAACCATGAACGGGTGGCCTTGCGCGCCACCCGCGTTCTAGCCACGAGGTTTTCATGACACAGACTGTAATTGCCACTCAGCATGACGAAGAGGTCAACGAGCTGCTGCGTCGGCGTTTGCCTGAGTACTCATTTGTGCCGGTTGGCACCGGTGCGCCGAGCTCTATTCCCGCCGAGGCGACTATTTTGCTGGCACGCCCGGTGTTCCGCGCGGGCAGTGGTGAGAAGCCGCCACGTCCAGAGGGCTGGCCGTTCAACCTGCAATGGATTCACCTGTCTTCTTCCGGCATTGATACCTACCCGGAATGGCTGTTTGAAGTGCCGCAGGTCACGTCGGCCCGTGGCACGTCTGCGGTGGCCGTAGCGGAGTTTGCGTTGGCGGCGATTCTTGCCAGTGCCAAGCGCTTTCCCGAGGTCTGGATCTCCGAAGCATCGCAGTGGCAGCGGCATTCTCTACAACTGGTCAGTGGCAGCGTGTTGGGAATCGTTGGCTTTGGCGCGATAGGCAGTGCGTTGGCGATTCGCGCACAAGCGTTGGGCGTGAAGGTGATCGCGACCAATCATTCAGGCAAGCCGTTTTATGTGCCGGGCGTTGAGCGTGCGAAGACTCTGCAGGCATTGTTTGCGGAGTCTGATCATGTGGTCGTCGCGGCCCCCGCTACGGAGGAGACGCGGCATCTGGTCAACGCCGAGTTGTTGAGTCACGCCAAGCCAGGTCTGCACATGATCAACATCGCACGAGGCAGTCTGGTCGATGAGGAGGCACTGGTGGCTGCGCTGGATGCCGGGCAGTTGAGTCGGGCAACGCTGGATGTCGCCCAGAAGGAGCCATCTCCCGCCGACCATCCGTTCTACAGCCACCCGAAAATCCGCCTGTCGCCACACGTTTCCCCGGCTACCGGCGACCTGTGGGGTAATGTTGTCGACCAGTTCGTGAGCAACCTGCTGCGTTTCCACAAGGGCGAGCCACTGGCTGAACGGGTGGATTTCAAGCGGGGGTATTGAGGGGGACTTCCGGGCACTTGTACCGGAGGTTTTTTGTGTTGCCTGCAAGATCGCTATCGCGAGCAAGCTCACTCCTACAGTCGGAACGGGGTCCTGTAGGAGTGAGCTTGCTCGCGATAGCGTCGATTCAGTCACCTCAAACCGCGATCTGTACCTCGCGTTCACCCAGCGCTTCGCTGACCGCCTGTACGATCACCTCGGCTTCGGTGCGCACCAGCCAGTCCGGGCTGACTTCAGCAAAGATCACTTCGCCGTGCTGACCGATCACCACCACTGCCGGTTGCGGCAATTCCCAAGTGCCGGTGCCCGTGACTTCGCCAATACCGCCGCCACCTTTGCTCAAAGCCGCTTTGCGCGACGCTTCGTCGAAGCTGTAGAGAATGCCCAGCTGCCGCGCCAGGGTATTGTCCTTGTCGGTCGCGACCTGAAACTGCAAGTCATGACGCTGTTTGATCTCGATCAGCCGTTCCGGTACTTGCGGGCTGACGGCTACCAGCGGCACACCCAATGCCTGCAGTTTCGGGAACAACTGGCGCTGGTAGTAAGGCAGGGCAATGTTGCACGCCGGGCAGCCCGCAAAACGGAAGAAAATCAACACTGCGGGGCCATAGGCCGTGAGTTTTTCACGCGTCAGCGTACCGCCTTCGACGTTGAGCAACTGGAAGTCCGGGATCGGATCGCCGCTCTGAATAAAGCGCGCATGTTGCGCGGCATCTACCAGGGTCTGGCGCTGGTTGATATTGACCTGCAAGGCTTCCGGTGCCCAGTTGGCCAGGCGTTCGGCATGCAGGTCTGCCAACAGTTGATTCAGTGATTCGCTCATGGGTGAAGCTCCTGATGTCAGTTTACTGGGGAAGGGGTTTGCTTTTATGCATGACGGCTTCCTTGGGGCTCGCAGATGTTGCTTGCGCGCACTTCTGTGGGAGCATGGTTTGCCAGCGATAAGTTCACCGCGGTCTGAAGTGAACCGAGTCCAGCCTTATCGCCGACAAGCCGCGCTCCCACGGGGAGTCACTTGGCTTGAATGTTTGGTTCATGCGTTAGCCGGACGCCGCACTCGATGCGGAATATCATCGTCGGCGATCAGCACGCGTTCCATGCGTCGCGGGTAGTCGCCGTAGTTGTAGACCGGGTAGTGCAGGGTGGAGCGGTTGTCCCAGAAGGCGATGGAGTGCTCGCGCCATTTGAAGCGCACGTGGTGTTCCGGCTTGTTGAATGCCTGAAGCAGGCGTTCGATCAGTCGCTTGCTGCGCTCAGGTTCCCAGCCGATCACTGAAGGGTTTTGCGAGAAATTGATGAACAGGCTGTCTTCACCGGTTTCCGGATGGGTACGCACCAGTGGATGCGCCAGGATCGGGTAGTCGTAGCCCACTGCATCCAGGGATTTTTTGAAGTCGTGGACCACAAACAGCGTGTCGATTTCTTCGCGCAGTTGATCCGGCAATGCCCGATACACCGCACCGGCGTCGGCCCAGACGGTATCGCCGCCGACCTCCGGCAAGTCCACCGCCCGCAGTACCGCGCCAAACGTAGGCTTCAGTAACCAACTGGTGTCGGTGTGCCAACGTCCCGTTGTTTTCGGACCGTACAGCTCTCGTGCCTCTTGGGCCTGAATCAAGTGTGCGTAGGGTTTGCTGGTGTCGTTCTTTTGCGTGGTCGGGTGTTCGTACAGCTCGCCGAACTCCTTGGCAAAAGCGATCTGTTGCGCGCTGTCGATGTTCTGGTCGCGGAAGAAAATCACTTTGTGTTCCAGCAACAACGCGCGGATTTCATCGCGTTGTTGGGGCGAGATGGGCCGAGTCAAGTCCACTCCGGCAATCTCTGCACCGATGGTGGGCTCCAGCCTGGTGACTTTCAGGGACCTGACTACTTGCAGTGCAGGTTGTTGGCGAGAAGGGGATTGGACCTGCTGCTCAGGAATCGTGGACATGGCGGTCACTCTCTTTGTTGTTAAGGATTAACCTCCGCCTGGAGAGGGGTCGGGTAGGGATGCTGTTGTGCTGATCGAGATATAAGCATAATGATTATTTTTAATATGCTATTTTTTTATGATTAACATAGAACAAAAATGCATTAACTGATTTCAGAGGCCTAACAGGTTGCCGGTTTCAAAATCAGTAAATTTAATAATTAGCTTAGATTAAAATGTGCTTTTTAAATGGTTTCTTATGCGTTTAGGCTGCTCCCACATGTACCGCATCTGTCGGTCCCGCATTTTTACGGAGCAGCCCCATGAGCAATGTCAGTCCCTTGCCTCTACAGTCCCAACAGTCCGGCAGCGTCCGCGAGCGTGTATCGCCAGAAGAGTGGGAGGTACGGGTCAAGCTGGCGGCGGCTTATCGTCTGGCGGCGCAGAAACGCTGGACCGACCACATCTACACGCACTTTTCGGCGCGCGTGCCAGGCAAGGAAGAGCACTTCCTGATCAACGCTTTCGGCTTGCTGTTCGATGAAATCAGCGCGTCGAATCTGGTCAAGGTCGATCTCGACGGGACCATCGTCGACGACCCGACCGGCTTGGGCATCAACTACGCAGGTTATGTCATTCATAGCGCTATCCATGCTGCGCGCCACGATCTGGTGGCGGTGCTGCACACCCATACCCGCGATGGCATCGCTGTTTCAGCACAAAAAGGCGGTTTGCTGCCGATCTCTCAACACTCACTGGGCTTTTCAGGGCGCATTGCTTATCACGGCTACGAAGGTGTGGCGCTGGACCTCGACGAGCGCGAAAGGCTAGTGGCGGATCTGGGCGACAAGAGCGTGATGATCTTGCGTAACCACGGGCTGCTGACCGGCGGTGTCAGCGTCGAGCATGCGTTCCAGCAACTGCATCGTCTGGAATACGCCTGCAACATTCAGGTGGCGGCGCAATCGGCGGGCAATGACGAACTGATCTATCCGCCGGCTGAAGTTGTGGCCCGGGTTGAAGAGCAGGCCAAGGTCTTCGCGGACGGCCATGGCCCAGGCGTTGCCCGCCACTGGAATGCCCTGATTCGTGAACTGGAGCGGACTGATACTTCTTATAAAGAGTGAGTTTCTGTTGCCGGTAGCCCCGGTCTCTATGGCACGACGCTACCTCGCAGCAAGCATTGGATTTGTAGGAGCTGCCGAAGGCTGCGATGGCGGTGTGTTCGGATGATCGTTTCGCAGCCTTCGGCAGCTCCTGCAGAAAATGCATTTCAATTCAATAATGTGCACTTTTTGATAGATCCCGTTTGATAAGCCTCACGTCTCAGGAAGAAACCCATGTCCGAAAAAGCCCTTGATTCACAACATTCGGAAGGCGGTTTTCTGATCGTCGACAAGGCCCCGTCCGTCGCGACTTCAGCACGTCGGGAGCGCTGGAAAGCCCCCGATTTTGCTGTACGTCTGCTGAGCCCCATTGCCTTGCTGTTGATTTGGGAGTTGGCTTCACA
Organism: Pseudomonas sp. ICMP 561; assembly: GCF_002699985.1. Lineage (GTDB taxonomy): Bacteria > Pseudomonadota > Gammaproteobacteria > Pseudomonadales > Pseudomonadaceae > Aquipseudomonas > Aquipseudomonas quasicaspiana. The sequence goes on along the minus strand of NZ_LKBT01000069.1, from coordinate 49,640 downwards.
ACTCGGCCTGCTGCCCAGCCGGGTAATTGCCGCGCCGTCGCAAATCGGCGGGACGTTGTGGGCGATGATCGAGTCCGGTGAGTTGGGTACTCACTTGTGGGTGTCTCTGCAACGGGCGCTGCTGGGGCTGAGTATTGGTGTGATCATCGGAGTGGTGGCCGCTTTGATTACCGGCCTGTCGAAGAAAGGCGAGGTGATCCTCGACTCGCCCCTGCAGATGCTGCGCACCATTCCTTCGCTGGCGTTGGTGCCGTTGTTCATTCTCTGGTTCGGCATCGGCGAGTTCACCAAGATTGCGCTGATCGTCACCGGCACCACGTTTCCGGTTTACCTCAACCTGTACTCCGGTATTCGCAACATCGACCCCAAGCTGATTGAAGCGGCCAATACCCTGGGCCTCAATCGTCGCCAGTTGATCTGGCACGTGATCCTGCCTGGTTCGTTGCCATCGTTTTTCGTCGGCCTGCGTTACTCGCTGGGGATTTCCTGGCTGGCGCTGGTGTTCGTCGAACAGATCAACACCACCGCCGGTATCGGCTATCTGGCCAGTGATGCCAGGGACTTCATGCGTACCGACGTGATCGTTATTTGCCTGTTGATCTACAGCATTCTCGGGCTGGTCATCGACGCAATCATTCGCACGCTGGAGCGCTATGCGCTGGCCTGGCGTCCCACTTTCGCAAGGAATTGACCATGGCTGCTCTGGATGTTTTGCATTCCCATCAAACCCCTTTACCGGCGAAAGAGCCTGCGCCGGTACAACTGCGTAATGTGGTCCGTCAGTTCGGTCAGCAGAAGGTGATCGACGAGCTGAATCTGGACATCGCGCCGGGTGAGTTCGTCGCGTTGCTGGGGGCCAGTGGCTCGGGCAAAACTACCTTGTTACGGGCGCTGGCCGGGCTGGACTCCATCGACAGCGGTCAATTGCGGGTTCCCTTGGCACGGGCGGCGGTGTTTCAGGAGCCACGGTTGATGCCGTGGAAAAACGCCTGGAAAAACGTCGTGCTCGGTCTGGATATCAAAAATCCACATGCCCGAGCCCTCGAGGCGCTGAATGAGGTGGGGCTGGCCCATCGGATCAATGCTTATCCGGCGACCCTATCAGGTGGTGAAGCTCAGCGGGTTGCACTGGCCCGGGGGCTGGTGCGCGAGCCCAGGTTGCTGTTGCTCGATGAACCGTTCGCGGCGCTGGATGCGCTGACCCGGATTCGCATGCATCAAATGATCATTGAACTATGGCGCAAACACACCCCGGCGGTGTTGCTGGTCACGCATGACGTGGACGAAGCGATTCTGCTGGCTGATCGGGTGATCGTGCTGGAGCAGGGGAAGATCGCCGCAGAAGTACGCATCGACCTGCAGCGTCAGCGCAGCACCGGACAGGCCGGGTTTCAGGCGATTCGTGCGCGGTTGCTGGGCTTGCTGGGTGTGGACAGCGCGGCGGCTCAGGAGGCTGTAGAGGCGCCTGCCGTGCAGGATAATCTGCGCCGGTTCGCGAATGTGCGGTGAGCCTTTCAAGGCTGGATTTGTGAATGAAAACCCTTTGTATGTGGGCTATTTTTGACTGCAAACACAAATCCTGTGTGCGAATTCATTCGCGAAGGGGCCGGTAAATCCACAGCCTTTGTATCGTCTGAAATACCGCCTTCCCGAATGAATTCGGTCCCACAGTTTTTGCACAGGCTTGCAACAGGGTGGTGTTAGCTCAATCTCAAATCACATGCGCCTGCTGCAACTCTGTCAGCGAAAGCGCTTTGAGGTTCGCCATCACGGCATCCCGCCGATCCCTCGGGTGCGCCAGTTCCACGGCCAGCTCCTGACGAATATTGCCCGGCCGGTTGCCCATCACCAGAACCCGATCACTCAGGTACAGCGCTTCATCCACGTCATGGGTCACCAGCAACAGGGCGATGGCGTGCCGTTGGGCGAGCTGCAGCAGCAAATCCTGAAGCTTCATCCGGGTAAAGGCGTCCACCGCGCTGAACGGCTCGTCCAGCAGCAGGACTTTGGGATGCGAGTACAGCCCGCGGGCAATGGCCACGCGTTGCGCCATCCCGCCGGACAGCGCCTTGGGCAGGGCATCGGCAAACCCCGTCAAACCGACTTCTTCGATCAGCCGGGTGACCCAGGCCTTGTCGTAATGCTTGTCGTCGCTGAAACCGATGTTCTGCTCCACCGTCAGCCACGGCATCAGGCGCGGTTCCTGGAACACAAACGCCACTTCGTCGGCGGTGCGGTTCAACTCGCCCTGATAGTCTTTTTCCAGCCCGGCGACGATCCGTAAAAGTGTGCTCTTGCCGCAGCCACTGGGTCCCAGCAGGCTGATGACTTCCCGGTCGTGCAATCGCACATGCACGTTGTGCAGCACGGTGGTGCTGCCGAACGACTTGCGGTGCACGTTGATATCCAACAGGACTTCGCTCATCTCTATTCTCCTGTGCCCTGGCCACTGAACGTGTCGCGCCAGGCCAGAAAGCGCTTTTCCAGACCGGCCAGAATGCCGTCGCTGATCTTGCCGAGCACCGCCAACACGATAATGGCTGCCAGCACGATGTCAGGCCGCGAGGTTTCCCGGCCGTCGCTGAGCAGGTAGCCGAGGCCTTTGGTGGCCGCTATCAACTCTGCGGCGACGAGAAACATCCATGCCAGGCTCATGCCGCTGCGCAAGCCGGTGAACNCCGGTGCAAAAGCCGGTGAACAGGCCGGGCAGGGCGGCGGGTAACAGAATGCGGCGGGTCAGCCGACCCCGACTGAAGCCATACATCTGGCCGACTTCCACCAGTTTGCGGTCGATATTACGAATCGCCGCCACGCCGTTGAGGTACACAGGAAAGAACGCGCCGATTGCGATCAGGACAATTTTCGAGGTTTCGTCGATGCCCAGCCATAACAGCAGCAGCGGCACCCAGGCCAGGCTGGGGATCGAGCGTAGACCTGCGAATGTGGGTTCCAGATAGGCTTCGGCTTCACGGCTCAGGCCGACCCAGGCAGCGAAAATCAATGCCAGGCTGGTGCCGATTGCGAAGCCGATCAACACCCGCAACAGGCTGGCGCTGATGTGTTTCCACAATGGTCCGTCAGCGAGGTCGCCAAGGGTCAGAGCGATCTCGCTGGGCGCCGGCATCTGATAAGAGGGCAGCCAGCCGATGCGCACGATGATCTCCAGAAATACGATGATCAGTAGCGGCAGCACCAGGCCCTTGCTACGCCGCTTCCATGCAGCGCCGGAGGACGGAGTGGGTAGCGCGAGCGGCGCTGGCAGGTCTTTGCTTTTGCTGTTCATGGGGGTTCTCTAGCTAAACATAACCATCTGAACTGGAATGCATTCCCCCTGTGGGAGCTGGGCTTGCCCGCGATAAGACTGGACGCGATTTACTTTAGATCGTGTCCAGCCTTATCGCGGGCAAGCCCAGCTCCCACAAGGGGAATGAAGCAGCTCTGGGTTTTACTTACTCGCCGTCAAGGTCTTGCTGAAGGCAGGATCGATCAGTTGATCAATAACCTGGTCAACATTGACGCCACGGCGAACCAGTTCTTCTGATACCAGAATCGGCGCTGCGCCCTTGGACGAGGCGACATCCTTGCCACTCAATTGCGGAGTGCTCAGGTCGGTGCGGGTCAATTGCAGCTTGGCAACGTCCAGCGGCAGGCCGGACTCCTTGGCCAGTAACTCAGCCAGTTCATCCGGGTGCTTGACCGACCATTCGCGTGCTTTTTCGTAGGCGCTCAGCACGGTTTCGATGGTCTGCGGATGTTCCTTCGCAAACTTCTCGGTGACGCTCAGCACGCCATAGCTGTTGAAGTCCTTATTGCGGTACAGCAGGCGCGAACCGGCCTGGACTTCGCTGGCAGCCATGTGTGGATCAAGACCGGCCCACGCGTCCACATCACCTTTCTCCAGTGCGGTACGGCCATCCGGATGCTGCAAGTGCACCAGTTCCACGTCGTCTTTTTTCAGACCCGCCTGTTGCAGGGCGCGCAAGGTGAACAGGTACGGATCGGTGCCTTTGGTGGCGGCGATTTTCTTGCCTTTAAGATCGGCGATGGTCTTGTACGGCGAATCCTTGCGTACCAGCAGCGCGGTCCATTCGGCGCGGCTGTAGACATAAACTGACTTGATCGGGCTGCCGTTGGCGCGGCTGAGCACGGCGGCCAGACTGGCCGAGGACGCGAAGTCGACGCCAGCGCTGTTCAGGTATTCCAGCGAGCGGTTACTGCCCTGGCTCAACACCGAGCCCACTTTGCTGTCAGGCAGGGCTTTTTCGAGCCAGCCGAAATGCTTGAGCACCAGGCTCACGGGCGAGTAATAGGCGTAATCCAGCTTCACTTCTGCTGGGGCGGTCTCTGCTGCGAAGGCTAAGGGATTCATGCCCAGAGCCAGCACACCGGCGCCGATCAACAGCTTCACGCGAGTAAAGGAAAACAGGGTTTTAGCGTTCATTTGGAACAGCTCCAGGCAAGGCGATGGCAGAGTTTTTTCTTATTCACAAAAATGGCAGTCAGCTGATCGGCTTCCTGCTTAAAAGGAATATTGCAGGCTCTGTGCCAAAGGGGCGGGAGTTGAAATACAGGGGCTGGGAAGGGACGCAGCACGGGTTTGCTGTCGGTGGAGGAACAGTCTGTTGGGCGACTGTTGCTGGGGCAACATTTTGCGGTGGTGAAGGACGATGGCCATTTTGGCTGTCATGCATTTTCTGCAGGGGCTGCTGTGTCCATAGCACTGCGCTGTTTTGCAGCAAACAGGGCCTGTAGGAGCGCGCTTGCCCGCGATAGCTTTACCACATTCGATACATTACTGGCCGTGGTGACGCTATCGCGGGCAAGCGCGCTCCTACAGATAAAAAGCATTCCAATCAGTGTGTTGGGTATTTAAGGCTTCCAGATCTCCACATCCTTGGCATCCACTGCTTTTGGCAGCAAGCCTGCTGCAAAGAACGCGTCGGCGATTTTCTGTTGTTCGCCCAGTTGGTCTGCCTTCACCGGGCGCACTTCATACGTGCGGTGGCTGTTGGCGATTTCTACCGTGGCCGGATCAAGGTTGCCCCACAGCGGGCCGAGCAGGGCAGCGGCTTCTTTCGGATTGCCTTTGACCCAGTGACCGGCTTTCTGCAGTTGATCGAACACCAGCTTGAGCACCTCCGGATGGGCCTTTGCGTACGGCGTACTGGTCAGGTAGTAGCGCTTGTAACTGGCCAGGCCGGTGCCGTCCGCCAGGGTGCGGGTGGGCAACTGGCGCTGCACGCTGGTCAGGAAGGGTTCCCAGGTCACCCAGGCATCAACCTTGTTGTTTTCGAACGCGGCACGGCCATCTGCAGGCGTCAGGTAAGCAGGCTGGATATCGGAGAACTTCAAGCCGCCTTTGGTCAGTGCTGCGATCAACAAATAGTGAGTACCGGCAGCTTTTGTTACAGCGACTTTCTTGCCTTTCAGGTCCGCCAGTTCCTTGATGGGCGAATCCTTTGGCACCACGATCGCCTGGGCGGAAGGCGACGGCGTCTCTTCGGCGAAGTAGGTCAGTCGAGCCTGAGCTGCCTGAGCAAAGATCGGCACGGTATCGGCGACATCGGCGCTGATATCGACGTTGCCGATATTCAACGATTCCAGTAACGGCAAACCGCTGGGGAATTCATGCCAGCTGACGTCGATGTTTGCATCGTTCAGGGCCTTTTCCAGCGTGCCCTGGGTTTTCAATACGGTGATCAGCGTCGAGGACTTCTGATAACCGATACGCACGGTTTCACGGGCTTGGGCAGGCAGCATCAGCGTCCATGCGGCAGCAATGGCCAGGCCCGCAAGCAGTGGGCGACGCAGGCGAATGTTCAATAGCGGTTTCGACATGGCACTCTCGAAGACAGATAAGTATTTGCAGACGAAGAAGAGGGCGCTATTGCGCCCTCTGGAAGTTTTGCAGCGTCATCAGGCGACTTTCTCCTGAGCCTCCCGCTCGCGCTTGGCGACCAGCTCGCGAGTCAGCGGAATGAGTTTCCTGCCGTAGTCGATGGCGTCGTCCAGTGGGTCGAAACCGCGAATCAGGAAGGTGGTGATGCCCAGGTCGTAGTAATCCAGCAATGCCTCTGCGACCTGCTCTGGCGTGCCGACCAGTGACGTCGAGTTGCCCTGCGCGCCCAGTAACCCGGCGATGCCTGTCCACAAGCGTTTGTCCAGGCGCGAACCTTGCGCCGCTGCCGCCAGCAGGCGACGCGAACCTTCGTTCGGCGGCTCGCGACGCACAAAACCATTACCTTCTGCGATGGCTTTGGCGCGCTCTAGAATGCTGTCGGCACGGGCCCAGGCTTTCTCTTCGGTTTCCGCCAGGATAGGGCGAAGGGACAGGCTGAATCGCACGGTCCGGCCATGTTTCGCCGCTTCGGCGCGGACTTCCTTGACGACCGCGCGGACCTGCTCGTAAGTCTCGCCCCACAGTGCATAGACATCAGCGTGCTTGCCTGCCACGGCGATGGCCGCAGGCGAAGAGCCGCCGAAATACACCGGGATGTGCGGCTGTTGCGGGGACTTCACTAGCGAGTGCGCGCCTTCAAACTGGTAGTACTCGCCTTTGTGGTCGAACGGCTTTTCGCTGGTCCATTCCTGACGCACGATGCCCAGGTATTCATCGGTGCGGGCATAGCGCTCGTCCTTGCCGATATGGCTGCCGTCGGCGCGCAACTCCTTGTCGTCGCCACCGGTGATGATGTGGATCGCCGTGCGCCCGCCGTTGAACACATCAAGCGTTGCAAACTGACGCGCCGCCACGGTTGGCGATATAAAGCCAGGCCGGTGGGCGATCAGGAATTTGAGTTTTGTCGTGACGCTGGAGGCGTGGGCGGCAACGAAGGCGCTGTCCGGGCTGTTGGAGTGGTAAGCCACCAGCGCGCGATCAAAACCAGCGTCTTCATGAGCCTTGGCAACTTTCGCCACATACTCGGGCTGGATGGTCGGGCCGCTGCGCGGGTGGATTTCCGAGCCGGGTTGGGTCGCGATGTAGCCGATGAATTCGATGCTCATGAACAGCTCCTTCTTGTATTCATAACGTATAGAGGGGGGGAAGCTCGGGTTGGGTTATCCCGAAAACTGGATCCGTACCTGCAACATATGGCTATAGAAGTGAGCTGTGAAATTCTATTTTGACCTAAGGTTATTATAAAAATATTGCATGTATTCTGCGCTCCATAATTCGAGTTTATAAAGTCGATCAACGGCCTCGAATGTGCCGAATTGCAATGCTTTCTCTGTGGGCAAATCTGTGTTTTCCGGCAAGTGCAAATTCCCGGTGGGAGCGAATTTATTCGCGAATGGGTAGGTAAATCCTCAGCCAATGTATCGCCTGAAATAATGAATTCCCGAATGAATTCGGTCCCACAGGTCCAACGCGAACTTGAGAGCCGGTTCGGCCTCTCCTGGCGTTCGATTCCCCGCTCAAACCGGCACATCACCCAGAATCGTCGCCCGATGCATGACCCGGCGCTGCGGCCGGTAGTCATCCACGGCGTAATGCTGGGTGACGCGGTTGTCCCAGAAGGCCACGTCATCGGCCTGCCAGCGCCAGCGAATGGTGAACTCGGGACGGGTCGCGTGGCTGAACAGAAAGGTCAGAATCGCCGCACTTTCTGTTTCACTCAGCTCGTTGATACGCGAGGTGAAACCATCGTTGACGAACAGCGACTTGCGACCACTGACTGGGTGCGTGCGAATTACCGGGTGCGAGATCGGCGGGTACTGACGGCGGGTCTGTTCCCAGCGGGCGATGTCTTCAGGTGTGGTGCCGAAGCGAGCCAGCGGAAACGAGCGGGTGAAATCATGCGTCGCGGTCAGGCCTTCGAGTAGCGTTTTCAGGGGCTGTGACAACGCTTCGTAGGCTGCGATGCCGCTGGCCCACAACGTATCACCACCGTATTCCGGCAGATGTTTTGCGCTGAGCACTGCACCCATTGCCGGTGTCGGCAGGAACGTCACATCGGTATGCCAGATGGCGTTGTCACGCACATCGGTGACGGCTGTGTCGAGGATCAGTATGTCGGGTTGTTCCGGCACGTTCGGGTAGATCGGATGGATATGCAGATCCCCGAAACTGGCAGCGAATCGCGCCTGTTGTCGGGGTGTCAGTGGCTGATTGCGAAAGAACAGCACCTGATGCCTGAGCAACGCCTGCTCGATGGCATCGCGTTGTTCGTGGGTCAGCTCCTGACTCAGATCAATGCCGCTGATCTGTGCGCCGAGGGCAGGGCTTAGGGGGGAGATCTGGAAGTTCATCATAAGATCCGGGTTTCTGCGGAGTTCGTCGTAGGACCGGCTTTAGCCGGGAGGACAGTATTCCTGACGAAGTAGTTTATCGAATGTACCGTCCCCCTCCCGGCTAAAGCCGGTCCTACGAGGTCTGTGGAGATCTATGGGGCAGAATCATTAATGACTCTGCCCATGCCACGGCACCAGCTTGCGCTGCAGGGCTCGCAAACCCATTTCCATGGCAAAGGCGATCAGGGCGATGACCAGGATTCCCAGTACCACCACATCGGTCACCAGAAATTGCGCCGCTGACTGAACCATGAACCCCAAGCCGCTGGTCGCGGCGATCAGTTCTGCAGCGACCAGGGTCGACCAGCCGACACCCAGCCCGATGCGCACGCCGGTAAGAATTTCCGGCAGCGCGCTGGGCAGGATCACGTGGCGAATCAGCTGCCAGCGAGTGGCACCCAACGATTGCGCAGCACGCAATTTCGTCGGGTCAACGGTGCGCACGCCGGTCGCGGTGGATATGGCGATGGGGGCGAAAATCGCCAGGTAGATCAGAAGCACTTTGGAGAACTCGCCGATGCCGCACCAGATCACGATCAGCGGCAAATACGCCAGCGGCGGGATAGGGCGATAGAACTCGATCAGCGGGTCGAAAATACCTCGCGCGATGCGGTTGTGCCCGATGGCGATACCCACCGGAATGGCCGTGAGTACGGCGACCAACAGCGCTAGGCCGATGCGCTGCAAACTCGCGGCCAGGTGCTGCCAGAGTGTGGAGTCCATGTAGCCGCTGGTCATCAGCAGCCAGGCTTTTTCCAGCACAGCCGAAGGCGGTGGCAGGAACAGCGGTTCGATCAACTGCGCGGCAGTCACCGCCCACCACGCGGCCAACAGCACCACCAGCGTCAGCACGCTGATTGCGCGGGTACCGAGGCTCCAGCGCCCAGGCGTGGTGCTCGGGTTAACGGTTTCAGTCCCAGTGTTCTGCAATTCATAGCTGCTCATGCGTGTTGCTCCCGAGAGACGCCACGCTGGGAAAACACGCTGGCCAGTACATGCTCCCGGGTGTCGATAAACCTTGGGTCCGACTTGATCGAGCGGGCCGACTCTCCCGCGGCATAACGTTGCCCGAAGTCCAGTTGCAGACGTTCGGCGATATGGCCCGGATTCGGTGCCAACAGAATCAGGTCGGTGGCGAGGAAAACCGCTTCTTCAATGTCGTGGGTGATCAGGAACACCGGCTTGGCAGTACGCTGCCAGACTTGCAGCAGCAACTCCTGCATCTGTTCGCGAGTGAACGCATCCAGTGCGCCAAACGGCTCATCCATCAGCAGTACGCGTGGATCTGCCGCCAGCGCACGGGCCAGGCCAACACGTTGCTTCTGGCCACCGGAAAGCTGCCATATCTGGCGCTGGTCGAAACCGGCGAGGTCCACCAGTGCGAGCATTTCCCTGGCTTTGGCTTCACGCTGGTCGCGTGATACACCGGCCAGTTGCAGGCCGAAGGCGACATTGGTCAACACGTTCTGCCAGGGCAGCAATGCATCGTCCTGAAAAACCACACCACGCTCGGCACTCGGGCCTTCGACCTTTACGCCGTCGAGGCTGATGTTGCCAGCACTGGGAGGTACGAAACCGGCGATAAGATTCAGCAGCGAGGTCTTGCCGCTCCCTGACGGACCCAGCGCCACCAGCAATTGCTGCGGGCCGAGACTGAGGGAAATGTCCGCCAGCACCGGCTCGGTCGCGCCGGGGTACTGTGCGCTGATGCGCTCCAGTTTGAGCAAAGCCATGGGTTTTAACTCCGCTTACTGGGTGATGAATTGGTTGCTGACGTAAGGCGCGTAATCAGCCAGCACTGCATCGACCTTGCCTTGCTCCTTGAGGAACGCAGCGGTCTTGGTCACGGCGTCGATGGTTGGCGCGCCAAGCAGGGCGCTTTGATCCGCCGCCAGTGGGTAGACGTTGCCTTGCAGCAGGCCGGGAATATCCGAAGTTTTCGCACCCGAGAGCTTCACCAGCTTGTCGACGTTGCTGGATTTTGCCAGCCAGGCGGCCGGGTCCTTGCGGTAATCGGCGTAGGCGTCGAGGGTGACTTTGGCGAAGGATTTGACGATTTCAGGGTGCTTGTCGGCGAAGTCCTTGCGCACGATCCAGGCGTCGAAGGTCGGTGCGCCGACCTTGGCCAGTTCACCGGAAGTGATCAGCACTTTGCCGGTCTCCTTGGCGACACCCAATGCGGGGTCCCAAACGTAGGTGGCGTCGATGTCACCGCGTTTCCAGGCGGCAGCAATAGCAGGTGGCGCTAGGTTAAGAATGGTGACTTTCGAAGGGTCGATATTCCAGTGCTTCAACGCAGCCAGCAGGCTGTAGTGACCCGTGGACACGAACGGCACGGCGATTTTCTTGCCGATCAGATCCTGAGGTGAATTGATCCCCGAACCGTTGCGAGCAACCAATGCTTCAGCGGCACCGATCTGCGTCGCGATCAAAAACGTTTCCACCGGCAGCTTGCGGGTCGCAGCTGCGGTGAAAGGGCTGGAGCCGAGGTAGCCGATCTGCACATCACCGGAGGCAATGGCAGTGATTACGTCGGCACCGTTTTCGAATTTACGCCAGGAAATCTTCGAGTCGGTGGCTTTTTCGTAGGCGTTATCCGCCTGGGCGACTTTGGCCGGGTCGACGGTGGTCTGATAGGCGACTGTGAAGTCTGCGGCTTGAGCCAGATACGAAGCGCCAGTCAGCGACAGCGCCACCAGGAGGCGAAGAGGGAAGTGCAGTTTCATCATGAAGCTCCGAATCAGGCTGGCCGGGGACTGGCTGAAGCAGGAGACTAAATGATCTAAGAAACTCTAAATAAATAACTTTTTTGCATTAGCTTATGAGCGATTTCGTTGAGGGATCGCCCATGGCTCTTCCCTTGAATCAGGGCGTTATTTCCAGACGGCTTCCTGGACATTAATCTTCTTTGGCAGCAGTTTGTTCTGGAAGAACAGATCCGCCGTCGCCTGTTGCGCGGCGATGATGTTGGCGTCTACCGGCAGGATCGGCGACGGCGGCCGGTTGTCCAGGTAGCGGGTGATCACCTGTTCCGGCAGCCCCATGGAGCTTGTCAAAATGTCGATGCTTTGTTGACGCTGGCTGCGAGTCAGGGCTTCGGCGGCGGTGAGTTCATCAAGCACTGCATGAACAAAGTCCGGGTGCTGTGTGGCGTAGTCGCGACGTGCGCTGTAGATCGGCCCGGACAAACCCAGCCCGGTACCGTCGGCCAGCAGACGGCTGTGGCCTTCGATCAGGGCCAGCGAGGCGTAAGGGTCCCAGATTGCCCAGGCATCGACGCTGCCTTGTTCGAAGGCGGCACGGGCGTCGGCGGGGGTGAGGTAAATCGGCTGGATGTCCTTGAAGGTCAACCCGGCTTTGTTCAGCGCACGCAGCAAGACGTTGTTGGAACTGGAGCCTTTCTGGAAGGCGACTTTCTTGCCTTTCAGGTCAGCGACGTTTTGCAGTGGGCTGTCCTTGCGCACCAGGATGGTTTCTGCGGCGGGCTTGGCGGGTTCGGCACCGACGTAGACCAGATCAGCACCAGCCGCCTGAGCAAACAGCGGCGGAATATCGCCGGTGGAACCTAAATCCAGTGCGCCGATGTTGAGCGCCTCAAGCATTTGAGGACCCGCCGGGAATTCGATCCATTGAATTTTGGTGTCGGCGAAGCGGTTTTCCAGCAGGCCTTTTTCCTTGGCGATCACCAAAGCGATGGAGCCTTTCTGGTAGCCAACTCGCAGGGTCTGTGGGTCTGCCGCCAGGGCAGAGTGGGCCGATGCAAGGCCAAGGAGGCCTGCGAAGAGTAGTGCGATGGATTTCATTTTTGCTCACTTATCTCTGACTGCAAATAAATCGTCAGGCTAATGAAGATCCCTTTGTGGGAGCCGGGCTTGCCCGCGATAAACGATAACGCGGTATGTCTTCAATCCGCGTCTCATGCATCGTCGGAATGCCGCCCAGACCAAGCCCGGCTCCTACAGGGGAATACATTTCACAGGGAGTGCATTTATTACGTTTGGGGTTTCACTCCGCCAACGACGGCTTTTCCCTTGCGTTGGTGCACTTGCGGCGGTTGGAGATCCCTTGTGGGAGCCGGGCTTGCCCGCGATAAACGATAACGCGGTATGTCTTCAATCCACGTCTCATATATCGTCGGAATGCCGCCCAGACCAAGCCCAGCTCCCACAGGGATTGCGTTCCACAAGGGAGATTGCATTCCACAGGAAGGTGTATTTATTGAGGTCGGTTACTCCGCCAACGACGGTTTCTCCCAGAGGTTGATGCCGCCTTCCTGAGCGAAACGGTCGATTTCGGTCAGTTCTTCCTGACTGAACTCGAGGTTCTTCAGTGCTTCGACGTTCTCGACGATTTGCTCCGGACGGCTCGCACCAATCAGGGCCGAGGTCACGCGCGGGTCGCGCAGGGTCCACGCCAGGGCCATTTGCGCAAGGCTCTGGCCGCGACGTTTGGCGATCTCGTTCAAGGCGCGAACGTGAGCGATGTTGGCTTCGGACAAGTGCGACGCCTGCAACGAGCCGCCCCCCGGACGGTTGACCCGGGCATCCTGCGGAACGCCGTTGAGGTACTTGTCGGTCAGCAAACCCTGAGCCAGTGCGGTGAAAACGATGACCCCGGCGCCCAGCTCATCGGTGGTGTCCAGCAAGTCCTTTTCTACCCAGCGATTGAGCAGGTTGTAGGCTGGCTGGTGAATCAACAACGGCACTTTCCACTCTTTCAGCAGCGCGGCGATTTCACGGGTTTTACTACCGGAGTACGAGGAAATGCCGATGTACAGCGCCTTACCCTGTTGCACCGCAGTGGCCAGGGCGCTGGCGGTTTCTTCCAGTGGCGTGTCCGGGTCGAAGCGATGCGAGTAGAAGATATCCACGTAATCCAGGCCCATGCGCTGCAGGCTCTGATCGAGGCTGGCCAGCACGTATTTGCGCGAGCCACCGCCCTGGCCATAAGGGCCTGGCCACATGTCCCAGCCGGCCTTTGTGGAGATGATCAGCTCATCGCGATACTGCTTGAAGTCCTCCTGGAACAGCTTGCCGAAATTAGTCTCGGCGCTGCCATAGGGTGGGCCATAGTTGTTGGCCAGATCGAAGTGATTGATGCCCAGATCGAACGCCGTGCGCAGCATGGCGCGTTGGGTGTCGAGCGGCGTGCTGTCGCCAAAGTTGTGCCAAAGGCCCAGCGACAGCGCAGGCAGGACCAGCCCACTGCGGCCGGTGCGGCGATAGGGGATTTTTTCGTAGCGATTTTCGGCAGCGGTATAAGTCATTGTGGGTCTCGTTGGGTAGTCGAAGACGGGGTCGCTTGCGCTGGCCAGTGATAGAATTCCAGGCCCAGAGCGCTGCGATTCTTGAAGCCTTTCCAGTAACTGTGATCAGGTTTTTCGCGTCCGGTTTCGTCTTTCGACCATTTGCCGTCGGCGGCCCGTGGCACCAGAGTCAGCCACGGCTGGCGATCGACGCTTTTGAGCTGCTGATCGAGAAAGGCCAGGACAAAGTGCTGGTTGATGTTGTTGATGCGACTGCTGTCCCAGACCGGCTCAGCATAGGCGGAAAAGTCGTCGGGGTGACTGCGCGCGGCTGCAGGCGGGGGATTGGGCGCAATGTTATGCCGTGCGTTTTCGTAAACCAGCAGGTAGCGGTCAGCGTTTTTCGCCCCTTCCGCCAGGCGTCTGACCCCGTCAGCGTAACCGGCGACATCGTCCTGATCGCCTGCGATGAACAGGCTGGGCACGCGCAGGCCCGCCAGCCCTTTTTCGTCCATCAGGCCTTGCTGGCCACCCCATGGCGCGAAGGCGATCAGCGCTTTGATGCGGGTGTCTCTTTTAGCCTCGAAATCCGGATTGCCCGCTTGTCTGGCCTGCAAAGCCGTGCCGGGGGCAAAGCGTAAAGCCGCAGCACCGGTACCGACGCCCGCTGCATTCAGCACGCCGTAGCCGCCCATGGAATAGCCGAGCAGCGCGGTGTGGCTGACGTCTATTTTTCCGGCGAAAGGGTTACCGCTGCCCGACTTCGCCCAGTCCGTGATCTGGTCCAGTACAAACAGAATATCCAGAGGGCGGTTGAGCAGGGTGCTGGCGAAACCGGCCCGGTCGGCGCGGGTGGATTCCGTGTGATCAATAGCGACGACGAAATAGCCGTGGGAGGCGAGGAACTCGGTCAGGTAACTCATCTGCAGGCGTGAGCCCGGATAACCGTGGGACACGATCACCAGCGGAAACGCTTTGTCCTTGAGCGGCTGCGCATCGCGGGCAGCGCGGCCTTCGAACGTGAACGGAGTATTGGGCCGGGCCGGGTTGTTGGCGCCTGCGCCCAGCACATCGGTGTACGTGCTCAGCTCGGCCTGGCCGTTTTTTTGTTGCGCGGGATACCAGACTTCCAGACGCAGCGGCCGGTCGTAACGCGGATTGCTGTCCGTGCTGGTCGCCGCGAGGATATTGAGTTGATCGCGGTGAACCACATCAACAGTGCGTACGCCCACTTGATAAGCGCCGCGTGCGGCCAGTTCAGGCGCGTCCGGGCGCGGGTCGCCATTGAGCGCGAATGCGCTGCACGAAAGGCTCCATACCAGCAGCAGGCTGGCGACTCTCAAGGGATTGCAGTTCACTCAGAATCCTCCGGAAAAACGATGACGTGGCCGTTGCAGGCCGAGGTTCTCCCGCAACGTACTGCCGCTGTACTCCGTGCGGAACAGCCCACGACGTTGTAGTTCAGGCACCACGTAACGAGCAACGTCTTCAAGACCGCCGGGCAGGTGCGGCACCAACACATTGAAGCCGTCGGCAGCGCGTTCTTCGAACCAGGCTTGCAGTTGGTCAGCGATTTGCGTCGGGGTGCCGATCAGGCTGTAGTGACCACGTCCTCCGGCAATGCGCCGGCCCAGTTGAGCAAGGGTCAGGTTTTCATCCCGGGACAATTGGGTGAGTAGCTTCTGGCGACTTTGCTGCCCGCTGTCGGTCAACGGTAGCGGCGGCAGCGGTTCGTCGAGGGCGTAAGCGGACAGATCGAAATTGCCCAGCATCCGGCCCAGCAAGGCGACACCGACTTGCGGCTCCACCAGTTCCTGAAATGCTTCGAATTTTTCCTTGGCAAGGGCTTCACTGTCGCCCACCACCACGAGTACGCCGGGCATGATTTTCAGGCTGTCAGGCTTACGGTCGAAGCGTGCCATGCGACCTTTGATGTCGGCATAGAACGCTTGGGCATTGGCCAGCGAGGTTTGAGCAGTGAACACCACTTCGGCGGTTTCAGCCGCCAGTTCACGACCCACTTCGGAAGAGCCCGCCTGCACGATCACCGGTTGACCCTGAGGTGAGCGGGCGACGTTCAGCGGGCCTTTGACCCGGAAGTGTTGGCCCTGATGATCCAGCACATGCAGCTTGGCCGGGTCGTAATACTCGCCGCTGGCCTTGTCACGCACGAAGGCGTCGTCTTCCCAACTGTCCCACAGGCCCGTCACGACCTTATGAAACTCGCGCGCGCGGCTGTAGCGTTCAGCGTGACCGATGTGTTCGTCGCGTCCGAAGTTCTGTGCCTCGGCGGCAGCATCGGAGGTCACCAGATTCCAGCCCGCACGGCCACCAGACAGATGATCCAGCGACGCGAACTTACGCGCCACGTGGTACGGCTCGTTGTAACTGGTGGTGGCGGTGCAGATCAGGCCGATGTGTTCGGTGACGGCGCTCAACGCTGACATCAATGTCAGCGGTTCAAAATGATCGGAGCGCGCCATGTGACTGGCGCTGGCGCCTGTTGCGGCAGCCACGCTGTCAGCGACGAACAGCGCGTCGAATTTCGCTGCTTCGGCCACCTGGGCCAAATGTTTGTAATGCTTGAAATCCAGCCCGGCGTTGGCCGGTACATCCTGATGACGCCAGGCCGCCACATGGTGCCCGGTGGCCATGAGAAAGGCGCCGAGTTTGAGTTGGCGTGGAGTATTGCTCATGTGAGTTCCTTGTGAGTGCGTCACAACCTGTTGGAGCGAGGCTTGCCCGCGAATGAGCCGACGCGGATAGTCAGGCACTCCTCTTTATCGTTCTTCGCGGGCAAGCCTCGCTCCAACAGGAGTTGGCTGGTCTTGAAAAATCAAAAATCCTTACGCAACTGCACCCCGAAATACCGCTCGTCATCACGCGGTACCGCGCGGGTGATGTAGTTGCCGGTAGCGGCCAGGCCGGGCGAATAGGATTTGTCTGCCAGGTTCTTGGCCAGTAGCGCCACGCGCCAACCGTTGCTGTAGTCGGCCAGTGCGACGCTGGCGTTCCAGATGCCGTAGGCACCTTGCACCGTGTCCGGGTTTTGAGTGATGTCGTACTGCACTTCGCTCTGCCAGCTGTAATCCGTGCCCAGTTCAACATCCAGGCCATTGTCCAGCGGGATGCTGTAGTCAGCCCGCACGTAGCTTTTCCAGTCCGGAGAGAAGGGCAGGGTTTTGCCGTCAACGTTGCACGATGCCGCCGCGCCCGCCGGGCAGGAGAAGGTGTCGATGCGAGCCTTGGTGTAGGCCACTGCGCCGGAAAGCTTGAGGTTTTGCGTGGCTTGCAAGGCGAAGTCGGCTTCCACGCCTTCGGTGGAAACACTGCCCGCGTTGATGAGTCGCGTGACTACGCTGCCGGCCACGGTATCGAGGAAGTTCGCCTGATAGTTGTCGTAGTCGCTGTGGAATACCGCCAGGTTGGTGACCAGACGATTGTTCCAGCTGGTGGCCTTGACGCCCAGTTCCCAGGTATTGGAAGTCTCTGGTTTGAGCGCGTCGGTATCACGCGGCTGCATGTTGAAGAACACGTTATAGGCCGGGCCTTTATAACCGCGCGAGTAGGTCAGGTAGGTCATGACGTTGTCGGTGAGGTCGTATTGCAGACCCAGACGCCCTGACCAGCCATCTTCATCCACCGAACCGGAACTGCTGGTGCCGGGGTTGATCCCTGCGACGGCGGTAGGCGACGTCGAAACCCGGCGGTGATCGTATTCCAGTTCGTCGTGGGTCCAGCGCAAACCGGCGATCCCGCGGAAGGCCGGGGTGAAGTTCAGCGTGCTTTCGCCAAACACCGAATAGCTGTCGCTGGTCGTCCCGTAATCGGCGACACCCACGGCGCTGGCGGTTGGCGTGACCAGCGTACGGCGATAGGTTTCTTCATCCTTGCCGTGCATGTAATACAGGCCACCGACATACTCCAGAAACTGACCTTTTGGCGAGGCCAGACGCAGTTCCTGCGAGTACTGATTGAAGTCCAGGTCGCCCTTGTCTTCAGTACCGGGGAATGCCGCCGTGATGTTCGACAAGCGATCGCCGTCCTGCCATTGAGTGTTGTTCCAGCCGCGCCATGCAGTGATCGAGGTCAGGGTGTAGTCACCCAGATTCCAGTCCAGCTGGGCCGACAATCCCTTGTTGATGTCTTCGACGTGGCTGCGGTAATCGCTGACGATGTCACGGTTATGGTCGCTGGCGCGTACCGGCGCCAAAGCACCTGCAAACGCCGGATTCAGCGTGGAACTGACCACTCCGTTGGGTACGTCATCGTGGGACTGCATGTAGTCGGCGATCACCGTCAGTTTGACGTCATCGTTGGGCGTGAATTCCAGCTTGCCGCGCGCGCCTTTGCGGTTGTAACCGTTGACTTCCTGACCGTTGGCCTTGTTGTCGACGTTGCCGTCATAGCTGCCGAACAGGGTCGTGATCGAAGCCTTGAGGGTATCCGGGATCAGGCTGCCGCCGATGCCGAAACGGGTACGGCTTTCGTTGCCGCTGTAGTACGACTGATCGATGTAACCATGGGTTTCTTCAGTGGGCGCCTTGCTGATCACGTTAAGCACGCCCGCTGAAGCGTTCTTGCCGAACAGTGTGCCTTGCGGGCCGCGCAGTACTTCGATGCGATCCAGATCGAGCAAGTCCAGCGTCGCCTGACCAGGCCTGGCGTAAACCACGCCGTCGACCACCGTCGCAACCGTCGGCTCGACGCCGGGTGAGGTGGAAATGGTGCCCACACCACGAACGAACAACGAGGTGTCCTTGTTTGATGCGCCGGTGCGGAAGTTCAGGCTGGGGATCTGCTGGACGATGCTGGATACGCCGTTACGGTTATCGCGCTCTAGCTGTTCGCCTTCAACCACAGAGACCGCCACTGGTACTTTCTGCAGCGATTCTTCGCGGCGGGTGGCCGTTACCGTCACCGCTTGCAGGGTTGCGGCCTGGCCGTCGGTATTGGTGGTGTTGCTGTCGGCGGCGAGGCCTTGTAGCGAAGTCAGTGCCAGTGCTGCTGCGATGGCCTGCGCCAGGCGCGTCGGTTTAATGATGTCCCCAGAGGTGTGTTGCATGTTCGATGCTCGCTTGAGATATGCCCTGACTGCCGTGACTCTTCGGTCACTGCTCCTGATGTAGGCGTTGGCTGTGTTCCGGCGGCATTCGCTCAAGCGAGTAGCTGACAAGATCATTCCGTTAGCGCTAACATCGTCAGTATCAGTAAAGACTGGATAGATCGTCCAATACTCAAAAATTACTTTTATATTCCTTTTTGTTAGAAGGGCATCAACCTTGAGCGATCAGAAAAGTCCGCCCCGCAAACGCCGTGGGGCAGGGCGCATCACGCTGGATACGGTGGCCAGACACGTCGGTGTTTCGACGATGACGGTCTCGCGTTATTTCAATCAGCCGGATCAGGTCTCGGACGAGCACCGCGAGCGTATTGCCTCCGCAGTGGCGGAGCTGGGTTATGTACCCAATCTGGTGGCGGGCGGTCTGGCGTCGGCCCGCGGGCGAATCGTTGGCATGGTGGTGCCGAACATCTCCGGGCCGATCTTTGCCAGCACCATTCAGGGCTTCAGTGACACGCTCACGCGGCACGGATATCAGTTGCTTTTGGCATCGAGTTATTTCTCTGCGGAGCAGGAGGAGAGCGCTGTTCGCGCCTTTCTCGGTTGGTCACCTGCAGCACTGGTAGTGACCAGCCATTTTCACAGCGCTGGCACGGAGAAAATGCTGGCTGACACGGATATTCCACTGGTGGAAACCTGGGATTACCAGCCGGATCGTGCGCCGATCCAGATCGGCTTTTCCCACTACGAGGTGGGTGTCACCGCTGCGCGTTACCTGCATGGCAAGGGCTACCGAAAGATTGCCTTTGTGCAGAACAGCGCTGCGGGTGACTTCAGTGCCATTGAGCGCCGCGACGGCTGCGCGGCGACGCTGATCGAGCTGGGGCTGACGCCGATCCTGTTTGCACCGGACCCGGATCGCGCGCCCTTCGAAGCGGGCAAACAGGCGATGCAGGCGTTGATGAGCGCGGCCGAGAAACCCGATGCGATTGTCTTCGCCAACGACAACCTGGCGGCGGGCGGCCTCCTGGCGGGGCAACGCGCAGGGCTGCGTATTCCGCAGGATTGTGCAGTGCTGGGGTTTGGTGATTACGCCTTCGCCGAGATGCTGCTGCCCAGTTTGAGCACGATCAAACCTCCTGCGCTGGAGATCGGTGTGCTGGCCGCGACGCGGCTGTTGCAGAGTCTTGGAGTGGTCGAGCTGGAAGGGGAGTTGCAGCGCTTGAATCTGCTCAAGTGTGAAGTGATTGAGCGGGAGAGTACGTGACGGCGCTGCGCTATGTTCCCCTGTTGGAGCGAGGCTTGCCCGCGAACTAGCCAACTCGTTGGGTCAGGTGCACCGCGTTATCGTTCTTCGCGGGCAAGCCTCGCTCCAACAGATCCCACGTTCGCAAATTGAAATCGGGTGTTATGCAATTTGAGAATAACCATCTGAGAAAATATTCTTTTAAGAAATATATCGGCTCGTGGATTATTTAGCTCAAGCGTCGTCGCAGAGCCATCCGCTCTGCCTCGGGCTTTTCATTTGAAGGTTTTGCAGGAGCAGACAATGGGCAATGTCCAAAGCGCCAGCGCACTTGATGTGCTGTGGCGTCCGGCACCGGGCGGCGAGCTGCTCGATCTGGGGCGCGTTTATCGCGGTCCCTTGGCGCTGTCGCGTCTGCACAGCACGCCGAAACGGATTTTGAGCCGTCGTGAGGCCGTGTTGCTGGGCGTATTCGCCTTGGTGTTGCACGGCGCGGTCATTTACTGGGTCAACCAGAATCCGCCAGCGCCGCTGCCGGTAGCGCCACCCGAAGTTCCACCTATGACCATCGAGTTTTCTCAACCTGCGCCGCCGGTTGTCAAGACTCCACCACCGCCGCCCGAGCCCATCGTGCAACCGGTGGTTCAAGAACCGCCACCGCCAGTGGAAGACGAACTCGCGGTCAAACCGCCACCGCCCAAGCCTGTTCCAAAGCCTAAGCCAGTGGTCAAACCTGTGCCCAAGCCGGTCGCCAAACCCGTGGAACAACCGCCAGCACCACCGGCACCGCCGCAACCGGTTGCAGCCCCTGCGCCGCCCGCGCCACCTGCACCAAAACCGGTAACGCCTGCATCTGCCAACGCCGGTTACCTGAAAAACCCGGCCCCGGAATACCCGGCACTGGCCATGCGTCGCGGCTGGGAAGGGACGGTGTTGCTGCGCGTGCATGTACTGGCCAGCGGCAAACCGGGTGAGATACAACTGCAGAAAAGCAGCGGACGCGATCAGCTCGACGACGCGGCCCTGGCAGCAGTGAAGCGCTGGAGTTTCGTACCGGCCAAGCAGGGCGACGTCGCCCAGGACGGTTGGGTCAGCGTGCCCATCGATTTCAAGATTCGCTGATTATTCCAGTCAGGATTCGGTCACTACCCGATCGGAGTCCAGACATCAGATTGACCTCGCGAGCTACCTGAACAAAAGGCGCATCGCTACACCACACATGCCTTGTTCAGAGAGAGCCGTGCCATGAACCTACTTGCTTCCCCTTTCGAATCCGTCGAGCACGCCGTCATCTGGCTGCTGGTCCTGTTTTCCGTTGCCACCTGGGGACTGGCCCTGCTCAAGGGCGTTCAGTTCACCCGCCTGAAGAATCAGGACCGCAAATTCCACAAGCAATTCTGGGCTGCATCGAGCCTTGACTCCGCCGCTCAACTGGCTCAGGAACAACCGGGTGCCGCCGCTCGTGTGGCGTTGGCCGGTTATGCCGCGATTCAGGTACCGGATGGCGCGCAAGCCACTGACCTGAGTCAGGCGATCAATCATCAGGACCGCCTGGAACGCGCTCTGCGTCAGCAAATCGTGCGTGAGCGCCGATCGCTGGAAACCGGTCTGGCGGTAGTTGCCAGTATCGGTAGCACCTCGCCGTTTATCGGTCTGTTCGGTACGGTCTGGGGCATCATGTCGGCGTTGAAAGGCATTAGTGCGGCGGGGTCGGCGAGCCTCGAAACGGTTGCCGGTCCGATTGGCGCAGCACTGGTCGCCACCGGTGTGGGTATCGCGGTCGCGGTACCGGCTGTGCTGGTTTACAACTACTTTCTGCGTCGCCTGAAACTGACGGCTGCTGATCTGGATGACTTCGCTCACGACTTCTACAGCCTGGCCCAGAAGAACTCGTTCCGCGTCCTGCTGCACCCTGTTTTGAACAAGCACGCTGCACCGACAGTTGGCCAGAAAGTGCAGGAGGCATCCTGAGATGGCTTTCTCCACACAAGACAGCGATGAAGTGCTGAGCGAGATCAACGTCACGCCGCTGGTGGACGTGATGCTGGTGCTGCTGGTGGTGTTCATCGTCACTGCGCCACTGCTGACCAACTCGATTCCGATCAATTTGCCGAAGACCGAGTCGGTCGCCCCGGTAGAGCAGAAAGACCCGCTGGTGGTGAGCATCGACGGGCAGGGCAAGTTGTTCATCAACAAGGATGAAGTTCAGCCGGACCTGCTGGAAACCAACCTCAAGGCCGCCAGGGAAAAAGCCCCGGACGTACGCGTGCAATTGCAGGCTGACGATGGCGTGAACTACGGGGAAGTGGCGCGCGCCATGGCGTCCATCGAGCGGGCAGGGATTACCAAATTGTCGGTGATCACTGCCAAGTGATGAGCTGAAAGCGACTAAAAAAACTTCGTTGTTTTTACAGGCTGTTCCTTTGGCATGAGGGCAGCCTGTTTTTTTATCTGAATTGCGCCGATCCCTGTGGGAGATTCTATGTTTGCTTGCAATCCCGTAGGACCGGCTTTAGCCGGGAGAGCGGTATTTCTGACGAAGAGTATGTAGTGAATGTCCCGACGCCCTCCCGGCTAAAGCGGAACGCCGCCCGGCCGGTCCTACGGATAGCGCGATCGCCTGTGGGAGCGTGGCTTGCCCGCGAAGAACGATAACGCGGTATGCCTGATCCACCGCAGTGCCTGAATCGCGGGCAAGCGCGCTCCTACGGATTCGGCGATCGTCTGTGGGAGATTCTATGTTTGCTTGCAACCCCGTAGAACCGGCTTTAGCCGGGAGAGGGCCAGTACATCCGGAGAGTATCTTTCGTCCGGAATAAAGTCCTCCCGGCTGAAGCCAGTCCTACGGAATGTTTGGTAGCGCGCAATTGCGTTTCACCCCTTCGGCCAACCGCCACCCAGTGCGCGGTACAGTCTGATCCGGTCAATCGCAGCCGCCGTCGCGCTGTCCACCAGAGCACTTTGGGTATCCAGCAATGCCCGTTGCACATTCAGCACGTTGATGAAATCTGCTGCCCCTTGTGTGTAGCGGTCGCGGGCGGTGCTCAGGGCTATGTTGTTCTGGCTGACGGCTTCTTGCAGGGCGCTGTGCTTCTGCTTCTCTGCGGCGTAGTCGGTCATGGCGTTATCGACTTCATGCCAGGCGCCGAGCACGACACGCTGGTAATTCAACGCTGCTTCCTGTTCCTGGCGTTTACGCAGTTCCAGAGTGCCGGTCAGGCGGCCGCCCTGAAAGATCGGCAGGTACAGGCTAGGGCCATAGGTCCATTGGCGGGAGCTCCACGCACCCACATCCGAGCCGTCCCGCGCTTGCGTACCGAAGCTCGCACCCAGGCTGATCCGTGGATAAAAGTCAGCTTGTGCAACGCCGATTGCTGAGGTGGCTCTGTGCAGGGCGGCTTCGCTTTGCTGGATATCCGGGCGCCGTTGGGCGAGTTCCGAGGGCAGACCCAGCGGCACGTCCGGTGCCGGATGAGGAATGCTTTTCGGTTCGAGCAGTTCAGCGCTCAACGCACGAGGCGGTTCGGCGAGCAGATAACTCAGGGCGTTGATCAGGCGATCCTGTTCGGCACCCAGAGTTGGAATCACCGCTTCGATGGTCGCCACCTGAGCGGCAGCGTTGGAGGTATCGAGGTTGGTAGTCACGCCATTGTCGAAACGGGCCTGAGTCAACGCCCGGCTCTGTCTGGCAATCTCCAGGTTCTGCCGGGCTACACCCAACTTGGCCTGTACGCCGCGCAGACGAATGTAATCGGTGGCGGTTTCGGCGGCGATGCTCAACAGCACGCCGTCGCGCTGGGCCTGGGTCAGCTCGATTTCCGCATCGGCGGCTTCGACGTTGCGCCGTACATGCCCCCACAGGTCAAGCTCCCAACTGGCGTCCAGCGTGGCGCTCCACAGTTCAAACGGGGCCTGGCCCTGTTCGCCGGAAGGATCATTAAGGCCTTCGGCACTGTTGCGTGCACGACGGTAACTGCCATTGGCGGCAACACCGGGTAATTGCTGGCTGCCGGTTACCTGACGCATGACCCGGCTTTGTTCCAGGCGATTACTGGCGGCGCGCACGTCGAGATTGGCCTTGGCAGAGCGCTCCACCAGTGCGGTCAATTGCGGGTCGCCCAGTTGCTGCCACCACTGGCTGTCAGCAGGGTTGCCCGGTGCCGTACCGGGGCGGACGCTGGTCTGCCAGGCCTGCGGCAGTTGCGCTTGCGGGCGTTGAAAGTCCGGGCCGACCGAGCAGGCACCGAGGCTGACCATGGCGGCGAACAGCAGGCAACGTTTCATCTCAATGCTCCTGCGCGGTGTCGATACGCGCCACGACCGACATGCCGATCCGCAGCTTCTGCAGATCCGGCTGATCGGCATCGAACCTGATTTTCACCGGCAGGCGCTGAGTGACTTTGGTGAAATTGCCCGTGGCGTTGTCCGGCGCAATCGGCGAAAACGAGACACCGGTTGCCGGGGCAATGCTGTCGATGTAACCGCTGAAGGTGTGATCGGGGAAGCTGTCCACGCTCAGCTCGACTTTCTGTTGCGGCTGCATGTGAGCCAGTTGGGTTTCGCGGAAGTTGGCGACCACGAAGGCGTCCTGCAACGGCACAACGGCCATCAAGGCTTGCCCCTGAGAAACATAAGCGCCGACCCGGACCGAGCGCTGGCCGACCATGCCGTCTTGCGGTGCGGTAATGCGGGTATAGGACAGATTCAGATCCGCCTGTTGCAAGGCCGCTTGGTCCTTCTCCAGCGCCGCCTTGGCGACTTCCAATTGTGCCTTGAGCACATCCAGACTCCTGGACGCCGCGACGCGCGAGGCTTCATCACGATCTCGAGCTGCCCGCCAGCCCAGCAGTTCGGCATCGGCTTTCTGGCGTTCCTGCTGAGTACCGGCACCAGCGTTGGACAGGTTCAGGTAACGCCTGGCGTTTTCCTGAGCGAACTTGAGTGATGCAGCGGTGGCGCGGGTGGTCGCGGCGGCTTGATCGATGACCGCAGCCTGACGCTGGATACTGGCCTTGAGGTTCTGAATCTGTGCCGATGCTGCTTCAACGTTGGCTTTGGCTGACAGTTGTGCGACCCGGTAATCGGCGTTGTCGATTTCAGCCAGCAAGTCTCCAGCCTTGACCCACTGGTTGTCGTCAACGGCGATTTTGCTGATCTGCCCGGAAAGGCGTGGCGAAACCAGTACCGAGTCGGCGCGGATATAAGCGTCGTCGGTCTGTTGCACGGTGCCGCCGCTGATCAGGCGATAACCGATGTAAGCGAGACAAACGACGACGGCGACGCAGGCCAGGGAGAGGGCGGTTCTGTGCTGTTTCATGACGGTACCGGAGGTTGCGGTGGATAGGCGCGCTTGGGCAGGGTCAGCAGAATGACCAGCAAAACGCCGATGACGGCCAGCAATGCGAGGAAGGCATCACTGAAACTCAATACGTAGGCTTGTTCCTTGACCTGACGGGCCAGCGCAGCAGTGCTCTGAACGCTATGCAAGGGCTCAAGACCCTGCAGCCTTGTGCCCACGCCGTCGAGCAGAACGTTGGAGTGGAAGTGCTCGCGATGGGTGACGAAGTTTTCCAGCGCAGCCCCGGCAATCACTGAAAACAGCCCGCGCAGTGTGTTGACCATGGACGATGCGAACGGACCTTCAAGGGGTTGAATCACGCCAGTAGCATTCATCAACAATGGCACTACCACCAACGGCTGGCCGAAGGTATGCAGTAATTGCAGCAGGTAGAAATCGTCGCGAATCCATTCGCTGGTGATCTGTGAACCGCCAAGGCAGGCGATGGTCAGCAAGCCGAGGCCGGAGGCAATTACATAGCGCGAGTCGACCCAGTTGCGGTTGATTACCAGCGCCACGAGCGGGGCAATCAGCAGTTGCGGCAAGGCGATAATCAACGCCGTGGGCATGGTTTGCAGCGGGCGGTAACCTTGAATCTGAGTCAGATAAGACGCCGGAATTGCGCTGCCTGCCAGCCCGACAAAGAGAAACAGACACAACGTGATCAAGCCGTAACTGAAGTTGCGGCGCTTGAGCAATTGCAGCTTGAACAGCGGCAGCGGATGAAACCATTCATTGATCAGAAACGCGGGCAGACACACTGCAGCGCCCAGTAACAGGAAGCTGATCAGTGATGAGTTGAGCCAGTCCAGACGCTCGCCTTGGGTGAGGGCGATGACCAGCATGGTGATGCCGCTGACCCCCAGCAATGCTCCGCGCCAGTCAGCCTGTTTGAAGCGTTCAAGACGCAACGGGTCCTGGGGCAATCCATACGCAATCAGCGCCGCACCGATCAGCCCTGAAGGGATGATCTGCCAGAACACCATTCGCCAATCGACGCCTTCGGTCCACAGTGCAGCCAGTGGCATCGCCAGGTTGGGGCCGAAGGTAGCCGTCAGCGCGTAGGCGGACAAACCGTACAACTTGATATGCCAAGGCAGAAAACGTAACGCGGCAGTCATCAGCAAAGGTGGCAGCGCACCGCCTGCAATGCCTTGCAATACGCGTAGGGTGACCAGGCTTTCCAGGTTGGGCGCGAAGGGAATGATGGCGCCGAAAAAAGTAAACGCGAAGGTCGCGACAATGGCGAAGCGCCGCAGGGAAAAGGTTACTGCAAACCAGGGGGCAAGCAACATGGCCGAGACTTCGGCAGCGGCGTAGACGGAGCTAATCCAGGTGCCGTCATCGTGTCCCAGACCGTACACGCCTAAAATGTCGGCCAGCGTGATATCGGTGACGCGATCATTGATCCCGGAGGTCAGAGCCGCAATCAGCACGCCGATCAGACCCAGGGCCAGACGGAGTGTAAAGGGAGCCGGAGAGGGCGGTGGGGAAGACGCTGACACGTAAAAAATCCTGCTGAGGGTGTTTCAGTTATTAACTGCAAGGCGGTACACTGTATCAATCAGTGGTACTTATGACAAGGTGTGTCCATGATGACGACGGATTCAGATCGCGGTGGTGTACAGGTTATTTCCCGTGCAGCGGCGATCCTGCGCAGCCTCGAAGGAGAGCCAGCCGGCTTGAGTCTTGGGGAAATCGCCAAACGCTGTGAATTGCCTCGCTCCACGGTGCAGCGACTGGTCGACGCACTGGCGCTTGAAGAGCTGCTGGAAGTCCACGGACGAGGCGGAATCTGTCTGGGCCCGGCGCTGATGCGTCTTGCTTCTCACAGTCATGTGGACATCGTGCAGAAGGCGCGGCCTTATCTTGAAAAGCTTGGGGCGGAAACCGGCGAGACCATTGTGCTGGCCAGTGCTGCGGGGGCTGAGCTATTGATTTTGCACACCGTGGTGTCGAGTCATTCCTTGAGGGTTTCTTCCGGGCCCGGGGGCATTCTGAACATCTATGGCATTGGCGGTGGTAAGGCCTTGCTGGCCAGGATGGACAACGAGTCAGTGGTCAAATTGATCGGCCGCAAGATCAAGGCACTGACGGCCAACACCCTGACCTTGCCGCTGCTGCTTGAGCAACTGGATGAAATACGGCAGAGCGGGATCGCGTTCGGTAATGAAGAACATACCCAGGGCGTGGCGTCCGTGGCCGTGAGTCTGCAGACGCCGCAGGGTTTCTACTCGATTGACGTGGCGGGCCCGGCCTGGAGAATTGTCCAGGCCAGGGAAAGCATCGAGAAAGCGCTGCTCAAGTGCCGGGAAGAGTTGATGAGCGGGTTGCGGGGTGTCGAATGACCGGGCGATTTGCATGTCCTTTGTGGGGGCCGGGCTTGGTCTGGGCGGCATTCCGACGATGAACGATAACGGGTCGGCTGATGGACCGCATCGCCTATATCGCGAGCAAGCTCTGCTCCTATCAAACAAACTACAACTATGTGATTTGGAGTACTTTTTCATCTGTAGGAGCGCGCTTGCCCGCGATCGCGTCAGCACAGGCAATATATTCATCGACTGACAGGCCGAATCGCGGGCAAGCGCGCTCCTACAGGGTCCGTGTTTGCTGCGCGACAGCGTGGTGTCAGGGACACCGGGGCGGCTCCCACCAAACACCACTTCACTAATGGGGTTGAAACGCAGACCTGGTAGGAGCCAACTTGTTGGCGAAGCGGAATTTCTGACGATGCAGGTCCGACGTCTCGCCAACAAGTTGGCTCCTACCGGGTCATCCGTTTGCTTCGCGACAGCGGTGTGCCATGGACCCAAGGCGCTACAGAGAACTCCTTAACTCCCCTGCAACGGCTTCGCATCCTGGAAGAAGTAGTCCTTCCACGACGCAGGCTTGTTCTTGATCGCGCCGACGCGGTGCAGGAATTCGGCCAGTGGGTAGGTGTTCTTCGGTGTGATGGTGAACTCGAAATCCTTGTTGTCGATGATTTTCAGCAGCTCATCCCGATCAATCTTCGCCTTGGTGACACGAATGTAAGTATCTGCCGCAGCGCCTTTGTCCTTGCGGATAAAGTCTTCAGCTTCGCTCAGTGCCTCGATGAACGCTTTATAGGTCTTCGGGTTCTCGTTGCGGAATTTCTCGGTGGCGAACAGCAGTGTCGGCGAGTTCGGACCCAGCAGGTCGTAGGTGTTGAGCACCACATGCACGCCTTTGGCTGCGACTTCCTGCTCCTGGAATGGCGGGTTGGAGAAGTGCCCGGTCAGCTCGGTGCCGCCTGCGATGATGCTTGCCGCTGCGTCAGGGTGCGGCAGGCTGACAGTGTATTTATCCAGTCGCGCATATTCCGCATCGCCCCACAGTTTGGCCGACGCATATTGCAGATAACGTGACTGAACCGAAACGCTCACCGCAGGGACTGCGATGCGATCTTTTTCGGTGAAGTCCGCAATGGTTTTTACCTTGGGATTGTTGCTGACCAGGTAGTAGGGGAAGTTACCCAACGAAGCCACGGCCTTGACGTTCTGCTTGCCGTGGGTCCGGTCCCAGATGGTCAGCAATGGCCCTACACCCGCACCGGCAATATCAACAGCGCCGGTCAGCAGTGCGTCATTGACGGCTGCGCCACCCGACAATTGCGTCCAGTCGACTTTGATGTCCACGCCATCCGCCTTGCCGTGTTTCTCGATCAGGTTCTGGTCGCGCACAACGTTGAGTAGCAGGTAAACGATGCCGAACTGCTCGGCGATACGCAGTTGCCCTTCGGCCTGAGCAGCGGTCGGCATGGCGAAGCTGCCGGTCAGCAGCGTCGCTGCCAGACCCAGGGAGGTGGCCAGGCGGGAAAGTCGAGGGCGACGTGTCGAGGTGTTTGTCATGCCGTGCTCCAGCGTTGAACAAAGAAAGATGTAAACGATGGGCAGACGATATAGGTATAAGAAAAAATATTTAAATAACATTAGCGAATAACGTTATGGCTGTTAACTGACTGGCTCCTGCACACCCGTGAGCATTCTGGAGCAGATCCTGCATAACCTCACCACGGCTAATTGTACTGGTTGTTGATATAACATAACATTAATGCGCTTTTTCAAGATTGTGCGCAGTCGTTCGTTTGAACTGATAGCAGCCGCTTTCGCACCAATCCCTCACCATGAGTTTTTCAATGACGACCCTCCCTCTGAAGCCTCAGGCTTCCACTCGATTGCAATCGATTGACGCGTTGCGCGGCCTGATCATTCTGTTCATGTTGCTCGACCATGTTCGCGAAACCTTCCTGCTGCACCTCCAGGTTTCAGACCCGATGGACGTGACCACCACGCCGCCTGAATTGTTTTTCAGCCGCACGCTGGCGCATCTTTGTGCGCCGCTGTTCATCTTCCTGACCGGTCTGTCGGCTTATCTCTACGGCGAACGCCACGGGGCGAGTGAGGTGTCGGGCTTTCTGTTCAAGCGCGGGCTGTTCCTGATTGCACTGGAAGTCACGCTGGTGAACTTTGCCTGGACCTTCCAGTTCCCGCCGACCACGGTTTACCTGCAAGTGATTTGGGCCATCGGCTTGAGCATGGTGGCGCTGGCCATCCTGGTAAAACTGCCGAGACCCGCGCTGGCGGTGATTGGTGTGGTGATTATTGCCGGGCATAACCTGCTGGATACGCTGCACTTCACCCAGGAGTCGGCGATGTATGTGCCGTGGGCGATCCTGCATGACCGCGGTTGGCTAGTGCCTTGGGATGGTTTGCGTCTGCGCACGTCATATCCGTTGCTGCCGTGGATCGGTGTTATCGCTCTGGGTTACGCGGCGGGCCCGTGGTTCGCATCCGGTGCTGATGCGCGCAAGCGTCAAAGCAGTCTGGTATTGGCTGGCCTGGGTCTGCTGGTGCTTTTCTTCCTGTTGCGTCTGGTTAACGGTTACGGCGAGAAGCCTTGGTCAATCGGTGAGACCAGCGTGCAGACGGTGATGAGCTTTTTCAACATCACCAAGTACCCGCCATCGCTGCTGTTCCTCAGCCTGACGCTGGGCATCGGTATGTTGCTGCTGGTCTGGTTCGAAAAGGCAGCAGGGCGGGCGTGGTTCAAGCCGTTGCTGGTGTTCGGTGCTGCGCCGATGTTCTTCTACCTGCTGCACCTGTATGTGCTGAAGATTCTGTACCTGATCGCCGTGGCGATATGGGGCACCAACAAAGGCAATTACTTTGGCTTCGATTCGGTGGGCGCGGTGTGGTTGTGTTCGGTGTTGCTGGCGGTGGGACTGTTCCCGGCTGTGAAGGCGTTCGCTAGCTTCAAGGCACGGCGTAAGGACATTGCCTGGTTGAAGTATTTCTAATATCTGAACTTGTAGGCGCGGTGTCTCGAGGCAAACGCTAGACCTGTAGGAGCGCACGAGCACCGCGAGGCCGCGATAGCGATCTGTCTGAAACACCGCTATCGCGGCCTCGCGGTGCTCGTGCGCTCCTACAGAAAAGCATTACAAATCAGGTGTTATCACTCGTGATGCGCCTCACCGACAAACGTCAGCGAAGTAAACAACCCTTGCTCATCAATGTCCGGATTGCCGCTCACTTTCACTACGGTCTCGGCTGCAATGACGTTCAGCCCCTCGTTGCGCACCACGACACTGGCCCGGCCTTGGGCGTCAGTGGTTGCGCTGACTTCATCCGGCTGGCTGCGGTAGTCGCCGATCAGTTTTATCCCTGCCAACGGTTTGCCATCCAGTAGCACTTGCACGGGTAACGCTTTGCCCGGGCCGACGCTCAGCGGGTCGGCCAGCGGCACGATGACCAGTTTCAAGCCTTTCAGTGTTGGCAGTTTCACGCCCGGTTCGTAGATCGCCAGGCTGTACTTGAAGGTCTGCAACGCTGTAACCGCCCCTGGGACTTTGGTGCGGCCTTCGTTGGTCCATTTCTTGTCCGCAGTCTGTGACCACATGCCGTTGTTCAGTGCGACGGACATCACCGCGGGCTTGCTCAAAGGTTGTAGCCGCGCATGGTCGGCAAGGCGTTCGACGGTCACCGGGATCATCTTGCCATTTATGTCATAGGCCCAGGCGCCGCTGACTTTTTCCGCTTTGAACTTGCTGTCCTCGGCACCATGGCCGTAAACCACTTCGATGTTGCCGCGCCGCTCTTCGGTCCATAGCCCATGGGCATTGGCCTGTTGCATGGAGAAAGCGCCGAGCAGGCTCAGGGCCATAATTGTTTTTGGAAAATGCATGGTAAGTCCTTGTTAATCAGAGGCTGAGGGTAAGGCTGACGGTGAAGTTGCGTGGTTCGCCGGGGGCGACCCAATAATTGCTGTAGGAACGCTCGAAGTATTTCTCGTCGAAGAGGTTGTTCAGGTTCAGGCCAACGGTGACGTTTTCATTGGCCTTGTAATGCGCCAGCAGGTCGACGGTGTGGTACGCGGGCAGCTCGAAGCTTTTGCCTGCCTCGCCGGACCGGTCGCCGACATACGTGAACGCTGCACCCAGATCCGAGCCTTTAAGCAGGCCGTTCTGAAACTCGTAAACCCCGAGCAGACTGCCGCTGCGTTTGGCCACGCCGAGGATGCGGCTACCCGTGGGAATGGTCGTGTCGCCTTTGGTGACCTCTGCGTCGATGTAGGCAAACGCGCCAATCACTCGCACCGCATCGGTCACTTGCCCGGTGAATTGCAGGTCGACACCCTGGCTGCGCGCCTTGCCAATGGCGCGACTGAAGTCGGTGCCCGGTTCGGGCGTCAGTACGTTTTCCTTTTCGATATGGAAAGCGGCGACGGTGGCGCTCAGACGATCATCGAACAGTTCGGTCTTGATCCCTGCTTCATAGCCAACACCTTCTTCGGGATCGAAGCTCTTTCGAGCAGCGTCAGTCCCGTTGTTGGGTTTAAACGAAGTGGAAGCGTTGGCGAACAGGCCGACTTGCGGCGTGAGTTGGTAGAGCAGGCCGGTGCGGTAGGTCAGCGCGTTGTGCTGCTGCTTGTTGGTGAGGTTTACGGTGTAGTCGTCGATGCTCTGTTCGAAATGCTCGAAGCGCGCGCCGATCATGCCGCGCAGCTTGTCGGTGAAAACGATCTGGTCTTGCAGGTTCAGCGCCTGGCTTTCGACGTGCTCGAAGAAGTCCGTACCGGAACGTATACCGTTGGGCTTGGGCTGGCCGTAGACCGGCTGGTAGATATCGATGGCATAAGGGCTGCCCGCGGTATTGGTCACGCGCTCGTTCTTGCGGTAATTCTCGTACTCGGTGCCGATCAACAGTTGGTGTTCCCAGCTACCTATGTCCACCAGACCGCGCAGTTCCAGCTGGGTAATGCTGTCGTGCCAGCTCATGTCCCGCTCGCGGTAGCGGCGGTTGACTGTGCGGCCATCAGCATTCAGTGCGCGGCTTTCCGAGGCGTAACCTGACAGCTCACCTTCCTTGTAATGACTGGCCAGACGCAACGACCAGAAGTCATTCAAGTGATGCTCCAGCGCCGCCTGGATCATGTTGTTGTCGTTATCGATGTCGCCGTCGTTTGGCTCACCGAGGAAGGTTCGCCGGGACATGCCGCTCCACTTGTTGTTGGGGGCGACGATGCCGCGGTCAAAGGTCGAGCTATGACGGACAAACTCGGTCTCCACCGACAGAGACGTGTCTGGACTTAACTGCCAACTGATCGTCGGGGCAACGAAAACCCGCTTGCTGTCGACGTGATCGCGAAAGCTGTTGTTGTCTTCTACCGCGAGGTTCACTCGGGAAAGCACACTCTTGTCGCCATTCAGCGGGGCGTTGACGTCCAGTGCGGTGCGGTAGCGGTCCCAACTGCCTGCGCTGGTCTGCAGGGTGGTGAAGGCATCGGCCTGAGGTTTTTTAGTGACGATATTTACCGTACCGCCGGGGTCGCCTCGGCCATACAGGCTGGCGGCAGGGCCTTTGAGCACTTCGATGCGCTCGACGTTGGCGGCATCCGGTGTACTCGGATAGCCACGGTTGGCGCTGAAACCGTCCTTGTAGAACTCGGACGTAGTGAAGCCGCGAATGCTGTATTCGTAGAGGGTCAGGCCGCCGAAGTTATTCTGTTTCGATACGCCACCGGCGTAATCCAGCGCGCGCTCCACGTTATGACTGCCCAGGTCCTTGAGCACGCTGGCGGGGATCACGCTGATGGATTGCGGAATGTCTTTGATCGCCGTATCGGTCTTTGTGGCAGTGGCGGAGCGGGTGGCGCGGTAGCCGCTGACCGGGCCCGTCGCTGACTCATAATTGGCGTCAGCGTTGACCGTGATCGTGTCGAGTTCATAGGTTTGCGGTGTTTGTTCTGCGTAGCTGGCGTCGGCCAAAAGACCAAAAGCGAGGCCTGCGAATGAGGCCATTTTGCGAGGGGGCATTTCTGACATTCCTTATAGATTCGTTACAGTATAACGTCTCTATCAGGAATTATTTCTATTTGTGTTGAAGGCTGGATGTTTCTGAATGTTGCGGCGGGGCGGAGTGCTTATCTCGACCCGCCGCTACCCATCAAGTCCGGAAACGCTTGACCAGACTGTCCAGTTCGCTGGACAGGGCGGCCAGACTGCGGGAGTCGGCACGGGCTGACTCGGCAAGTTCGGCCACCAGCTGCGCATCGCCATGGATCTGGCTGATGTGCCGGTTGATGTCTTCCGCTACATGGTGCTGCTCTTCAGCAGCGGTCGCGATCTGGGTGTTCATGTCGCGGATCACATCCACCGACTCACGGATCTGCCCGAAGCTGCTGCGTGCCTGGCCGATTTTCTCGACCGATTGCTGCGACACGGCGAGGCTGGCGTTCATTTGTTGCGTCACCGACGACGTGCGGCGGGCGAGGGTACCGAGCAGGTTATCGATCTCGGCGGTGGAATCAGCCGTCCGCTTGGCCAGAGCCCGGACTTCGTCGGCCACCACCGCAAACCCGCGACCTTGCTCACCGGCCCGCGCTGCTTCGATGGCTGCGTTGAGTGCCAGCAGGTTGGTCTGTTCAGCAATGGAGCGAATGGTGTCGAGAATCGACTGAATGGCGTTGCTGTCTTTTTCCAACTGCACCATCGCGGTGGCTGATTGGGACAGTTCAGAACTCAACTGATCAACGCTGCTCACCGCATCGTCGATCTGGCGCTGGCCTTCGCGGGCCTGACGCTGGCCGTTGTCTGCCGAGTCCGCGGCCTGACTGCACGAGCGGGCGACTTCGTTGGCCGTGGCGACCATTTCATGGAAAGCAGTCGACACCATGTCCACCGCTTCACGCTGACGTCCTGCGGCGTCGGCCATGTTGTTCGACACCTGGGTCGAGCTGGTGGAGGTATCGAGAATCTTGTTCGCGGCCAGGCCGATGTGCTGAATCAGGCTGCGGATAGCGGCGAGGAACTTGTTGAACCAGTTAGCCAGTTGCGCCGTTTCATCATTGCCGCGCACATCCAGGTTATGGGTCAGGTCGCCTTCACCTTGAGCAATGCCTTCCAGACCGCTGGCCACACTGCGAATCGGGCGCACGATGAGTGAAGCGAAGCTGGCGCCAAGGATCGCGAAAATAATCGCCAGTACTGCAGCAATTACGGCTATCAGCCAGGTCAGGCGTGTGGCCGATCCCATCACTTCGTCCTGCTTGATCAGACCGATGAAGTTCCAGCCCAATTGTTCGGATGGGTACACGTTGGCCATGTAGCGCTCGCCATCAAGTTCGACTTCGACCAGTCCCTTGGTGGTTTTGGCCAGTTCGGCGTAACCATCGCCAAGGTCGGAAATTTTCTTGAAGTTGTGCTCGGGTTTACGTGGATCTACCAGAATGTTGCCGCTTTTTTCCAGCAGCATCAGGTAACCGCTTTCGCCCAGTTTGATCTGCTTGACGATGCTCGTCAGCTGCTTGAGTGTTACGTCGATGCCCACCACGCCGCCGGGGTTGCCCAGTGAGTTACTGATGGTACGCCCGGTATTGACCATCACCGCGTCGTCAGCCGCCCAATAATAAGCGTCGCTGCGCACGACCTTGCCCGGAGTGGCCAGGGCCGCCTTGTACCAAGGTCGGACTCGCGGGTCGTAATCACCAAATTTCTGGCCTTCAGGCCAAGGTACATAACTGCCGTTGGCGAGGCCGTAGGAAATGTAGGAGTAAGCGGGGTGGCTTACGCCCATGCGGTCGAACAGGGCAATGATGCTCTTGTCCGTTTCGGATTCGGGAGCATTTTGCTGATCAGAGGTCATGAAACTCTTTAGGCCATTGCCTGCACCGGTCAGCAGAGGATTGGCAGCAAGGTATTCAACGTTTTGGCTGATCCCGTCGAAAAACAGCTGCATCGCATTGGCGACCTGCCGTATTTCACGGCCACTGCTGTCGGAGAATCCATCGGTCGCATCGCTGCGCAGGTTGATGATGACGATGCTGGCAACGACGATGATCGGCAGGGACGCGATTATTGCGAATGCCCACGTCAATTTTTGTTTGATATTCATCCATGCTCCGATTGCAGTTCTGGCTAACACCCTGAGCAGTCTCAGGAGGGGTTTGGCAGGCACGCAGATGTGTTGCTAATTAGTATTATGGTATGCCGCTATCGGCAGTATTTCGGAGTTCTTGAGCAAGACGTACCGGGGGAAATCGGTTGGCGCTGAATCAGAGGGTTTGCGCTGCAAAACCCAGGTCGCGACTGATGCCGGCACTGCATTCAAAAAGCAGTTGCTGGAAGCGGTCCGTGGCACCTTCGGGATCCATGACCGCATCCGGTCCGGAGAGATTGATTGCCGCCGTCACCTGGCCGTTGTGATCCCGGACAGACGTTGCAATCGCTGTGGAGTAGTCGGACCGATGCAGTACCCACCCGCGGTCCCGGTCCTCGGCGATCAGTCGTTGCAATTCAGGCAGGGTTCGCGGGGCGGGAGTGGGGTAGTCGTCCAGCCGCACGTGTTGATACAGCTGTGCCAGCTCTGTTTCGTTCAAAGCCGTCAACAACATCCGCCCCATGGCCGTGCAGTGACAGGCGATACGTGTGCCGATGGGGATGTTTACCGAAAGCCGCTGGGCTGCAAACGCGCGGAACAGATACAGGCTGTCGGTCTGTTCGCGAATGCTCAGGTGGCAGGACAGCGAGGTGCGGTCGCGCAGCAGGTTAAGGTGTGGCATGGCCACTTCCACGATGTCGCGACTGGCCAGGTAACTGAAGCCGTCACTGATGACCCTGGCTCCCAGCTCGTACTGCGTGTTGAGCTTGTTCAGGTAGCCCATGCTGGTGAGGGTAAACAGAATCCGGTACACCGCTGAAGTGCTGACGCCCAGGCGCTCGGCGATCTCCTGAATGCTCAGGCTGCGGGTCCGGGCGTTGAACATCCCCAGCACACTCAACCCCCGAGCCAGGGCCGGGACGCTGTAGTCGGTGTCTTTTTCAGGAGTATCGAGCATGAGTAATTCCGCAGGTGCTGTTCGGGGAAGTAGGCGTTGAACCGATCCTGTAGGCGGTTTCATGTGGGAGCCGCGCCGGTGTCACTGACACCGCGCTGTCGCGCAGCAAACAGATATCAATGTGGGAGCGAGGCTTGCCCGCGATAAGGGCGCCGCGGTTTATCAGATAGACCACGGTGCTTGTATCGCGGGCAAGCCTCGCTCCCACAGGTTCTGGTGTGATCCCGCGATTTTGGCTTTTTCATCCTTCGCCACATCAACACCAGCGATCACTTGAGAATCAACACCCCGTCAAACTCGCCCATGGCATCCAGCACGGCGCCCTTGAAGTACTCCAGTGAAGCGCGGTCGCAGAGGAGCTGGAACGCGGGCAACTCCTGCGAGCCCAGGTTGATAACGATCACATTGATCCGCGCCGCTGAGGTTTGCGCTACTGCGCCCTCCGGGAACGCCTGCGGGCGCAAATCCACGCCGCAGAGTTTGGCCATGACTTCGCTGACGTGCAGGCCACTGAGTTGTAGCCAGGCGTGGCTGTCTTGCCGGGGCAGCAGGTAGTTGGCGTTGTGATCCAGCTCCCAGCGGGCTTCTTCATCGGCGATGCGTTGGCCTTCATCCTCAAGGCTGCCCAGGATCAGGTATTCCGTCTGAGACAGCCGGGCAACATGACTGCCGTCGGCCTGGGTCACCGCACGGTTTGGCGCGTCCGGCAGATAGAAGCCCCGAGCGCTGAGGTACTCGGCGCTTTGCTGGCCGCGAAAACCGACTCTGGGTACATCAGTCAGGTCAAGCAGGGCGCATTGTTGGAGCGGGCCTGGCCCGATGTAACGTTCCGCTTGCAGGCTGGACATGGCTCAAAGCTCCTGACGTTGGTTTTCGGGATCGAAGAATGGCAGTTTTACGACCGTGGCCTGGACCACCACGCCGCCTTCGACGCGAATTGGAATCTGTTGCCCCGGCTGGCTCTGATCGAATGCCGCGTAGGCCAGACCAATGATCTTGCCCAGGCTCGACGAGTATTCGCAGGACGTGACGTTGCCACTGATGTCCGGACCTTTCAGTACCAGATGACCTTCCAGCGGCTGCGGGCTGTTTTTCGGCAGGGTGAAGCCCACCAGTTTGCGTTTCATCGGTTGCGCTTCGAGGATGTCCACCGAGCGTCGTCCGACAAAGAACGGCTTGGTGCGGCTGACCGCCCAACCCATGTCGATTTCGGCCGGGTGGGTCATGCCGTCGGTGTCCTGACTGATGATTACGTGACCTTTTTCCAGGCGCAGCAAACGCTGCGTTTCTACGCCAAACGGGCGCATGTCGTGTTCTTTGCCCGCTTCTATCAGCGCGTCCCAGAGCGTGAGCGCATGACGTGCCGGAACGTGGATTTCATAACCCAGCTCACCTACGAAACCGACCCTCAACAAGCGCGCCTTGATCCCTGCGACCGTGCCTTCGCGCACCCCCAGATAGGGAAAGCTTTCTGCGGATAAATCCAGATCGTTGCAGACCTTTTCCAGCACCTTGCGCGAGTCTGGTCCGGCCACGTTGACCGCGGAAATTGCGACTGTGACGTTGGCGATGTCGACGTTTAGGCGCCACTGGGCGTTCCACTTAAGCATCTGCTGATAGATGCGATCAACGCCGCTGGTAGTGGCGGTGACGTAGAAGTGGTTGTCGGCGAAACGTGCACACACTCCGTCATCGATCACCACGCCGAGCTCATTGGTCATCAGCGCGTAGCGTGAGCGACCCACCGGCTGTTTGATGAAGGCAAAGGTGTACATGCGGTTAAGCAGTTCGGCGGCATCCGGGCCGCGCACATCCAGACCGCCCAGCGTCGATACGTCGATGATGCCGACCTTGTTGCGCACGTGCAGGGCTTCCTGCTGCATGCAGGTTTCCCGCTCATGGGGTTTGCCGTAATAGGCCGGGCGCTGCCAGATGCCCGCGGGCATCATCTTGGCGCCTGCTTCGACATGGCGCTTGTGCATCGGTGTCTGGCGATACGGATCGAACGCCCGCCCGGCTACATGGGCCAGCTTCTCGGCTTCGAACGGTGGACGAGCGGTGGTCACGCCGGTTTCGCTGACGCTGCGTTGTGTTGACGAAGCCACCAGCCGCGCCGTGGGCAGCGCCGAATGGCGACCCTGCGACGGCCCCATGCCGACGGTTGAGTAGCGTTTGACCAGTTGCACATCGCGATAGCCGATGCGGGTGGCATTGATGATGTCGCGCACCTGCAGGTCCTCATCGAAATCGACGAAATCCTTGCCTTTGGGATGGGGGAAAATCGGCCACGGGAAGTTGACCTGCGCTTCGGCCTGCAAGGGCAGTGGTTTGACGCTCAATTCAAGACTCAGGGCGACGACGATGTTGGCCGCTGCATGAGTTGCATCAGCCAGCACGTTGTCCAGCGCATGGTAGCCGTGAGCCGAACCGGCCACGTTGAGGTTGTTCGGCAGGCCGCTCAGGGTGAACTCGGCCAGTTGATCGTCGTAGCTGAGTTTGCCGCCGGCCTGACACAGCAATTGATAAACCGGCATGTAACCACCGGACATGCACAGCAGATCGCAGTCCACGATCTGGCCGCTGCCCGCCACCTGACCCTGGCCGGTAATCTTGCGAAGATCAACGCCGCTGACATGACGCATGCCTTTTTCATGCAGCGCTTCATATACCGTGCTGCCTTGGTGACAGCTGATGCCGCGTCGTTCCAGGGCCACTAGCAGCGCCCGGTCTGCCGGGTGAGCGCGCATGTCTACCACCGCCGCCACGGTGACACCCTGTTCGTGCAAATCCAGCGCGGCGAGGTAGCCGTCGTCATTGCCGGTCAGGACCACCGCGCGTTTGCCGGGTTTGACCGCATACAGCTTCATCAGGCGTTGCGCGGCGCTGGTCAGCATGACGCCGGGCAGGTCGTTATTGCGGAAAATCACCGGCTGATCGAATGAGCCGCTGGCAATCAGGCACTGGCTGGCGCGCACTTTGTACATGCGCTTACCTTGAATCACCGGCAAATAATTGTCGGTGAACCAGGCGTTGCAGGTGGCTTGTTTGAGGACGCGAATATTGGCGTGGTGTTCGACGGCTTCCACCAGTTCACGGCGCAGTTGTTCGCTACGCTGGCCGTCGATGTCGAAACGGGCGTAGGTGAGCGAACCACCGAGAATGGGCTGTTGCTCGATCAACAGCACTTTGGCCCCGGCGTTGGCTGACGTGAGTGCCGCCTGCAACCCGGCAGGACCGGCACCGATCACCGCCAGGTCAGTGAACAGATAGGCCTTGTCGTAATACTCGGGTTGAAACTTCAGGTCGAGCACGCCCAGCCCGGCTTTTTTACGAATGATCGGCTCCCAGACTTTCCACGCGCCCTTGGGCTTGTAGAACGAACGATAGTAAAAACCCACCGGCATGAATTTCGAGAATTTGCCGAGGTAGGCATCCTTATCGTTGTCCAGCGAACCGTTGAAGTTCTGTCCGCTGGCCTGCAAGCCTTCTTTCAGGGCGAAAGTATCCGCCAGCACGTTGGGCTCATGGGGCAGTTGAATCAGCGTGTTGGCGTCCTGGCCCGCCATGGTCAGCGGTCCGCGTGGTCGGTGGTACTTGAACGAACGCGACAACAGGAAGCGACCATTGGCGAGCAGGGCACTGGCCACGCTGTCGCCCTGATAGCCCTGATAGAGCCGGTCATCGAAACTGAAACTCAGGGGTTTGTTGCGGTCGATCAGCAGGCCCATCGGCGCGGCCAGTCGGGTCCCCCGGAATTCTTCAGGCATGCTCATCGGGCGGTCTCCTTGGCGGGGGCAGCGGTAAATTCGACCCTTGAGGTGAACACCTCTTTGGGGTCGAAGGTGCGGATGATTTCATCGCTGCCGGTATGGCGCTCAACCAGAAACCAGTAGCTGGACGGCGTGTGCATCCACCATTCGCGGACTACGCCCAGCATATCTTCGCTGTTGAACACGTAGTCGGCCCATTCGCTGTCGCTGCAGGTGGCTGGGTCCGGCATGTGCTTGAACTCGCCGCCATAGGTGAATTCGGTGATGTTGCGCGGCCCGTTGAGCGGGCAATTCATGATCTTCATATTCCGCTCTCCTTAGTGGCTGGCCGCGGTCGCGCCCATTTCGTTGACTTGCTGGAAGGTCGAAAACCGCTCCAGGCCGAACGGCTTGATCAGGTCCGGGGTCTTGCCACCGCTGGCGACCAGCTCGGCCATGGTCTTGCCGCAGATGGGCGTCGCCTTGAAACCCCAGGTACCCCAGCCTGCGTCCAGGTAATAATTCTTCACCGGTGAAAGCCCCATGATCGGGCTGTAATCGGGTGTCATGTCCGTGATCCCGGCCCACTGCCGCATCAGCTTGGCGTTGGCCAGAAACGGGAACATTTCCACCGCGTGGGCCAGCAGGCTTTCTTTCAGGTCGAGGGTCGAACGGGTGTTGAACAGCGGGTACGGATCGGAGCCGCCGCCGAAGACCACTTCGCCACGGCTGGTCTGCTGCACATAGCAGTGCAAGGCAGAAGAACTTACCAGCGGGTCGAGGAACGGCTTGAACGGCTGGGTCACCATGGCTTGCAGCGGGAAAGTCTGAATCGGTGAGCGAATGCCAGCCTTTTTCATCAGTTGTGAACTCATCCCGGCCACCGCCTGCACGGCACAGCCGCACTTGATGGTGCCGCGATTGGTCTTCACCGCAGTGATGGTGCCGTTCTCGATGACCAGTTCCTGAACCTCAGTGAGCTGGTGAATTTCCACACCGCGCTTGGCCGCTTGCTTGGCGTAACCCCAGGCGACGGCATCGTGGCGTGCGGTCGCGCCGTCCATATGCCAGAGACCTGCCAGCACCGGGATATGGCCTGGATCAAGGTTCAGGCTTGGCACCAGTTCGCGGATCTGCTGGCGGTCGATCATCTCGGTGCGGCCGCCAAAGTGCTTGTTCACTTCGGCACGCTGCCGGAACGAACGCACCGTGGCATCGGTGTGCGCGAGGGTCAGCTGGCCGCGATGGGAGTACATGATGTTGAAGTCGAATTCGTTGGACAGCCCCTCGAACATCCGCACCGATTCGGCATAGAACTTCACGCCTTCGCTGGTCAGGTAGTTGGAGCGAATCACTGCTGTGTTGCGTGCTGTATTGCCGCCGCCGAGATAGCCTTTTTCCAGCACGGCGATATTGGTGATGCCGTGGTAGCGCGACAAGTAATAGGCTGTGGCCAACCCGTGTCCGCCGCCGCCAATGATCACCACGTCGTAAGAAGATTTGAGCTCTTTGGGAGCGGGCAAGTCTACCTCGACCGGGTACTCTGAGCTCAGCCCGTATTTCAGCAGGTTGAAAGGCATGCGGCCTCCGATTGGCTACGTTGCGCGAGGGCCTGCTGGCGTGCAGCGGTGACCGTGTTTTTCATCAGGAAAGCGATGGTCATCGGCCCGACACCGCCGGGTACCGGGGTGATGGCTGAAACCTGGGGCAGGGCGCTGTCGAAATCCACATCGCCGACGAGTCGGCTGCGACCGTCTTCGTCGATACGGTTGATGCCGACGTCAATCACTACTGCGCCAGGCTTGAGCCAGTTGGCGTCGATCATGCGGGGCTTGCCGACGGCGGCGATCACGATGTCGGCCAGGCGGCACAGCGCCTTGGCGTCGATGCTGCGTGAATGCACGATGGTGACCGAGCAATGGGCCTGCAAAAGCAGGGCGGCCATGGGTTTGCCAACGATATTGGAACGGCCGATCACCACCGCGTGCTTGCCGCTCAGATCGCCACAGGCTTCACGCAGTAAATGCAGGCAGCCGCTGGGTGTGCAGGGTGTAAGCACGTCGCGACCCTGACTGAGCCCACCGACGTTTTCACTGTGAAAGCCGTCCACATCCTTGCGCGGATCAATCGCCTGCAATGCGCGGGCCTCCTGAATGTGGGCGGGCAACGGTAGCTGTAGCAGGATGCCGTGCACGGCCTGATCAGCATTCAATTCCGCGATCAGGTCGAGCAATTGAATTTGAGTAATGTCGGCGTCCAGGCGGTATTCCAGCGAGCGGATTCCAGCCTCTTCAGCGCGCAGGATCTTGTTGCGCACATAGACCTGACTCGCCGGGTCCGCACCCACCAGAATCACCGCCAGTGCCGGTTCGATGGCGTCTTTTTTCAGGGCGCTGACGTCCAGTTTGACCTGGGCAAGGACCCGCGCCGCGCTGGCTTTGCCGTCAATGATTTTGCTCGCGTTCATCGGAACACCACTGTTCTGTCCTGATTGAGGAATACCCGGTGCTCCAGGTGATATTTGACGGCCTTGGACAGCGCTACGGTTTCGGTATCGCGGCCCATCGCGACCAGATCAGCGGGCAGATAGGCGTGGTCGACGCGCTGTACTTCCTGCTCGATGATCGGCCCTTCGTCCAGATCACTGGTGACGTAATGCGCCGTGGCCCCGATCAGTTTCACGCCGCGTTCATAGGCCTGGTGATAGGGTTTGGCACCCTTGAAGCCGGGCAGAAACGAGTGGTGAATGTTGATCGCCCGGCCGGAAAGCTGCTTGCACAGGTCGTCGGAGAGGATTTGCATGTAGCGCGCCAGTACCACCAGATCGGTGCGGGTGTCGTCGACCACCTTCAACAATTCGGCCTCCTGACTGGCTTTGCTGTCCTTGGTCACCGGTAGGTATATAAAGCGAATACCTTCGCGTTCGGCCATCGGTCGCAAGTCCAGATGGTTGGACACTATGGCGGTAATGGTCATGTCCATCTCGCCCTTGTGATAGCGGTACAGCAGATCCGTCAGGCAGTGGTCAAACTTGCTCACCATCAACAACACCCGCATCGGCTGGCGGGTGTCATGCAGTTCCCACTGCATATCGAATGCCTTGGCCACCTCGTCGAAGTTGGCTTTGAGCTGGGTTATATCGCCGAGGTGCCCGTCGTTGAAACGGAACACTGCACGCATGAAAAACCGACCGCTGAATTCGTCGTCGAACTGCGCCATTTCACCGATGTAGCAGCTGTTGTCCGCCAGATAGGAAGCCACGGCAGCCACAATGCCGGACGTCGCCGGACAGCTGATCTTGAGAATGAAATGGTTCTTTTCGTGTTGCATGGCTTGTCCTCGGAGAAGTGGCGGCAGCTCAGCGCAGGGCGAAAATTCATCAGTAAAAAGGTTTTTTCTGGGTGAATAAAAATTCCCATCAGGAATTAAATATTCATGAGGCGGTTTTATAGGCGAAAGAAAATCCTGCGTCCAGAATTTTCTGGAAACTTTTTTTACTGTGGGGAAATTTTGGGTGTTGCAAGATTTAATGGGGAAACAGCCGGCAGCGCGCAACTGTTGGGGTGGAATGCAATTCCCTGTTGGAGCGAGGCTTGCCCGCGAACCAGGCGACTCGGTGCATCAGACGCATCGCATTATCTTTCTTCGCGGGCAAGCCTCGCTCCAACAGGACCC
Organism: Pseudomonas sp. ICMP 561; assembly: GCF_002699985.1. Classification (GTDB taxonomy): domain Bacteria; phylum Pseudomonadota; class Gammaproteobacteria; order Pseudomonadales; family Pseudomonadaceae; genus Aquipseudomonas; species Aquipseudomonas quasicaspiana. Next base: position 5,675 of record NZ_LKBT01000069.1, on the reverse strand, counting down.
TGGTTAAGCTGTGGAATTTCAGCGGGAAGCCTCACTCCCCCTGCGCCCCATAATTCATGATCGACAACAAGCGGATTGGCACTTTGACCAGTTCTTCCGGGCCATGGGGAATGTCGCCGTCGAAGGTCAGGCTGTCACCGGCTTCCATGCGGTACAGCTGGTTGCCGTGGCGATATACCAGTTCGCCCTCCAGCAGGTGCAGAAACTCGGTTCCGGGGTGGGAGAAGGTCGGGAATTCCTCGCTGGCGTCGTCCATGCTCACCATGTACGCCTCGAAACTCTTCTTCGGGCCTCGGGTGTGGTTGAGCAGGTGGTAGGTGTGGCCCTTCTCAGTACCGCGCCGGACCACTTCGAGCCCTTCATCGGCCTTGACCAACAGCGCGCTGCTGCCTTTCTGATCGTACTGGGCGAACAGCTTGGACATAGGCATGCCCAGCACATCACACAGCCGACTCAGGTTATCCAGACTGGTGGAGACCTGTGCGTTTTCGATCTTGCTCAGCATGCCCTGACTGATGCCCGCGATACGCGCAACGTCGGCCAGCTTCAGCTCCTGCGCCTGGCGCTGGCGTTTGATCTGAATGCCCAGGTACTGCTCAAGCTTCAACTTCGGTTCAGGTTCGTTCGGCATGTTCATCAGGTGTGCACGTTTTCCGTTCGTGAAATTTAATTTCGCACTGAGAATGTGCGTTTTTCTCCGCTCTTTATTTTGTGGCGGCTGATTATTCCTCGTGGGAAAACGAGTTTCCCATATATACAGCAGAATTTCGCCCCTCGATTCCTTTCTGCCGTTGGTATACCAAGTTGGCAAGTAGCTTGCATTCCTGTTGGGAAAGTAACTTTCCCTTTCGGAATATTCATTGCTCCGATGGAAAGTGAAACCGTCATCCCTACTACAACGCTTGCCTATCGCGAGGAGTGATCACTCATGTTGCCACCAGAAACACAGCGCTTGATCGAGGAGCACGGGATCAAATACGTGCTGGCGCAATTCGTCGATATTCATGGCGCGGCGAAAACCAAATCGGTGCCGGTTTGTGGTCTGGAGGCCGTAGCCGAGGCGGGTGCCGGGTTCGCAGGCTTCGCTATCTGCGGCATGGGTATGGAGCCGCATGGCCCGGACTTCATGGCCAAGGGCGATTTGTCGACACTGATCCCTGTGCCGTGGCAACCCGGTTATGGCCGGGTGGTGTGCATCGGGCATGTTGACGGCCAGCCACATCCTTACGACAGCCGCTATGTGTTGCAGCAACAAGTGCAGCGTTTGGAAGACAAGGGCTGGACCCTCAATACCGGCCTTGAGCCTGAATTCAACCTGATGCGTCGCGATGAAGGCGGCAAGCTGCAACTGGTCGACGCCAGCGATAACCTCGACAAACCCTGCTACGACTACAAAGGCCTGTCCCGTTCCCGGGCTTTCCTTGAGCGCCTGACCGAAGCCTTGCAGCCGGTGGGCTTCGAGATCTATCAGATCGACCACGAAGACGCCAACGGCCAGTTCGAGATCAACTACACCTACAGCGATGCCATGGAGTCGGCGGACCGCTTCACGTTCTTCCGCATGGCGGCCGGTGAGATCGCCAATGACATGGGCATGATCTGCTCCTTCATGCCAAAACCGGACCCGAAGCGCGCCGGTAACGGCATGCACTTTCACCTGTCGATCAGCAGCGCCGAAAGCAAAAACCTGTTCTTCGATGCCAGCGACAAGCACGGTATGGGCCTGTCGAAAATGGCCTACCACTTCGCGGCGGGTCTGCTTGCCCATGGCCCCGCGCTGTGTGCCTTTGCCGCACCGACCGTCAACTCCTACAAGCGGCTTGTTGTGGGTAATTCGCTATCAGGCGCGACCTGGGCGCCAGCCTTTATTGCCTTTGGCGCCAACAACCGCTCGGCCATGGTCCGCGTGCCTTACGGCCGCCTGGAATTCCGTCTGCCGGACGCCGGGTGCAACCCCTATCTGGTCAGCGCCGCGATCATCGCTGCGGGCCTGGACGGTATCGACCGCCAGCTGGAACCCGAGCAGATCTGCAACGAAAACCTCTACAGCCTGAGCCTTGAAGAAATCGCCGCGCGCGGCATCAAGACGCTGCCGCAGTCCCTCAAGGAAGCCTGCGATGCCCTGGAAGCGGACCCATTGTTCGCTGAAGTGATGGGTCAGGAAATCGTTGGCGAATTCATCAAGCTCAAGCGCATGGAGTGGGTGGAGTACAGCCGCCATGTGAGTGATTGGGAGATCAAGCGTTACACCGAGTTTTTCTGATTTAGCTGGGCGGCAGCTGCGAGTTTCAAACTGCAAGCGGCAAGGAAAAGCAGTCTGCGGCAACGACACAAAACTATTTATCTACCCGGTCAGCTTGCAGCTTAAAGCTTGCAGCTTAAAGCTTGCAGCTTACCGCTCCCGAACAAGGTGAGGCTATGTGCGGAATCGTTGGCTTGTATTTGAAAAATCCGGCGCTGGAGTCCCAGCTCGGCAAGTTGTTTGAACCGATGCTCGAAGCCATGACGGATCGCGGCCCGGACAGCGCAGGGTTTGCGATTTATGGCGATGAAGTGGGGGACGGCTGGATCAAACTGACCTTGCAGGCGACCACTGAAGACTACGACTTTCAGGCACTGGTTGCCGCGCTGGAAGGTCGTCTGGCGACGTCGCTGGACTGGTTTCAGAACGCCAGCGCCATCGTGCTCAAGGTCAAGGCCGAAGAAGCGGTGGTGCGTGCCGCCGTGGCTGAACTGGCACCCAGCGTGCGGATCATGAGTGCCGGCAAGAGCATCGAGATTCTCAAGGGTATGGGCCTGCCAAAGGAGATTTCCGAACGCTTCGGTCTGGCTAACATGAAGGGCAGCCACATCATTGGCCACACCCGCATGGCCACGGAAAGTGCGGTGACCATGGAAGGCAGCCATCCGTTTTCGACAGGCGCGGACCTGTGCCTGGTGCACAACGGCTCGCTGTCCAACCACTTCCGCCTGCGTCAGGAACTGCGCCGCGAAGGCATCAATTTCGACACCGAAAACGACACTGAAGTGGCCGCCGGTTACCTCGCCTGGCGTCTGCAACAGGGCGATTCGCTGAAGACCGCCCTGGACAGTTCGCTGGAAGCACTGGACGGCTTTTTCACTTTCGCCATCGGCACCCGCAACGGCTTCGCGGTGATCCGCGATCCGATTGCCTGCAAGCCAGCCATCCTCGCTGAAACCGATGATTACGTGGCCATGGCCTCGGAGTATCAGGCGCTGTCGAGCCTGCCGGGTATCGAAAACGCCAAGGTCTGGGAACCCGTCCCGGCCACCATGTACATCTGGGAACGCGAGTCGGCTTAAGGAGCGCACACATGAAAACCATCGATCTTTCCACCTCCACCGTCCGCGAGCTGAATCAGGCGCTGCACGATCAAGTCAATAACGTGCAGGACCGCGAGTGGGTGGTGACTCACGCCAACGGCGCACACAACCTGGCGGTCGGCGTCAACGAAGCGGTGTCCATCGATATTCAGGGCCATGCCGGTTACTACTGCGCGGGCATGAACCAGAAGGCCTCGATCACCGTGCACGGCAATGTCGGCGTGGGTTGTGCCGAGAACATGATGTCCGGTTACGTGCGGGTCAAAGGCAGCGCGTCCCAGGCTGCAGGCGCCACGGCTCACGGCGGCTTGCTGGTCATTGAGGGTGACGCCGGAGCGCGCTGCGGCATTTCCATGAAAGGCATCGACATCGTGGTCGGTGGCAGCATCGGCCACATGAGCTGCTTCATGGGTCAGGCCGGGCGACTGGTGGTGTGCGGTGACGCGGGCGATGCGCTGGGCGATTCGCTGTATGAAACCCACATCTACGTCAAAGGCACCGTGGAATCCCTGGGCTCGGACTGCATCGAGAAAGAGATGCGCGCCGAGCATCTGGAAGAACTGCAAGGGTTGCTCAATCGCGCCGGTTTCGAGCACAAGGCCGCTGATTTCAAGCGCTATGGCTCGGCCCGTCAGTTGTACAACTTCAAAGTCGATAACGCGTCTGCGTACTGATTCAGGAGCCACACCATGAGCGACTCTATTAACCCGAAAGCAGCGACTCCCGTACTGCGCGAATCAGCGACCTTCGACCGGCTGACCATTCAGGAAATCCAGCGGGCCGCCGAAACCGGCATCTATGACATTCGTGGCGGCGGCACCAAGCGCAAGCTGCCGCACTTTGATGACTTGCTGTTGCTGGGCGCCAGCGTGTCCCGCTATCCGCTGGAAGGCTATCGCGAGAAGTGCGGCACCGACGTGATCCTCGGCAACCGTTTTGCCAAGAAGCCGCTCCACCTGAAAATCCCCGTGACCATTGCTGGCATGAGCTTCGGCGCATTGTCGGCCAACGCCAAGGAAGCCCTGGGTCGCGGCGCGTCCATCGCCGGGACCAGCACCACCACCGGTGACGGCGGTATGACCCCGGAAGAGCGTGGTCAGTCTCAGCATCTGGTTTATCAGTACCTGCCATCGCGTTACGGCATGAACCCTGATGACCTGCGCAAAGCGGATGCCATCGAAATCGTGCTGGGGCAGGGCGCCAAACCGGGCGGTGGCGGCATGCTGCTGGGCATGAAAGTCACCGAGCGCGTGGCCGGCATGCGCACCTTGCCGATTGGCGTCGACCAGCGTTCGGCCTGTCGCCACCCGGACTGGACCGGCCCGGATGACCTGGCGATCAAGATTGCCGAGATTCGCGAAATCACCGATTGGGAAAAACCGATCTACGTGAAGATCGGCGCAAGTCGCCCGTATTACGACGTCAAGCTGGCGGTCAAGGCCGGTGCCGACGTGATCGTGCTCGACGGCATGCAAGGCGGTACGGCGGCAACGCAGGAGGTGTTCATTGAACACGTCGGCCTGCCGATTCTTTGCTCCATCCCGCAAGCCGTTCAGGCGCTGCAAGAGATGGGCATGCACCGCAAGGTTCAGTTGATCGTTTCCGGCGGCATTCGTAACGGTGCCGATGTGGCCAAGGCCATGGCACTCGGTGCCGACGCTGTTGCCATCGGTACTGCGGCGTTGATCGCGCTGGGCGATAACCATCCACGTCTGGACGAGGAGCTGAAAAAGATCGGCTCGGCGGCGGGCTTCTATGACGACTGGCAGAACGGTCGCGACCCTGCGGGCATCACCACGCAGGATCCGGAGTTGTCCAAGCGTCTGGACCCGGTGGAAGGTGGCCGCCGTCTGGCCAACTACTTGCGAGTGCTGGTCCTGGAAGCACAGACCATGGCCCGCGCCTGCGGCAAATCGCACCTGCACAACCTTGATCCTGAGGATCTGGTGGCATTGACGGTTGAATCGGCGGCGATGGCGCGGGTGCCGCTGGCAGGGACTTCGTGGATTCCAGGGGCGGTTACGGGGTATTGAGAGGTATGCGGTAGACGGCGCGGTGTCCTTGGGCACCGCGTTGTTGCGTGGCGAACTCGGTTTCCTGTGAGAGCGGTGCTTGCCCGCGATAAGCATATGTATCTACACATTTTTTCCATGCGAGGACTTTTGCGTACATATCCGTTCTCGCGTGAACGGCTTCTATTGGTTGCGCTTTTACAGCGCCTCACTTTTGATAGAGCGCAAAAGTAAGCAAAACGCTCTTGCCGGTATGACTCACCCACATGGGTTACAAATCAGTTCACGCACATAGGTAACAGTTTTTAACTGGCAGGG
>NZ_LKBT01000068.1 GCF_002699985.1 Pseudomonas sp. ICMP 561 | reverse complement strand
GGCTGGGTTGCGTCTTCGAGTATGCGTGGGACATTTCGGCTTAGGGCCACCGCCCCTTGCGCCATGGCAATGCCTTGTTCCAGCAGCAACCCACGTATCTGATTACCCAGTGCGGTGCGCCGCTTTACATACCCTTGCCGAACACGATGCAGGGCCTGCATGGCCAATTGCGCGTTACTTTTGACGGGTACTGAAGCAATG
>NZ_LKBT01000067.1 GCF_002699985.1 Pseudomonas sp. ICMP 561 | reverse complement strand
ATCAGTGAATAGGAGTTATCGGATGGAGAGTATTTGAAGTAAAACTTTTGAGCGTAATGCTCAAATGTGTTGACCGTCATGTACTCGAAAAACTCAAGGTTGTAGCCCGCGTCATTTGGTGTGTCGCCTCCGCCAGAGAGAGGGTTCTGTATTGTCGGTGTGTTGGTATGCGTTACGTAGGAGAAATTAACTTTGGAGTCATCACTGGCCAAACTAAGCTCGCCGTAGAATGATTTGCTGATGTCGTCTGCCATTTTCGTTTACCTGTTGAGTTCCATCACGTGATGGTCAAGTCAGGCTAGTGAGTGCTGTGGGCGTTGACTACTGTCATAGTTGACAGTGGTTGGAATTAATGTCGATTTAAAGGAGTGTTTTTATTCCGAAAAAAGTGCTAGTTAAGCAGCCTGTTACGGGTTTGCGTTGACGCTGGGATATGAAAAAGCCCCGGCTCTCGCGAACCGGGGCTTTTTGTGACTGTTGCAAACGGGGCTGATTAAGCGCCGTATACCGGCAGTCTGGCGCAGATGGCTTTTACTTTTTCACGTACTGCGTCGATCACGGCTTCGTTGTTCAGGTCAGCCAGGATGTCGCAGATCCAGGTTGCCAGCTCTTTGCACTCTGCTTCCTTGAAGCCACGAGTGGTGACTGCCGGTGTGCCGAAGCGCAGGCCGGAGGTGACGAACGGGGAGCGTGGGTCGTTGGGTACGGAGTTCTTGTTGACGGTGATGAAGGCGCGGCCCAGGGCAGCGTCAGCGTCTTTACCGGAGATATCCTGCTTGATCAGCGAGAGCAGGAACAGGTGGTTTTCAGTACCGCCGGAAACCACGTCGAAACCGCGCTCGATGAATACACCGGCCATGGCCTTGGCGTTTTTCACGACTTGTTGCTGATAAGCCTTGAACTCAGGCTGCAGAGCTTCCTTGAAGCATACGGCCTTGGCGGCAATCACGTGCTCCAGTGGGCCGCCTTGGGCACCTGGGAAAACTGCGGAGTTCAGCTTCTTCTCGATGTCGGCGTTGGCGCGAGCCAGGATCAGGCCGCCACGTGGACCGCGCAGGGTCTTGTGCGTGGTGGTGGTCACGACGTCAGCGAAAGGCACCGGGTTCGGGTAAACACCGGCAGCAACCAGACCGGCTACGTGGGCCATGTCGACGAACAGGTAAGCGCCAACCTTGTCAGCGATCGCGCGGAAGCGCGGGAAGTCGAGAATCTGCGAGTAGGCAGAGAAACCGGCCACGATCATCTTTGGCTTGTGCTCAACCGCCAGGCGTTCAACTTCGTCGTAGTCGATCATGCCATTGGCGTCGATGCCGTACTGAACGGCGTTGTACAGCTTGCCCGACGAGCTGACGCTGGCGCCGTGGGTCAGGTGACCGCCGTGGGCCAGGCTCATGCCCAGAATGGTGTCGCCGCCTTGCAGCAGAGCGAGATAAACGGCGCTGTTGGCTTGCGAACCAGCGTGTGGCTGAACGTTGGCGTAATCTGCGCCGAACAGTTCTTTGGCGCGGTCGATGGCCAGTTGCTCAACCACGTCGACGTATTCGCAGCCGCCGTAGTAACGCTTGCCCGGGTAGCCTTCAGCGTATTTGTTGGTCAGGACCGAACCCTGAGCTTCCATCACCGCTGGGCTGGTGTAGTTTTCCGAAGCGATCAGCTCGATGTGCTCTTCCTGGCGCAGGGCTTCTTGCTCCATCGCGGCGAAGAGATCGGAGTCGTACTTGGCGAGAGTCAAATCACGGCTGAACATGGCGGTCCTCAGGGATCGGGGGCAGAAAAGGGGGGCATTCTAACCCAAGCGCTTTCTGGAGTGATATGAAACGCAGTCATGTTGTCTAGAAGCAGCTTCAAGTTACAAGTTGCAAGCTTCAAGCAAAAGCCGTTCTGCTTTTGCCCTTGCCCTTGCCCTTGCCCTTGCCCTTGCCCTTGCCCTTGCCCTTGCTTGTAGCTTGTAGCTTGTAGCTGTCCCTCTCAATCAAACATAAACAGCGCATCATTGCTGTACTGCGCCTCGAACATGCTGGCTGGCATCGGGCGGCCGAAGAGGTAGCCTTGCACTTCATCACAACCGTGCTCGCGCAGAAACTCGAGCTGCTCGTGGGTTTCGACGCCCTCGGCGATGACCGCCAGGTTCAGGCTGTGGGCCATGGCGATGATGGCGCGGGCGATCTGTGCGTCCTGCTCGCCCGAAGGCAGACCGTCGACGAAGGTCCGGTCGATCTTGAGGATGTCGATGGGGAACTGTTTCAGGTAGTTCAGCGACGAATAGCCGGTGCCGAAGTCATCTACCGCAATGCTCAGGCCCAGGCGCTTGAGGCCGTCGAGAATCTGCATCGCCACGCCGACTTCGCGCATCAGAATACTTTCGGTCAACTCCAGTTCAAGGCAGGCAGGGGACAGCCCGGTCTCCTGGAGAATATTGGCGATCCGGTTACCCAACTGGCCGTCAGCGAATTGCCGGGCGGAAATGTTGACCGAGACCTTGGGCACGCGCACCTTGGCCCGGTGCCAGGCTTTGAGCTGTTTGCAGGCCTCGGTGAGTACCCAGTCGCCCACTTCCACCACCAGCCCGAGCTCCTCCAGTACGGGAATGAACTCGTTTGGCGAGACCAGTCCGCGACGTGGATGACGCCAGCGCAACAAGGCTTCGGCACCCGTGAGGCGCTTGCCGTCGCCGCTGAACTGAGGCTGGTAGAACAGGGTGAATTCCTGCTGCTCCAGTGCATGGCGCAAGTCGCTTTCCAGCTCCAGGCGTTCCAGCGCCGAAGCGTTCATGTCGGCCTGATAGAACTGGAAGTTGTTTTTGCCGTTTTCCTTCGCGTGATACATCGCGGTGTCGGCGTTCTTCATCAACTGGCTCAGTTCGTTACCGTCTTGAGGGCTGAGGGCGATGCCGATACTGGCGGTCACGAAGAACTCCCGCCCTTCAAGGACGAACGGTGTGACCAGGCTGGTCAGGATCTGCTCGGCAACGTGAATGGCGCGGTTCAGGGCGAGCTCCCGAGTCGGACTCGGTTGCAGCAGCAAGGTGAACTCGTCGCCGCCCATGCGGGCAACTGTGTCGTCATCGGCGACGCACGCCAGCAGCCGCGTGGCCATTTCCTTGAGCATGCGGTCACCGGCCGCGTGTCCCAGGGAGTCGTTGATCGGCTTGAAGCGGTCAAGGTCGAGGAACATCAACACGACCCAGGCATTCTGCCGCTCGGCATGCTGCAGCGCTGAGTGCAGGCGATCCTGGAATAGCGAGCGGTTCGGCAAGTGAGTCAGGGCGTCGTAGTAAGCCAGGCGATGGATGCGCTGCTCGCTGGCCTTGCGCTCACTGATATCGGTGAAGAAGCAGACGTAACTGGCCAGATCGCCTTCGTCATCCAGTACTGCCGTGATGCCGACCCAGGCCGGGTAGTGTTCATCATTGCGACGTTTGAGCCAGACTTCGCCTTCCCAACTGCTGTGCTGATTCAGCTGTTTGACGATGTAGCGCAAGTGCGCTTCCTGCTGGTTATCGACGGTCAGCAGAGTGGGTAACTGGTCGAGCACCTGTGCTGCGGTGTAACCGCTGACCCGGCTGAACGCCTCGTTGGTTTGCACGATGTAGCCCGCCGGATCGGTAATCAGGATGGCGGAAGTCGAGTGTTCGAATACGGTAGCGGCCATGCGCAGGTCTTTTTCAGCCCGACGCTGCTGGCTGATATCACGTCCCACGCCAAGGATGCCCTCAAACGTACCCTGGTCGTCCCAGACCAGCACCAGGCGCAACTCGATAGGGATTTTCCGCCCGTCGGCGCGCAGGCAGTCAAACAGGAATAACTGGGTCGGGATCTCTTGGCGCAAGGCCGCCAGTGCTTCCGGTTTTTTCAGCACTTTGCGGATGCGATCCATCAGCGCGTAAAAGCCTGCCAGTTGCTGCGGGTTGGCGACGGTGGATTTCCAGCCGTGCTTGAGAATCCATTCGGCACTGTAACCGAGCACGCCCTGCACTGAAGGGCTGACGTAGTTGGGCGTGAGTTTGCTGTTGGTGGAGAAGATCACGTCGCTGATGCTTTCGGCCAGCATGCGGTAGCGCTGTTCGCTGTCACGCAGGGACTCGCTGGCTTCCAGCTGTTCGGTGATGTCTTTGGCGACGCCGATGATGCGCGTAACCTGATCATCAAGATCCCGGGACAACGCCTGCTCGCGGATATCGAAACGCCGCCATTTATTGTCACGGTCACGGAAGCGCAGCTGGCATTGCAGAAGTTCGCTGTGACCACGGTGGCGCTGTCGCAGGCGCATGTCCTGATAACGCTCGGCGTCATCGGGGTGCAGCAGCATCTCCCAGAAAAACTCGCCCATGCGCAGCAGTTCAGTCCTGCTGTAACCGAGTGTCTGGCCAAGGTTGTGGTTGCTATAGATCATCCGTTGGCTGAGCACATCCTGCACATACAGATGGTCCGGGACGGTGCGCACCACATTCGACCAGAACCCTTCGCGTTCCTGCTGCGACAGCTCGACCCGCTTGCGACTGGTGATGTCGCCGATACTCAGAATGACGGAATTGAAGTCCTCGCGGTCTTCAGGCAGCCGCACCACCAGCCACAGGTATTGATCTTCGCCGCGATCCCGAGTCAGGCGGATTTCGATTTCCAGCTGGTTTTTTCGGGTCAGCACCGCGTGGATCAGTTGCTCGCCAATCCCTTGATGGCTTCGCTGCCCGCCTTCTATAACGTGCTGCCATGCCTGATCGTTGGATTTGACGTTGAGCAGGCTCAATGCGACCTGATTGACTTCGGTAATGCGCAATTTGCGCAGCAGCGCCTTGAGTTGCCCGGGCTGGGCCTTGAGCAGTTCATTCAGTCCCTGGCTGTTATCGATTTGCAGTGTTTCGAGATAGCCGGGCAGGTCTGACATATCCAGCACGCAGATGGCGACGCCAGCACCTTCGAAAATATCCTGATAGCGGCGTCTGCTCTCATGGAGCTGACGTTGACGTCGACGCAGGCTCAACAGCGCGAATAACGGCAGGATTGAACAAAGCAGGCCAATCACGCATTTGCCGATCAACGGCCCGAGCAGTTGTTCACGCGCCTTGCTGACGTCGAACTGGCCGCGTAGCTGCCAATTACTATTGGTCAGAGGTTGAAGCAGCACGCTCTCGATCTCGCCAATGCTGCTCACCAGCGGTTCATGCTCGATGGTTTTGTCGCGAAATAACAGGCGATCAGTGGAGCGGTTCTCCAGGCGCCAGAGCGGCTGGAAACCCTGGCGCGTCTGACGCGTCAGGGACTTGAGGACGTCCGGGCTCAAACGCAGTGCCCAATAGCTTTGGTTGCTTTTACCGGGATGCTGGATCAGCAGGTAGATCTGCGAGCCGTCTTCACTGTTGTCGTAATAAAAAGGCCGGCCCATGGCTTGTTGGACCGTCTGCTTGAGAAACAAGGCGTCGGTGGAAGCATCCAGGCTGTCTGTTGTGACCTTGCCGCTCGCGTCCAGCCACGCAATGCTGCGCAAAGAGGGCAGCGAATGACGCAAGTCGTCCAACAGCTTTATTTTCTGCTCCGGGCTTTGAGGCTCCTGTGGGCTGCTGCGGCTCAGCAAATTGAGCGCCACTTGAGCACTCAGCTCCATGTTCAGGCTCAAGCGGTCCGCCAGCTGCACGCTGTAGTCGAGACTGCGATGGCGTTGACGATCCTGGTTCTGTTGGTACTGATCAATCAACTGCCAAAGAATCAGTGCAAGCATCATCAACACCAGCGCTGCCAGCATGCCTTTCAATGACCCGCGCAAAGGCACCGCTGTTGCGCTCCTGGTGGCGCTCGATTGAGACGGGGGAGTTGATGTTGGCAACATTGATCCTGACTACTGAACTGAACAGGCTGTTTGAAAACGATAGCATCGGGCTGCGCTGCCGCGAATGCGGGGGAACTATATGCCGACGCCCAAAGGGCGGCTAGCATGCCTTGAGTTGTGGCTAAGTGCCAGCCCCGCTGGCTCAGATGGTTTGCCCTCAAGCCCGCATTCGGGTAGCTTTGCCCAACGCGCAGCCTCTGCCGACTTCTGCATGAGTGACTCCACTGCTTGCAAACTTTGATCTGGTTCCACGGCCCTCACATCCTGCGATGTAGATAATTCAAGGCGTGGAACCGTCCAACGGCAAGTGCCGTCGACAAATAAAACGTTTTTTTGCGTCGTAGCGCCAAGCTCGCGTCCCTATTCAACAGTCATAAACCCAGGTTTTCATCCCATGGCCCAATACGTCTTCACCATGCATCGGCTGAGCAAAGTTGTGCCGCCGAAGCGGGAAATTCTCAAAAATATATCCCTGTCGTTTTTCCCGGGCGCCAAGATCGGCGTGCTCGGTCTGAACGGTTCGGGTAAGTCCACTCTTCTGAAAATCATGGCGGGTGTCGACACCGAGTTCGACGGTGAAGCACGTCCGATGCCTGAACTGAACATCGGTTATCTGCCTCAAGAGCCGCAGCTTGATCCGACCAAGACCGTGCGTGAAGTGGTTGAGGAAGCGGTCAGTGTGATCAAGAACGCTCAGGCGCGTCTTGATGAAGTGTATGCAGAATATGCAGACCCTGATGCTGACTTCGACAAGCTGGCTGCCGAGCAGGCGAAGCTGGAAGCCATCCTCCAGGCCTCCGATGGCCACAATCTGGACCGCCAACTGGAAGTCGCCGCCGATGCGCTTCGTTTGCCAGCGTGGGATGCGAAGGTTGAAGTGCTTTCCGGCGGTGAAAAACGTCGTGTAGCCCTCTGCCGCCTGCTGCTGTCCGCGCCGGACATGCTGCTCCTCGACGAGCCGACCAACCACCTGGATGCCGACTCGGTAGCCTGGCTTGAACACTTCCTGCACGATTTCCCGGGCACAGTGGTTGCGATCACGCACGACCGTTACTTCCTGGATAACGTCGCGGGCTGGATTCTGGAACTCGACCGCGGCGCTGGCATTCCTTACGAGGGCAACTATTCGGGCTGGCTGGAAGCCAAATCCGATCGTCTTGCCCAGGAGTCCAAGCAGCAGTCGGCCCATGAAAAGGCTATGAAAGAAGAGCTGGAATGGGTTCGCAAAGGTGCCAAGGCACGTCAGTCCAAGTCTAAGGCTCGTCTGCAACGCTTTGAAGAAATGCAATCGCAGGAATTCCAGAAGCGCAGTGAAACCAACGAGATCTATATCCCGGCCGGTCCACGCCTGGGCGACAAGGTCATCGAATTCAAGAACGTCAGCAAGGGTTACGGCGATCGCGTGCTGATCGACAACCTGTCGTTCGCCATGCCTAAAGGCGCAATCGTGGGCGTGATCGGTGGTAACGGTGCCGGTAAATCGACCCTGTTCCGCATGTTGATGGGCAAGGAAACGCCGGACTCGGGCAGCATCGAGATTGGTGAAACCGTGCAACTGGCTTGTGTTGATCAGAGCCGTGACGACCTGGATGGCAGCAAGACTGTGTTCCAGCAGATTTCCGACGGTTCCGACCAGATCCGTATCGGCAACTACGAAATCCCGTCACGCACTTATGTCGGCCGCTTCAACTTCAAGGGCGGTGATCAGCAGAAGTTCGTCAAGGATCTCTCCGGTGGTGAGCGTGGTCGCTTGCACTTGGCGTTGACCTTGAAGGAAGGCGGCAACGTCTTGCTGCTCGACGAACCGTCCAACGACCTCGACGTGGAAACCCTGCGTTCGCTGGAAGAAGCACTGCTGGACTTCCCTGGCGCCGCCATTGTGATCTCTCACGATCGGTGGTTCCTGGACCGGGTTGCGACCCACATCCTGGCTTACGAAGATGATTCGCAAGCAGTGTTCTTTGAAGGCAACTACACCGAGTACGAAGCCGACCGCAAGAAACGCTTGGGCGACGCTGCGGCCCAGCCGCATCGGGTACGCCACAAGAAGCTAGCCTGATTTATTCAGGTGTTACAGAAACGGAGCCTACGGGCTCCGTTTTTTTTGGCAGCAATGTTCGCTTATCGATATGTAAAGCGTCCGGCAGGAGCGAACTTGTTCGCGAGGCAGACGACGTGGTGTGTCAGGTGCATCGCCTCGCGAACAAGTTCGCTCCTACCGGGCGGCATACCCTATGCATCCGGTTCAATCAGAATAACCTCGATATCCTGATCTCCGGCCGGGCGCTTCCAGAGCACTTCATCACCCAACTGCGCGCCAATCAAGGCGCGACCCAGCGGCGAGGCCCAGTTAATCAAACCTGCGGCTGCATCAGCCTGATCTTCGCCGACCAGTTGCACGCGATGTTCAGTGCTGTCTTCATCGGCATAGGTCACCCAGCTTCCGATCTGGACCTTTTCCGTCGAGATGGCGGGAGTGACGACTTGTGCACTTAGCAGGCGCTGATTGAAATAACGCAGGTCACGTTCAAGGTCAGCCAGATGCTGTTTGTCGTTGTCTTGATCCAGTGCCGCGATCTCGCTGTGATGGGCCTGAAGTTCGGCGACGCGGCGCTGCAAATGCTCCAGACCGCTGGCGGTAACGTAATTGGGTTGCTCGCTGATCAGGCGCTCGACCGGCTGGTCGGCATCCGCAGCGGCGTTGTCTTCGTTGACGAAGGCGCGGCTCATGGTTTTTCTCCTCTAATGGAGGTTGGGCCATGGGTGCGGGGGATAAGTTTCGTTGATTATTACGCAGATGTTATTCCCTGTAGGAGCTGCCGAAGGCTGCGATGGGGCGTGTCAGGATGAATGCTTTCGCAGCCTTCGGCAGCTCCTACAGGTACTCGCACCGCCTATCAATCAATAGTGATACCACTTCACCTCAAGCATCACTTCGTTCTGCGGGGAGCTCAGTTGGCTGAACTCGCGCTGTGCGCTCAGGCGCAGGCCAAAGTTGCGTGACAGTTCCCACTGCTGGTTGAGGCTGATGCTGCGGCGGACTTCGCCGTTGGTGAAATAGTCGCCCTTGGTTTCAAGGCTCAGGTTACCCAACGGATTACGCCACAACACGCCGGTGTTGAAGCCGGCAGCGGGTGAGATGAACTCGGCGAAATCGTTGTTGTGCTCGACACGAACGGTGCCCAGCGCGAAACCCAGCACGTCTTCGCCCAACTGCCATGTCCCGCCTGCGCCGCCGTTCACATGGGAAACCAGCGTTTCATCGCCGTGTTTACCGAGTACTCGCTCCAGACCGCCAGTCACTTGCCACGACCAGGGTTGCAGCAGCGCATTGCGCGGCGTCAGCGAACGAATCGTCGCCAGATCCAGTTGCTGCAGTTGCCAGTGATTGCCTTCGTACTGACGCAGCTTGAGTTGCAGGATTTCGATCTGCGCCCCCAGCGGGAAGCCATAGGCGTTGTCGTTGAGATCGTGATAGGCCATGCGCAGGCCATATTCTGCAAAGGCCTTGTCATCACGGGTGCCGACGCCGGCTTGCCAAGTGCGGGACTCGTGACCATCTTCGGGTAAACCGGGACGTTTGATGTCCAGCGCTGGCGGCGGGTTCTGATTGATTGCACGCAGTAGCTCGAAGCTGCGCTGAGCGCGCCCGGCATCACGTTCCTGACCGTTCGCGCGGTAGCGTTCCAGGCGATACGCGGCATCCTGAATCAGCGCGCGACGCTCTTTGGGTTGAGCAAGGTATTCAGGGTTTTGCAGTTGCTTCTGATCGGCACTGACATCCAGTACCCATTGCTGCTCGGAGCTGTTTAGCGGTTTTGCGCGCTCAAGCAGTTCGCGTTCCCGGGAAGGACGGTAGTCGATCTTGTCCACAAGGCCAGCGGCTTTGACAGCCTTGACGGTATCGGTCGGGATAGCGGTCAGAGGGAATTGCTCGGTGAGCTTCAAGCCGGGGCGAGCAACCTGCAGCAGTTCCAGTAGGCGATAAGAGCAGTTTTCGTCGAAGAAGTAGTAACCGAAGCGGATCTGCTTGAGCTCCCACACGTGTTCAACCATTCGCCCGGTTTCTTCCGGGGTCAGGTTGAGGTGGTATTCCCACAGGTCGCGGTTTTCCAGGCTGCGATATTCCGACAGTTTTTCCTGGTAAGGCACCAGCGCGAACAGGCCGGGGTAGCCGCCAGCCAAGCCCTTCCAGGCATACAGAATGCTGTTGTCCATGCCTTCGATATAAGCACCGAAGTTGATCGCATAGCTGAGCAGGGCAGTGTTATTGGTTTTTACATCAGCCTGATCGATGCGCAGCAGCGTATGGCCGAACATGGATGACGGGCTGTTCAGGTAGGCGGCGGGGAAGATCATTACTGCGCTGTCGGGTGCAACGTCCTTGAACCATTGAGTGAACTCTTTGCACTCTACGGCTGGCAGGTCTTTGAGCTGCAATTGATCCTTCAGCCAGCGAGTGCGTGCCGGGTAGACACACTGGGCGTGCTTCTCGCCCGCGCTTGCCGGGGCATAGAGGGCATCAACGGTGGCGCTCAGCTCCGCCTTCGGGTCGTGTTCACCGTTGGCCGAGAGAAAGAATTTTGGGTCGTCAACATAGCTGCGCCAGCCACCCAGCTTGGCGGTCTCGTAATGCCCTAATGAAATCCAGAATGGCTCATTGGCCAGTTGCTGCAAACGTTCATCGCTCGCGTGTTGCGCGGCGGACAGCGGGGTGCAGACGCAGAGCGCCAGATACACAAGGCGTTTGAGCATGGAAAGCAACTATTCAAGAGATCGTCAGGAGATCGGGAAGTCAGCAGTCTAGCGCGTGAACGCAACAAAAAGCCCGCCCTCCGAGTGGGAGGGCGGGCGCAACGAGCTTATGCCTGGGTAGCGTACTTGGCCAGGGTTGGATCGTTTTTCAGTACGTCGATGGTGTTGGTGTGAACGTCTTCAGCGGTGGCGTCTGCCTTGCTGAAAATCTGGTTGAAGTGCTCGTGGGTGACAGCGGCGAAATGCGCACGGTCTTCCGGTGCAACGCCCAGCACTACCGCGTAAGTAGTCAGTGCTTCGCCTTGACCCATGGCCATGTCCTTGGAGAGCTCGTCCATCATGCCGTTCATGGCAATCCAGGATTTACCGCCGTAGGTCAGTGCGCTGTTGGTGGAGCAGCCGTTGGTGCCCGAGGTCATGCCGAAAGTGGCGTTGCCCGAAGTACCGTTAGTGGTTGATGCGAGGAAATGAGCGGGAGTACCGCGTTGACCTTCGAACAACATGTTGCCCCAGCCGCAGTCCGGGCCACCAGGAGCCTGGGCCATAGCGTTGATGGAAACAGCTGCGAAGAGACTACCAAGAAGAATCCGTTTCATAGCTTTATTCTCTTTATATTCAACCAAGGGTCAGGGTTCATGGCTTAAGTTGCGCCAAGGCGGCCAGCGTTAAATGTCTGGTGCGCCAAAGTTGGAGCTTAGGCGCTATCCAAGGGTTCCGCCTTTTATTACAAAATGTTCATCAAAAAAATCTCATTGATATAACGCTCTGGCCAGCGTACCGCAGGGTTTGTGACGACTTGAGTTTTTTACTGTCTTGCAAGTCGAGTCCAGCGAGCGCCAGAATGCCGCCATCTGCCCCGCCTGATGTAAGGATGCCCGATGCCCGATACTGTTGCTGCCAGCCTGCGTCTTGCGCCTGAAGCGCTGACGCGTCCTTTTTCCGCTGAACAGTTCAGCTTTTCGACGACCAATGATCTGGAGCCTTTTCGCGGTGTGCTCGGCCAGGAACGAGCAGTAGAAGCCCTGCAATTCGGTGTGGCCATGCCGCGCCCCGGTTACAACGTGTTCGTCATGGGCGAGCCCGGTACCGGCCGCTTCTCGTTCGTGAAGCGATACCTCAAAGCCGAAGGCAAGCGTCTTCAAACCCCCAGTGACTGGGTTTACGTCAACCACTTCGACGAACCCCGCGAGCCCCGTGCACTGGAGTTGCCACCGGGCAGCGCGCATCAGTTCATCACTGATATTGGTGGTTTGATCGATAACTTGCTGTCGACCTTTCCGGCCGTCTTCGAGCATCCGTCGTATCAGCAAAAGAAAAGTGCCATCGACCGCGCTTTCAACCAGCGGTATGACAAGGCACTGGACGTCATCGAGCGTCTGGCGCTGGAAAAAGACATCGCTCTGTACCGCGACAGCACCAATATCGCCTTTACCCCGATGCTGGACGGCAAGGCGCTGGATGAAGCCGAGTTTTCGCAACTGCCTGAAGCTGATCGCGAGCGCTTCCACGAAGACATCTCGGCACTTGAAGAGCGGTTGAACGAAGAGCTCGCCAGCTTGCCGCAGTGGAAGCGCGAGTCCAGTAATCAACTGCGTCAGTTGAACGAAGAGACCATCACCCTGGCGCTTCAGCCACTGTTGGCACCATTGTCCGAGCAGTACGCGGAGAACGCGGCGGTCTGTGCGTATTTGCAGGCGATGCAGGTTTACCTGTTGAAGACCGTGGTCGAGCAACTGGTCGACGACAGCAAGACCGATGCTCAGGCGCGCAAGCTGCTTGAAGAGCAATACAGCCCGAGTCTGGTGGTGGGTCACGCAGCCAGCGGCGGCGCTCCGGTGGTGTTCGAGCCGCATCCGACTTACGACAACCTGTTTGGCCGTATCGAATACAGCACCGATCAGGGCGCGCTTTACACCACCTACCGCCAGTTGCGGCCAGGTGCATTGCATCGCGCCAACGGTGGGTTCCTGATTCTCGAAGCGGAGAAAATGCTCAGCGAGCCTTTTGTCTGGGACGCCCTCAAGCGCGCCCTGCAATCGCGCAAACTGAAAATGGAATCCCCGCTGGGTGAGATGGGGCGTCTGGCTACGGTCAGCCTCACGCCGCAAGTGATCCCGTTGCAGGTCAAAGTGATCATTATCGGTGCGCGGTCGCTGTATTACACGCTGCAGGACCTGGATCCGGACTTCCAGGAGATGTTCCGGGTACTGGTGGATTTCGATGAAGACATCCCGATGTACGACGAAACTCTTGAGCAGTTCGCCCAGTTGCTGAAGACCCGTACTTCGGAAGAGGGCATGGCGCCACTGACGGCGGACGCGGTGGCGCGTCTGGCGACCTACAGCGCTCGCCTGGCCGAGCATCAGGGGCGTCTCTCGGCGCGAATCGGTGATTTGTTCCAGCTGGTCAGCGAGGCTGATTTCATTCGCCAGTTGGCTAACGATGAGCAGACCGACGCGGGCCATATCGAACGAGCACTCAAGGCCAAGGCCACACGGACCGGTCGTGTGTCGGCGCGGATTCTCGATGACATGATGGCTGGCATCATCCTCATCGACACTGACGGTGCGGCGGTCGGCAAGTGCAACGGGCTGACGGTGCTGGAAGTGGGCGACTCCGCTTTCGGTGTACCCGCTCGGATTTCCGCCACGGTCTATCCGGGCGGCAGCGGCATCGTCGATATCGAGCGTGAGGTTAACCTCGGCCAGCCGATTCACTCCAAAGGCGTGATGATCCTGACTGGCTATCTGGGTAGCCGGTATGCGCAGGAATTTCCGTTGGCGATTTCGGCGAGTATCGCGCTGGAGCAGTCTTACGGTTACGTGGATGGCGACAGTGCGTCGTTGGGCGAGGCGTGCACGCTGATTTCGGCTTTGTCGAAAACCCCGCTCAAGCAGTGCTTTGCAATCACCGGCTCGATCAACCAGTTCGGTGAAGTGCAGGCGGTGGGCGGGGTCAACGAGAAGATCGAAGGCTTCTTCAGACTCTGTGAGGCACGCGGTCTGACCGGCGAGCAGGGCGCAATCATCCCGCAGGCCAACGTGGCGACACTGATGCTTGATGAGCGTGTGCTGCAAGCCGTACGCGCCGGGCAATTCCACGTTTATGCAGTGCGTCAGGCGGATGAAGCCTTGAGCCTGTTGGTGGGCGAGCCTGCCGGTGAGCCGGACGAGAACGGCGAGTTCCCGGAAGGCAGCATCAATGCCCGTGTCGTCGAGCGTCTGCGTGATATCGCCGAGATGCTCAGCGATGACGATCTCAGAGAGGAGCTGGAGAAGGAGCCTGCGCAGCTGGCACCAGAGTTCAAGGCTTAACCACGGAAGTGGCAACGCCTTCTGTGCAGACTCTGTGAAAACTACTGCGCTCGGCAATACTGCGTTAAAAACAGGCGAAAAATGCTCATTTAGAACACCTAAACTCCGCTTTTTCGCCTGTTTTTGCCTTGTCTTGCCGTCGCTCGCTACGTTTTCACACAGTCTGTGTGGGAGCGAATTCATTCGCGAATACGGTATGTCAGCCGACGATGATGTTGACCGTGCCGGCCCCTTCGCGGATAAATCCGCTCCCGCAGGCCCTAAATTCAGCACGATTCCTGTAGGAGCTGCCGAAGGCTGCGAACGACGGAGTGTCAGGAGCATCGCTTCGCAGCCTTCGGCAGCTCCTACAGACTTCGATGGCTACCGATGCGCCGTTCATCCCCCTCAACTTTCCCAATTCATCTTTTCCTCTATCCTGTTTCCGTACCACGGTTGTCAAAGGGACTGACGCGCCTTAAAGCATTTTCAATGCGGCGAACACCGTAGCCAACGAGGAGCTCGCCATGTCGCGTAGCCTCTGCCTTACCCGCCAATGCCTGGGTCTGATGACCCGGATCGAATGTGTGATACGCCCCCTTTCTGGTGACAATGGCATGTGGACGTTGCTATTTGCTGCTGGCATGACTGGGGAACAACCCTCTGCGATCAAGACTCAAGGGCCTTTTCCCGGGGCTCCGGCTGCCGAGTCAGTGATGTTGGCGATTGCCGAGAGTCTGACTTCCAGCGGTTACGAAGAAACAGACGATATGCCTATCTGGAGCCTGCACCTGCAGGGCGAGTTACGCCGGATCAATAGTGATTCATCCGGGGCCCAGCGTTCTTCCCCTTTCTAGCCTCATTCAACCTGCGCTACGACGTTACCTTGCGATTCATATGATCCATATGGAAGGCTGCAGTAGTAACGTCGGATCTTCACTTTCAATCCGTCATGCGTGGCTTTAGGTCACATTCTGCGAATCGTCGGGTGGCTGGTATACTCGCCGCCATCTCCACGCATCTGTGAGTTCAAATGGAACGTTTTGTCGAAAATGCCATGTATGCCTCGCGCTGGCTGCTGGCCCCTCTGTATTTCGGTCTGTCTCTGGGTTTGCTGGCACTGGTACTGAAGTTCTTTCAGGAGATCTTTCACGTCCTGCCCAACGTGTTTGCGTTGGCCGAGGCTGACCTGATTCTGGTCTTGTTGTCCCTTATCGACATGGCGCTGGTGGGTGGCCTGTTGGTGATGGTGATGATCTCCGGCTACGAAAACTTCGTGTCGCAACTGGACATCGACGAGGGCAAAGAGAA
Organism: Pseudomonas sp. ICMP 561; assembly: GCF_002699985.1. GTDB lineage: Bacteria > Pseudomonadota > Gammaproteobacteria > Pseudomonadales > Pseudomonadaceae > Aquipseudomonas > Aquipseudomonas quasicaspiana. Next base: position 260,561 of record NZ_LKBT01000067.1, on the reverse strand, counting down.
GCTCAACTGGCTGGGCACCATGGACTCTTCGTCGCTGAAGATGAAAGTTGCCGCCTCCATTGTTGCGATTTCCTCGATTCACCTGTTGCGGGTGTTCATGGACGCCAAGAACATCGAGCCGCAGTACCTGATGTGGTACGTAATCATCCACATGACGTTCGTGGTATCGGCATTTGCCATGGGTTACCTGGACAAGGTCACCAAGCACTGACATCGTTGCGCTAATTGCTTCACATCGCCGCCCGTCCATTGAAAAATGGACGGGCGGCGTCGTTTCAGGTGATTGAAATCCGTTACCTTGTTTAGCGATCGTGTTCTTGAGCGAGGAGTTCAAAGTGACTGAAGATGAATTGGCAGTACATCTCAATGCCGGCAGCATCGACGAGCTGAACCTGATTTCCATCGAGGGCGGGATTTATCTGCTTGAAGCGCGCATGCAGGGCGTCGTAGAGCTTCTCAGGGGCGAGCGAGGCGAGACGGTCCGGTTACGCTCGGTCGAGCATGCGCGCGAGCTACTCAAAGACTTCACTCCTGTGCCGTTTCATCTGGTTCACGCGGTGGTCCACGACGAAATGTGCGGCATGCCAGTGGATAAGCGCGAGGCGCTGCGAGTGCCGATCAGCTTTCATTCGAAGTGGTAGTTTTTGTTTTTTGTAGGAGCTGCCGAAGGCTGCGAACAGTAGTGTGCCAGGAATATCGCTTTCGCAGCCTTCGGCAGCTCCTACAGTGGCGTATGCAGGTACTTCATGTGCTAGGCTGCTCGGCCTTTTGATACGGAGTGCCTGGTTCAGGCATTCCTTTAGCGGAGCAGTGATATGTCCGAAGTCAACTTGTCCACCGACGAAACTCGCGTCAGCTACGGCATTGGCCGTCAGTTGGGCGGCCAACTGCGCGACAACCCTCCGCCGGGCGTTAACCTGGATGCGATCCTGGCTGGCCTGACCGATGCGTTCGGTGGCAAGCCAAGCCGTGTTGGCGAAGAAGAAATGTCCGCCAGCTTCAAGGTGATCCGCGAAATCATGCAGGCTGAAGCCGCTGTCAAGGCTGAGCAGGCTGCTGGTGCTGGTCTAGCTTACCTGGCTGAAAACGGTAAGCGCGAAGGCGTTACCACTCTGCCATCCGGACTGCAATTTGAAGTGCTGACCACCGGTACTGGCGCCAAGCCAACCCGTGAAGATCAGGTTCGCACTCACTACCACGGCATGCTGACTGACGGCACCGTGTTCGACAGCTCCTACGAGCGTGGCGAGCCAGCTGAATTCCCGGTAGGTGGCGTTATTGCTGGCTGGACTGAAGCGCTGCAACTGATGAACGCTGGCAGCAAATGGCGTCTGCACGTACCGAGCGAGCTGGCTTACGGCGCTCAGGGCGTTGGCAGCATCCCGCCGCACAGCGTGCTGGTATTCGACGTTGAGCTGCTCGACGTTCTCTGATCGATTTCATATCGGTTCAGTAACGGGCAGGGCGAGTCTTGCAGGCTCGCTCTGCTCTTGTTTCAGCGGCTGGCGTCATGTCAGTGCAATTCCGCGATCGGGCGCAACGCTCGGGCATAGCAGAACAGAAATAGATTGCGCACCAACTCTTTCAGCACGATCGGCTCGCTTGAACTTAGCTCGTTGACGTCCAGATCCCCTTGATCGCGCAGTTCATCCAGCGCTTCCTTCTCCAGCACGGCACACACTTCCCCGGTTTCGCGATGCAGAATTCGCAGGTAAGGGTGAGGGCGGTCCAGCCATGCATCGATCAAATACGTCATGTTGCTTCTCCTTGAAAGGTTTCAATGAGAATAATTCTTATTGGTGGAATAGCAAGTCTCTATTGAGAATAATTCGCATTTTAATGCCGGGTGGTTGATCTGGGTCAGGTTGGGACATTGAATTTTGTTCTGTGGGAGCTGGGCTTGCCCGCGATAAGGCTGAATACGGTTCACCTTTAGATCGCGTGCAGCCTTATCGCGGGCAAGCCCAGCTCCCACAGGATCGCGATATTCAGCACGTTTTCATTTGCCAACAAAAAGCCCGTCACAGGGACGGGCTTTTTTAACAGCTCATGGCGATCAGTGGGTACGGGCCACCGCAAACTCGCTCAGTTCAACCAGTGCGTCGCGGTATTCACTCGGCGGCAGGGCATCCAGGCATTTGATGGCGCGAGCGACGTAATCGCGGGCCAGCTGCGCGGTGTAGTCCAGCGCACCAGCGCTTTCTACGGCGCTACGAATGCTTTCCAGATCTTCCAGGCCACCTTTCTGGATGGCCTGACGTACCAGGGCAGCCTGTTCGGCAGTACCTTCGCGCATGGTGTAGATCAACGGCAGGGTCGGCTTGCCTTCGGCCAGATCGTCACCGACGTTCTTGCCCAGGGTTTCAGCGTCGCCACGGTAATCGAGAAGGTCGTCTACCAGTTGGAAAGCGACGCCCAGGTGGTCACCAAAGGTGCGCAGCGCTTCACTTTGCTCTTCCGTGGCGTTGCACAGGGCTGCGGCGCTATGAGTCGAGGCCTCGAACAGCATGGCTGTCTTGCCGCGAATCACCTCCATATAGATCTCTTCGGTGGTGCTTGCGTCGCGCACTTTAGACAGCTGCAGCACTTCGCCTTCGGCAATGACCCGGGTCGCTTTCGAGAGGATCTTCATGACGGGCATCGAGCCCAGCTCGACCATCATTTCGAAAGAGCGGGAATAAAGGAAGTCACCGACCAGCACGCTTGGCGCATTTCCCCACAGCGCGTTGGCGGTGGAGCGGCCGCGGCGCATGCCCGACATGTCGACCACATCGTCATGGAGCAGTGTCGCGGTGTGCAGGAACTCGATGGTAGCAGCCAGCAGACGGACGTCGTCGCCCTCGCGGCCAAGCGCTTTGCCACAGAGAAGAACCAGCAGCGGACGCAGGCGTTTGCCTCCAGCCGAGGTAATGTAGTCGCCGATTTTCGAGACCAACGGTACCCGCGACGTCAGCTGCTTCTTGATAATGACGTCGACGGCACTAAAATCGTCCGCCACAGCGCGGTAGAAGGCTTGAGGTTGCATCAGCGAGGGGTGCTCCAGAAGGGTTGCGCCGCATGCTAGGTTGCGGGTCAGAGCGTGTCAAGGTATGACATCCCGCCTCTTGCAACCGTTTGATGCCTTGCGTACAATCGCGCACCCTAACTTTCCTGGGCAGCACCTGCCTTACGCAATTGCCAACGGGCCTTTCCAGCCCCAGGCAGCCATGCCAGCCGATACTCTACTTATAAAGAGCTGGGTGAGCAGGATTTTCGGAGAAATACCATGTCTTATGCAGTAATCGTTACCGGTGGCAAGCAGTACAAAGTTGCCCCAGGTGAATACCTGAAGATCGAAAAACTGGAAATCGCCACTGGCGAATCCGTTACCTTCGATCGCGTTCTGTTGGTTGCCAACGGCGACGACGTTAACATCGGTGCACCTGTTGTTGCCGGCGCTACCGTTGTAGCTGAAGTGATCTCGCAAGGTCGTCACGACAAGATCCGCATCATCAAGTTCCGTCGTCGTAAGCACCACATGAAGCGTATGGGCCACCGCCAGTGGTACACCGAGATCAAAATCACCGGTATTCAGGCTTAATTTCAGCCTAATCCCTCACTAGGAGAATTGACTCATGGCACACAAAAAAGCTGGTGGTAGTACCCGTAACGGTCGCGATTCAGAAGCCAAACGCCTTGGCGTGAAGATGTATGGCGGCCAGGCTATTATCCCGGGCAACATCATCGTGCGTCAGCGCGGTACCCAATTCCACGCTGGCTACGGCGTTGGTATGGGTAAAGATCACACCCTGTTCGCGAAAGTGGAAGGCGTGATCAAGTTCCAGGTTAAAGGCGCCTTCGGTCGTCGCTACGTGAGCATCGTTCCGAAGACTGAAGTCTCCGCAGCGTAATCATGCAGCAGCTGGAAAAGCCCTGTCTCGCGACGGGGCTTTTTCGTTTTTGAAGGTTGTTGGCTACAGGCTTTAAAAGGCTTTGGTGAGTCTCTTGCAAAACTGTTTGTGCGGGCTGTTGTGATGTTGACCTGTGAGGTCACTGGTTTTTGATCGGTATCGCAACGCTCATTTTTGCAAGAGTCTTATGTATTTATGTTGTTCTGCTCGTCCCTGTGGCGGGAGGCGTGCGTTATGAAATTTGTAGATGAAGTATCCATTCGAGTAAAGGCCGGTGACGGTGGCAACGGTTGCATGAGCTTCCGTCGCGAAAAATTCATCGAAAACGGCGGTCCTAACGGCGGTGATGGTGGTGATGGCGGCTCGATCTTCATGGTCGCCGACGAAAACCTCAATACCCTGGTTGACTACCGTTACACCCGTCACTTTGATGCTGAGCGCGGTTCCAACGGCGGCAGCGCTGACTGCACCGGCAAGAAGGGTGAAGAGTTGGTGTTGCGTGTGCCGGTAGGTACTACGGTCATCGACGCCAGTACCCAGGAGATCATCGGCGACCTGACTAAAGCTGGTCAGCGTTTGCTGGTGGCAATGGGTGGGTGGCACGGTCTGGGTAACACCCGATTCAAGTCCAGTACCAACCGTGCGCCACGTCAGACTACGCCGGGCAAGCCGGGCGACCAGCGTGACCTCAAGCTTGAGTTGAAAGTATTGGCTGATGTGGGTCTGTTGGGTTTGCCGAACGCTGGCAAAAGTACCTTCATTCGCTCTGTGTCTGCTGCCAAGCCGAAAGTCGCTGACTATCCGTTCACTACCCTGGTGCCAAACCTGGGTGTGGTCAGCGTCGATCGCTGGAAGAGCTTTGTGGTTGCGGACATTCCAGGTCTGATCGAGGGCGCTTCCGGTGGTGCAGGCCTCGGCATTCGCTTCCTCAAGCACCTGGCGCGTACTCGCTTGTTGCTGCACCTCGTTGATATGGCCCCGCTGGATGAGAGCAGCGCTCCGGATGCTGCGGAAGTCATCGTTAACGAGCTGGTCAAGTTCAGTCCTTCTCTGGCTGAGCGTGATCGCTGGCTGGTGCTGAACAAATGCGACCAGATTCTCGAAGAGGAGCATGAAGCTCGCGTCAAGGAGATCGTTGATCGTCTTGAGTGGACAGGTCCTGTCTACGTGATCTCGGCCATTGCCAAAGAAGGCACCGAGCAGCTTAGCCGCGACATCATGCGTTATCTCGAAGAGCGTGCTCAGCGCATTGCTGAAGAGCCCGGCTATGCTGAAGAGCTGGCGGAGCTGGATCAGCGCATCGAAGATGAGGCGCGTGCTCAGTTGCAGGCACTGGATGACAAGCGTGCATTGCGTCGTAGCGGCGTGAAGAGCGTGCATGACATCGGTGAAGATGATTGGGACGAAGAAGATGAGGATGATGAAGACGGTCCGGAAATCATTTACGTCCGTGACTGATCCTCTGCAGTAAACTAGACGCCGCTTAGAGATAAGCGGCGTTTTTGTATCTGATATCTTGAATTTGTATCTACCAAAATTCTCTGGCTAAGGTTGGAAGATGATGCGCAGCAAAGTGACAGGTGCCCGACGCTGGGTCGTAAAGATTGGCAGTGCCTTGCTGACTGCGGATGGCAGGGGGCTGGATCGTGCGGCGATGGGTGTTTGGGTCGAGCAGATGGTGGCGCTGCATGAGGCGGGCGTTGAGTTGGTCCTGGTTTCCTCCGGGGCTGTGGCTGCCGGTATGAGCCGTTTGGGCTGGACGTCGCGACCCAGTGCCATGCATGAGCTGCAAGCTGCCGCTGCAATTGGTCAGATGGGGCTGGTTCAAGCGTGGGAATCCAGCTTTGCCGAGCATGGTCGCCATACGGCGCAGATTCTGCTGACTCATGACGACCTGTCCGATCGCAAGCGCTACCTGAATGCTCGCAGTACGCTGCGTACCCTGGTTGATCTGGGGGTCGTTCCGGTCATCAATGAAAACGACACTGTCGTGACCGACGAAATTCGCTTTGGCGACAACGATACCCTGGCGGCGTTGGTGGCGAACCTGGTTGAGGCCGACTTGCTGGTGATCCTTACGGATCGCGACGGCATGTTCGATGCCGATCCGCGTAACAATCCTGAAGCGCAGTTGATCTACGAAGCGCGTGCTGATGATCCGGCCCTTGATGCTGTTGCGGGCGGTACGGGTGGTGCGCTGGGTCGTGGTGGCATGCAGACCAAATTGCGTGCTGCACGATTGGCGGCTCGTTCGGGGGCTCACACGGTGATTGTCGGTGGGCGCATTGAGCGCGTGCTTGCGCGCCTTAAAGGTGGTGAGCGTCTGGGGACGCTGCTGTCTCCTGAGCGTGAAATGCTCGCAGCTCGCAAGCAGTGGCTGGCGGGGCACTTGCAGACTCGCGGCACTCTGGTTCTGGATGAAGGTGCCGTGGCTGCGCTGAGCAAGGATCACAAAAGCCTGCTGCCTGTTGGTGTCAAGCTGGTCCAGGGCAGCTTCCGTCGTGGCGAGATGGTTGTGTGCGTTGCGCCTGACGGTCGCGAAGTTGCGCGTGGGCTGAGTAACTACAGCGCCCTTGAGGCGCAGAAAATTATTGGTCAGTCGTCAGAGGCAATCGTGCGTGTGCTGGGCTATATGGCCGAGCCTGAGCTGGTGCATCGGGATAATCTGATTCTGGTTTGAAATCAGCTGATACATCGTCGTTCTGGCGAAACGGGATTCCGGTAGGAGCGAACTTGTTCGCGAGCAGTTGTATGGTTGTGGCGAAGGCCGTCTCGCGAACAAGTTCGCTCCTACCAAGTGTGAATTGGCCGGATATCTCAAGATAAGGAATACGTAATGCGCGTAATGAAGGGACTGCTCGGGGCTTTGCTGGTGCTGCCGATGCTGGCTTCTGCGGAAGAGATTGGTCAGGTGTCGACGGTGTTCAAGCTCGTTGGCCCGAATGATCGAATTGTGGTCGAGGCTTTTGATGATCCCAAGGTCGATGGCGTGACTTGCTATCTTTCGCGCGCCAAGACGGGTGGGGTGAAGGGTGGTCTGGGTCTGGCCGAAGATCGCGCCGAGGCATCCATCGCTTGTCGTCAGGTCGGCCCCATTCATTTCAAGGGTGAGTTGAAGGATGGGGATGAAGTGTTCAAAGAGCGCACTTCCCTGGTGTTCAAAACCATGCAGGTTGTGCGCTTCTTCGATAAAAAGCGTAATGCGCTGGTTTATCTGGTGTACAGCGACCGGATCATCGAAGGAAGTCCGCAGAATGCGGTGACTGCGATTCCGATTCTGCCGTGGTCTCCTGCTCCCGCGCCGTGATGCTGTTCCTGGCACCGCGCTGTCCTTGGTCGGCATGCGGCTTGTAGGAGCGCGCTTGCCCGCGATTGCGTCAGAGCGGCCCATGCATTCATTGGTTGATAGAATCTAATCGCGGGCAAGCGCGCTCCTACAGGTCCTGTGTCTATCTCGTGACTGTGTAGTGTTAGGAGCAAGTGCGATTATTCAACAAATTGCAGGCAACAAAAAACCGACCCTTGGGTCGGTTTTTTTTACGGCTTAAGCTTATCGCTTAGGCTGCAGCAGCAACGCTCAGGTCTTTGATGTGACCGTTCAGGCGGCTTTTATGACGAGCAGCTTTGTTCTTGTGGATGATGCCTTTATCGGCCATACGGTCGATAACTGGCACGGCCAGAACATAAGCAGCTTGTGCTTTTTCAGCGTCTTTTGCGTCGATGGCTTTAACTACATTCTTGATGTAGGTACGAACCATGGAACGCAGGCTGGCGTTGTGGCTGCGACGCTTCTCAGCCTGTTTTGCACGTTTTTTGGCGGAAGGTGTGTTGGCCACCGTCGAGCTCCTCGAAAGACTTTTTAGGGAATAGCTTACAAAATAGGCCGCGAATCATGCCGATGACTGGATTGATTGTCAAGGGGTGGTGATCGGTTCCGCCGAGTGGTCGCTATGTTCGACCGGGATATTTATTTCCGGTGCGCGACCTGTAAACTCGCCGGCTTTGCCTCTGTGCTTTTGCGGCGCGGAGTATCGCATAAATGGACAGGTTTATCGCCTGGTCCTTTAGCCAAGGCGCTAAATTCTTCAATGAACCTACTCAAATCGTTGGCTGCCGTCAGCTCTATCACCATGCTTTCCCGGGTGTTGGGCTTCGTTCGAGACACTATTATTGCGCGCACATTTGGCGCGGGAATGGCGACGGATGCCTTCTTTATTGCTTTCAAATTGCCGAATCTGCTGCGCCGGATTTTCGCTGAAGGTGCGTTCTCTCAGGCCTTCGTGCCGATTCTGGCGGAATATAAAAGCCAGCAAGGCGAGGAGGCGACTCGCACGTTTGTCGCCTATGTCACCGGGCTCCTGACGCTGGTCCTGGCGTTGGTCACGCTGCTGGGGATTATCGCTGCGCCTTGGGTGATTTGGGCCACTGCACCAGGTTTTGTCGATACGCCGGAAAAATTCGCGCTGACCACTGATCTGTTGCGCGTGACCTTTCCTTATATATTGCTGATTTCCCTGTCGTCGCTGGCGGGCGCGATTCTCAATACCTGGAACCGCTTTTCGGTCCCGGCGTTTGTGCCAACGCTACTGAACGTCAGCATGATTTTCTTCGCTCTGTTCCTCACGCCTTATTTTGACCCGCCCGTAATGGCGCTGGGCTGGGCGGTTCTGGTCGGCGGCCTGTTGCAGCTGCTCTATCAACTGCCGCACCTGAAAAAGATCGGCATGCTGGTACTGCCGCGTCTGAATCTGCATGACACTGGCGTGTGGCGGGTAATGAAGCAGATGCTGCCTGCCATCCTTGGCGTCTCGGTCAGTCAGATTTCTCTGATTATCAATACGATATTTGCCTCGTTCCTTGTCGCCGGTTCAGTCTCCTGGATGTACTACGCCGACCGTTTGATGGAGTTGCCGTCCGGTGTGCTGGGTGTGGCGCTGGGTACGATTCTTCTGCCGATCCTGTCGAAAACCTATGCCAGCAAAGATCGTCAGGAATATTCGCGGATTCTTGACTGGGGGCTGCGCCTGTGTTTTGTGCTGGTCCTGCCGTGCACGCTCGCGCTGGGGATTCTGGCTGAGCCGTTGACCGTTTCCCTGTTTCAATACGGTAAATTCGACGCGGTTGATGCAGCCATGACCCAGCGGGCGCTCATCGCTTACTCGGTGGGTTTGCTGGGCATTATTGTGATTAAAGTGCTCGCACCGGGGTTTTACGCCCAACAAAATATTCGCACCCCGGTGAAAATCGCGATTTTCACCCTTATTGTCACTCAACTGCTTAACCTGGTTTTTATCGTACCGCTGCAGCATGCCGGTCTGGCCCTGGCGATCAGCGTTGGCGCTTGCATCAACGCGATGCTGTTGTTCTGGCAATTGCGCAAGCAGGATCTGTTTCAGCCGCAGCCGGGGTGGACAAAGTTTCTCTTCAAGCTGTGTCTGGCGGTTGGGGTGATGTCTGGCGTGCTGCTCGGTCTGATGCATGTGATGCCGGCCTGGAGCGACGGGCAGATGCTTGAGCGCTTCATTCGTCTCGGCGGGCTGGTGGCGGCTGGGGTTGTGGCTTATTTCGCGACCCTGTTGCTGTTGGGTTTTCGCCTCAAGGATTTCGCCCGCAGCGCAGTACTGTAAGCAATAGTTGTAACGGGTAGTCGTCGGTTTTTCCCGTCGTGGAGCGATGACTATTGTTTTGCCTTGGCGTGTTCCTGTCGTCCGGGGCTGTGTGTGGTTATAATCGGCCACTTTATGAGCAAGAAGTGCGTTATGCAGCTGGTTCGAGGCCTCCATAATCTGCGCCCCCAGCATCGGGGCTGCGTCGCCACCATTGGCAACTTTGACGGTGTTCACCGGGGCCACCAGGCTATCCTGGCTCGCTTGCGTGAACGTGCGGTCGAGTTGGGAGTGCCCAGCTGTGTGGTGATTTTCGAGCCGCAGCCGCGTGAGTTCTTTGCTCCTGCTACTGCTCCGGCCCGTCTCGCACGCTTGCGTGACAAGCTGGAGCTGCTGGAGGCCGAGGGCGTTGATCGGGTGTTGTGTCTGGCGTTCAACCAGCGCTTTAGCAAGCTCAGCGCGGCAGAATTCGTCGATACGATATTGATCGACGGGCTCGGCATACAACATCTTGAGGTAGGCGATGATTTCCGTTTCGGTTGCGACCGAATGGGAGACTTCGACTTCCTGCAACAAGCGGGCGATGCCCGTGGTTTTACGGTTGAGGCGGCGCAGACCGTCGAAATCGATGGCGTTCGCGTCAGCAGTACCAAAGTGCGTAATGCCCTGGCCGTGGCGGATTTCGCTCTGGCCGAGCGCATGCTCGGGCGACCGTTCCGGATTACCGGACGTATTCTGCACGGCCAGAAGCTGGCTCGGCAGTTGGGCACTCCCACCGCCAACGTGCAGCTCAAACGGCGTCGTGTGCCGCTGACCGGGGTTTATCTGGTCAGTGCAAGCATTGATGGCAAGACCTGGCCGGGCGTCGCCAATATTGGCGTGCGTCCGACCGTGGCAGGTGATGGCAGTGCCCACCTTGAAGTACATCTTCTGGACTTTGCCGGTGATCTTTACGACCGGCGTTTGACGGTGGCTTTCCACCATAAGCTGCGTGATGAGCAGCGTTTCGCCTCCCTGGAGGCGCTCAAGACGGCAATCAATGCGGACGTCGCCGCCGCCCGTGCCCATTGGCATGGCTAACCGCTAATCAAGAGCCTGAAATGACCGACTACAAAGCCACGCTAAACCTTCCGGACACCGCCTTCCCAATGAAGGCCGGCCTGCCCCAGCGCGAGCCGCAAACTCTGCAGCGCTGGGACAGCATTGGCCTGTACCAGAAGCTGCGCGAAATTGGCAAGGATCGTCCGAAGTTCGTTCTGCACGACGGTCCTCCTTACGCCAACGGCTCTATTCATATCGGTCACGCCGTTAACAAGATTCTCAAGGACATGATCCTGCGCTCGAAAACGCTTTCGGGTTTCGACGCGCCTTATGTTCCGGGTTGGGACTGCCACGGTCTGCCGATCGAGCACAAAGTTGAAGTGACTCACGGCAAGAACCTGTCTGCGGACAAGACTCGCGAGCTGTGCCGCGCTTATGCTTCCGAGCAGATTGAAGGGCAAAAGTCCGAGTTCATTCGCCTGGGTGTTCTGGGCGACTGGAGCAATCCCTACCTGACCATGAACTTCACCAACGAAGCCGGCGAAATCCGGGCGCTGGCGGAAATGGTCAAAGGTGGCTTCGTGTTCAAGGGCCTCAAGCCCGTGAACTGGTGCTTCGACTGCGGTTCGGCTCTGGCTGAAGCAGAAGTCGAATATCAGGACAAAAAATCCTCGACCATCGACGTGGCGTTCCCGATTGCTGACGAAGAGAAGCTGGCCAAGGCATTCGGTCTGAATGCGTTGAGCAAACCTGCTGCCATCGTGATCTGGACCACCACCCCGTGGACCATTCCGGCCAACCAGGCGCTGAACGTTCATCCCGAGTTCGAATACGCGCTGGTTGATGTTGGCGACAGGCTGCTGGTGCTGGCCTCCGAGCTGGTTGAAAGCTGTCTGACCCGCTACAAACTGGAAGGCTCGGTTATCGCCACTGCGAGCGGTGCTGCGCTGGAACTGATCAACTTCCGTCACCCATTCTACGACCGCCTGTCGCCAGTCTATCTGGCTGATTACGTCGAGCTGGGCGCTGGCACTGGCGTCGTTCACTGCTCGCCTGCTTATGGCGTCGACGACTTCGTGATCAGCAAAAGTTATGGTCTGACCAACGATGACATCATCAGCCCGGTGCAAAGCAACGGTGTCTATGTCGAGTCGCTGGAGTTCTTCGGTGGCCAGTTCATCTTCAAGGCTAACCAGGCGATCATCGACAAGCTGGCCGAAGTCGGCAGCCTGATGGATACCGAAACCATCACCCACAGCTACATGCATTGCTGGCGTCACAAGTCGCCGCTGATCTATCGCGCTACCGCGCAATGGTTCGTGGGCATGGACAAACAGCCTGAGTCCGGTGACACCCTGCGTGAGCGCGCGGTAAAGGCTATCGAAGACACTCAGTTCGTTCCGGCATGGGGTCAGGCGCGCCTGCACTCGATGATCGCCAACCGTCCTGACTGGTGCATCTCGCGTCAGCGTAACTGGGGCGTGCCGATCCCGTTCTTCCTGCACAAGGAAAGCGGTGATCTTCACCCGCGTACCGTTGAGTTGATGGAAGAAGTCGCCCAACGCGTCGAGAAAGAAGGTATCGAAGCCTGGTTCAAGCTGGACGCCGCCGAGCTGCTGGGTGACGAAGCGTCGAAGTACGACAAGATTTCCGACACCCTGGACGTCTGGTTCGACTCCGGTACTACGCATTGGCACGTGCTGCGCGGTTCACACCCGATGGGTCATGAGACCGGTCCACGCGCCGACCTGTACCTTGAAGGTTCCGACCAACACCGCGGCTGGTTCCATTCGTCGCTGTTGACCGGCTGCATGCTGGACGACCACGCGCCGTACCGCGAATTGCTGACCCACGGCTTCGTCGTCGACGAAAACGGTCGCAAGATGTCCAAGTCGCTGAACAACGTTGTGGCACCGCAGAAGGTCAACGATTCGCTGGGCGCAGACATCATGCGTCTGTGGGTATCGGCGACCGACTACTCTGGTGAAATGGCTGTTTCCGATCAGATCCTGCAACGCAGCGCTGATGCCTACCGCCGTATCCGCAACACTGCCCGCTTCCTGCTCTCTAACCTGAGCGGTTTCAATCCGGCTACCGATATCCTGCCGCCGGAAGAAATGCTGGCGCTGGATCGCTGGGCGGTAGACCGTGCCTTGCTGCTGCAACGCGAGCTGGAAGAGCATTACGGCGAATACCGTTTCTGGAACGTGTATTCCAAGATCCACAACTTCTGCGTGCAGGAGTTGGGTGGTTTCTATCTGGACATCATCAAGGACCGCCAATACACCACGGCCGCTGACAGTACTGCACGTCGTTCCTGCCAGACCGCGCTGTTCCATATCTCCGAAGCGCTGGTGCGCTGGATCGCGCCGATCCTGGCATTCACTGCCGACGAGCTGTGGCAGTTCCTGCCGGGCGAGCGTAACGAATCGGTCATGCTCAACACCTGGTATCAGGGGCTGAGCGAGATGCCGGCTGACTTCGAGCTGGACCGCGCCTACTGGGAGCGAATCATGGCGGTGAAGGTCGCAGTCAACAAGGAAATGGAAAACCTGCGTGCAGCCAAGGCGATTGGCGGCAACCTGCAGGCCGAAGTGACTCTGTATGCTGAAGACGCACTGGTCGCGGACCTGTCGAAACTGAGCAACGAACTGCGCTTTGTGCTGATCACCTCCACGGCCAGCGTCGCGCCATTGCTCGATGCTCCAGCCGATGCGGTAGTGACCGAAGTGGCGGGTCTGAAGCTCAAGGTGGTCAAGTCCGGTCATGCCAAGTGCGCCCGTTGCTGGCATCACCGTGCTGACGTGGGTGTGAACCCTGAGCACCCGGAAATCTGCGGCCGTTGCGTAGACAATATCAGCGGCGCAGGCGAGGTTCGTCACTATGCCTAATACAGGTTATGGACGTCTGGCCTGGCTCTGGTTGAGCCTGTTGGTCCTGGTCGTTGACCAGGCCACCAAGTACTACTTCGAGCACCGCCTGGAGTTGTACGAGCAAATCGTGATCATCCCTGACTACTTCAGCTGGATGCTCGCTTACAACACTGGCGCGGCGTTCAGCTTCCTTGCCGACAGCTCGGGCTGGCAGCGCTGGCTGTTCGCCCTGATCGCCGTCGTGGTCAGTGTGGTGCTGGTGGTCTGGCTCAAACGTTTAGGGCGTGATGACACCTGGCTGGCCATTGCTCTGGCATTGATACTGGGCGGCGCGCTCGGCAACTTGTACGACCGTGTCGCTATCGGTCACGTCATCGATTTCATTTTTGTTCATTGGAAAGAGCACGGCTTCCCGGCATTCAATATCGCTGACAGCGCCATTACTGTTGGTGCGATCATGCTGGCGCTGGACATGTTCAAGAGCAAAAAAACCGGAGAAACCGTTAATGACTGAACAGTTATTGACCGAGCAACGCATCGGTCAGAACACGGAAGTCACTCTGCATTTTGCTTTGCGCCTGGAGAACGGCGAAACAGTCGACAGCACCTTTGACAAGGCTCCGGCCACGTTCAAGGTGGGTGACGGCAACCTGCTGCCTGGTTTTGAAGCGGCGCTGTTCGGTTTCAAGGCTGGAGACAAGCGCACTGTGCAGGTTCTGCCGGAAAATGCCTTTGGTCAGCCGAACCCGCAAAACGTACAGATCATCCCGCGTTCGCAGTTCCAGGACATGGAGCTGTCGGAAGGCTTGCTGGTGATCTTCAATGATGCGGCCAATACTGAGCTGCCGGGTGTGGTGAAAGCTTTCGATGACGCGCAAGTGACTATCGACTTCAATCACCCGCTGGCGGGCAAGACCCTGAGCTTCGAAGTGGAAATCTTCGAGGTCAAGGCGCTTTAAGCACGCTTGAACCTGAGCCCGGCCTGCTACGGCCGGGCTGTTTCGCACGTAGACACGAGGCCCCCCATGCAAATCAAACTCGCCAACCCCCGCGGCTTCTGCGCTGGAGTGGATCGTGCGATCGAAATCGTCAATCGCGCCCTGGAAGTGTTTGGCCCGCCGATCTATGTGCGCCATGAAGTGGTTCATAACAAATTCGTTGTCGAAGACCTGCGCGCTCGTGGCGCGATCTTCGTCGAAGAGCTGGATCAAGTACCTGACGACGTGATCGTGATCTTCAGTGCCCATGGTGTTTCGCAAGCCGTACGTACTGAAGCGTCGGGTCGTGGCCTGAAAGTGTTCGATGCGACGTGTCCGCTGGTGACCAAGGTTCACATCGAAGTCGCACGTTATAGCCGCGACGGTCGCGAATGCATTCTGATCGGCCACCAGGGGCATCCGGAAGTTGAAGGCACCATGGGGCAGTACGATGCCAGCAACGGTGGTGCGATCTATCTGGTCGAGGATGAAGAGGACGTCGCCAACCTGCAGGTGCGTAATCCTGAAGCCCTGGCGTTCGTGACCCAGACTACGTTGTCCATGGACGACACCAGCCGCGTTATTGATGCCCTGCGCACGCGATTCCCGGCGATTGGCGGGCCGCGCAAGGATGACATTTGCTACGCCACGCAAAACCGGCAGGATGCGGTCAAGCAGTTGGCCGACGAGTGCGACGTGGTATTGGTCGTTGGCAGTCCGAACAGCTCGAACTCCAACCGGCTGCGTGAGCTGGCCGAGCGCATGGCAACCCCGGCCTATCTGATCGATGGCGCAGAAGACATGCAACGTGCGTGGTTCGATGGCGTCGGGCGCATCGGCATCACCGCAGGTGCTTCCGCACCGGAGGTGCTGGTGCGTGGCGTGATTCAGCAACTGCACGCCTGGGGCGCGACCGGTGCTGACGAGCTGGCTGGCCGCGAAGAGAACGTCACTTTCTCGATGCCCAAGGAACTGCGGGTCAAGTCGTTGTTGTAATCCGGCAAACACACACTGTAGGAGCTGCCGAAGGCTGCGATCGCGGTATTTCAGGTTAAATGCCTCGCAGCCTTCGGCAGCTCCTACGGAAAATGCTTTTGCAGGTGGAAGTCGGTAGGACCCGATTCAGATGAATTAACCGCAAAGCTCTTCCGGCTTCGTTTCACTCTCAATTCTGACTCTGCCAGTCCAGGCCATCACCACCGCGTGGTGGCTTACCGCTTTTTTCGTGTCGCAAACGAAAAGCGTCCCTGCAAGAGCGCCATTGCCTGCTGGAACACCCAATGCGTTAAAGCGAACTTGCCTGACGAGATGACGGTTGCCAAAAATCGGCACTTTCCCGCTTCGAGTGCGCTCCGTCAGCACCAGATCATCTTCGCTGCCTTTCGGGTCCACAACGATCTGCCAGCCCTTGCTCCAATCCTTATCAATCGCCCGGATCACCACAGGCTGACTTCGTAAAATCGCTTCCGTGCGTGCTGTGCGTATCCCGCTGGCCAGTTGTTGCGCGGCATCAATGCGGCGCTGGCTCATCAGGAATTCACTGAAAGCCGGAGCGGTGAGGGTGACAACTATTCCGATGATCAGCATTGTCACTACCAGCTCAATGATCGTGAAACCTGCGTGTTTCATACATTTCCCTCCCTGGAAATTCTCATTTGAATGCCATGCGGGCATTCGTCCCTGTCAAACTACCGTACATCCTTGTTTACAGTTTCAGGCGGGGATGCTGTCCTATAGTCGTAACGTCTAGGAGACACTCAATGACCCAGCGATCCAAGGGGTTCACCCTCGTCGAATTGTTAATCACTGTGTCGTTGGTTGGGATACTCGCGGTTATCGCCATTCCCAGTTTCAATAGCTCGATACAGAACTCAAAGGCCGATACTGAAATCAGTGATCTTCAGCGCGCGCTCAACTTTGCGCGGCTTGAGGCGATAAACCGTGGAGTGAATGTTCAGGTGCGGCCCAACGTCGACGGTGCAGGCTGGAATACTGCGCTCAAGGTGGTTCCGTCATCCAATGTAACCGGTGCCGCTTTGCGTGTGACTGCGCCGATGAGCAGTGGCGCCGGGCTCGCGGTCCCCAATGTCAACCTGATCGAGTTCAATAACCTCGGCGGCCTTTCGGCTCCGGCCACGGCGGTTGCAATGACTTACACACTAGGCACGACTATCACCAAGACTGTGTATGTATGCTTGAACGGCCGAATTGTTTCGAGTGGGAATTGCGATGGGTAAGGGACGAAAGAGCCGTCAGGTTGGCATGACGCTGATCGAGGTGTTGGTGTCGGTGTTGATATTGGGCATTGGCCTCTTGGGGGCTGCGGCCATTCAATTGAACGCCCTTAGGTACACCGACAGCTCGGCCATGACCAGTCAGGCGAGCTTCATTGCCTATGACATGATGGATCGTATTCGGGCGAACATGGATGGCAATGCGACTAACAGTGGCTCCACTGTTTTGGCCAGCTACGGCCTGGCATCGCTGGCCGGTGCGCCCTCTGCGGCTAACCCTAATGATGCAGTTGCTCAAGACAAGTTTGACTTCAGTAGCAATATCACAGCATTTGCGGGCGCGGCGGGCGCGGCCAGCAGTGTCGTGATCGACAAGCGGGTTGTGACTATTACCATCACGTGGGATGACACCCGGGCGGCGGCCGCGAGCGATATCGGTTTGGGTAAAACCGCTAGCGCGACCAATGCGCGACAATTTGTTCTGACCTCGCGTATTGGTGTCGACGATGTGGTGGCTCAATGAAGAAAATAGCCCGGGGTTTTGGCCTGGTCGAGATCATGGTCGCGCTGGTGCTGGGTTTGATTGTCAGTATGGGGATCGTGCAGATTTTCATCGCTTCCAAAGGTACGTATCAGTCTCAGAACGCTGCTGCACGGATGCAGGAAGATGCGCGCTTTGCTCTCAGCAAAATGATGCAGGAAATCCGCATGACCGGAATGTTCGGCTGTCTGGATCTCGACACGACGACTCCAGTGGCACCGTCGATTGTCAAACCCCCTGATTTCCTTACCCCAATCCTTTGGGATAACGCGAGCAATACGTTGACACTTATCACCGCCGATGTGGGGACATCGGGTAGCACTCCGACCTGGACCGTCGTGTCCGATTGCAGGACTTATACCCGAATATATAACGGTGCAAGAACTCCGGCATCAGGGGAAATCAGCTTCCCCCTCCGTAAGATCACTTACAGCCTGACCGGTACGAACCTGAATGTGAAGGTCGGTACCGGCTCCGATTCAGCACAGCCGTTGGTGAGCAATGTGGGTCGGTTTGCCGTCTCCTTTGGTTTGACGGGTTCGCCCATGTCCTACACCACGGTGATTGGCAATAGTGCCCTGGCCAACAATATTCGCAGCGTGCGCTTGACCCTCACAGTGACTGATCCAAACGGCAGGGTTCGCGATCAAACCTATAACGTTGTTGCTGCTTTGCGTAACCGTTTCTGATGGGGACTGCCATGAAGAAAAGAATCTTAGCTTCCTCGCCAGGATTGCCCCGACAACAGAAAGGTATGGTGCTGCTGGTCAGCCTGGTGTTTCTGCTGCTGCTGACGCTAATCGGCGTCTCGTCGATGCAGAACGCCACTTTGCAGGAGAAAATGGCAGGTAGCGTGTCATTGCGTAATAGGTCTTTTCAGATTGCGGAAGCGACACTGCGAGTGGGCGAGTCGGCGATTCAGGCCCCCAATTATTCGCTGGCCGCCTGCACCCCTCCGGCCGGTTGTGCGCCTCCAACAGATTCATCGACTGTCACCGCTGCGGGCAATAGCTCTGCGGGTGTTCCGTGGGTCGCGTCGGGAGAAGGCTTTTACGTCATTCAGAACCTTGGCACGACAACCACCCCGGCAAATCGCCCCCCGAGCTGTTCGGCCAGTACTTCCTTCACACTTTATCGCGTGACGGCGAGTGTGCTTATCGGGACGTCGAGAACGGTATTGGAGAGCATTTATGCCTTTTGTTAAGTCGTCGGGCCGTTTACTGAAGTACCTCTACGGTGCATTACTGGCGTTGTACCTGACAGCCCCTGCTTATGCATTTACTCCTGCGCAAGTGCCGTTGCTCAGCTCTCCGGCTGTACCACCGAACCTGATGTTGCTGGTGGATAACTCGGGGAGTATGTACAACATTATTTGGTCGTCGTCCTTTGATCCCTTGGTAAAACGTACGGACGTCAGCTATTTCTCAACTCAGTGCTTGAACGCCGCTGGGGCCATCGTCATATGTCCCTTCGAGACCACCATTTCCGGAGATCAGACATTAACTCTGGGAGATATCAACAGTAGCGGCGTCCTCTTGGGAATTTCACTGAATTGCCTGCTGGGTGGGGTACCTGTACGCCGCAGTGGCACCACTTATTGCCTGGATTTGCCGGATCCAGCGGGTAACGGCCGCACTCGTTACACCGCAAACTATTTGTCGTGGTTAATTGATTCCGTCCGGCCTGTCAGAGTGTCTCTTATTGGTATCGGGCTCGTGACGATTTACTACAAAGACTATACCGACGGCAGCATCCCCAATGACTATCGGATGAATGTTGCCAAAACCGTAGCAACCAATCTAGTAACCAACAACACCTCGCTGCGTATCGGACTTGCACAGTTCAATGAACCCATCGACGGCGGCGACCGAGGTCCTGGCGGGCGCATTTCCAGGGAGATCACTGATCTCTCACCGGTTACAGCAACGACTTATCAGCCGAATGGTGTCAATCAGGGTCAAGCCAATATAAATATCACTAATTTGAAAAACGCTATTTCTGCGCTGGTGCCTACAGCCAATACGCCACTGGCTGAAACCTACTATGAGATAACCCGCTATTTTCGCGGGATGACGTCCTATTACCCGCGCCAGCAGACAACTTACACCAGCCCGATTCAATACCGGTGTCAAAAGAACTACGGGGTCGTCATCACCGATGGTTTACCCACGTATGACAGAACGTTTCCCGGTGATGATCCGGATGACGTTGCTGATACCTCCCGCTCTCTACCTAACTGGGACAACGTCGCCAACGATGGCACCGACCCGATCACCAGCAACAGTGCTGGCGGCGATGATGAGGGTGACACGCTTTATCTGGATGATCTGGCCAGGTTTGCTTACGACATTGATATGCGCAAAGCTGGAAACGATCTGACGGGCAAAAGCTGGGACACCACAGGTTTCAACAAGCAGAACATGAGCACTTACACCATTGGCTTCACGACATCATCGGACCAGATGCTGATTGATGCCGCAGATGACAGCCATGGTCGCGGCAAGTATTACCAGACCGGTGACAGTGCCGGACTGACCGCCGCATTGAATCTGGCATTGGGTGATATTTATGCCAAGGCCGGATCGGGCGGAGGCGGGGCGACCAACTCGGCTACGTTAAGCAGCGGTACGCGCTTCTATCAGACCATGTACGACCCCAAGGACTGGCACGGCACGCTCAAAGCATTCAACCTCAATGCCACTACCGGCGCGTTGAGCACTGCTTTGTGGAGCACGGACAACCTGATTACCAGCTCGTCTCCCGGCCCGCTTTTCGAATCCTGGAATACCGTGTCGGGCGCCAGGATGGTTCTCGATTACAACAACCTGACCGGCGCCCAGAAAACTGCGTTCGACGCCACGCTGACCAACTTGCCTACCGGAGTTACCGGCGCGCAAGTCGTGAACTGGAGCAAAGGCACCGCCAATGCAAGGCTGCGTGCCCGCACGATTCTGCTGGGCGACATTATCAACTCGCCTTTGATCCCGGCGCTGCCAACCGACAAGACTTCTGCTGATATGGCGGGTAACACGACGTACTCGACTTATTTGACGAGGAAAGCGTCGAGCATGAATTACAACCTGCTGGTTAACGCCAACGACGGGTTCTTCAACGTCATCAACCCCGATAACGGGGCGCGACGCTATGCGTACATGCCTTCTACTTCGTTGGCTTCACTGGCGACCATTGCCTCAACAACCTATGGCTCCGGCACTCATAAATTTACGGTCGACGGCCAGATTGCGGTTTTTGATACTCAGGCAGGAACATCCTGGCGCACCATTGCGTTTGGCGGCACAGGCGCGGGCGGCAAAGCTTTTTTTGCGATCAAACTCTTCGAGAGCGATAACTCGATCCAGGCACTCTGGGAGGTGAAGGCTCCGGATACTTCGACGCCTGCCAATCTCTTCAACAATCTGGGTTACGCCTACTCCAAACCTGACGTTGCACGGATGGCCGATGGTACGAGCATCGTAGTGATGGGCAATGGTTATGGCAGTTTTACCGGCGACGCGTCGTTGTTCGTGCTCAATGCCAATACCGGTGCGCTGATCAGGGAGATCCCTATTCCAGCGTCAGCAAAGCTGGCGGACAACGGGCTGTCTTCCGTCAAACTGCGAGTCAATGCGCAAAACGTCGTGCAGGCGGCTTATGCGGGAGATTTGAAAGGACGCTTGTGGAAATTCGACATGAGCAGTTCCTCCGCAGCCAACTGGAGCGTGGCCTTCAGCGGCAAGCCACTGTTTACGGCCACCGCACCGGATAACACCCCGCAACCTATTACCGCTCAGCCGTTGCTGCTGGATCATCCTCTCAACGGCAAGATGGTTTATTTCGGCACTGGCAAGTTCAGCGAAATCACTGACAAGACGACTAACAGCCAGCAAGCGTTTTACGCAATATGGGATGGGGACGCGGCTACTGGCGGGTACGTCCAGAACAATCTGCAACCGCAAAACATTACCGGCACAATCACGGGAAATGGTGCGACTTATTTCACGACGTCCAATAACGATGTGGACTGGACCCTTAGAAAAGGCTGGTACATGACCTTGTCCACCACGGATCCATACGTGGGTGAGCGCATCATCTACCCGGCGCAAACCAGCCGTGGCCGGATAATATTCACAACAGCGGCGGTGAACTCCAGCGACCCTTGTGAAAGTACCGGCATCGGGCGTCTGTTCGAGCTGGATGCAGCCAAAGGGGGCATGCTCAATTATCAGGTCCTGGATACCAACGGCGATGGCAGGATCGACTCCGCCGATACAATAGTTGCCGGTATTGGCATTGGTACGGGCATCCCGAACCTGGCTGCAATTGTTTCGGGCACTTCCGGCCGCGATGACACCAAGTACCTGATCGATTCGAGTGGCGGCCAAGCTACCTCGTTGCAGGAAAAAGGCGGCCCTGCCAACATTTATCAGCGCATCATGTGGCGGCAAATACAGTAAGGAATACGGTGTATGCGAAGCAGATCAACAGGGTTTACCTTGATCGAACTCATGATTGTCGTAGCGATTGTGGGTATTCTGGCGGCCATCGCGTATCCCAGCTATACGGAATATGTGAGGCGTACCCACAGGGCGGAAATTGCCAGCTTGTTGAATGAGCAGGCTCAGGCGCTGGAGCGATACTATTCGCGTTATGGCGGTGTGTATTCGGATGCTCCGAACAGTCCCGCGCTGACCCTTTCGGCTGGCAACGCTTATTACACGATCGTCCCTGAGCGGGCTGCCCAGACGTTCACCTTGACTGCGAAGCCTAACGCCGGCTCGATGATGAACGGTGACAAATGCGGTAATTTCATCATTACCAATACCGGCGCTATCAGTAACTCAACGGGTCTTGCGAGCAAGGATTGCTGGGGCCGCTGATCCCCCAATTCTTTTTAACGAGAACAAGATGTCCAGGCAGCAGGTTGTGATTGTTGGCGGTGGTGTGATCGGTTTGTTGACCGCTTTCAACCTCGCCTCCGAAGTTGATCAGGTCATCCTTCTGGACCGTTCCGGTGTCGGGCAAGAAGCGTCATGGGCGGGCGGTGGCATTGTTTCTCCGCTCTACCCGTGGCGCTATAGCCCCGCAGTCACAGCATTGGCGCATTGGTCGCAGGATTTCTATCCACAACTGGCGGAGCGTCTGTTTGCACAGACCGGGATCGATCCCGAAGTGCATACCACCGGTTTGTATTGGCTGGATCTGGATGACGAGCAGCAAGCGTTGGAGTGGGCAGCCCGAGAGGCGCGACCACTCAGCGCTGTGGATATCTCGTCGGTCCACGACGCTGTGCCCGTGCTGGGCGAGGGTTATGAGCGTGCCATCTACATGGCCAACGTCGCCAATGTGCGCAATCCACGATTGGTCAAATCCCTGAAAACGGCGTTACTGGCGCTCCCCAATGTCACCGTTCATGAGCAATGTGCAGTCACTGGCTTTGTCCGTCAGGGTGATCGGGTGTCGGGCGTGAGCACGTCCTCCGGGGATATCCTGGGCGATCAGGTGGTTCTTGCGGCAGGTGCCTGGAGCGGAGAGTTGCTCAAGACCCTTGGCCTTGAACTGCCGGTTGAGCCGGTCAAAGGCCAGATGATTCTGTACAAGTGCGCGTCGGATTTTCTACCGAGTATGGTGCTGGCCAAAGGGCGATATGCGATCCCTCGCCGCGACGGACATATTCTGGTGGGGAGTACCCTGGAGCACGAGGGCTTCGACAAAACCCCAACCGATGTGGCGTTGGAAAGCCTCAAGGCCTCTGCGGTGGAGCTGCTTCCCGCGTTGGCGGATGCTCTGGTAGTCGGTCACTGGGCTGGCCTGCGTCCAGGCTCGCCTGAGGGCATTCCCTATATTGGTCCCGTGCACGGTTTTGAAGGCCTGTGGCTCAACTGTGGCCATTATCGTAACGGCCTTGTGTTGGCGCCCGCGTCCTGCCAGTTGCTGGCGGATCTGCTGTTTGGGCGTGAGCCAGTGATTGATGCGGCACCCTATGCGCCTGGCGGTAGGGTGGCCGGGCTGCTGTAGGAGTGAACGTGTTCGCGAAGCAGTGTGTCAGGCAAAAGGCCTCGCGAACACGATCACTCCTTCAGAAGCATGCGCAACTCAGCGATCGCGAGTCGCCGGCCCTTCCAGGCGATGTGCCTCGCTGCAGTACCATTGCTGGCCCTGATTGATGGCGCGGTCCTGAGGCAAATGCACACCGCATTGAGCGCAACGCACCATGGGTGCTGCCACACTTTCAGGGGGCGGAGCTTTGCGACGTGGGGCAGGCGGGTTGAGCAGACGCTTGACGAACCACACAACCGCCGCGATCAGCGCGACCCACATAATTAAGCGAATCATGATTTCCAGCTTAGTGATTGGAGATTTTGCAGTGTAGCGAAGGCGAGGCTATTGGAACAGATTCATCCCGCAGGACTGGCTTTAGCCGGGAGGGCGATATTCCTGCCACAGAGGATGTATTGGATTTACTTGCGCTCTCCCGGCTAAAGCCGGTCCTACGGGGTAGGGGTGCGCGCCTACAAGACTACGCGTCCCGATTGCTCCTGCAGAAACACTCAACATCGGGGCACAAAAAAAGAGGCCCGCAGGCCTCTTTCTTGTTAACGCTGATATCAGTCAAACATACCAAACGTCATGTAGCTGAACCACGAGCGGTCTTTTTCGCCTTTCGCTTCGCGTTCCTGCTCGTCGAGCTCTTCCTGATTTTCCGGCAGCAGCTCACGCGGGATGGCTTGCTTGGCGTCTTCGTACTGCTTGATCACGTCCTGGTTGGCGCGGGTTTCACCCGGCGGCAGCGGCGGATTGCTTTCGATCAGGCCCAAAGTCGCCTTGGACAGCCACGAGCGGTTGTCCGCTTCGGCTTCACGCGGTACGAACTGACCGTCAACCAGTTGTGGATGGTTCGGGTAGTTGGCCTTGAGCACTTCCAGGCTGGTGGCCGCCAGATCGTCCAGATGCAGACGCTGATAGGACTCGACCATCACGGCCAGGCCGTCACCCACGGATGGGGTTTCCTGGAAGTTTTCGATCACGTAACGGCCACGGTTGGCGGCAGCGACATAGGCCTGACGAGTCAGGTAATAGTCGGCAACGTGAATTTCGTAGGAGGCCAGCAGGTTGCGCAGATAAATCATGCGCTGCTTGGCATCCGGCGAATAGCGGCTGTTCGGGTAGCGACTGGTCAGTTGCGCGAACTCGTTGAACGAGTCACGCGCGGCACCCGGGTCACGTTTGGTCTGGTCCAGCGGCAGGAAGCGCGCCAGCAGGCCAACGTCCTGGTCGAACGAAGTCAGGCCTTTCATGTAATAGGCGTAGTCGACGTTCGGGTGCTGCGGGTGCAGGCGGATGAAGCGTTCGGCAGCGGATTTCGCGGCTTCCGGCTCACCGTTCTTGTAGTTCGCGTAAATCAGTTCGAGCTGTGCCTGATCAGCATAGCGACCGAATGGATAACGCGACTCCAGCGCCTTGAGCTTTTCTGTGGCAGTCGAATAGCTGTTGTTACCCAGGTCGGCCTGCGCCTGCTGGTACAGCTCGACTTCGCTCAGGTTTTCGTCAATCACTTCCTTCGACGAGCAGGCAGCGGTGAGTGCGAGGATGGCTATCAGCAGCAGGTGTTTCACTTGCATGGCGGCTTGCGTCCCTATAACGGTCGCTGTCTTGGGCGTGACCGTCCTGTTATGATGAGCACCCCGCGGAACCCCCGGGGCAAAAGACGCCGTATTTAACCACAAGCGCGCTGCCGAAACCAAAGGCTAGCCGCCACCTAGTCTGGCCATGTCCGAAAATATAGAACTTCGCGCAGAGGTGCCGTCCGAATTGGGCGGTCAACGCCTCGATCAAGTCGCTGCACAATTATTCGCTGAGCACTCTCGCTCGCGCCTTTCTGCCTGGATCAAGGACGGCCGTCTGACGGTTGACGGAGGCGTCTTGCGCCCCCGTGACATCGTACACGGTGGTGCTGTCCTGCAATTGATTGCAGAGCAGGAGGCCCAGGGAGAATGGCTCGCTCAGGACATCGAACTCGATATCGTCTATGAAGACGATCAGATCCTGGTCATCAATAAACCTGCCGGTCTGGTGGTGCATCCCGCTGCCGGTCACGCCGACGGCACGCTGCTCAATGCCTTGCTGCACCACGTGCCGGACATTATCAACGTGCCGCGCGCCGGTATCGTGCACCGTCTCGACAAGGACACCACCGGTCTGATGGTGGTCGCCAAGACGATTCAGGCGCAGACCCAGCTCGTTACCCAACTGCAAAGCCGTACCGTGAGCCGCATCTATGAATGCATCGTGATCGGTGTTGTCACTGCCGGTGGCAAGATCGACGCGCCGATTGGCCGCCACGGTCAGCAACGTCAGCGCATGGCGGTCATGGAAGGCGGCAAGCAGGCGGTGAGTCATTACCGCGTGCTTGAGCGTTTCCGGTCCCACACCCATGTGCGGGTCAAGCTGGAAACCGGCCGTACCCACCAGATTCGTGTGCACATGGCCCATATCAACTACCCGTTGGTGGGTGATCAGGCTTACGGCGGTCGTTTCCGCATTCCGCCAGCCGCCAGTGTGACCATGGTCGACTCGTTGAAAACCTTCCCGCGTCAGGCGCTTCATGCGCGTTTCCTGGAGCTGGATCATCCGACCACCGGTAAACGCATGAGCTGGGAATCGCCGCTGCCTGACGATTTCGTCTGGTTGCTGTCGCTGCTCAAGCAGGATCGCGAGGCGTTCATCGGGTGAGTGACTGGCTGATTCCCGACTGGCCCGCGCCTGCGGGAATCAAGTCATGCGTCACAACCCGTAATGGCGGCGTCAGTCTGGCGCCGTTCGACAGTTTCAATCTGGGGGATCATGTTGATGATGATCCGCAAGCCGTCGCTGCCAATCGCCTGCGTCTGACCTCGGAGCTGAAGATTCAGGCTGCGTGGCTTAAGCAGGTGCATGGCGTGGTGGTTGCTGAGGCCGACCCGACCCAAGTGGTCGAGGCTGACGCCAGCTGGACTGCAACGCCGGGCATTGCCTGCACCATCATGACCGCCGATTGCCTGCCTGCTCTTTTCTGCAACCGGGCCGGTACTCGTGTGGCGGCTGCTCACGCCGGTTGGCGTGGTCTGGCCGCCGGTGTGCTGGAGGCAGCAGCCGACAGTCTGCGAGTGGCGCCTGAGGACATCATGGTCTGGCTCGGCCCTGCCATTGGCCAGCCTTCCTTTGAAGTGGGTGGGGAAGTTCGTGAGGCTTTTATAAGCACGCATCCGCAAACTGACGCCGCTTTTATACCCAGCAAAAATCCTGGCCGGTTCATGGCCGACATCTACGCCCTTGCTCGCTTGCGACTGGCGGCCCACGGAATCACTGCTGTTTATGGCGGTGGCTTCGATACCTTCACTGATCCTCGCTTCTATTCCTACCGCCAGAGCGCCCGAAACGGCCGCTTTGCTTCGCTGATCTGGATAGATCCAGTCAGGTAGGAGCGAACTTGTTCGCGAAAAAGGGTGCAGCCGATAGATAAACGTCGCCTGCCGCCCAATCTCGCGAACAAGTTCGCTCCTACCGGCACGGTCCCCGTGCGGGAATTCATTCATGAGGCTATCGTTCAGACGTCTCACTGCAATGCTGATGTGCGTCAATTAAATTCAGCTTGAATCTCACGCAATTGCCCGCATGTAGTGGGCATCCAGCAGGTTTTTTTCATAGGTGTGTTTATTTGCTCCGGCCTGCTTATATAGGAAGGTGACTAATGCGTATCGATAGATTGACCAGCAAATTACAGTTAGCGTTATCCGATTCCCAATCCCTGGCGGTAGGTCTTGACCATCCGGCCATTGAGTCTGCGCACTTGATGCAGGCGTTGCTTGATCAACAGGGCGGCACTATCAAGCCACTGCTGCTGCAAGTGGGCTTCGACATCAATAGTCTGCGCAAAGAATTGAGCAAAGAGCTCGACCAACTGCCGAAAATCCAGAACCCGACGGGCGACGTGAACATGTCCCAGGATCTGGCGCGTCTGCTTAATCAGGCAGATCGTCTGGCGCAGCAGAAGGGCGACCAGTTCATCTCCAGCGAGCTGGTCTTGCTGGCGGCGATGGACGAAAACAGCAAGCTGGGCAAGTTGCTGCTTGGCCAGGGTGTCAGCAAGAAGGCGCTGGAAAATGCCATCAGCAACCTGCGCGGCGGCTCGGCAGTCAACGACCCCAATGTCGAAGAGTCGCGCCAGGCTCTGGATAAATACACCGTCGACCTCACCAAGCGCGCCGAAGAAGGCAAGCTCGATCCAGTGATCGGCCGTGACGACGAAATCCGTCGGACGATCCAAGTGCTGCAACGCCGCACCAAGAACAACCCGGTGCTGATCGGCGAACCTGGCGTGGGTAAAACTGCCATCGCTGAAGGTCTCGCTCAGCGCATCATTAATGGTGAAGTGCCGGATGGCCTCAAAGGCAAGCGCTTGCTGTCTCTGGACATGGGCGCACTGATCGCCGGTGCCAAGTTCCGGGGTGAGTTCGAGGAGCGCCTGAAGTCACTGCTCAATGAGCTTTCCAAACAGGATGGTCAGATCATCCTGTTCATCGACGAACTGCACACCATGGTCGGCGCCGGTAAAGGCGAAGGCTCCATGGATGCAGGCAACATGCTCAAGCCTGCGTTGGCGCGTGGCGAGTTGCATTGTGTCGGTGCGACCACGCTCAACGAGTACCGCCAATATATAGAAAAGGACGCGGCCCTTGAGCGGCGCTTCCAGAAAGTGTTGGTGGATGAGCCGAGTGAAGAAGACACCATCGCGATCTTGCGTGGCTTGAAGGAACGCTACGAGGTTCACCACAAAGTGGCGATCACTGACGGTGCGATTATTGCGGCCGCCAAGCTGAGCCACCGTTACATCACCGATCGGCAGTTGCCGGACAAGGCCATTGACCTGATCGACGAAGCGGCCAGCCGTATTCGTATGGAAATCGACTCCAAGCCGGAAGTGCTCGACCGTCTTGAACGCCGACTGATCCAGCTGAAGGTTGAATCCCAGGCATTAAAGAAAGAAGACGACGAAGCCGCGATCAAGCGGCTGGAAAAACTTCAGGAAGAAATCGTTCGTCTGGATCGTGAGTACGCTGACCTGGAAGAAATCTGGACCTCGGAAAAAGCCGAGGTCACCGGCTCCGCGCAGATTCAGCAGAAGATCGAACAATCGCGTCAGGAGCTGGAAGCAGCCCGTCGGCGTGGCGACCTGAATCGCATGGCTGAATTGCAGTACGGGATCATTCCCGACTTGGAGCGCAGCCTGCAAATGGTCGACCAGCATGGCAAGCCTGAGAATCAGTTGCTGCGCAGTAAAGTGACTGAAGAGGAGATCGCCGAAGTCGTCTCCAAGTGGACCGGGATCCCTGTGTCGAAGATGCTCGAAGGTGAGCGCGACAAGCTTCTGCGTATGGAAAGCCTGCTGCACCAGCGCGTGATTGGTCAGAACGAAGCGGTGGTTGCTGTTTCCAACGCGGTACGTCGCTCTCGTGCCGGGTTGTCTGATCCGAATCGCCCAAGTGGTTCGTTCATGTTCCTCGGCCCAACCGGTGTCGGTAAGACCGAGCTGTGCAAGGCGCTGGCGGAGTTCCTGTTCGACACTGAAGAAGCGATGGTGCGTATCGATATGTCCGAGTTCATGGAGAAACATTCCGTGGCTCGACTGATCGGTGCACCACCAGGCTATGTAGGTTATGAAGAAGGCGGTTATCTCACCGAGGCGGTGCGTCGCAAGCCTTACTCCGTGATCTTGCTGGACGAAGTGGAGAAGGCGCATCCGGATGTGTTCAACATCTTGCTGCAGGTGCTGGAAGACGGTCGCCTGACTGACAGCCATGGTCGTACAGTGGATTTCCGCAATACCGTGATCGTCATGACCTCCAACCTGGGCTCGGCGCAGATCATCGAGCTTTCCGGGGATCGCGAAGCACAGCGCGCGGCGGTGATGGATGCGGTAAGCAATCACTTCCGGCCGGAGTTCCTGAACCGTATCGACGAAGTGGTGATCTTCGAACCTCTGGCCCGCGACCAGATTGCCGGCATTACGGATATTCAGCTGGCTCGCCTGCGCAGCCGTCTGACCGAACGCGAACTGAAACTGGAGCTGAGCCCCGAGGCGATGGATAAACTCATCGCGGTGGGTTACGACCCGGTTTACGGCGCTCGTCCGCTCAAGCGTGCTATCCAGCGCTGGATCGAGAACCCGCTGGCGCAGTTGATACTGTCGGGCGGTTTTATGCCTGGCTCCAGCGTCACCGGCACAGTGGTGGACGACGAAATCGTCTTCAACTGATGGGGTTTGTAGTTCAGGCTCGCCAGCGATGGGTTATTGCAGGTGAGCCTGGCGCTGCTGATTGATGGATTTGCGAGGGCCGAAAGGCCATCTGAAAAAAAATCGCAAATCATTGTCTTAAAAGCAATTTAAGGGGTTGACACCTCTTTTTAAAATTGTAGAATAGCGCGCCTCAGAGACGTGAACGCAGCGATGCAAAAACATCGAAGAGGCTGAATTAACAAGTTAACAGCGCGTTAGTTCAGAGCAGTAAGTTGTAAAAGTTGCATCTGAAATCGATACGTTCCGCGATAGCTCAGTTGGTAGAGCAAGTGACTGTTAATCACTGGGTCCCTGGTTCGAGTCCAGGTCGTGGAGCCAGATTTCAATATGTAGCTGTATCGGGGTATAGCGCAGTCCGGTAGCGCGCCTGCTTTGGGAGCAGGATGTCAGGAGTTCGAATCCCCTTACCCCGACCATTTTTGGGTCGTTAGCTCAGTTGGTAGAGCAGTTGGCTTTTAACCAATTGGTCGTAGGTTCGAATCCCACACGACCCACCATTTTTGGCCTCAGCAGCAATGCCGGGGCCGAATCTTATAGATCTGATGCCAATCGCATCAGATCGCAGACGGCTAGTTGAGGCGTCTTTAAAAAGTTTCACCCGGGGTATAGCGCAGTCCGGTAGCGCGCCTGCTTTGGGAGCAGGATGTCAGGAGTTCGAATCCCCTTACCCCGACCATCTTCACAAAAAAGCCTGATTTAAGCCTTGTGCTCAGATCGGGCTTTTTTGCGTCTGCGTTTTTTTTGGTTTGCGACGTCACTTACGCTCCGCCTGAAGGATTGCAAATCCCGGTAGGAGGCAACTTGTTGGCGATGCGGTAGAAGGGGCGACTCGAAAACAACGCCTCGCGAGCAAGTTCGGTCTCATGTAATCGCATGCAACGACTGGATTGAAATGCATTTTCTGTAGGAGCTGCCGAAGGCTGCGAGACATTTCTTCTGATACACGGCGATCGCAGCCTTCGGCAGCTCCTACAAGTCTTGTGTTTGCCGCGAGGCAGCGCTAGAGGTCGCGTTTCTCGCGGCATCATCAAATAGCATGCAACGACTGGGTTGAAATGCATTTCTGTAGGAGCTGCCGAAGGCTGCGAGACATTTCTTCTGACACACCGCGATCGCAGCCTTCGGCAGCTCCTACAAGTCTTGTGTTTGCCGCGAAGCAGCGCTAGAGGTCGCGTTTCTCGCGGCATCATCAAATAGCATGCAACGACTGGATGAAATGCATTTCTGTAGGCGCTGCCGAAGGCTGCGAGACATTTCTTCTGACACACCGCGATCGCAGCCTTCGGCAGCTCCTACAAGTCCTGTGTTTGCCGCGAAGCAGCGCTAGAGGTCGCGTTTCTCGCGGCATCATCAAATAGCATGCAACGACTGGATGAAATGCATTTCTGTAGGCGCTGCCGAAGGCTGCGAGACATTTCTTCTGACACACCGCGATCGCAGCCTTCGGCAGCTCCTACAAGTCCTGTGTTTGCCGCGAAGCAGCGCTAGAGGTCGCGTTTCTCGCGGCATCATCAAATAGCATGCAACGACTGGATGAAATGCATTTCTGTAGGCGCTGCCGAAGGCTGCGAGACATTTCTTCTGACACACCGCGATCGCAGCCTTCGGCAGCTCCTACAAGTCCTGTGTTTGCCGCGAAGCAGCGCTAGAGGTCGCGTTTCTCGCGGCATCATCAAATAGCATGCAACGACTGGATGAAATGCATTTCTGTAGGCGCTGCCGAAGGCTGCGAGACATTTCTTCTGACACACCGCGATCGCAGCCTTCGGCAGCTCCTACAAGTCCCGTGTTTGCCGCGAAACAGTGCGGCACCTTTTCCGTTTCAAGGTCGCGTCCCTGTCCGCTATACGCCGACTTGCGTCGCTGGACATCGCCAGCACCATGTGAAAACCCTCTTCCAAAAACGCGTCAAATTAATTGCGGCCTTCGAAGTCAATGGGCATCAACGCGTCTAAATCAACGTTTCGGGCTGCAAGTCACAAGAAAAATAGAAAAGTTCCGCCCAAAGTTGTAACTATATGTTTCAGAAAAACGCCGCTTTTGTCACATTTCGGCATCCATGAGCCATCAGAAAAATTGAAAGACATCCAGTCTCTATTGCTCCTGAAGGCCCGTGAACAATAGTTGGATCCAATGTCTGAACTCTCGTTTCCCTTCGAAAATAGCGTATAGCCATTTTTATGACGCCAACAGGGTGTCGTTTTTTGATCTCTTATTCGTTAACAATAGCGTTAATCGATTCAGCTTATCGATGCACTTAAAAACAAGAACTCAACGGATTTTGCCTGTAACCGGGTGAGGCTTTGGCATGGCAGCCGAAGCAGAGAACTTAAAAACTATTGGAATTACGAAAGCTAGGAGGCTGTCATGGGTGCGCAAACCAAGATTCTGGATGTCGAAGAGTTCAAGATCTATACCGAAACTTACTGGAAAAGTGATAGCGCCAAGACCGTTCTGCTCGTCAATGGCGCGCTGTCGACCACTGGCTCATTTGGTCAGACGGTGAAGTATCTGGCGCCACACTTCAATCTGGTGCTGTTCGATCTTCCGTTCTCCGGTCAGTCCAAGGCTCACAACCCTGGCGATACGATTGTGACCAAGGAAGACGAAGTCAGAATTCTCCTGAATATCATTAATCTCTACAAAATCAATTACTTGCTTTCAGTGTCCTGGGGTGGCGTGTCCGCGTTGCTGGCCCTTTCCGAGTCGCCCGCGTCGGTTGAGAAAGCGATCATCAGCTCGTTCTCGCCAGTGCTCAATGAGCCGATGCTGGACTACATCGACAAGGCGCAGCTCTACCTTGCCGCACGTGAAAAACGAAAAATCGGTTCGTTGCTTAACGACACCGTGGGCAAGTATCTGCCGCGACTTTTCAAACTGTATAACTACAAACACCTGATCAGCCTTGCTGAACATGAATACGGCCAGATCGACTTTCACATCAGCCAGATTCGTAAACTCAGTGCCAGTAATTACGTCGAGCGTTTCTCTTCTATCAAGATCCCTGTGTTATTCGTCAATGGCGAGAAAGATGAATACACCACCGTTGAAGATGCCCGCAGTTTCTCCACGTACATAGCGCAAAGCAGCTTCAATGTTGTGCCTGATACCGGCCACTTTCTCGACCTTGAGAGCAAGGCCGCCTGGCTGAACTCGCAGAAAATCGTACTGAGTTTTCTCGGTGCACAGAAAGAAATCAGTCATGCCTGGCCTGAAGCCGCGATTGCCTGAGGCGCAGAACGGCCCTTTGGCTGTTTGGTAGCGGGTCTTCGTTCTGACACCTGGTCTTCGGGTGTGGCGATACTTCATTGGGCTGTGGCTTTGTCGTTGATGAATATTTCTTGTGCTGTGCATTTGTGCGGGTGTTGTCGTGTGGCCGGAAATTCCCGGTTTTTGAATCCTGGAAGGGTTGTTCGCCAGCCTTGGCTGGCGCTGGGACTCAACGTTTTGCTGTTGCTTTCCCTCAGTGGCTGTTCTGACGATAAGCCTGTGTCGAAAACACTGGTCCGTGTGGCGGTTCAGGAAGTGGTTTCTTCCGACATCCTGACCAGCGTCGAGCTGACAGGCGATATCCAGGCGCGCAAGGTCACGGAGCAGGCTTTTCGGGTGTCCGGCAAGCTGGTGCAGCGCTTTGTCGATGTGGGCGATCGTGTGCGAGCGGGGCAGCGGTTGGCAAAGCTCGACCCGCGAGAGCAAAACACTGAACTGGCGTCGGCCGATGCAGAAGTTGCCGCCAGAGAATCGCGACTGCGTTTGGCGCAAACCAATTACCAGCGTCAGCAAACGTTGCTGCCCAAGGGCTATACCAATCTCAGCGAGTATCAAAAAGCGCAGTCTGCGCTGGAGAGTGCGCGGGGCGATCTTGCCGCGCTGAAAGCGCAGCAGGCCAATGCGCGCGACCAATTGAGCTACACCGAACTGGTTGCGGTGGCCGACGGAATCATCACGGCACGTCATGCCGAAGAAGGTCAGGTGGTGCAGGCCGCCACACCTGTTTTCAGTCTTGCCCATGATGGCGAGCGAGAAGCGGTATTCGCGGCCTACGAATCGTTGCTGGAATCTGACCAGCCAGGTCGCCGCGTAAGTGTTCGCGGGCTGGGCAATCCGGCCCTGACGCTGTCCGGCAGGATCCGTGAGATCACTCCGATTGTCTCTTCCGCCAGCGGCACCCTGCGGGTACGGGTCGCGCTGCAAGACGCTCCCGCCAATCTTGCTCTGGGTACCGTGGTCAGCGCGAAGCTGGATTCTCAGGCCCGCAAGGCTTTCACTCTGCCATGGTCGGCTCTGAGTCGCAGTCACGGCAAACCTGCAGTCTGGCGCGTAGACGAGCAGAGCCGTGTGCGTCTGGTTGAAGTGCAGGTGTTGCGTTATGAGCAGGGTCACGTAGTCATCGCATCCGGAGTAGCAGAGGGTGACTGGGTGGTATCCCGCGGTCTGCAGTTTTTGTATCCGGGGCAGAGAGTCGATGTCGCTGCGCGCGAGGGCCATGACAAGAACGATGACAACAGCAAGGTCATCGCCTTGGCAGCGGAGACGAGTCGATGAAGGTCACCGTCATCCGTATCCTTTTGATCTGCAAAGTCTGGTTGTTTTGCATCATTTTCATGATGGTCGCAGGCTGCCGTGACAAGCCTGTACGCGAGGTTGTCGAGCGGCCTGTGTTGTTTATCGAAATGGTCGACGCGCAGCAGCATGTTCATGGGCGCTTTGCGGGCAGCATTCAGCCTCGCTACGAAGTCGAACTGGGTTTTCGAGTGGCAGGCCGCATTGCAACGCGTCACGTCGAGATCGGTGACAGGGTTCGTCGGGGCGATCTTCTCGCCACCCTTGAGCCCGGCAATCAGCAAAACCAACTGCGTGCCCGGCAGGCAGAACTGAACAAGGCCCAAGCGACCTGGCAGCAATTGAGCGTAGAGCGGCAGCGCTATCAGCAACTGATCGCGCGGGGCGTGGGGGCTCAGGCGCGACTGGATCAGATGAGCGGTGATTTGCAAACCCAGGACGCCATTCTCAGTCAGGCCCGCAATGCGTTGCAGCAAGCTACTGATCATCTGTCCTACACCCGTTTGCTGGCTGAGTTCGATGGCGTGGTCACTGATTGGCATGGCGAGGTCGGCCAGGTGGTCGCGACCGGGCATCCGGTCGTCAGTCTGGCCCGCCCTGAGAGCCGCGAAGCCGTGGTTGATCTGCCACTGGATCTGGTTGCCACACTGAGTCAGGACATTCGGATTCAAGTGATTTCCCAGCTCAACCCACACGCTTTTGTCGCCGCCCATTTGCGTCAGTTGTCGCCACAGATTGATCCGACAACACGCACCCAGCGTGTACGACTGACGCTGGATGCCGTGCCGGACAGCTTTCGGCTGGGTTCAACGGTGAGCGTTGAGATCAGCAGTGCCGCCTCTTCCTTTCGCGAACTGCCAGGCAGCGCCGTGCTTGAACGCGAGGGCCAGGCGCAGGTGTGGGTCGTTGATCCGCAGTCTGCGACCGTGAGCTCCCGCGATGTAACCATTTTGGCCCGACACGGTTCTTCGGTGCGCGTGCAGGGTGAGTTGCATGATGGTGACAAGGTGGTCATCGCCGGAGTCAACGGTCTGAGAGCAGGACAGAGAGTTCGTATGGATCGCGAGGTCAGTTTGTGAGGGAGCGTTTTAACCTGTCTGCCTGGGGGCTTCGGCACCGCACACTGGTCTGGTACATGATGTTCGTTTCGCTGCTGATGGGAAGCTGGTCGTTCATGAATCTTGGGCGTGAGGAAGATCCCTCGTTTGCCATCAAGACCATGGTCATTCAAGCCCGTTGGCCCGGTGCGACGCTGCAGGAGACCTTGCAGCAGGTCACTGACCGCATGGAAAAGAAGCTCGAGGAAATCGATGCGCTGGACTATGTGAAGAGCTACACCCTGGCCGGTGAGTCGACGCTGTTTGTCTTCCTCAAGAGCGACACCCACAGCGCTGACATTCCCGCCGCCTGGTATCAGGTGCGCAAGAAGATCATGGACATTCGGGGTGAACTGCCCGAAGGCATTCAAGGGCCTGCGTTCAACGACGAGTTCGGTGATGTCTTCGGCAGCATCTATGCGTTTACCGCCGACGGGCTTTCTTTTCGTCAGTTGCGCGACTATGTCGAGCAAGTCAGGGCGGACATCCGAAGTGTGCAGGACCTGGGCAAGATCGAGTTGTTGGGGGCGCAACGTGAAGTGATCTACCTGAACTTCTCCATGCGCAAGCTGGCGGCGCTGGGGATTGATCAGCGGCAGGTCATCGCCAGTCTGCAAGCGCAGAACGCAGTAACGCCGGCCGGTGTCATCGAATCCGGTCCGGAAAGGATTGCAGTGCGCACCAGCGGCCAGTTCACGGATGAAAGTGACCTGCAAGCCGTCAACCTGCGCTTCGGTGAGCGCTTCTTTCGCCTGAGTGATCTGGCGACGGTGGAGCGCCGTTATGCCGATCCACCAAGCTCGATGTTTCGCTTCAACGGCCAGCCAGCGATTGGTCTGGCCGTGGCCATGAAGCAGGGCGGCAATATTCAGGATTTCGGCATGCGCTTGCAGCAGCGTATGGATGCGCTGACCAGCGAGCTGCCGTTGGGTATCGATGTGCATCTGGTGTCGAGTCAGGCCGAGGTGGTGGACAAGGCTATCGGCGGCTTCACGCGTGCGTTGTTCGAGGCGATTCTGATTGTGCTGGTGGTGAGCTTCCTGAGCCTGGGCATCCGTGCCGGGCTCGTCGTGGCGTGTTCAATCCCGCTGGTGTTGGCGCTGGTTTTCGTCTTCATGGAGTACAGCGGCATTACCATGCAGCGTATTTCTTTAGGGGCGTTGATCATCGCGCTGGGGCTCTTGGTGGACGACGCGATGATCACCGTAGAAATGATGGTGACCCGGCTTGAAGCCGGCGACTCATTGCAGCAGGCGGCCACGTTTGCCTATACCTCCACGGCATTCCCGATGCTGACAGGCACGTTGGTGACGGTCGCCGGTTTCGTGCCGATTGGCCTGAACTCCAGCTCGGCGGGTGAGTACGTCTTCACCATGTTTGCAGTGATCGCAGTGGCGTTGCTGCTTTCATGGCTGGTGGCGGTGTTGTTTGCGCCGCTGATTGGCGTGCACATCCTCAAAGTACCCAAAGCTCATCAGCATGCGGGCGGCGTCTGGATGTCGGGATTCAGGCGGGCGTTGTCAGGAGCACTCAAGCATCGCTGGTGGGTAATCGGCTTTACCGTGCTGGTGTTCGTCGGGTCGCTGTTCGCGGGCAAGTTACTGCAAAACCAGTTTTTCCCGGATTCGGATCGTCCGGAAATTCTCGTCGATATCTACATGCCTCAGAATGGCTCCATCGACGGTACGCGTCAGGTCATGGACCGCCTCGAAGCCACGCTCAAGGACGATCCGGATGTGTTGCACTGGAGTTCCTACGTTGGCAAAGGCGCGGTGCGTTTTTACTTGCCGCTGGATCAGCAATTGAGTAATCCGTTTTATGGCCAACTGGTTATCGTCAGCCGTGGCGGGGAAGGGCGAGATCAGTTGATCGAGCGTTTGCGTCAGCGTTTTCGCGATGACTTCGTGGGCGTTGGCGGCTATGTGCAACCGCTGAACATGGGGCCTCCGGTGGGGTGGCCTGTGCAATATCGGGTCAGCGGTCCTGATATCGAGCAAGTCCGCAGCCAGGCCATGGCTCTGGCGGCCATCCTGGATGCCAACGCAAATATCGGGCAGGTCATCTACGACTGGAACGAGCCAGGCAAAGTACTGAAGATTGATATCGCTCAAGACAAGGTGCGCCAGTTCGGCCTGTCTTCCGAAGACGTGGCGCAGATTCTCAACAGCCTGGTGTCCGGCACCAGCATCACCAAGGTTCGCGATGATACCTATCTGGTCGATCTGGTCGGGCGTGCCGAAGCCAGTGAGCGGACCTCGCTGCAAACCTTGAGCAACCTGCAGATTCCGGTGCCCGGCGGGACCAGTGTGCCATTGATGGCCTTCGCCAGTTTGAGTTACGAGCAGGAGCAACCGCTGGTCTGGCGTCGCGACCGGCTGCCGACCATTACCCTGAAAGCCAACGTACTTGGCCATCTGCAACCGGCGGCGCTGGTGCGTGAGTTGCGTCCGCAGGTCGAGGCGTTCAGTGCGGCTTTGCCCGTGCGCTATTCGGTGGCTACCGGTGGAGCGGTCGAAGCCAGCGCTCGTTCTCAGGGGCCGATTCTGAAAGTTGTGCCACTGATGCTGCTGTTGGTTGCGACCTTTCTGATGATTCAGTTGCAGAGTGTGAAGAAACTGATGCTGGTGGTCAGCGTGGTGCCGCTAGGGTTTATCGGAGTCGTTGCTGCGCTGTTGTTGACGGGGTACCCGCTGGGTTTCGTGGCGATCCTCGGGGTGCTGGCGCTGATCGGGATCATCATCCGTAACTCGGTGATTCTGGTCACGCAGATCGACGAGTTCATGGCGGCTGGAGAAGAGGCGTGGACCGCTGTGGTCAAGGCCACCGAGCATCGCTGTCGCCCGATCCTGCTGACGGCGGCGGCGGCAAGTCTGGGCATGATCCCGATAGCGCGAGAGGTATTCTGGGGGCCGATGGCCTACGCCATGATCGGCGGCATTGCGATTGCTACCGTCCTGACACTGTTTTTTCTGCCCGCGCTGTATATGGTTTGTTACGGCATCAAACCGCCCAGGGCATAGGCGATTCTTGCGGTCGCACGCAGTTGAATCTGAGCCGGGCGCAAACCCCGTAGGAGCGAATTCATTCGCGAAAATCCGGTACATTCGATGTATCTGTGTCCATCAGGAATGCCGCCTTCCCGAATGAATTCGGTCCCACGGGATCTGCATGAACCTGAGATGTGCGCAATTCCTGTGGGAGCGAATTCATTCGCGATGAGGCCGGTACATCCGCTTCAGGTTTATTGCCTGTAAGACCGCCTTCCCGAATGAACTCGGTCCTACCGTTGATCTTATTTCAGGCCGGAGCGTTCAGCTTCAGCTCTACAAGACTCCTGAGCCGCAACTGCGCACAGCACCCGCCATCCGGGCGGTTGCCGATCTGCAGGCTGCTGTCGAGTTTTTTGACGATCATCTCGACGATGGCCAGCCCCAGTCCTGCGCCGTTGCTATGGCCATTGGTGTAGAAACGCTCCAGCAAGCGCGGTGCATTTTTTTCGTCAATGCCCGGCCCGCTGTCCTCGACGCGCAGCTCGGCCTCGCCGTTTTGAGCCCGGTCGAGAATGACCCGGATCTCACTGTTGGCCGGAGCGAAGTTAAGGGCGTTGGTCAGCAGGTTCTGAAAGGCGACGGTGATGGCCGCTGGATCACTGTGTAACCGGAAGTCCTCGACGCCATCGAATACCAACTCGACTTTTTTCTCGGCTGCCAATGGCGTTAGTTCGGCGAGTTCCTCACGGACCAGACTGCCCAGGTCGAAGGTCTGCAGTTCATCGTGTTTTATCTTCGGCTCAAGGCGCGCCATGGTCAGCAATTGACTGGCGATGCGCGTCGCGCGGTCGACGCCATGCACCAGATAATCCAGCGCTTCTTCGCGTTGTTCAGGCAGTTGCGCCTGTTTGGCGTTTTGCGCGTGGATGCGCAGGATGGTCAGTGGGGTGCGTAATTCGTGTGCCGCATCCGCGATAAAACGGCGCTCTCGATCCAGCAGATTTTCGATCTGGATCAGCAGGCGATTGAGTGCGGTCTGCATAGGCTCCAGCTCTTTAGGCAGAGGTGACAGGTCCAGCGGCTCAAGGCTTTCCGGCTCGCGTCGACGGATGACGCTGGCCATGAATTGCAGGGGACGCATCCCCCAGCCAATCGCCAGCCAGATGGCTATGGCGAGAAGCGGCACACCAATCACCGTTGGCCAAAGGGTATGGCGAACGATGCGTTGAATCAGATCCTGACGCACGTCGTCACGCTCGCCAACCCAGATCAACAGCCCTTGCTGGGCATCGACCAGCAGGAAACCACACCAGTCATTGCCGTCTTTCAGGAAGTCATGCGAGCCCTCGGTCGCGGGCGGGCCGTCCAGCTCCGGTGCTTCGGCGGAACGCACCAGAAGTTCTCCGGTGTTGCGCCAGATCTGGAACGTCAAACGGGTTTCATAAGGATGTGCGGCTTCACCACCGCCCACTCGACTCATGGCTTCGTCGAAAGCCTGATACAGCCGATCAAGGTCTGTTTCGCCTGGAGGCCTTTGGCGCAAAACGCCTTGCAGCAGACGCGCGCTTTGCGCGAGTTGAGCGTCGTACACCTCTTCGATTTCGGTGTGGCTGTCGCGCAACGCCAACCAACTGATGGTCAAGTCGCCCAACAGCAGCAGGAGCAGCACGGGGATGAGGATGCGCGCGCGAACTGAACTCATGACAGAGTCTCGATCCGGTAGCCCACGCCGCGCACGGTGCGGATCAATTCAGCGGAGAGTTTTTTGCGCAGGTTGTGGATCAACACCTCCAGCGTATTGCTCTCCACCTTGTCTTGCCAGCCGTAGAGCGTGGACGACAAACGCTCGCGGGTCACGACTTTGCCGGGGCGGATCATCAGTTGATGAAGGAGTTGATACTCCATGGGCGTCATGGCGATTTCTACGCCGTTGAAGCTGACTTGCTGGGTCGAAGGATCGAGGCTGATTGGCCCATGCTCCAGCAACGGTTGCGCACGTCCCTGACTGCGGCGCAGCAGCGCACGAACCCGAGCCTTGAGCTCATCCACGTCGAACGGTTTGACCAGATAGTCATCGGCACCGGCGTCCAGCCCGGCAATTCGGTCCGGCGTACCGTCCCGTGCGGTCAGGATCAGGACGGGCAAAGACTGTTGTTCCGCGCGAATCTGGCGCAGCAAGTCGAGACCGTCCAGACGCGGCAGGCCAAGGTCGAGCAGCAGCAAATCAAAGCGTTCGCTGCGCAGGGCATGAAGAGCGCTTGCGCCATCTTGCAGCCAGTCCAGCGTATAGCCTTCGCTGCCGAGGGCGACGCGGATGCCCTGGCCTACGGCACGGTCATCTTCCACAAGGAGCAGGCGCATAAGGTGTTCCGTATTGGTTTCAGCCGGTGAGGGCGCACATGATGCCGCTACGCCTGCGCTTCGGGCAGAGCCTTGTGTCGGAGAAGATGTAACGGTCTGTTGCGTCCTAAGCTTTCGCTAAGCTTTGTTTCGCACAGTAGCGCCTCCTTAGTTCTTACGAGTGTCTGCCATGCGTAAAGTCCTGTTGCTGGTTCCCTTTCTCCTCGCCAGCCCGCTGGCCCTTGCCGGACCACAATGCACCACCGCCGAACGCTCCACCTGGCAGGATCAGGGCAAATTCCAGGAGCAACTCAAGGCTCAGGGTTACGAGATCAGCAAGTTCAAAGTCACTGACGGCAACTGCTACGAAATCTACGGCTTCGACAAAGACAAGCGCAAAGTCGAGATCTACCACGATCCGGTCACCGGCAAAGCCGTTAAGACCGAGATCAAGGGCTGATGAGCCGTCCCACCCTACGCCTGTGGGACCCGCTGGTGCGGCTGTTCCACATTTCCCTGGCCGGTGTGTTCGTCGCCAACTACTTCTTCAATGAGGCTGGTGATGATTGGCATGTCTGGCTGGGTTACTACGCGGTTGCCTGGCTGGTGGTGCGTGTGGTGTGGGGTTTCATCGGACCGCGCAGTGCGCGCTGGTCCGATTTCTGGCCGACGCCTGCGCGTTTGCGTGCCCATGTGAGTTCGCTGCTCAGGCGTCAGCCGGAACATCGGCTGGGGCATTCGCCGCTGGGCGCGCTGGTCATGGTGCTGATGATGGTGATGATTTTCGGCATCGGTCTGACGGGATGGTTGATGACCGAAGTAGATGCCTTGTGGGGCGCAGACTGGCCTCAGCAGATTCATGAAACGCTGGCTGACGGCCTGGCGTGGGTGGTGTGCCTGCATATAGCGGCGGCACTGTTTGAGAGTTATCAGGTGAAGGACAACCTGCCGTTGTCAATGATCACCGGCCGACGGCGGCCTCTCGCCGACGAGTCTCGTGATTGAGTCCAGACATTTTGCCTTCGCGGTTGTGATCAATACCCATGCGACTGACTTCTTTCAATGTACCTGTCTTGAGTGCATATCTTGCGCTCGCTCTGGTTTTCCTCGGCGCCTGGCTCAGCCATCCGCAGCACAGGCTGTCCGGTTTCGCCGTTGCCCCGGTCCTCACACCGGCTTCAGGCGTTGCGGCTAAAGCCATTTATAACACCCGCTTCGCATCGTCTGACCTTGATGACTTCGTACACTCCTCGGCAGTGACCGCATTGCCCGGTGGCGACCTGATGTCGGTGTGGTTCGCGGGCACTCGTGAGGGGGCGGGCGATGTCGAAATTCGCGCCTCGCGATTCGATGCGAGCTCAGGCGAGTGGGGCGATGAGCAGGTGCTGGCAACCCGTCAGTCTACTCAGGAGGGCACCGGTAAATATATTCGCAAACTCGGTAACCCTGTGGTCGCCCTGGCACCGGACCAGCGCTTGTGGCTGTTCTATGTGTCCGTATCGGTGGGCGGCTGGGCAGGCAGTTCAGTCAACGTGATGGTCTCCGAGGACATGGGCAAAAGCTGGTCTCAGCCACGGCAATTGGTCACCTCGCCGTTCCTCAATATCAGCACCTTGGTGCGTGCTGCGCCGGTGTTTCACGCCGACGGTTCGATAGGCCTGCCGGTTTATCACGAGTTTCTGGGCAAGTTCGCCGAATACCTTTACCTGAGCGCCAATGGCGATGTGATCGACAAATTCCGCATCAGCCGCGGCAAGAACTCCCTGCAACCAACCGTGGTGCCGCTGGATGACAAGCGCGCGGTTGCGTTGCTGCGCTACGCGGGCAATACGCATCACAAAGTGCTCGCCAGTCGCACCGAAGATGGCGGTCAGACCTGGAGCGAGCCGCTGCCCCTTGCGCCGAGCAACCCCAACTCTTCGCTGGCGGCCGTCGGTACCCCTGGCCGCGGCTTGTTGGTTGCGCTGAACGACCTGCGCGACGGTCGTTTCAAATTGAGCCTGTACGGCACGGACGAGCAGATGGATCACTGGACCTCTGTGATCGATCTCGACAAGTCCCCCGATCCGCAGGGCAATCCATTTTCCTTTGATGCCTACAAGGAAATCATCGGCGAAGGTTTCCGGGCCTCCAGTGGTGAACGCCGTCATCCGTTGGAGGAGGCGTTCCTGAGCAACCTCGATCAGCGCGTTTGCTCACCGCAAGGCTGCGATTTCGAGTACGAGTACCCGTACTTCATCCGCAGCCCTGAAGGCATCTACCACTTGGTGTATTCGTGGAATAACACCTTCATCAAACACGTCAGCTTCAATGAAGCCTGGCTGGCGGAGCAACTGCTGTGATGTCTCTATGGCAAGCCCATCTGTTTTTCAGTCTGGCGCTGTTCCTTCTGGTTACGCCGTTGGCACCGAGTCTGAAGTCACGCCTGATTATTCTGGCGGGATTTTCAGCCTTGGGCTTTGTCAGCCTCAATGGTCTTTCGCTGGCGGCCTATGTACGCAGCTTTACCGATGATCTGGCGATCACCACCGCGATTGTCCTTGTCTGGTTCAGCTTGCAGCGCCTGGGTATGAAACTGCCAGGAGTGGCTCGACCTGGCGCCGTCGTGGTGGTTGTTTTTGCTGCCCTGGCATTGGTCCTTTACCCGGCTACTTTGGGCCTCAGCTACAGCGATCCTTATCGTCTGGGCTTTAATCCGCGGCCCCTGATCATTGCTGTTGCGGTCATCGCGTTTGGCTTGTTGTACCTGCGTAATGGCCTGGGTGTGGTGATGCTGGCAGGCGCAACACTGGCCTTCGCGGTGCGCGGCAAACCTTCGGAAAACTACTGGGACTACCTGATCGACCCGTTGCTGGCGTTGTATTGCTGTGTGGCGCTGGTAGTGATGGTCGTGCGTGGCATCTATCGTCGCTGGCGCATTCGCCAGCCATTAACGCTATCAAACGGCAAGCCGGTTTCGGGCTTGTGAGTGCGACGTTCAAGGGGATGAAAATGGGGTGGCTGCAATCACGGCGCTTGCTGTATTGGCTGGGCGTGACCGTGCTGTTTTTCGTGCTGCTGAGCGTGTTGCGGCTGGTGTTTTTCTTCGGTTTTTCCGGCGTTGATCCTGCCAGTCTGAGCACTGACAACACGGTCGCACAGACGCTGGGCATCGGCTTTCGTTTCGACTTGCGTCTGGCTTTGCTGTTGGCGTTGCCCCTCGTCGTGCTGCTGTGGATTCCTCGCTGGAACCTGCTGAACGTCAAAACGATGCGTTGGTTGGCGCGGGTGTATCTGGCCGTCGCATTGGCGTTGGTCACCCTGGTTTACATCGTCGATTTCGGTCATTACGCGTATCTGGGTGTGCGGATCAACGCCAGCGTTATGCGTTATCTGGACGACGCGCAGATTTCCCGGGACATGCTCTGGCAAACCTATCCGGTGCTGTGGATCACCGCCAGTTGGCTCGCCGGTATCGGGGTCATAATCGCGGCCTTCATCGGGTTGGAGCGGCTGACCCTTGAGCGTCAGGCCAGGCCGATCAAGCGTTGGTCAGTCGCGTTTGGCGCAGTGCTCGTGACGTTGGCCACTTTGTTGGGGCTGCTGGGCCGCGTTGAAAACCTCAATCTGGAAAATCCGGTACCGCTGCGCTGGAGCGATGCGTTCTTTTCCGGCAACAGTCAGGTTGCCGCGCTGGGGTTGAACCCGGTGCTTTTCCTTTATGACACGCTCAAAGTCGGGCAATCGCGTTACGACGAAGACGTGGTGCGTGAGCACTATCCAGTGGTCGCT
The DNA here is from genome assembly GCF_002699985.1 of Pseudomonas sp. ICMP 561. GTDB lineage: Bacteria > Pseudomonadota > Gammaproteobacteria > Pseudomonadales > Pseudomonadaceae > Aquipseudomonas > Aquipseudomonas quasicaspiana. The sequence continues at coordinate 216,304 of NZ_LKBT01000067.1, read as the reverse complement.
GATTATCTGGGCGTCGATAAACCAGACCCGCAAAGCCTGACCTTCAAGCGTCAGCAAGATGTGCAGCCATACAACGTAGCTGCCACGCGGCCGCCGAACGTGGTGTTTGTCATGCTTGAGTCCTTGGGCACCAGTGCCGTGGGGGCGTATGGCAACCCGCTCAACCCGACCCCAAATCTGGATCGGCTGGCTCAGCAAAGCTGGTTCTTCCGGCATTTCTATGTGCCCGTGACGGGAACGGCCAAAACTGTATGGGCAAGCATTACCGGGGTGCCCGATGTGACCCGTCAGGAAACCGCAACCCGGCATCCGATGTTGACCCGGCAAAACACGCTGATCAACGATTTCAAGGGCTACGAGAAGCTGTACATGATTGGCGGCAATTCCGGGTGGGCCAATATGAACGCGCTGATCCGCCGCAGCATCGTTGACATTCGACTGTATGACGAGCGTGACTGGCAATCGCCGGTGGTGGATGTCTGGGGGATTTCCGATCTGGATCTGTTCAAGGAAGGCGACCGAATCCTGCGCGCGCTGCCCAAGGACCAGCCGTTCTTCGCCTATTTGCAGACGGCGGGCAATCACCGGCCGTTTACCATTCCCAAGGAAAACGACGGTTTTGAAGTCAGCAAACTGAGCCTTGAACAGGTGCAGGCAGCGGGCTCACGCAGCGTCGAGCAATACAACGCGGTGCGCTTGCTGGACTTCAATATCGGGCGGCTGATGGAGCTGGCCAAGGCGGGCGGTTACTACGAGAACACGATTTTTGTCCTGTTTGGAGACCACAACACCCGTATCAGCCAAATCCCGCACATGCCTCCGGCCTTTGAACAGTTAGGCCTGGAGAGCAACAACGTGCCGATGTTGATTCACGCCCCAGGCTTGATAGGGACGAAGGTAGTGGAGGAGGCGGTCGGGTTGGCGGACTTGTTGCCCACCGTGGCAGGTATGGCGGGTATTCCGTTCAGCAATGGCGCCATGGGGCGGGACATCCAGCAACCTGCGCCGGAAGGAGAGCGTGTCGTGCCATTGGTACTGCGCGAGGGTACGTTCCCGTTAATTGGTGGCGTGACCCGGCATTTCCTCTTGCAGATGGAGCACGACGGCACATCACCGACGCTGCATGACCTGGCCTCGGCAACCCCGTTGGAGGACGTTGCGGGTCAGCATCCGGAGGAGTTCAGTCGCTTGCGTGCGTTGACCCTTGGGCTACATGAGAGCGCTCGAATGATGTTGTACCGGAATGTGCAGTGAGCCTGGGCGTGGCTATGTCATCGCTTAGTCACTGCAATTCGATTGCTTGAACTGCAATGCATTTACCCGTGGGAGCTGGGCTTGCCCGCGATAAGATCGACGCGACTTGTTGGAGCGAGGCTTGCCCGCGAATTCATCCGCCTTGGTTTGTCAGAGGTACCAAGTGATCGTTCTTCGCGGGCAAGCCTCGCTCCAACAGATATACGCGACCATTTGCTTGGCCAACATAGATTCCCCACGGGATTAGTGTCTTCAGATACATCGCGTATGCTTGAAATTTGTGAACCGTTTGACGATATTTTCATGCCCTTTACAGGTATGATGCCCACCTTCGTTGGGGAGTAGCCTGCTGCTGAGTTATCTCAGGAGCGTTCGTATCAACATTCTCGGCAGCAGCCGTGGTACGAACACCTTTTTTGGTTGGCGAGACCAGCGACATATCCATGCCTAAAGTCGGGCGTGTGGATGTGTCGTTGACTCATAGCCCGACTGGAAGTAAACCGTGAATCCCATTTCCCTCATATTCCTTGCCCTGGCCATGTCCACGGACGCTTTTGCAGCGGCCATCGGTAAAGGCTCCAGCCTGCACAAACCCCGTTTTATCGAAGCGCTACGCACCGGTGTGATTTTCGGTGTGATTGAAGCCATCACGCCTGTCATCGGCTGGGCCATCGGTAATGCCGCCAGCAGCTTCGTTGAAAGCTGGGACCACTGGATCGCCTTCACGCTGCTGCTGATTCTCGGCTTGCACATGATCTACAACGGCGTGAAGCAGGATGAGGAAGAGCCCGAGGAAAAAGCGGGTCAGCATTCGTTCCTGATTCTGGCTGTTACTGCTTTCGCTACCAGCATCGACGCGCTGGCCGTCGGGGTTGGCTTGGCATTTGTAGACGTGAATATTCTGGTCGCAGCGGCGGCAATCGGTCTGGCGACCATGACCATGGTCACCATTGGTGTGATGCTGGGCCGGGTGTTGGGCACCATGGTCGGCAAGCGCGCCGAGATTATTGGCGGTGTGGTGCTGATACTGGTCGGCGCGACGATCTTGTATGAGCACTTGTCGGCGTAGTCAACGCGAGCATTTTGTAGGAGCTGACGAGCAGCGCGAGGCTGCGAAGCATTCATCCTGGCAGACCGCAATCGCAGCCTTCGGCAGCTCCTACAGGTCCAGTATTTGCCGCGAGACAGCGCGGCAGAAAGAGATAGCGTCTCAGCAATTACAGCTGTTTTTTCACCGCAAACGCCGCGCCCAGCGCCTCAAGCCGGTTCGCCATCGGCGACAGGTCTTTGCTGCACTGGATCAGGGTAACGACATCCGTGGCATTGTTCTGCGCAATGGCGTGGACCGCGGTCAAGCGATCATTGATACCCACCGATGCCGCGGATTGCTGCTCTGTGGTGCCTGCGATCAGTACGTTCAGCCGGCGGATCTCCAGCACATCGGCAACCGTACTTTTCAATAGCTCAGAGCCCAGTTGACTGGCCTGTACGCAACGACCGACTTCTTCGCCGCTGGTACGCATCGAGTCGGCTGCGGTGCGGCTTTCCTTCTGCAACGATTCAACGATCTGGCGAATTTCGTCCACCGAGCCTGCTGTCTTCTGCGCCAGGCCGCGAACCTCATCGGCCACTACGGCAAATCCGCGGCCCTGCTCACCGGCGCGGGCAGCCTCAATGGCGGCATTCAGCGCCAACAAATTGGTTTGCTCGGCGATTTCACGGATCACGTTGATCACCTTGCCAATCTTTTCTGCCTGTTCGGCCAGCGACTGCACGCTCAGATTGGCTCCGCTGATGGAGGACTCCAGGTTGGCGATATCCTTGCTGGCCTGATCCACCGACTCACGGCCTTTCACCAACTGCTCATTGGCTTTATTGGCACCCTGATGTGCCTGGCTAGCATGTTGCGAGATGTCGTCCAGAGCCGTGGTAAGCGATTGCATAGCGTCGACCATACGAGTGATTTCCGCCAGTTGCTGCTGCGCGCCTTTGTCCAGAGTTTCGCCGGTGACAGAGAGCTTGCGACCCATGTCGCTCAACCCGCGGGTCTCGTGAATGACGCCGCCAACGGTGTGGGTGATTAACGTCAGGAAATCATCAAAGCGCTGTGCCGAGTGTGTGCCGGCACGATTTTCAGTGACGGCCGTTCTGTTATCCAGGCGCGTTGCCGCCTGCAGGATCTTGTCCAGCAGATCCTGGCTTTCTTTGGCCGCGCTATAGCTGTGAATGGCGAGATAAATCAGGATGGCGCTTTCCGCGACGACATAGGCCGCGTGAATGAAGATCACACCCCAGCCGCCGTGATGTTGCATCACGTACACCGGGTAGCCTTGATGTTGCAGCACATGGAACAACAGATGGTGAACCGCAATGGTGGCCGCTGCGACAACGATGGGCAGCCAGTCCCGGTAAAACGTCAGGACGGCCAGCAACGCGAAAATCCCGAAGTGGACTTCAATGACGCCTTGGGTCTGGTTGATGTGCAGGCCCGCCATGACCATCAGGGCCACGCCCGTCAGGCAACGAAACAAGCGGGTGCCACGCAGTGTCGGGTAAAGCGCGGTCATCGCCAGAGCGGTGCCGCCACCGACCAGAATGGCCTGGCCAAAGGTCGAGTAAATAGTCGCCAGCCCCAGGGCGTAGACAAAACATATCCACAGCAGCCCTAGCATGATGCGGTCGGCTTTACGGTAATGATCAGTGAAACGGGGCACCGTCGACATAACGCAAATCCTCAACATCCATTTCATGGAACCGCCTGGACGCCGAGTATGCCTGTGTCGGTTGGACTAAAGAAGCGGAATGCCATTACTGGTGCAGTTGCTGCACACAATGGATATGGAGGCGCGTCGCTGTCGTGCGCCAAACGTTAGATCTGTAGGAGCGCACGAGCACCGCGAGGCCGCGATGGCGGTGTATCAGCCAGACCGCCATCGCTGCCTCGCGGTGCTCGTGAGCTCCTACAGAAAAATAGCGGTATGTCAGCGTAGAGCTATCGCAGCCTTCGGCAGCTCCTACAGAAAAGAGCAGTTATTAATGCAGCTTCATCCGCGGCTCGGTCCCTTTGCCGATACGGCTGCCGAGCATCAGCATCAGCGTGCGGAAGGTGCCGTAAAGCGCCATCTGGTGCATGCGGTACAGGGAAACGTAGAACATCCGCGCCAGCCAGCCTTCGAGCATGACGCTGCCGGTCAGGTTGCCCATCAGATTACCCACTGCCGAGAATTTCGACAGAGAGATCAATGAGCCGTAATCGGTGTATTTGTATTCCGGCAGCGACTTGCCTTCGATGCGCAGCTTCAGGGATTTGACCAGCAGTGACGCTTGCTGATGAGCCGCCTGCGCGCGAGGCGGGACGTTACGGTCCGAGCCTTTCTGCGGGCAGGCTGCGCAATCGCCGAACGCGAAGATGTTTTCATCGCGGGTGGTCTGCAGCGTTGGGAGCACCTGCAGCTGGTTGATGCGGTTGGTTTCCAGCCCGTCGATTTCCTGCAGGAAGGCCGGTGCACGAATGCCTGCGGCCCAGACCTTGAGCGTGGCTGGAATCACCAGCCCGCTGGCGGTGATCAGCGAGTCGGCCGTGACTTCACTTACGGCAGCATCGGTCAGCACCGTAACGCCGAGTTTCTCCAGGGTTTTATGCACCGGCCCACCGATGCGTTCAGGCAATGCAGGCAACACCCGCGGGCCTGCTTCGATGACCGTGATGCGCAGGTTTTCCGGTTTGATCTTGCCCAATCCGTAAGCCGCGAGTTCGTGAGCCGCGTTGTGCAGTTCAGCCGCCAGCTCGACGCCAGTCGCACCTGCACCGACGATGGCCACGGTGATTTCCTGGGTGTGGTCGACTTGCCCGGCGTGAGCGCGCAAATAGTGGTTGAGCAACTGCTGGTGGAATTTCTCGGCCTGCTTGCGCGAATCAAGAAACAGGCAGTGCTCGGCCGCACCCAGCGTATTGAAGTCGTTAGTGGTGCTACCTACCGAAATCACCAGCGAGTCGTAATCCAGGCTGCGCGCAGGAACCAGTTCCAGACCGTTTTCATCCAGCGTGGCGGCCAGATGAATTTGCCGCGCCTCACGGTTCAGTCCCGTCATTTTGCCGAGCTGGAACTGAAAGTGGTTCCACTTGGCCTGAGCCACATAATTCAGCTCATCCTCATAGGAGTTGAGCGAACCTGCCGCGACTTCGTGCAGCAGCGGTTTCCAGATGTGGGTCAGGTTGGCGTCGACCAGGGTCACGCTTGCCGTGCCTTTCTTGCCCAGGGTTTTACCCAGGCGGGTCGCCAGCTCCAGACCGCCAGCGCCGCCGCCAACGATGACAATACGATGAGTCATAGGGATATCTCATAAGGTTTAAGGAATTCGGGGGGAGTGAGTTGATCCTCGCGAGCGCTGTCTTGCTGCTGCTCAGAGCGTCAGATAACTCAACAAAAGGCTCGACACGTCCAGGCCAACCACCATTGCAGCCACCCCGAAAAGGAGCAGCCAGGGACAAAAGGCCGGCGCTCGACTTGGTCGTGGGGGCTTGCAGGTACTCATCGACACATGCTTCGACACGCGTTTGGTCGTTGGGTTTCAGGCGACTGGACATGAGCGTCTCAGAAAAGGGCGCAGCGGTTATTCGGCAATCAGTTCCAGCGGTTCGACCCGCAGCGAATCGTCCAGACGAATGATGCCGCTTTGTATCACTCGCGCAGTAATTCCGCCATGCCCACGTACTGCCTGAAAGGTGCCGTGCCCAAGACGCTGCTCCAGCCGGGCGCAAGGCTGGCACCAGCCAGTGGTTTCCAGAACGGCCTGACCGATCTTGAAGCGACGCCCTTTGAGGCTGAACAGATTGATGCCGCTGATCACCAGATTGCGGCGCAGGTCCTGAGGCACGATGGGTTGATCTTCGGGTCGGTTCAGCAAGGAGCTGACCACCGCCAGATGCTCCCATTGAATCAACGTGACCTGCCGCGCATTGCGTGGGCCGGGGCGCGCATGGTCGCCGGTCAGGCCGGCTTCGCGGCGTGCTTCCACCGCATCCAGCTCGACCATGTCGCCACGGGATTCAGGACGTACGCCAATCCAGCGCACCTGGCCGGTTTGCGGTACGTCGGCCAATAGTTCTTGCAGAGGGCTCATAAGCTGATTCCAACATCGAAAACCACGCTGCGACCCAGGTTGGTTCGCAGAAAATCCGGAGCACCCGGGTGGGCAAATAACACTCGGGCAAAGGTTGGGCCCACCAGTGACAAGGAACGCCAACCCTGGCGCAGATACTCGGTGGGCGGCGGGAAATGGCTGTTCAAGTCGAGTACTTCGCGCTTTAGGCTGGCGAAGGCGATGATGTCCAGCCCACTCAGGTCGATACCGCGTTCGTTGTAATTGGTGGCTTTTTTGCGAAGTGTGGGCCCCAGCCGTTGCAGCAGATCGCTTGCAGGAATGCGTTTGGGCTTGGCTTCGCGGCGCACCAGTTGGCTCAGGGAAAATGCGCCACGCCTGCGCGCCAGCTCCTCGCGCCACTCATCGTTGAGGCGACGGCCTTCATCCAGGACGAAGAACACTTCAAAACGCGCGTCACGAAACAGCACGTCGGGCGGTTCCTGCACGGCTGCGGTGAAGTCTTCGTGACGATGCGTAATGTTCAGGCCTTGCAGCAGACGCTCACAAACCCATCGCTCACGCTCCCACTTTCGCGCATTGGAAAGAAACGCGTTGGCTTGTTCGGCCTGGATCGTGAGCAGGCGTAGGTAGTCTGAGTCATCCATGGGCCAAGCTTAGCGTTCTAATAGCTACAACTGGAAGATGCTGCTGTGCATTTCGAATACAACGCAGGTAGGAGCGGCCCTGCTGTCTCGCGGCAGACAGAGGGCCTGTAGGAGCTGCCGAAGGCTGCGATCGCGGTGTGCCTGGATAAATGCTTCGCAGCCTTCGGCAGCTCTTACAGAAAATCTATTTCAATCCAGCAGTTTGCATGGTGTTTGATAAGAGCGCTTGCCCGCGATCACGTTGGCACGGGCGCTAAATATGTTTGGCCATGAAATCGAATCGCGGGCAAGCGCGCTCCTACGGCAGATTGCGTTAATTACGCTTCAGACCAAGCCAAAGGAAGGCGCGTCGGTGTTACGACCAGCCAACCCAACGCCCATTTCCGCTATGGTGTTGGCTTTTCCACTCCACTCAGGAGAGTTGCACCCTTGAAACTCTGGCCCATTCTGCTGTTGATCCTGTTGCCGTTTACCGCGCAGGCCATTGAAATCGGGGATCCGGTGCCGACCTGGAGTCTGTTCGACCAGTTTGATGAGCCGTATGTGATGGACCCGCAAAAGACCCAGACCATTCTGGTCGCCAGCAGCATGAGCGCGGGCAAGATCATGGAGAAGGCACTCAAAGACAAACCCAAAGGTTTTCTGGAGGTCCGGCACACTGTGTTCATCGCCAACATCGAGCCGATGCCTGCGTATGTCACCAAGTTTTTTGCCGTGCCGAAAATGCGCAGGGTTTACTCGTATCGGGTAGCGCTGGACCGCGAAGCGCAGATCGCGCCGGGTTATGGCGGGGATGCAGCGGCCGTTCAGTGGTTGCAGATCAAGGATGGCAAGTTGCTGGAGCGGCAAGAATTCAACGGACCGGACGCGCTTCGCGAAGCGCTGGAGAAGCCGTGAGCCGAGCCTGATCAGGTCAGGCTCAGTCACGTACAGATCAATGCCTGTCTGGCAGATCGCCGGAAAACATTTCGTCTTCGGCATCCGGGCTGACCGGAATCGCATGTTCTTCCGACGCCCATGCGCCGAGATCGATCAGCTTGCAGCGTTCAGAGCAGAACGGCCGGGCAGGGCTGGCGGCGCTCCATTCCACAGGGGCGCCACAGGTTGGGCAATCGACGGTCATTGGTTGGCTCATGATTGGCCTCCGGACAAAGTTAAATAAAAGTGGTGCAGCCGCTGGACTTCGCTTCGCAGCCAGGCAGCGTCCCGGTCATTGACCAGCACATCATCGGCACGACTCAATCGATCTTCGCGACTGGCCTGGGCCTTGATAATCGCCTCGACCTGCTCCTGACTGGAACTGTCGCGCAGCATGGTGCGCTGGACTTGCACGTTTTGTGGGACATCAATGACCAGCACGCGCTGAGTGATTTTCCACTGGCCGGACTCGACCAGCAGGGGCGAAACCAGAATCGCATAAGGCGAGGTGGCGCTGGCCAGATCGCGCTGGATTTCGGTGCCGATCAGCGGGTGCAGCAGGGCTTCGAGCCAGCGGCGTTGTTCGGCATTCTCGAAAATCAAGCCGCGCAGGGCACCTCGATTCAGCGTGCCATCGGCATGCAGCACCGTCGGCCCGAAGTGTTCTGCGATTTGTGCCAGCGCCGGACGGCCGGGTTCAACCACCCAGCGCGCGGCGTGATCGGCGTCGACCACATGAATGCCCAGATCAATGAAGCACTGCGCTGCGGCGCTCTTGCCGCTACCGATGCCGCCGGTAAGGCCGAGAATCCAGGGTTTTTGAGCGGTTGGGGTCATCTGAAACCGGCAAATTGCAAATAGGAGTCGGTTATTTGACCACCCCAGAGCAAAGCGATCCAGCCTGCGATGGCCAGATAGGGACCGAAGGGGATCGGCGTGCTGGTTTCGACATTACGCAAACGCAGCATGATCAGGCCCAATATGGCCCCGACCAGCGATGACAGCAGGATGGTCAACGGCAGGATCTGCCAGCCACCCCAGGCCCCCAGCATGGCCAGCAATTTGAAGTCGCCATGGCCCATGCCTTCTTTGCCGGTGATCAGTTTGAACAGCCAGTACACCGACCACAACACCAGATAACCGGCTACTGCGCCCCAGAGCGCGTCGCTCAGGTTGGTGAACAGGCCGAACGAGTTGACGATCAGGCCCATCCACAGCAGCGGTAAGATCAGGTCGTCAGGCAGCAACTGGTGGTCGGCATCGATCAGACTCATGGCCAGCAGGCCCCAGCTCAGCACCAGCATCGCTGCCGCAGGCCAGCCAAAACCGAAGTGCCAGGCGATGTAGCCGGACAGCAGGCCACAGGTCAGTTCCACCAGCGGGTAACGTTTGCTGATCGGTGCTTTGCAGCTTGAGCATTTGCCACCCAGAAACAGGTAGCTGAGCACTGGCAGGTTTTCCCATGGGCGGATCTGATGGGTGCAATGCGGGCAACGGGAGTGCGGCAGTATGAGGTTGAAGGTCTCGCCTTCAGGCTCGGCGGGCAGTTTGAGCATTTCCCGGGACTGAGCCTGCCAGTCGCGCTCCATCATGATCGGCAGGCGATAAATCAGCACATTGAGAAAACTGCCCACCAGCAAGCCAAGAATCAGTGCGGATAAAACAAAGGCCAGCGGTGAGCTGGCCAGGAAATCAACAAGCAGCATTGTCAGACTGCGCCTCCGAGTTTGAAGATCGGCAGGTACATGGCGATCACCAGACCGCCAACGATGACGCCGAGCACGCCCATGATCAGCGGCTCCATCAAGGCGGTCAGATTGTCTACCATGTTATCGACTTCATCCTCGTAATAAGTCGCGACCTTGTCGAGCATCGAGTCCAGTGCGCCCGACTCTTCGCCGATGGCGGTCATTTGAATGGCAAGGCTGGGGAATACGCCGGTGGCACGCATGGAGAAGTTGAGCTGCATGCCGGTAGAAACATCCTGCTTGACCTTGTTTACTGCGTTGCGGAAAACCACGTTACCGGTTGCGCCTGCTACTGAGTCCAGCGCTTCCACCAGCGGCACACCGGCAGCGAAGGTGGTGGACAGGGTACGAGCAAAGCGCGCGACCGAAGATTTATAAATCAACGGGCCGATAACCGGGACTTTCAGCAGGCTGCGGTCGACGCTATCACGGAAGTTCTGTGAGCCTTTGTAGCTGCGTCGAAACAGGAAAGTACTGGCGAATATCAGTCCCAGAATGATCAGCCACCAGTCCTGAACGAATTTTGACAGGCCAATTACCATTAGGGTGAACGCCGGCAGCTCTGCGCCGAAACCAGCGAAGATGTCCTGAAACTTCGGCACTACATAAAGCAGCATGATCCCTGAAACGACAAAGGCCATGAGCATCACCATGATCGGGTAGGTCATGGCCTTCTTGATCTTGGCTTTGAGTTTTTCGGTTTTTTCCTTATAGGTCGCCACTCGATCCAGCAGGGCTTCCAGCGCACCGGCCTGCTCACCGGCGTCTACAAGGTTGCAGTACAGGTCGTCGAAATATTGCGGCTTCTGCCGTAGTGCAGTGGCGAAACTGTTACCGGCTGCGACCTCGCTTTTCACTTCTTCGATCAGCTTGCGCATGTTCGGGTTTTCCGAACCTTCGGCGATGATGTCGAAGGACTGCAGCAGCGGCACCCCGGCTTTCATCATGGTTGCCATCTGGCGAGAGAAAAACGCGATATCCAGCGGTTTGATTTTCTTCCCGGCGCCACCAAAGATCGAAACCGGTTTCTTGCGCACTTTGGTCGGGTTGATGCCTTGCTTGCGCAACTGCGCCTTGACCAGCGCCGGATTATGGCCGGTCAGTTCGCCGGTCATCTTCGCGCCTTTCTTGTCGGTGCCTTCCCACGTAAAAACGATAACTTTCGCCGCTTTGCTGGCCATGATCAGTCCTTGGTCACGCGGTTGACTTCTTCGAGGCTGGTGACGCCCTGCATGGCTTTGATCAGGCCGGAGGTGCGCAGGTCATTGAAGCCGTCCTTGCGCATTTGCACGGAAATATCCAGTGAGTTGCCTTCTTCCATGATGATGCGCTCCAGAGCGGGGGTCTTCTTGACCACTTCGTAAATCCCCACGCGGCCTTTATAGCCGCCATTGCACTGGTCGCAGCCTACCGGCGTATAGACCTTGAACGTGCCGATTTTGTCTGCCGGGAAGCCTTCCGATATCAACGTGTCGTGAGGAATGTCCGCCTCCTTCTTGCAGTGCGGGCACAGCTTGCGCGCCAGACGCTGAGCAATGATCAGGTTGATGGCGGTGGCGATGTTGAACGCAGCCACTCCCATGTGGTGCAAGCGAGTCAGGGTTTCGGCGGCGCTGTTGGTGTGCAGCGTGGACAAGACCATGTGCCCGGTTTGCGAAGCCTTGATGGCGATTTCCGCCGTTTCCAGATCGCGAATCTCACCGACCATGATCACGTCAGGATCCTGACGCAAAAAGGCCCGAAGTGCCTGGGAAAAGTCCATTCCTTGACGGGGATTGACGTTGACCTGGTTGACGCCTTCCAGGTTGATTTCAACCGGATCTTCGGCGGTGGAAATATTGATATCCACGGTGTTGAGGATATTGAGGCCGGTGTACAGCGACACGGTTTTACCCGAGCCGGTAGGGCCTGTGACCAGAATCATGCCTTGCGGTTGTTTAAGTGCTTCCAGGTACAGGGCTTTCTGCTCAGGCTCGTAGCCCAATGCATCAATGCCCATTTTTGCCGTGGTCGGATCCAGCAGACGCATCACGATCTTTTCCCCCCACAGCGTCGGCAGGGTGTTCATCCGGAAATCAATAGCCTTGGTTTTCGATATGCGCAGCTTGACCCGGCCATCCTGCGGTTTGCGTCGCTCGGAAATATCCAGGCTGGCCATGACCTTCAGACGCGCTGCAATGCGGCTTGCAAGGTGGATAGGGGGCTTGGCGACTTCATGGAGAATGCCGTCCGTGCGCAAGCGAACCCGAAAGGTCTTTTCGTAGGGCTCAAAGTGCAAGTCGGACGAGCCGAGGCGGATGGCGTCCATCAGCATCTTGTTGACGAAGCGCACCACCGGCGCATCGTCGGCGTCATCCTGTCCTAGGGACGTCTCCTTGGATTCTCCGCCTGACACCACCTCCAGGCTGAGATCGACATCGCCTAAATCCCCAAGAGAGGTGTGACCATCGAAAAACTTTTCGATGGCGTCGCTGAGCTTGTCGTCTTCTACCAGAATCGCTTCGATGGCGAGCCCGGTGTTGAACTGCAGATCGGTGATGGCTTGCTGGTTGGCCGGGTCGGAGATACCGATATAAAGCTTATTGCCGCGCTTCCACAGCGGCAGGGCATGGTGCTGACGGATGAGCTTTTCACTCACCACACCTCTGGGCTGCTCTTCTTTATTAAGGCAATTGAGGTCGAGAAACGGCAGACCGAACTGGTCCGACGACATTTCCGCCAGAGCCAGGGCCTTGACCAAGCGGTTTTGCACCAGATAACTGATCAGCGAAACCTTGTCGCGCCGGGCTTGCAGAAACGCCTGCTGCGTCGCTTTTTCAGTCAAAAGTTCGGCAGCTACCAATTGCTTGGCCAAACCGGTCAGGACAACGTCACTCATAAATCCACCAACCCCATACAGTCATGGGTTTATAGCCTAGTCGGGCGACGCTGCCAATGATGCAAGACAAGGTGACGTAAATTGTCCGCCAGTAATCCGGCAGGGACTTGCGGTTACGCCGTTGGCTAGAGAATTAGCAATAAAGGAGGGTTGAAGAGTATTTGGCATGACCTATGCTTTGGGACAGGCACGCAACACCTTATTGACGCACCGGAGCAGTACCAATGAAAAAAGTACAAAAAGGTTTCACGCTGATTGAGCTGATGATTGTCGTGGCTATCGTTGGCATCCTTGCAGCGGTGGCCATCCCCGCATATCAGGACTACACAATCCGCGCACAGGTTTCTGAGCTAGTGGCGCTCGCGGATGGTGCTAAGGTCGCCGTTGCAGAGGCTTATCAGACTAATGGCGTGTTTCCTGCCACTAATGCTGCCGCTGGCTATGGCGGCGCATCGGGTACCTACACTGCTTCTGTCGTAATCGGAGCTGGCGGTGTTATTACTGCTACAGCAGGGCCCGGTGCGCCTGTAAACACTATTATTCGCGGTCAGACCTTTGTATTGACTCCTGGGCAGGGCGTGAACAACAGCGTAACTTGGGGTTGCACCGCGACCAGCACCATCGCTGCCCAATACCGCCCAGCCAACTGCCGCCCTTGATGACTTGAGATGATGCAGTGCGCTGACCACCTAGCTGCTAGCTTTACCTATTGAGGTGATCGCCGAAATAGCTCAGCCCGGTAGAGCAGCGCACTCGTAACGCGAAGGTCGCAGGTTCGATTCCTGTTTTCGGCACCGCAGACCCAAAAAGCCCGATCCATCTGGATCGGGCTTTTGCGTTTGTGCGGTATAGCTGATGCGTGAGGCATTCGTGCTGAGCAGGTCGAATCCAGATGAATCCGGTGATCCCGCGTCAAATGCTGGACCTGTAGGAGCTCACCGAGGTTACGAGGCCAGCGATAGCGGTTTGTCTGACACTCCGCCATCGCTGGCCTCGTAACCTCGGTGAGCTCCTACAGGGGCGAGTGAATCCCAAAGATGGTTGGCGAATGACTCTCCGCCATCGCGAGCAAGCTCACTCCTACAGGGGGCGTGTTTGCTGCGCGACGGAGTTACAGATTTTGCGTCGTTGTGGGAGTCCGGGGTCTACCTCAAAGACTCAACCGCATCGACAAATCTACCGCTTTCACATCCTTGGTCATCGCCCCAATCGAGATGTAATCCACGCCGGTTTCGGCAATTACCAGCAATGTATCGTCGTTGATCCCGCCGCTGGCCTCCAGTTTCGCCCGGCCTGCATTAATGCGCACGGCTTCGCGCATGTCGTCGAGGCTGAGTTCGTCGAGCATGACGATGTCGGCCCCGGCGTCCAGCGCTTCGCGTAACTCGTCGAGACTTTCTACTTCGATCTCTACCGGTTTACCCGGCGCGATCTTGTGCGCGGCGGTGATGGCCTGGGCAATGCCGCCACAGGCTGCAATGTGGTTTTCCTTGATCAGGAAGGCGTCGAACAAACCAATGCGGTGGTTGTGGCAACCGCCGCAGGTTACGGCGTATTTTTGTGCGAGGCGCAGGCCTGGGAGGGTTTTGCGGGTATCGAGTAATTTGACCTGAGTATTGGCGACGATGTCAGCGTAATGCCGGGCTTTAGTTGCAACCCCTGAGAGCATTTGCAGGAAGTTAAGTGCGCTGCGCTCGCCCGTCAGCAGTGAGCGAGCCGGGCCCTCGACATGGAACAGCGGCTGATTGGGCTGCACCCGATCACCGTCCATCACCTGCCAGTGCACCGCGACCCGCGGATCCAGCTGCCGGAATACCGCATCTACCCACGCCGTGCCGGCGATAACCGCAGCGTCCCGGGAGATCACCGTGGCTTTGGCCAGGCGTTCAGCGGGAATCAATTGGGCGGTGATGTCGCCACTGCCGACGTCTTCCAGCAACGCACGACGTACGTTGGCTTCGATTTCTGCGGTGAGGGTGGCGAGTTGTAGATTCGGCATGGCGGACTCCATTCAGGTGAGCCGAGTATAAGGCACGTTGCCCACGGAACTCACTGCACCCTATCTACTGCGGGCGTTTGCCAGTCCATGAACGGATGACAGTTGGTCGGTTTTTTACATTTCATTGCGATAGAACGCGTTTTTCGCGGTCTACCTCTGCACGCGTCAATCCGCTAGCCGGAGACGAAATGTAAAGAACAAGACATCTCTGGCAGATCGGATATATTTTAAATGTTGCGACTTGTATTTGACGTCACAGGTTTGACATGTGGCGAAATGAATCGGGGGGTTGCTTCACATGCCCGGGATATGGCCCGGCTTGTGATGGGATCGATGACGTTGCCTGGCAGGTGGCTTGATGCAAAACGACGAGAATGTTGTGCCGTTAACTAAAGCTAATCCCGACCTGGCGTCTCATTCGCCCCTTGCGCGCCTGCCTGTTGTATTGCTGCAGGTTCGTGACAAGGCCGCTCAGCAACTCAAGGAAGCGTTGCAGGAACTGTTCGATAACGCCGACGACACGCTGTTTGACATGGCGGACCGTGCGCAGAGCAATTCCGAACAGAACAATTTCTTTGAAGCCATGCGCGACCTGCGTCTCAAGCGCAAAAGCATCGAGCGCGCGTTTCTCGACAAGTTTTATGACGCCTTCTTGCGCCTGGGTCAGTATCAGGTCTCCGAGCCCGTAATCGCGACGCCGGTGTCATTCGACAAGCTTTCCTTGGTTCATAACGACGACCTGGAAAAGACTGTGGCCGTCGATGCGATGGTCACTAAGGTGCTCAGCCGTGACGGCACTGCGCTTGCCCAGTTGACCACCCGTCTGAACCAATTGGTTACTCAGCCCCTGACCAACGAAGCCAACCCTATGGGGCCGGCGATGCTGTGTGATTACTTCCTGCAGGCCGGGCGCAGCCTTGGCGTGGGTATCAAGGTCAAGCTGATCGTGCTCAAGCTGTTTGAGAAGTACGTTCTGGCTGACACCGATGATCTGTACAGCGAGGCTAACCAGCTTTTGATCGCTACCGGCATTTTGCCTGAGCTCAAAGCGGTGCCAGCGCGTCGCTCCACTGATCGCAGCGCTCGTCCTGGCCGTAGCGTCGAGTCTTTTGCCGACCCGCTTCTGGCGCAGACCGCAGACAAGCTGGACAAAGGTGTGCAGGACGCTTTCTCTGCACTGCAGGAGCTGTTGTTACAAGTGCGCGGTAATCTCGTACCGCGTCATGAGGCCAGTGCGGAAGCCCGGCCGATTTCCAGCCAGGACCTGCTGCGTCTGTTGTCGCACATGCAGCAATATGTTCCGTCGTCGGAGATGCCGGAAGACTTCGATCTGCGCAACCAGCTGGAGCAATTGCTGACTCGTGTCAGCGTCAAGAGCGGCAAATTCCGCGTGGTGGGCGTAGGTGACGAAGACGTCATCAACCTGATCGCCATGCTGTTTGAATTCATTCTCGATGACCGCAATCTGCCGCCTTCACTGCGTGCGCTGATCGGCCGTCTGCAAATCCCGATGCTCAAAGTCGCGGTGATCGACAAGAGCTTTTTCAGCCGCGGCAGCCATCCAGCGCGGCGTCTGCTCAACGAAATCGCCTCTGCCGCATTGGGTTGGGGCGGTCGTGATGACTATCAGCGCGACTCGCTGTATGTCCGCGTCGAGCAAATCGTGCAGCGTCTGCTGAATGACTTTGTCGATGACCCAGCGATTTTCTCTGAGCTGTTGGTGGATTTTCTCGCTTTCACCAGCGATGAGCGCCGCCGTAGCGAATTGCTTGAACAGCGCACCCGTGATGCCGAAGAAGGCCGTGCGCGCGCCGAGCTGGCCCGTCAGCGGGTGCAGCAGGAATTGAATCAACGTCTGCTCGGCAAGGTGTTGCCTGAAGTGGTCGTGCGTTTGCTGCAGGAAGCCTGGAGCAAAGTATTGCTGCTGACTTGCCTCAAGCATGGCGATGATTCTCCCGAGTGGGAAGCTGGACTGGCCGCCATGGATGATCTGGTCTGGAGTGTCGAGCTGCATGAAGAGCCTGAAGCCAGGCAGCGTCTGCTGGACCTGGTGCCTGGCTTGCTGAAGGCACTCCGTGAAGGCCTGACCAGCGCCGCGTTCGATCCGTTTGCGACCAGCGAGTTCTTCAGTCAGCTGGAAGTGCTGCATGTACAGGCGTTTCAGCATTTCTCGCGCGCTCAGGACGATGCGGCCAACGGCTCTTCCGCATCTGCTGAAGCCGAGGAATCGCACGGCCCGGCGATGATTCAGGTGGTTGAAGAGATCGTTTTGATTGCTCCGGGCGAGCAGGTTTTCAACGAGCCTGTTTCGTCGCGTCTTCCGGAAGACGATGCGGGTCTGGCTCAGGTCGACAAGTTGCGTCTGGGCGGGTGGGTAGAAATTCAGGAAGACGAAGAACATAAATTGCGCTGCAAGCTGGCGGCTATCGTCGAGCCAAGCGGTCGTTATGTATTCGTTAACCGCACCGGCATGAAAGTCCTGGAAAAGACCCGTGTGGGTCTGGCCATGGAGTTCCGTCGCGGCACCATCCGCGTGCTCGACGATGCGCTGTTGTTTGACCGGGCGCTGGAGTCGGTGATGGGTAACTTGCGTAAGCTCAAGGGCGCGTAGTCCGAGCCGCCACGAACCGTAGGACCGGCTTTAGCCGGGAGGACATTTGCCCGAAGCTAACGTGGTGAATGTGCCGACCCTCTCCCGGCTAAAGCCAGTCCTACGGGGTTTTGTATTTCAGTCGCTCATCGGGATGTCTTAACTCCAGACTCTTCCTACCCAATCCTCATCCATTTACACCCTCCCTATTTTTTTCATAGCGGGCATACTTGTCCCTGTCGATTTATCCGTGCAAGGAACATTCATGCAGCTCGATTGTGCAAGCGGCTGGTGCCATGGCATCCATCACTGCCCATCGCCCAACTTCAATGCGCGCCCTGCGGGTGAAATCTCTTTATTGGTGATTCACAACATCAGTTTGCCGCCTGCCCAGTTCAAGACCGGCAAGGTGCAGGCTTTTTTTCAGAATCAACTGGATGTCACCGAGCATCCGTATTTTGAAGGGATTGCGGATCTGCGCGTGTCAGCGCATTTTCTGATCGAGCGGGACGGGGAGGTGACTCAGTTCGTTTCCTGTCTGGATCGGGCCTGGCACGCAGGCGTATCGGTTTTCGAGGGGCGGGAAACCTGCAACGACTTTTCCGTTGGCATCGAGCTTGAGGGCACTGACGAGCAGCCGTTCACGGATGCGCAATACGCCTCCCTGATTGATTTGACCCGTCAGCTACAGTCAGCGTATCCGGCGATCAGCAGCGCACGCATTTGTGGCCATAGCGACATCGCGCCGGGTCGGAAGACTGATCCGGGGCCGTTTTTTGACTGGTCGCGTTTCAAAGCGGCCTTGCAGGCTTGAAGTGAGGGACAGGTAAATGAGTTTTCTGGTGTTACTGCTGGCGGTCTTGATCGAGAAGTTTTCGGCGCTGCGTGAGCGTGTCCAGCGGGATGGTATCTGGCGGGCTGAACTGGCCAGGCTTGAAGCCAGTCCGCGGATGGCGTCGCACCCCTGGTTGATTCTTGGGCTGAGCGTGTTGCTGCCGGTCCTGCTGGTGGCATTGATTGTGGTGGTACTGGGCTCGGTCGCCAATGGCTGGCTGGCACTGCCGGTGCATCTGCTGGTGTTGATTTACAGCCTGGGGCGTGGCGATCTGATTGCCGCGCTCGGGCCGTTTCGTGACGCTTGCCGCCGCGGAGACGAGCAGGCTGCGGTACATGTTGCCGAGCGCGACATGGGTGTGCTGGCCGACAACAGCGAAGATTTGCTCAAAGGCGTGCAGGGCCACTTGTTATGGCAGGCCTATCAAAGTTTCTTTGCGGTGATTTTCTGGTACTTCCTGCTGGGGCCGGTAGCCGCATTAGCCTACCGCTTGCTGGCCTTGGCTGCCGAGCATGGCAAGACCCCGGGCGTGGCAGAAAACGCTGCACAACTGCGCCATGCCTTCGACTGGATTCCGGTACGTCTGCTGGCGGCAAGCTTCGCGCTGGTGGGTAACTTCGTCGCGGTCACTCGGGTGATGCTGCATGAACTGCTCAACTGGGATATCAGCGCCGCTCAGCTGATTGCCAAAGTCGGCTGCGTGGCCGGTGAAGTTCCTGCTCCGGTGGTGGGGGCGGAAGGCGTCAACAGCCTGGACGTGCTCTGGGAGTTGCTCATCCGCGCCGCGATTGTCTGGTACGCCGGGTTTGCGTTGTGGACGTTGTTGGTTTAACGATTATTTATCGACGGGCTCAAGCCTGTGGGAGCGAATTCATTCGCGAAGAGGCAGGTTCAGACGCTGATAATTTATTGCCTGAAATACCGTATTCGCGAATGAATTCGCTCCCACAGGCAGACCGTTTTCAATCAAATCCAGGCAAATAGCTCTTTAGCATTCCGGGTACTCGCCTTAGCCAACTGCTCAGGCGCAATACCCATCAATCCGGCCAACGCCGCACAGATATCCGGCAAATGCTCCGGGCTGTTGCGCTGACCCGGATACATGGCAGGTGCCATGTCCGGCGAGTCGGTTTCCAGCACGATGCTGTCCAGCGGCAGATCGGCGATGACCCGGTGCATGCGTAACGCCTGAGGCCAGGTCGCGGCCCCACCGAGGCCGAGTTTGAAACCCAGTTTGATGTATTCCCGTGCTTCTTCACGACTCCCGGCAAACGCATGAATAATGCCGCTGCGCTTGAGCTTGAAGCGTTTGAGGGTGGCGATCACGTCGGCGTGGCTGCGACGGACATGCAACAGTGCGGGCAGGTTGAAGTCGGCAGCCAGTTGCAGCTGTGTCTCAAAAACCTGCTGCTGACGCTGACGGTCCAGGCTTTCGACGTAGTAATCCAGGCCAATTTCCCCTACCGCACACAACTGCGGATGACCTTGCAGGCGAGTCAACCAGTCAGCCAGTTGATCGAGATGTTCCGGCTGATGCTCGTCGATGTACACCGGATGCAGGCCGAATGCGGCGTACAGCGAGGGATTCTCCAGCGTCAGGTCCCAGAGACGCTGCCAGTTGCGCTCATACACCCCCAGCACCGCCATGCGCTCGACGCCGAGCAGTCGGCAGCGGTCAAGAACTGCTGCTCGATCTGCATCGAAATCGTCGAAGTCCAAGTGCGTGTGGGTGTCAATGAGCGTCACATTCAGTCCTCGTGAATGCGTTGTTTGAACGTCCGCACGATGGCATGTACACCCGGCTCGTACTGATTTTTTTCAATCGCAGCCAAAGCCAGATCCAGTGCAGCGCTTGCAATCAACTGATGCTGTTGAGCCATGGCATTGACCGGCAAAGGCAGGAAGTCCAGCAATTGCGTATCACCAAAGGTGCCTAGATGAAATTGCGCCGGGTTCACGGCGCGACTTTGCAGCGCATCGAAAACACCCTGCAACAGGACGTATGAGGTGGTGATCAGCGCGTCCGGGAAATCGCCCAGTCGCTCAAAAATATCCTGCATCAATTGCTGGCCGCATTGCCGGCTGAACGCCTCGCCGTGCTCGATGATCACCGAACCTTCAAAGCCCGCCAGCGCATCCTCGAAACCGCTGGCCCGGGCACGGCTGATGCTCAGCTCGGGTCGGGCGCCAATCAGCGCGATGTGTCGGGGTTTCGTTTGCAGCAGGCTACGGGTCAGTTGCAGGCTGGCGTCGTGGTCGTCGCTGACGACTGAGCAAAAGTGTCGGGCGTCCATTTCCCGGTCGATGGCGATGACCGGCATGCCTTTATCCTGCAGCTCGCGATAGCTGTCATCGCTGGCGGGCAGGCAACTGGCAACAAACAGTGCGTCACAGCGACGGGCGCGGAATAGCTGAAGTAATTGCAGCTCGCTGACAGGGTCGTCGTCGGAGCTGGCGATCAGCAATTGGTAGCCGTGCGCCCGAGCGCCCTGTTCCAGCAGTTTGGCAATCCGCGCGTAACTGGGGTTTTCCAGGTCGGGCAGGATAAATCCCAAGGTGCGGGTGTGGCGGCTGCGCAAGCCTGCGGCCTGAGGGTTGGGGCGAAAGCCGTGCTCTTCAACAACCGCCTGAACGCGCTCGACGGTGGCATTGCTGATGCGCTGTTGTTCGGCCTTCCCGTTGATCACGTAACTGGCCGTGGTGACGGACACTCCCGCCAGACGTGCAATATCACTGAGCTTCACTCGTGATTCCTTTTGTTATGGATGCCTCATCAGAGAAGATTCTCACCGAAAGCGGCCGATCTGCACAGCAGACCATCGTCCACCCTCAATGTTCTCAGGTTTATTTGCGTTAGCCGGGCTACATTGGACCTCGTGCTCTTCAACCTGCAGAGATAATCGAGTAACGTGCGGCAACTTAGATTAAACGTTTCAGCAACTTTTTTCGTTGCTGTTGTCATAGGCATACCTTTGATCGTTTATCTGTTTCATCACCTAAGCTGTCGATCAAACCGTGATCGTCCTTAAAACAAGAATCAGGCGCGTGCCCGCGCTGTACAGGAGACAGGCATGCTCGAGCTCACTGTTGAGCAAATATCCATGGCCCAGACGGCCGCGGATAAACCCGCCGCTTTGCAACTGCTTGCTGACCTTCTGGTTGCCGATGGCCTGGTTGCCGACGGCTACCTGACCGGTTTGCAGAACCGCGAGAAACAAGGTTCGACCTTCCTCGGTCAGGGCATCGCAATCCCCCACGGAACCCCCGAAACCCGCGATCAGGTCTTTTCCACCGGCGTGCGCCTGATGCAGTTTCCCGAGGGCGTGGATTGGGGCGACGGCCACATGGTCTATCTGGCCATTGGTATCGCTGCCAAATCCGACGAGCATTTACGCCTCTTGCAACTCCTGACGCGTGCCCTTGGCGAAAACGATATTGGCGAAGCCCTGCGTCTGGCCGAGAGCCCTGAAGCGCTGCTCAAACTGTTGCAAGGCGCGCCGCAAGAGCTGGCCCTTGATAGCCAGTTGATCAGCCTTGGGGTTACCGCGGACGATTTCGAGGAACTGGTCTGGCGTGGTGCTCGTTTGCTACGTAAGGCCGATTGCGTCGATAACGGCTTCGCTGCCGTGCTCCAGCAGGTTGAAGCCTTGTCTCTGGGTGATGGCCTGTGGTGGTTGCACAGCGAACAGACCGTCAAACGCCCAGGCCTGGCGTTCGTCACGCCGGACAAACCGATTCGTTATCTTGGTCAGCCGCTCACCGGGTTGTTCTGCCTCGCCAGTCTGGGCGAAGCGCACCAGACGTTGCTTGAGCGTTTGTGCTCCCTGCTGATTGAAGGTCGAGGCCACGAACTGGGCCAGGCCACCAGCAACCGTGCGGTGCTTGAAGCATTGGGCGGCGAAGTGCCCGCTGAATGGCCAACACAACACGTGACGCTGGCTAACGCCCATGGCTTGCATGCGCGTCCGGCGAAGATGCTTGCGCAACTGGCCAAGGAGTTTGAAGGCGATATTCGCGTTCGTGTGCTGGACACCGGCGAGAGTGCGGTCTCCGCCAAAAGCTTGAGCAAGCTGCTGAGCCTGGGCGCTCGCCGTGGCCAGGTGCTGGAGTTCATTGCCGAGCCGAGTGTCGCCGCCGATGCGCTGCCTGCTTTGCTGGCTGCCGTCGAGCAAGGTCTGGGCGAAGAAGTCGAACCGCTACCGACCGCAACTTCGCCGACACCCGTTGCCGCAGTCGTTGCTCCGGAAACGCCAGCGCCGCTGGATGGTGCTCAGATCACTGCGGTCCCGGCATCGCCGGGCATCGCCATCGGCCCAGCACATATTCAGGTGCTGCAAGCTTTTGATTACCCGCTGCAGGGCGAGTCGGCGGCCATTGAGCGCGAGCGTCTGGAAAAAGCCCTGACCGAAGTGCGTCAGGACATTCAGGGTCTTATTGAACGCAGCAAGGCCAAGGCGATTCGCGAGATTTTCATTACCCACGTCGAAATGCTCGATGACCCTGAGTTGATCAACGAAGTCATTTTGCGCCTTAAACAGGGCGAGAGCGCTGCGGCGGCTTGGGACAATGTGATCGACAGCGCGGCGCGTCAGCAAGAACAACTGCAGGACGTGCTTCTGGCTGAGCGGGCAGCGGATTTGCGCGACGTTGGCCGTCGCGTACTGGCACAGATTTGCGGTATCGAAAACGTCGCTGCCCCGGACGAACCCTACATTCTGGTGATGGACGAAGTCGGGCCCTCTGATGTGGCGCGACTGGATCCCGCTCAAGTGGCTGGCATCCTGACTGCGCGTGGCGGTGCCACGGCGCACAGCGCGATTGTGGCCCGTGCCTTGGGCATCCCTGCGCTGGTAGGTGCCGGTGATGGCGTGCTGTTGCTCAAGCCTGGAACGGTGCTATTGCTCGACGGCCAGAAAGGTCGTCTGACTGTCGCGCCAGATGCCGAGACGCTGCAGCGCGCCGCTGAAGACCGCGACAACCGCGAACAACGTCTGCAGGCTGCTGCCGCCAAACGCATGGAGCCTGCACTGACTGTCGACGGTCACGCGGTTGAAGTGTTCGCCAACATTGGCGACAGCGCCGGTACACCGGCTGCGGTAGAGCAGGGTGCGGAAGGCATCGGGCTGTTGCGCACCGAGTTGCTGTTCATGGCTCACTCGCAGGCACCGGACGAGGCCACTCAGGAAGCTGAATACCGCCGCGTCCTGGACGACCTGCAAGGCCGCCCGTTGGTGGTTCGTACGCTGGACGTCGGTGGCGATAAACCACTGCCTTACTGGCCCATCGACAAAGAAGAAAACCCGTTCCTCGGTGTGCGCGGCATTCGTCTGACCCTGCAACGTCCGCAGGTCATGGAAAGCCAGCTGCGCGCCTTGTTGCGCGCTGCTGACAATCGTCCGCTGCGCATCATGTTCCCGATGGTCGGCACCGTTGAAGAATGGCGTCAGGCGCGGGACATGACGCTGCGTCTTCGGGAAGAAATCCCGGTTGCGGACTTGCAGATCGGCATCATGATCGAAGTACCGTCGGCCGCGTTGCTTGCTCCCTTGCTGGCCAAAGAAGTGGACTTCTTCAGTGTTGGCACCAACGACCTGACCCAATACACCATGGCCATCGACCGCGGCCACCCGACCCTGTCGGCGCAGGCTGACGGCCTGCACCCGGCGGTGTTGCAGCTGATCGACATCACCGTGCGTGCGGCCCATGCCAATGGCAAGTGGGTTGGTATCTGCGGCGAACTGGCGGCGGATCCGTTGGCAGTGCCGGTGCTGGTCGGCCTTGGCGTGGATGAGTTGAGTGTTTCAGCGCGCAGCATCGGTGAAGTAAAGGCCTGCGTGCGTGAATTGAATTTGAGTACGGTGAAGCAACTGGCGCAGAACGCGCTGACGGTGGGCAGCGCCGCCGAAGTGCGTGCCCTTGTGGAGGCTTTGTAATGGCCAAGATACTGACCCTGACCATGAACCCCGCGCTCGACCTGACTGTGCAGTTGGGACCGTTGCAGCTCGGGCAAGTCAATCGCAGTGAAGCCATGCTCAGCCATGCGGCGGGTAAAGGTTTGAACGTTGCCCAGGTGTTGGCTGATCTGGGGCATCAAGTAACCGTCGCTGGCTTTCTCGGCGTCGACAATCAGCAACCGTTCGAGGCGTTGTTTACGCGTCGCGGCTTTGTCGATGAGTTCGTTCGCGTGCCGGGGGAAACCCGCAGCAACATCAAGCTGGCGGAGCAGAGTGGACGCATCACCGACCTGAATGGCCCCGGCCCCATGGTCAGTGAGGACGCACAGCAAGCGTTGTATGCCCGTGTTGAGCAGATCGCGACGCAGTTTGATGCCGTCGTGGTTGCGGGCAGTCTGCCGCGCGGTGTCAGCCCGGAATGGCTGCACAAGTTGCTGGTCCGTCTGAAAGATCTTGGTCTGAAAGTCGCCCTGGACAGCAGTGGCCTGGCCTTGCGTGCCGGTCTCGCGGCAGGTCCGTGGTTGATCAAACCCAATACTGAAGAACTGGCCGATGCGCTGGACGCGCCGATCATTTCCATCGCCGCTCAGGCCGAAGCCGCAGCCAGCCTGCGCGCCCGAGGCATTGAGCATGTGGTGATTTCGCAGGGTTCCGAAGGTGTGCATTGGTTCAGCGCCGAGACCGCGTTGCAGTCGTTGCCGCCGAAAGTCACCGTCGCGAGCACGGTAGGTGCCGGGGATTCGCTGCTGGCGGGCATGGTGCACGGTTTGCTTAGCGGCCATCCGGCTCAGCAAACCCTGCGCACTGCTACGGCAATTGCCGCCATGGCGGTAACCCAGATCGGGTTTGGCATTACTGATAATGCACAGCTTAAAAAGCTCGAAGGCGGCGTGAACGTTCGCACTTTGGCGGAAAGATAAAGGAACCGGCCACTGCATGGTCGGTGTAGGAGCTGCCGAAGGCTGCGATCAGGTGTGTCAGACACGCCGCTTTCGCAGCCTTCGGCAGCTCCTACAGAATGCATTCCAATCAACTTGGTTATGCGCTGTTTAATAAGAGAGGCCAGGTAATGAAATTAGCCATTGTGACAGCCTGCCCGAACGGCAAGGTCAGCAGCGTTCTCAGTGCGAGGCTGCTGGATGCCGCCGCCCAGCGTATGGGCTGGAGCACCTGCGTCGAGGTCTTTGATCCGCGCAACCCGACACAGGTTTTGTCTGCTCAGGAAATTGCTGACGCCGACTGGATTCTGGTGGTCAACACCGGTGAAGTCGATCTGTCCCGCTTTGTGGGCAAGCGTCTTTTTCAAGACTCTCCCGCTCACGCGCTGCAAGACGTGGACGGTTTCCTGCATCGGGCGTCCGAGCAGGCCAAAGTCTACGAGGCATCTGCTGCCGTAGCGCCTGCAGCGACTGGCGAAGTACCGCGCATCGTTGCGGTTACCGCATGCCCGACGGGCGTTGCGCACACCTTCATGGCCGCTGAGGCCATTCAGCAGGCAGCCAAACGTCTGGGTTATGAGCTTCAGGTTGAGACTCAAGGCTCGGTGGGCGCACGTAATCCTCTGAGTGCCCAGGCGATTGCCGATGCTGACGTGGTGTTGCTGGCGGCCGATATCGAAGTGGCTACCGAGCGCTTTGCGGGCAAACGTATTTACCGCTGCGGCACCGGTATTGCCCTGAAGCAATCCGACGCCACGCTGAAAAAAGCGCTGGCTGAAGGTCAGGTGGAGTCTTCTGGCAGTGCATCGACCGCACCGGCCAAGCAGGAGAAAACCGGCGTCTACAAACACTTGCTGACGGGTGTGTCGTACATGCTGCCGATGGTGGTGGCGGGCGGTTTGCTCATCGCACTGTCGTTTGTTTTCGGCATTGAAGCTTTCAAGGAGCCAGGCACCCTGGCCGCAGTTCTGAAACAGGTGGGTGATGCTGCCTTTACGTTGATGGTGCCTCTGCTGGCCGGTTACATCGCCTACTCCATCGCCGATCGTCCAGGCCTGGCCCCGGGCATGATCGGTGGTCTGTTGGCGAGCACCCTCGGCGCAGGTTTCATTGGCGGGATTGCAGCTGGTTTCATCGCGGGCTATAGCGCCTGGGCCATCAATCGCTACGTGCGTTTACCTGCCAGCGTTGAGGCGCTCAAGCCGATTCTGATTATTCCGTTGCTGGCCAGTCTGATCACCGGCCTGCTGATGATTTACGCCGTGGGCGGGCCTGTCGCAGGGCTGCTCGAAAGCCTGACAGTGTTCCTCAACAGCATGGGCACCACCAACGCCATTCTGTTGGGCGTGTTACTCGGGGCGATGATGTGTGTCGATCTGGGCGGGCCGATCAACAAAGCGTCTTATGCGTTCTCGGTAGGTTTGCTGGCGTCCCAGAGCTACGCTCCCATGGCAGCTGCGATGGCTGCGGGCATGGTTCCGCCGATTGGTATGGGCATCGCCAGCTTCATCGCCCGCCATAAATTCGCCCAGAGCGAGCGGGAAGCGGGCAAGGCCGCGTTTGTTCTGGGGCTGTGCTTCATTTCCGAAGGCGCGATTCCATTTGCTGCGAAAGATCCGCTGCGGGTGATTCCGGCAAGTATTGCCGGTGGCGCGCTGACCGGTGCGTTGTCGATGTACTTCGGCTGCAAGCTGATGGCTCCGCATGGCGGCCTGTTCGTGATGTTGATCCCGAATGCCATTAATCATGCGCTGCTGTATCTGCTGGCAATTGTCGCGGGCAGCGTGGTGACAGGCGTGACCTACGCGTTGCTCAAGCGTCCGGAAGTGGCTGAGATGGAGGTTGCGCCAGCGCAGGCGTGATTTACACCTTGCCCTGATAATGCGACGTCCTGGTAGGAGCGAACTTGTTCGCGAGGCGATTTGACAGACACACCGCCTCTCGCCAACAAGTTGGCTCCTACCTGTTCAGTGTTGGCCCCGCTGTCATATTTCCCCCGCCGTCCCCGGTAGGAGCGAACTTGTTCGCGAGGCGATTTGACAGACTCACCGCCTCTCGCCAACAAGTTGGCTCCTACCGGTTCAATGTTGGCCTCGCTGTCATATTTCCCCCACCGTCCCTGGTAGGAGCGAACTTGTTCGCGAGGCGATTTGACAGACACACCGCCTCTCGCCAACAAGTTGGCTCCTACCGGTTCAATGTTGGCCCAACTGTCATATTTTCCCCATCTTGCACTGCTAGCTTTCCCCTTTACCTTCAACAAGGGGACCCTCCATGACTCAGTTCGACCCGACACGTCGCCGCATCATTCAGGCAGCTGGCGCAGGTTTGCTTTTGCCCGGTCTGGCTCCAGCCGTTATCGCTTCGATTCAGGACCGGCCGAAAATCACCGACGGGGTGCAGTCCGGTGACGTGTTGGGTGATCGGGCGATGGTCTGGAGTCGCAGTGATCGCCCGTCGCGCATGGTCGTGGAATGGGACACCCGCAGCATGTTCACCAACCCGCGTCGTGCGGTCTCAGCCCTCGCTGACCAACGCACCGATTTCACCGCGCGAGTCGAGCTGAGCGGTTTGCCGACCGATCAGGCGATTTTCTACCGGGTAATGTTTGAAGATGCGCAATCAGGCGTGACCAGTGAACCCTGGTTCGGCCATCTGCGCAGCGTCCCGCAACAGCGTCGGGACCTGAGGTTTGTCTGGAGCGGCGACACGGTCGGCCAGGGTTTCGGCATCAACCCGGACATAGGCGGCATGCGTATCTATGAAGCCATGCGTCTGCGTCTGCCGGATTTCTTTATCCACAGCGGCGACACCATCTATGCCGACGGCCCGGTTCCGGCGCAGATCGTCGCGGAAGACGGGCGCATCTGGCGCAACCTCACCACCGAAGCCAAGAGCAAGGTCGCGGAAACACTCGACGAGTATCGCGGTGCTTATCGCTATAACCTGATGGATGAGAACCTGCGCCGCTTCAATGCGGAGGTGCCGCAAATCTGGCAATGGGACGACCACGAAGTGACCAATAACTGGTCGTCGAGCAAACAGCTGGATGATCGCTACAAGGTCAAGGACATCCAGTTGCTGGCTTCCCGTGGCCGACAGGCGTTTCTGGAATATGCGCCCATGCGTTTGCAGGAAGCGGATAACGGCGGACGCATCTATCGCAAGATGAGTTACGGGCCGATGCTGGATGTGTTCGTGCTGGACATGCGCAGTTATCGGGACGGCAACGATTCAAACCTGGCGAATAAACCGGGACCTACCACGGCTTTTCTGGGGCGTACGCAGCTGGACTGGCTGAAAAGCGGGCTCAAGAACTCCACCGCACAATGGAAAGTTATCGCAGCCGATATGCCGATTGGTCTGGGTGTACCGGATGGCGAAGTCAGCCCTGGCGTCGCGCGCTGGGAGGCCATCGCCAACGGGCAGGACGGCCCTGCGGCTGGACGCGAGCTGGAGGTCGCCGAGTTGTTGACCTATCTGCGCGCGCAGAAAATCCGCGACTGCGTATGGCTGACCGCCGATGTGCATTACTGCGCGGCGCATCACTACCAACCGGATCGCGCTGTGTTTCAGGACTTCGACCCGTTCTGGGAATTCGTTGCCGGGCCGTTGAACGCTGGCAGCTTTGGCCCTAACGCGCTGGACAAGACCTTCGGCCCCGAACTGGTTTTCCAAAAGGCCCCGCCTGCGCAAAATACCTCACCATTTGCCGGTTTCCAGTTTTTTGGTGAAGTGAACATCGACGGCCAAAGCTCGGAGATGACCGTGACCTTGCGGGATCTGGACGGGGTGTCGGTGTTCGAGAAAAAACTGGTGCCCGCGCGGGATGCTTAGAGGCGCATTTCTGAATTTGGAATGAGACACTGCCCGGAATCTGGCTCCGCTCTTGATGTTGTAGGACTGGCTTTAGCCGGGAGAGCGGTATTTCTGCCTGGGCGAATTTAGAGGACGTCAAGACGTCCTCCCGGCTAAAGCCAGTCCTACGGGATTGTGGGGATCCCGTAGGCGGGCTGTCAGAGGCCTTCCGAAATTCTCTGTAACGTTCTCGTCTATGCTGGCTTATCATTAGCCACCTAACGACGGGGCAGGGTTCGACGATGCTGGACATTTTCTATCAGACCCTGGCCATCACCGCGCCGGTTTTCGCCATGCTGTTTCTGGGTGTGCTGCTCAAGCGCATCAACTGGATTGACGACAATTTCATCATGACTGCGTCGAGTCTGGTGTTTAACGTGACCATGCCCGCGCTGTTGTTTCTCGGCATCATCCACGCAAATCTGCGTGAAGCGTTGCAGCCCTCGCTGCTGATTTTTTTCACCATCATCACCCTGGCCGGTTTCGCCTTTGCGTGGGCCTGGGCCATCTGGCGCGTGCCGCTGGCAGACCGTGGCGTTTTTGTTCAGGGCGCCTTTCGTGGTAATAACGGCGTGATCGGCCTGGCGCTGGCCGCCAGCATGTACGGCGATTACGGTATCTCTCTGGGGGCGATTCTCGCCGCCCTGGTCATTCTGTTCTATAACGCGCTTTCGACCATCGTGCTTGCGGTGTACAGCCCGGTAATCAAATCCGATCCGTGGAGCCTGTTCAAAAGCGTGCTGGGCAACCCGCTGATCATCAGCATCATGCTTGCCTCGCCGTTTGCCTACTTCAAGATTGGCTTGCCGCACTGGATCGAGACGTCGGGCAATTACCTTGCGCAAATGACCCTGCCACTGGCGCTGATCTGTATCGGCGGCACGTTATCGCTGAGTTCGCTGCATCAGAGTGGCAAGCTGGCTGTCAGTGCCAGCTTTATGAAGATGGTCACTTTGCCGGTGCTGTCTACGCTGGCAGCCTGGCTGTGTGGGTTCCGCGGTCCGGAGCTGGGGATTCTGTTCCTGTACTTCGCCAGCCCGACCGCTGCGTCCAGCTATGTCATGGCCCGGGCGGCCAATGGCAATCACGTGCTGGCGGCAGCGATCATCGTGATCACAACGCTGGCGGCCGCAGTGACCACCAATATCGGGATTTTTATCCTGCAATGGGGCGGCTGGATCTAGTGCTGGCGTCGCCATGCCCGGATGGTGCTGAAGGTAATCATCACCGCGAACACCGGCAGAACAAATTGCACCATCAGTCGCTCAAGTTTATCGGCGAGCGGCATGCCGGTGGTGAACGACACAATGTGCAACCCATAAGCCAGATACAGCGCCAGCAGCATTAGCCCTTCAATCCGGGTGATCCGGTAGCCTGAGTAGAACAACGGCATGCACAGCGCCGCTACCCCGAGCATCACCGGTAAGTCAAAATCCAGCGCATTGGGTGAAACAGACAGTGGGGCTGGTGCGATCAACGCGGTGATGCCCAATACGCCCAGCAGATTGAACAGGTTGCTGCCAATCACGTTGCCCACGGCGATGTCACGCTCGCCACGCAGGGCCGCGATCAATGAAGTGGTCAGGGCGGGCAGGGACGTACTGACCGCGATCACCGTCAGGCCAATCACCCGTTCGGACAGACCAAGGTCTATGGCGATCACCACTGACGCTGCCACCAGCAGGTGACTGCCCAGTACGACGCAGGCTATGCCGGTAAACAACGCTCCGAGACGCAGCAGCACTTGGCCGGTTTTGCGGGAGTGCTCGGATCCGCTTGACTGGCGATAGGCAAAACGCTGCCCGGATTGTCGCAAAACGATCAGCAGATAGCCCAGCAAGCCCAGCAGCAGAATCGCGCCATCGAGCGCGCCCAGCACGCCGTTCCAGGAAAGGGCCAGCACCAGTGCGCTGGCGACAACCATCAACGGGATCTCCAGGCGCACCAACTGCCGGGTCACCCGCAACGGAATGATCAAGGCGCACAGCCCAAGAGTGACCAGTACATTGAAGATGTTGCTGCCCACCACGCTGCCCACGGCGATGTCGGCGCTGGAAGTAAAGGCTGCTTGCAGGCCGACTGCCATTTGCGGCGCGCTGCTGCCCAGTGCGACAAATGTCAGACCGATGAACAAAGGGCGCACGCCAAGGGTGGTTGCCAGGCTCACCGCGGCGCGCACTGAAAGTTCGGCACCGATCAGCAGTAACAGCAGGCCACATATCCACTGAAGGACATCGGGAAACGGCAGGGATGAGAGTTCGAGAATTCGGGGCGTCCTTAGTCGCTCAGACTTTGTACGCGCACAGGCGCGGTGCCACTGCGCAGCATACCGATTTGTTCGGCGGCAGCACGTGACAAATCAATCAATCGACCACGGGTATGAGGGCCGCGATCATTGATCCGGACGATCACGCTCTTGTCGTTATCCAGGTTGGTGACTCTGGCCCGGGTACCAAAAGGCAACTGGCGATGGGCCGCAGTGAGTCCATTCTGGTCAAAGGGTTCGCCGCTGGCGGTACGCTTGCCGTGATGCCGGGCGCCGTAATAGGAGGCGTTGCCGGTTTCGTTGTAACCGCGAGCATCGATGGTCTGATTCTGGCTGGCGCAGCCAACCAGAAAGGTGAACAGAGCTGTGGTGCCGAGAAGCCGCAGCATGGGGTGCGATCCTTGAATGCCTGGACGCAATCTGTAGGAGTGAGCTTGCTCGCGATAGCGTCAGGCCATTCGATAGATACGCTGGATGGCATACCGAATCGCGAGCAAGCTCACTCCTACAGGTCGTTGTGACTATTAGAGTTTTTTAAATCAACCTTCCAGCTTTTTCTTCAGCAGTTCATTGACCTGCTGCGGGTTGGCCTTGCCTTTCGAGACTTTCATCGCCTGACCGACGAAGAAGCCGAACATCTTGCCCCGTTTGGCTTCATCCGCCGCGCGGTACTGTTCGACCTGTTCGGCGTTGGCTGCGAGCATCTCGTCGAGCATCGACTCGATGGCGCCGCTGTCAGTCACTTGCTTCAAGCCGCGTTTTTCGATGATCTCATCGGCGCTGCCTTCACCATTGGCCATGGCCTCGAAAACCATTTTCGCGATTTTGCCGGAAATGGTGTTGTCGGTGATGCGCTTGAGCATGCCGCCCAATTGCTCGGCGCTGACCGGCGATTCTTCGATTTCCAGGCCTTGCTTGTTCAGCAGGCTGCCCAGTTCAACCATGACCCAGTTGGCGGCCAGTTTCGCATCGCCGCTGATGCTGACCACTTGCTCGAAGTAGTCCGCCTGCTCGCGGCTGGAGGCCAGCACGCTAGCGTCATAGGCCGACAGGCTGAACTGACTCTGGAAGCGCTCGCGCTTCTGCGGAGGCAACTCCGGGAGCGTGGCGCGGGTTTCTTCGATGAATGAATCTTCGATCACTACTGGCAGCAGGTCTGGATCGGGGAAGTAACGGTAGTCGTTGGCTTCCTCCTTGCTGCGCATGGCGCGGGTTTCGTCTTTGTTCGGGTCGTAAAGACGGGTCTGTTGAATGACCTTGCCGCCATCTTCGATCAGGTCGATCTGACGCTGGATTTCGCTGTTGATCGCCTTCTCGATGAAGCGGAACGAGTTGACGTTCTTGATCTCGCAGCGTGTACCGAATTCAACCTGGCCTTTGGGACGAATCGACACGTTACAGTCGCAACGCAGCGAGCCTTCCGCCATGTTGCCGTCGCAGATGCCCAGATAACGAACCAGCGCGTGCATGGCTTTAACGTAAGCCACTGCTTCCTTGGCCGAACGCATGTCCGGCTCGGAAACGATTTCCAGCAGCGGAGTGCCAGCGCGGTTCAGGTCGATGCCGGTCATGCCGCTGAAGTCTTCGTGCAGGCTTTTGCCGGCGTCTTCTTCAAGGTGGGCGCGGGTGATGCCGACGCGTTTCACCGTGCCGTCTTCAAGGGTGATGTCCAGGTGGCCTTTGCCGACAATCGGCAATTCCATCTGGCTGATCTGATAGCCCTTGGGCAGGTCAGGGTAGAAGTAGTTTTTGCGGGCAAACACGTTGTGCTGGCCGATCTCGGCGTCTACCGCCAGGCCGAACTTTACAGCCATGCGCACGGCTTCTTTGTTGAGCACCGGCAAAACGCCCGGCATGCCCAGATCAACCAGGCTGGCCTGCGTGTTGGGCTCGGAGCCGAACGCGATGGCGCTGCCGGAGAAAATCTTCGATTGGGTCGAAAGCTGGGTGTGAATCTCCAGCCCGATAACGACTTCCCATTGCATTGTGTTTTCTCCTTAGAAGCCGTCAGGCCTGCGCAGATGCCAATCGGTGACTTGCTGATATTGATGTGCAACGTTCAGCAGGCGGCCTTCCTGGAAATACGGGGCGAGCAATTGCACGCCTACCGGCAGACCATCGGCAAAGCCCGCAGGCATGGACAAGCCCGGCAGACCCGCGAGGTTGGCGGTGATGGTGTAGAAGTCTTCCAGATACTCGGCGACCGGGTCGTTGGTCTTGGCGCCGATTTTCCAGGCCGGGTTAGGCGTGGTCGGGCCGAGGATCACATCGACTTCGGCAAAAGCGCTCATGAAATCGTTCTTGATCAGGCGACGGATTTTTTGCGCCTGCAAGTAGTAGGCGTCGTAATAGCCAGCTGAGAGCGCGTAGGCACCCACCAGAATCCGGCGTTGTACTTCCGGGCCAAAGCCTTCGGCGCGGGAGCGCTCGTACAGATCGGTGAGGTCTTTTGGCTCTTCGCAGCGATGGCCGAAACGCACGCCGTCAAAGCGCGACAGGTTGGAAGAGGCTTCAGCCGGAGCGATCACGTAATAAGCCGGGATGCCGTGTTGCAGGTTCGGCAGGCTGATTTCCTTGACCACGGCACCGAGCTTTTTCAGCTCTTCGACGCTGGCCATGACCATATCTGCAATGCGCGGATCGAGACCGGCACTGAAATACTCCTTTGGAAGACCGATGCGCAGTCCCTGCAGCGAGCCGTTGAGGCTGGCGCTGTAATCTGGAACGGGTTCGTCGATGCTGGTGGAGTCCAGTGGGTCGAAACCGGCCATGCCTTGCAGCAGCAGCGCACAGTCTTCAGCGCTGCGTGCCAACGGACCGGCCTGATCGAGGCTGGACGCATAAGCGATCATGCCCCAACGGGAAACACGACCGTAGGTCGGTTTCAAGCCGGTCAGGTTGGTCAGTGCGGCCGGTTGGCGAATCGAGCCGCCGGTATCGGTGCCGGTGGCGGCAGGCAGCAGGCGCGCAGCTACTGCAGCAGCCGAACCCCCTGAGGAGCCGCCCGGCACATGGTCAAGATTCCACGGGTTTTTCACCGCGCCGTAGTGGCTGGACTCGTTGGCCGATCCCATGGCGAATTCGTCCATGTTGGTCTTGCCAAGGGTCACGGTGCCCGCTGCGGCCAGCTTGGCAACAACGGTGGCGTCATATGGCGCCTTGAAGTTATCGAGCATCTTCGACGCGCAGCTGGTACGGATACCTTGCGTGCAGAACAGGTCCTTGTGAGCCAGTGGTGCGCCCAGCAATGGATTGTTTTCACCGGCAGCGCGACGTGCGTCAGCGGCCTGCGCCTGAGTGATGGCCAGGTCTTCGGTGAGGGTAATGAAGCTGTTGAGCTGTGGATCGAGCTGCGTGATACGCGCGAGCAGGACACGGGTCAATTCTTCGGAAGAAAACTTTTTATCGGCGAGTCCGCGGGCGATCTCGGCCAGAGTCATTTGATGCATTGAAGGCACATTCCCTTAGTCGATGACTTTTGGAACCAGATAAAGGCCGTCTTGGACCGCTGGTGCGATGGCTTGATAGGTATCCCGACGATTTCGCTCGGTAACCACATCTTCGCGCAGGCGTTGGGAAGCTTCGAGGGGGTGGGCAAGGGGTTCAATACCGGTGGTATCGACCGCTTGCATCTGATCAACCAGCCCAAGAATGCTATTAAGTGCTTCGGTAGTACGTGGGACATCGGCGTCATTCAGGCGAATTCGCGCCAGATGAGCGATCTTTTCCACGTCGGAGCGATCAAGCGCCATGGGGTTCTCCAGTGGAATGCCTACGGATTGGATCCGTGTGGTAGATTGAGGAACACTATCGCATTTCTACGGTCAGAAGGCCGCGAACGTCGAGGGTCGTGCTCGGAAAAACCGCTAATTTAGCATATTGGCTCCTTGCCCAAAATCCCTGTCGTTGTTAGAGTTTGCCGCACTTTTTTACCCACGCGTTCCCTAGGGTCCCTTTCCCATGTTCAAGAAACTGCGTGGCATGTTTTCCAGCGATCTGTCTATCGACCTGGGCACTGCCAACACCCTTATTTACGTGCGTGAGCGCGGCATCGTTCTGAATGAACCATCAGTTGTGGCCATTCGGACCCACGGAAACCAGAAAAGCGTCGTTGCTGTCGGGATGGAAGCCAAGCGCATGCTCGGCCGTACCCCAGGCAACATCGCCGCTATTCGCCCAATGAAAGACGGCGTTATCGCCGACTTCAGCGTTTGCGAAAAAATGCTGCAGTACTTCATCAACAAGGTTCACGAAAACAGCTTCCTGCAGCCAAGCCCTCGGGTGTTGATCTGCGTACCGTGCAAATCCACACAGGTTGAGCGACGCGCGATTCGCGAGTCGGCCCTGGGTGCTGGTGCCCGTGAAGTATTCCTGATCGAAGAGCCAATGGCTGCTGCCATCGGTGCCGGTCTGCCGGTCGAAGAAGCACGCGGTTCGATGGTTGTCGACATCGGTGGTGGTACTACTGAAATCGCTCTGATCTCGCTCAATGGCGTGGTTTATGCCGAATCCGTACGGGTTGGCGGCGACCGCTTCGACGAAGCGATCATCACCTACGTGCGTCGTAACTACGGCAGCCTGATCGGCGAATCCACCGCCGAGCGCATCAAGCAGGAAATCGGTACTGCCTACCCAGGTGGTGAAGTGCGTGAAGTCGACGTGCGTGGCCGTAACCTGGCTGAAGGCGTTCCACGTGCTTTCACCCTGAACTCCAACGAAGTGCTGGAAGCGTTGCAGGAATCTCTGGCAACTATCGTTCAGGCCGTGAAAAGCGCGCTGGAGCAGTCGCCTCCGGAACTGGCATCCGACATCGCCGAGCGCGGTCTGGTGTTGACCGGTGGTGGTGCCTTGCTGCGTGATCTGGACAAATTGCTGGCTCAGGAAACAGGTTTGCCGGTAATCGTTGCCGAAGATCCACTGACCTGCGTAGCGCGTGGTGGTGGCCGTGCGCTGGAAATGATGGATAAGCACACGATGGATCTGCTCTCCAGCGAGTAACTCGCCGGCAGGACCTATCATGCATCCTTATGTGTACAGGTAGCGATTTGGCTACCTGTATGCGTTAGGCTGACGCCAAAATATGGCGTTACTTTTTCTACCTGTTCAAGCCGGTTGCATATCTCATGAATAACAACAGCCGATTGAAATCCTGCTTCGGAGGAGCGGCCTATTAAACCGCTTTTCGCAAAAGGCCCCTCATTGGGCGTGCGCCTGTTGGTGCTGGTCGTTTTATCGGTGGCGCTGATGGTCGTTGATGCGCGGTTCACCGTGCTCAAGCCCGTGCGCAGCCAGATGTCGCTGGTACTGATGCAGTCGTACTGGATCGTCGATCTGCCGCAGCGTTTGATACAGGGTGTGGCCAGCCAGTTTGGCAGCCGTACCGAGCTCATCGCTGAAAACGAAAAACTCAAGACTGAAGCCTTGCTCCTTCAAGGGCGCCTGCAAAAGCTCGCGGCCCTGACCGAGCAGAACGTGCGCCTGCGCGAGTTGCTCAACTCGTCGGCACTGGTCAACGAGAAGGTTGAAGTGGCCGAACTGATCGGCATGGATCCCAATCCGTTTACCCATCGAATCATTATCAACAAAGGCGAGCGCGATGGCGTTGTCCTGGGTCAGCCAGTGCTCGACGCACGTGGCCTGATGGGGCAAGTGGTCGAGTTGATGCCTTACACCTCGCGTGTACTGCTGCTGACCGACACGACTCACAGCATTCCAGTGCAGGTCAACCGCAACGGGCTTCGTGCGATTGCCAGCGGCACGGGTAACCCGGAACGTCTGGAGCTGCGCCATGTCGCGGACACCGCTGACATCAAGGAAGGCGACCTGCTGGTCAGTTCCGGTCTGGGTCAGCGTTTTCCTGCCGGATATCCGGTCGCAACCGTTAAAGAAGTCATCCATGACTCCGGACAACCGTTTGCTATCGTTCGCGCCGTGCCGACAGCCGCATTGAACCGCAGCCGTTACCTGCTGCTGGTGTTCTCCGACGGCCGCTCGCCGGAAGAGCGCGCCGCCGATGCCGCACGTGCCCAGGAGTCCATCGAGAAAGGTGTTGATCCGGCAGCCGTCCCGGCGACTGTTCCTGTCAATAACGCAGCCGCTCCTGCCGGGACGACACACGCCGCGCCTGCCGCCCACGGTGCTGCTGCTCCGGCCGCTGCTCCGTCCGCCGCGCCAGCTGCAACACCTGCCGCAACGCCGGCCACGCCAGCACCCAAGCCCGCCAGCAAGCCGCCTGTAAAGCCTGCGGCGACCAAGCCACCGGCCACCGCGCCTGCCGCCACTCGGGAGAGAATCGATGGCTAGTCATGCCCCGGAACGTAACGGGTGGGTCGTGTGGTTCACTTTCGTCGTCGGTTTGCTGTTGAGCGTTTCGCCGCTGCCGCAGTTCATGGAAATTTTTCGTCCGCTCTGGCTGGCGCTGCTCGTGACCTTCTGGGCGCTGTATCTGCCCCATAAGGTCGGCATGACCACCGCATGGCTGTTGGGTCTGATGGAGGACGTGTTGTACGGCACACTGCTGGGGCAGAACGCCCTGACGTTGTGTCTGATCACCTTCCTGGTGATGTCCCTGCAGCAGCGTTTGCGCATGTTCCCCATGTGGCAACAGTGTCTGATTCTGCTGGTTATCTATGGGCTGGCCCAGTTGGCCCAGCTCTGGCTCAGCGCTCTGACCGGCAATCGACAGCCGACACTGGCGTTGGTGTTGCCTGCTTTGGTCAGTGCGTTGTTATGGCCTTGGGTCAGCTATGGCCTGCGAGGCTTGAGCAAGCGTTTGAAAATCAACTGACGCAGCGTGCAGCCCCGGGTAAGCATCTCTGGCTCGGGGCCGCATCACGATCTTTGACACGGAGATGTCCCAATGCCCCCGCTTTTTCTGGCCTCTGGCTCGCCGCGCCGTCGGGAATTACTGACCCAGATCGGCGTTCGCTTCACGGTGCTCAGCGCACAGATTGACGAAACTCCCCATAGCGAAGAAACCCCGACGGCCTATGTCGAGCGTCTTGCCCGTGGCAAAGCGCAAGCCGGATTGGCGTTGCTGACCGATGATCAGGGCTGCGTGTTGGGGGCTGACACTGCTGTGGTGCTCGACGGTCATATCCTCGGCAAGCCTCGGGATGAAGCGGATGCCCAGAGCATGCTGACGGCGTTGTCGGGGCGTGAACACGAGGTGTTGACGGCGATTGCGCTGGTCAGTCAACAGCGTTGCGAAACCCGCGTCGTCTCCAGTCGGGTGCGTTTTCGCTCGATCTCTACTGCAGAAATCCAGACTTACTGGGCCAGTGGCGAGCCTCAGGACAAGGCAGGCAGCTACGCTATTCAGGGCCTGGCGGCGATTTTCGTCGAGGGTTTGCACGGTAGTTATTCCGCAGTGGTGGGCTTGCCGCTATGCGAAACCGCAGAACTGCTGAGCCGTTTCGGCATACCCTGTTGGCAAGGCCAGGAAGGTGACAAGTCATGAGTGAAGAGATTCTGATCAACATCACGCCAATGGAATCACGCGTGGCAGTGGTGGAAAACGGTGTTTTGCAAGAGGTTCACGTCGAGCGGACCCAGCGTCGCGGCATCGTGGGCAACATTTATAAAGGCAAGGTTGTCAGGGTGTTGCCCGGCATGCAGGCCGCGTTCATTGATATCGGGCTGGACCGTGCAGCGTTCATTCACGCCTCGGAAATCTCCATGCGTGAAGGCTCTGCCGTCGAAACCATCAGCGCGTTGGTGCACGAAGGTCAGAGCCTCGTCGTTCAAGTCACGAAGGATCCGATTGGCAGCAAAGGCGCGCGACTAACGACGCAGCTGTCAATTCCTTCGCGCTATCTGGTGTACATGCCCAAGACGGCGCACGTCGGGATTTCTCTGAAGATCGAGGACGAGGGCGAGCGTGAGCGACTGAAAAAAGTGGTCAGCGATTGCGTAGCCCTCGAAGGCATCAAAGAGGTTGGCGGCTTTATCCTGCGTACTGCGGCCGAAGGTGCCGGGGCTGACGAAATCCTTATGGACATTCGTTATCTGCGCCGCCTCTGGGATCAGATCGGTGAGCAGATCAAGACCGTCAGCCCGCCCAATGTGATCTACGAAGATCTTGGTCTGGCGCTGCGCACGTTGCGTGATCTGGTCAGCCCGCGTATCGAGAAGATCCGCATCGACTCCCGGGAAACCTTCCAGAAAACCACGCAATTCGTGGCTGAGCTGATGCCTGAGATCGCTGACCGCCTGGAGCATTACCCTGGCGAGCGGCCTATCTTCGACCTCTACGGCGTTGAGGATGAGATCCAGAAAGCGCTTGAGCGCAAGGTTCCTCTCAAGTCCGGCGGCTATCTGGTGATCGATCCGGCCGAAGCAATGAGCACCATCGACGTCAACACTGGCGCCTTCGTCGGGCATCGCAACCTCGAAGAAACCATCTTCAAGACCAATCTGGAGGCGGCAACGGCCATTGCCCGTCAACTGCGCCTGCGTAATCTGGGCGGCATCATCATCATCGACTTCATTGACATGGAAGACGGTGAGCACCAGCGTCAGGTCCTGCGTACCCTGGAGAAACAACTGGAGCGCGATCACGCCAAGACCAACATCATCGGCATCACCGAGTTGGGGCTTGTGCAGATGACCCGCAAGCGAACCCGTGAAAGCCTTGAGCAGGTGCTGTGCGAGCCTTGTCATGCTTGCCAGGGGCGCGGCAAGCTGAAGACGCCGGAAACCGTCTGCTACGAGATATTCCGGGAAATTCTGCGTGAGGCCCGTGCCTATCAGGCGGTGGGCTACCGGGTACTGGCCAATCAGCGAGTTGTAGACCGCCTTCTGGACGAAGAGTCGGGTAATGTGGCGGAACTGGAAGCGTTCATCGGCCGCACTATTCGTTTTCAGGTAGAAACCATGTATTCACAGGAACAATACGATGTCGTGCTGCTCTGACAGTGCACCTGATAGATTGAATTGTTAACGGTGCCTCAGGGCCAGCGGCATGCATGCCGTCACAAGCAGAGAACTATGCGTGGTAAATGAGCTAACCCCTGGCAGTATCAGCACCATTAAGTGGGGCCATTTCACGCAAGCCGATTGGCGCGCATACCGTTCCGGAGGCTCGCTGAAATGGGGCGTCTGACACGTTTGGCCTCGCTCCTGACGCGCTGGGGTCTGAGTCTCTGCGCATTGGTTCTGATCCTGGCGGCTCTGTATGTCAGCGTCGGTCGTGAGCTGACGCCACTGGTCGCGGGTTACCGTGTTGAAGTCCAGAGCAAGGCGCAGGCTGCAGTCGGCATGCCCTTGGCTATCGGCAGCCTTGAAGGCAGCTGGCGTGGCTTTTCACCGGTTTTCGTCGCCAACGATGTAATGGTCGGCGAGGGCGCAAACGCTGTGCGTCTTGATGAAGTTCGCGCCGAACCTGATCTCTGGGCCAGCTTGCTGGCATGGGATGTGCGACTTTCCCACGTTGAAGTCAACGGTTTGCAGGTGATCCTCAAGGAGGATCAGGACGGTCATTGGGCGCTGCAAGGTTTGCCGGTCCAGGATGACAAAACGCTTGATCCCGAGCAGATTCTCAACCAGATGCAGGTTGTATCGCGCCTCTCTCTGCTCAACAGTCAGGTCACCCTGCAGCCTTTTGAGCAAGCACCGCTGACCCTGACTTATGTGAACATCAGTCTGGCGACGGGCAGCACCCATCAGCGTCTTGATGCGCGGTTGACACTCCCGGATGGTCAACCACTTGCCCTTAACGTTCGCTCGCGGATTCAGGCCAGCGCGTGGAAGGAGGGTGAAGCCGATATCTACCTGAGCCTGCCACAAAGCGACTGGGCGAAGTGGCTGCCCAAAACCCTGACCCGCGAATGGAAAGTATCGACCCTGAAGGCGGGTGGCGAGTTCTGGCTGAGCTGGGGCAAGGGCACTGTGCAAAGTGCTGTCGCACGCCTCAATGCGCCGACGCTGAAAGCGGCTTATGCCGAGCGAAAATCGTCGAAGATCGACAATCTGGCGCTCAACGCGTGGCTTGAACGAAACGATAGCGGCTTTGAAGTGAACCTTGGCTCTCTGGCCATGGACCTGAACGGCCAGCGCTGGGAAAGCCGCATTCAGCTTGAGCAGAAGATCGCCACCAGCGATCAGGAAGAAACCTGGCATGTTCAGGCTGACCGGCTTGATCTGACTCCGGTGACGCCTCTGTTGAAGTCTCTGGCTCCGTTGCCGGACACCTTCATGCAGGTCGTTGATAACCTCAAGGTGACGGGTGCACTGCGTAACGCACTGGTG
This sequence comes from Pseudomonas sp. ICMP 561, assembly GCF_002699985.1. Classification (GTDB taxonomy): domain Bacteria; phylum Pseudomonadota; class Gammaproteobacteria; order Pseudomonadales; family Pseudomonadaceae; genus Aquipseudomonas; species Aquipseudomonas quasicaspiana. The sequence goes on along the minus strand of NZ_LKBT01000067.1, from coordinate 175,068 downwards.
GATTACCGCCCGCAAGCGGTGGGTGACAAGCGCCTGAGCTTCGCCGCCAATCTGGAAAGCATCGGGTTTAATGCTTATCACGGTGCTCCTGGGGCGGGAAATGTCAGCGGCGCGATCAGTGGTGATCTGGGGCAGGGTGAACTGCGCCTCGACAGCGACAACTTCATGCTGCACCTGTATCCGATTTTCAAAAACGAGTGGACCTATCCCAAAGCCAATGCTCGCCTGACCTGGCGTCTGGATGACGAGACTTTCACGCTGATCGCGCCCTACATCAAAGTGCTGGGCGACGAGGGCAAGATCGCTGCGGACTTCCTGATTCGACTGCATCTGGAGCATGAGCGGGCGGATGAGGACTACATGGACCTGCGCGTGGGCATGGTCGATGGCGACGGCAGTTACACCAGCAAGTATCTGCCGGCTGTCCTCAGCCCGGACCTGGACAAGTGGCTGCGTACGGCGATCATCGGCGGCAAGGTTGATCAGGGTTTCTTCCAGTACCAGGGGTCGCTGAGCAAGAACGCGGCTGACACCGCCCGGGTTATCAGTTTGTTTTTCAAGGTGCGTGACGCGACGCTGGACTTCGAACCCGGCTGGCCGCAGCTGACTGGCGTGGACGGCAAGGTGTATGTCGAGAACAGTGGCGTGCGTGTCAAAGCCAGCAAGGGCAAGCTGCTCAATACCGATATCAGCAAGGTACAGGTCAATATTCCCCACACTCCAGCCGGACAACCCAGCCATTTGCTGGTAGACGGCAACTTTTCCGGTCAACTGGCCGATGGCGTGAAGATTTTGCAGGAGGCGCCTATTGGTACTGCCAGTACCTTCGCGGGCTGGCAGGGCACGGGTCCGCTGGATGGCAAGCTGAAGCTGGATATCCCGTTGGTCAAAGGGCAGGAGCCGAAAATCGCTGTGGACTTCAGCACCCAGGGCGCACGTTTGAAACTGGCTGACCCGGCGCTGGATCTGACCCAATTGAAAGGCGAGTTTCGCTTTGATAATGCCAAGGGGTTAAGTGGTAAGGGTGTTCAGGCGCAGGCGTTTGATCGCCCTGTCACTGCGGAAATCGCAGCGGAAGGCAAGCCCGGCGCCAATCTTACTCGTGTGGTTGCCAACGGTCAGGTCACGGTAAAACGTCTGACTGAATGGTTGGGCGTTACCCAGCCGTTACCTGTTTCTGGCGATATTCCGTATCAGCTGCAACTGACTCTGGGCGCAGATAGCTCGTTGCGGATCAACTCCAGCCTGAAAGGCGTAGCAGTGGATTTGCCCGCACCGTTCGGCAAGTCGGCTGAAAGTAGCCTGGACAGCGAATTCCGCATGACCCTTCAGGGCGCTGAACGGCGCTTTGGTTTTGCCTACGGCAAGCTGGCCAATCTGGCTTACGCCGCGACACCGGACAAACTGGGCGACGGGCGTGGCGAGGTGTTTCTCGGCGACGGCGGCGCCATTGTCCCGGACGCCAAAGGCCTGCGTGTCAGAGGCTCACTTTCGGAACTCGATGTCGCGCCCTGGCAAGCAATGGTTAAACGTTACGCCGGTGATAATCCCGGTAGTAGCGCCAAGCAATTGGTCAATAACGTCGACCTGCAGATTGGCAAGCTGACCGCCATGGGCACCACGCTGGACAACGTCAGTGTTCAACTCAAACGCAACACCGACAACTGGGCGCTTTCGCTGGATAGCCAGCTTGCCAAGGGTACTGCGACGCTTCCTGACGTGAAGACCGCACCTATTGGTATTGACATGCTTTATGTCCGACTGCCTGCGCCTGATCCAGCCGCAGTAGTTGTAGAGAATGCACCAGACCCACTGGCCGATATCGATCCGAGCCAGATTCCGGCGCTTGATGTGAAGGTCACGCAGCTGTTTCAGGGCGAGCAGTTATTGGGCGCATGGGCCCTCAAGATTCGTCCGACGCCCACAGGTATTCGTCTGTCTGACATGGACCTGGGTCTCAAGGGCATACGTTTGAAAGGCGAGGGTGGCTGGGAAGGCACGCCGGGTTCAACCAGCAGTTGGTACCGGGGCAATGTTGAAGGCAAGAACCTCGGGGATATCCTCAAGGCATGGGGGTTTGCCCCAACGGTCACTGCCGAAAAACTCGAATTGAACGCCGATGGTCGTTGGCCCGGATCACCGGCCTGGGTGGCGCTCAAGCGTTTCTCCGGCAGCCTGGATGCCAAGCTTGAAAAAGGCCAGTTTGTCGAGGTGGAAGGCGGAGCACAGGCATTACGAGTATTTGGCCTGCTGAACTTCAACTCCATCGGCCGCCGCTTGCGTCTTGATTTCTCCGACTTGCTGGGCAAAGGGTTGAGCTACGATAGGGTCAAAGGCCTGCTGATCGCGAGCGATGGTGTTTATGTCACGCGCACGCCGATTACCCTGACGGGGCCTTCGAGCAATCTGGAGTTGAACGGGACGCTGGACATGGTCAAGGATCGAGTCGATGCCAAGCTGCTGGTGACGCTGCCGGTCACTAATAACCTTCCGATCGCTGCTTTGATTGTCGGTGCTCCCGCTATTGGAGGGGCGTTGTTCCTGGTCGATAAGCTGCTGGGCGATCGTGTCGCACGATTCGCCAGCGTTCAGTACAAGGTCGAAGGGCCCTGGAAAGAGCCGAAGATCACGTTCGACAAGCCGTTTGAAAAACCTCAATAGTTCGTCATGGAGTACAGTGGGAGCCATTACGAGGGCTACCGTCCAGACACCGCAAGACTCTGTAGGAGCTGACGAGCACCGCGAGGCTGCGATAGCGGTGTATCAGATTGACCGCTATCGCAGCCTCGCGGTGCTCGTCAGCTCCTACAGAGAAAATGCATTCCGGTTCGGGTGGGCGCGTGTTGTTTGAGGAGAGGCCGCCATGTCTTTTGCCGTGATTCAAATGGTTAGCCAGAGCGACGTGCCGGGCAATCTGGCTCAGGCCCGGCGCCTGCTGGAACAAGCTGCTGCTTCCGGAGCGCGCCTGGCGGTACTGCCGGAAAACTTTGCTGCCATGGGCCGTCGCGATGTCGCGGATATCGGCCGGGCGGAAGCTTTAGGCCAGGGGCCAATCCTGCCATGGTTGAAACTGGCCGCTCGCGACCTCAAGTTATGGATAGTTGCCGGAACCATACCTTTACCGCCGATTGATAATCCTGAAGGCAAGATTACCGCGTGTTCATTGTTGATTGATGAGCATGGCGAGCACGTGGCGCGTTACGACAAGCTGCACTTGTTTGATGTGGACGTGTCAGACAGTCGTGGACGTTATCGGGAATCCGACGACTATGCTCATGGCAGCAATGTGGTGGTTGCCGACACGCCAGTGGGGCGTCTCGGTTTGACCGTATGCTACGACTTGCGCTTCCCTGAGCTGTACACCGCTCTGCGAAAGGCAGGGGCTGAATTGATTACTGCGCCGTCGGCCTTTACCGCCGTTACCGGCGCAGCGCACTGGGACATTCTGATCCGTGCGCGAGCCATTGAAACCCAGTGCTATCTGCTGGCGGCCGCGCAGGGCGGAGTTCATCCGGGACCTCGGGAAACATATGGGCATGCAGCGATCGTCGACCCCTGGGGGCGAGTCCTGGCCGAACAGGCGCAGGGCGAGGCGGTGCTGCTGGCCGAACGGGACAACGAAGAACAGGCGTCCATCAGGGCGCGGATGCCGGTGTCCAGTCACCGGCGATTTTTTACGCAGGACGCCGTGCGGCCTGTGCAGACCTCGGAGTGAATATGAGCGACTTGTCCTCTGTCAGCGAACACCTTCTGGCACCTGGTGGCTTGAACCTCGACAGCCTTCAATCGGTGTTGGGCGAGCTGGCCGGTCCAGGCATTGATGCCGCTGACCTGTATTTCCAGGGGCAGATTTCTGAGTCCTGGTCGCTGGAAGACGGCATCGTCAAAGAGGGCAGCTTCAACCTCGATCAGGGAGTTGGCGTGCGTGCCCAATCGGGTGAGAAAACCGGTTTTGCCTACAGCAATGCAATCACTCACGAAGCCCTGACCACGGCAGCTCGCGCTGCGCGCTCGATTTCCCGCGCCGGTCAGAATGGCACCGTGCAGGCTTTCACTGCACAGGACGTGGCCCAGTTGTATGCGCCGGATAACCCACTGGAAGTGATGACCCGCGCGGAGAAAGTCGAACTGCTCAAGCGGGTTGACGTTGCCACCCGTGCACTGGATACGCGTATTCAGCAGGTCACGGTGAGCATGGCGGGCGTTTGGGAACGTATTCTCGTCGCTTCCACTGATGGCAGTCTGGCGGCCGATGTGCGCCCTCTGGTGCGTTTCAACGTCAGCGTCATCGTCGAGCAGAACGGCCGTCGGGAGCGTGGCGGTCATGGCGGCGGCGGGCGTACCGATTACCGTTATTTCCTCAGCGATGACCGCGCCATGGGTTATGCCCGGGAAGCGTTGCGTCAGGCGTTGGTCAACCTCGAAGCGATTCCTGCCCCGGCGGGCACGCTGCCCGTTGTTCTCGGCTCCGGCTGGTCCGGTGTCTTGCTGCACGAGGCGGTTGGTCACGGCCTGGAAGGCGATTTCAATCGTAAAGGCAGTTCGGCCTACAGTGGCCGTATGGGCGAGATGGTTGCTTCAAAGCTTTGCACCATTGTCGATGACGGCACCCTGGCTGGACGTCGCGGCTCGTTGAGCGTCGATGACGAAGGCACACCGACTGAATGCACGACCCTGATCGAAAACGGTGTGCTCAAGGGCTACATGCAGGACAAACTCAATGCACGTCTGATGGGCGTAGCGCGTACCGGTAATGGTCGCCGTGAGTCCTATGCGCACCTGCCGATGCCACGGATGACCAATACCTACATGTTGGGTGGGCAGAGCGATCCGCAGGAAATCATTGCGTCGGTCAAGCGCGGTATCTACTGCGCCAACCTGGGTGGCGGTCAGGTAGACATCACCAGCGGCAAGTTCGTTTTCTCCACCAGCGAAGCCTATTTGATCGAAGACGGCAAAATTACTGCCCCGGTCAAAGGTGCGACGTTGATCGGTAACGGCCCGGAAGCCATGAGCAAGGTGTCGATGGTCGGTAACGATCTGTCGCTGGACAGCGGTGTCGGTACCTGCGGCAAGGATGGTCAGTCGGTTCCGGTGGGCGTGGGTCAGCCGACCCTGAAGATCGATGCGATCACGGTAGGCGGCACGGGCGGTTGATACATGGTCCCGTAGGAGTGGCTTCAGCCGCGAGCGGCAGCAATGCTTCCCTCGCGGCTGAAGCCGCTCCTACGGGCCAGATGAGAGTTAACGCAAACCGCGTAGTTTCTCGTCCAGCTCACGGATGTACTTGAAGATTTTCCGGCTCGACGCAGGCGCCTTGTTATGGGCCAGCTCGTGTTGGGCCTGACGGATCAGCGAACGCAGCTGCTGACGGTCCGCTTCCGGATATTCAGCAACGAACATTTCGAGCAGACCGTCATCACCGGCGATCAGTCGATCACGCCAGCGTTCCAGGCCGTGAAAACGTTCGTTGTATTGGCGAGTGGAGGCATCGAGTTGATCGAGAAGCACCAGAATGGCGTCCAGATCCTGATCGCGCATCAGCTTGCCGATGAACTGAATATGCCGTTTGCGTGCGATATGAGCCGTGTGCTTGGGCGCATCGGCCAAGGCTCTGCGCAGCGGATCGGTCAAAGGCAGCTTGTTCAGCAAATCAGGTTTGAGCGACACAAGACGCTCGCCAAGTTCAACCAGAGCATGCAGCTCGCGTTTGACCTGGGTTTTGCTTTTCTCCCCGTCGAGGGAGTCGTCGTAAGAATCAACCATGGGGGCAGTCCGCAAATAAACGCCGCCATGATAACCAGTCATGGGCCTCTTGTCCGGCCCGCTCGGTATTCGGCTCGTGCCGAAAGCAGAATTTGATGGAGAAAGTCATGAGTGCATCACAAAGCGTCGGCCCACAGGCCTTGCCCGCACTGCAGGAACAAGTCGAGCAAATCATTGCCGAAGCCAGGCGTCAGGGTGCCAGTGCCTGCGAAGTCGCTGTGTCGCTGGAGCAGGGCCTGTCGACCTCGGTTCGTCAGCGCGAAGTGGAAACCGTCGAATTCAATCGTGACCAGGGTTTCGGCATTACCTTGTACGTAGGCCAGCGTAAAGGCTCGGCCAGTACCTCAGCCAGTGGTGCTGATGCAATTCGTGAGACTGTCGCCGCCGCGCTCGCCATCGCTAAACATACATCTGAGGATGAGGCGTCAGGCCTCGCTGATGCTGCGCTGATGGCCAGGGAGCAGCAGGATTTTGACCTGTTTCATGCTTGGGATATCACGCCTGAACAGGCCATCGAGAAAGCCTTGATCTGCGAAGCAGCAGCTTTTGACGCCGATAGCCGGATCAAGAATGCCGACGGCACAACGCTTAATACCCATCAGGGCTGCCGCGTGTACGGCAACAGCCACGGCTTTATCGGCGGCTATCCCTCGCCCCGCCACAGCCTTAGCTGCGTGATGATCGCTGAAGGCAATGGCCAGATGCAGCGTGATTACTGGTATGACGTAAGTCGCCAGGGTGAGTTGCTGGCCGATCCGCAGAGCATCGGTCGTAAAGCTGCCGAGCGGGCAGCCAGCCGTCTGGGTGCACGCCCAGTGCCGACGTGCGAAGTGCCGGTGTTGTTTTCGGCCGAGCTGGCCGGTGGACTGTTCGGCAGTTTCCTCGGGGCGATTTCTGGCGGCAATCTTTATCGAAAGTCGTCGTTCCTCGAGGGCTCCATCGGTCAGCGACTGTTTCCCGAATGGCTGACCATTGACGAACGGCCGCACTTGATGCGCGCCATGGGCAGTTCGGCCTTCGACGGTGATGGTCTGGCAACGTATGCCAAACCGTTCGTCGAAAATGGCGAATTGGTTTCTTACATTCTTAGCACCTACTCTGGCCGTAAGCTGGGCTTGCCGAGTACCGCAAACGCGGGCGGCGTGCATAACCTGTTCGTTACCCACGGGACTGAAGACCAGGCAGCGCTGATCCGCCGCATGGGCCGCGGGCTGCTGGTCACCGAGTTGATGGGCAGTGGCCTGAACATGGTGACCGGTGATTATTCTCGCGGCGCGGCGGGTTTCTGGGTCGAGAACGGCGAAATCCAGTTCGCGGTGCAGGAAGTGACCATCGCCGGCAACATGCGTGACATGTTCAAGCAAATCGTCGCCGTTGGCAGCGATCTTGAGTTGCGCAGCAACATCCGCACCGGCTCGGTGCTGATCGAGCGGATGACCGTCGCCGGTAGCTGATACAAAAGTTATCCGCACCCACTTTGTCTCTGTGGGAGCGGAGCTTGCTCGCGACAAGGCTGGATGCGATCTGAAGTGAACCGTGTCCAGCCTTATCGCGAGCAAGCTCAGCTCCCACAAAAAACATGCCGCTCCGACGATTATTCTCCTCCCCCTCAAAATCCCCTTCACCTTCTACGGTTGTTTTGATTCTCAATATCATTTAATAATGAATATCATTATCTGAATGAGCCGTGGTTATGGGTCCTGTTTTGCACGCACTTCCTGCACACCTGGAAAACTGGCGCGGGATGAGTTTCAGAATTCGTTGTGCCCTTGAGCCTGACGAACCACGGCTGATCGATCACTACCTCGCCGAAGGCCGGTATCTGGCGCGCTTCACCGCTACACCTCAGCGAATGATTGCTGAAACCTCCTTCCGGCTGCTCATCGACACTGCTCGCGATACGGTTTTGCCCTGGCATTGGCGCTGTCTATGCGTCGATCAGGCCTGGCGTCCGCTGCGCGATCTCAAGGCCCTCATCAACTCCCCGGCCGACCAACAACGCTGGCAGGCCTACAGCTGGCAGTTGGCGACATGCCTGCTGCAGCCCTCGATCTCTCCTACTGAACTGGTGCAAGGAAATTCCGATGAGTAATACCCGTATCGAACGCGACAGCATGGGCGAATTGCAGGTCCCGGCCGAGGCCCTGTATGGCGCTCAGACCCAGCGTGCGGTGAATAACTTCCCTATCAGTAACCTGCGCATGCCAACGCAGTTCATCCGTGCACTATTGCTCGCCAAGGCTGCCGCCGCGCACGCGAACCTTGAGCTGGAGCAGATAACGGCCGCGCAGAGCGAAGCGATTGTCAGTGCCTGTCAGGAATTGCTGAGCGGCGATTACATGGCGCACTTTCCGGTGGACGTGTTTCAGACCGGTTCCGGCACCAGCACCAACATGAACGCCAACGAAGTCATCGCTACCATTGCCAGCCGCGTACTGGGCGACAAGGTCAACGCCAACGACCACGTGAATTGTGGCCAGAGCAGCAACGACATTATCCCGACCACTATTCACGTCAGTGCCGCCCTGGCGTTGCACGAGCAGCTATTACCGGCGTTGACCCATCTGGTCGACGTGATCGAGCGCAAGGCTGATGAGGTGCACCCCTTCATCAAGACCGGCCGCACACACTTGATGGACGCCATGCCGGTGCGCATGAGTCAGGTGCTGAACGGTTGGGCTCAGCAGATTCGCGCCAATATCGAACATCTCCAGGCCTTGCTACCAAGCCTGCAGGCGTTGGCTCAGGGCGGCACCGCCGTGGGTACCGGAATCAATGCGCATCCGGAGTTTGCCAAGCGTTTCAGCAGTCATTTGAGCCGTTTGAGCAACGTGGCTTTTGTGCCCGGCAAGGATTTGTTTGCGTTGATCGGCTCCCAGGACACTGCCGTTGCTGTGTCTGGCCAGCTAAAGGGAACTGCGGTTTCGCTGATGAAAATCGCCAATGACCTGCGCTGGATGAATTCCGGTCCGCTGGCCGGGCTGGGAGAGATTGAACTGGAAGCTTTGCAGCCGGGTTCGTCGATCATGCCGGGCAAGGTTAACCCGGTGATCCCGGAAGCCACAGCCATGGTGGCGGCACAGGTCATTGGCAATGACGCGGCGATTACGGTCGCCGGGCAGTCGGGCAACTTCGAGTTGAACGTGATGCTGCCGATCATTGCGCAAAACCTGCTGAGCAGCATCGAGCTACTGGCCAACTCCAGCCGACTGCTGGCCAACAAGGCCATCGCGACCTTCAAGGTCAATGAAGCGAAGCTAAAGGAAGCCTTGTCGCGCAACCCGATTCTGGTCACTGCCCTGAACCCGATCATTGGTTACCAGAAGGCCGCCGAAATTGCCAAGACGGCCTACAAGCAGGGGCGTCCGATCATCGACGTCGCCCTTGAACACACCGACCTGCAGCGCAGCCAGCTGGAGGCATTGCTGGATCCGGAAAAACTCACTGCTGGCGGGATCTGACCCGTCGGCCATCGCTTGAGGAGTCGCGCCATGGAGCATTGGAAACGCACAATCGAAAAAGCCAATCGCTGTTTCAATCTCGGTGAGCTGGTTGACGCCCGCGAGTTGTATCTGCAGGCGCTGGCGCTGGCTCAGGTGTTGTTCGAGCGCTGGCCCAACCCTGATGAAGCGGTGGCCGCTTGCGTCATTTCCCATCACAACCTTGCCGACCTGCATTTGAGTCTGGGCCAGCCGGAGGAGAGCGCGGAGTACCTGTGCGCGATCCATCAGCACCTGTTGCGGGTCATGCAAGAGCAACGTCTGCCGCCAGCTTTGCGTCAGGCTGCGTTGCGCCATAGCAGCAAAACCTACGCCGAGCTGCTGAATTTTATCAGCGAGCACGGTGAATACCCGCGCACCCATCGCCTGTTGAACAGTGGCGGCGAGCATTCGCGCTCGTCATTACAACGCAATGCCGCAGCCACTTCCGGCCTTTTCTACGGAGTACATTGATATGCCGTTTACTTTGCCTGCCTTGCCATACGCTTACGATGCCCTGGAGCCGCACATCGATGCGCAGACCATGGAGATTCACTACAGCAAGCACCACCAGACTTACATCAATAACCTGAACGCGGCGGTTGAAGGTACTGAGTGGGCTGAGTGGCCAATCGAGAAGCTGGTGGCATCTGTCGCTCAACTCCCGGAGAAGCTGCGCCCTGCGGTCATCAACCAGGGTGGGGGGCACGCCAACCATTCGTTGTTCTGGGATGTCATGACCCCAACCGGTGGCGGCTCGCCTGACGGTGCACTGGCAAAAGCGATTGATGAGCAACTGGGTGGCTTCGAGCAATTCAAGGATGCTTTCACCAAAGCAGCACTGACACGTTTCGGCAGTGGCTGGGCGTGGCTGAGCGTGACCCCGGAGAAAAAACTGGTGGTTGAGAGCAGCGGTAACCAGGACAGTCCGCTTATGAACGGCAACACGCCAATTCTGGGGCTGGACGTCTGGGAGCACGCGTATTACCTGCGTTACCAGAACCGTCGCCCGGAATACATCAACGCGTTTTATAACGTCGTCAACTGGGCTGAAGTCGCTCGTCGTTACCAGGCCGCTCTGGTCTGATCTCCCAATAATCAGATCCAGGGCAGTTTATGCGCACGGAAATACTCACCGTCAGCAGCGGGCGGTTGTTTCGCCTGGCACTGGGATCGGTTCTGCTGTTGGCAGGTATGGCGCTTCTGGTCGCTCATGCGCTTGAGTGGCTGAATCTTGAACCGCGCCTGATGCGGGCACTTGAGGGCGGAGCGATTTGTGCTCTGGGCACCGCGTTAGGTGCCGTTCCCGTGCTGGTCATCAGGGGCATGCCTGCATCGGTGTCCGATGGTTTGCTCGGCTTCGGTGCAGGAGTGATGTTGGCGGCGACCGCGTTCTCCCTGATCGTGCCTGGCCTTGCGGCAGCTGAAAGCCTCGGATTTTCCCCGTGGGGAGCTGGCGGGCTTGTCAGTCTTGGTATTTTTCTCGGGGCTGTCGGCTTGTTTGTGGTTGACCATACCGTCTCCAAAGGTTCGCCTCTGAGCGGTGGAGAACTTCCTGCCATTGCGCCGCGGATCTGGTTGTTCGTTATCGCGATCATTGCCCACAACATCCCTGAAGGCATGGCTATTGGTGTGTCCGCTGGCGGCGGTTTGCCCGATGCGGACAGTCTCGCTATGGGCATCGCGATACAGGATGTGCCCGAGGGACTGGTCATTGCGTTGGTGCTGGCGGGGGCCGGGATGTCGCGCTTCAAGGCATTTCTGATCGGCGCTGCCTCAGGTCTGGTTGAGCCGGTTTTCGCACTGCTGTGCGCCTGGCTCGTAGCAATCGCCGAGTTGCTGTTGCCGCTAGGACTAGCATTTGCTGCCGGTGCCATGTTGCTGGTGGTTACTCAAGAGATCATCCCCGAATCACGTCGCAATGGGCACGACAAGGTCGCCAGCCTTGGCCTGATCGCGGGGTTCTGCCTGATGATGGTGATGGACACAGCCCTGGCTTGAAGGGTGGGCGAGGCGGCGAAGTGACATTCGCCTCCTGCCTACGTCTAAAACCACTTATAATCCATGGTTTTTACCCTTCGACGCGAGAATGTCCGTGAGCTTACCTGCCTGCCCGAAATGCAATTCCGAATACACCTACGAAGACGGTACTCAACTGATCTGCCCGGAATGCGCGCATGAATGGTCTGCCGACGGCAGCAGCGAAGCGGCTGATGACGTCAAAGTCATCAAGGATTCGGTAGGCAATACCCTGCAAGACGGCGACACCGTCACCGTCATCAAGGACCTTAAAGTCAAAGGCTCTTCGCTGGTGGTGAAAGTTGGCACCAAGGTGAAGAACATCCGTCTGGTGGATGGCGATCACGATATCGATTGCAAGATCGACGGCATTGGTGCGATGAAGCTGAAGTCGGAGTTTGTGAAGAAGGGGTGAGGTTTTGAGTAAGCCCTGTTAATGATGAAGAGTCCGGACCCGAAAGGGGCCGGATTTTTTTTGAGGTACCGTATAGATATACGAACAATTCCTACATGAATTACGGAGGTTTCTGTTAGCGTTCGCTGATATATTCCGTTGAGGTTATATTTTCATCCCTTCATAGTTCTCCTATGAATTGGGAAATTGAATACACAGATGAGTTTGATGTTGGTGGGACGGTTTGGGGGAGGACGAGCAGGCCAGTGTTGAATCAAGCGTCAGGCTGCTGGGGCAATTCGGTCCCTCTCAGCACGCCGGTCGGCCTTACCGGGTTCTTTATGCCTTCGATCCCAGGCGTTGCGCTTTATTGCTGATTGGTGGGGAAAAAACCGGGCAGAACCGCTGGTACGATGAGCATGTGCCTTTAGCTGAGCGTCTTTACCGCGAGCACCTTGAAACATTGCGTACAGAGGGTCTTACAGATGGCTAAAAAATTCTCCGAACTGCAAGCACGTATGTCGCCGGAGTCCCGGGCCGCTGCTGATCGGTTGTATCAAGAGCACCTGGAGCAAATGCCGCTTCACGAATTGCGTCAAGCAAAAGCCTTGAGCCAAGCGACTCTAGCCAAGACGTTACACGTCAATCAGGCGGCTATTTCGAAAATGGAACGTCGTACGGATATGTACATCAGCACTTTGCGCAATTACATCCGTGCGATGGGCGGAGAGTTGGAGATTGTCGCTACTTTCCCGGATGGGCAGGTCAAGATCGAAAGTTTCGCGAGTTGAGGGCGTTAGTGTAAGAGGCTGTGGCGCGCCGAGCTCAACGACTATTCCCCCTCATCAAACTTGTTATTGATCAACTCAACCAGACCATCCAGCGCAGCCTGCTCTTGCTCGCCTTCGGTCGAAAGGTGAATATCCGTGCCTTTGCCAGCGGCGAGCATCATCACTGCCATGATGCTTTTGCCATCCACCATGCTTTCAGGTGAGCGACCCACGCGGATCTGGCAGGGGTACTTGCCGGCGACTCCGACGAATTTGGCGGCTGCGCGGGCGTGCAGGTCCAACTTGTTGATAATGGTGATTTGAAGAGCGGGCATCGCAGGGGAAGTCCTTTCAGCTTAAGTCGCGGTGGCGAACCTGAACGTTTTTGAGGGATTGTTGCAGGACCTGACCCAGGCGCTCGGTCAGGTACACCGAGCGGTGATGGCCGCCAGTGCAGCCAATGGCAATGGTTACATACGAGCGGTTGCTGGCAGCAAAGCGCGGCAGCCACTTGTTGAGATACGCGAAGATGTCCTGAAACATCTCTTCCACATCAGGCTGTGCAGCTAGATAGTCGATAACAGGCTGATCTTTTCCCGATTGTTCTCGCAGCTCTGGCTTCCAGTAAGGATTAGGTAGGCAGCGTACGTCGAATACCAGATCGGCATCCACGGGCATACCGCGCTTGAAACCGAAAGACTCGAGCAGGAACGCGGTACCCGGCTCTGGCTTGTTCAGCAGGCGAAGCTTGAGGGTGTCGCGCAACTGGTAGAGATTCAGGTGCGTGGTGTTGATCTTCAGGTCGGCAAGATCAATGATCGGTCCCAGCAATGTGGTCTCGTCCCGAATGGCCTCGGCCAGCGAGCGGTCAGCGTTGCTCAGAGGATGACGGCGACGGGTTTCCGAGAACCGCTTGAAGAGCGTTGATTCATCCGCATCCAGGTAAAGCACGTCGCACTGGATATTGCGTGAACGAACCTCTTCCAGCATCTGTGGGAAGCGGGTCAGGTGGCTGGGCAGGTTCCGTGCATCAATAGACACCGCCAGCAGTGGTTCGGCCAGCTCGGTGTTGATCAGCGCGCGCTCGGCAAGCTCGGGCAGCAGGCCCGCCGGGAGGTTATCAACGCAGTAAAAACCGCTGTCTTCCAGAACGTCCAGCGCGGTACTTTTGCCGGAGCCTGAGCGACCGCTCACAATGATCATGCGCATGATTAATGACCGTTTTGCTCGTCCAGTACGACCTGATAAAGGGCTTCATTGCTCGGGGCACTACGCAGGCGTTCACGCACTTCTTTGCGGTCGAGCATGCTGGCTATCTGGCGCAGCAATTCCAGGTGTGCATCGGTAGCCGCTTCCGGGACCAGCAGAACAAACAGCAGGTCAACGGGGGCGCCATCGATAGCGTCGAAATCTACAGGAGCGTTTAGGTGCAACAACGCGCTGATAGGGGATTCACACCCCTTCAAGCGACAATGCGGAATGGCTATGCCATTACCAAAGCCGGTAGAACCTAGCTTTTCACGGGCGATAAGACTCGAAAACACGTCGTCCGAATCCAGATCAGGCACTTCCTTGCCGATCAGGTTGGCAATTTGTTCGAGGACTTTTTTCTTGCTGCCGCCCGGCACGTTCACGAGTGAACGGCCGGGGGTCAGGATATTTTCTAGTCGGATCATGTTTTGGGGGTATCAGCGAGCCGTTGCACCCTGAAGGAGGCTTAGCTGCTTTTCCTTATGCTTGAGCAGTTGTCTATCCAGCTTGTCGGTCAAAAGGTCGATTGCCGCGTACATGTCATCATGTTCCGCATTGGCGACGACCTTTGAGCCGGGGATGTGCAGGGTGGCTTCGATTTTCTGCTTGAGCTTCTCGACCTCCATGATGACCTGCACATTAGTGATCTTGTCGAAGTGGCGCTCCAGTCGTCCGAGTTTTTCGGTGATGTAGTCGCGTAGGGCGTCGGTCACATCCAGTTGATGTCCACTGATGTTGACTTGCATACCGCTTTCTCCTTATTGCCAGTGCATAAAGAGGCAGGCTTTTGCCTGCCACTGGAACGCTGTGGCTAGCAACCGGGCTGTGTAGAACCGCTTTGGGCCAAAGCTCGCACGGTTGCTACTGTACCTCTCGTCACATCAGTCGCTTGCGTTCACTCGACGGCGCAATGCCAAGAGATTCGCGGTATTTGGCTACTGTGCGACGGGCTACTTGAATGCCTTGTGCCTCCAGTAAACCAGCGATCTTGCTGTCACTCAACGGCTTTTTCTGATTTTCCGCTGCAACCAGTTTTTTGATGATCGCGCGAATGGCTGTGGATGAACATTCACCGCCCTCGGAGGTACTTACATGGCTCGAGAAGAAATATTTCAACTCGTAAATACCACGCGGGGTATGCATGAATTTCTGGGTGGTTACACGAGAAATGGTCGACTCATGCATGCCGACGGCCTCTGCGATGTCATGCAGGACCAGTGGCTTCATCGCTTCATCGCCGTATTCAAGAAAGCCGCGCTGATGCTCGACGATCTGCGTCGCCACTTTCATCAGGGTTTCATTGCGGCTCTGCAGGCTTTTGATGAACCAGCGTGCTTCTTGCAGCTGATTGCGCATAAAGGTGTTATCGGCGCTGGTATCAGCGCGGCGGACAAAACCGGCGTACTGCGGATTTACACGCAGGCGGGGGACTGATTCCTGATTGAGCTCAACCAGCCAGCGTTCGTTGTCCTTGCGCACAATGACGTCCGGTACCACATACTCAGCTTCGGTGGATTCGATTTGCGAGCCGGGGCGAGGGTTAAGGCTTTGCACCAGCTCGATGACCTGGCGCAGTTCATCTTCCTTGAGCTTCATACGGCGCATGAGCTGCGAGTAGTCGCGGCTGCCCAGCAGGTCGATGTAGTCACTGACCAGCCGTTGCGCTTCGCTGAGCCAACGGGTCTTTGCCGGAAGCTGACGCAGTTGCAGCAGCAGGCATTCGCTCAGGTTGCGCGCGCCGATACCGGCTGGTTCAAACTGCTGGATGCGGTGCAGCACGGCTTCAATCTCGTCGAGCTCGATATCAAGCTCGGGATCAAAGGCGTCGAGGATTTCTTCCAGCGTCTCGTCCAGATAACCCTGATTGTTGATGCAGTCGATCAGCGTCACGGCGATCAGGCGATCGGTGTCGGACATCGGCGCCAGATTCAACTGCCAGAGCAAATGGCTTTGCAGGCTCTCACCGGCAGAAGTGCGAGTGGTGAAGTCCCATTCGTCATCGTCGTTGCTGGGCAGGCTGCTGGCGCTGGTTTGGTAGACGTCTTCCCACGCGGTGTCGACGGGCAGCTCGTTGGGGATGCGCTCGCTCCAGTCGCCCTCTTCAAGGTTGTCCACAGTAGGCGCCGGCTCCTGATAAGTCGGCTCCTGTACATCAGGATTGGGTTTCTGCTCGACGTTGTCAGCCAGTGGATCAGCGTTGTCGAAATCGTCGCCTTCTTCCTGGCGTTCCAGCATAGGGTTCGACTCCAGTGCCTCCTGGATCTCTTGTTGGAGGTCCAGTGTCGACAATTGGAGTAAGCGGATGGCCTGTTGCAGCTGCGGCGTCATCGTCAGCTGCTGGCCCATTCTCAAGACTAGCGATGGTTTCATGGCTGGGGCTTAACACCTTATTCGCCGGCGCACATGCGCCATCCACTACCGAGCGCCTGGGCGCGTACATAAGCAAATTATATGCCTGAAACTGAAGTGTTTGCCTAGGGGATGCTGGCATTTAATAACCATCAGCACCAACAACCAGGCATGCCCGCCTTTAAGGCCGGGCACCGCAGTTCTTTTTACAGGCGGAACTCGTGACCGAGGTAGACCTCTTTCACCAGCTGATTTGCGAGAATGGTTTCCGAGTCGCCTTCGGCAATTAGCTGCCCGTCATTGACGATGTAGGCTGTCTCGCAGATGTCCAGAGTTTCACGAACGTTGTGATCGGTGATCAGCACGCCGATGCCCTTGGCTTTCAGATGGTGGATGATCTGTTTGATATCGCCTACGGAAATCGGGTCCACACCTGCGAATGGTTCGTCGAGCAGGATGAATTTCGGTGAAGTAGCAAGTGCGCGTGCGATTTCTACGCGGCGGCGCTCACCACCAGACAGGCTCATGCCCATATTGTCGCGGATATGGGTGATGTGGAACTCCTGCAGCAGGCTTTCCAGCTCCTTGCGGCGTCCATCCCGGTCCAGTTCCTGACGGGTCTCGAGAATCGCCATGATGTTGTCGGCTACCGACAACTTGCGAAAGATCGAGGCTTCCTGTGGCAGGTAGCCAATACCAGCACGTGCACGGCCGTGCATGGGCTGGTGGCTTACATCCAGGTCGTCGATCAACACTCGCCCCTGATCCGCCTGAACCAGGCCGACAATCATGTAAAAGCAAGTGGTCTTGCCAGCGCCGTTAGGCCCCAGCAAGCCAACGATCTGGCCGCTTTCGATGGACAGGCTCACATCGCGAACGACCTGACGCCCCTTGTAGCTCTTAGCCAAATGCTGGGCTTTCAGCGTCGCCATTTACTGGGCCTTCTGCTGGTCGGTTTTCTTTTTCGGCTGGATAACCATGTCAATACGCGGGCGTGGCGTGGTCACCTTGCTGCCGCCATTGGCACGACCGGCACTGACGATCTGCTTGACCGTGTCATACACGATCTTCTCGCCTTCGGACGTGTTGCCATCATTGATGACCTTGGCCTTGTCGATCAGTACGATACGATCCTGCGCAGCGTAGTACTGGATGGTGATCGCGTAGGCTTGAACGATAGGCTTGTCTACAGACGGCTTCTGCTCGTAGTAGGCCAGGTTGCCGACCGATGTGAACACGTCGACTTCGCCTTGGGCATTACGTGTGATGGTCACTGTGTTGCCGGTGATCTTCATCGAGCCCTGGGTGATGATTACGTTGCCTTTGTAGGTGGCAACGCCTTTCTTGTCGTCGAGTTGTGCGTCGTCGGACTGAATGTGAATCGGCTGATCGCGATCAGTCGGCAGGGACCAGGCGCTCGCGCTTCCCAGTGCTGCACCCAGGCCAAGCAAAAAAGGAAGGGTTTTAACGAGCCTCATACTGTCCTCTTACATTAGATAGCAGGTCCATCCTGCCGTCGTTCAAATACGCTTTCATTCCCTTGGCCGTAGTCACACCGCCCGCGCCGTCGATTCTAACGGCTTGCTCGGTCTGCGCATATTGCTTCTGCGGGAATACGGTCATTCGACTGCTGGTGATTATGGTCGTACGTTTTTTCTCGTCGGTTCTTGCTATGCGAACCGAGTCAATCAGTTCGACTTGCTCACCACCTGGGGAAACCTCACCCGTTTTGCTCTGGATATGCCAGGGAAACAGGGTGCCACGGTACATCTGTAAGTCTGGCGTGGTCAGCATTGTCACATCGGTGGCCTTGATATGCTCGACCTTGTCGGCCGTCATTTCGTACTGCAACTTGCCATCCGGCAGATACTGCACGCTGTGAGCATTGATTGCGTAAAAGTCGATGGCGCTTTCGTCCACCGTAGCAGCCGGTTGCTCCATGAAGCTTTCCGGGCTGATGTTCCAATAGCCTGCGGCCGCCAGCAAAAATGCCAGCACACCGAGGATCAGAAACGTTCGAATTCGTTTGCTAAGCATAAATGGCTTCTGTCTATAAGTAGGCTGCGTGGGCGGCTTCAAGACTGCCTTGGGCGCTCATGATCAATTCACAGAACTCGCGCGCTGCGCCTTCGCCACCGCGTGCCTGGGTAATGCCATGGGCATGTTGCCGGACAAAAGTAGCGGCATTGGCCACCGCCATGCCTAGGCCGACACGCCGAATGACTGGCAAGTCTGGCAGATCATCACCCAGATAGGCGACCTGTTCGTAATTCAGACCGAGTTGGCCGAGTAGTTCGTCGAGAACCACCAGCTTGTCTTCACGGCCCTGGTAAAGATGTTCAATGCCGAGGTTCTTTGCCCGGCGTTCAACCACTGGTGTCTTGCGGCCGCTGATAATGGCCGTTGCCACGCCAGAGGCGATCAGCATTTTAATGCCTTGGCCGTCCAGCGTGTTGAAAGTCTTGAATTCGCTGCCGTCTTCAAGAAAGTACAGGCGACCGTCGGTCAGTACGCCGTCGACGTCGAAGATGGCCAGTTTGATATTTTTGCCGCGTCGCAGCAGATCGGTAGTCATTTGCACATCTCCATTACATGACGCCTGCGCGCAGCAGGTCCTGCAGGTTGAAAGCTCCGACCGGATGATCATTTTCGTCAACGACGATGAGTGAGCCGATCTTGTGATCTTCCATGATTTTCAATGCTTCAGCCGCGAGCATTTCAGGGCGGGCTGTCTTGCCGTGAACGGTCATCACGTCATCGATGGTTGCCAGGCGAATATCAATCGGACGATCCAGAGTGCGGCGCAGGTCGCCGTCAGTGAATATCCCGGCCAGTCGTCCATCGGCCTCGATAACTGCGGTCATGCCCAGTCCCTTGCGGGTCATTTCCATCAGCGCGTCGCGCAGCAGAGTGCCGCGCTGTACTTGTGGCAGTTGTTCGCCGCTGTGCATGACATGCTCAACCTTGAGCAGCAAGCGTCTGCCTAAAGCACCACCGGGATGCGAGAACGCGAAGTCTTCAGCCGTGAAACCGCGGGCTTCCAGCAGTGCTACTGCGAGAGCATCGCCCATGACCAGTGCTGCAGTTGTCGAAGAGGTAGGCGCCAGATTCAGTGGGCAGGCCTCATGCTCGACGCGAGCATTAAGGTTAACGTCGGCAGCTTCAGCCAGGGTTGACTCCGGATTTCCCGTCAGGCTGATCATCTTGATGCCGAGGCGTTTGATCAGGGGGAGCAAAGTGACGATTTCAGCCGTTGTTCCCGAGTTTGAGAGGGCAAGGATGATGTCACCGGAGGTGATCATGCCCATGTCGCCATGGCTGGCTTCAGCTGGGTGAACAAAAAATGAAGTGGTGCCGGTGCTCGCCAGAGTGGCGGCAATTTTTTTTCCGATGTGGCCTGATTTACCCATGCCCACCACGACAACGCGTCCTTTGCTCGCGAGAATCATCTCGCAGGCCTTGATGAAATCCGCGTCGATATGAGGTAACAACCCCTCCACGGCTTCGATTTCAAGGCGGATGGTGCGTTGTGCTGACTGGATCAGGTCGCTGGATTGGTTCATGTGAAAATCGGTTGGCCGGTTAAAAGGCGGCGATTATAGCGGTAATGCGCGATTCCCTCACGTCTGATCGTCAAGCTTTGCGTTTAATCGTTCCGTATGACGATAGGTCGAGCCCATTTGTAGGAAGTGTCGCAAATTGTGTATGGCGATATTGATTGATCGTCTTCGCGCTTTGGCGACGCCTTATTGCGGTGGTATAGTCCGCGGCTTGTTCTGCCCACCGAGACAGCATGTCTCCCGCCAGGGACTCGGCAGCTGAACGTGAGGCTGTATCGCAAGGAGTTTAGATGAGCGCCGATAACGCCTACGCGATCGAGCTGAAGGGCGTTTCCTTCAGGCGCGGTACGCGCAGCATTTTCGATAATGTTGATATTCGTATTCCCCGCGGAAAAGTCACCGGCATCATGGGACCTTCGGGCAGTGGCAAAACTACTTTGCTGCGTTTGATGGGCGCCCAGCTACGGCCTTCTGCGGGCGAAGTGTGGGTCAACGGTCAGAACCTTCCTGCCTTGTCGCGCAGCGATCTGTTCGATGCGCGCAAGCACATGGGTGTGTTGTTTCAGAGCGGCGCACTGTTTACTGACCTGGATGTGTTCGAGAACGTTGCCTTCCCGTTGCGGGTCCATACCGAGCTGCCGGAAGAAATGATCCGTGACATTGTCCTGCTCAAGTTGCAGGCAGTGGGGCTGCGCGGCGCCATCGAGTTGATGCCCGACGAGCTGTCAGGTGGCATGAAGCGTCGCGTGGCGCTGGCTCGTGCGATTGCCCTCGATCCTCAGATACTCATGTACGACGAGCCATTCGTGGGGCAAGACCCCATTGCGATGGGTGTACTTGTTCGTTTGATCAAGCTGCTCAATGATGCGCTCGGTATCACCAGTGTTGTGGTTTCCCATGATCTGGATGAAACGGCGAGTATTGCTGACTACCTCTACCTGGTTGGCGACGGTCAGGTGCTGGGGCAGGGGACACCCGAGGAACTGATGGGGTCGGACAACCCGCGCATTCGTCAATTCATGACCGGCAACCCGGATGGCCCGGTGCCGTTTCACTATCCTGCGCCGGATTACCGCGAAGATCTTTTGGGGAAGCGCTGATGCGCAAGAAGTCATTAATGGAGCGAGTTCGCCTTCTCGGGCGTGCCGCAATCGATATCCTGGCGGTGCTCGGGCGTTCGGCGATTTTTCTGGTTCATGCCTTGCTGGGCCGGAGCTCGATTGGTGGCAGCTTCCAGTTGCTGGTCAGGCAGCTCTATTCGGTCGGTGTCATGTCCCTGGCGATCATCGTCGTGTCGGGTATGTTCATCGGCATGGTGCTGTCGCTTCAGGGTTTCAGCATTCTGACCAAGTACGGTTCGGAGCAGGCAGTCGGGCAGATGGTTGCCCTGACGCTTTTGCGAGAGCTGGGTCCAGTGGTTACGGCTTTGCTGTTTGCTGGCCGTGCAGGTTCGGCATTGACCGCCGAGATCGGCAACATGAAGTCCACCGAGCAGTTGTCCAGTCTGGAAATGATCGGTGTTGACCCGCTCAAATACATTGTTGCGCCACGTCTGTGGGCCGGGTTCATTTCTCTGCCGCTGCTGGCCATGATCTTCAGCGTAGTGGGTATCTGGGGCGGTTCCTGGGTAGCGATCGACTGGTTGGGTGTCTATGAAGGCTCTTTCTGGTCAAACATGCAGAACAGCGTTTCTTTTGTTGATGATGTGATTAACGGCGTCATCAAGAGCGTCGTATTTGCGTTCGTTGTGACCTGGATTGCCGTTTTCCAGGGTTACGACTGCGAACCCACCTCAGAAGGGATCAGTCGTGCCACGACGAAAACAGTCGTGTATGCCTCCCTGGCCGTGCTGGGCCTGGACTTTATTCTGACCGCCTTGATGTTTGGAGATTTCTGATGCAAAACCGCACCATCGAAACAGGTGTAGGCCTGTTCCTGCTGGCCGGGATTCTGGCTTTGCTCCTGCTTGCCCTGCGCGTCAGCGGTCTTAGCTCCAGTGCCAGCACTGATACTTATAAACTTTATGCAAATTTCGACAATATTGCCGGTTTGACTGTCAGAGCCAAGGTGAGCATGGCTGGCGTCACAATTGGTAAGGTCACGGCGATCGATCTTGATCGCGACACCTTCACAGGTCGGGTGACCATGGAAGTCCAGAAGAAGGTGAATAACCTGCCTATCGACTCCACTGCATCGATTTTGACCGCTGGCTTGCTTGGTGAGAAATATGTGGGTATCAGCGTAGGTGGCGACGATGGGTTGCTTAAGGATGGCAGTACCATCCATGACACGCAGTCGTCGCTTGTGCTGGAAGACCTTATCGGAAAATTCCTGCTCAATACCGTGAGTAAAGACGCTAAATGAGGAGCTTTTACATGATCTCTATCGTGCGCCGTGGTCTGCTGGTGTTGCTGGCATTGTTACCAATGCTGGGGAATGCCGCCGCCACACCGTCCGCTCATGATCTGGTGGATCGCACCACCAAGGAATTGCTGAGTGATCTGGCAGCCAACAAAGAACAGTACAAAACCAATCCGGGCGCGTTTTACGACGCGCTGAACCGCATCGTCGGTCCGGTGGTAGATGCCGATGGCATTTCCAAAAGCATCATGACCGTGAAGTACTCGCGCAACGCTTCTCCAGAGCAGATTCAGCGCTTTCAGGAAAACTTCAAGCGCAGCCTGATGCAGTTCTATGGCAACGCACTGCTTGAATACAACAACCAGGGCATCACCGTTTCGCCTGAAAAACCTGAAGGCGCCGATCGCACCAGCGTTGAAATGCAGGTCAAGGGTACCAACGGCGCGATGTATCCTGTCTCCTACACACTCGTCAAGATTGGCGGCGAGTGGAAGGTACGTAACGTGATCATCAACGGGATTAACATCGGCAAGCTGTTCCGCGATCAATTCGCCGATGCAATGCAGCGTAATGGCAACAACCTCGACCAGACGATCAACAACTGGGCAGGTGAAGTTGCCAAGGCTAAAGAGAAAGCGCCTGAAGCTGCTCCGCAATGACCGAGTCAGCCGTCAAGCTCGTTGCGCCGGGTGAGCTACAGTTAACCGGTACGCTCGACTATTCGACCGGCCCGGCCTTGCGCAAGCAGGGGGCTGCACTGATCAAGTCGAGCGAGTTGTCGACCGTTGTTCTGGATTGCTCCGGTGTCGAGAAGTCCAGCAGCGTTGGTCTGGCCTTGCTGCTCGCATTCATGCGCGATGCGCGTGATGCCGGCAAGGACGTGAGCATTCGTTCGATGCCGGAAGACATGAGCAAGATCGCCCAGGTGTCCGAGTTGACTGAACTGCTTCACAATCATTGATTGTCCTTTATGAAAGCCCCTCGTCCGGGTCCTGCGTTGCGGGGTTCGCATTGAGTGGGCTTTTTTGTATGATGGCCGACCCGCGCGCGTAGGTCGCCAATCGAGGTTTTGCATGCACGCCGTAGAAGTTAAGAGCTTCCTTGAAGGGAAGCTGCCCGAGGTACAGGTCGAAGTTGAAGGCGAAGGCTGCAACTTCCAGCTGAACGTGATCAATGACGAGTTGGCTACGCTGAGCCCGGTCAAGCGTCAGCAGCAGATCTACACGCATTTGAACCCGTGGATTGCCGATGGCAGCATCCATGCGGTCACCATGAAATTTTTCAGCCGCGCTGCGTGGGCCGAGCGCACCTGAGCCACTTGGCGTCGAGACTCTAATGGATAAATTGATTATTACTGGTGGCGTTCGTCTTGATGGCGAAATCCGCATTTCCGGGGCGAAAAACTCTGCCCTGCCGATTCTTGCCGCGACCCTGTTGGCCGATGGCCCGGTAACCGTCCAGAACCTGCCGCACTTGCACGACATCACCACCATGATCGAACTGTTCGGTCGTATGGGTATCGAGCCGGTGATCGACGAAAAACTCAGTGTGGAAATCGATCCGCGCACGATCAAGACGCTGATTGCCCCGTACGAGCTGGTGAAGACCATGCGCGCCTCGATTCTGGTGCTCGGCCCTATGGTCGCCCGTTTCGGCGAAGCTGAAGTCGCGTTGCCAGGCGGTTGTGCCATCGGCTCGCGTCCAGTGGATCTGCACATTCGTGGCCTCGAAGCCATGGGCGCTATCATTGACGTCGAGGGCGGCTACATCAAGGCCAAGGCCCCTGAGGGCGGCCTGCGCGGTGCCAACTTCTTCTTCGATACCGTCAGTGTGACCGGTACCGAAAACATCATGATGGCCGCGAGCCTGGCCAACGGCCGCAGCGTTCTGCAGAACGCCGCCCGTGAGCCTGAAGTCGTTGACCTGGCAAACTTCCTGATTGCCATGGGCGCGAAAATTCAAGGCGCTGGTACTGACACCATCACTATTGATGGCGTGAAGCGTCTGCACTCGGCGACTTACAAAGTCATGCCAGACCGCATCGAGACCGGCACTTATCTGGTCGCTGCTGCCGCTACCGGTGGCCGCGTCAAGGTCAAGGATACCGATCCGACCATCCTCGAAGCAGTGTTGCTCAAGCTTCAGGAAGCGGGCGCCGAAGTCACCAGCGGCGTCGACTGGATCGAGCTGAACATGCACGGCAAGCGTCCTAAAGCCGTCAATGTGCGTACAGCTCCGTATCCTGCGTTTCCGACTGACATGCAAGCGCAGTTCATCTCGCTCAACGCCATTGCTGAAGGCACGGGTGCGGTAATCGAGACCATCTTCGAAAACCGTTTCATGCACGTGTACGAAATGCACCGCATGGGCGCGCAGATTCAGGTCGAAGGCAACACGGCCATCGTGACCGGTACCGAAGTGCTCAAAGGCGCGCCAGTCATGGCTACCGATCTTCGTGCATCGGCCAGCCTGGTTATCTCTGCACTGGTTGCCCAGGGCGATACGCTGATCGACCGCATCTACCACATAGACCGCGGTTACGAGTGCATCGAAGAGAAACTGCAGATGCTGGGCGCGAAGATTCGTCGCGTTCCGGGCTAGCAGTCATATAACTGGCGTCTGGGGCCATTTGTGGCCTCGGACGTTGGTCTTGCACGTTTCGCGGCGTGTGAATTCTGATTTGTTTCACCTCATGCCCGTTTTTATGCGGCATGAGGATTTGCCCGGCGTCGATTGCGTCCGGGCAAAAGCTTCCTGATAAGGACTGACGTTTCCCATGTTGACCATCGCATTGTCCAAGGGCCGCATTCTTGATGACACCCTGCCGCTTCTTGCTGAAGCAGGCATTGTGCCGACCGAGAATCCGGACAAGAGCCGCAAGCTGATCATCCCCACGACCCAGGCCGATGTGCGCCTGTTGATCGTGCGTGCTACCGATGTGCCGACCTACGTCGAGCATGGCGCTGCTGATCTTGGCGTTGCCGGTAAAGATGTGCTGATGGAATACACCGGCCAAGGCCTGTATGAGCCATTGGACCTGCAGATTGCCAAGTGCCGTTTGATGACAGCAGGCGCCATCGGTGCTCCTGAGCCCAAAGGCCGTCTGCGCGTGGCAACCAAGTTCGTCAACGTTGCCAAGCGCTATTACGCCGAGCAAGGTCGTCAGGTCGACATCATCAAGCTGTACGGCTCCATGGAGCTGGCACCGCTGATTGGTCTGGCTGACAAGATCATCGACGTTGTTGACACTGGCAACACGCTGCGGGCCAATGGCCTGGAGCCTCAGGAGTTGATCGCGACGATCAGTTCCCGTCTGGTGGTCAACAAGGCTTCCATGAAAATGCAGCACGCCCGTATTCAGTCGCTTATCGATACCCTGCGCAATGCAGTGGAATCGCGACACCGCGGCTGACTTACTCGCGCAACCTTGAGTTGCGCCCGTCTATCCGCCTCATAGCCAGAATTCTCAGGTGCCCAAGCGGAACGACTGCTAGTTTAGGGCGCCTGAGTTTTTGCCATTCCTATGAGGCTCTAGCTATGACCGCACCGACTGCAATTCGCCGACTCAATGCTGCTGACCCGGATTTCGCGCATCATCTGGATCATCTGCTGAGCTGGGAAAGTGTGTCTGACGATTCGGTCAACCAGCGTGTCCTCGACATCATCAAAGCCGTGCGTGAGCGGGGCGATGCCGCGCTGGTCGAATTCACCGAGCGCTTCGACGGTTTGCAGGTGGCCTCCATGGCTGATCTGATTCTGCCTCGCGAGCGTCTTGAGTTGGCACTGACCCGCATCACTCCAGCCCAGCGCACAGCGTTGGAAAAAGCCGCAGATCGTGTACGCATGTACCACGAAAAACAGAAGCAGGACTCCTGGACCTACACCGAGGCCGACGGCACGGTACTTGGCCAGAAGGTTACGCCGCTGGATCGCGCCGGTCTGTATGTGCCCGGTGGCAAGGCGTCGTATCCGTCGTCGGTATTGATGAACGCTATTCCTGCCAAGGTTGCGGGTGTTGCTGAAGTCGTCATGGTCGTGCCGACCCCGCGCGGGGAAATCAACGAGCTGGTACTGGCCGCGGCATGTATTGCCGGAGTCGACCGGGTGTTCACCATCGGTGGTGCTCAGGCGGTTGCGGCACTGGCGTACGGCACTGAAAGCGTACCTCGCGTCGACAAGGTCGTCGGCCCGGGCAACATCTATGTCGCTACGGCCAAACGCCATGTTTTTGGTCAGGTCGGGATCGACATGATCGCTGGTCCTTCCGAGATCCTCGTGGTCTGCGACGGTCAGACAGACCCGGACTGGATTGCTATGGATCTGTTCTCTCAGGCCGAGCACGATGAGGACGCCCAGGCCATTCTGGTAAGTCCGGATGCAGACTTTCTGGATCAAGTCGCAGCGAGCATTGCCAAATTGATGCCGACCCTTGAACGTGCGGACATCATCGATAAGTCGATCAATGGCCGTGGTGCGTTGATCAAGGTCGCTGATATGCGGCAGGCCATTGAAGTCGCCAACCGTATTGCTCCGGAACACCTTGAGTTGTCGGTGGCAGACCCTGAAGCCTGGTTGCCGCAGATTCGTCACGCGGGTGCGATCTTTATGGGGCGTCACACCTCCGAGGCGCTGGGCGACTATTGCGCCGGTCCAAACCACGTGTTGCCAACCTCCGGCACAGCGCGTTTTTCATCGCCGCTGGGTGTTTACGATTTTCAGAAGCGTTCGTCGATCATCTACTGCTCGCAGCAAGGTGCATCCGAACTTGGCAAGACCGCATCGGTACTGGCGCGTGGCGAATCATTGACTGCACACGCCCGCAGCGCCGAGTACCGGATCATTGATAGCGAAGGGCAGGGGAGTTGAGCATGAGTAAATTCTGGAGTCCTTTCGTCAACAGCCTGGTGCCGTATGTGCCGGGTGAACAACCCAAGCTGACCAAACTGGTCAAGCTCAACACCAATGAAAATCCTTATGGCCCTTCGCCTAAAGCTCTGGCCGCGATGCGCGCCGAGCTGACTGATGACTTGCGTCTTTATCCCGATCCGAACAGCGACCTGCTCAAGCAGGCTGTAGCGACCTATTACGGCGTGCAGACCAGCCATGTATTTTTGGGCAATGGTTCCGATGAAGTGCTGGCACACGTGTTCAATGCGTTTTTCCAGCACGGCAAGCCTTTGCTGTTTCCGGACATCAGCTACAGCTTTTATCCGGTTTACTGTGGCCTGTACGGCATCGAGTTCGACGCCATCGCGCTGGATGAGCAGTTCCAGATTCGTGTGTCGGATTACGCCAAACCTAATGGCGGGATCATTTTCCCTAATCCAAATGCGCCAACCGGTTGCGTAGTGGGGCTGGATGCTGTTGAGCAGATGCTGAAGGCGAGCCCTGATTCAGTGGTTGTGGTGGATGAGGCGTACATCGATTTTGGTGGCGAGACGGCGATCTCGCTGGTGGAGCGTTATCCGAACCTGCTGGTGACGCAGACGTTGTCCAAGTCCCGCTCGCTGGCGGGTTTGCGGGTCGGTCTGGCGATTGGACATCCTGATCTGATCGAGGCGCTGGAGCGGGTCAAGAACAGCTTCAACTCGTATCCGCTGGATCGTCTGGCAATCGTCGGTGCCGCTGCAGCCTTCGAGGACCGCGAGCACTTCGATTCCACCCGTAACAAGGTGATCGCCAGCCGGGAATTATTGACCGCTGAGCTGCAAGCCCTTGGTTTTGAAGTACTGCCATCTGCGGCCAACTTCATCTTTGCCCGTCACCCGCAACACGACGGAGCGGGCATTGCGGCGAAGCTGCGCGAGAAGGGTGTCATCGTTAGGCACTTCAAACAGGAGCGGATTGCCCAGTTCCTGCGGATCAGCATTGGTACGCCGGAGCAGAACCAGGCGTTGCTGGATGGGCTGGCGGGTCTGTAAGACCCCCATCGCAGTATCGCCGCAATCGCGGATTGCATCACACTTGTGGGAGCGAGGCTTGCCCGCGATAAAAGCACTGAGGTCTGTCTGATAAACGAGGCGGCCTTATCGCGGGCAAGCCTCGCTCCCACAGGTATCTACGCAACTCAGTGATCACTGCTCTTCAACCGGAGTAGCCGACGGCGGAGGCGGTGGGCGCAGGCCAACTTCAGCGTTGAGCTTCACTTCTTTTCCGTTGCGCATCACCTCGATGGCGATCTTGTCGCCGGGCTTGGTGCGTGCCACCTGATTCATCGAGCGACGACCATCACCCGCGGGCTCGCCGTTGATGCTCAAAATCACGTCACCCAATTGCAAACCTGCTTTCTGTGCAGGTCCATCGCGGAAGATACCTGCGACGACGATGCCTGGTCTGTCTTTCAACCCGAATGACTCGGCCAGATCCTGTGTCAGCGGCTGCACTTCAATACCCAGCCAGCCACGAATCACCTGACCATGCTCGATGATCGATTTCATGACCTCCATGGCCAGTTTGGTCGGAATCGCGAAACCGATGCCTTGAGAGCCGCCAGACTTGGAGAAAATCGCTGTGTTGATCCCTGTCAGGTTGCCATTGGCATCAACCAGTGCGCCGCCAGAGTTGCCCGGGTTGATCGCTGCGTCGGTCTGAATGAAGTCTTCATAAGTGTTCAGGCCGAGCTGGTTGCGGCCGGTGGCGCTGATAATACCCATGGTCACGGTCTGGCCGACGCCGAAAGGGTTGCCGA
This sequence comes from Pseudomonas sp. ICMP 561, assembly GCF_002699985.1. Taxonomy (GTDB): domain Bacteria; phylum Pseudomonadota; class Gammaproteobacteria; order Pseudomonadales; family Pseudomonadaceae; genus Aquipseudomonas; species Aquipseudomonas quasicaspiana. The sequence continues at coordinate 146,431 of NZ_LKBT01000067.1, read as the reverse complement.
TGGCCAGTGCAACGTCACCGATGCGGATGCTGTCGGAGCGGCCAATAGTGATGGACGGGATGTTCTTGAGATCAATCTTCAACACTGCCAGATCGGTTTCCGGATCATTGCCGATCACCCTGGCAATGGTTTCCCGACCGTCCTTCAGTGCAACGACGATTTGATCGGCACCGGTGGTGACATGATTGTTGGTCAGAATGTAGCCTTCCGGACTCATCAGAACGCCGGAGCCGAGGCTCGACTCCATGCGTTTCTGCTTGGGCATGTTGTCGCCGAAGAAACGTCGGAACTGCGGGTCCTCGAACATCGGATTTGCCGCTTTGTTGACCATCTTTGTGGTGTAGAGATTGACCACCGCAGGTGCCGCCATGCCAACCGCATCGGCATACGTGACAGGGCCTTGCTGGACGTAGGTGGTTTGTGGCGCCTGTTGCAGGTTGACGTCGAGACTTGGCAGACCCACCAGATCCGGGAAACGCTGAATAATCAGCAGTGCGACGAGTACGCCTGCCAGCAATGGCCAACCAAAAAAGCGCAGTGCCTTGAACATTGAGCAAATCCTGAAAGTGATCCGACGCTGCGGCTTGCTGCCCATCTGCGCCATAATGGGCGGCATTATACGAGCACTTGGGGTTGTGTCTCGCAAATAAGATCTTCTGAAGTGAACCATTTCAGCAGCACGACCCTATCAGCTTCAAACCACACATTCAGGAGTCTTTTATGGCTGTTGCGCTCAGCACTCTGGTAGAAGAAGCCAACCGTTATCTCGGCAGTTCGCGTATCCAGGATTATTGCCCCAATGGCTTGCAGGTCGAAGGTCGTCCGCAGGTCATGCGCATCATCAGCGGCGTCACTGCCAGCCAGGCTTTGCTGGATGCCGCAGTGGATGCGCAGGCCGATCTGATTCTTGTGCATCACGGGTATTTCTGGAAAGGCGAGAACCCTTGCGTCGTCGGCATGAAACAGCGCCGCCTGAAAACCCTGCTCAAGCACGACATCAGCCTGCTGGCCTATCACTTGCCACTGGATGTGCATCCGGATGTGGGTAATAACGTGCAGTTGGCGCGCCAGCTGGATATCACCGTGGAAGGCCCACTGGATCCAGATAATGCCCGCGTCGTCGGCTTGGTCGGTTCGTTGAATGAACCCATGATGCCCCGCGACTTTGCCCGTCGTGTGCAGGAAGCGCTTGGGCGCGAACCGTTGTTGATTGAAGGTGCCGATATGATTCGCCGGGTGGGTTGGTGTACCGGGGGCGGGCAGGGTTATATCGATCAGGCAATAGCGGCGGGTGTCGATCTGTTCATCAGTGGCGAAGCGTCTGAGCAGACGGTTCACAGTGCCCGGGAAAACGGCATCAGCTTTATTGCCGCCGGACACCACGCAACTGAACGTTACGGGGTTCAGGCGCTGGGTGACTATCTGGCGCGGCGGTTTGCGTTGGAGCACCTGTTTATCGACTGCCCTAACCCGGTTTGAATACCTAACGAGACGGTATATCCATAGAACGTTTCGATCTATTGGGGCCCCTGAATAGAAGCAGGTGCTGTGCTAGAGTGCGGCCTCGAACACGGCCCGCTGGCCGTCCCGGGCGTTGTCCGGTCAATAATGAATGCAACCCGTGAGTAACCATGGTCGATAAACTGACGCATCTTAAGCAACTGGAGGCGGAAAGCATCCACATCATCCGCGAGGTCGCCGCCGAGTTTGATAACCCGGTGATGCTGTACTCCGTCGGTAAAGACTCTGCCGTAATGCTGCACCTTGCGCGCAAGGCGTTCTTTCCGGGCAAGCTGCCATTCCCGGTGATGCATGTGGACACCCGCTGGAAATTCCAGGAAATGTACCGTTTTCGCGACCAGATGGTTAAGGAAATGGGCCTGGACCTGATCGTCCACATCAACCCGGACGGCGTGGCTCAAAACATCAGCCCGCTCACCCACGGCAGCTCCAAGCACACTGACATCATGAAGACCGAAGGTCTCAAGCAGGCCCTGGACAAGCACGGCTTCGATGCCGCGTTCGGTGGCGCGCGTCGTGATGAAGAGAAATCCCGTGCCAAAGAGCGCGTGTACTCGTTCCGCGACAGCAAGCACCGCTGGGATCCGAAGAACCAGCGCCCGGAGCTGTGGAACGTCTATAACGGCAACGTCAACAAAGGCGAGTCGATTCGCGTGTTCCCGCTGTCCAACTGGACCGAGCTGGACATCTGGCAGTACATCTATCTGGAAGGCATCCCGATTGTCCCGTTGTACTTCGCCGCCGAGCGCGATGTCATCGAGATGAACGGCACCTGGATCATGATCGACGACGAGCGTCTTCTGAATCATCTCAGCGATGAAGACAAGGCTCGCATCGTCAAGAAGAAAGTCCGCTTCCGTACACTTGGCGACTACCCGTTGACGGGCGCAGTCGAGTCCGAGGCCACCAGCCTCACTGACATCATTCAGGAAATGCTTCTGACGCGTACTTCCGAACGTCAAGGCCGGGTCATTGATCACGATGGCGCTGGTTCGATGGAAGAAAAGAAACGTCAGGGTTATTTCTAAAGAGCAGCTACAAGCCTCAAGTGGCAAGCTGCAAGTGAATCAAAAGCAGGTGATCGAAATGGATTTCGAGAAACTCTTGGTTTGGCAAAGAGCCAAGGCTTTGGCAGTCAATCTTTACAAGGAGATGGCTTCCTGTCCCGATTTGGCTTTCAGGAGTCAGATCACGCGCTCTGGGCTGTCGGTGCCGAGCAATATTGCGGAAGGTATGGAGCGTTTCACTGCGAAGGACAAATGCCGCTTTCTATCGATTGCTAAAGCATCCTGTGGCGAGCTAAGAACTCAGCTCATCATCGGCGGTGAAATTGGTTATATCGCTGAACCACTTGCAGCAGCCTGGATTATCGAAACCCGTGAGCTTTCAAAAATGCTTTGCGGGCTGATCAATAAAATTTCTGACTAGCTGTACGCCGACAAGCTTGCCGCTTGAAGCTTACAGCTTGGAGCTCGAATGAAATGAGTCACGCATCTGATTTGATCAGCGAGGACATCCTCGCCTATCTGGGCCAGCACGAACGCAAGGAAATGCTGCGCTTTCTTACCTGTGGCAACGTCGACGACGGCAAGAGCACGCTGATCGGGCGTCTGCTGCACGACTCCAAGATGATCTACGAAGATCATCTTGAAGCCATTACCCGCGATTCGAAGAAGTCCGGCACCACCGGCGAAGACGTCGATCTGGCGTTGCTGGTTGACGGCCTTCAGGCCGAGCGGGAGCAGGGCATCACGATTGATGTTGCTTACCGTTATTTCTCCACCGCCAAGCGCAAGTTCATCATTGCCGATACTCCGGGCCATGAGCAGTACACACGCAACATGGCAACCGGTGCATCGACCTGCGACCTGGCGATCATCCTGGTGGATGCCCGTTACGGCGTACAGACCCAGACCCGCCGTCACAGCTACATCGCATCGCTGCTGGGCATCAAACATATCGTTGTAGCCATCAACAAGATGGACCTCAATGGCTTCGACGAAAGCGTCTTCGAGTCGATCAAGTCCGACTACTTGAAGTTCGCCGACGGCATCGCGTTCAAACCGACCACCATGGCCTTCGTGCCGATGTCGGCTCTCAAGGGCGACAACGTGGTGAACAAGAGCGAGCGTTCGCCCTGGTACACCGGCCAGTCCTTGATGGAGATCCTCGAAACCGTCGAGATTGCCAACGACCGCAATTACACCGACATGCGTTTCCCGGTGCAGTACGTCAACCGTCCAAACCTGAACTTCCGTGGTTTCGCCGGTACGCTGGCGAGCGGTATCGTGCACAAGGGTGACGAAGTCGTCGTGCTTCCGTCGGGCAAGAGCAGTCGTGTCAAATCCATCGTCACCTTTGAAGGTGAGCTGGAGAGTGCCGGGCCGGGTCAGGCCGTCACTCTGACCATGGAAGACGAGATTGATATCTCCCGTGGTGACTTGCTGGTACACGCCGATAACGTTCCGCAAGTGGCTGATGCATTCGATGCCATGCTGGTATGGATGGCTGAAGAGCCGATGCTGCCGGGCAAGAAATACGACATCAAGCGTGCCACCAGCTATGTGCCGGGCTCGATTGCCAGCATCACCCATCGTGTCGATGTGAATACCTTGGCCGAAGGGCCTGCCAGTTCGCTGGGCCTGAATGAGATTGGTCGCGTCAAGATCAGCCTAGACTCGGCCATCGCGCTGGACGGTTACGACAGCAACCGCACCACGGGTTCGTTCATCGTAATTGACCGTTTGACCAATGGCACAGTGGCCGCGGGCATGATCATCGCCAAGCCCGTTGGCGGCGCAGGTGCCAATCATCACGGCGCTCTGGCTCACGTTGCGACTGAAGAGCGAGCTCAGCGTTTTGGTCAGCAGCCAGCCACTGTGCTGTTCAGCGGCCTGTCGGGCGCTGGCAAAAGCACCTTGGCTTATGCGGTCGAGCGCAAGCTGTTCGACATGGGACGCGCGGTTTACGTGCTGGATGGCCAGAACCTGCGTCACGACCTGAACAAAGGTCTGCCACAGGATCGCGCCGGGCGTACCGAGAACTGGCGTCGTGCCGCTCACGTTGCGCGTCAGTTCAACCAGGCGGGGCTGATTACCCTGGCTGCGTTCGTTGCGCCTGACGGCGAAGGTCGCGAGCAGGCCAAGTCTCTGATCGGTGCTGATCGCCTGCTGACCGTATACGTCCAGGCATCCCCTGCGGTTTGCCGCGAACGCGATCCACAGGGCCTGTACGCAGCCGAGGGCGATAACATCCCGGGCGAGTCCTTCCCGTACGACGTACCGCTCAATGCGGATCTGGTCATCGATACTCAAACCCTGAGTCTCGAAGACAGCGTCAAGCAAGTGCTGGACCTGCTGCGCAGTCGCGGCGCGATCTGACGATCGCTTTCTGTCACAGGAAACCCGCCAGAGATGGCGGGTTTTTTGTTTGTGGGGGGGCTCCAGAGAATCCTGTTGGAGCGAGGCTTGCCCGCGATTGAGGCGACTCGCTCCGTCAGCTATACCGCGTTATCGTTCATCGCGAGCAAGCTCAGCTCCCACATGGATCACGCTATTTCGTAGGACCGGCTTTAGCCGGGAGGGCGTCGGGACATTCGCTAAATGTTCTTCGGTAGTAGAACCGCCCTCCCGGCTAAAGCCGGTCCTACGGGATTGCAGGTGAACATAGAATCTCCCACAGGGATAACCGATACCTGTAGGAGCCGAGCTTGCTCGCGATGAACGATTACGCAGTCTGTCTGAAGCCCGCTCCACAGATTTTGTATCTGCCGTGCAACTTAGGGGATCATGGGCACTGGCGCGGCTACTGCAAGAATAATCAAGGCGTTAAGGTAATTCAGATGCGGTATATATTTATCGCATGCTGTGAATCAGTGGATGATTAGTTGAATGCTCAATCAATAGCTTTCAAAGGTGAAAGTATGAGTATTCAGTATGGTGTGTTTGGAAATAATGGCGCTCCGGTATTGCCGCCCAATCAGAAAATGACACCGGGGCAGTTTTTACAATCGCCCAATGGGCGTTTTCGTCTGGAACTGCAAAGCGACGGCAACCTGGTTATTAAAGATAACGGCGCTGTCGCCTGGGTCGCTGACCGAGGTCAGACCTTTAGCAGCACGTTGTCCCGCAAGCAGAGAGGTGCTCCGTGGTTTGTGGTAAGCAACAGCGGCTTCCTCTATGATCCAGCCAGGTCGAGGCTTTGGATAGCGGAAAGCACGCACACCAAGGACAAATCGTTGTGGTACCACAGTCACATGTCCATACAGAATGATGGGAATCTGGTTATTTATGATGGGCGGCAGGGCGACCTCCGGTGGGCGCGTTTTGGCTTTACACCGGGGCGCATCAAGAAACCAAAGCTAATTAACGTCAATGGCCCTCATAACAAAAAAGATATTTACACGTGGCACTTTTGACTGCCTGTCTATCTGTTGACGGGGCAGTCTGATCGATAAGGGTCCATGTTGCATTTGTGCTCGAGTTCCAGATCTTTGCTTGTGAGGATGTAGCAGTCTTTTGTGCAGTCACCTGGTACGCAGCCAAATAGCAAAATGCTTGCTGCGAGTATTTGGAATTTTTTCATGCTTCCTCCGTTTTCCAAAAAGCATAGAGGTCGCAACAAAATATATATAGCCGCTGTATTCCTGAAAGTGCGTAGGAAGTTTCTTCGCCCGGATTTTATCCCTGACTGATCTACAAAAAAGCCCGCCATTCTCACGAATGGCGGGCTTTCCTGATCCAGCTTTCGCTTACGGCTTTTTCAAACCGTAGTGCTCATCGAGCATGCCGGGAGCGTTGGGTGATTTTGGCGCGTAGTCTTTAGGTGCTTCATTTGTGCGGGGTGGGGTCAGGCGATCGCGGTGGACCTGGCTGGCTTCAGGATGCAGGGCAGCCAGCAGACGCTGGCGAGTCAATTCGTCGGTAGCAAGACGGTTGGCACCTTCGGAGAGATGTTCCTGTACGTCCTGATAGCTTTGCGAAAGCTTCTGGACCAGATTGGCCGTGCTGTTGAAGTGGGTGACTACCTCGTTCTGATAGGCATCGAAACGCTCCTGAACGTCATCCAGCTGACGCTGGGTTCCATTGGGAGCAGCGTTGGGCACCAGACGTGCGACCAGAAAACCGATGACAACACCGACAACCAGGGCGATGGTTGGCAACAACCAAACTAAGAGCGACAGTTCCACGAGTCCTTCCTCTATAAACGGCTTTGCTTTACGTTAACGGCTCGAACCTGCTCTGTATACCGCGACACGCTCACGGATATGCTATTTGCAGACAATCAGCTAGACGAGTCGACCCATTGCGAGGTCACGGAGTTCCTTTTTGCTCATGCGCGAAACCCCCGTATTGATCAATGGCCCGGTGGGCCAGCTTGAAGCCCTTTACCTTGATTTGCCTGATGCTACAGGCGTGGCGTTGATCTGCCATCCTAACCCGATCCAGGGCGGCACCATGCTCAACAAGGTCGTCTCGACCCTGCAACGTACGGCTCGCGATGCGGGTTTGATTACATTGCGTTTCAATTATCGTGGCGTCGGGGCGAGCGCCGGTACGTCTGAAGCGGGCCCTGGCGAAATCGAAGATGCTCAGGCCGTCGCTCGCTGGGTGCTGGAAAAACACCCCGATCTGCCCCTCACACTGTTCGGTTTTTCCTTTGGTGGTTTCGTTGCAGCCAGTCTTGCCGGCCGGCTTGAGGGCGCTGGACACACGATTAGCCATCTGTTCATGGTCGCGCCTGCGGTCATGCGCTTGAGCGAGCAATATCCTCTGCCGCAGAACTGCCCGCTGACCGTTATCCAGCCGGAGACCGACGAAGTCGTCGAGCCTGAACTGGTTTACAACTGGTCGGCAGCATTGCCGCGCCCACATGAACTGCTGAAAGTGGCAGAATGTGGACACTTTTTTCACGGCAAGCTCACTGATCTCAAAGATCTGGTTGCGCCACGCCTTTCGAACTGATGACAGCCCCATAAGCGACCTGCCATGACCACTCGTATCCTGACCGGTATTACTACCACCGGCACGCCTCACCTGGGTAACTACGCGGGCGCAATCCGCCCGGCCATCGTTGCCAGCCGCCAGAGCGATGCTGATTCGTTCTACTTCCTGGCTGACTACCACGCCTTGATCAAATGCGATGACCCGCTGCGCATTCAGCGCTCGCGTCTGGAAATCGCCGCAACCTGGCTGGCTGCTGGCCTGGATGTGGATCGCGTGACTTTCTATCGCCAGTCCGATATCCCGGAAATCACCGAGCTGACCTGGCTGCTGACCTGCGTTGCTGCCAAAGGCTTGCTCAACCGTGCTCACGCCTACAAAGCGTCCGTGGACAAGAACGTCGAAACCGGTGAAGACCCGGATGCTGGCGTCACCATGGGCTTGTACAGCTACCCGGTGTTAATGGCAGCCGACATTTTGATGTTCAACGCGCATCAGGTTCCGGTGGGTCGTGACCAGATTCAGCATGTCGAGATGGCCCGCGATATCGGCCAGCGCTTCAATCACTTGTTCGGCAAGGGCAGAGAGTTCTTCGTCATGCCTGAAGCCCTGATCGAGGAAAGCGTCGCCACGCTGCCAGGTCTCGACGGCCGCAAAATGTCGAAAAGCTACGACAACACGATTCCGTTGTTCAGCAGCGCCAAGGACATGAAGGATGCGATTTCGCGCATCGTGACTGACTCCAAGGCACCGGGTGAAGCCAAAGACCCTGACAACTCCCATCTCTTCACGCTCTATCAGGCCTTCGCTACCCCAGAGCAGATCGCAGAGTTCCGCTCCGACTTGTTGCAAGGTCTTGGTTGGGGTGAAGCGAAGAGTCGCCTGTTCACCTTGCTGGATAGTGAGCTGGGCGAAGCTCGTGAGAACTACCATCGTCTGATCGAGCGTCCGGCGGACCTGGAAGATATTCTGCTGGCTGGCGCAGAGAAAGCCCGGAAAGTCGCCACACCTTTCCTCGGCGAGTTACGTGAAGCGGTAGGCCTGCGTTCATTCCGCAGCAATGTGCAAGTGGCCGAAACCGGCAAGAAGAAAGTTGCCAAGGGTGCACGCTTTGTCAGCTTCCGTGAAGACGATGGCAGTTTCCGTTTCCGTCTGCTGGCGGCCGATGGCGAGCAGTTGCTGTTGTCGCGCAATTTCGCTGATGGCAAGGCCGCTGGCGCAGTCAGCAAACAGCTGCAGCAGGGCAGTGAATTCGAGCTCCGTCCAGAGCATTTCGGGTTTACTCTCTGGATCAATGGTGAGCACATCGCCGAAAGTCCGCAATTTGTCGACGCTGCAGCGCGTGATGCCGCTATCGAAAGCCTCAAGCTGGCTCTTGCCCCCCAACAGGATTAATTGCCAATCTGCCGGGCCGTCGCTACAGTGACGGCCCGTTTTTGTTGCCTTGTTAGCGAATATGACCCCTCTAGAACGATACCAAGCTGATCTGAAACGCCCTGACTTCTTTCATGATGCGGCGCAGGAAACGGCTGTGCGTCACTTGCAGCGTCTTTATGACGATCTGGTTGCCGCCAACCAGAGCAAGCCGGGCATGTTCGGCAAGCTGTTTGGCAAGAAGGAACAGGCGCCGGTGAAGGGCTTGTACTTCTGGGGTGGCGTTGGCCGGGGCAAGACCTACCTGGTCGACACCTTCTTCGAAGCCCTGCCGTTCGAGCAGAAAGTCCGTACTCACTTCCACCGTTTCATGAAGCGCGTGCACGAAGAGATGAAGACCCTCAAGGGGGAGAAAAACCCGCTGACCCTCATCGCCAAGCGTTTTTCTGATGAAGCGCGGGTGATCTGTTTCGATGAGTTCTTCGTCTCCGACATCACCGACGCCATGATCCTCGGCACCTTGATGGAAGAACTGTTCAAGAATGGCGTGACTCTGGTCGCGACCTCGAACATCGTCCCGGACGGCCTGTACAAGGATGGCCTGCAACGTGCGCGCTTCCTGCCCGCTATCGCGCTGATCAAACAGAACACCGAAATCGTCAACGTCGACAGCGGCGTGGACTATCGCCTGCGTCACCTTGAGCAGGCTGAGCTGTTCCACTTCCCGCTGAATGAAGCCGCGCAGGAAAGTCTGCGCAAGAGCTTCAAGGCCCTTACGCCTGATTGCGCCGAGACCATCGAAAACGATGTGCTGATGATCGAGAATCGCGAAATCCGTGCACTGCGCACTTGTGATGACGTGGCCTGGTTCGACTTCCGCGAACTGTGCGACGGCCCGCGTAGCCAGAACGACTACATTGAGCTGGGCAAGATCTACCACGCCGTGTTGCTCAGTGGCGTTGAGCAGATGAGCGTCACCACCGACGACATCGCCCGACGCTTCATCAACATGGTCGACGAATTCTACGACCGTAACGTCAAGCTGATCATCTCGGCTGAAGTTGAATTGAAGGATTTGTACACGGGTGGACGTCTGAACTTCGAGTTCCAGCGGACATTGAGCCGGTTGCTGGAAATGCAGTCCCATGAGTTCTTATCGCGGGCGCATAAGCCGTAGGCGATCGCTTGGCGTCGCGGCGCCTCGGACGGGTTTGTAGGACCGGCTTTAGCCGGGAGACAAGTCTGACGCGCTCCCGGCTAAAGCCGGTCCTACGTTTCAGCAGGCCGCTTACGCGGCCTGCTGAAACTGCTGCCGATACTGATTCGGCGACAACTCTGTATGTTGACGAAACAGTCGGGCGAAGAAGCTGGCGTCGTCGTACCCGACTTCATAGCTGATGGTCTTGATGCTTTTGCGCGTGCCGGACAGCAAGCCTTTGGCGGTTTCGATGCGCAGGCGTTGCAGGTAGTGCAGGGGCTTGTCTCCGGTGGCAGTCTGGAAACGGCGCATGAAGTTGCGGATGCTCATGCCGTGATTGCGGGCCACATCTTCGAAGCGAAACTTGTCGGCGAAATGCTCTTCCAGCCAGTGCTGGATTTGCAGGATCACGACGTCCTGATGCAGTTTCTGCCCGCCAAACCCCATTCGGCCCGGTGCGTAGTTGCGCTGCACTTCATACAGAATGTCCCGAGCCACGGCTTGCGCGACGTTTGCACCGCAGAAGCGCTCAATCAGATAAATGTACAGGTCACAGGCTGAAGTCGTGCCGCCTGCGCAGTACAGATTGTCCGCGTCTGTCAGATGTTTCTCTTGGTTCAACAAAACATTCGGAAAACGCTCACCGAAGTCGTTGAAAAATCGCCAGTAGGTTGTCGCTTCCTTGCCATCGAGCAGGCCGGATTCTGCCAGCCAGAACACGCCGCTGGCTTCACCACAGAGCACTGCGCCGTTGGCATGCTGTTCACGTAGCCAGGGAATGACCTGGGGGTATCGCAAGCGAAGCGCGTCGAAGTTGTCCCAGAATGCCGGGATCACGATGACATCGCTTTGGTCGAGGTCGCCATCGACGGGGAGTACGACGTCGCTGAAGCTACGCACGGGCTTGCCGTCCGGGCTGACCAGTCGGGTTTCGAACGCAGGGACTCTGCCAAGGCCCAGCTGTTTGCTGTAGCGCAGAGCGGCAAGATGGAAGAAATCCTTGGCTTGCATCAATGTGGAAGCGAACACCCCGTCAATAGCCAGGATGCTGACGCGCCGCAGGGGCGCGGAGGCGTGAGTCGACATATTCTTTTATTCTTATATGGGGAAGTGGTCAGGTTACGGCTGGATCGTCTTATTTTTTTTCGGGTGTGTCCAGCTATGGAATGCTGAGCAGGCTATTGGGCGATGTTGGTCAGGTGGGAGATTCTATGTTGGCCCGAAGTCCCTTAGGACCGGCTTTAGCCGGGAGGGCGGTATTTCTGGCGAAGAAGAATGGGTGGGTGTCCCGACGCCCTCCCGGCTAAAGCCGGTCCTACGGAATAGCGCAATTTCATGTGGGAGCGAGGCTTGGTCTGGGCGGCATTCCGACGATAAGTACGACGCGGTTTAAAGTACATCGCGTCCAGCCTTATAGCGTTCAGGCTCGCTCCCACAGGGCTGCGTTAAAGTCGAGCTGGCAGTTCAGGGCGCAGGATTCGGATGATCCTTGTGAATCGCCTCGATACCCGCCAACACCTCGTCCGACAACTTCAGCCCGAAACTGGCGATGTTGCTGTCCAGTTGCTCAAGGGTGGTCGCGCCAATGATATTGCTGGTCACGAACGGCTGACGGGTCACGAAGGCCAGCGCCATTTGTGCTGGCTCCAGACCGTGCTCACGGGCCAGCGCCACGTAGCGGCTGCACGCTGCTTCCGATTGCGGATTGAAGTAGCGGGTGAAACGGCTGTAGAGGCTCAGGCGACCTTTGGCCGGGCGAGCGCCACCTTCGTATTTGCCTGAAAGCGTGCCGAACGCCAGAGGTGAGTAAGCCAGCAGTCCACATTGTTCGCGAATGGCAATTTCGGCCAGGCCCACTTCAAAGCTGCGGTTGAGCAGGTTGTAGGGGTTCTGGATCGACACCGCCCGTGGCCAGCCACGGCTTTCGGCCAACTGCAGGAATTTCATGGTGCCCCATGGCGTCTCGTTGGACAGACCAATGTGGCGGATCTTGCCCGCTTTGACCTGCTCGTCCAGGGCTTCGAGGGTTTCTTCCAGCGGGGTGAAATCTTCGTCTTTATGGGTGTAACCCAATTTGCCGAAGAAGTTGGTGCTGCGCTCAGGCCAGTGCAGTTGATACAGATCGAGGTAATCGGTTTGCAGGCGCGCAAGGCTGGCGTCGAGAGCTGCCACAATGTGCTTGCGGTTGTGTTTGAGGTTGCCGTCGCGAATATGATCGATGGCATTGCCTGGACCGGCGATCTTGCTGGCCAGAATCCAGTCGGCGCGGTCACCCTGTTGCTTGAACCAGTTACCGATGATTGTCTCGGTTGCGGAGTAGGTTTCTGCTTTTGGCGGTACCGGGTACATCTCGGCGGTATCAAGGAAATTGATGCCGGCTTCTTTGGCGCGTTCGATCTGGGCAAAGGCTTCAGGCTGGTTGTTTTGCTCGCCCCAGGTCATGGTGCCGAGGCAGATTGCGCTGACTTTCAGGTCGGTTCGGCCAAGTTGGCGATAGTCCATTTGCTTCTCCTCAAGTAAGAGAACCATAAAAGCAGGTTGATATTTATTTCGCAATCCGCATAATCCCGCGGCTCTTTGCAGTGGAAGTGATGCTCCATCTGCCGGAGAGACATCTTTGCCGTACCACAGATGCGCCGACCCGAGCCCTCGGCAGCGTCTGTATAACGGCTGCCTTTGACATGCTGCTTGTCAAAGTACGATCTATTCAGTAAGATCCGCCGTCTCAATTTATCAGGGCGGCCCCTGAGGCTAAATAATGAAAACTTATACTGCTAAACCGGAAACAGTTAAGCGCGAATGGTTCGTAGTCGATGCTGCTGGTCAGACCCTCGGTCGTCTGGCTACAGAAATCGCGAGCCGTCTGCGTGGCAAGCACAAAGCGGAATACACCCCGCACGTTGACACTGGTGACTACATCGTTGTTATCAACGCTGAGCAAATCCGTGTTACCGGTGCTAAAACCACCGACAAAATCTACTACTCTCACTCCGGTTTTCCGGGCGGGATCAAGTCGATCAACTTCGAAAAGCTGATCGCCAAAGCTCCTGAGCGTGTGCTCGAGACCGCGGTTAAAGGCATGCTGCCTAAGAACCCGCTGGGTCGCGACATGTACCGTAAGCTGAAAGTCTATGCGGGCACTGCACACCCTCATACTGCTCAGCAGCCCCAAGAACTGAAGTTTTAACGGAATAGTTGATTATGTCGGCGACTCAAAATTACGGCACTGGCCGTCGCAAGACCGCTACCGCACGCGTTTTCCTGCGTCCAGGTACCGGTAACATCTCCATCAACAACCGTTCGCTGGATAATTTCTTCGGCCGTGAAACTGCCCGCATGGTAGTTCGTCAGCCGCTGGAATTGACTGAGACTGTCGAGAAGTTCGACATCTACGTCACCGTGATTGGCGGTGGTGTAAGTGGTCAAGCTGGCGCAATCCGCCACGGTATCACTCGCGCTCTGATGCAGTATGACGAAACCCTGCGCGGCGCTCTGCGCAAAGCTGGCTTCGTTACACGCGACGCCCGTGAAGTTGAACGTAAGAAAGTCGGTCTGCGTAAAGCGCGTAAGCGTCCGCAGTACTCGAAGCGTTAATACGCACTTCGTTCAAGAAGAACGCCCAGCCTCCTCACGGAGCTGGGCGTTTTTTTATGCGCGTCGTATACCTGTGACAACATGACTCATTCAGCGCAGGCCCCGTATTACAAGGCTTTCAGCTTTTCGTGAAAAGTAATTCCCTTGTGGTTTGAAGGGTTTTTATCTACCATCCGGCAAAATTTGGATACATGAATTTTTAAATTAGACGCCTGATCGAACAGGCCACATAGCTGATGGGAGAGGACGGAATGAGCAATGACGGCGTGAATGCAGGCCGGCGTCGCTTCCTCGTGGCGGCCACATCTGTGGTTGGTGCAGCAGGAGCGGTGGGGGCGGCGGTCCCGTTCGTAGGGTCATGGTTTCCCAGTGCCAAGGCGAAAGCCGCAGGCGCACCGGTAAAGGTGAATATCAGCAAGATCGAACCAGGGCAGCAGATGATTGCTGAGTGGCGCGGTCAGCCAGTTTTCATTGTCCGTCGTACCGATGAAATACTGGGCAACCTCGGCAAAATTACGGGCCAGTTGTCGGACCCCGAATCCAGGGACTCGCTCCAGCCCGCTTACGTCGACCCTGTTGTACGATCCATCAAACCTGAAATCCTGCTGTTGATCGGTATTTGCACCCACTTGGGTTGCTCCCCGACTTTCCGTCCTGAAGTAGCTCCAGTCGATCTGGGCAAAGATTGGGTGGGTGGCTATTTCTGCCCTTGTCACGGCTCACATTACGACCTCGCTGGCCGCGTCTATAAATCCCAACCTGCACCTTTGAATCTGCCAGTGCCGCCGCATTCCTATGAGTCGGACAACATTATTGTCATTGGCGTCGATCAGGAGAGCGCGTGATGAGCAAGTTCATGGATTGGATCGATGCTCGCTTCCCCGCCACAAAAATGTGGGAAGACCATCTCAGCAAGTATTACGCCCCCAAAAACTTCAACTTTTTCTACTTCTTCGGTTCACTAGCCCTGCTGGTGTTGGTCAATCAGATCCTGACCGGTGTCTGGCTCACGATGAGCTACACGCCGACGGCTGAAGAGGCGTTTGCGTCTGTCGAGGGCATCATGCGTGATGTGCCTTACGGGTCGATTTTGCGTTTGCTGCATTCCACCGGTGCTTCGGCGTTCTTCATTGTCATTTATATGCACATGTTCCGCGGCCTGCTGTATGGCTCGTATCAAAAGCCTCGTGAGCTGGTGTGGATCTTCGGCATGCTGATTTATCTGGCGCTCATGGCTGAAGCGTTCATGGGGTATTTACTGCCCTGGGGGCAGATGTCGTACTGGGGCGCGCAGGTGATCATCTCGCTGTTTGGCGCCATTCCGGTTATCGGCGATGACCTGACGCAATGGATTCGCGGCGACTACCTGATCTCCGGGATTACCCTGAACCGTTTTTTTGCGCTCCACGTGATTGCGCTGCCGATCGTAGTGCTGGGCCTGGTCGTTCTGCATATTCTGGCGTTGCATGAAGTGGGTTCGAACAACCCCGATGGCGTCGACATCAAGAAACACAAAGACGAAAACGGTATCCCTCTGGATGGAATTCCGTTCCACCCCTATTACACCGTGAAAGATATCGTTGGCGTTGTCGTCTTCCTCTTCGTGTTTTGCTTCATCGTGTTTTTCTTCCCGGAAATGGGTGGCTACTTCCTCGAAAAACCCAACTTCGAGATGGCAAACCCCTTCAAGACGCCAGAGCACATTGCACCTGTCTGGTATTTCACGCCGTTCTACGCGATTCTGCGCGCCGTTCCTGACAAGCTGATGGGGGTCATGGCTATGGGGGCTGCAATTGCAGTGTTGTTTGTGCTGCCCTGGCTGGACCGGAGCCCCGTCAAGTCAATGCGCTACAAGGGATGGCTGAGCAAGGTCTGGTTACTGGTGTTCTGTGTGTCTTTCGTAATCCTCGGTGTGTTGGGTGTTTTGGCGCCAACTCCGGGGCGCACGTTGCTGTCGCAGGTTTGCACCTTCCTGTACTTCGCCTACTTCATTCTGATGCCGTTCTATACCCGGCTTGAGAAAACCAAACCGGTTCCGGAAAGGGTGACTGGCTAATGAAAAAGCTATTTGCTGTATTGATGCTTGTTGCTCTGCCAATATTTTCCGTTGCTGCTGAACACGGCGGTCCTGAGCTGGAAAGCATCGATATCGATGTCTCGGACAAGGCTGCCATGCAAGATGGCGCGCGCACGTTCGTCAACTATTGCATGGGCTGCCACAGCGCTAAATTCCAGCGTTACGAGCGCGTTGCCGACGATCTGGGCATCCCTCATGAGCTGATGCTGGATAAGCTGGTATTCACCGGTGCCAAGATCGGCGACCACATGAACATCGGAATGCAATCTGCCGACGCTAAAGCCTGGTTCGGCGCGGCTCCGCCGGATCTGACGCTGGTGGCGCGAGTGCGGGGCACAGATTGGCTATATGGCTATCTGCGCTCTTTCTACGAGGATCCAGCGCGTCCATTCGGGGTGAACAACACAGTCTTTCCTAATGTGGGGATGCCCAACGTGCTGGCTGGCTTGCAAGGTCGTCAGATCATCGGCTGCAAGCAGATTCAGTTGGTCGAGGAGGGCAAGAAGCAGTACGACCCGTTGACGGGCGCGCCACTGACGCACGAAGCATGCGATCAACTGACGATTGTTCCCAATACCGGCAGTCTGAATGCAGAGCAGTTCGACGAGAAGGTCAAGAATCTGGTGACCTTCCTCGCTTATTCCGCGAACCCGACGAAGCTTCAGCATCAGCGCATCGGGATGTATGTGTTGCTGTACCTGGCTTTCTTCTTTGTCTTCGCTTACCTGCTCAAGCGTGAATACTGGAAGGACATTCACTGACCGTATGTAACGCTGAGGTAACACTCGCGCGCTCGTGCGTCCCATTTAGGCAATAAATGCAGGGCAAATGTGGTTGTGACGGCAAGATTGCAGAATTTACCAAGCGTAAATGAGCTATCTTGTCGCCCGCGATGACCACTGCCTCAATGCGGTTGTTGTCGGAGGCGTCCGAGGGCGCGTCCGTTTTTGTGTATTCGATAAATTTAACAAGCGAGGAGGACCGCCATGGGCGTGACCAATCGGTTGGCCTGTTACTCCGACCCCGCCGACCACTATTCCCACCGCGTGCGCATTGTGCTCGCCGAGAAAGGTGTCAGCGCCGAGATCATTGATGTTGTGACGGGTACCCAACCGCCGAAATTGATCGAGGTGAACCCATACGGCAGCGTACCCACCCTGGTCGATCGTGATCTGGCGCTGTACGAGTCGACTGTGGTGATGGAATATCTGGATGAGCGTTATCCGCACCCGCCGTTGCTGCCGGTTTATCCGGTCGCACGCGCCAATAGCCGCCTGCTGATCCATAGAATTCAGCGCGACTGGTGCGCTCAGGTGGACCTGATTCTGGATCCGCGCAGCAAGGAATCTGCTCGTGCGGTAGCTCGTAAGGAGCTGCGTGAAAGTCTGACCGGCGTCTCGCCATTGTTTGCCGAGAAAGCTTTTTTCCTCAGTGACGAGCAAAGTCTGGTTGACTGCTGTCTATTGCCCATACTCTGGCGTTTGCCTGTTTTGGGTATTGAATTGCCGCGGCCTGCCAAGCCGTTGCTTGATTATATGGAGCGCCAGTTTGCGCGTGAGGCATTCCAGGCAAGTCTGTCTGCTGCCGAACGTGATATGCGCTAAGGCCTAAGGAGCCGTTGATGAACTCCAGTCGCCCTTATCTGATTCGTGCTCTCTATGAGTGGATCGTGGATAACGATTGCACCCCGCATATGCTGGTCAATGCGGAGTATCCATCAGTGCAGGTCCCGCAAGGGTTTGCCAACGATGGGCAGATTGTCCTGAACGTTTCTCCGTCTGCTGTGCGCCATTTGCACATGGACAACGATGCAGTCAGTTTTGAAGGTCGCTTCGGCGGTGTCCCGCATACCCTGTACGTCCCTGTAGGGGCGATTCTGGGCATTTATGCCCGGGAGAATGGTCAGGGTATGGTTTTCGAGCTGGAGCCTCCATTCGAGGACGAAGACAGCGTCGATGCGGATGATGATCTTCCACCACCGGATACCGAGCCACCGCGTCCAAGCGGTAGACCCAGTCTGAAAGTGGTCAAGTAAGCAGCTTCACGTGTAACAAAAAAAGGCGACCTCAGGGTCGCCTTTTTCATGCGTGCGAAGTGGAAGTCAGTCGATGTACTCGAACAGCTTGACGATCTTTTGCACGCCAGACACGCTCTGTACCAGGCTGGTCGCGCGGGTGGCCTCCTGTTGCGTCACCAGGCCAAGCAGAAAGACGATGCCGTTCTCGGTCACGACTTTGATGCGTGAGCCAGGGATTGCACTGTCGGTCAGCATCTGGCTTTTGATCTTGGTGGTCAGCCAGGCGTCATTGTTGCGAGCCAGCAAGGACGAAGGCGCCATGACCTGCAACTCGTTGTTGACCTTCTTTACCCGCTGTACGCCACTGGCTTCTTTTTCGGCCAGGGCTTTGAGGTCTTCACGTGGGGTCTGGCCAGCCAATAGCACGATGCCGTTGTAGCTGGTGACGACGATGTGCGAGTTCTGATCCAGATCAGGGCTCGCCTTGGCGATGTTCACCGCTGCCTTGGTTTCAATCAGCGAGTCATCGATTTTGCTGCCGAACGTACGCGTCCCACGATCGTCTTCAATCGGGTTGTCGCGGGTAGCAGTCAGCACCGAGCTGCATCCGCTGATGCCTATGCACAGGGTCAGGGCCAGCAGGCTGAGACGATTAACGGTCATTCTTCACTCCCGAACAGTTGGCTGTCGATCAAATCGCACAAGCAATGAATCGCCAGCAGATGGACTTCTTGAATTCGTGCGGTGACTTTTGCCGGTACGCGGATTTCCACGTCCTCAGGCAAAAGCAGCGAGGCCATGCCGCCGCCGTCGCGACCCGTCAATGCTACGACAATCATTTCACGATCATGTGCGGCCTGGATCGCTTGAATTATGTTCGCCGAGTTGCCGCTGGTGGATATCGCCAGCAACACATCGCCCGGTTGGCCCAGCGCGCGGATCTGCTTGGAGAAGATCTCGTTGTAGCTGTAGTCGTTGGCAATCGACGTGATCGTCGAGCTGTCGGTTGTCAGTGCAATGGCCGGCAGGCTAGGGCGTTCACGTTCGAAGCGGTTGAGTAGCTCGGATGAGAAGTGCTGAGCATCACCCGCCGAACCGCCGTTGCCACAAGCGAGCATTTTGCCTTCGTTGAGCAGCGCATTGACCATGACCTGGCTGGCTTGCTCGATGTGGGGTGCAAGGACTTCCATCGCCTGCTGCTTGGTGTCGATGCTGGCCTGAAAAAGCTGGCGAATTCGGGATTGCATGTCCATCTGGGTGACCTTAATTAGAACGTATCGCGGCTTATCGGCTGGCGCAGAAGGGGAAGCCCTCGGCGCAAGGCGGTACGGCCCGCAAAGCGAAAAGCGAAATCTGTGTTGGATGGCATATTGCGTGAGTCGGCATTTCAGTTCCGGGGTCTACCCGCATGGCGTGGACGCCAGGGATTTCAGCTCTCGAATGCATGCTTGATCCAGTTCAAGGATGGGCCGCCACGCGGATCACCCTCAATGGCTATGACGTCGAAACGACATGCCGCATCTGCCCATTGTGTGTCGCTCTGCAGGAACAATTGTGCCGCCAGAACCAGCTTTTGCTGCTTGCGAAAATCAACGCTTTCCAACGCTCCACCCCATGTCGAATGGCGGCGGTAGCGAACTTCGACGAATACTACTGTATCCCCGTCGAGCATGACCAGATCAAGCTCACCACGTTTGCATAACCAGTTTCGTGCAATGAGCTGCAAACCGTGCTGCTGTAAATGCTGCAGGGCGCGGGTTTCAGCCTCGCGCCCTGCAGTTTGGCGGGTGTTGCCGGGCATTTACTGAGCGGTATCCGGCAGGCGCTGAATCTTGCCGTCAACGAATTCGGCCCATGGCAATTGACGTTCCACGCGGCGAGCCGGGTTGATGCTCAAGCTGCCGGACAGGCCGTCGATGCGGCTTTCAGGCATGGTTTTGAGTTGGCCCAGGCGCGGAGCAAGGCGATAGGCATCGACGCCCATAGCGTAGAGGCGGCCCAGACTGCCTGAAGCTTGAGGCCACTGGGTGACGACCTGCTGACGCAGTGGATCATTGGCGTTGAGCAACCATGGAGTTTCGCAGAAGCGCACGCCATTCAGGTCCATGTATTGCGCGTGATCGTTACTGTTGGTGAACAAGTGCGATGTGGCGTAGACCGGAACATCACCTGCGTACTGGAAGACCATGGTTGGCTTGATCTGCTGCGCCTGTTGTGGGGTCGCAGCCAGGAACATGAAATCAATGTCCTGACGGCGCGTCGGTTGGGCGGCTACTTGGGTCCCTACAGTGCTCTGCAGACGTTGCGCGCGGCCTTCGCTGTTGCGCAGCTGGAACAGGTCAGCAACTTGCTGTGCCAGTGCAACGGGTTGGTCGACGTGTTCAGCCGCAATCAGCGTGCCGCCTTTGGCTTGCCAGCTCTGGCGGAAAGCGTCCAGAACGCGGTCGCCCCATTCGCCTTTTGGCACCATCGCAACAGCGCTGCGCTTGCCATCTGCCCAGGCGCGGCGTGCTACTTCACGGGCTTCGTCCTCAGCGGACAGACCGAACTGGAACAGTTGCTGAGGGCCTTCAGGGCCTGCATCACTGTAGTTCAGCGCCAATGTGGTGATAGGCAGTTGCGGGCGGGTGCTCAATTGTTTGACCAGTGGTTTTTCCAACGG
This sequence comes from Pseudomonas sp. ICMP 561, assembly GCF_002699985.1. Taxonomy (GTDB): domain Bacteria; phylum Pseudomonadota; class Gammaproteobacteria; order Pseudomonadales; family Pseudomonadaceae; genus Aquipseudomonas; species Aquipseudomonas quasicaspiana. Next base: position 126,046 of record NZ_LKBT01000067.1, on the reverse strand, counting down.
ACCGACAACCAGTTGCACGCCTGCAGCTTGAGCCTCGCGATAGAACTCATCCATAGAGGTCAGGCGCGAACTGTCGAATACCTGAATGGCTGGAGGATTCTGACCGGCTTGCTGTGCCTGGTAGTGTGCGGCCATGAAGCCTTCACGCAGTGCCTTGGCGACGGCTGCAAGTGGGCCTTCCTGTGGCAGCAACAGGGCGATTTTGGTCAGCGGCTCGCTGGTCAGGGCGCGCAATTGCGCAAGTGTCGCAGGCAGCTGGATAGCAGCGGGGTGCTTTGGATTCTGTGCTTTCCAGGTGTCGATAGCGGCTTGTTGCTGTTCCAGCGTGCCCGCGCCTTTGATGCTGCGCGCAAGGCTTAGCCAGCCGCCCAGATCGTCGGTCGCGTTGCTTTGCAGTTGTTCCGGAGGCAGTGCCCCAACGAGTTTCCAGATAGCGTCGTTGTTGGCGCTCAGGTCGTTGCCTTGCAGCAATGGACCCACGAAGACTCGCTCGCTGATCGCCGGCAGGATCTGGCCATCAGCTTCGAGTGCGCGAGCGCGGACGGTGTGGGTCCGAATCTGCTGTTCAACGGACAGCTCGCTCAGGCGTTGCAGGCTCGGGTGGCTCAGCGCAGTCAGTGCGGCTTTTGGCTGATTGCGACCCATCGCCAGTTCAGCATCCAGAGTCGCGGCAAACACCTGCTGGCCAGGCTTGAGCAACTCAATCTGCACTTGCGTGAGGATTTGCGCAGCGCGTCCGGGATTGTTCTGCCGGTTGGCCAGATCCGCAGCGCTGAGTCGGAGCAGGGAGGCCTGTTCCGGGGTTTTCGCGGCGGCCGCCTGATCGAGTAACTGCTCGATGCTGGCGTCAGGGGTGCGTGGAAGTTCGCCAAGGCTGGACGAAGGCGAGCTGGCGCAAGCCGCCAACAGGGCAGCAAGGCAGAGGGCAGAGAACAGCCGCAGGCAAGCGATCATGTGTATGTTCCTGATACTCGAGCAAATTAGCGGGGAATTGTACCCAAGCACTGGCATGGGTGCGACGTCGTTAGCATTTAAAGCAGTGATATAAGTCGCAGTGCCTGATTACACGAGGTAAAACGGCCTTTACGAAATGTTGCGCTGGCAGATATCGGGCGCCAATCATGACTTTTCCTCCCTTTTTCAGGTCTTCCTTGAGTCTGCGAGTCATTGGTCGCGGTCGTAGTCTGTACAATGATGACCTTCGCCCTGAAGGGTAACAAATCATGAGGTCTGCGCTTTGACTGCTCCAGTTGCTTTGAATTCCGCCGCGGGCTCGCTTTATGTAGTGGCCACGCCAATCGGCAATCTGGATGACATGAGCGTGCGTGCATTGAAGGTCTTGCGCGAGGTGGCGCTGATTGCCGCCGAAGATACGCGACACTCGTCACGATTGATGCAGCATTTCGGCATATCAACGCCATTGGCTGCGTGTCACGAGCATAACGAACGCGAAGAGGGCAGTCGGTTTATTACTCGCCTGCTGGCAGGCGATGATGTTGCGCTGATCTCCGATGCGGGGACGCCACTGATCTCTGATCCTGGGTATCACCTGGTGCGTCAGGCTCGCGCTGCGGGTATTGCAGTCGTCCCGGTGCCAGGTGCCTGCGCGTTGATTGCTGCGCTCTCGGCGGCTGGTCTGCCTTCTGATCGTTTTATTTTCGAGGGTTTCTTGCCTGCCAAGGCTGTAGGCCGTCGCGCTCGCCTGGAGCTGCTTAAAGAAGAGCCACGCACCCTGATCTTCTATGAAGCGCCGCATCGTATTCTTGAATGTCTGCAGGATCTGGAACTGGTCTTCGGTGCGCAGCGACCTGCGTTGCTGGCCCGCGAGTTGACTAAAACCTTCGAAACCCTCAAAGGCTTGCCGCTCGCTGAGTTGCGTGAATTCGTCGAAAGCGACAGCAATCAGCAGCGTGGTGAGTGTGTGGTGTTGGTGGCGGGCTGGACCGAGCCTGAAGATGAAGACGTCATCGGAAGCGAGGCACGACGGATTCTTGATCTGCTGCTTGCAGAGATGCCGCTCAAGCGTGCCGCAGCCTTGGCCTCGGAAATTACCGGCGTGCGTAAAAATCTGCTTTATCAGGTGGCTCTGGACAAGCAAAAGGGCGAATAAATCCCTGCAACCCGAGTCCGCGACGTTTTAAAGCTTGTTCTGAGGGGGCTGTGCCGCTAACCTTGTCGGCGGAGAGTCGATTGGACAGTCGCTGCCTCTTATTGTTCGCAATTAAGGGGGGGAGGAAAGTCCGGGCTCCATAGGGCGGAGTGCCAGGTAACGCCTGGGAGGCGTGAGCCTACGGAAAGTGCCACAGAAAATAACCGCCTAAGCGCTTCGGCGCCGGTAAGGGTGAAAAGGTGCGGTAAGAGCGCACCGCGCGTCTGGCAACAGTTCGTGGTCAAGGTAAACCCCACTCGGAGCAAGACCAAATAGGGTTCCTAGGCGTGGCCCGCGCTGGAACCGGGTAGGTTGCTAAAGACGTCCAGTGATGGCCGTCGTAGAGGAATGACTGTCCTCGACAGAACCCGGCTTACAGATCGACTCTCCACCTTTTTTCTCCCCTCTCGTTTCAGCTGTATTACACCCTCCGTAATACCAAAAAAATCTTAAACCTCACAAATCACTTTAAGTTCGCGCTGCAGCGTTTTGAGCTGTGTCGGAATTTTCCGTAAGACCCCTCCTGAAATTCGCGCTAACCGTCCGATATCGCTCCTAAATCCCAGTTATGTAAGGGTTTTCCTTAAGACCGTGCCTTGACTGTGTGGTGGGCGGGTTCCTATAGTGTGCGCAAGTGGCAGAAAGTGGCGCGAAGTGGGTTTTTTTAACGCAAAAAGCTAGAATTCGGAGAAAGCGCCTGTGTTTCGTGGTGCCAACGCAATCAATCTCGATGCAAAGGGCCGTCTCGCTATGCCGAGCCGGTACCGTGACGAGTTGGATTCGCGTAGCGCCGGGCAATTAATCGTGACCATTGATGCCGTTGACCCTTGCTTATGCCTTTATCCGCTCTCCGAATGGGAGCTGATCGAGGCGAAATTGCGTGAGCTCGCTACTTTCCGCGAAGAAAACCGCCGCCTGCAGCGTTTGCTGATTGGTAATGCGGTTGATCTGGAGCTGGATGGGAGTGGGCGTTTCCTGGTTCCGCCGCGTCTTCGTGAATATGCCAAATTGGATAAGCGCGTGATGTTAGTGGGCCAGCTCAATAAGTTTCAACTGTGGGACGAGGACGCCTGGAACGCTCTTGCTGATGCGGATCTGGCGGCCATTCAACAACCGGGCGCGATGCCTGATGAATTACGTGATCTGATCCTGTGACTATGAATAGCGGCTTTACCCACATCACCGTACTGCTCGACGAAGCCGTAGAGGCTCTCGCGGTGCGTGCTGATGGCTGCTATATGGACGGCACTTTCGGGCGTGGCGGACATAGCCGACTCGTATTGGAGAAGCTTGGCCCTGATGGTCGATTGCTAGGATTCGACAAAGATCCTCAAGCAATTGCCACCGGGCAAGCGCTAGCGGCCGAAGACGGCCGCTTTGTCATTGTGCAGCGCAGCTTCGCTGAACTGGGCTCGGAGGCTCAAGCACGCGGCGTTGCGGGCAAGGTCAGCGGAATTCTGCTGGATCTCGGTGTCTCCTCGCCACAGCTTGATGATCCCGAGCGCGGCTTCAGCTTCATGAACGACGGCCCGCTGGACATGCGCATGGACCCGACCCGTGGCGTCAGCGCTGCCGAGTTCATCGCCACTGCACCCGTCGAAGAAATTGCCCGTGTATTCAAGGAATATGGCGAAGAGCGTTTCGCCAAGCGTATGGCCGGTGCCGTCGTTGCACGCCGTGAAGTGCAGCCTTTCGAGCGCACGGCTGACCTGGCTGAAGTACTCAAGGTCGCCAACCCGGCCTGGGAAAAAGGCAAGAATCCGGCGACACGTGCTTTTCAGGGCCTGCGCATTCACGTCAATAATGAACTGGGCGATCTTGAAGCGGGCCTTGACGCTGCGCTTGAAGCGCTGGAAGTGGGCGGGCGCCTGGTTGTCATCAGCTTCCACTCCCTTGAAGACCGCATCGTAAAACTGTTCATGCGCAAACTCGTCAAGGGTGAAGCGGACAACATGCCGCGCAACTTGCCGATCCAGTACAAGGCCTTTGAGCCGAAGATCAAACTCATCGGCAAAGCACAATTCGCCTCGGACGAAGAAACCAAAGCCAATCCACGCTCGCGCAGCGCTGTCATGCGTGTCGCGGAGAAGCTCAGGTGAGCCGTCAGTTCCTCAAGCCTTTGCCAGGCGGCAGCTTCTTCATGCTGCTGCTGTTTCTCGCCGTCCTCGTTTCGGCGATTGGTGTTTCCTACAGTGCCCACTGGAATCGTCAGTTGCTCAATTCGCTGTACTCAGAGCTGAGCATTCGTGACAAGGCGCAGGCTGAATGGGGCCGTCTGATTCTCGAACAGAGCACCTGGACCGCCCACAGCCGTATCGAAACCCTCGCCACTGAACAACTGAAGATGCGCATCCCGAGCGCAGCGGAAGTGCGGATGGTGGCGCCATGATGAAGCTCGACGGCGCACTTTACCCATGGCGTTTTCGCGTCGTTGTCGGCTTGTTGCTGGCATTGGTCGCAGCTATTTGCTGGCGGATCATCGACCTGCAAGTGGTCGATCACACGTTCCTCAAGGAGCAGGGTGATGCGCGCAGTCTTCGGCATATTCCTATTCCGGCACACCGTGGTCTGATCACTGACCGCAATGGCGAGCCGTTGGCTGTCAGTACGCCGGTGACGACCTTGTGGGCCAACCCGAAAGAAATGCAGCTGGACAAAAGCAAGTGGGCGGTTCTGGCTACCGCGTTGGGGCAGGACCCCAAGGCGCTGGCTGAGCGGCTGGACTCGCAGGCTGGTAAGGAATTCATCTATCTGGTCCGCGGCCTGACGCCTGAGCATGGTCAGGCTGTGCTTGATCTGAAAGTGCCAGGCGTTTACGGCATTGAAGAGTTCCGCCGCTTTTATCCTGCTGGCGACGTGACCGCCCACATGGTTGGCTTTACCGACCTCGACGACCACGGTCGCGAAGGTGTCGAGCTGGCCTATGACGACTGGCTCGCGGGTGTGCCCGGGAAAAGACAGGTCATCAAGGATCGGCGCGGACGACTCATCAAAGACGTTCAGGTCACCAAAAACGCCAAGGCTGGAAAGACCGTGGCGTTGTCTATTGATCTACGCCTGCAATATCTGGCCACTCGCGAACTGCGTAATGCAATCGTCGAGAACGAAGCCAAGGCTGGCAGCATGGTCATCATGGACGTCAAGACCGGCGAAGTGCTGGCCATGGTCAACTTCCCGACTTACAACCCGAACAACCGTCGCACCATGGTTCCGGCAGCCATGCGTAACCGGGCGATCATTGACGTGTTCGAACCTGGTTCGACCATGAAGCCGATCTCTATGACCGCCGCGCTCGACAGTGGTCGCTGGAAACCTACTGACAAGGTTGAGGTTTATCCCGGCACCTTGCAGATTGGCAAATACACGATCCGCGACGTGACCAAGACTGAAGGTCCGGTTCTCGACCTGACCGGTATCCTGATCAACTCAAGTAACGTGGGCATGAGTAAGGTCGCGTTTGACGTCGGTGGCGAAGCGATCTTCCAGGCCATGCAGCGCGTGGGCCTGGGGCAGTACACCGGCCTGGGCTTCCCGGGTGAGCGTGTCGGTAACTTGCCGAATTATCGTGAGTGGCGCAAGGCTGAAACTGCAACGCTATCTTACGGCTACGGCTTGTCCGTGACGGCGCTGCAACTGGTGCACGCCTATGCGGCCATCGCCAACAACGGCCGCATCGTGCCGCTGACCATTTTGAAAAGCGACAAGCCGCCGGTAGCAACCCAGGCAATTCCGGAGCCGACCGCCAAGACCCTGCAAACCATGCTGCAGGCTGTGATTGAAGATTCTCGTGGTGTTTATCGCGCACGTGTCCCTTCGTATCACGTGGCAGGCAAGAGCGGTACGGCACGTAAAACGTCTGTCGGTACCAAGGGCTACGCAGAAAACTCCTATCGCTCGCTGTTCGCGGGCTTCGGTCCGATGAGCAATCCGCGCTACGCCGTGGTTGTGGTCATTGATGAGCCAAGCAAGGGCGGCTACTACGGCGGTCTGGTATCGGCGCCTGTGTTCAGCAAGGTCATGTCCGGCACCTTGCGTCTGATGAACGTGACACCTGACAACCTCGCTCCGATTCCCGCAGAGCAGGTCAATGCAGCTCCAGTCGTTAAAGGAGGGCGTGGTTGATGTCGTCCAGCCTGAACAAGATTTTCGCCCACGCTTCCAGCGATCTGATGATTCGCGAGTTGACGCTGGACAGCCGTAAAGTGCGCGGCGGCGATTTGTTTCTCGCCGTTCCCGGTGGCCGTTCTGACGGCCGCGATCATATCGTCGACGCCCTGGCGCATGGGGCCGCAGCAGTGGCCTATGAAGTCGAAGGTGCGAAAGTATTGCCGATCACCGACGTGCCGATGATTCCGGTCAGAGGTCTTGCTGCCCAGTTGTCAGATATTGCCGGGCGTTTTTATGGTGATCCGAGCCGCAGCCTCAACATGGTTGGCGTGACGGGCACCAATGGCAAAACCAGTGTCACCCAACTGGTCGCGCAAGCGCTGGATTTGCTGGGTCAGCATTGCGGCATCGTCGGCACTTTGGGGACTGGTTTTTACGGTTCACTGCAAAGCGGTCGACACACCACCCCCGACCCTATCGCGGTGCAGGCGACGCTGTCTGACCTGAAGAAGGCCGGTGCACGCGCAATCGCAATCGAAGTTTCGTCTCATGGTCTTGACCAGGGGCGCGCAACCGCTCTGGCTTTTGATGTCGCCGTGTTGACCAACCTGTCCCGTGACCATCTGGACTACCACGGCACGATGGAAGCTTACGGCGCGGCCAAAGCCAAGTTGTTCGCCTGGTCTGATCTGCGTTGCCGCGTGATCAATATCGACGATGAGTTCGGTCGTACGCTGGCGGCTGAAAAGCGCGAGTCCCGTCTCATTACTTATAGCCTGGAAGATTCCAGCGCTTATCTGTATTGCCGTGATGCGAAATTCGATGACGAAGGTGTTCGCGCCACACTGGTCACGCCGCAGGGTCAGCACTTGCTGCGCAGCACCCTGCTGGGCCGGTTCAACCTGAGCAACGTACTCGGCGCAGTGGGCGCATTGCTCGGCCTGGATTATGCCCTGGACGAAATTCTTAAAGTCCTGCCGAAGCTGGAAGGTCCGGTAGGGCGCATGCAGCGTTTGGGTGGCGGTGAAAAGCCGCTGGTGGTGGTCGACTATGCCCACACCCCGGATGCTCTGGAAAAAGTACTGACCGCTTTGCGCCCGCACGCCAAGGGCCGCTTGCTGTGCCTGTTCGGCTGCGGCGGTGATCGTGACCGCGGCAAGCGTCCGCTGATGGCGGAAGTCGTTGAGCGTCTGGCTGATGGCGTCCTTGTCACTGATGACAATCCCCGTACAGAAGCGTCAGCGCAGATATTCGATGACATTCGTCAAGGTTTCAGCGCTGCGCACAACGTTCGTTTTGTCGAAGGCCGTGGTCAGGCAATTGCCGAAATTATCGCCAGTGCTAAAGCCAGCGATGTGATTGTGCTCGCAGGCAAAGGTCATGAGGACTATCAGGAAATCAACGATCAGCGCCAGCCATTCTCCGATCTGGAAGAGGCTGCCAGGGCATTGGCCGCATGGGGGGTGACGAATGCTTAAGCCGTTATCTCTCAGTGAACTGACCATAGTGCTCGATGCGCGTCTTGTGGGCGATGATCGTACTTTTGATGGTGTGAGCATCGACAGCCGCGCTATCAAGCCAGGTCAACTGTTCGTGGCACTGACGGGGCCGCGTTTTGACGGTCACGACTACCTGGAACAAGTTGCCGCCAAAGGCGCGGTAGGTGCGTTGGTCGAGCGCGAAATCCCGGATGCCGCATTGCCGCAACTGGTGGTGCTCGATACCCGCAAGGCGCTCGCCCAACTGGGTGCGCTCAATCGCAATGCGTTCGTCGACAGGCCCGTTGCAGCTATTACAGGCTCCAGCGGCAAAACCACGGTTAAAGAAATGCTCGCCAGCGTAATGCGCACCCGCGGGCCGGTTCTGGCTACCCGTGGCAACCTGAACAACGAGCTTGGCGTTCCGTTGACCCTTCTTGAACTGGCGCCTGAGTACTCGGCTGCCGTTATCGAAATGGGCGCCTCTCGTGTGGGCGAAATCGCGTTCACTGTCAGTCTGACCAAGCCTCACGTCGCGCTGATTACCAACGCGGGAACTGCTCACGTTGGCGAGTTTGGCGGACCAGACAAAATTGTCGAAGCCAAAGGCGAAATTCTCGAAGGACTCGATAGCTTTGGCGTCGCTGTTCTTAATAAAGAAGACAAGGCTTTCCCGATCTGGGCAGCCCGCGCAGGTGATCGTCGCATCGTGAGCTTCGCGATCGCTGATCAAAGCGCCGATTTCCATGCTCAGGAACTGAGCCTTGATGCCCGGGGTTGCCCTGGCTTCATTTTGAACAGCCCAGTGGGCTCGGCAGCGGTGCAGCTTAATCTGCTAGGTACGCACAATGTGGCCAATGCGTTGGCCGCGGCGGCTGCAGGTCACGCCATGGGCGTCGATCTGAACGGCATCGTCGCCGGGCTCAACGCTGTGCAGCCGGTCAAAGGTCGCACTGTTGCGCAGCTCGGTCTTAATGGCGTGCGCGTTATCGATGACACCTACAACGCGAATCCGAGCTCCATCAATGCTGCCGTAGATATTCTCACCGGTTTTTCCGGCCGTACCGTGTTGGTCCTCGGTGATATCGGCGAGCTGGGCGACTGGGCCGAACAAGGTCATCGCGACGTCGGTGCCTATGCCTCTGGCAAGGTCTCCGCGCTGTATGCCGTTGGTCCGTTGATGGCCCACGCGGTCAGTGCCTTCGGTGAGCATGCGCGCCATTTTGCCAATCAGACTGACCTGATCGCTGCGCTGGGCGCCGAACAGGATCCTCAAACCACTATTTTGATCAAGGGCTCGCGGAGCGCTGCGATGGAAAACGTCGTTGCCGCCCTCTGCGGTTCTAGCCTGGAGACACATTAATGCTGCTGCTGCTGGCCGAGTTTCTGCAACAGTTCCACAAAGGCTTCGCGGTCTTCCAATACCTGACCCTGCGCGGGATTCTCGGCGTGCTCACTGCATTGTCGCTCTCGCTGTGCCTGGGTCCCTGGATGATCCGTGCATTGCAGATGCGCCAGATTGGCCAGTCCGTTCGTAACGACGGGCCACAGTCTCACCTGTCCAAATCCGGTACGCCGACCATGGGCGGGGCGTTGATTCTGTCTTCCATCGGTATCAGCACCTTGCTCTGGGCTGACCTGAGCAACCGCTATGTCTGGGTGGTGCTGCTGGTGACATTGCTATTCGGCGGCATTGGCTGGGTGGACGATTACCGCAAGGTCATTGAAAAGAACTCTAAAGGCCTGCCGAGCCGCTGGAAGTATTTCTGGCAGTCGGTATTTGGCTTGTGCGCGGCGATCTTTCTGTATGTAACCGCGCCTTCGGCCGTGGAGACCACGCTGATTATTCCGATGTTCAAAGACGCCAGTATTGCGTTGGGCATCGGTTTTATAGTGCTGACCTACTTCGTGATCGTGGGCTCCAGTAACGCGGTCAACCTGACCGACGGCCTGGACGGTCTGGCGATTCTGCCAACGGTTCTGGTGGGTGGCGCGCTGGGCATCTTCTGCTATCTGTCAGGTAACGTGAAATTCGCTGAATACCTGCTGATCCCCTATGTACCGGGCGCGGGTGAACTGATTGTGTTCTGTGGGGCATTGATCGGTGCCGGGCTTGGCTTCCTGTGGTTCAACACTTACCCGGCTCAGGTCTTCATGGGTGATGTCGGCGCTCTGGCACTTGGTGCAGCGTTGGGCACCATTGCGGTCATCGTTCGTCAGGAGATCGTCCTGTTCATCATGGGCGGCGTGTTCGTGATGGAAACCCTGTCAGTCGTCATTCAGGTTGCATCCTTTAAATTGACCGGCCGCCGCGTTTTCCGCATGGCACCGATCCACCACCACTTTGAACTCAAGGGCTGGCCCGAGCCGCGCGTGATCGTCCGTTTCTGGATCATTACCGTGATTCTCGTGTTGATCGGCCTTGCCACGCTGAAACTGAGGTAGAACGAGTGTCTCTTATCGCTTCAGACCATTTCCGCATCATTGTCGGCCTCGGCAAGAGCGGCATGTCCCTGGTTCGCTTTCTGGCGAACCGGGGCGTGTCGTTTGCCGTGGCCGATACGCGGGAAAATCCACCGGAGCTGGCGACTTTGCGTCGTGACTATCCGCAGGTGGATGTGCGTTGTGGCGAACTGGACGTTGAATTCCTTTGCCGTGCCAACGAGCTTTACGTGAGCCCGGGTCTTGCTCTGGCGACCCCGGCTTTGCAGCAAGCCGCTGCGCGTGGCGTGAAGCTGTCCGGCGATATCGAGCTGTTTGCCCGTTACGCCAAGGCCCCGATCATCGCGATCACTGGCTCCAACGCGAAAAGCACCGTGACCACGCTGGTCGGCGAGATGGCTGCGGCGGCGGGCAAACGTGTGGCGGTCGGCGGTAATCTGGGTACGCCCGCGCTGGATCTGCTCAGCGACGACGTTGAACTCTACGTGATGGAGCTTTCCAGCTTTCAACTGGAAACCACTGATCAGCTCGGCGCAGAAGTGGCGACCGTGCTAAACATCAGTGAAGACCACATGGACCGTTACAGCGGTTTGCCTGCTTACCATCTGGCCAAGCACCGGGTATTTCGTGGCGCTCGTCAGGTGGTGGTCAACCGTCAGGACGTCCTGACCCGGCCGTTGATCGGTGAAGGCCTGCCGTGCTGGACCTTTGGTCTGAACAAACCCGACTTCCATGGCTTTGGTTTGCGCGAAGAAGACGGCGAAAAATATCTCGCCTTCCAGTTCGACAATCTGATGCCTGTACGCGAATTGAAAATCCGTGGCGCTCATAATCAGTCCAATGCTCTGGCTGCGCTTGCGCTTGGCCATGCTGTCGGTTTGCCGATGGACGCGATGCTTTCCAGCCTGCGCACCTTTGGCGGCCTGGAGCATCGTTGCCAATGGCTGCGTGAGCGCAATGGCGTGAGCTATTACGATGACTCCAAAGCCACCAACGTGGGTGCCGCACTGGCTGCCATTGAAGGCCTCGGTGCAGACATCGAAGGCAAACTGGTGCTGATTGCCGGCGGTGATGGCAAGGGTGCTGATTTCAGTGGTCTGCGTGCGCCGGTTGCTGCCAACTGCCGCGCTGTGGTGCTGATCGGCCGCGACGCCGAGCTGATCGCGCAGGCGTTGGGCGATGGCGTGGAACTGATCCGGGTTGCAACGCTTGAAGACGCTGTTTTGCGCTGCGCCGATATTGCGCAGGCGGGCGACGCCGTGCTGCTGTCTCCGGCGTGCGCCAGTTTCGACATGTTCAAGAACTACGAAGAGCGCGGTCGTCTGTTCGCGCAAGCCGTGGGGGACTTGTCATGATCTTCGGCGTAATCAAGCCTTTCCCGTCACCAATCATCAGCGGCCGTGGCATTGATGTCGACTTCCCGATGCTGGCGGGCTGCCTGGCGTTGCTGGGCCTGGGTCTGGTGATGATCACCTCTGCTTCCTCGGAAGTGGCGGCGGTGAATTCCGGCAACACTCTCTACATGATGACTCGCCATTTGATCTACATGATCATCGGCATCTTCGCCTGTGGCTTGACCATGATGATTCCGGTCGCCACCTGGCAGCGTTTGGGCTGGATGATGCTGTTGGGTGCATTTGGTCTGCTTGTCATGGTGCTGATACCGGGTGTTGGCCGTGAGGTAAACGGCTCGATGCGCTGGATCGGCTTTGGCATGTTCAACGTTCAGCCTTCGGAAATCGCCAAGGTCTTCGTGGTGATTTTCCTCGCCGGTTACCTGATTCGTCGCCAGCAGGAAGTTCGCGAAAGCTGGATGGGCTTCTTCAAGCCATTCATCGTCCTGCTGCCAATGGCCGGCCTGCTGCTCATGGAGCCGGACTTCGGTGCCACCGTCGTGATGATGGGCGCTGCGGCTGCCATGCTCTTCCTGGGTGGCGTAGGTCTGTTCCGTTTCAGTCTGATGGTTGCCCTGGCGGTTGGCGCGGTATTCGTGCTGGTTCAGGCTCAACCGTATCGGATGGCGCGTCTGATTACCTTCACCGACCCATGGTCCGACCAGTTCGGTTCCGGCTACCAGTTGACTCAGGCTCTGATCGCGTTTGGTCGTGGTGAGTGGCTGGGCGTTGGTCTGGGCAACAGCGTGCAGAAGCAGTTCTATCTGCCGGAAGCCCACACTGACTTCGTGTTCTCGGTACTCGCCGAAGAACTGGGCGTAGTGGGTTCGTTGTTGACCGTCGCTTTATTCGTATTCGTCAGTATCCGCGCCATGTACATCGGCATGTGGGCCGAGCGCGCCAAGCAGTTCTTCGGCGCTTACGTGGCTTACGGTCTGGCCTTCCTGTGGATCGGCCAGTTCCTGATCAACATCGGTGTGAACGTCGGCCTGCTGCCAACCAAGGGTTTGACCCTGCCGTTCCTCAGCTACGGCGGCAGCTCGTTGGTGATCTGCTGCGCAAGCCTGGGTCTGCTGTTGCGGATCGAGTGGGAATCGCGCAACAACATGGGCAGCGAAGAAGCGGAATTCAATGAAAGTGACTTCGCCGAGGAGCCTAACCATGGACGCTAACGTGCTGATCATGGCTGGCGGCACCGGCGGACATGTATTCCCGGCGCTGGCCTGCGCGCGCGAGTTTCAGGCCCGTGGTTACAAGGTGCATTGGCTCGGTACGCCTCGGGGTATCGAGAATGAACTGGTGCCACAGGCCGGGTTTGCTTTGCACCTGATAAACGTCACCGGTTTGCGTGGCAAGGGCCGACTGTCCTTGCTCAAGGCACCGCTGATGTTGCTCAAGGCATTAATGCAGGCTCGTAAAGTCGTGCGTGAGCTCAAGCCGGTTTGCGTAGTGGGCTTCGGTGGGTATGTCACCGGTCCAGGCGGTCTTGCCGCGAAGCTGGGCAAAGTCCCTTTGATCATTCATGAGCAGAACGCGGTTGCCGGTACTGCCAATCGCAGTCTGGCCTCGTTCGCCAGCCGTGTATGTGAGGCGTTCCCGAACACCTTCGCAGCTTCCGAAAAACGCCGCACTACGGGTAACCCGGTACGTGCCGAGCTGTTTCTGGAAACACCGCGTCAGGCGCTGGCCGGGCGCAAGGCGCGCTTGCTCGTATTGGGTGGCAGCCTCGGTGCCGAGCCACTGAACAAGTTATTGCCCGAGGCCCTCGCGCAGGTGCCTGCGGAGTTTCGGCCTGAAGTGTTTCATCAGGCTGGCAAGAATCACGACGAAATCACCTCAGAGCGTTATCGCGCTGCCGGTGTCGAGGCGCAGGTCGCCCCGTTCATCAAAGACATGGCCCAAGCCTATGGCTGGGCCGACCTGGTGGTCTGTCGCGCAGGCGCGTTGACCATCAGTGAATTGGCGGCGGCCGGACTGCCCTCGCTGTTGGTGCCGTTGCCCCATGCGATCGACGATCACCAGTCCCGTAACGCCGACTATCTGGCTCACGAGGGCGCAGCCTTCGTCATGCCACAAGCGACAACTGACGCAGCCGATATGGCGGCGCGTCTGAAAGAGGTTTTGATGCAACCCGAACAACTCAACACCATGGCGCGCACCGCCCGCCGGCTGGCCAAGCCTGATGCAACCAATACCGTTGTAGATATCTGCCTGGAGGTGGCTCATGGTTGAGAATCAACGCGCCATGCCACAGCCTGAAATGCGCCGCATCCGTCGCATCCACTTCGTCGGTATTGGCGGCGTGGGTATGTGCGGGATTGCCGAGGTGTTGTTGAACCTGGGTTATGAAGTGTCGGGTTCCGACCTGAAGGCTTCCCCGGTGACCGAGCGCCTGGAGTCCTTTGGTGCGCACATCTTCATCGGCCATCGCGCAGAAAACACTGTGGGTGCCGACGTGCTGGTGGTGTCCAGTGCCGTGAACACTTCGAACCCGGAAGTGGCGACCGCTCTTGAGCGTCGTATCCCGGTGGTGCCGCGTGCCGAGATGCTGGCCGAGCTGATGCGTTATCGCCACGGCATTGCCGTTGCCGGTACGCATGGCAAAACCACGACCACCAGCCTCATCGCGTCGGTGTTCGCGGCCGGTGGTCTGGACCCGACATTCGTGATCGGTGGTCGTCTGAACGCTGCCGGTACCAATGCGCAGTTGGGCACCAGTCGCTACCTGATTGCCGAAGCCGATGAAAGCGATGCCAGCTTCCTGCATCTGCAGCCACTGGTTGCCGTGGTCACCAACATCGACGCCGATCACATGGCGACCTATGAAGGCGACTTCAACAAGCTGAAGAAAACCTTCGTCGAGTTCCTGCACAACCTTCCTTTCTATGGTCTGGCGGTGGTGTGTATCGACGATCCGGTCGTGCGTGAAATCCTGCCACAGGTCAAGCGTCCAACCGTGACCTACGGCTTCAGTGAAACGGCCGACGTGCGCGCTATCAACGTGCGCCAGGAAGGCATGCTGACGTTCTTCACCGTATTACGTCGCGACCGTGAGCCGCTGGACGTGTCGGTGAACATGCCGGGTAATCACAACGTACTTAATTCGCTGGCAACCATCGCCATCGCGACGGATGAAGGCGTCAGCGACGAGGCCATTGTCCAGGGCCTGTCGGGCTTCCAGGGTGTTGGTCGACGCTTCCAGGTGTATGGCGAGCTGCCGGTTGAAGGTGGCGACGTCATGCTGGTCGATGACTACGGTCACCACCCTCGCGAAGTTGCTGCAGTGATCAACGCTGTCCGTGGCGGTTGGCCGGACCGTCGTCTGGTCATGGTCTATCAGCCCCACCGCTTCAGCCGTACTCGTGATCTTTACGACGATTTCGTACAGGTACTGGCCGAGGCCAATGTGCTGCTGCTGATGGAAGTCTATCCGGCAGGCGAAGAGCCTATCCCGGGTGCGGACAGTCGCAACCTGTGCCACAGCATCCGTCAGCGCGGTCAACTGGACCCTATCTACATTGAGCGCGGCGTCGAGCTGGCGCCGTTGGTCAAACCTTTGCTGCGTGCGGGCGACATCCTGCTGTGCCAGGGCGCTGGTGATATCGGCGGGCTGGCTCCGCAATTGTTGAGAAGCCCGTTGTTCGCGGGAGCCGTCATTGCGCCTACCGAAGGGAAGCTGAAATGACTGCGCCACTGCAATCGTCCCTGCTCTCGACGCTGGAGCCGAAATCGTTCGGCCGCGTTGCCGTGCTGTTCGGTGGCAAGAGTGCTGAGCGGCCGGTTTCCCTGAAGTCCGGGCAAGCGGTGTTGCAAGCGTTGCAGAGTGCCGGTGTCGATGCATTCGGCATCGATGTCGGCGACGATTTCCTGCAGCGTCTGGTCAGTGAAAAAATTGATCGTGCGTTCATTGTCCTGCACGGACGCGGTGGCGAAGACGGCACCATGCAAGGCCTGTTGGAGTGTCTGGATATTCCTTACACCGGCAGCGGCGTGCTGGCTTCTGCGCTGGCTATGGACAAGCTGCGGACCAAGCAGGTCTGGCAGAGTCTTGGCCTGCCAACGCCTTTGCACGCAGTGCTTGGCAGTGAATCGGATTGTATTTCAGCAGCCGCGGAACTGGGCCTGCCTTTGATCGTCAAACCGGCTCATGAAGGTTCCAGTATCGGTATGGCGAAGGTGACCAGCGTCGAGGAATTGATCGTCGCGTGGAAAGCCGCCAGTACCTACGATTCGCAAGTTTTGGTTGAGCAATGGATTCAAGGTCCGGAGTTCACCATCGCATCCCTGCGTGGCCAGGTATTGCCTCCCATCGGCCTGGGCACTCCTCACAGTTTTTACGACTACGACGCCAAGTACCTGGCTGACGATACCCAGTATCGGATTCCGTGCGGGCTCGATGACACCAAGGAACAGGAACTCAAGCAACTGACCGCTCGCGCGTGCGAAGCCGTTGGCGTTACCGGCTGGGCGCGTACTGATGTCATGCAGGACGCAAACGGCAAGTTCTGGCTGCTGGAAGTGAACACCGTACCGGGTATGACCGACCACAGTCTGGTGCCGATGGCGGCCCGTGCTGCAGGTCTGGATTTTCAGCAACTGGTGTTGGCGATTCTGGCCGACAGCGTCCAGGCGCGAGGTTAAGTCATGAACGCGACGGCGCGTCATCAGCCTCCAGCATCCGGCCGCAAGCCGGTGCCGCGTGGTGCCAGTCGCACGGTGACCAGAGAGCCGCTTTCGGCGCGTGTGCCGAAAGCCAAAGTAGGCGGTTTCTTCAAGAAGCTGGGTTGGTTGATATTGATGGTTGCACTGGGCTACGGCGTTTACGAGGGCGCACAGCGGTTGCTGCCTTATGCGGACCGGCCCATCACCAAGATCAACGTTCAGGGCGACCTGAGCTATATCAGCCAGCAGGCGGTGCAGCAGCGGATCGCGCCTTATGTCGCGGCGAGCTTCTTCACCATCGACCTTGCTGCCATGCGCAGCGAGCTGGAAAAGATGCCATGGATTGCTCACGCAGAAGTACGGCGTGTATGGCCGGATCAAGTAGTGATCCGTCTTGAGGAGCAACTGCCGGTGGCGCGCTGGGGTGATGAAGCTTTGCTCAACAATCAGGGCGAAGCATTTACACCACGCGAGCTGGCCAATTACGAACACCTGCCGCAATTGTTTGGCCCGCAGCGGGCCCAGCAGCAGGTGATGCAGCAGTATCAGGTGTTGAGTCAGATGTTGCGCCCAATGGGGTTCTCCATCGCTCGGCTGGAATTGCGTGAACGTGGCAGCTGGTTTTTGACCACGGGCGCGGGCAGTGCGGGACCCGGTATCGAGCTGTTGCTGGGACGCGATCACCTTGTAGAAAAAATGCGCCGTTTTATCGCCATTTACGACAAAACGCTTAAAGAACAGATCACGAATATTGCGCGCGTCGATCTGCGTTACTCCAACGGCCTTGCCGTCGGGTGGCGCGAGCAGGCAGCGCCCCCGACGGACAAACCCGCCGTCGCGAAGAATTGACAAGAGGCAGGACCATGGCAAACGTGCAAAGCGGCAAAATGATCGTTGGCTTGGATATCGGCACCTCCAAGGTGGTGGCGCTGGTAGGCGAAGTCGCGGCCGATGGCACGCTGGAAATCGTCGGTATCGGTACCCATCCATCCCGCGGCCTGAAGAAGGGCGTGGTGGTGAATATCGAGTCCACCGTTCAGTCGATCCAGCGCGCAGTGGAGGAAGCCCAACTGATGGCGGGCTGCCGTATTCACTCCGCGTTCGTCGGCGTGGCGGGCAACCACATTCGCAGTCTGAACTCCCACGGCATCGTCGCGATCCGTGATCGTGAAGTCAGCTCGGCGGACCTGGAGCGCGTACTTGACGCTGCCCAGGCGGTTGCGATTCCGGCTGATCAGCGCGTGCTGCACACCTTGCCGCAGGATTACGTGATCGATAACCAGGAAGGCGTTCGCGAGCCACTGGGCATGTCGGGCGTACGTCTGGAAGCCAAAGTGCATGTGGTGACCTGCGCAGTGAACGCTGCGCAGAACATCGAGAAGTGTGTGCGTCGCTGTGGTCTGGAAATCGACGACATCATTCTGGAACAGCTCGCTTCGGCGTACTCAGTGCTGACCGACGACGAAAAAGAGCTGGGCGTGTGCCTGGTGGACATCGGTGGCGGCACGACCGACATCGCGATCTTCACCGAGGGCGCGATTCGCCACACAGCGGTGATCCCGATTGCCGGTGATCAAGTCACCAATGACATCGCCATGGCCTTGCGTACACCGACGCAATACGCCGAAGAAATCAAGATCCGTTACGCCTGTGCCCTGGCCAAACTGGCCGGTGCCGGTGAAACCATCAAAGTGCCAAGCGTTGGTGATCGTCCGCCACGCGAGCTGTCGCGTCAGGCGCTGGCCGAAGTGGTCGAGCCACGCTACGACGAGCTGTTCACCCTGATCCAGGCGGAACTGCGTCGCAGTGGCTACGAAGATCTTATCCCGGCCGGCATCGTGCTGACCGGCGGTACCTCGAAAATGGAAGGCGCGGTCGAACTGGCCGAGGAAATCTTCCATATGCCGGTGCGCCTGGGTGTGCCGCATAGCGTCAAAGGGCTCGCAGATGTCGTGCGTAACCCGATTTATTCCACCGGTGTCGGCTTGTTGCTGTACGGCCTGCAAAAGCAGTCTGACGGTTTCTCTTTGTCTGGCATCAGTAGTAGCAGTAGCGGCTATGGAGATGAGCCTAAAGCTCCAGTGCTTGAACGCTTCAAGCGCTGGGTGCAAGGCAATTTCTAAGCCTCAAAGCAGTAATGGCAGCAGTGGGCACCAGGCAAAAAAACTAGAGAATGAAAGGAGAGGGAAAATGTTCGAACTCGTAGACAACGTCCCGCAAAGCCCGGTAATCAAAGTTATCGGTGTGGGTGGTGGTGGCGGCAACGCCGTTAATCACATGGTCAAGAGCAACATCGAAGGCGTGGAATTCATCTGCGCCAACACCGATGCTCAAGCGCTGAAAAACATCGGCGCGCGTACCATCCTGCAACTGGGTACTGGCGTTACCAAAGGTCTTGGCGCTGGCGCCAACCCTGAAGTAGGTCGTCAGGCTGCTCTGGAAGATCGTGAGCGCATTGCAGAAGTTCTGCAGGGCACCAACATGGTTTTCATCACAACTGGCATGGGCGGCGGTACCGGTACCGGTGCAGCTCCGATCATTGCTGAAGTGGCCAAGGAAATGGGCATTCTCACCGTAGCGGTGGTGACTCGTCCGTTCCCGTTCGAAGGTCGCAAGCGTATGCAGATCGCCGATGAAGGCATCCGCATGTTGTCCGAAAGCGTCGACTCGTTGATCACCATTCCTAACGAGAAGCTGCTGACCATCCTCGGTAAAGACGCCAGCCTGCTGTCGGCTTTTGCCAAGGCAGACGATGTGCTGGCCGGTGCCGTTCGCGGTATCTCCGACATCATCAAGCGTCCGGGCATGATCAACGTCGACTTCGCCGACGTACGTACCGTGATGAGCGAAATGGGTATGGCGATGATGGGCACTGGCTGCGCCAGCGGTCCGAACCGTGCACGTGAAGCGACTGAAGCAGCCATTCGTAACCCGCTGCTCGAAGACGTCAACCTGCAGGGCGCTCGCGGCATCCTGGTCAACATCACTGCCGGTCCTGACCTGTCTCTGGGTGAGTACTCGGATGTGGGTAGCATCATCGAAGCGTTCGCCTCCGAGCACGCAATGGTCAAGGTCGGTACTGTTATCGATCCGGACATGCGCGACGAGCTGCACGTGACTGTGGTTGCGACAGGTCTGGGCGCGAAAATCGAGAAGCCGGTCAAGGTTATCGACAACACCCTGCAAACTGCCCAGCCGTCTCAGGCTCAGCCTGCTGCAGCTCGTCAGGAAGCCCCTTCGGTCAACTACCGCGACCTGGATCGTCCTACCGTGATGCGCAATCAGGCTCACGCAGGCGCCACAGCCGCAAAAATGAGCCCGAATGACGATCTGGATTACCTGGACATCCCGGCTTTCCTGCGTCGTCAGGCTGATTGATGAAATGTATCAGGGGTATTAGGGTGATTGGTGTTCAGCAAAGGCCGGGTCTGCTATTATCGCCAGCCTTTGTTGATACCAGTTCGCAACTTGCGCTGAAGCGGCCAATGCCATGATTAAACAACGCACCCTGAAAAATATTATCCGTGCCACAGGTGTCGGTCTGCACTCCGGGGAGAAGGTTTACCTGACCCTCAAGCCTGCACCTGTGGATACCGGTATCGTGTTCGTACGTGCTGACCTCGACCCCGTCGTGCATATTGCTGCCCGCGCGGAAAATGTCGGTGACACCACTCTGTCGACCACGCTGGTCAGCGGTGATGTCAAAGTCGACACCGTAGAACATTTGCTCTCGGCCATGGCTGGCCTGGGCATCGATAACGCTTACGTTGAACTCTCTGCCTCCGAAGTTCCAATCATGGATGGCAGCGCGGGGCCCTTCGTATTCCTGATTCAGTCGGCTGGCCTGGAAGAACAGGACGCGCCGAAAAAATTCATCCGGATCCTGCGGGAAGTCACACTGGAAGAGGGCGGGAAACGCGCTACTTTCGTGCCTTTCGAAGGGTTCAAAGTCAGTTTTGAGATCGATTTCGATCACCCGGTCTTCCGCGATCGCACCCAAAGTGCAAGCGTGGACTTTTCCAGCACTTCCTTCGTGAAGGAAGTCAGCCGTGCCCGGACCTTCGGGTTCATGAGTGACATCGAGTACCTGCGCAAGCACAACCTCGCACTCGGCGGCAGTGTGGAAAATGCCATCGTGGTTGATAAGGATGGCGTACTGAACGAAGACGGCCTGCGTTACGAGGACGAATTCGTCAAACACAAGATTCTTGATGCAATTGGTGACCTCTACCTCCTGGGCAACAGCCTGATAGGTGAGTTCATTGGCTTCAAGTCGGGGCATGCACTGAACAACCGCCTTCTGCGTAAATTGATCGCAGAGACAGACGCTTGGGAAGTTGTGACCTTCGAAGATGCCAGTACTGCACCGATTTCTTACATGCGCCCTGTAGCGGCCGTGTAAGGTCAGCTCTACTCTCCTTCCTTTTTGATGTTTTTAAAGGCTGCCTTCGGGCAGCCTTTTTTTATGGGTGTTTTTTGGATTTTCTTTAAGGGGGAGGTCCGATTTGCAGGCAGTGCCTTAAACTCGCGCCACCCCGGTCACTCCTACAGAAAAGTTTTCTAAAACAGATGGTTATATCTTGATAAAAGGCTGCGTGGTGCCATAGACACCACGGCAATCTTAGGCGTTGAGAAGGTCAGACAATCGCGCTGGTTTGCCGACGATGAATAGTTCTGCTCGCCAGCAGTCCCAATTCGAAGAGCATCCACATAGGCACTGCGAGCATGGTCTGCGAGAACACATCTGGCGGTGTGAGCAGCATGCCCACGACGAAACACCCGACGATCACGTACGGACGACTCTTGCTCAACGTGTGAACGTCTGTAAAGCCTGCCCATATGACCAGGAAGGTCGCCACGGGAATCTGGAAAGCCAGCCCGAATGCCAGAAACAGTGCGAGGATGAAATCCAGATATAGGCCGATGTCCGTCATCATTTCCACGCCATCGGGTGTCACGCTCGCGAAGAACCCGAACATCATTGGAAATACCAGATAGAACGCGAAGGCCATTCCTCCGTAAAACAGCGAAACACTGGCGACCATCAGGCATATTGCAGTGCGTCGTTCTTCGCGGTAAACCGCTGGAGCGATGACACCCCATACCTGATGAAGGATCATCGGCATGGCCAGGAACAAGGCAACCATCATGGTGAGCTTGAACGGCGCCATCAATGGAGAAGTCACGCTGGTGGCGATCATGCTCGCGCCTTCGGGCAGGAACGCCCTGAGTGGTGCGGATATGAACGTGTAAAGCTTTTGCGCGAACGGAAAAAGGCCGACGAACAGCAAAGCGATGATCAGGATGGATCGCAAAAGTAGCGTCCTGAACTTGCGCAAGTGCCCGGTAATGCTCAGTGCTTCGCCAAATTCGAAGGTGCTCATAGCGGCTGTTGTCCGGACGTGGTTGCGCTCGGGCCAGGCATGTCCATACGCACACCCTCGCGCAGTTCCTGTTCAAGCTGACGTAATGGCTGATGATCAAGTTCCTTGCGCAACTGCTCTGCATCCAGTTCGCGTTCCATCTGCAGCTTGATGCCATTTAGCCCGCGCTTGAACTGTCCCAGCCACCGCCCCGCAGTGCTCGCTGCCTTGGGCAGGCGTTCCGGCCCAAGTACCAGCAAAGCAACCGTCCCCACCAGCAGCAGCTCGGTAAAACCAATCTCGAACATCAGTGTTTATGTTCCGTTTGGCTGGATGTCGGAGTGCTGTCGTTCAGGCAGCCTTTTTCTGTTTTGGATTCATCAGAACCCATGGATGTACGGAAGCCTTTAATTGCGTCGCCTACGTCCGCGCCGAGTCCCTTCAAACGCTTGGTGCCAAACAACATCATCACGATAAGCAGCACAATCACCAGTTGCCAGATTCCGATTCCGCCCACGAAGTACGCTCCAGGTTATTGATTTTTAAATATAAGCGAGCATCTTGGCGGCAGATTGTGACGAGCCGGTTAAGGTTTTGAGTTGTTTTCGAGTGCCTGCCACCTGCTTGCAACATTGTCGGTGTTGACTGTCGCCTGACGTTGAACATGCAGGCTGGAAAATGAACAGCAACAAACAGCAAGGGGCGGCATTACTGATGGCGTTGCTGGTACTGGCAATGCTTGCCGCTGGTTTGACATGGATGGTCGAGCAAGGCCGCCAGGAGGTCGACAGCGTGCGTTTATTGCAACAGCGCGTACAAGCCCGATCAGTTGAAAGCGCGGCGCTGGCTTTCACCGGGCAGGCGTTAAAGGATCCGGCCTGGCGTGCCAGTCCGTTGTTCTGGCAAGCCTTGCGTGGTCAGCCGCTGAGCTACGACTTCAAGGGAGGCAGGGCAAGTATTCGCATCGTTGATCTGCATCGCTGCTTCAACGTCAACAGCCTCATAGGGCCAGAAGCTGAGCGTGCACAAAGGCAATTGAACTACATGCTGGGTGACGATATGACTGCCGAGCTCCTTACCCAGAGACTTGCCGACTGGCTGGATGCTGACCATCAAAGTCGCTCACAAGGTGCCGAAGACGGTGAATACCTGCGCTTGTCACCGTCACGGCTGGCAGCGAATCAACTGATGGTTGATACCAGTGAGTTGAACTTACTGTTGCCTGCTGACAAAGGCCGGGAGCAACGCTATCGCAACCTGTGTGCACTGCCGGACACGTCCGGTTGGCGTCTGAATGCCAATGCGTTGAGTCTCGATGAACTGCCGTTGCTGGAGGCTATGTACGAGGGGGAAATCAGCCGTGCGCAGCTGACTCGCCTGATCAGCGCCAGGCCTGCGGGCGGTTATAGCGATGCCATTGGGTTGCGCGAAGCTATGGGAGCAATGGATGACGAGGCATTCGCAAGACTGAGCGAAGGCTTGCAGCTCAATAGCGATCAATTTCTATTGCAACTGGAGGTGCGACTGGACGACCAGATATTTCGCAGTCAATACCGAATCGAGGCGTTGGGCGTGGTGAAGTGGCACAGTCGAGTGCCGGCACAGGCGATTGTGATCCGTGAGCGGCAGGTGGGCAGGTAGTAGACCGGGCAGGCTGCGCGCCGGGACGATCCCGGCGTGCAGCCCGCGATTTCAGACTGCCAGCTCGCCACCATCGGTGCGCTGGATAACCACTGTGGATGCTCGCGGACGGACTGTACCAACCGTGACGTCAGTGGCGACATCCGTGGATGGCCAGTTGGCCGGGTGCTGAATGTTAACGAACATTGTTTTGTTGTCAGGGGTGAACGTGATGCCCGTCACTTCACTGCCATTGGGACCGACGAAGAAACGACGCAGTTCTGTCTGATTCTGGGCGTTGACCGGAATCTGCTTACCTTGGGCGTCGACCAGATTTGTCGGAATAACCGCAAGCATCTGATCGTTGGTGTAGCTGGTGAGGGTGGATTCGCCGTTGTCCGTCTGGATCCACATTATTCCCCGGCTGTCGAACGTCATGCCATCTGGACTGGCGAACTGGTTCAGTTCGGTCAGGCCGGAGCGATTGATGTCCGCTGTTCCTGAGGCGTTGGCACCGAAGACAAAAATGTCCCAGGTGAACGACACCTGACTGTCTGCGTCATGCCAGCGAATGATATGACCGTGTCGGTTGTTGACTCGCGGGTTGGCCGCGTTTGCGGTGGTGCGGCTGGTGTTGTTGGTCAAGGTCAGATAAACATCGCCGTTCAGCGGGTTTACGGCTGTCCATTCCGGACGATCCATCGGGGTCGCGCCCACTGCATCTGCCGCGCCACGAGTGTTCAGAATGATGCCCGGCAAATCAGTGAATTTGGCCCCCAGTGTGCTGCCATCGGTGGTCGGGGTGATCACATCCAGTAATAACCAGTCACCGCTGCCGTCTGCGTTGAAACGTGAAACGTAGAGTTTGCCGCTGTCCATGTACTTGGCGCCGGTGGCCAGACGATTGCTCGGCGTGGCATCTGCCGCTTCCCAAAGGGCCGTGGAGACGAATTTGTAGAGGTATTCGTTCTGGGAATCGTCGCCCATATAGAACACCACTGGCTTGCCGACGGTGGTAAGGCCTGGCCAGCAGCCTTCGTGCCGGAAGCGCCCGAGCGCGGTACGTTTGACCGGTAGCGTTGTGCCGTCGTACGGGTCGATTTCAACTATGTAGCCAAAGGTGCTGGCTTCATTGCGGTAGTCGTCGACATTTGTCGCACCAGTTGGCGTGATGTTGAAACGCCCAAACTCATCGTTGACCTCCGAGGCGTCACCGGCAGCAGTCTCCCAACGATAGTTGCCAGCGCTGGTGGCGACGCCGATCCGGACCTGATCAGCCGGTCGAGTACCCGTATTGACGAAGATACCGGGCCAGTTTTCTTCGCAGGTCAGGTAAGTGCCCCAAGGGGTATACCCGTTGCCACAGTTATTGTTCGTACCTCTCGTCTGGCTGCCGTCAGTGGAGAACTTGGTTTTGACGTGTTCGGTGCCTTTCATAGGGCCGGACAGGTTCATGACCGATGCGGTGGTGAAACGACGGTTCAGTGGGTCGTTTTCCACAACTTGCCAGCGGTTGCCGGTTTTGCGAACACGTATTACGCCTGCGCCGTGGGCGTTGATTTCCTTGCGTACCTCTTCCACCGGACGAACGCCGTTGACCTGCGTCGCGCCTGCAGGATGCAGGGCAGCCTGATCAATGTATTCGAAGTTGATGGCGATCAAGCCTTCAGTGGAGCTGCCATTGATCGGGAAGAAATGCATGCCGTCATGGTGCATTCCGACGGAGTTGGCCTGATCAGTGGAAGTGTTGGTTCCATCACTTTTCCATGGGGCGGCGGTGCTGTTAAGCGGAGTACCCCATGGCGCCAATACGTATGCGGTGTAACCAGCCGCAATGGTGACTGCGTCAGTGCGTGAGCCAGGGATTGAAGTAAAACCCAAGGCCAGCTTATTGACTGGATCCGGTGTAGGCGACGAGTTGTCGTCGCTACTGTCAAAGCAACCCGTCAAGCCAGTTCCTGCAATCATGGCAATGGCAGCACCCAGGCCTCCACGCATGACACTTCGGCGGCTCAGGTAAGTGTCGAGAACAGACGACATCGGTTCATTGGCGCTCAGATTGCGGTTCTGGTTATCGCCGGTATCACGACTCATTCATCAGGTCCTTTTTATGAGAGATGGTTTTGAAAAGGAACCGGGACTGTAGAAGTCGAGTGTGATGATTCGGCGGCAGTTTTATTAAGAAATCATCTAAAAAACGCTAAGGTTATTTCGAATTGTAACAGTCGATAAATGATGCGCCCGTTCAAGAAATTGCCTTCAAACTGTCATTTTTGAGCGCCAATATGCCGCCCCTGTGAAGAGTTACCCTCAGGGTGTGAGAACAATGGCATCAATGGCTCGGCGCGATGTATTGGGATGGATGACTGCGGGAGCACTTGCTCCGCTGCTGTCGGCATGCTCAAGCCTTCAGGGATCAGGCGCTGTCGCTGAAAGCAGTAGTGTGGATCTACTGTATGTGGCTGACACGCTTGATGCTCGTCAGCCGGGCCGACCCGTGGTTCCCGCTACTCGCATCGGGCCAGCAACGCGGATTGGGCAGGCCCCGTGGATCAGTGGAGCGAACGCCCGCGTTCAGGGGGATGACCAACACGCTCTCAATAGCCTGCTTGATGCAGGCATTGGTCAGACGTTGGAAACCGGCGGCTACCCTGTATTGGCTTCGCTGTTGCAACGTTTGCGCAGTGAAGCGGGAGAAGGCAAAAGCCTCACTCTGGAAAACGGCCAATGCTGGAATGGCAGCGGCCTGGCTTATCTCACCCAAGGTCTTTCGGGCGCTCAAGGCAGCGCATTGCTCGGTACAGAGGTCCGGGTCAGCAGCGATGAGCGTCTGCTCTGGCCACAACGCTGCAGCGGTCTCTACCACCAGTTTGGTCATCCAGTTTTAGGGGCCGGTCTGGCCGCCGATATCAGTCAACGGCTCGGCACTGAAGCAGTTGTCTTTTTTCGCCGAGGGGGAATCCGCATCGCCGTGGTCGGTATCACCGATCCCTATGCACGGGACCAGAAAGCCTCACTCAAACAATGGCACGATAGCTTGCAGCCCGCGCTGGATCGCGCACGGGCCGATGCTGATTTGGTCATCGCTCTTGCGGACGTGGGTACAGGGCCAGGGTTCTGGCTGGCGGAGCGCCTGGCGCAGGTAGATTTGGTGTTGTGCGCTCGCGGTCAGGATTTCTGGCCAACTCCAGTGGACATCTTGCAGGCCTCAGGCAAGCGGGTGCCGGTGGTTTTTGCCGGGACCCGGGCCAGTGGTGCATTCCGTATTCGTTGCCAGCAAGTCGCCGGGCAATGGCAGTTTGCGGCCCGCTTTCATCCCGCGGTAGCCACCAGCTTGACTGCTGGCGACCAGGTTAATGTCCAGCGCATTCGACTGATTACGCAACAGCAGCGGGCCGCTCACGCCAATTGGCTCGACCAGCCGCTGGCAAGCGCTCCGGAAAATCTGTGGCGGCGTGATGTACGCGGCGGCAGTTGGGACCGGCTGCTGCATGACGCATTGGCAGAGCGCCCGGACAGTTCAGTATTGCTACCCGGTTTGCGCTACGACAGTCCCTTGGCTCAAGGGCAGATGATTACCCGCGAACATTTGATCAGCCTGACCGCCAGCTACCCCGCGCCGGTGGTGAGTGTCTCTGCCAAACAAGTCCCGCAGGTGCTGGAAAATGCCGCTGAGCAATTGTTCGGTGAGCCATTGTTGCTGGACAACAGCCAGGACTTGCCGCGTTGGCAAGGCCAGCCATGGCAGGTCACTTACAGCGCCAGCGGAAAACGGGTCACTGGCCTGGGTGAACCTGCAGGCCAGTGCCGCACGTTTGGACTGGGCTTTGATGCACAAGCGGGCCAGCCACTATGGCAGCACGTTGAAGCCTGGCTGCGCGAGCGACCGACCGGTTGGCAAATCAGCCGCTTGCAGTTGCCGCAAATGCGATACGTGCAAGGCCATCCCGGTTGGCACCCACGCGAGTCGGCCATTTGAGTCGCCTGAGCGGGACTAGCCAGATCGTGCTGGTGATTCTGCTTGGCTGGCTGGCGGCCCAGTGCGTGCTTCAAGTCTGGCATGGACTGGCGCAACCGGTGCCGTTCAGCAGCGCCAGTGCTCCGGTTGCGCAACTGTTGAGCCAGCACTGGAAAGCCGGTCCCGTCCTGAGCAATGAGCTGCCGCTGACCACGCTCGACATCAAATATCTAGGCGGTTTCAAGGCCAGCCCGCTGAGCGCGACGGTTGTGGTGCTCAGTTTTGAGAAACGCCAACGCAGCCTCGTCCGTGGTCAGAAACTGGCCCCGGGGATCGTCCTGCATGACATCGACGAGTTGGGGCTTGTGCTTGATAACCACGGCAAGCGCGAACGTTTGGCCTGGCCTCCTCAGCGTCCGTCTTTCGGCTTCAAGCCACAGGGATAAGCATGACTATTGATTGCCTCAAGCAACCGCTGCGTCTGGCTCTTTTGCTGTGCGCCCTGGCAATGACCGGGGCCCGCGCAGAAGAAGAACCATTGTACGAAGTCAACTTCGTTGATACCGAGCTCAGCGAGTTCATCGACAGCGTTTCACGGATCACCCACACCACGTTCATCATCGACCCGCGGGTGCAAGGCAAAGTAACAGTGCGCAGCAATGAGATGCTGGGCGGCGACGAGATCTACGATATTTTTCTCGCGCAGTTGCGCGCTCAGGGTTTTGCAGCTGTTGATTTGCCCAATGGCAGCGTCAAGATCGTCCCTGATCAGGCCGCACGTCTGGAACCGGTGCCGGTGGAGTCAAAGCCTGAAGCCGGACGGGGCAATGACGGTATGGCAACTCGGGTATTCAGCGTGCGCAATGCGGCCAGTGAACAGATGCTCAACATCCTCAGGCCGTTGATCGATCCGCGCGTGGGAGTGATCACACCGTATCCGTCGGCCAATCTGCTGGTGATCACAGACTGGCGCAGCAACCTCAACCGTATCGACAGCCTGCTGGTACAGCTCGATCAAGTGAGCCAGGAGCCGCTGGAGGTTCTGCCGTTAAAGAACGCCAACGCCAATGACACGGCACAACTGGTCACCCGTTTACTGGCGCGCGAGCAGGGAGCTGACAGTGCTCAGGTAGTGGCCGACCCCCGCAGCAACGCGTTGCTGGTGCGTGGCAGTGTCGACAGTCGCGAGCGCGTGCGAGCGCTGCTCAAACAGTTGGATAAACCTCAGGACCCGCTGCACAACTCCAACACCGTGGTGATGTATCTGCGCCATGCCAACGCCTCTGAAGTGGTCAAGGTGTTACGCGGCCTGAGCCAGGAGGCGGCGGCCCCGACAGCGGGCGGGCAGGAGAGCGAAAAAGCCACGCCGGTCAGTACCTCCGGGATTCGCATTGAATATGAGGAAGGCACCAACGCGGTGGTGATGGTCGGCCCCGACAGCGATTTGACTGCTTATCGCAGCATCGTCGAGCAACTGGACATTCGTCGTGCTCAAGTGGTGGTTGAAGCAATCATCGCGGAGGTCTCCGACACACGTGCTCAGGAGCTGGGTGTGCAATGGCTGTTTCAAGGCGACAACTTCGGTGGCGGTGCCGTTAATTTCAGCGGCGGTAATGCCGCGAGCGTCACCGCTGTCGGGGCGCTCGCGCAGGCCAATGACACGACGGGGCTAGGGCAGTTACTGTCCGGGGTGCAAGGCGTCACGGCTGGAGTTGGCAACTTGAGTGGCGGCGGGCTTAACTTCCTCGCGCTGCTTAACGCGTTGAAAAGCCAGAGTGGTTTCAACCTGCTATCGACTCCGACCCTGTTGACTCTCGACAACGCCGAAGCGTCGATACTGGTTGGTCAGGAAGTGCCCTTCGTGACCGGTTCGGTGACCCAGAACAACGCCAACCCGTACCAGACCATCGAGCGCAAAGAGGTGGGTGTGAAGCTGCGCATCAAACCGCAGATCAACATCGACAACACTGTGCGCCTGGACATTGTGCAAGAGGTCTCGTCCATCGCCGAAAGCACATCCGCCAGCGATGTCATCACCAACAAGCGTGAGATCAAAACCAAGGTCATGGTCGAAGACAACGGCCTGGTGGTGCTCGGCGGTCTGATTGGGGATGAGTCCACTACCAGTGATCAGCGCGTGCCCTTGCTGGGTGATATTCCGGTGGTGGGCCGTTTGTTTCGCTCCGACTCCACAAGGCGGGTCAAACAGAACCTGATGGTGTTTATCCGTCCGCGCATCGTGCGCGACGGTCAGACCCTGGCGCAACTCAGCAGCGAGAAATATAGCAACCTCAAAGCCAGCACCTCGTTGGCTTTGCCCGCCCTGGCGGATGGCGACAACTTGCTGCAGCTGTTCCCGGCCAGCCGCGACCGTCTGGAACAAGGCTCATGGTAACTGCGTTGCTGCCGTATCGCGTTGCGCGGCAGACCGGTGTCGCGAAAGTCCCTGCGCAGCACGGCTGGGGATTGCTGCTGAGAACCGGCGGCGACACCGATATATTGCAGGAGGTTATTCGCGTCTACGGCGTGCCGAACCTCGTCGAACATTTGTCGGCGTCGGACTATGACGCCCGACTCGGAGTGCTTTATCAGTCAGGTGAATCGGCCACCGCCGCGTTGATTGAGGGCATCGGCGAACAGGTCGATCTGGATAGCCTGATGAGTGAGCTCCCGAAGATCGAGGACTTGCTGGAGAACGACAATGATGCTCCGGTGATTCGCCTGATAAACGGCCTGTTTGGTGAAGCCTTGCGATTGCGTGCCTCGGATATCCACGTAGAGACATTCGAGGCCACGTTGGTCATTAGACTGCGGGTGGATGGTCATTTGCGTGAAGTATTGCGACCGCCCCGTGCTCTGTCGACGATGCTGGTCTCGCGCATAAAAGTCATGGCCCGTCTGGATATCGCTGAAAAGCGTCAACCTCAGGATGGGCGAATTACGCTGCGCTCCGGCGGGCGGGAAGTGGACATACGGGTCTCGACGTTGCCGGGGATTCACGGTGAACGAGTGGTGATGCGCGTGCTCGATAAACAGGCTAGCCTGCTCGATCTGACCAACCTCGGCATGCCGCCTGAAGTGGAGAGTGGTCTGCGCGCCTGCCTGCTGCGACCCAACGGTATCGTGCTCAGCACCGGGCCGACCGGCTCGGGCAAAACCACCACCCTGTACGCCAGTCTCAACAGCCTGAACGATGGCTCCTGCAACATCCTGACCGTGGAAGATCCGGTGGAATACGCCATCACCGGCATTGGTCAAACCGCGATTAATCCGCGTGCAGGGATGACGTTTGCCAATGGATTGCGGGCCATTCTGCGTCAGGATCCAGACGTCATCATGCTCGGTGAAATCCGGGATCGGGAGACGGCGCAAATTGCAGTGCAGGCCAGCCTGACCGGCCACCTGGTACTTTCCACGCTGCACACCAACAGTGCCGTCGGCGCCGTGACCCGTCTGCGCGATATGGGCATTGAGCCTTTTCTGATCGCCTCGACCCTCAAGGGAGTGCTGGCGCAACGGTTGGTACGCCGCTTGTGTCATTGCGCTACCGCACATCCGCTGCAGCAAGCTGAGCGCAGTTTGTGGCCAGAATTGTCTGGTTTGACCGAAAGCTTTCATCCACAAGGCTGTGAAGACTGTCAGGGCAGCGGCTATGACGGGCGGATGGGGCTGTACGAATTCATTGAGCTGGATGCGGGACTGATCGCCCTGCTTTACGACGGTGCCAGCGAAGTTGCCATGCATGATTATCTGGCAGACAAGCGACAGAGTCTGGCTGCCATGGCCAGTGAATGCCTGCGACGCGGCGAGACCAGCCTCGCCGAAGTGCTGCGCGCGGTTCGGGGCTAATCCATGCCGACTTATCGCTATCAGGCCCTTGATCCCGCCGGACGTTCGCGCAAGGCCAGCATTCAGGCGGAAAACGAACGCCATGCCCGGCAATTGTTGCGTGAGCAGGGGCTGTTCGCGCGCGAGTTGCAGATTCAGGATTCGACGTCTCGCAGCCCTCGCGGGCAGCGCCTCAATTACAGCCAGTTGTGCGAACTGACGCGGCAACTGGCGACGCTGTTAAGTGCCGGCATTCCGTTGGTCGATGCCCTGGCGACGCTTGAGCGCCAGCTTGCCGAGCCTGCGATTCGCAACTTGCTCGTGGCGGTGCGCGGCGCTCTCGGCGAAGGGCACAGTCTGGCGCAAAGCCTGCGTCGTCAAGGCGGTTTGTTCAACGGTCTGTATTGTGCGTTGGTGGAAGCGGGGGAGCGTTCCGGAAAGTTGGCGCCGGTACTTGATCGCCTTGCCGAGCATCTCGAACAGGTACAGCGGCAACGACACAAGGCACGGACCGCGATGATCTACCCGGCGGTGTTGATGCTGGTTTCGCTGTTGGTCGTGGTTGGCCTGATGACATTCGTCGTGCCCAAACTCACCGAGCAGTTCAGTCATACCGGACAAGCTCTGCCACTGGTCACCCAACTGCTGATCGGCATCAGCCGCGGGCTGGTCAACGTCGGGCCCTGGCTACTGGTGCTGACGGTACTTGCCGCGGTGTCTGCCGGATATCTGCTGCGCAAGCCGCACTGGCGTTTGCGTCTTGATCGGAGCTTGCTGCGGCTGCCAAAAGTCGGGGCCTTGCTGAGGGTGCTGGAGAGTGCGCGGCTCGCGCGTAGCCTGGCGATTCTGGTGGGGAGTGGAGTGCCGTTGCTTGAGGCATTGCAGGTTGCGACAGCGACGGTCAGCAATCGTGAAATACATCGCACGCTGACCATCGTTCGTGAACAAGTGGAAGGTGGTGTCAGCCTGCATCGCGCCCTGAATGCCGCCGGGCATTTCCCGCCACTGCTACTCAACATGGTTGCCAGTGGCGAGGCCAGCGGGACTTTGCCGGACATGCTCGAACGGGTCGCGGACAACCAGGAACGCGGTTTCACCCGGCACGTGGACATGCTAATGGCCTTGTTCGAACCACTGATGATTCTGGTGATGGGCGGTGTGGTGCTGTTCATCGTCCTGGCCGTGCTGTTACCGATCATGCAGCTCAATCAAGGGCTCGCTTTTTAATCCATGGAGAGTTTTCTGATGCCCCCTCTGAATCAAAAGCGCCAGCGCGGCTTCACATTGATGGAAATCATGGTGGTGATCTTCATCATTGGTTTGCTGATTGCAGTCGTTGCGCCCAGCGTGCTCGGCAATCAGGACAAGGCCATGCGCCAGAAGGTCCTGGCTGATCTGTCCACGCTGGAACAGGCCCTGGATATGTATCGTCTGGATAACTTGCGTTACCCCAGTACCGAGCAGGGACTGACCGCCCTGGTCAGCGCGCCCAAGGTCGAACCACTGCCACGCTCGTGGCGCGCCGATGGTTACATCCGGCGTCTGCCAGATGATCCTTGGGGCAACCCCTACCACTACCGTGCTCCAGGCGAGCATGGACGTATTGATATCTATTCGCTGGGGGCTGACGGCGCGTCGGATGGCGAGGGGACCGACGCTGATATCGGTAACTGGAACCTCTGATCGTGAAGTTCTCGCAAGGCTTCTCGCTGCTGGAGATGCTGGTGGTGTTGCTGATCATCGGCTTGTTCAGTGCGATGAGTGTTGCATGGCTGGACTCAGGTCAGGCACCGATGCAGCAAGCCTTGCAGCAATTGTCGGTCGAGGCGCGAATCCGCGCCGCGCAGGCCCGGCACAGCGGTCAGGTGTTGGGATTGCGCTGGAATGGTCGTCAGCCCGAATTTGTTAAGTTGCAGCAGGACCGGGACCAGACGCGCTGGGTGGTTGATCCGACTCGACTCAAGCCTTGGCCAGCGCAATTGGCGGCAGACTGGCCAGTGTCCACTGAGCCACAGGTGGTGTTCACGCCTGCCGGGGTGGCAAGGCCTGTGACGTTGAACTGGCAATGGCCCGAAGGACAGCAGCGCTGGGAATGGCGCACTGACAACAGCCTTGTTCAGGTGAGCCTGCCATGAAACGCGAGGGCGGCTTTACATTGCTGGAAGTGATGGTCGCTCTGGGTATTGCGGCCGTGATGGCGGTGATGGTCAGTCAAATGTTGCGCCAGCGCATCGCTGTTCATCAGTCGGTTCAACAGCATCGATTGGGCAGTCTATGTGCGCGTGAGCTGGAAGCGCGATTTGGGGTCGAGCGGTATTGGCCGCAGATTAATCAGGTGCGTGGTGAATTGCGTCAGGGTGAGATGACCTGCTACTGGCGTCTGGATCTGGGCATGACGCGCGTGCAGAACTTGAGGCGGGGCGAACTGGCACTGTTTGCCGCTCGCGATGAGCGCGAGCCGCTCGGACATTTCACTCTGTTTCTGGTGCGGCCATGAGGCGACCGGAACATGGCCTGACCCTGGTCGAATTACTGGTGGCAATGGCGTTGACAGCCGTGCTTGGCGTGATGCTTGCCGCGTTGGTCAATGGTTGGTTGAGCGTTCGTGAGCGTCTTGCCGAACCAGGAAACGAGCCACTGGTGCTGGAGTTCTGTCTGGCGCTGGAGCGAAGGCTGGACGGCATGGTCCTGCGCCAATTGTACGAACAGCGCCTGCCACTGCCAGTGAACTGGCTGGACTGGAAGCCTGCAGCCCGGCAGCTCGAATGGGTGGCACTGACCGCCTGGCCCGACACTGACGGACAGTCGCGGTTGCAACGACAGCGGCTTGAGTTCAGCCCGGGTAAGCGCAGTCTGGAGGTCTCCACCTCGGGCGATCTTTATGCTGCCAGTGTCGCCCGATGGCAGCGCCGGGAGCGGCTGGATGACGTCGATAAGGTCCAGTTCAGTTTTTTTCAGGGAACCCGCTGGCTGGCGTTTCCTTCATCGGTCGCCCAGCAGCCCAATCGGGGTGTGCGACTCGAATTCGAGCGTCATGGAGCGCCTTATGTCTGCACCTTCAATTTGCCGGATAGCTCATTGTGATCCGGTCTGCTGCCATGTTTGACCGTTGGCTTGCTGACCGATCCGCTGCGCGACAGTGGTTGCTGGTGCGTCCGGGCCTTGATGATTCGGCACCCTGGCAATGGCGACGTTTGCCCGGAACTGAGTCAGGTAACTGGCCTGCGCCTGCACACTCAGCGCAAGAGTCCGTCGCGCTGATAATGCCCGCTGCGCATTGCAGCCATTTCCAGGTGTCTGCGCCGCCAGGACTCAAACCCTACGAATGGCCGCAGCTATTAGAGGAATCCTTGCAACAGCCTGCCGATCAGTTGCAGGTTAGCTGCCTTTCCCGGATGGCCGGGCATCTTGAATTAATCGTAGTGGAACGAGTGCTCGTCGAGCGCTGGTTGGCAGAGTGCGACGCATTGGGTCTTTCGCCCAGCCATCTATGGGCGGAAATGCAGCTATTGCCAGCGCCGGAGCCTGATCAGTTGTGGCGTTGGACACGCGCAGATGACAGTTGCCTCAAGCGTACCGATGCCAATGGTGTGCAGCGCTGGCTGCGCTGGCCTGATGTGCTGGGCGAGCTGCCCGAAGGATGGAAGCCTGTTGACCATGAAATATCCGGATCATGGCCGTCGCAGTGGGCATCACTGGATCGTCTGCCCAACCTGCTGAGCGGTGTTGGCCGTCGCAAGATGAACGCGACGCGGCGAACGCTGCCTTTCAGTCAAACCCAGCGTCGTTTGGTGGTGGCCTGCGTGTTGTTGTCGCTCTGTTGGGGGGCTTTGGCGCTAGGGCAGTTCTGGCAGCAGGTGCCTGTCTGGAAAGCGCAGGTCGAGGCAGTCACAGGTCCGGTGGCGAGCGCCCGCCAGGCGGAGCGATTGCTGTCGCGGATGCACGCCGATCAGTTGGACTGGCGAACCCGCCAACAGCAGATGGTGGAGTTGGAAAAAGCAGTAGGGCGCTGGCTCGACACTCAGCAGGGGTGGGGCGTATCCGGTAGCTACTTCGACGGGCAAAACTGGCGGGTGGTGCTCCACGGCAGTAAACCGGAGTCGGCGACGGATCACTGGCAAGCGATCGCCCGGAATGCGGGCGCGAAGGTGAGAGTCGAGCCGGATGCAAAGACCTCGTTGTTGACCCTTCACTTCAATCTGGACGGACAGCCATGAAGGCTTCTATTGATCGGGCTTTCATGGCCTTCAGCGCCTTACCCGCCACGCGCCGTTATACCTTGCTGGCAGGGTGGGTAGTGGTGCTGACTTTACTGCTGGTGCTGATCGGTCGCCCGTTGCTGGCGTTGAGCAAGGAATTGCGGCAGTGGCCAATGCTCGCGCAGCAGGCCCGGGCGCTAACGCCCGGCATCACCTTCACCAGCGAGTACTGGCAAGCCTTGGCCAGTGCACGTGGACTGGTGTTGACGCGGGTCGAGCCGCGGGGAGAGGTCTGGCAATTGCAGGGTGAGCTGACGCGTGCCGAAGGCCTGGCGCAACTGTTGAGCAGCATCCAGGCACAGGGCGGCCGTCCTCTGCGCTGGAGCCTTGAACAGGGACATCAAAGCCTGGTGTTCAGTCTGGACGTCGGCCGGACAGGCGGTCAGCCATGAGTCGCAGATCATGGGTACTGGGAGCAGTGGTTTTTATCTCGACGCTGATGCTGAACACACCTGCTGCATTTTTGGCCAGATTTGTACCGTGGAGCCCAGCCTGGCAGCCAGTGGCTGTTACCGGCACCCTGTGGAACGGTCGCATGGACAGGCTCGGTGCGCTGGGACCGTTGGTCTGGCGTGTTCAACCCTGGTTCGGACAGGCCACTTTGAGTGCTGGTTTCCAGCAACGCATATGGGAGTTGAAGGTCAGCGGCTGGCCTTGGGCCTGGCAGGCGCAGTTTGAGCCCGTCGCCAGTCAACTGACTCCGGCAACCGGTTATCTGCTTGATGGTCAATGGCAAGGCCGGTTACAACTGAACGGTCGAGGTGCCAGGTGTCTGTCCAGTACGGGCGACCTTCAGGGGGAGGATGTGGCCCTGCTTTCACCATGGACAGTGGTCCTCGGTAACGCGCAGCTAAAGTTTGAATGCCGGGACGGCCTGCGGTTTTTGGTCGACGTGCAGCAAAAGGGCGAGCACCGCTTCGAGGCCCGGCTGGAGCCTGACAAGCGTCAGCTAAAGATCAGTGGCTGGGTCGAACCGGACGCAGTGGTCACGCCCCTTTTAGTGCAGGCGGGGATGCTCCAGGCAGGTGCTTCGCAATTTGAAACGGTGCTGGGCAAGCGTTGAGTGCGCTGAATTTCGGCGCTTGCAGGAGTACGCGGTGCTATGGCACCCCTGTGAAAAAATATAACTCACTGAATAAATTCGATTTTTGTTGGAAAATCTACAGTTTGCTTTCAATCCCGTAGGACCGGCTTTAGCCGGGAGGACAGTATTTCTGCCGAAGCAGATCTAGCGGATGCCCAGACGTCCTCCCGGCTAAAGCCGGTCCTACGGGTTCTGGGTTAAACCTTGCGATCCTTCGCATGCGCCGCCAGGCGCTCCAGCGCGGCGCGCAGTTTCGGATCGGTAATTCCGTCAGCCGTCGCCTGAATGCTCTCGGCGGCTATGGTCGACAAGTCCATCGTGTGCCCTTTAGCCCCTTGGACGGGCGTAGGTGGCTGAACCTTGAAGACAATCCGCGTGAGGCTGGCAAACTCGTCGAAGGCGGTCAGCTGTCGCTGCAGGCGCTTTTGTTGATAGCGCAAACGCGTCGCCCAATGACCGTCGGTCACAATCAGCAGCAAGCTGCCTTCGCGCCACGAAGCCACATGACAATGTTCGCGCGCAGCGGGCTGCAACTGGCTTTCAAGCAGCCGTTGCAGGTGCCCCAAACGCTGGGCATGATGAAAAATACCCTTCAAAGGCTTCGCTTCACGCAGCAATACTGCGGGTGCCCGAGCGGGGAGTGGACGAAACGCCATGAGCTACAACTCTGAATGACAAGTTTGTCATGTTATCAGAAAGCGCCCGCAACCCCTTGTCCCATGCGGGTTTGCCGGTTTTGCCCGCAAAATCAATGGCTAACTTCTAGTCTTGACGGGTTGAACTCTCGGGAAATGACCCTATCTACAAACAGCCCCGTCACAGCGCTGTGCCAGCATCGTGGAATAACGCCACTTTCCTCACCATCGTTTCCGGGTAGAATACTCGTTCGCATGCGGCCATGAGGGCTGCACGGGCGACTCACGGGGCCGCCCTCCATTCCTATGTCTGGAAGATCCTGTCGATATGTTTGCGCCTTTGTTAAAAAAACTTTTTGGAAGCAAGAACGAGCGTGAAGTGAAGCGCATGCTCAAGACGGTACAGATCGTCAATGCCTTCGAAGAGCAAATGGTGGCCCTTTCGGACGAGCAACTCCGTGCCAAGACCGAAGAGTTCAAGGCCCGCTTAGCCAAAGGTGAGACCCTCGATCAGCTGCTTCCTGAAGCTTTCGCGGTCGCACGTGAAGCCGGTAAGCGCGTCATGGGTATGCGCCACTTTGACGTTCAGTTGATTGGCGGCATGACTCTGCACGAAGGCATGATTGCCGAAATGCGTACCGGTGAAGGTAAAACCCTGGTGGGTACACTGGCGGTTTACCTCAATGCATTGTCCGGTAAGGGCGTGCACGTGGTAACGGTCAACGACTACCTCGCTCGTCGTGACGCCAACTGGATGCGTCCACTGTACGAATTCCTCGGCCTGAGCGTTGGCATCGTCACGCCATTCCAGCCGCCAGAAGAAAAGCGTGCGGCTTACGCGTCTGACATCACCTACGGCACCAACAACGAGTTCGGTTTCGACTATCTGCGCGACAACATGGCGTTCAGCATGGACGACAAGTTCCAGCGCGAACTCAATTTTGCCGTGATCGACGAAGTGGACTCGATCCTCATCGACGAAGCGCGTACGCCGCTGATCATCTCCGGTCAGGCTGAAGACAGCTCCAAGCTGTACACCGAGATCAACCGCCTGATTCCGCGTCTCGTGCAACATATCGAAGAAGTGGAAGGCGAAGTGACCAAAGCCGGTCACTACACCGTTGACGAGAAGACCCGTCAGGTCGAGCTGAACGAGGCCGGTCACCAGTTCATCGAAGAGATGCTCACCGAAGTCGGCATGCTGGCTGAAGGCGAAAGCCTGTACTCGGCACACAACCTGGGTCTGCTGACTCACGTTTATGCCGGTCTTCGTGCGCACACGCTGTTCAATCGCAACGTCGAGTACATCGTTCAGGACGGCCAGGTTCTGTTGGTCGACGAGCACACCGGTCGTACCATGCCGGGTCGCCGTCTGTCCGAAGGTCTGCACCAGGCTATCGAAGCGAAGGAAAACCTGAATATTCAGGCCGAAAGCCAGACGCTGGCTTCGACCACGTTCCAGAACTACTTCCGTCTGTACAACAAACTGTCCGGCATGACCGGTACAGCCGACACCGAAGCGTTCGAATTCCACCAGATCTACACCTTGTCGGTCATGGTCATTCCGCCTAACAAGCCGTTGGCGCGTAAAGACTTCAACGACCTTGTGTACCTGACGGCGGAAGAGAAGTACGCCGCCATCGTGACTGACATCAAGGCCTGCCTGGCCGAGAATCGTCCGGTACTGGTTGGTACTGCGACCATCGAAACTTCCGAGCACATGTCCCGGTTGCTCAACCAGGAAGGTATCGAACACAAGGTTCTGAACGCCAAGTTCCACGAAAAAGAAGCTGAGATCATTGCTCAGGCCGGTCGTCCGGGCGCCCTGACCATCGCCACCAACATGGCCGGTCGTGGTACTGACATCCTGTTGGGCGGTAACTGGGAAGTTGAAGTTGCTGCGCTGGAAAACCCGAGCCCGGAGCAAATCGCTCAGATCAAGGCCGACTGGCAGAAACGCCATCAGCAAGTGATCGAAGCGGGCGGCCTGCACGTTATTGCTTCCGAGCGCCACGAATCGCGCCGTATCGATAACCAGCTGCGTGGTCGTGCCGGTCGTCAGGGTGATACCGGTTCAAGCCGTTTCTACCTGTCGCTGGAAGACAGCCTGATGCGCATCTTCGCTTCTGATCGAGTGAAGAACTTCATGAAAGCACTGGGCATGCAGTCCGGTGAAGCGATCGAACACCGCATGGTGACCAACGCGATCGAGAAGGCACAGCGTAAGGTTGAAGGTCGCAACTTCGATATCCGTAAGCAATTGCTCGAGTTCGACGACGTTTCCAACGAGCAGCGTAAAGTGATTTACCACATGCGTAACAGCCTGCTGGCCGCTACCAACATTGGTGACACTATCGCCGAGTTCCGCGAAGACGTACTCAACAGTCTGATCAGCCAGCACATTCCGCCGCAATCCATGCCGGAACAGTGGGACGTTGCCGGTCTGGAAGCAGCGCTCGAAACCGACTTCGGTGTGAAGCTGCCGATTCAGCAATGGCTGGACGAAGACGATCACCTGCACGAAGACACGTTGCGCGTGAAGCTCCTCGAAGAGCTGCTCGCCGCGTACAACGAGAAAGAAGAGCAGGCCAGCGCCGAAGCGTTGCGCTCGTTCGAGAAGCAGATTCTGTTGCGCGTTCTGGACGATCTCTGGAAGGACCACCTGTCCACCATGGATCACCTGCGTCACGGTATTCACCTGCGTGGCTACGCTCAGAAGAACCCGAAGCAGGAATACAAGCGCGAATCCTTTACGCTGTTCCAGGAACTGTTGGATTCGATCAAGCGCGATGCCATTCGTGTGCTGTCTCACGTTCAGGTTCGCCGCGAAGATCCGGAAGAAGAGGAAGCTCGTCTGCGTCGCGACGCCGAAGAGCTGGCGCAGCGCATGCAGTTCGAACACGCTGAAGCACCGGGCCTTGAGCAGCCAGAAGCACTGGTTGAAGAGGGCGTCGATGTCGCTACCCTTCCGGTCCGTAACGACCAGAAGCAAGGTCGCAACGAGCTGTGCTGGTGTGGTTCCGGCAAAAAGTACAAACACTGCCATGGTCAAATCGGCTGATCCTGATTTTGAACCGGTAGTGGTTTTGAAGTAACAGCACTAACGCCGCGACCGGCTTACCCGTCGCGGCGTTTTTCAATCGATTGCCGTACCGAAGCGGGCGGCGCAGATATCTTTCAAGGAGCGCACCTCATGGCTGTTGGTCTTGGTCCTTTGCCGACATTGCACCCGGTTCCCGGTTTTGAACTGGGTATTTCTTCTGCCGGTATCAAACGTCCGGGTCGCAAGGACGTTGTGGTCATGCGCTGCGCCGAAGGCTCCAGTGTGGCGGGTGTTTTCACCCTTAACGCGTTCTGCGCCGCGCCGGTCATCCTCGCCAAACAACGCGTCAACGGCCCCGTGCGTTACCTGCTGACCAACACAGGTAACGCCAACGCGGGCACCGGCGAGCCGGGTCTGGCCAACGCTGCGCGCACCTGCGCCAGACTGGCTGAGCTGACGGGCGTGGATGCCAATGCCGTGCTGCCTTATTCCACTGGTGTGATCGGCGAGCCGTTGCCTGTGGAAAAGATCGAAGGCGCACTGCAAGCCGCCCTCGATGACCTGTCTGTGGATAACTGGGCGGCTGCAGCTACCGGCATCATGACCACCGATACGCTGCCGAAAGGCGCGAGCCGTCAGTTTCAGATTGATGGCGTGACCGTCACTGTGACCGGAATCAGTAAAGGTGCAGGCATGATTCGCCCGAACATGGCAACCATGCTGGGCTACATCGCCACTGACGCCAAGGTTTCGCAAAGCGTATTGCAGGATCTGATCCGTGATGGTGCCAACAAGTCGTTCAACCGCATCACCATCGATGGCGATACGTCGACCAACGACTGCTGCATGCTGATCGCAACGGGCCAGGCTAATTTGCCGGAAGTGACTGAAGCGAAGGGGCCGCTGTTTGACGCGCTGAAAACCGCAGTATTCGACGTGTGCATGGAAGTGGCGCAGGCTATCGTCCGTGACGGCGAAGGCGCTACCAAGTTCGTGACGGTTGAAGTCAACGGCGGTGGCAATCATCAGGAATGTCTGGACGTTGGTTACGCTGTGGCTCACTCGCCATTGATCAAGACCGCACTGTTCGCCTCCGATCCTAACTGGGGCCGTATCCTGGCTGCTGTAGGCCGTGCCGGTGTGCCTGATCTTGATGTGAGCAAGATTGACGTGTTCCTGGGCTCCGTCTGCATCGCCAGCAAGGGCTGCCGCGCGACCACCTACACTGAAGAGCAAGGCTCGGCAGTGATGGCCGAAGCCGAAATCACCATTCGCATCGAACTGGGCCGTGGTGACTGCAGCGAGACCATCTGGACCACTGACCTGTCCCACGAGTACGTGAAGATCAACGCGGAATATCGCACCTGATCTGAAGATAATCGGACCTGTGGGAGCGAATTCATTCGCGAAGTCTCTTTTGCGCTTGAATTCGCTTCCACGGACCACAGTTCTCTGTAGGAGTGAGCTTGCTCGCGATGGCGTCGATTCAGGCGCCGATCAGTTTGCAGGCAGTGTGAAGTCCCACAGAAACATGATCAGCTCGCTCTATCTGGAGAATTCCTCATGACCCTGCACCTGATCATCGGCGACAAACGCTACTCCTCCTGGTCGCTACGACCGGCGCTGGCGCTGTACATGACCGGCGCGGCGCATACCGAACAACTGATCCGTCTGGATCAGAGCAACACCCGCCAGCAGATTCTCGAGCACTCGCCGTCCGGCAAAGTGCCCTTGTTGAAAACCCCGCATGGTTCAATTGCCGACTCGCTGGCGATCATCGAATACCTTGCGGAACAATTCCCTGATGCAGGTTTGTGGCCCAGCGAAACGGCTGCTCGTGCGCAGGCGCGTTCGGCCTGTGCACAAATGCACAGCGGGTTCATGGGGCTTCGCTCCAACCTGCCAATGGACTTGCATCGGGACGCGGCACTGGAAGTCATCTCGGTTGAAGCTCAGAGCGACATCGAACGTATCGTCCAGCTGTGGGCTGAATGCCGTGCGGCTGCCACTGAAGACGGTCCGTTTCTGTTCGGCAAGGCCAGCGCAGTTGACGCGTTTTTTGCCCCTGTCGCGATTCGCTTGCGCACGTATCGAATCGAACTGCCTGCCGAAGCGTTGGCGTACATCGAAACCCTCTACCAATGGCCGCTGTTTCAGCGTTGGCAGAAGGGTGCTTTAGAGGAAGTCGAAGGGTGAAACGTATTCATGTAGCAGCGGCGGTTATCCGCGGCGTTGACGGCAAGATCCTTATTGCACGGCGTGCCGATACCCAGCACCAGGGTGGTTTGTGGGAGTTTCCCGGTGGCAAGGTCGAGCCGGGAGAAGCTGTCGAGGCTGCGCTTGCCCGTGAGCTTCAAGAAGAGTTGAACATCGTCGTCACACAAGCGCGGCCGCTGATCAAGATTCAGCATGATTATCCGGACAAGCAGGTGCTGCTGGACGTCTGGGAAGTGTCGGCATTTACCGGCGAGCCACATGGTGTCGAAGGGCAGCCACTGGCCTGGGTAACCCATCGCGAATTGGCTGATTATGAGTTCCCGGCGGCCAATCGGCCTATCGTCGCGGCGGCGCGCCTGCCCGGCGAATACCTGATTACTCCCGGTGAACTGGAAACCCCGAAATTGCTGCGCGGTATGCAGAAGGCTATCGCGAGCGGCGTCAAACTGGTCCAGCTACGCGCACCGAATGGCTATGACCCGCAATACCGCGATCTGGCGGTGGACGCAGTGGGTTTGTGTGCCGGTAAGGCGCAGTTGATGCTCAAGGGGCCTCTGGAGTGGCTGGGCGACTTTCCTGCTGCGGGTTGGCACCTGACGTCGGCACAGCTGCGCAAACTGGCCCCGAATGGTCGTCCGTTTCCCAAGGATCGCTGGCTGGCAGCGTCCTGCCATAACGCTGAAGAGCTGGCCTTGGCCGAACTGATGGACGTCGACTTCGTCACTTTGTCACCCGTCCAGCCAACCCAGACTCACCCTGATGCTCAACCGTTGGGTTGGGAACAGGCTCAGGAATTGATTGCCGGGTTTAGCAAACCGGTTTATCTGCTCGGCGGTGTCGGCCCTGCTGAACAGCAAAAAGCCTGGGAGAGCGGCGCGCAAGGTGTAGCGGGGATCAGGGCGTTCTGGCCGGGGGAATGACCCCCGACCTGTTGGAGCGAGGCTTGCCCGCGAAGAACTATAACTCGGTGTGCCTGATACACCCGAGCAACGACTTCGCGGTCAAGCCTCGCTCCAACACACACTAATCGCCTGACTACGGCTTCTTGGCCGCCTCCCACAATATCTCCGCAATACCCTGCCGCTTGGCAATCAACCGCGCTGCGACAAAAAGCAGATCCGACAGCCGATTGATATACGCCAGCCCGACCCCGGTCAAAGGCTCTACAGCATTCAGATGCTGACAGCGTCTTTCGGCACTGCGGGCCAGGCTGCGGCAGACGTGGGCCTGGGCGATCAGCGCTGAGCCGCCTGGCAGAATGAAATTCTCCAGTGGCCCCAGCTCTTCATTCCATAGGTCAATAGCTGCTTCCAGTCGATCAATCTCTGCCTGATCCAGCGCCTGATAGACCGGCATCGCCAGTTCACCGCCGAGATCGAACAACCGGTGCTGACACGGCGCGAGCACTTCGATTACTTCCGCGAGAGCCGGCTTTGCCGACAATTGCTCGGCCAGCCCGGCGAGGAGTAATCCAAGCTGGCTGTTGAGCGTATCAACTTCGCCGATCGCCTCGACCCGAGGGTGATCCTTCGGTACGCGTCGGCCGTCACCCAGGCCGGTTTCGCCGGTGTCGCCAGTGCGTGTGTAAATCTTTGACAAGCGAAAACCCATTCTCAATGCTCCGTTATAGCGGCGAAATGACCGCTTCAGGCACGTTCACCTGGCTGCCCGCCAAGGGCAGGCGCAAGGTGAAGCAGGTGCCCTGGCCGACAGAAGAGTGCACCTCCATCTGGCCTTTGTGATTGTTGGTGATGATGAAGTACGAAACCGACAGCCCCAGCCCGGTTCCCTGACCGATTTCCTTGGTCGTGAAGAACGGTTCGAACGTACGTTTGCGCACTTGTTCGGTCATGCCGACGCCGTTGTCTTCGACCTGAATTTCAGCCCAGGGCGGATTCAGTCTGGTACGCAGGATGATCCGCCCCGGCTCGGCATCGTCTGGACGCTGGTGAATGGCCTGTGCAGCGTTCTTGAGCAGATTCAGCAACACCTGTTCCAGTTCATTGGCCGTACCCGGCACCGGCCCCAGTTCCGGGTCAAATTGACGAATGATGGCCTGGCCCTTGAAGTCGAAACCGATGGTCAGATCGAAGTCGTTACTGGCGATCTCTACCGCCTGATCAATCAATGCCGGCAAGTCGCACGGAGCCATTTGCCGGGTGCTGAGACGACTGAAACTGAGCATGTGACTGACGATCTTCGCGGCCCGTGCGCCGGCTTGCTGAATGCCGTCGAGCAGTTTGGGTACTTCCCGGCTGACCAGATAACGATTTACTGTTTCCAGCTCA
Organism: Pseudomonas sp. ICMP 561; assembly: GCF_002699985.1. Lineage (GTDB taxonomy): Bacteria > Pseudomonadota > Gammaproteobacteria > Pseudomonadales > Pseudomonadaceae > Aquipseudomonas > Aquipseudomonas quasicaspiana. Next base: position 81,519 of record NZ_LKBT01000067.1, on the reverse strand, counting down.
ATGCCTTCGGCTTCGGCCTGCTCAATGTTTTTCTGCAGGTCGGTTGATAGCCGCCGCCTAATATTTTGCACGTTATGCAGGATCGCACCCAGCGGATTGTTGATCTCATGGGCCATGCCTGCCGCAAGACCGCCGACGGAAAGCATCTTCTCGGACTGCACCATCATCTCTTCCAGCGACAACCGCTGAGTGATGTCATCGACACGAATCACCACGCCTTGCCCCGCGCCGCCAGTCAGCGGGTAGAAGGTAAGGGCATAGTGACGACGCTCTTCGTCCTTGATCCAGGTGACCCGTTCGATCTTGGTGACGCTGTGTTTCTCCACCGTCTGCTTGAGTTGTGGCAGGAAGGTTTTCATGGGCGGGAAGGCCAGGAATATCGGTTGATTCAGTGCTTCATCCAGAGGCGTGCCGGAAAGTGCGCTGGCTTCCTGATTCCACTGGGTGACATACAGCTGTTCATCCAGCGCAATCAGCGCCGAAGGCATCGAGTCGATGATGCTGTTCAGGTAGTTCTGGAACCCGGTGAGCTTCTTCTCGATCTTGCTGCGCACCTTCACCTCAAGCTCCAGCTTGCGGTTGGTGTTCCGGGTTTCTTCGGCCAGGCCCTGAGCCTGATCGTAGGCTTCCTGGGAGTCGTCCCTAGCGCGCTTGAGTTGCTGCTCTCGAGCTTCGATTCGCGACAGCATGGTGTTGAAGGCTTCAGCAAGACTGCCGATTTCATCCTTGTTGCCTGGCGCTGCGCGCAATGCGTAGCTCTCTTCCCGCGTGACCTGGCGTGAGAGCTCTTCCAACTGGTAAATGGGTTCGGTGATCAGGCGCCGAATCTGCCGGGCAATGACCAGCCAGAGCAGCACGCTGAACACCAGAATGCCGAGGCTGGCAGTCAGGGTGCCGGTGTAGAACGCAGTTGGTAATTCGCTGCTGGCAACCAGCAACAGGTGGCCCGGTGCCTGACCTGCTTTCGGTACCGGGATCAACTGCGTGTTACGAAACTCGGTGATGCGCCAGCTTTCAATGTCCTTGAACCGTAAGGGCAGCCTGAGCTTGTCGCCTTGTTGCAGTTGGCCGATCCGTTCGCCATTGGTGTCGTAAAGTGCGGCAGCGCGTAAAGGGCCGTAATTTTTCAGCTCCTTGAGCAACGATTCGGCATCCGCAGGTGAACTGAGTGCCTGTTCCGCGAGGTTAGGGTTGCTGATCAGGCGGCCAATGGTCTGCAGTGCCTGAGGGGCCATGGCCTCTTGGGAAATGTAATAGGCGGCGCTGATGAACGTCAGGTTGGCAACCAGCAGGACCGTGGTAAGCAAGACCAGCAAGGCTGCCAGTAGCTTCTGGCCGACCGGCAGGTTTTCCAGGCGTTGGCGCAATGGCATGGGGACGGATCACACTGGGATGAGGAATGTTCAGGGTAGCGCGCACCCCGGCCATTGGGCAAACACGTGGCCGGAGCTAGTTCGCAGGCAGCCCTCTATCCGTAAGGTGTTTTACAAGTCTGACTTTCAGTTGCTGCAAATGTGGAACCACGATGCCATGGCGCTCAGCCGTTGCGCAGGCATGACCCAGCAGATAGTTGATCTCTGTGCGGCGTCCTTGCGCGACATCCTGATGCATCGAGGAGTAATTGGCCGCTGTGGCCTGAATGACTCGCAGCACATCACTGTGCAAGTCTTCGGCCGCGTCTGGCTGTCCGCAGCGTTGAAGCAGTTCGCTCAGCTCCGCGCACAGCGTTGCAACTTCGCAGTGATGTTGCATCAAGCCACCGTTCTGGCAGTCGTGCAGTACGGTCAGTGGGTTGATCGCACAGTTCAGTGCCAGCTTGCGCCAGAGCCGGGTGAGGATATCCGGCGTCCATTCATGGGGAATGCCTGCCGGTTGCAGATCACTCAGCCACTCAGGCGGGGAAGGATGGGCAGGGTCGCCCAGCCAGTTATAACCATGCCCGGCAAACACCACGGTTCCGTCTCGTTGGCGGAACGCTCCTTCGGTGCTGGAGGCGCAGATACAACGCGCTTTTGGGACTTTTGCGGCGACCGCGTCCTGACTGCCCAGGCCGTTCTGCAGCAGGATGATTTGCGCGTCAGGTGTCAGTCGATGCGCCAGCGCCGATACGGCCAGTTCGGCATCGTAAGCCTTGCACGCCAGCAACAGCAGTGCGATGGGCTCTTTGCCGTCGAACGTCTGCGCGCTGATTGTCATTCGACTCTCAACACCTTGCTCAACCAGCGCCAGAGTCCCGCCATTGGCCTCGTATGCAGCCAGGCGCGCGGCATCACGCAGAACCAATCGCACCGGCAAACCTGCTCTTGCCAGTCGCACTGCCCAAAGGCTGCCCAGACTCCCGGCCCCCAACACATGCCAGACGACGGCCATTAGCGGCTCACGGCGAGGCGAAGAAAACTGAGCAGGAGCGAGAAATTGGCTGTCGACATGGATGGCTCGCAGTGAACGCGGGAAAGTCTCGTTATAATAACCGGGTTTTATTCACATCAAAGACAGGCGTTTGAGCGCCATCCATTGGAGAAATGACATGCCCTCGTTCGACGTAGTGTCCGAACTGGATAAACACGAAGTCACTAACGCCGTCGACAACGCTATCAAAGAGCTGGACCGTCGCTACGACTTGAAAGGTAAAGGCGAATTCGAGTTCAAGGAAAAGGACCTGACGGTCAGCCTGACCGCCGAGGCAGAGTTCCAGCTTGAAGCGATGATCGAAATCCTCAAGTTGTGCCTGGTCAAGCGCAAGATCGACGTCAAATGCCTTGAAGTCAAAGACGCCTTTGCTTCGGGTAAATTGATGAAGCAGGACGCCGTTCTCAAGGAAGGCATCGACAAAGAGCTGGCGAAGAAAATCGTCGCTCACATCAAGGAAGCCAAGCTCAAGGTCCAGGCCGCCATTCAAGGCGAGCAAGTACGAGTGACCGGCAAGAAGCGTGACGACCTGCAAGAAGCGATGGCTGTCCTGCGTGCCAATGAATTTGGCATGCCGCTGCAATTCAATAACTTCCGCGACTGATTGACTGGCCTGGGCGCAGGAATTCGTTTTCCTTCGGCGCCTATGGCTTGTGCAAGGGTGTAACCATCGGGCCCGGTCTGATGGTTGCGCCGTCAGGTCGGGAAATGTGAGGAGAGAAAGATGGATTTGAATGCCGAAATGGATCATCTGGTAAAGGCCTCTCAGGCCTGGATCCCGATGATCATGGAATACGGCAGCCGTGTGCTGTTGGCGTTGGTAACCCTGACGATTGGTTGGTGGCTGATCAACCGTTTGACCACCAAAGTGGGTGCGCTACTGGCATTGCGCAATGCTGATCTCGCGCTACAAGGTTTCATCAGCAGCCTGGCCAACATCATTCTCAAGATTCTGCTGGTTGTCAGCGTTGCGTCGATGATCGGGGTTGAAACCACCTCGTTCGTGGCCGCTATCGGTGCTGCAGGTCTGGCGATTGGTCTGGCGTTGCAAGGCAGTCTGGCGAACTTCGCGGGTGGCGTGCTGATTCTGCTGTTTCGCCCGTTCCGTATCGGTGACTGGATCGAAGCCCAAGGTATCGCGGGCACTGTCGACAGTATCCAGATATTCCATACCGTGGTGCGCACCGGCGATAACAAGACAGTGATCCTGCCCAACGGCAATCTGTCCAACGGGATTATCACCAACACCAATCGCCAGCCGACCCGTAAGATCACGTTCGATGTGGGCGTGGATTACGAGGCCGATCTGAAGCAGGCGCTGCAAGTCCTGATGGATATGGCAGATGATCCTCGCATACTGCAGGACCCTGCACCGCAGGCCGTGGTGGCTGCGCTGGGTGATAGCTCGATCACTGTTTCGCTGCGGGTCTGGGTCAAGACCGGTGATTTCGGCGATGTGTCGAACCGCTTCAACGCCGAAGCCCGTGACCGTCTGCGTGCTGCCAATATTGATATCCCGTTCCCGCAGCGAGTGATTCGCGTGGTTCAGGATTCAGCAGCACCGCAGTAGCTGGTTATCTGTGTTGGAATGCATTTCCTGTAGGACCGGCTTCAGCCGGGAGAGGGGCGGTGGCATCGGACTATTCCGTTGATCAGCAATACGCCCTCCCGGCTAAAGCCGGTCCTACAGGTCTGTCGGACTGTTGGCCGGCTTCTCAGCCTCAAGCACCTCAGCCGCCTTGTCCTGGCGCGCCTCCTTGCTCCACTGCAGGATGATCATGATCAGCGTTGGCACGCCCAATAGCGCAGTGATCAGGAAGAAGTTGTGATAGCCGTACTTCTCCACCACAACCCCCGAATACCCCCCCAGCAAACGCGGCAGCAGCAACATGATCGAGCTGAGCAGCGCGTATTGTGTCGCCGAGAATTTGAGGTTGGTCAGGCTGGATAGATACGCCACGAACGCTGAGGTCGCCAATCCGGAGCTGAAGTTGTCCAGCGAAATGGTCAGCACCAACATTTTGAGGTTCGGACCCATGTCGGCCAGCATCAGGAATAGCAGGTTGGTGGCCGCCGAGGTCAGGCCGCCGATAAACAGGATCGGCATGATGCCAAAACGCACGATCAGCAGCCCGCCAAAGCCTGCGCCCAGCAGCGTCATGATCAACCCGAATATCTTGCTGACACTGGCGATCTGGTCCTTGGTAAAGCCCTGATCGATGTAGAAGACGTTGGCCATGACACCCATGACCGTATCTGACATGCGGTAAGTCGCGATCAAACCCAGCAACAGGAATGCCTGCCAGCGATAACGCAGGATGAAGTCATTGATTGGCGTCAGCACTGGAGCCAGCCCGCGCCGGCCCATCGAGGACAGGCACGCTACGGTGAGCACGATATAAAGGATGGCGCGCAGAAAGGCACGGTCTTCCATCAACAGGTCAGTCCAGCTGGCGTCCTGAAACAGCACGCTGGCGAAGTCCGTGTTGTAGAGCTGGGTGAACATCGCCGGAACCGACACCAGCAGCACAATCAGCACAAAGACAGACGCCAACTGGTGCACGAAACCATAGCGAGCAGCCGACAGTTGAGTGCGCAGCGCCACCGGAGGTTCGCGCATGATCAGCGTAGTAATCAAGGCTGGCAGCATCAGCAGGCCGAACAGCACATAGGTACCTGTCCATGCCGAGTGCTTATAGGCGAAACCTGTGGAACCGAAACCTTCGGCAAAATACAGCGCGCCTGCGGTGGCGAGCAGCGCCGCAACGCGGTAGCCGGACATGTAACTGGCTGCGAGGGCGGCTTGCTGAGTATCGTTGGCAATTTCCAGGCGATAGGCATCGATGGCGATGTCTTGGGTCGCGGATGAAAAAGCCACGACAACAGCGATCGCGATCAGCCAGGACAAGTGCTGCTGCGGATCGCAGAATCCCATGCCGATGAGGCCCAGAATAACCAGACTTTGGGACAATACGAGCCAGGAGCGACGCCGACCCAATTTGCCCAGCAGTGGCAGGCGCCATTGGTCAAGCAGGGGGGACCACACCCATTTAAAGGCATAGGCCAGCCCGATCAGGCTGGCATAGCCGATGGTTTCTCGAGCGACACCGGCTTCACGCAACCAGACCGACAGAGTAGAAAACACCAACATGTAGGGCATGCCCGCAGCGAATCCGAGCAATAACAGCACTAAAGTCGAAGGGCTGGCATATGCGGCGAGCGCGGCGCGCCAGGTTTTACGGGGCATGGGCTGGAGTCTGCCTCAGGTTACGAAAACAAAGGGCGCACTCTAACCGCTGTGCTCTATCGGACGCCAGCCATGACGCCGGATATCTACCCGATTGTTCTGCACAATGATGCCTTCTGCGCGTAATCGGGCGCGCTGTTCGTCGCCTGACGATGTGCCGACGGGCAAACTGACCTTGCCGCCAGCGCCTATGACCCGATGCCACGGCAGCGACGTGCCGTCCGGCAACTGGCTCAAGGTCCGTCCGACCCAGCGCGCCGCGCGACCCAGACCCGCCAACTCCGCTAATTGCCCATAACTGACAACTTTCCCTTCCGGCACCTGATTGAGCGTAAGGTACAGCGCCGTACGCCGCGCCTGAGCCGGGTCCATACCGGCAGGATCCGATGAGTCCGGCTGCTTTTTGGTCAACGCGTTGCTCCTGTTTCTAGATAAGCGGGCCTTGGTATTTGAACTACAAGGATTTCCTGCTGTCTGTCTTTTCTGTTCCTGCGGCGGTCTTCGATTGCCTTGACGTCATCCGTTATGGATGATGCCCGATTTTCCGCTAACTGAGCCTCCTTGTTGCTTATGCTGACTAGAACTCTGCTGTTCCTCGCTGCCTCCGTTGCCACTACTCCTTTGCTCGCCGATACCGTCTGGTTGAAGAATGGCGACAAAATCACCGGCACCATCAAGCTTTTCGACGGCGGCAAGCTGGTGATTGACACCGCTTATGGCGGTTCTATTCCGGTTGACTGGAAACAGGTCAAAACGCTTGAGAGCGACCAGAAGTTGATGGTCAAGCAGGACCAGTATCAGGGCGAAATTGCCAAATCGTTGCAAGCGTCTGATGACGGCAAAGTCACGTTGACCAACGGTGACGCGCCTAAAACGGTCGAGTTGGCCAGCATCCAGCAGATTCTGAAACCCAAGCCGGTCATCACCGATCTGGTCTGGAAGGGCAATATCGATGTTGCCATGGACTTCCAGAAGGCCGAGAACGACACCGATGATTACAACGTAGCCTTCAAGACTTCGGCACGGCATGGCCAGTGGCGTCATAACGCCAAAGGCGATTACAACCGCGAGACTCAGGATGATCTGGTCAGTACCGACAACTGGAGTGCCGAGTACTCCATCGACCGCTTCCTGACCGAGAAATTTTTCTGGGATGGCCGGATCAGCTACAAGCGCGACAAGGTTGAAGACCTGAGTCGTCAGCGCGTCGTCGGTACCGGTCCTGGCTATCAGTTCTGGGATGACGAACTGGGTGCATTCAAGTTGGGCGCCTTGCTTAACCGCACTGACTACGAGTTCTCCAACGGCAGCAAGGAAAACTTCTATTCAGTCGCCGGCACCTGGGACTACAACCGCTTCCTGATCGGCAAAAAAGTTGAATTCTTCACCAATGGTGAGCTCGGCAGACCACTGAGCAACGTCGCTGACTACGCGCTGGATGCGGAAGTGGGCCTGCGCTACAAAGTCACTGACTGGGCATCGTTGAACCTCAAGGCAGAGAAGAACGTCATCAGCGGTTCCAGTGATGGCGACCTGGACAAAACCCGCTACACCGCAGGTTTTGGTGTGACCTGGTAAGCCTGGTAAATAGCTGGCGCGCGATTGATGTCTTGTTCGGTGGAAGATTAGGTGCGACCCCTGACGCCCTGGCGGCTAAAGCCGCTCCTACGCGTGCCATCCGGCCGTAGCAGCGGCTTTAGCCGCGAGGGCGCTTTGACAAGCCATGCTGGATGAGTTGCCCTGGCTGTCCTGCCATCCCGCTAGCCCCCTTCACAATAATTATTAGCTTGTCTTCCAAACCCATCCGCGTGCTCAATCAGCTGGCTAATATTCAGCTTTATTTAGGCAACCGCCGATCATCGGCGCGTTCATTGCGAGGTGTCACTGGATGAGTGTGAAGGCTATCAGGCAGGCGCGAGAGTTGTTGCTGAAGGAATACCGGGGCGTGCTGTCGACGCACTCCAAATCCATGCCGGGTTTCCCGTTTGGCTCTTCTGTTCCGTATTGTCTTGATGATCTCGGGCGACCGCTGATATTGATCAGCCGCATCGCTCAGCACACTCACAATCTGGGCAAGGACGCGAAGTGCTCATTACTGGTGGGCGAGCGCGAAGCTGACGATGTCCAGGCAACTGGGCGCGTGACGGTGATGGCTGAAGCGCAGAAGCTTGTTGATCCAGACGCCGTCGAGTCAGCTTCTCAGCGCTATTACCGTTTTTTTCCCGAATCGAAAAGCTATCACACCGCCCATGATTTCGATTTCTGGGTACTCGTGCCCGTGCGCTATCGCTTCATTGGCGGCTTTGGTGCCATTCACTGGCTCGATCATGTCGAACTGGCAAACCCGTTTGCCGGGTCCGCTGAAGCCGGCATGGTCGAGCACATGAATGCTGATCACGCCAAAGCCATTGCTCACTATGTTCAGCTCACCGGTCTGCCGCAAAATGAGGCTGCGCAGTTGGCAGGTATCGACAGCGAAGGCATGCACCTGCGCATCGGTCAGAGCCTATACTGGCTGGCATTCAGTGAACCCTGTAACACACCGAAACAAGTCCGCGAAGCCTTGGTTCAGCTGGCTCACGCGGAAAAATGGCCCACTCGTGATACTCAAGAGGCTTGAATTCACGCTTTGATGACGTCACGTAGGGTCTACTGCAAGGCATTCTTGCGTTGAGGAATTCAATTGATGCGTGTTTTTCTACTGCTGTTCCTTCTTTTTCCGGTACTGGAGCTCTTCGTTCTGGTACGGGTGGGCATGTCGATAGGCTTCTTCCCGACATTCCTGATGGTGGTCGCAACCTCGCTGTTGGGCCTGTTCGTGATTCGCGTGGCCGGTTTTGCAACGGCAATGCGCGCGCGTGAAAGTCTGTCCCGCGGCGAGTTGCCCGCCCAGCAGATGCTCGAAGGTCTGATGATTGCCGTTGGTGGTGGTCTGCTGCTGTTGCCAGGTTTTATCAGCGACATTCTGGGTGTCATCTGCCTGCTGCCGATCACGCGCAAGGTGCTGGTCAATACCATGCGCAAACGTGCTGAAGAGCAGGCGATCCGCCAGCGTGCATTTGCAGAAGACATGCCGGCGAGTAACGATCCGGGGCGTCCGGGTGCGATTCATTCTCCTACGCGCGAACCTGATGTGATCGAAGGCGAGTTCGAGCATCGCGACAAATAATTCCCTTCATAGCCCCACCACGCGGCACCTCAGGGTGCCGCGTGCGTTTCATGACGCAGTAACTTTCGACAAAAAAATTCTACGGCTGGCCTTGTAATCACCATGCCCGCCCTTATGTATGGGTCACCGCAAGGTTTCTGGCCTTTTTGCCAGACCGTATTCTGCGGTTCGCTCGTCGAACCGTAACCGGCAACGCCGGATGTTTAACTCGCTGGTGTAATCACCGGCGGTTTAAAAACCATAATCAGGAGATCGACAATGAAGCTTCGTCCTCTGCATGACCGCGTCGTAATCCGTCGCAGCGAAGAAGAATCCAAAACTGCTGGCGGTATCGTTCTGCCAGGTTCGGCTGCTGAAAAGCCTAACCGTGGCGAGATCCTCGCTGTGGGTACCGGCCGCGTGCTGGACAACGGTGAAGTACGTGCGCTGGCCGTGAAAGTGGGTGACAAAGTGGTGTTTGGCCCGTACTCCGGCAGCAACACTGTGAAAGTAGATGGCGAAGACCTGCTGGTGATGAGCGAGAACGAAATTCTCGCGGTCGTCGAAGCCTGAGTCACCCCACTAGTTTCCGTTACTACTCAAAGTATTTAAGGAAGATCGATCATGGCTGCTAAAGAAGTAAAATTCGGCGATTCTGGCCGTAAAAAAATGCTCGCCGGTGTCAACGTCCTGGCTGACGCAGTAAAAGCAACCCTGGGCCCAAAAGGCCGTAACGTTATTATTGAGAAGAGCTTCGGCGCTCCTCTGATCACCAAAGACGGTGTTTCGGTTGCCAAAGAAATCGAACTGAAAGACCGTTTCGAAAACATGGGCGCGCAGCTGGTCAAAGACGTTGCTTCCCGTGCTAACGATGACGCTGGTGACGGTACTACCACTGCAACCGTTCTGGCTCAGGCCATCGTCAACGAAGGCCTGAAAGCCGTCGCTGCCGGCATGAACCCGATGGACCTGAAGCGCGGCATCGACAAGGCGACCATCGCGATCGTTGCCGAGCTGAAGAAGCTGTCCAAGCCTTGCACTGACACCAAGGCCATCGCTCAGGTAGGTACTATCTCCGCGAACTCCGACAATTCCATCGGCGACATCATTGCCGAAGCCATGGAAAAAGTGACCAAAGACGGCGTTATCACCGTTGAAGAAGGCTCGGGCCTGGAAAACGAACTGTCGGTTGTTGAAGGCATGCAGTTCGACCGCGGTTACCTGTCCCCGTACTTCATCAACAAGCCAGACACCATGGTTGCCGAGCTGGACAGCCCGCTGCTCCTGCTGGTCGACAAGAAAATCTCCAACATCCGCGAAATGCTGCCTGTTCTGGAAGCAGTGGCCAAAGCCGGTCGTCCGCTGTTGATCGTTGCTGAAGACGTTGAAGGCGAAGCCCTGGCGACTCTGGTTGTGAACAACATGCGCGGTATCGTCAAAGTTGCAGCCGTCAAGGCTCCAGGTTTCGGCGACCGTCGCAAGGCAATGCTTCAGGACATCGCTGTTCTGACTGGCGGTACCGTTATCTCCGAAGAAATCGGCTTGAGCCTGGAAACCACTACCCTGGAACACCTGGGTAATGCCAAGCGCGTTGTGCTGAACAAAGAAAACACCACCATCATCGACGGTGCTGGCGTTCGCACTGACATCGACGGTCGTATCTCGCAGATCCGTCAGCAGATCGGTGACACCACTTCGGACTACGACAAAGAAAAACTGCAAGAGCGTCTGGCCAAGCTGTCCGGCGGCGTTGCAGTCATCAAAGTCGGCGCTGGTTCCGAAGTTGAAATGAAAGAGAAGAAAGCCCGCGTTGAAGACGCCCTGCACGCTACTCGTGCAGCCGTCGAAGAAGGCGTGGTACCTGGCGGTGGTGTAGCGCTGGTTCGCTCGCTGCAGGCAATCTCCGAACTGAAAGGCGACAACGCCGATCAGAACGTCGGTATCGCTCTGCTGCGTCGCGCTGTAGAAGCTCCACTGCGTCAGATCGTTGCCAACTCCGGTGACGAGCCAAGCGTTGTAGTCGACAAGGTCAAGCAGGGTTCGGGTAACTTCGGTTACAACGCTGCTACCGGCGAATACGGCGACATGATTGAAATGGGTATCCTGGACCCGGCTAAAGTGACTCGCTCTGCTCTGCAGGCCGCGTCCTCCATTGCCAGCCTGATGATCACCACCGAAGCCATGATCGCTGACGCTCCGGACGACAAAGCTCCAGCTGGCGGCGGCATGCCAGACATGGGCGGCATGGGTGGCATGGGCGGCATGATGTAAGCCAGCTTCACCCTCTAGCTGTACCCCATAAAAGAACCCCGCCTTGTGCGGGGTTTTTTTATGGCTAGCGCGTGTAGCCGAAACTTTGCTTTTGCTTCAACGAACTATCGCCATAAACGAATCTCAAGTACGCCACTAAACGAGCGTCGGAAGGCTGAGCGTAGGTGTCCTGGTGTGGGTCGCTCGGCATGGATGCCGAGCGAGCGCCGTTGGGCCATGGATGGCCCGTCGGCGCGTGCCCACACCACGGCACCGGAGTCGAAGGTACCTCCGCGAAGCGGGGGCCGCACGTCAGCGATAAATGGTTTCCCCCCTTTGCCGAAACAAAGGGGGTCGACCGTCAGGGCGAAACCAGAATTCAGCAGCAGTGAGAATGTTGTTGCTGCCACTCGATCACAAAAATACCTAACCCTATCTGGCTCTTGCCCCCCATAGGCCTTAAGCTGCGCCAGCCTATTTCAGATGGAGGGCGTGCACATGCGAATTCTTCTTGTAGAAGACAACCGGGATATCCTGGCCAACCTTGCCGATTATCTGGGCATGAAAGGCTATACCGTCGATTGTGCACAGGATGGCCTCTCCGGATTACATCTGGCGGCAACCGAACATTACGACCTCATCGTGCTCGACATCATGCTGCCCGGCATCGATGGCTACACCCTCTGCAAGCGGCTGCGTGAAGACGCCCGCCGTGACACCCCGGTCATCATGCTGACCGCCCGTGATCAACTGGATGATCGCCTGCAAGGCTTCCGCTCCGGTGCTGATGACTACCTGCTCAAACCTTTCGCCCTGTCCGAGCTGGCTGCGCGCATCGAAGCCGTATTGCGTCGTGCTCAGGGCGGGGGGCGACGTACCTTGCAAGTTGCTGAACTGGTCTACGACCTCGATACACTGGAAGTCACTCGTGAAGGGCGTCTGCTCAAGCTCAATCCGGTTGGTCTGAAGCTGCTTGCCGTATTGATGCAGAAAAGCCCCCACGTGTTGCGTCGTGAGGTTCTGGAGGAAGCGCTGTGGGGTGATGACTGCCCCGACAGCGACAGTCTGCGCAGCCACGTTCATCAACTGCGCCAGGTAATCGACAAGCCTTTCGACAAGCCACTGCTGCAAACCGTACATGGTGTCGGTTACCGTCTGGCCGAGGGCCGGGATGGAGTTTAAACAGAGCCTTGCCCAACGCATCATCATCGCTTTCGCGTTGATGAGCGCGCTGGTGGCAGGTTCTTTTGCCATGGGCATCGTCGCGACTGTCCATCTGGTAGAAGAGAAACTGATTTCAGCGGGCCTTGGCGGCGACCTGAACCGTTTGCTGCTGCTCGACAGTGTCAGCGACTGGAGTCACCGTCCGGAGCCTGATCAGCTCTTCTATTTCAGCGGCGGCCCTGGCGATTTCGATATACCCAGCGACCTCAGGCATCTTGAGCCTGGCTTTCATGAAGTGTTTCGTGGCCCGCTGTCCTATCACGCCATGATCGAAGTGGTCGACGGTCGACGTTATGCATTGCTTCAAGATCAAAGCGATTTTGAAGAGCGCGAGCGCGTGTTATTCGCCGTCGTGCTGGTGGGTTTCGTGCTTGCCTTGGGACTGGCGGTATTTCTGGGCTGGGTGCTGGCTCGCCGGGTCATGGCGCCTGTTGTAAGACTGGCCCGGCAAGTGCGTCATCGCGATCAGTTGCTTGGTTTGGCACCTCCGTTGGCGCCTGACTATGCCGCTGACGAAGTAGGGGAACTGGCCGTGGCCTTCGATGCCACGCTGGGGCGCCTGCGTCAGGCGTTGACCCGCGAGCGTATGTTCACCAGCGACGTCAGCCATGAACTGCGAACCCCATTGATGGTACTGGCCAGCTCCTGTGAGCTGTTGCTGGATAATCCAGCCCTTGATGCTCGTGCCAGGGCGCAGGTCGAGCGGATTGCCCGGGCGTGTGAGGAAATGCGTGACCTGGTCCAGACTTTCCTCATGCTGGCGCGCACCCAGCGTGAAGACGCCAACATGGTTCCCAGGGTGTCCCTGGAAAGTGTTGCCGAAGACCTGATTGCACTGTGGCGCGGCCCTATTGAAAGCAAGGGACTGCAACTGACTGTGCGCTCAGTTGGCACCAGTCAGCCCTCAGGAACTCTGTACAACTCCACTTTCCTTCATGCTGTCATGGGCAACCTGCTGCGCAATGCCCTGCATTACACCGACCAGGGCTTCATTACGTTGACGTTGCAGCAGGAAGGTTTTCTGGTGGAGGACAGCGGGGTCGGTATCCCTGAAGAAAAGCGCGAGGCCATGTTCGAGCCTTTTGTAAGGGGTAACGAACAGCGTGGTGAGGGGCTTGGGCTAGGGCTCTCGCTGGTTCAGCGCATCTGCGAAAACCAGGGGTGGAGCGTCAGCTTGAGCCCGATGGAGCCCAACGGTTGCCGCTTCAGTGTGAAGCTAAAGAAGTAGTCCGGCTGCGTCCATCAATACGTGCCTCCTCGCTTCAACTCCGAAATAACTCTGACAGTCTTCTTTACCTTACGTCCTCAGGGACGCTAAACCTTTGAAGTATCTGGAAACATCTGCGCAGACCTCCGACACTTTTTTCACATGGGCATGACCTGACGCTGACAGCGCCCTGACTATCTTGCCGGCATCGACATGAGCAGGTGCCCCCATGAGCAAGCGAATCGAACTTGAGTTTTCACGCAAGTACAACCACGAACATGCCCAACAGTATTTGCAAAAGCATAAGGACAATCTGTCCCGTCGCCTGTCTCATTGGCGCGATGAGCAATTGGCGCGTACTGCTTTGCATCGTGCGGGTGATCCCGGGCTAGTGCTTGACCTGCCTTGCGGTGCCGGGCGCTTCTGGCCGCTATTGGCTGAGAAATCGAACCGCATGATCATTGGCGCTGACAATTCGGCAGACATGCTGAAGACCGCTTGTGCTGCTCAACGAGCAGAAGTGGTGAAAAGGGTACAACCCTTGCAGACATCTGCTTTTGACATCGATCTACCCGACAACGCCGTAGACAGCATTTTCTGCATGCGGTTGCTGCACCATGTCGGTCAGGCCGATCATCGGCTCGCTCTACTAAAGGAGTTTCAGCGTGTTACACGTGACAGCGTGATCATTTCACTTTGGGTCGATGGCAATTTCAAAGCGTGGAAACGCAAGCGCCTCGATCAAAAGCGCCAAGCGAAAAGTGGGCAGGATAGTTACCAGAATCGCTTTGTGTTACCGGCTGCTACCGTTGAGGCCGAGTTTGAACAGGCTGGATTCCGTATCCAGGATCGCCTGGATTTTCTACCGATGTATGCCATGTGGCGTGTGTACTTATTGCGTAAGAGGTAAACAAGATGGGCGTACAAGTCGCTATGGAGCCCACAATCTCAAAGGAAGAGCGTTTTGATTCCTTCTGGACGCAGCGTGGCGAATGGGTTGAAGAACCTAACCGGCGTAGGGGCGGTGAGAGCGGTGTGCAACGGCTAATTGCCGATGATGGCCAGCTTATTTATATCAAACGACAGGTTGGGCATACCTATCGCAGCTGGCTGCATCCATTCGGGCGTCCGACGGTATTGCGCGAGCGCGATGCGATTCAGGGCTTGAGCGGACTTGATGTAAACGTGCCCAAGCTGATTTTCTGTGGCGCGCAGCGTGATAAAAGCCATGAGTGGCGTGCGCTTCTGGTGACTGCGGCCCTGGACGGTTTTGTGGAGATCGAAGACTGGTACGCCGCGGGTGGGCGAGAGCACCATGGCGAGGCGTTGCATGATCAACTGCTCCATGAACTGGCAGGTAACCTGGCGCGTATGCATAAAGGCCGCTGGCAGCACAGCTGTCTTTATATAAAACACGTATTCGTACGCGTTGTCGGCGAAGGTGATAACGCTAAAGCTGAAGTCGCGTTGCTTGATCTGGAGAAGTGCCGACGCCGTTTGACCGCTGTGGCTGCCGCCCGTCATGACCTCAAGCAGCTACGTCGCCATTCGTCGTTCACTTCAACGGATTGGCAGAAGTTGGTCTATTTTTATCAGGCAGCGTTTGGCAGCGCTATCAAGGGCTTAGACTGATGAAACTAGAACTGGCACGAGGTTTATTTATTCTGGGTGCGTTGGCGGTGACCTCCGCTGCAATGGCCGCCTGGGTACAGCCGGGAACACAGATTTTGAGCGCTCTACATGGCGAAGGGCATTGCCCGCTGCCTCGGATCGCAAAAGCTCCCGACCTGGTGAGTCCAAGTCACGACTTGCTGTTATTGATGTTTGGGTTGGCTCAAGGCTCGGGCAGCGGGCGCTAGCCATTTGCGTTTACTGCTCCACTGACTGAAGGCCCCTGTGATGGGGCCTCGTTGCATGTGGGCTTTAGATCAAGCTCAGCGCAGACCAGATTGCTTCAAACCAGATGCAGATGGTTGTCCCAAAGTCCGGCAGGCAGATCCAGAGGCTTTGCGAGCAGCTCGTTTTGACGACAGTCGTAAAAACGGCAACGGCCTTGTCCGGAGGTCACCACAAATCCATCCGTTACCGCGCCAACACCGGCGCAGTCGGGCAGGGCAGCGTCGAGGCGGACTGCGCCGCTGTCCAGATCCCAGATGAAAAACCGATTGCCTCGGGGCGCGGTAAGGGCCACCAGACGCAATTCGCTGTGTACAGCAACGCTGGCGGTGTAATGCCCCATCGAAGCCAGTTGCTGTTCGCTTACAGGAAACGCAACAAACGGCTGGCCCGGGCGTTTGATCGCCAGCAGCTCCGAGGACTCCTGGGCGTCTCCCATGAATTGCTGACCCGAGACGATGGTGCCGTCGCTGGCGATACCCAGGTGACGAACACTGTTCATGGATTGCGCCAGGGTTTCCTTGCTTAGTAGCGTGCCGTCGCGCTGCATCAATACCAGGCTTGGCTGCATGGCGTTCAGATTCATTTCGACGCGGCTTTCCGCTTCAGTCCGGATCCCGCCATTGGCCACCACCAATGTTTCGCCATCAGGCATCCAGGACACCTGATGCGGGCCAATACCATGGGTGGAGATTTCCCCTGTATGCACCAGACGCTCGTCCACAAACCGATACACGCCGAGTACACCGCGCCCAGGGTCGGTGGTGTCATTCTCGGTGGTGTAGAGCCATTCGCCGCTGCTGTGGATGACTGCATGGCCGTAGAAATGCCGATCAGGTTGCGAGTGGATCGTCTGTAGCAGACGTCCATCATTCAGGTCGATCAGATAACTTTCAGTGCCCGGTCTACGGGCGACGAATAGCGCCAGATTCAGCGTTGGATGATTGATGATGTCGTGGCAGCGTTCGCCGACCCGGGTTGCGAACACTTGTTGACCATCCAGACGATAACCCACGGCGTAGTGCTGGCCGTCGCCATCATCGCGAGCTGACAGCAGCAGCGGGCTTTTGCCTTTCTGTCGAAACAGCGTCCAGCCGCCCAGGGTGCAGGCACTGAGCAGCAAACTTCCGAGTGCCAAAGCCTGGCGTCGCAACATCATCTTTATCTCCCGGTCAGTCGCCGTCGTTGGCGTTGAAGCCCAGCTGGATGCCCAGAGCCTTGGCCAGTTCGCCTTCATGCAGGCGGTGTACGACGTTGAGGCTGTCGTAGAAGGCATTTAACTGCTGACGACCCTCTTCACTGGCCAGCAAGTCGACGAGGGGCGGCTTGAGGTCCGACAGCAGTTTGCGACTGGCAGCGTAAGCAGCGTCGATCTTGTCTGCCAGCGGTTTCTGCTCGGCGGGCAACAGACCACGCAAGCCTTTGTTGTCGACCCCGGCCCATACCGTCTGGGCGCTGGCCAGGCTCGCTTCCAGGCTGCTCAGGGATGACTGGCTACGCCATGCGTCCGCCTGGAATGGTTGTGGCTGACCTTTGCTCTGACGACCCAGCGGTGTGCCGAGCTTTTTCTTCAGCGTGTCCAGTGCGGTGACTTGCACGCGCAGCAACTCGGCGATGGCCTCGTGAGAGTCTGCGTAGCGCTGGTTGGGGAATTTACTCAATTGCGCGAGCATGCCGTCGTTGCTGTTCCAGCGGCTGAGGATCTCTTCGGCGAGGGCTTTCTGGCGCTCACCAATCGCCATCAGCAACGGGCAATAACGGGCTTTTTGCTCGGCGTTGGCCATGTCGATGGCAGCGTCGAACAGGATGTATTCATAAGCGGACAAGCCTTGAACGACCACGCTGGATTTGGCCAACGCATCGGGGGTGATCTGCGGTTGGGCGGTCACCAGTTGTTCCACCTGACGGCCGACCAGATTTTTCTTGTCCGGCCAGAACTGCACCTGCCATGAACGATTGCCCTCGGCCAGTGGCCCGATCAGCAATGGCTGCAGCTCGGCCCATGCCTTCTGGGCATAGAGGAAGTCAGCGCGGGCAGTGGCCAGATCAGTCTTGCCTTCGCAGAACGCCAAAGCGCTTGTCGCCAACTTGCGATCAGCATCAACCCAGCGGCTGTAGGTCGGCAGGATCACTTGCTTGGCAATCGCTGCCGAAGTGACCGCTTGCGGGTCCGAAGGCGCGCAGGCACCCAAGGCGAGCGCGGCAAGGCTGGTGAAGAGCAACTTGGGACGGAACATGTCCGGCTCCTTATAGTTTTTAAATGAAAGAAGTCATAACGAATTCAGGAACGCCAGCAATGCTGCGCGTTGCTCGGCATCGAACGCCAATACCTGACGCTGCGCGGCCTGAGCTTCACCGCCGTGCCACAGCACCGCTTCGAGCAGATCGCGGGCGCGTCCATCGTGTAAAAACTGAGTGTGGCCGCTGACGGTCTGCGTCAGACCTATGCCCCACAGAGGCGGCGTGCGCCATTCGCGCCCGGTCGCCTGAAATTCGGTGCGATTGTCAGCCAACTCGGCGCCCATGTCATGCAATAACAGGTCGCTGTAAGGACGTATCACCTGATTGGCGAGTTCCGGCTCGGCAGCATCATGGCGTGTCTTGAACTGCGGTGTATGGCATTGCTGGCAGCCAGCCTCGTAAAACAGATTCTTGCCGGCCAATACCTGCGGGTTTTCAATATTACGACGGGCAGGAACTCCCAGGTTGCGACTGTAGAACAGCACCAGCCGCAGGATATTGTCGCTGACCTCGGGCTCGCCATCCGGCCCATTGCCGTTAGGGGCCGCAAGGCAGTCGGTCTGTGTGGGCGTGCAGTCATCGAAATTGCGCAGGCTGGTGGTCAACCCCATGTCGCCTGAAAACGCGTGCACGTTTTGTTGGTTTAGATTGGGCTGCCCGGCCTTCCAGCCAAAACGGCCCAAGGCGACGGTCTGTTGCTCATCGTCCCACACCCAGTTCGGGCGACCGGAGATGCCGTCGCCGTCTTTGTCATCTGTATCGGCATTGGCCAGAATCGCTGCATCGGGAATCGCCTCCAGCAGCCCCAGGCCAATCATTGGAGGTGCGACACGCACCGAAGCGCGGGTTTCAGGGTGCATCGGGCCGTAGCCCAGATGAGTGATGCTCAAGGTCGGCTTGCGCAGTTCGACCAAAGTGCCATCGCGGAACCTGACTGGCATGGGCTCGTACTCGATGCGCACTCGACCCTCTGGCTCAACACCCGGCACCGCCATGTCCTGCAACTGTCCGCCATAGACAGGTTCGGGCAGCACGCCATTCTTCTTGATCAGTTCAGCTTGCGCCGGATCATCCGGGATCGACAGGCGCACCAGCATCGAAACGGCATTGACATCATCCTGCTCGGGAGGATGACCGCGACCGTCCTTGATGTGGCAGTTCTGGCACGCATTAGTGTTGAACAATGGCCCCAGACCGTCGCGGGCCGTTGTGGTGGAAGGTGCAATCACCCAAGGGCTGCGGAAGAAGCTGTTACCCACGCTGAAGTCCAGACGACGCACCGGAGACAGATTCGCCGACGGCATCGAAAACGCATTCACGTCCCGCTTGTTCACCGTCGCCTTGCCACCCGCCAGTGCTTCACCCGGCTCAGCCTGGGTGAAACGCGGGGCGTCATCGCATGCGCCCATCATCAGAGCACTGAGCAACACAACAAAGGGACGCAACCGCGTAGCCATAACCATCCTGCAACAAGCCCGAAATCAGGGCGTGCAAGCTTAACAGCCTCGTCGTTTTTGAATAAGAGGGATTATCGTTTGCCTTGGTGGGTGCAATGTGTTGTTACGAAATCGTTGGTCATGCAGCTTTATCCAGTTTGGTTCCGAAGCTATTTTCTTCCCGAAAATATTCAGAAGGACTTTTCCCGGCCCTTAGACTTTACGCATTGCTTTGCTTTGTTCGAGCAATTTATCGCTGGGCTGCTCTTTTCTCCGATTGAGGCTTGGTCCGGGCGGAAATTATCGAAAATTATTCAGACTTTCATCTGGTTTGAACGTCGCGGAAGGGGCAACAATGGCTTTCAGGACTGAGTGCCTGAGGTGCCTTGGCCGGTAAAGATATCGCTTTCAGGATTTAGGACTTTGTCCAGAAAACTTTGGGCATCCGTATTACCTTCAGCCGTGTTGGTTTTGTAGTTGAAGTCCTGGTCTATCCAGTCCTGAAGCCTGGTTTCATAGTCGCTGGGGTATTGCGACTGCTCAATGGCTGGCAGCCCTTTGTAGTGATCAAGAACCGAGGTGTAAAAATCAGTCAGCTTGCCTGTCGCGCTGTACTCCGCGCTTCCTTGGGCCACGACTTGCTGGCGCCATACTCGCTCCTGACGGTAAGACTCCAGCCAGGCTGATTTTTTTTCGTTGACGGTGAAATCACTACTTTCGTCATAGGCGATGACAGAAAGCTGTTCTCGTGACATGCCAGCGAACGGGTTTTTTCCGCTGCCATTGAGGAATTGGGTCGCGCTTTTTGCGCGCTCCAGACGATCTGGATCGTCGCTGTCAGGAGTTTCCGCATTGTGCCGAGCTTTATTGGCGTCGTAGCTGCTGCCAACCAGTTGCTCGGTCAGTTGTCCGGCTTTCTCACCCAGTTCTTTGCGGCTGAGACTTTTGTCTCTTGCTTCTGCACGAGCAGAGGCTTCACTCAACTGGCGCGCCAGTGAGGACAGTGAGCTCGTATCGTTTGTAGTTCCGACCGTGCTCGCCAGCGAGTCGGTCGCCGTTGAGGGCACTGACAGGCTTTGGCTGACTTGAGTGCCGGACACCTTGATATTCGGGGTCGAGGGAGTGCTGGTGTTGATTGAGCTGACCAAATCTGATCTCCATATCTTGAAAAATCCAGGTTCACCTCTGTCTATCGGCCACTCATCCGGGAGCTGAAACGCCTAACGTTTATCAGACGGTGACGGGTCGTGCGGAGCACGGTCGGTTTCCGGAACTGCACAAATTTTTCCCCGGCAACGGGCACCGCCATCAGGATGAGGCAGCCACGCTAAATGCGGCCGCCAGCGGCAAAAGAGACGATAAGCAATGTTAAACATCGGCCTGGCGAGCCTCCATGATAACGGTGCAGCCCATGCACCCAGGCCCGCTGCTCGCCAACTCCAGAGCGTAGCGTCCAGGCCAGTGACCCATGTTCCATCGTCAAACCTGGCGTGCAACGATGACTCCATTTGCGCAAGCGTGTATCCCACAGAGCCGGTATCAAACGCTTCATCACTGATATCAACAAAACGAAGCCGATCCGGTGCCGCACGCGAACGCAGGATCTTGATTTCTCGAGCGCAGAGTGGGCATTCACCGTCAAAATAGAGCGTCAGTGGCCACTTTGTTGTCTCGTACATTGATGAGGGGTCCCGTATCGGTTTTCCACACAGTATTCCCAAACCTCCAGGCCGACAATGGGCACTTCAGTATCCCGCTCCAGCTTCAGAGATAATTAACAACCAAAAAAAATGCCAGTCAGCAAAGCCAACTGGCATTTCATTTACCCATTTCAAACGTTCAAAAACAAACGTTCAGAGCTCGCTGATCAGAACTCGTGATCGGCGTTGTCCGGGTTCAGGTCGGTGATGCCGAGCTTGCCAGCGGCTTGCTCGATGGCACCGGTCTGCTTGACCAGGGCGGCGATGGCGTCGCGAACGATCTGGTTGCCTTCGGTGTTGCCCGCAGCGATCAACTGGTCGAAGTGCTGACCTTTGTTGGCTTGATCGACGAGGACTTGCAGTTTTGCCTGAGTGGCGTCCAGGTCGGCGCGCAGGGTCGCGTCGGCGGCTGGATCGGCTTTGGCTACCAGGGAAGACAGGCTTGGACCGCTGACCTTGGTGCCGTCTGTACGGGTGTATTCGCCCAGGTAAACGTTGCGGATGCCTTTACCGTTGTAGAAGTGCGAGTTGTGGGTGTTGTCGCTGAAGCAGTCGTGCTCGTCTTCGCTGGAGTTGGCTTCCAGCGCGACTTTCATGCGCTCGCCAGCCAGTTCGCCGAGGGACAGGCTGCCCATGCCGAAGAGCATTTTACGCAGGCCGCTTTCGCCGCTTTCGGCTTCCAGGCTGGCGCGATAGTTGTCGGCAACGCCCGGCTTCCAGTTGTTGACCATTTCTTCCAGATCGCTGACCAGCAGGTCAGTCACTGCGGTCAGGTAAGCGCGACGACGATCGTTATGACCACCGGTACCGCCTGCACCTTCGATGTAGTCAGAGGCTGGACGCTCGCCAGCGCCTGCTTCGTTACCGTGCAGGTCCTGGCCCCATAGCAGGAACTCGATGGCGTGGTAGCCGGTTGCAACGTTGGCTTCGGAACCGCCCAGCTCGTTCAGGCTGGCCAGTTTCTCAGGGGTGATTTCTTTCACGTCGACCTTGTCTTCGCCGACCTGAACTTCGGTGTTGGCGATGATGTTGGCGGTTGCACCCGGGTTGCCCAGCGCGTGTTGGTAATCCTTGGCGACGTAGTCGATCAGGCCTTCATCCAGGGGCCAGGCGTTAACCTGACCTTCCCAGTCGTCGATGATCGTGTTGCCGAAGCGGAATACTTCGGTCTGCATGTACGGCACGCGAGCGGCAACCCAGGCGTCGCGCGCAGCCTTGAGGGTCTTGTCGTTCGGGGTGGCGAGGAAGTCCTTGATCGCAGTCTGCAGCGTTTTGGCACTCGATTCAGCATCGCTGAACGCGGCGTAAACCATGTTGCTGTAGTTGGCGACTACGGCCTTGGCAGCGGCGTCACTGGATTGTGCAGCAGCCGGTGCCGAAGCAGTCGCTTCAGGCGCTGGTGCAGCTGCAGGCGCTGGAGCCGGTGCGGAAGCGGTGGCTGGTGCTGCAGCTTTTTTCTCATCGCCACAGCCGGCGAGAGAAATAGCGATGGCCAGCAGACTAGCGGTTGCCAATGGCATACGAATCATGACGGAATCCTGCGTCTAGAGGGTTCAAGGCGCCAGGCGCCCAAAAAAAGCTGCAACATAATGCGAAAGATTTGCATTCGGTGTAAAGGCCTATTGCCTTTGATGAGAGATGAGTCTGGATGTGGTTGTAACAAAGAGTGTCGAGTGTTCTGCAATCCCGTAGGACCGGCTTTAGCCGGGAGGGCAGTATCTCCGGCGAAGGATATCTGGCGATTGCTCCAAAGCCCTCCCGGCTGAAGCCGGTCCTACAAGGTTATTGGTCGGCGGTAAATCTACGAAACCTCCGCATTACTGCGTTGTGCCTGTCTCAGATACGCCAGCAATTCCCGAGCCGGGAGCGGCTTGCTGTACAGGTAGCCCTGACCCTCATGGCAGCCTTCGGAAATGATGTAGGCCTCCTGCTCGGTGGTCTCCACGCCCTCGGCGATCACCTGCATACCCAGACTTTTCCCCAGCTGGATAATGGCGCGCACGATGGTTGCGTCGTCATCGTCATCGATCAGGTCTTGCACGAAGCTTTTGTCGATCTTGATCTTGTCCAGTGGCAGGCTCTTGAGATAACTCAGGGACGAATAGCCGGTCCCGAAGTCATCAATGGCGATCAGCGCACCTGAGCGGCGCAGGCTGAGCAGATGCTGCGCGGCGGTGGTGATGTCTTCCATCAAGCCGGTTTCGGTGACTTCCAGTTCCAGGCTGCGTGGCGGCAGGCGGTAGATCTGCATCAGGTTGTTGACCACCCGTGGCAGTTCGGTGTGGTGCAGCTGGACGGTCGAAAGGTTGACCGCCATGCGCAAATCCGTGAATCCCTGATCGTGCCATTCGCGCAATTGGCGGCAAGCCTGGTCAAGCACCCATTCACCAATCGTAATGATGGAGCCGTTCTGTTCTGCCAGCGGAATGAATTGGTCTGGCGGCACCAGGCCGTGTTCCGGGTGCTGCCAACGGATCAGGGCCTCGACGCCCACCACGCGATTCTCGCGATAGCTGATCTGCGGCTGATAGACCAGAAACAGCTGGTTGCGGGGCAGGGCGTCGCGCAGGTCTTTTTCCAGCTCCCGGCGGCGACGCATTTCGCAGTCGACGCTGGCGATATAAAACTGATATCGGTTGCGCGAGCGCGACTTGGCCAGCGTCATGGTCTGTTCGGCTTTCTGCAGCAGCTTTTCAGTGCTGTCACCGTCTTCCGGGAAGAGCGTGATGCCGATGGTGGCGCGCAGACGAATTTCCTGGTCACCGAGGGCAAACGGCGCTTCCAGATCATCAAGGATGTTCTGTGCCAGCTCTGCGGCTTCATAAGGCTGCTCAATATCAGCCTGCACCATGGCGAACTGGTCGCCGCCCAGCCGCGCCAGCGCGCCAAGCCGACCGCTGTGGCCCCGCAACCGGTCTGCCAGCGCCAGCAACAATTGGTCGCCAGTCTGGTAGCTGAATTGTTCGTTGATGCTCTTGAAGTCATCCAGCCCGACGCACAACACAGCAACCCGGCGTTGAAGACGTCCGGCATCCACCAGAATCTTGTCCAGTTGCTGTTGCAATTGCTGGCGGTTGGGCAGGCCGGTGAGGAAGTCATACTGAGCCATGCGCAGCAGGCTGATTTCAGCTTCGTGGCGCAAGTGCGTATTGCGTTCGATGGAAGCCAGCAACTGGTTGGCTGTATTGACCCAGATGCCCAGTTCGTTTTTCTCGTGGCCCTTGAGCAGCGGAAGCTGGTGTTCGCTGGGGCGATCGGGGTTGATGTTGGTCAGGTGTTCGATGATGCGCGACAGTGGCTTGGTCAGCAGCCAGTGATAGACCAGATACAACACCAGGCCCATCGCCAATGCGCGTAGCACCCCGGAGATGAAAATAATCACGGCATTGATGATGAAACCTTCGCCATAGGTGGCTGTGTCCATCGTGATGCGCAGGTCGCCGTAGTACTCGCTGTAAGGGCTGCGGCCGACCAGTTGAGTAGTGAAGCTGCGCTCCTTGCCAAGAATCAGGTCGGTCAGCCAGCGCGTTGAAGTGGCTTTCAGGGGGCGCTCTTTTTCAGCGAGCAAGGTTTCATTCGGATGGCCAATGGATGCCAGCCGCACCGCATTGTCCTGAAACAGACCTTCAATGACCTGCATGCCCATTTCCCGGTCCAGGCTGTATACGGCCTGAGTCGACGGGTCACGGAACATGTCCAGGATCCTTTCTGCATCGCTCGCTACGGCCTGGCGAGTCTTGTACGCGTCGTAGACGATCTGCGCACAACTCAACACAACGCCTACGACCAGTGCGGAGAGCAGCACCACGCGCAGAAGCTTTACTGACAGGCTGTTTTTGAGTTCCAGCTTCAAATGGCTATTCCTTAATCCGTGCCGGGTGCGTCAAGCCTTTGCAACCGTCAAAAAACAGTGGAACCAGAGCGAGATCGCTAAACGGCGATTCCTCTCCTCTTCACCTGCTCTCTTGCTCCATCCCGACCTCATCATAAAGTCAGGCATTCTCACTGTGTCGGACAAAAACCTTTGAAACTTGAACAGAATTGTAAAAACCCCAGCGGATGATATTAGTCCGCTATCGTCGGCTGACAAGACATTAAGCACATTTCATGGATGAAAAAAAACCCGGCAATGCCGGGTTTTTTGACTGGATCTGAAATCAGGCAGCGAATTGCTTCGCTACGAAGTCCCAGTTAACCAGGTTCCAGAATGCTTCAACGTACTTTGGACGCAGGTTGCGGTAGTCGATGTAGTAGGCGTGTTCCCATACATCGCAGGTCAGCAGCGGGGTGTCGCCGCTGGTCATTGGGTTGCCTGCGCCGATGGTGCTGGCCAGAGCCAGGGAACCGTCAGGTTTTTTCACCAACCAGCCCCAGCCGGAACCGAAGGTGCCGATAGAGGTTTTGCTGAATTCTTCTTTGAACTTGTCGAACGAGCCGAAAGCCGCGTTGATAGCGTCAGCCAGTGCGCCAGTAGGTTCGCCGCCAGCGTTTGGTGCCAGGCATTCCCAGTAGAACGTGTGGTTCCAGACTTGAGCGGCGTTGTTGAAGATGCCACCCGAAGAAGTCTTGATGATTTCTTCCAGGGTTTTGCCTTCGAACTCGGTGCCTGGCACCAGGTTGTTCAGGTTCACCACGTAGGTGTTGTGGTGCTTGTCGTGGTGATATTCCAGTGTCTCTGCGGAAATGTGCGGTACCAGAGCATCTTTGGCGTACGGCAGCGGCGGCAATTCAAAAGCCATGGTTTATCTCCTAATCAGGTCAGTTGCGGTGAGCGCAAGGCCGATCACGGGCGGCCAGACAGAACATGCACCGGCGAGTTTGTACTCTTTGCGGCGCAGGGTCAGGATCATAGCACCGGGTCTGCCCGTTAACCACGCAACAACTGTGTGGGATAGAGGTTCCAGAGGATTTACCGAAAGGAAATGTTCTGTTTTTGGCAATCGCCCGTGGCCACAATCTCCTTGGCCAATAGCGGTTCTGTTGGAGCGAGGCTTGCCCGCGAATCAGTCAATGAGGTGAGTCAGGTAAACCGGGTTATCGTTCTTCGCGGGCAAGCCTCGCTCCAACAGAGAACACAAACTCTGTGTTCTGGATTTACGCAGCCCTGATCAACTGCACCGCAACGCTGAACATCATCACCGCGACCATCAGGTCCAGCAGTCGCCAGGTAGCCGGGCGCGCCAGCCAGGGGGCCAGCCATGCTGCGCCGAGCGCCAGAGTGCTGAACCACAACAGTGACGCACTGGCTGCGCCCACCACATAAGCCTCCGGCACACTTTGCTGAGCGCCAAGGGAGCCGACCAGCAACACCGTATCGAGATAAACATGGGGGTTGAGCAGGGTCACTGCCAAGGCGCTGAGCAGGACTGCCCGGCGCGAGCGCAGGCCTACGACTTCACTCTTTTCCAGGCTCTGGCTGGAGCAGGCCCGGCGTAACGCAAGGCTGCCGTACCAGAGCAAAAATACAACGCCGCCCCAACGAGCAATCGCCAGCAAGGTCGGGTTTTGCGCCAACAAATTGGCCAGGCCAAACACACCGGCTGCAATCAGGATCGCATCGCAGACAATACACACCATCGCTACCGGCAAATGATGTTCACGCCTCAGGCTCTGCGCCAGAACAAAAGCATTCTGAGTACCGATCGCCATGATCAAACCGCCCGCCACCAGCAGGCCGTTGAGATAACTTTGCCACATGAAAAATATGCTCCACGCACTGAATAATCTGTCTGTCCGACAGGTTTGTGTGGCGATTGTGAGTGGCAAACCTGTATAAGAAAAACCAATATTACTGATCGCCCATTAGGGAAACTGATGTTCGACTACAAACTGCTTTCAGCGCTGGCAGCCGTGATTGAACAGGCAGGCTTCGAGCGTGCCGCGCAGGTATTGGGTTTGTCCCAGTCAGCAGTGTCCCAGCGGATCAAGTTGCTGGAGGCGCGGGTGGGGCAGCCGGTTCTGGTTCGCGCCACACCGCCGAGCCCGACTGACATTGGTCGTCGCCTGCTCAACCATGTGCAGCAAGTGCGGTTGCTGGAGCGTGATCTGCAAAGCCAGGTGCCCGCCCTGGACGAAGAAGGCATGCCGGAGCGCCTGCGCATCGCACTGAATGCCGACAGTCTGGCGACATGGTGGGCCGATGCGATTGGCGACTTCTGCGCGCAGAACAATCTGTTGCTGGATCTGGTTGTCGAAGACCAGGACGTGGGCCTCAAGCGCATGCGGGCAGGCGATGTCGCGGCCTGTTTGTGCGCCAGCGAACGCCCTGTTGCCGGTGCCCGCAGTCTGTTATTGGGTGCGATGCGCTACCGTGGCCTCGCCAGTCCGGCATTCATCGCGCGCCACTTTCCGGAAGGTTTCGAGGCGAAAAAACTTGCCCGTGTTCCAGCGCTGGTATTCGGCCCGGATGATTTTTTGCAGCATCGCTATCTAGCTTCACTAGGGATCGAGGGCGGGTTCGAGCATCATGTGTGCCCATCGTCCGAAGGTTTTTTACGCATGACCGAAGCCGGAGTGGCCTGGGGGCTGGTCCCGGAAATACAGGTGCGCGAGCAACTGCAGCGCGGCTCGCTGGTGGAGTTTGCTGAAGACAAACCGGTGGACGTGCCGCTGTACTGGCATCATTGGCGCAATGGCGGTCAATTGTTGACCCGATTGACGGAGCATCTGGCGCAGCAGGCGGGACAGTGGCTGGTGCCGCTCGCACAGTTTCCTCGCAATCCGTAGGACTGGCTTTAGCCGGGAGGACGTCAGGGCATTCACTTAATTTCTTCGCTAGAAAGACTGTCCTCCCGGCTAAAGCCGGTCCTACGAGGTCATGGGCCTGGGGGCAAGCTTGCGGTTAAACATAGAATCCCCCACATGGGATCTCTTTGAACCCGATGAACCCGTGTTTTGAAACAAGCAAAAAATATCTAACGGAGCGGTAAATGAAGATTCTGGTCACCGGCGCAAGCGGCTTTATCGGCGGGCGCTTTGCGCGGTTCGCCCTGGAGCAGGGCTTTAGCGTGCGGGTCAATGGCCGACGTGCCGAAGGTGTCGCGCATTTGGTCAAGCGCGGTGCTGAATTTATCCAGGGTGACTTGATCAATCCCGATCTGGTTCGCGTGCTGTGTGACGACGTTGAAGCTGTGGTGCATTGCGCCGGTTCAGTAGGCGTCTGGGGACGCAAGCAGGATTTCTTGCAGGGCAACGTGCAAGTCACTGAGAACATCGTTGAGGCCTGTCTGAAACAAAGGGTCAGAAGGCTGGTCCATTTGTCGTCGCCTTCAATCTACTTCGATGGCCACTCGCACCTGGACCTCAAAGAAGAACAGGTGCCCAAACGCTTCAACAACCACTACGCCGCCAGCAAATATCTGGCTGAGCAGAAGGTGTTTGGCGCGGAAGAGTTCGGACTGGAAGTGATCGCCCTGCGACCGCGTTTCGTGACCGGAGCGGGCGACACCAGCATTTTCCCGCGGTTGCTGCACATGCAACGCAAGAAGCGTCTGTCGATTGTCGGCAACGGTTTGAACAAGGTGGATTTCACCAGTGTGCACAACCTCAATCAGGCCCTGATCAGCAGTTTGCTGGCTGACAGGTCGGCGTTGGGCAAGGCCTATAACATCAGCAACGGGACGCCTGTGCCGCTGTGGGATGCGGTGAACTATGTGATGCGCCGCATGCAGCTGCCACAGGTCACGCGGTATCGATCCAGTGGCCTGGCCTATTCGGCAGCCGCGATCAACGAGGCTGCGTGCATGCTGTGGCCGGGCCGCCCGGAGCCAACCTTGTCGCGCTTGGGGATGCAGGTCATGAGCAAGGATTTCACCCTGGATATCAGCCGCGCTCGGCATTATCTGGACTACGATCCGCAAGTCAGCCTGTGGGCGGCACTGGATGAGTTTTGCGACTGGTGGCAAACGCAACAAAGCAGGTGAGCGCTTTAGGCTGCGGCCTCAGCGGTTATACTCGCGAACTTCAAGCAGTTTTCATCACGGTTCTACACAGGGTTACTCATGCGTAACGATCCTTATGACGACGTCGATGACGTTCCGAATCTCAGCGCCAAGGACGATGACGACGATTTCGCGCCGACCACGGCGGCACGCAAACGCACGACGGTGTATTCCCGGGATACGCCTGTGGTGAAAGTCAAAGGACCGAGCACCGGACCGCTTTGGGCCTTGGTGGGTGCGTTGTTCATTGCGTTCTGCGGGTTGGGCTGGTGGAGCTTTCAGCAGATATCCCTGATGGAGCAGCAACTGGTGGCTACCCAGGAAAGCTTTGCACGCATCAGCGAAGAAGCCGCTGGCCGTTTGCAGGACATCTCCGGCAAAGTGGTTGCGACTGAATCAGTGGCGGTGGACGGAGAGGCGCTCAAGCAGCGCATCAAGCTTATCGAGGACCAGTTGGCTGACCAGGACAAACAGCAGGAAGGCACAACCGGGCAGCAGAGCCATTTGCAGCAACGTCTGGAACAGATCACGACGCAGGCGACCCAGCTGCAGACGAGCAATACGCAACTGCAGGAACAGCTCAAAACCGTCACCACTGAGCTGGCCGCAGTGAAGGCTTCGATTCCGGATCATAAAGCGGCTCAGGGTAATCTCGATCAAGTCGATACCCAACTGAAAAGCCTCAGCGCCGATGTTGCCGCACTGAAGAAGCAGGGCAACCCGACAGCAACCATCGAGCGTCTCGAGCAGGATTTGATCGTGCTCAAAAGCGAACAGGAAAACCGTCCGGCTCCAGCGGCGGCCAGCAGCAACACCGCTGAGTTTGATGCGTTCCGTGCGCAGATGACCCGCAACATCAACACCCTGCAAAGCCAGATACAGAACCTGTCCCAGCAGGTGAATGCGCGTCGTTAATATTGTGGCTCCAAAATGTGGCCGTAGGACCGGCTTTAGCCGGGAGAGCAGTGGTACATTCACTGCAATTCCTCAATCAGGAAAAGCGCTCTCCCGGCTAAAGCCGGTCCTACGTGGGGCGGTTTGCTCTCGCGTAATGCTTACTTACAACGCCGGGTAATCGATATAACCCACTGGCCCTTTAGCGTAGAACGTTTCCGGATGCGGAGTATTCAGCGGCGCATCCTGCTTCAAACGTGCCGGCAAATCCGGGTTGGCAATGAACGGAACACCGAAGGCCACCGCATCGGCTGAACCATTGGCCAGCCAGGCATTGGCGCTGTCCTTGGTGAATTTCTCGTTGGCGATGTAAGCGCCGCCGAAAGCCTTTTTCAATTGCGGACCAATGCTGTCGCCAGCCTCACGCTCGCGGGAGCAAATGAACGCGATGCCACGTTTACCCATTTCTGCCGCAACGTAGCCGAAAGTTTCGGCCAGATTGTCGTCGCCCATGTCATGGGAGTCGGCACGCGGTGCCAGGTGCAGGCCGACACGACCCGCGCCCCAGACATCAATCGCTGCATCGACCACTTCCAGCATCAGACGCGCACGGTTTTCCACAGAGCCACCGTACTGGTCAGTACGCTGGTTGGTGCTGCTTTGCAGGAACTGATCCAGCAGGTAACCGTTGGCACCATGGATTTCCACGCCGTCAAAGCCAGCGGCCTTGGCGTTTTCTGCGCCGGTGCGATAGGCCTCTACCACGTCAGCGATTTCTGCCAGTTCCAGCGCACGAGGTGTGACGTAGTCAGACAGCGGACGAACCAGGCTGACATGGCCTTCAGGTTTGATAGCGCTTGGTGCCACCGGGGTTTCACCGTTCAGATACGAAGGGTGGGAAATACGCCCCACATGCCACAGTTGCAGAACGATCTTGCCGCCTGCGCCGTGAACAGCCTTGGTGATATTGCTCCAGCCACGGACCTGATCGGTAGACCAGATGCCCGGAGTATCCGGGTAGCCGACGCCCATTGGCGTCACTGAAGTGGCTTCGCTGATGATCAGACCGGCCGACGCACGTTGCACGTAATACTCGGCCATCATTGCGTTCGGCACACGGCCTTCATCGGCGCGGCAGCGGGTCAACGGCGCCATGACGATGCGGTTGGCGAGCTGCAGATCGCCCATGGTGATCGGGTCAAAAATAGTAGTCATGCGTGAAACCTCTTGAATTGATCAGTTGATAGCAGGGGCCAGATCGGCGTTGCCACTCTGGCGAAAAGTAATCAGGGTCACGATCAGCGCGAGTATCGCCAGTGCTCCAGCCGCCAACGGCACGCTGGTCAGGCCCAGGCCATGGGCGATAACACTGCCGCCGACCCATGCGCCCAATGCGTTGCCGACGTTGAAGGCACCGATGTTCAGGGTCGACACCAGGTTTGGCGCGGCCTTGCCGAAGGTCACGACGTTGATCTGCAAGGCAGGCACGGCAGCGAACGCGGCGGTGGCCCAGAGGAACAAGGTGATTTCGGTCGGGATCAGCGCGGCGCTGGTCCAGCTCAGGGCGGTGGAGATCACGGCCATGGCAATGAACACCCCAATCAGCGTCGCGGCCAGACGACGGTCAGCCAGCTTGCCGCCGATCACATTGCCCACGGTCAGGCCCAGGCCGATCAGCAGCAGCGTCCAGGTAATGCCGTTTGGCGAAACACCTGTCACTTCGCCCAGCAGCGGTGCGACGTAGGTGAACAGGGTGAACATCGAAGCCGAGAACAGCGCGGTCATGCTCAACGACAGCCAGATGCCTGCGCCTTTGAGCGAGGCGAGTTCGGCCCGCATGTCGAGCTTGAGCTCTTCGCGGTTGGTAGGCAGGAAGCGCATCAGGCCAATCAATGCAATCACACCGATGACGGTGACGGCCCAGAAGGTCGAGCGCCAGCCAGCGTATTGGCCCAGCGCAGTGCCCAGCGGCACGCCCAGCACGTTGGCAAGGGTCAGACCAGTGAACATCAACGCAACGGCGGAAGCGCGACGATTGGCAGGCACCAGGCCCGCAGCAACAACCGAACCGATACCAAAAAACGCACCGTGGCACAGCGCTGTGACCACACGGGCAAACATCAATACGTTGTAATCGGCGGCGATGGCACACAGCAGATTACCGACGATAAAGATGCCCATCAGCGTGACCAGCGCAGCCTTGCGCGGAAGCCTGGCAGTGGCCATCGCCATGAACGGCGCACCGATCGCGACGCCCAGCGCATAGCCGGTTACCAGCCAGCCAGCACCGGGGATGGAAACCCCAAGGTGGGCAGCGACTTCGGGCAGCAAACCCATGATGACGAACTCGGTCGTCCCGATAGCGAAGGCGCTGAGCGCCAGAATAAACAGTGAAAGAGGCACTGGGCGTCTCCTGTTAATAAAGGTTTCGTTGATCCTGTAGGAGCTGCCGAAGGCTGCGATTCCCGGTGTTTCAGGAAGAAAGATTTCGCAGCCTTCGGCAGCTCCTACGGGGAATTTTCCTATTTCAAGACGGCGGACCCAACTCCAGCACCAGCGCTTCGACGAAGGCCGCAATCACCTCTTCGTTACGCTTGAAAAAGCTCCATTGCCCTACCTTTTTGCTGGTGATCAGGCCAGCGCGTTGCAAGGTCGCCAGGTGGGCAGAAACCGTGGACTGCGAAAGCCCGGCGCGCTGGTCGATCTGGCCCGCGCAAACGCCGTTTTCCGTCGAGTGGGTCTGGTCCGGAAAGCAACTGAGCGGGTCCTTCAGCCAGACAAGAATCTCCCGGCGAACAGGGTGGGCCAGGGCTTTTATTATTTCGTCGAGGTCGATAGGCATGTCGTTCTCAATATGGGTTTAACGCTATATCGCGATGGAGCGAACTTTATATTTATATTTCGCGATATACAAATATGATTTTCTGCTGAGAATAGTGAGAAACGCTATATCGGGTTATATCGATATAGGCGGGACGCGCAATTCGGCGTAGGCTGGGCGCCATGAACTATCTCGCACACTTGCACCTTGGCGGCCAACGTCCGGCGCAACTCCTCGGCAGTCTGTATGGCGATTTCGTCAAAGGGCCTGTGGCCGGGCGCTTTCCGGATGAGCTGGCGCAGGCAATACAGTTGCATCGCAGCATTGATGCATTCACCGACAATCACCCTCTGATCAAGCAATCGATTGCTCGCTTTCCGTCCGAGCGAAGACGTTACGCGGGCATCGTGCTGGACGTGTTTTTCGATCATTGTCTGGCCCGGGACTGGGCGCATTACGCGGATCTGCCGCTGGCGGCGTTCACGCGCAAGGTGTACGGCGTGCTGGCCGCCGAGCCGGAGTTACCCGAACGACTGGCCAGGATCGCGCCGCACATGGCGGCTCACGACTGGCTGGGTTCATATCAGGAATTTGCGGTGCTGGAGCAGGTACTGGCGGGGATTTCGCGGCGGTTGTCACGGCCGCAAGGGTTGGCGGGGGCCATGCAGGAACTGCACGACCTCTACCAACCCTTGAGCGCAGACTTTGCCGAGTTCTATCCGATCTTGCAGGACTTCTCTCAGGCCGCCCTGGCCGAGCGTGGGCTCTCGGCGGTCTGAACGTTTGACACTGTTTCGGCCCCTCCGGTAACCAAAGGCTTGGCAACCACAGGTGGCTCGCCAAACAGCGCGATCTGCACCGCTTGCTGCGCTTCATAAGCCAGCGCGGCGCGTTCCTTGCCTTCGGTGGCAATCGGCGTCAGCAACTGGATATGCACGTCGCCTTGTTCGTTGGCGAACAGTCGACGCAAGTGCGATAGCAAATCGTCGTCGCCGATGAAGGGCGCGATAGGGTCTGGCTGGCCGTTGCGTGAATAGTGAATCGCCACTGGTTGCAGCAACACCCCGCTATCAATCGCACTCGACATGAGGCGACCATGAAATGTACGCAGGCCAGTACCGTCAGTGGTGGTGCCTTCCGGGAAAATCACCAGCGCATTATTCTGCTGCAAGTGATTGCCCATCTGCTTCTGGATCAGCTTGCTGTCACCCGAACCGCGACGGATGAACAGCGTGCCCGCTTTCAGGGCCAACCAACCAGCGACTGGCCAAGTGCGTACTTCAGCCTTGGACAGAAATGACAGCGGGGCCAACATGCCCAGCAGCGGAATATCGGTCCAGGACACGTGATTGCTGACCCACAGCATCGGTTGACGCGGCAGCTCGCCGCTGACGGTTACGCGAAACGGCAGGGCAGCGGTCAGGCGCGCCATGAACCATCGGCTCCAGCGCTGACGCCGGGCCATTGAATTGCCGATCTTCATGCGCTCCATGCAGGCGAACGTGCCAGCAATGGTCAGCCCCAACGCAATGACCAGCAGCACCCGTGCGACTCGGGCGTAGCCACGCAAGCGGCTCATTACACTGCTGCCTTGAAGTGACGTGCGTAACGCGGGCACAGCTCGTCGCGTTTAAGCAGGATGAAGACATCGGCGACCTGGAAGTCTTCGTCCCAGCACGGTTCGCCGCAGATCTTCGCACCCAGGCGCATGTAGGCTTTAAGCAACGGCGGCATTTCGCAGATCACGTTGTTGGGCAGGTCCAGGGCTGGCAGCGGGTTCTTCGGCTCGGCGCGCAGGTTCTGGTTGCACAGATAACGCTCGCGCAAGCGCTGCATGATCGCGTGGGCCTGAATGCCGCCATCCTGCATCGGGATGCTCGCGCAACCCATCAGGTAGCTGTAGGCACCTTCGTTGAGAATTTCGGCCAACTCGCTCCACAGTACGGCGATGGTGCCGCCGTTGCGGTAATCCGGATCCACGCAGGTACGACCCAGTTCCAGGATCGGACCTTGCAGATGGCCAAGGCCATGCAGGGCGAATTCTTCTTCGCTGTAGAAGCGGCCGATGGTGTTGGCAGCCTTGTGGTCCAGCAGGCGTGTCGTGGCGACCAGCTTGCCAGTGTTCAGATCCCGTACGCCGATGTGCGAGCAGTGCACATCGTAATCGTCCATATCCAGGCCTTGGTCAGCGCCTTTGAGTTTTGCATTGAATTCACCACTGAACACACTGAAGCGCAGGGCCTGTGCTTCCTGCAAGGCGTTGCTGCCGGTCAGGCGTTCTGCCTGAAGGCGGCGGTCGGATGCTATGTCGCGAATGCGGGCGATCTGAGTCATGCGAAGTCTCCGTTAGCCTGCCCTGCAAGTGCGGGCGTTGGCTGTAATGGCCTGGCGCTGCTGTACAAACTCAGGCTAAGGAGAGGCGATGTCATGACCATGAAGGTTTGGTGATGGTTGTGTGACGGGTGCCTCGGTAGGAGCGAACTTGTTCGCGAGGCGTCACGCCTGAGTCACCGGGTAAATCCATTTCGCCAACAAGTTGGCTCCTACCCGGAAGTCTGATTTGTGCGATTGCCTCGGTAGGAGCGAACTTGTTCGCGAGGCGTCAGACCTGAGTCACCGCGTAAACGCCTTTCGCCAACAAGTTGGCTCCTACCTGGAAATTTGCTCTGTCTGAATATTTGTCACAACTCACTGATACATTCCGGCGGTCCACATCCGAGATCCACTCCATGCGACTCGCCTGGCTGTTTCTTTTATTTGTTGTCTTCAACGCGAACGCCGACGCGCTCCTGGACCTTGAGAGTTACGCATTCCCTACCCGCAACGACCAAACCCGAGAGGGCATTCGCACCGACGCGTTATTGGTACTGCGTGACGGTGAGGTGGTGTACGAGCGCTATGCCGGAGTGACCACTGCCCAAACGCCACACCTCACGTGGTCCATCAGCAAAAGCATCATGGCGACAGTGCTGGGCGTAGCCTTCGGTGAAGGACGCTTCACGCTGGATGATTCCGCCGCAAAATTCTATCCGCCGTTGCGCGCTCATCCTGATATTACGATCAAACATCTGATGCAGTGGACCTCCGGCCTGGATTGGCAGGAAGACTATGAATACGCGCCTCTCAATTCTTCGGTAGTCGCGATGCTTTACACCCGTGGCCGGGACGACATGGCGCGCTTTACAGCCGGGCATCGCAGTGCTCACAAACCGGGTACGTCGTTCCTGTATTCCAGTGGCGACAGCAACGTCCTGTCTGCCGCGCTGAAAGGCATGGTCGGGGAAAAGGCCTACGCGGACTATCCATGGACGGCACTGTTCGAGCCGCTGGGCATTCGCAGCGCTGTGTGGGAAACCGACGCCAGCGGCACGTTTGTCGGTTCTTCCTACGCCTACATGACGGCACAGGATCTGGCCCGTATTGGTTTATTGATGCAACGCGGCGGTCTCTGGAATGACCGACAGTTAGTGCCCAAAGCCTGGGTCGACTTCGTTCTGACGCCGTTCGCCAATCAACAGCCAAACGCCGAGGTCTCTGGCGGCCAGTGGTGGCTCAATCGCACCGCAAGCGGTCAAAAAGGCCCATGGCCGAACGCACCCGCTGATACCTTCGCGGCGCTGGGCCATTGGGGGCAGGGGTTGTATGTAGTGCCCAGTGCCAGGCTGGTGATCGTGCGCTATGCCGATGATCGGGACGGCAGTTACTCCCATGATCAGCTTCTAAAACTGGCCATGGCGGCGTTCAGCAGGGAGAGCCCAAGCCCTAAATGATTTTCTGTAGGAGATTGCGCTGTGTCCCTGAGACCGCACTATCGTGAAGCAAACACAGCCCCTGTAGGAGTGACCGGGGTGGCGCTCCACCTTGCTCGCGATTCGGTCTGTCAGTCGATGAATATGTTGCCTGTGCTGACGCTATCGCGAGCAAGCTCACTCCTACAGGGCTGTGTTTGCTGCGCGATAGTGCAGCGTCGAAGGCGGTGCGGCGGTTCCGAAAAAATGCATTCCAAAGAGGGGAGGCCAATGACCACAGGTTTTATTCGTCGTCGTCCGTTCAGCAGCCTGCTGCTATTGATATTGATTGTGATGGGCGTACTGGTCTGGCAAAACCGCGTCGCATTGGCGGCGTTTCCGAGCATCATCAGCGCTTATACCGCCAAAGAGTATTGCTCCTGTCGCTACGTCATGCTTAATTCCGCCGAGTATTGCCGTGGTTACGTCAAACAGTACGTACCGAGCAGTTTGCTCGACGACACGGCGAATAAACGGGTAACTGCCGAAGGTCTTGGCCGCAGTAATGTGGCGACCTGGCAGGGCGAGCGACAAGGCTGTCGCTTGCTACCGTCAGCGCCTTGAAAGCCCGAATGCGAACGTAGCAGTTCGCTGGCGGTCAGACAGGCGGTACGGTTGCCCCTTAATGCGCATCTGGAGTTTGCATGCCCATCAAAACCCGCCTGCTGCTGGCCTTGCTGACGCTGATAGCGTTGCCCGCTCAGGCGAACTGGTATCTGGATAACGAATCCTCACGGCTGTCGTTCACCTCCACTAAAAACGCCAACATTGCTGAAGTGCATCGCTTTCTGACCTTGCACGGCAAAGTCGATCGTAAAGGCGCGGCTGAGCTTGAAGTCGAGCTGGAGTCAGTCAGTACCGGCATCGCCCTGCGCGATGAGCGTATTCGTGAGCAGGTTTTTAACGTCGCGAAATTTCCAAGAGCGAAAATCAACGCTCAGCTCGATCTGGGCCCGATCAACGATCTGGCGCCCGGCGCGCAGCTGGAGTTGCGTCTGCCGCTGGTGGTGCAACTGCATGGCAAATCCCACAGCTACCGGGCTGAACTGCTCGCCACGCGCCTGGATGAACGACGCTTTCAGGTCGTGACGCTTGAGCCGCTGGTCGTTAATGCCCAGGATTTTGATCTGGTGCCTGGTTTCACGACACTGCGCAATGCCGCCGGGTTATCCGCGGTCAGCCTCGCGGTGCCCGTGGGTGCCGTCTTGATCTTCACGGCGCGCTGAGTATGGCCGGGGCGATTTTTCCGTGGCGTGAGAATAACCAGTTCCAGTTGTTGATCGACGGCCCGGCGTTCTTTCCGCGCATGATTGCCGCGATTGACGGCGCTCAGCAGCAAGTCGAGCTGGAGCTCTATCTGGTCGAGGCGGGCGCGTGTGCCGAGGCGGTGGTGCGGGCTTTGGTCGATGCGGCTCAACGCGGCGTGATCGTGCGCTGCCTGTTCGACGACTTCGGTGCACAAGCCTTTACCCTTGGGCTGAGAAAGCGCCTGACCGATTCGGGTGTGATCCTCAGGTTCTACAACCGTATTAACTGGCGACGCGGGATACGTAATTTCTACCGCGACCATCGCAAACTGCTGTTGGTGGACAAAAAACTCGCAGTGGTCGGCGGCACCGGCGTTACCGATGAGTTCTGGCAGCCTGCCGAGGACGTCAGTGAGTGGCATGAAGTGATGGTGGAGATTACTGGCCCGCTGGTCATCGACTGGCAGGCATTGTTCGACCGCCAGTTCCACGCCAACCCGCGTCGTACGGCCTGGCGCCCCGCAGAGAATTTCGGCTTGCCACGCCTGCCGAAGGTTCCTGTTTTCGGTCACGGGCTAGGCCGTGTTGCCTATGCGGATTCCCGCCAGCACCGCGACATTCTGCAGTCGTTGGTGCGGGCACTGAACAGTGGTCACAAACGCATATGGCTGGCGACGCCGTATTTTCTGCCAACGTGGAAAGTCCGCCGCTCATTGCGCAAGGCTGCGGCCCAAGGCATTGATGTGCGACTGCTGCTTACCGGCCCGCGCACCGATCACCCTTCAGTGCGCTACGCCGGGCATCGCTACTACCCGCGCTTGCTGCGTGCGGGCGTGAAAATCTTTGAATACCAGCCGTGCTTCCTGCATTTGAAAATGGTCCTGATCGATGACTGGGTCAGCATTGGCTCATGCAATTTCGATCACTGGAACCTGCGCTTCAACCTGGAAGCCAACCTTGAAGCCCTTGACGTTGGACTGACGCGGGACGTGGTCGCCAGCTTCGAGAAAGACTTTGCGGTTAGTAAGCAAATCACCCTGGCTGAATGGAAAGCCCGGCCATTGTGGAGCCGGGTCAAACAGCGGCTTTGGGGGTGGGTGGATCGGTTGGTGGTGAACTTGCTGGATCGGCGCGGCTGAGCTGTCGCTGATACCGTAGGACCGGCTTTAGCCGGGAGAGCGGTATTTCTGACGAAGAATATGTAGTGAATGTCCCGACGCCCTCCCGGCTAAAGCGGAACGCCGCCCGGCCGGTCCTACGGAATAGCTCGGTCTATGTGGGAGCAGGGCTTGCCCGCGATAAGCCGAGCGCAGTGGCAGGTATATCGCGTTATCGTTCATCGCGAGCAAGCTCGGCTCCCACAGGGCTGTGGCCATTCTGGGAATCACTTACGCCACACCTCTGTCTGGCTGGATGCGATCCAGTGGGAGTGATGCACGGCATAGAAACCGATTTGCATCTACAGACTCTTGTTGCTACTGTTTGAATCTACAGATTCAAAAGGTCACGCACATGTCCGCCGTCCCACAACTCCAGCCTCTTTCCAAAGAACAATGCGTATCCGGCTTGCGTACCGCACTGCGCATTCTCGACAAGTGGGATGCGTCCAGCGAGCAGGCGTGTCGGATTCTGCGTATCTCCCGCAGCACGTATACCCGCGCCAAGCAGACAGGCTCTGAATGGTCGGTCGGGCTGGACATGGATCAGATGCACCGCATCAGCTTCGTGCTGAACATTCATGCGGCACTGCGCACGGTCTTCGACAACCCGGACAACGTGTACGGCTTCCCGGCCATGGCCAATGACAACGAGTTTTTCAACGGTCGCAAGCCCTTGGACATCATGGCTCAGGGCGACATCGTTTCACTGTATGAAACCTTCCGCCGCGTCGACGCACTCCGGGGCGCGCAATGGTGACGCTCGACAGCCTGCCACTTCTTGCCGAGCAAGAGCAGCGGGCTTATCGGTTGGTCAATTCCAGATTCCCGCCCATCGATCTGTTCGACGATGTTGCCGATGCTGCCGAGTTTGAGGGGCTGTATCAGCTACAGGCGATGACCAATCCACGATTGCAGAATGAAATCGGGCGCATCGCGTTGATCCCGGTTGCTGAGATTCCGTTTGGCATTCCCGGCTGTTCTTACGCGGTAGGGCCGTTCACCCATGTGAATCCGGCGGGCTCGCGTTTCAGTTCAGGGGCTTTCGGGGTGCTGTATCTGGCCGATGTGATGGAAACCGCCATCGCCGAGGTGCGTCATCACCAGAACCACTATTGGTCGAGAGTGGCAGGGCTCAACTATGAGCGTTTTCTGTTTCGTGGCTTGCTCTGCACCTTCGATGAAGTAGCCAATCGCGATGCTACCGGGTTATCACTGTCAGACCCTATCTACGATCCAGATGAGTATTCCAGTGCTCGCCAACTGGGCCACTCAGCCAAACGGGCAGGGTGCCCTGGGCTGCGCTACAACTCGGTTCGCTCGCCGGGCAATCATTGCTGGGCATTGATGACACCCAGGCATGTGAAGTCGATTGTTCAGACTGCGCATTACGAAATGATCTGGAGTGGGCAGATCACCAGTGTGAGTCGGCTTTCGAATGCTTGATTGAGTGCTTAAAGGCTCCTCATATCTTTGCGGGCCATACTAGGTTTGTGTGCAAACTTGTTCCCGCAGACAACCTTTACTTGTCCGTGCGCTCCGACGAGGGGATCAGATCCAGGCGGCCCGGTCTGAGCTTGTGTCATAGGCAAGCATCGCTCCACCGGGGCTGCGTAATACGTTAAAGCCTGTCCAATAAAAAACGCATCGCCCCTACCTCTTGAACAACTTACGGAAAAAACCGACAGGTTCTGAAAATGCAATGAAGTTTCCAATCTCCTTGTTCATGAGTCCGGGAAGCGATCGTGCCATCAAAGTCTGTCCCCTGGACCCAATAACCCCCAAAGACACTGATCCGCCACCGTCGAGGTTTATTGACGAACTTTCTGAACTGTTCAATCGGTCGAGCCTGGCCATCACCCTTGCCCATTCAGGCATTGTGTAGCCAGAAGAGTTAGCCATGCGTGTGTCGGTGGATCCCATCGCCAGACGTGTACGCGAACCAGCGCCATACGTATGCGGACGACTCATACCAGAACGGGCATTGGGATGCTGAGCATGACCCAGTACCCCAGGTGCGTTTTTTACCGGACTGAATTGAAACCTGGGGTCTTCGAGCATTGCTTCGGTAAACGTGGCGTGACCGCCACTCGAAAGTTTGGGGGCCGAGTGAATCATTGACCTGTCCGACATACGAACCTTCTCATAAAAGCTTTCATAACCTTGGGGGATATCCATACTCTCGCGGCGCTTACCATCAATCACATTTGCCCCGATCGATGCGTGATCTGGTTTATCGAGGTCTGCCGTACCATCCATATTGAAAAATCCGCCATTTATATAGGCAACAGCCCCCGCACTTCCGAGCCTGGCTGCTGATTTGATATCCGCGCCCTCGGCCCCATTGAGGTTCACCATCCGCTTCCCCCCCGCAATTTTGCCTTGCAAGGATGCATCAAGGGACAGATAGGAAAGCGCACGATCACCCTGGATATCGCGATCCAGCCCAATGCCCATACGGTTGAGAATTTCATTGCCGCCTCTTATATCAACTGCAATGATGCCCCGCGCCAGCGTGCGCACTCGAACGCCTTGAGCCTTCACGCCCCTGTACGCCATTTTCCATCGACTGACCGCAAGCTCTCCGGCCAAGCCCTCCCGATCAAAAAAATTGATCGGGTTGTTATTGACCATTTGAAACGCATTCAGTCCATCATTTGCGGGGTCAGCATTTATCCAACGCTGCAACCAGGGCGCGTAATACCGGAACCCATAATAATAAAGCCCACTGGCATCCCGCTCTTTCCCCGAGTAGCGCACCGTTTTGTATTTAACTTCCACCGCACTGCGTGCCGCCCACCAGGACGTGCCGCCAAACGGGTAATAACTTTCCTGGCTGATTAGCCCGCCCTGATGATCCAGTTCCAGAGTACTGGAATCGAGGTGATCACTGAGGCTGTAGCGCAATTGATCGTTGTGTGTCCCTGCTGGCCAATGCAGCATCCGCACATTGTTCACCGCAATCACGTGCAGGGTTTCGCCATCGGCATTGCTGCGGATTTCCAACCCGGGTAAATATCGCACTTCGTTGATCAAGGTCCTGCCGCTGGCCTGAGCACTGCTGATTTTCCGACAGCGTTGGCCTTGCCCGTCATAGATATAGGTTTCGTCATCGCTCGGCCCGTCCTCCCGTTGCACGGTGGTGATGTGCCGAAGCTGATTGCGCGCATCCCAGCTCAAATCCTGGCCACGCACCAGTTGCAGAAGATTGCCGTTGGCGTCGAAGCCGTCTTCAAAATCTACGTCTATCTCATCGGCGGGCAGGCTGCGATTGCTGTCCGGTGCCACGCGCATCAAGCGGGTGAAGGGCTGGGCACCGACATGATGCATTTTCAACAGATTGCCACCCGCGTCGTATTCATAGCTTTGCGTGTAACTGGCGATCTGGTTGGGATCAGGCGGCAGGTTCTGCAGGTCGGGCAGGGCGGGACCATGGCTCGCGTCGGTTTTAACCTCTCGACCAGTGGCTTCGATCAGTTGGTATAGCGTGTCGTATCGGTAGCGACTGATCGGCTCTATACGCTGATTGGCGAAGAAACGCATCGGCTGGGCGGCGTCTTCGATCTGTTCGATATTGCCGACCGGGTCATAGCTGTATTTCAAAAGCTGCAGGGGCGGTGCATTGAGAACCGATGCGCTGAGTTCGCTTAGCCGCCCGGTTTGTGGGTCATAGAGAGAGCGGCTGATCACGCCATTACCGGCTGTTTGCTGCTCGACCTGATCGAACGCGTTGTAGTTAATATCGCTGAGCAACACCTGCCCGCCAAGGGCAACCGATTTAAGTTGGCCCGCTACTGTGTGTTTGAACTGCCGAGCGTTGCCCATGGCGTCGGTTTGTTCGATCACTTCGCCCAATGCGTTGAAGATCCACTTCGATTCCAGGCCTGCCGACTCCACCAAGACATCGCGTTCGGCTATTGGCAGTGGCCAATCGGGCAGGTCCAGCTCGCGTAAAAAGCGTCGAACGTCACTCAGTGGCGCGCCAAGCACACTGTAATCCGGGTGATGGACAGTGCCCGCCGTATCGTCATGGCGGACTAACTGGTTACATTGGTTGTGCTCGGCTGATTCAGGGCCGCCGTAGGTAAAGCGCTCGACAGCCGGCCTCTGTTGGAGCGCCGCCCCGGTCGCTCCAACAGAATCACCCGTAGCCTCTCTGATCAATAACGGCCGCAAAAGCTCATCATATTCAACCTGCTGCTGACTGCCGCGCCCGTCCCACCCTGAAAGCAACTGCCCCGCTTCGCCCGGCAGCGTCACCCGCCAACCGGCATCGACGCTGTCGGTCAATAGCACTTGGCCGTTAAGGCTGTAGACGCTGCTTTGGTTGGGCGTTGGCAGACGTGGGTCCTGGCCGGCAATCGGCCGCCCGGCGTGATCGTAAGAATGGCGGGTAACGCGTAGTTCAGGTTCCTGGTGTTCTTCACCCCTGCAGTACGAAAGACTGCCCACCGTCAAGCCGCGAGGATCGACCGTCGCAAGAGTGGGGGTATGGTTATGCAGAGCTGCGCTCATTGTGTGAGGTCCTGGTAAGTAGCCTATTTAAGTTTAGGGTGCGGGGGCGGACAGCCCCGGCCGTATGTCAGAAACCTTCGAACATTTGGGATCAATATGAGTATTTCCAGGCTCGACAATTGGGCAGGTTGGGCCGGGTCTGCGCTACAGCTCCGTTCGATCGCTGGGTAACCATTGCAGGTAATTGATGACGGCATGGCATCTGAAGTCGATTGTTCAGACTGCGCATTAAGAAATGATCTGGCGCAGGCATATCATCAGTGTTAGCCGGCATTTCGAATACTTGATACCTAGCTATTCAGACGCACTCACAGTTTTTTAAGCGTGAATTGACATCTGTTGAGCTTGAGGCCTTTTGGAACTGCGATTTGAGGGCGATAAAACGAATTAATCACCTCATTCACATTTCCCAAAGGGCGATCACCCGCAGTCCATTCAACAACTACATCCTGTGTGGACTCAGGCAAACTTCCTAGGTCCACGGCGATTTTGTGTCCAAGCCCCTGAAGCATGTCTGCACCCAAAAACAGTAAGTCAGCTTCTTTGTCTTCCCTTAATCCGACCCTGTGCTTGAAGCTCGAGAAATCTATCGAGTCGCCCTTTGAGGTGCTGAACCAGTGGAGAGATCTTGATCGCGCCTCGCTGAGCTCACGGGTGTTATGCCTGAGCAAATCAGTGACTTCGATATGCGAATAAGGTCTTTGGGTACCCAGAGCCGACAGAGTCGAGTGGTACCGATAATCTCCAAACCTTGATTTACTCTTTACCGGCTCGCTCCCTCCAGTCTCCAGAGCAAAAAAAGCGAAATCATGATTGCCATAGTTCGGGATATTTCCACCCTCCGAATTTCCTTCATACCCTGCGTCACCTCTCTCTTCTTGTAGCATCACAAGTGATTTGAAATGCACGCCTTCTTCATTGGAAAAATCCTGCTTGCCGAAATGCGTAATCCAGTAGTCTTCCGGTGAAATGCCTGCTATGCGGTCAGCAACTTTTCTCTGTTTTTCGCTGTCCAGTTCGCTTTCTAGTTGGTATAGGTTGGCTCTGGACAATCGCTCCATTGTTTCAAACCCATTTTCAGAACCTCGCATGAGTCCCTG
Source organism: Pseudomonas sp. ICMP 561 (assembly GCF_002699985.1). Lineage (GTDB taxonomy): Bacteria > Pseudomonadota > Gammaproteobacteria > Pseudomonadales > Pseudomonadaceae > Aquipseudomonas > Aquipseudomonas quasicaspiana. The sequence goes on along the minus strand of NZ_LKBT01000067.1, from coordinate 37,299 downwards.
CCATACCAGTCCTTGTTTGAACATCCGGTCATAAGCACTGACAGCATCCGAAAAATGAGAAGGTGATGCGCCTATTCCGTCTTTGAGTACTGTGGGCTGGTTATGCACGAACCGGTACAGGTTCAACCCATCCACATCCTCCGCAGGGTCCGGATTAATCCACCGCTGCAACCAAGGCGCGTAATACCGGAGCCCATAGTAATAAAGCCCGCTGGCATCACGTTCTTTGCCTGAATAGCGCACGGTTTTGTATTTGGCTTCTACGGCATTGCGCGCCGCCCACCAGGAAGTGCCGCCAAATGGGTAGTAACTTTCCTGGCTGATTAGTCCGCCCTGATTATCCAGTTCCAGAGTGCTGGAACCGAGGTGATCGCTGATGCCGTAGCGCAGCTGATCATTGGCGATTTCGACGGGCTTGCCCGTTTGCCAATGCAGCATCCGCACGTTGTCCATGCTAATCACGTTAAGGATTTCACCATCGGCATTGCTGCGGATTTCCAACCCGGGTAAATATCGCACTTCGTTGATCAAGGTCCTGCCGCTGGCCTGAGCACTGCTGATTTTCCGACAGCGTTGGCCTTGCCCGTCATAGATATAGATCTCGTGATCACTCGGCGCATCATCGCGTTGCACGGTGGTGATTTGCCGGAGCTGGTTGCGTGCGTCCCAACTCAAATCCTGGCCACGCACCAGTTGCAGAAGATTGCCGTTGGCGTCGAAGCCGTCTTCAAAAGCTACGTCCACTTCGTCGGCGGGCAGGCTGCGATTGCTGTCCGGTGCCACGCGCATCAAGCGGGTGAAGGGCTGGTCACCGACGTGATGCATTTTCAGCAGGTTGCCGCCCGTGTCGTATTCATAGCTTTGCATGTAATTGGCGATCTGGTTGGGATCAGGCGGCAGGATATGCAAGTCGGGCAGGGCGGGACCATGGCTTGCGCCGGTTTTAACCTCTCGACCGGTGGCTTCGATCAGTTGGTATAGCGTGTCGTATCGGTAGCGGCTGACTGGGTCGATACGTTGGTTGGCGAAGAAACGCACGGGCTGAACGGTGTCTTCGATCTGTTCGATATTGCCCACTGGGTCATAGCTGTACTTCGAATGCTGAACCGGCGGTGCATCGGGCAGCGCTGCGCTGAGTTCGCTTAGCCGCCCGGTTTGTGGGTCATAGAGAGAGCGGCTGATCACGCCATTACCGGCTGTTTGCTGCTCGACCTGTTCGAACGCGTTGTAGTTAATATCGCTGAGCAACACCTGCCCGCCAAGGCTAACCGACTTCAGCTGGCCCGCTACTGTGTGTTTGAAGTGCCTGGTATTACCCATGGCGTCGGTTTGTTCGATCATCTCGCCCAGTGCGTTGAAGACCCATTTCGATTCCAGTCCTGCGGACTCCACCAAGGCATCTCGTTCGGCTATCGGCAGCGGCCAATCGGGCAGATCCAGTTCTCGTAAAAAGTGTCGAACATCGCTCAGCGGCGAACCGAGCACACTGTAATCCGGGTGATGGACAGTGCCCGCCGTATCGTCATGGCGAACTAACTGGTTGCATTGGTTGTGCTCGGCTGATTCAGGGCCGCCGTAGGTAGAGCGCTCGACAGCCGGACCCTGTTGGAGCGACCGGGGTGGTGCTCCACCTTGCCCGCGAAAAGGAGCATCAGGCTGTGACTGAACTGTTGCGGTGACAGGTTCGCGGGCAAGCCTCGCTCCAACAGGATTTGCCGGGGCCTCGCTGATTAGGATCGGCCTGAGCATGTCGTCATATTCGATCTGCCGCTGAGTACCGCGCCCGTCCCATCCCTCAATCGCTTGCCCGGCTTCACCTCGCATGGTCACTCGCCAACCGGCATCGACGCTGTCGGTCAATAGCATCTGGCCGCTGAGGCTGAAGACGCTGCGCTGGTTGGGTGCTGGCAGGCGTGGATCCTGGCTGGCGATGAGGCGTCCGGTCGTGTTGTACTCTTGGCGTGTCACGCGCAGGTCGGGCGCGTCGGCAGTGTTGAGGCGATGACACGCGATCAGGCGCACCGGCAGGCCGCGGCTGTCCACGACGTTGAGCATCGGTGTCTGAGCATGCAGCGCATGGCTCATCGCAAGGCTTCCACTTCTTCGGCGGTGTCGTTTTCATCCTCGCTGATGGTGTACCAGGTCCTGTAGGTCAGGCGGCGCATCCAGCCTTTGGCGGTGATGGTGATGGTGGGGCGGCCCAAGGGGTCATAGAACTGTTTGTCGTGGTAGCCGTAATCACGCATTTGTCCGTCGTTGACATAGACGTGATTGCTGGCGAAGTAAGGGCGATAGACCCTGACGACGAGGCCCTTGTTGTTGTATTCCACGCGCTCGCTGACCCGCCAGCGCTTTTCAGCATGGACGGTGACGGGGTGGCCGCCCACCACATCCAGATTGCCGAAGTCATCGACGCTATAAGCGTCACCGGCTTCTACTAGCTGACGTGTTTGCAGCGTGCGACCAAAGCCGTCCACAGAGGTCAGGATGATTCTGATTTGCTTATTCGGATCGTCGGGGTAGCGGTCCGCTTGGAGGGCCGCGGTGCCGAAGGGGATACGGCCGGTATCGTGGGTCATATTGGCGTCGTAGTAATAGACGCTGGCCTGCCTTGCAAGCACCAGTTCTGGATCCTCGACAGCCTGCCGGGTTCCGCCCCATATGTGCACGCCCGTGCTCAGAGGGTCGAAACCCACAGCCTCGCCTGATTCAGTCCCATAAAAACTGGTCGCCCATATCCGGCCAAATGCATCGTAGTCTGCTTCCTGGGTGTTCTGGTTGGGATCGATGATTTGTCGTGGCTGCAAGGTGCGGTAGTCATAAGTTGCCTGGGTTGTGCACCCCACAGGGTCGGTCACTCGAACTACTAGCATGTGATAGTCGTCGTACTCGACTTCGGTCCAGCCATGGCTGCGGGTAGGCCTGAAAGTCTCGGGCAGGTAAAAACCCTCCAGCCCGGCATAACGGGCGAAGCCGCGTTTGACCGACCAGAGATTCAAGCCATCATCGGGCAAGAAGCTGGGCATTTGCTGGTAGCCGATTTCTTCAAGCCGCGCTGCCAGTTGTTCTGCGTCCATCACTCGCTCGTAAGCGCTTAGAGCATGGTCATCGAGTTCGGCGCTTTCCGTTGCATCGGCTAACGCTTCGAAGGTGGCTTCGCCGTCGCCGCAGCCGATGTAACGCTGTACAGATAAAGCCGTCAGGGTTCTGGGCAGATTCGCCAAGGGGCCCTGAGGGCTAATGAAGCTTTCGTAGCTAATGGCATCGGTTGACAACTCGTTGGTCGGGACGACCATGGCATTGGCTCGCACGCGATAGGGCAGCCCCAGGCGCCAGCTTTGTGGGCTGTCCAGATGAATGGCCTGGGCGCGGGTTTCGTTCAGGTAGAAATGCTGTTGCGCTTCGTCATGGGACGCCTGCCACCAAGTGTTTTGGTGCTCATCGTCGAAGGGAGGTGTATCGCCCGGTTTTTTGCGCCGTGCATAGTTCACGGTTACGCCATGGGTCAGCACGCCATAGCGATCCCAGGCCAGGTTAAGGCTGTGCTCGCACTGAGGGTCTTCCAGCTCACCTTCTTCGTAGCGATAGCTGATTGATTCAAGTACCTGCGGCAGCATCAAAGCATAGGGCTGATGCTCCGACAGCCCGAGCAATTGACGCACCAGATAGCGAGACGCTTGCACGGCATACAGCACGTTTGGCTGCATTTGGTTATCAAGGCCGAACACTTCGTTGCGCAATACCGAGCCGCTGAGTGCACGGCTCATTTCACGTTGTGTGGCAGGATCGGCTTCTTCGATCAGGTGGTCGGTTTCCCCAGAGAGTTCGGACAACAGGTGCTCACCCAATACCTGAGCGTGCGGGTCGCTGCTGTCGTAGTCATCGTGGTCAGTTTCGGGAAAGCGCCCGGTGTGATACCAGATCTTCCTCAAAACAGGAGCCGTGAAGTTACTCTGCGGGTTTACCGGTTTTTCGCTGTCGGTTTGCAGGACCAGGCCAAAGCCCCGGAAGTCCCGGTCATGAGGATCGTAATAGCCTTGCCGATACTGGAATAACTGCGTGAGTGTGTCTCTGGTGATCCCGTCTTCCTGGGTTTGCTTGACTACAACGTGCACCGCAAATGGCAAGTACGAAATTGCTGGCTTATCGGCGGCGCGCAAAGCCTGTTTCTCGTCCAGCCATTCCTGTGCCGAGCTGCGATAAGTGACCTTGCCCAAACCACCGAAGTGGTTGTCGGTCTGGTTGAGTAAATACGGTTTTTCAGGGTAGGACAGGTGCCAGTGTCGAGGTGTCATATGTGGCACGGTGAGCACTACGCTTGCGCAACCCAGACCTTGCAGATCGACCAGGCTGACCTGGCAGAAACGGTCATAGCGCACACCGCTGGGCCATTGTTGGCTAAAAGGCGAAGCGAGGCCGTTGCCACCCTTGTTCATGAACACCTGAATATCGTCCGTTTGCAGGTAGAGCACGTCGCTGGCGCCAGAGCCATCCAGGTCGGCCAGCCTGATCCGCCCGGCATCGAACGTTTCATAATCGAAAGTCAGTTCGGCAAACAGCTGGCCTTTACCGAAATGGCCACGCCCCAGATTCGGCCAGAAGCGGATCTCGTCATGGCGAACGCGGATCAGGTGTTGTTGGCCGGTGCCCAGCAGGTCGCTGAAGGCCACCAGCTCGTTGGGGCTGCCGCTTATCAGCGGTAAACGGTCCTCGTCATGGGGGACGTCGACTGGCGGAGCAAAACCTTCGGCTCTGCGGCTGGCATACAGCCGCACGCTACGGGGGCCGATCATGGCCAGATCCGACAAGCCACTGCCCACCAGATCGGCCAGTTGCCCTTGGGGGTTGAAGAACTCCGTCGGGAAGGCGGCAAAGCTGACAAACCGGGACCAACTGCGATCAGGGTTTAGGGTAAAAAAGCCAGCCATGCCCGGCTGCGCGACGATCCAGTCCAGGCGGCCATCACCAGTCTGGTCGGTGAGCGATTGCAGTACCGTCGTCCTGGAGTCCGCAAGGGGGATTTGCGGCAGTGTCTGCCAAACGTTGTAGGCGATGTCATTACCTCCCGACGCGGCACGTATGGGCTCGCGATAAAGCCAACCCTTATCACTGCGAAAAAGCACGCCCGGCAAGCCTTCGCCATATAAATCGACCAGTTGCCAGGGCTGGCCATCGTTGAGCCCGGGCATCGAATCGAAAGGCTTGAACTCACCCTTCGTCTTGTTGAATTCGCTGTACTTGAATTCCATTGGCGGGCGCTGATTCAGCTTGTTTGAACTCGTCCCGTCCCAGGCCTGGCTATGGGCCCTGACCAGTTTGTTGTAATCCAGAGGGTCCTTGGCGTATTCCAGCAGCAGGCCCTGAACCAGCAGCGGAGACTCTGCCAGTTCATCAGGAAAGTGATGAAACATCAGGATTTGTTGGCACAGCCTCAAATTACCCAGTTCAAAGCCATAAGCAAAACTGGAGTGAGGGTCGCTGCGGACAGGCCAACTGGATTCAGCAGGTTCCTCATAGGTCGGTTTCAGGTGAGCGGTGGCTTCGTTGCGCTCGCCGTAGTCGAAGAGCAAATCGAAATGCCAGTTCAGTTCTTCAAGTGAGGTTTCATCCCACAAATACAGTTCGGCGTGGGCCAGAAAGTTGCCCCAACGTACCCGCCACAGATAGCACTGGGCAATGAAGTCTCGCGGGTGATCGGGCTCCAGGCCCACTTCATCCTCGGCTTTGTATTCATACAGAATATGTTCGCCGTGGGCGTTCATGCTTTCTTCCAGCAACCATTCGGCCACCCGGTTGGAGTCGGCCGGGTCGGTGCTGCGCGAGGAGGCTTTCTTGCCGTAGAAATGCAGGCTGCCATCCGCGCCGTGGATCAGCCAGAAGCCAGGGTCGACTGTGTTGACACGCCAATGTTCGATTCGCTCGAACGCGCCTTCGACCCGAGCGAAATACCGGATTACCTGATACGCGATGCCTCCATCATGGGGGGCTGTTGCCGGAGTGCAGACAACGGCGCCGCTGTTGTCACGCTCAGGCAGCCAGATGTCACCACTGGGGCCGAGCATCACATCATCATCGGTGTAGGTCGGTACGCCTTTGCTGGAGCGCCGGGCCACGCACCCCAGATTCAGGTTCCAGCCAAGGCCGAACAGGCCATTGCCCGCTGTGCTCTGATAATTGAGCGAAAGGTCCGGCGCATAACCCCGGCCTTGTGTAATCGGCAGGCCAATGCCCAGTGACGCCGTGCCGCTGTTGCCCACCGGTCCCCAGCCTTTGCCGATGCTTTGAATGGCACCGCCGCCTTTGGGCAGTGAAGGCGTGGAAATCATGGGTTGCGGGTCTTGTTGTGCTTGTTCTTGCGTCGCCATGGCATTGGCTCCGTGTCAGTGCAGGCCGCCGCTTTTCGCGGTGTAGCGCATGTGCACGATGATGTCGGTGATCGAATCGATCATGTCCCGCTGTGACTCGGGGTTTGAGAACGTCAGGGCCCAACGGGAAATGGCCCCGGTGCCTTCGAAGGGTAAATACCGCTCATCGTCGAAGTTGAAGGTAAACAGACCGTCGTCATCCACGCCGGTGGACACCGCGATTTGCTGGCTGGCGCGCATGTTTTCCTTGAGCGGCCCATCGGCCTGCGCGCTCATTTGTACGGCGTTATAGCTTTGCGTCAGGGTGGCGTGGATGTCCTGATAAGGCCCGACGGTCACCGGCAGCGACAGGCTGATCCGCTTGATCCGTCGCAGGTAGTGGCCGGGGTAGTCGGCGTCGAGCATGGCCTGGGTAATTTCGAGTTCGGCGATGCCTTCTTCCGCGAGACGCTCGACGACCATGTCCCAGCCGTTATTAAGGGTGTCGTTTTCGGCTGCCAGCTGTTTCAGCGATATCGTCTTGACGATTTCCAGTCGGCGTTCGTTGCGCGTCAGGTACGCGGCATCCATGCGTAGCAGGTTGAGCTTCAGTGATTCACCGGCCGCCAGGCCACGGTAAGCATCCTTCCAGGCACCCGGTTGAATGAAGTGAGTGGTGTAATCGCCAATTTCGTATTGCCAGCAAGCTTGCGTCGCCAGGCATAGCGATAAGGTCGCGTCATAGGCCTGGTAGTAGAAGGTCGAGAACTGGCCGTTGAGCCAGCTGTAGAGTTGGCTGTTGGTGAAGCGTTTGTTGAGGAAGGCATACACGTCTTGAGCCTGAGTCCTGGCTTTTTCTGCCTGGCGCAGTTGCAGCCTGGTCACCTGAGCCTGCGCGTCATGAACGGCCAGTTGAGCAGTGATGTGATCCGATTCCAGTTTGGCCTGGTCGCGGGAGTTCTCCCACTCTTGAAGGCGTCGACGGAACGTCTCTGTGCGATCCAGGGCAAAGCTCATGCTTTCGCTCGTAGTCGCGACAATTTGTGCGCCAATGGCAACCAGCTCCGGTATGCCGTCAAACCTGGAGCCGCCAATCGCTGCGCCTCCCGCAGCGCCTACCGCCATCCCGCCTGTTGCTCCGGCATGTACGCCTACGTCAGTAGGAACTGGCTTAATCGCTGCGCCCACAATGTTGGCGACTGCAGCGGTCCCTTCAGCCACACGAGCGATTAAATGATAGACGCCGGCAAGTATCTCGACCCCACTGACGTTTTCGTCCGCCAAATCGCCATAAAAGTTGGCGCGCGCATCGGCAATGGCCTTGCTGGCCAGTAATGCCTTACGGGCTTCGACTTCGACCTTTTGCGCTTCCAGTTGCAAATCAATGGCGAACTGGGCGAACTCCCAGGCTTGCACCTGTTGGAGCTCCAGAAGTTGGCTTTGCTCTTTGCGCTCGATAATCGATAGCAAGGTTGCGCCGAACTGAATAAGGGTATCGACGGCCGCGCTCGCTCGGGCATACATCACGGCGTAACGGTAATGCGGCACCTCCTGCGCGAGCAGACTGCCCGCGCCGCCGCCGGTGGCGCCATTGGCATAGGCGGCAAGCAAGGCGCGCGGATCCAGCGGCGCGGCGAACAACGGCAGGCTCAACGGCTTACCGTCCAGGGTCAAGTTGTGGCGCAGGTTGTACAGCCGTGATTCCAGCATGTCCCAATACTTCACCAACTCGGCGTTCATTGGCGTGATAAAACGGTCGTTGTCTTCTTCGGCCAAGGTCGGGTCGCTGGCAAAAGTACTCAGACGCAGAGGCGGGTCGCTGAAGCTGATCAGCGATTTGCCGTTATTCGCCCGGGCACTAGAGCGCACCTGTTCTTCCTGCTGTTCGAGGCGACTGGCGAACTCCCGAAGCGGCGTGCTGGTCGAGGTTGCCAATTCCTGTAAGGGGGCCTGCTCCCAGCGGCTGACCAGCACCGTATCCGGTCTTGGCCCCAGCAGATCGAGAATTCGCACATACCAGAGCTTGGCCTCGCCAAGGCTGTCCGGGGTCAGCTGTCGGTAAGCCATATCGCCCCGGTCGATCAGGTTCTTGATGTAGTGGAAATACACGGCCTTCTGATAACGCACCGGATCACTGGCGGCGATACCGTCCGGGTCGATTGGCGCGCGCATGAAGTAATCCGGGTCCGACACCTCGACCAGCGGCCTGACGTTCCAATAGGCCGGGGCAGAATCCCTGGCTTTGCGGCCTGGATCGAAAATAAACCCCAGCCACTGTTCAGCCTCGTTGAATTGCTGCTCCAGATTCAGGCGATGGGAGACCATGAAGGGTAAATGCAGGAACAGTTCCCAGAAATACAGACCATTGGCGCCTTTGAAGTCCATTTTGCTGGATTCGGCTTCTTCGCCAATGGGGGGTTCTTGAAGCTGTTGAGTGTTCCATGACAACAGAGCCTCCAGCGCTATATTGGCTTTGTTTATCAGCTCACGTGCGAACAGGGTGTTCATGCGGATTGGGTCGCGCTTATTTGATGCGGATCCGTCGCTGTACTGGATGCTGGAGCCCGAGAAGTCGATGTATTCGGCGATACCCAACAAGGGATCCGTGCGTTTGCTGATTTTGGGGGCAATGGGGTCGCTACCTTCTGTTTCCCAAGTCAGTTCAATTTCGGTAGAGAGTGTTGCTGTTCCAAGCCAGCTGTCTGATGATTGATCTAGGACTATCACACCATGACTAATATAGAACTTTCTTGAATCATCAATGAAAAGAGTGTTTTTCAGTCGTGGCCTCAACGTCGATTTGTCAATGGGGATGGAAATAGTGTAGGAGCTGGGGGCTAGTAGGCTATCCATTGTTTGGCTCTTGGCAAGATCTTCCTGAGTGCCCGAGGGTGCCTGCATGAGCTGGGGGTAGCTGAAGTGCTGATTGAATTTCTTGCCAGGTTCAATCTCTAGGTTTGTAAATGTGTAAACGACGGGCAAGGGATTGCTTAGAGAAAGACTGGTGGCGTAAGTGATTTCACTGGGTGGGATATCACTAATTTTTCCGGTAAGAGCATCCACTACCCCTCGACGTAATTTTCCATTTTCAAGATCGAACATTCTTATTGAGCCAATACCCTCTCCGTCTGGGATGTCATAGTTCCTGCTATAAGTGTTAAGCAAGTAGTCGAAAAGCTCTCCATTGGTTTTTTTGTCTGTTGATCGGTTAAGGCTAAAATAACATTCGTTTCCAAAAGTGGACGGTGGGGATTGAATTTTTAGGTGGGAGTCGTTTTTTAGGGTGAAATAATTTTGATCGTTGTATTTGAATTTAAGAAGGAAATCTATATTTGTATTTCTTCCACTGCTATTTGTAGTGAACCGGAGGGTGGTGTCTTCAAGCTGGAAATCGTTCCTGAGTGACGTGGTTAGCATTAGCGTCGAGCTTTCGTGATTCATGTCCGCGGTGAGTCTCTCGGTGATACGGGACTGCCATCCGCCATAATTCCAGCTTGGGTGGTTTGGCTGAGGGGCGGTGGTAATCAGCGTTTTAATGCCTATGTGAATATTCCAGGTGAACTGAAAGTTTTCCTTATTTTTTAACGCTAATGCCCAGCAGGTTTTTCTTATACGAGCTTCATCAGCAGCTGGGTCGTCAAAATCGTAGGGCTTGTCAATATAGCCTGCGCTCGGAAAAGCTTTAGTTGTATTGAAGTTTTTATCAATGAACGCTGTTGCTAGGTATGCATAAGTGGACGTTGAGCCATCGGCATCGGTACCGACAAGCGTTTCTCCAGCGTACATTGCTATAAATAATGACTCGGGCGATGCGGAGGCATCGAATACTGCAATGGTATTAAGGTCTTTTTTTAAATCGACGGTTTTGCCTGCCCGGGTGAATGTGTTAGTCGTCGTGACCTGCATGTACTCCTGTGGCGCGCTCCATGAGTCGTCGTACTTCTTGTAGGACAGATAAAAGCTTAGATAGATCTGATCCGTTGTACTGACAACGGGCGCTTCGTCCGTACCTTCGACTGAGGGCAGGGCAACAGCATCTGCAGCATCAACCCAACTGATGAACAGCCGGTTATTAAAATAAATCGGTCGTATTGTCCGTTCCAGCGTACAGGCGTTGACGCCAATATTGGCCCGCTTCCAGTCCGACCAAGCCCCGGGGGTGGGGTTGTCATGTTTGGGGCTTTCAGAGCCTGCTGTATACGCCCGCTCGTTCATGTCCACCATACGCCAGTAGTACACCTGCTCAGCGCGGGATTTACCCAGAAAGTAATACTTACCCTCGGCAAAGCGATCACTGTCGATATAACCATTGATAATCGTGAGGTTCGCCACTTCTTCAAAACTGGCCAGGTAAGATTTCACCGCTTCCTGGGTCGTATCGGAATTGATTTTATTCTGGTTAATATCGTTTTCCAGCTGGGCAAAGTAGCTGGATTTTTTTAGACGCAGCGCCGGAGATATATACACTTCTGGGTACAACGCCAGCCGCATATTGGCCGCCCAGATCGGGTATTGGCTGCTGCGGTCGCGCCACTCGACGAAGCGCGCTTCATCGGGCCTGAGCAAGTCATAGCCCGGCTCCATCCCTAGCAACGCGCCGTTGATGTATTGCTGAAGGCTGCTGATCGCCGATGCCACTGGGCTGGTCTGCACGTCGTGGCTGACCTGGTTATCGAGCAGGAAAAACTCATACAAGTCGTTGGCGGTTTTCAGCCGGGTATTCAAGCCCAGCGAAATCAACTCGGGGCTATTGGGCACCACCTCGCTGAGGTAGTACTCGACCAGTGCATCGCGATAACTTTCATTAAGTTGGCTTTCAATTGAGCGGGACATGATGTGCTCCCATTGACGTGATGAGCGCGTCGGTTAACGGTTAGCGGCCATGACAGCTTCGCCGACGGCTTGCCAATCGCCGATAGCACTGTCCGGGCTCAGGGCGGTCGCTTTCAGCAGTTGCGCATTGGCGAGGTGTTTCTGCTGGCTGGCGCTGTGCATCCGCCGTAGCCAATCGACCTGACTCATGGATTGGGCAAATTTATGGGTCGTGAAAATTTTTGTCGCCGCCTCGACTTCGGTCGCGGAGTCGTCGAGCAAGGCCGCCAATAAAGCCGCGCATTCCTTGGCGGTGGGTGTCGATGTCCGATTGGCGTGACTCAAATAGTCCAGCAGGCGCTCTTCGGCTTTTTCTGCGTTGTTGCGCCAGTCGCAATAGCGGTCTAGCAGGTAGAAGCTGGGCAATGAAAGGCGCAAAGGGCCGCTGAAGGTTGGATGCAGCCAATGCGGATTGACCAGGAAAGTGCGCAAGGCCTGGGCGCTCAAGCCCAGTTGTTGATTGACTTCGGCGTGGCGCAACAGCGTGTTCAGGGCTTCGGCCAAAGCCTCGGTCTGGCCGGGTTCGGCGCTGGCCGTCGCTTGCAGCAGCACACTCAGGAACTGGTCCGCGCTGCTGCCCTCCCAGCGCAACACACCTTCGCTGCGATCCAGTGGCAGGTCGGCCGTGCTTTGCAGCAATCCTTCCACAAGCCGGTGCTGAGCGAGATAGCCACCGAGAACATACTCCATTAGCCGGTTAATAGCGGCGGCTTTGATGGCTTCATCGGCGAATGTGATGTCCGCGAGCTGCTCATTGATGACTTGGGTCAGATCGGCTCCCAGGTCCTCGATCAGCGTCAGAGGGCGGGCGAGCACCAGGCCCTGTTCATTGATCAGCGGCGCGAGCAACGGCCACCAGTCAATCGCCTGGCCCTCGCTGTCGCTCGGCAGATCCAGCGTCAGCAATTGTTCTGCGCTGAGAACAGCGGTACATGCTTGCCCAGCCAACTGATTGAGTTGGTCCAGCACCGTTTGCGCAATGGTTGCCTCGCTGGCGTCCACGCCCAGTTGGCGGCGCAGGGTCGAGATATCCCGGCCGGTGTTCTTGAGCCAGGCAACGGCCCAATCCAGCTGCATCAGGATATCGAGGATGTCGGGCTCGGCAGCACTGTCGGCGTGGGGTGTCAATTGACCGGTCACGACCTGTTTACGCCACGCTTCACCGCCAAGCAGATCAATCAGTGCCCAACTGTCCTTGGCGGCAAGGCCGAACATCGCGGCGATACGGGTCTGGCGATACAACGAGGAGATTGTGCTCAGATTGCGTTTAAGCGATTGGGGCGCGTCGCCAATCAACTCACGGGTGTCTATGGCCAGCAGCCATAGGCTGTCCTGAGTGGCTGGCAGTTGCAGTCCGGCGCAGAGTTGGGCGAGGGTTTTGATCGTTTTGCTGTCAGTGGAGGTGAGCGAAAAATCCGAGCCGTCGAGCGTCAGCGGCGTATCAAATAGCACAGGGCTATTGAACACCTGGTCGAACATCGGCAAGCGGGCATCGCTGGCATAGGGGCTGAGGTGATGCAGGAATGCCGCGAACTCTTCGGGTAGCAGCTTGTACTGCCGATGCAGATAGCGATAGCAACCCAGGGCCCGTAAGGTATTGCTCGTCAGCACCGCGCCGGGGTTTGCGGCGCCCTCTGCGCTAATGGCAGCCATGACCAGGGTGTCCAGTTCGGCAAACGGAATGTTCAGCCAGCGTTGCAGGCGAATCATCCGTTGCAGGCGGTCAAAACGTTCCACGCTGGTGTTGATGAGGCGCGGTGGGGCGTCGTCAGGGAACTCGATGTCCATGGCTGCGGCAGTAGATGGGCCATTAACGTAACTTGCACCGTAAGTGCGCGCATCGCTATGCAATGCAGGTAACACATTGTGCGACGGATAAGGCGTGTTGTTACGTACAGCCAGCAAGGATTCAACTTCACTGGCACTCAGTCCGGTTTTCTCGGTGAATACCTTGAGCGCGTTCAATGGATTGGAGGCGTCATCCAGATAATCGACGTTGTATTTTCTTTTGAAGAAGCTGGCGATGTTCTCGACGGCCGGCCTGGGCTCCAGCAGAATCAATTGCTGCTCTGGGCTCAAGCCACTCATCATTGCCTGCGCTACAGCACTGGGTTGCTGAACGGCGCCATAGGCGTTGGCGCCTGGCGCGGTGGCGGGCACTTGGAGGCTGACTCGATAACTCAACTCACCCAGGCTCGGCTGCTTGCCGCTGAGCCCCAGCATCACTTGTTGGTGATGGAAGTTGTACGGGAACAGAAACGGGTGCTGTTTTTCAGCGATGAGTTGATAGAGGGTTTTGTCTTTATCAGCCTGGACCGTGTCTACGTAAGTGCGGATCGCTTTGCCGAGCACTTCATGAACAATGTTCAGTACCGGAACCGGCGTAAACGTACTTTGCTGATCGATCATGAGATCTTTCAAATCCGGCCGACGTAGATCGAGGTTGATACGTTTGGCCTCGGCGGTACTGCCCTCCAGTTCATTGAGCGCGAATCGGTAAAGTGAAGTCAGGTAAGCCACTGGTGAGTCTTTGGCTTCAATGGCGTCCACTTTGCAAAACAGGTCCCAGTTTTCCTTGAACAGATTAGGGAAACTGGGGCCGATCTCTACCAGTGAGCGCACGCCGGTTCGACGGGTCAAGGTTTGTGCGCGCCCTGACGACACTAACTGGTTGCGATACAGGCGCACGATCTGCGTGGCATAACAGCGTGCATTTTCATAGGCGAGTTCGCCGTTGGCATCACTGAACTTCATCAGCTCCCGGACAAACGCGGGTTTAGGCCTGCGAAGAATATCGAATACTGAACCTATCGCCATTTGTTGCATGGCATCGACAAAACTCAGGCGGCCCTCATTGTTTGTGGCGGAAGAGGTCTCAGCTTTGCTGATAGTGGCCAATAGAGAAAAGGCTTGGTCGGGCATGATAATGGTGCTCTCGACTTGGGTTCACTTGAGTCTTCGAGCATTCTCACTGCGCGTCTACCTGTCATAAGTGACAGTAAAGCCCGGTATCTATAAGAGTTGTTCAATTAAAACAGAGGGTTGAAGAGGGTTTCGGAGGCCATGGAATATTTGGCTATAACTGTTATGCCATCGGTTTGGTCCAGACCCGGAGCGTTGTTGCCAGCGTCAAAACAGGCCTGTCGGTTGGCTAGAAAATCACACCAGGGGTCCCACGACATCGCCACGCGATGTCGTGGGAGCGGTTTCACCCGGGAAGGCGGTATTCCTGATAATACAAATGTATGGGCTGTACTGGCTCATTCCCGGCTAAAGTCGGTCCCACGTCGCACGGTGTGTTATCAGTAAAATCATTTCCAATAAAAAACCCGCATCTCTGCGGGTTTTTTATTAAGGCCGACGTGCTTACTGAACTTCCACCGCCAAACTATCGCTGATCTTTTTCTGCCAGATCTGCGGGCCGGTGACGTGGACGGATTCGCCCTTGCTGTCAACTGCAACGGTAACCGGCATGTCTTTGACTTCGAACTCGTAGATCGCTTCCATGCCCAGTTCAGCAAAGGCCACGACTTTCGACTTCTTGATCGCCTGCGCCACCAGATAAGCAGCACCGCCGACCGCCATCAGGTACACAGCCTTGTAGTCCTTGATCGCTTCGATAGCGGTAGGGCCGCGTTCTGATTTGCCGATCATGCCCAACAAGCCGGTCTGATCGAGGATCTGCCGGGTGAATTTGTCCATCCGCGTGGCTGTAGTCGGGCCAGCCGGGCCAACCACTTCTTCGCGCACCGGATCAACCGGGCCGACGTAGTAGATGAAGCGACCTTTCAGATCCACCGGCAGGGTTTCGCCCTTGTTGAGCATTTCTACCATGCGCTTATGGGCAGCATCGCGACCGGTGAGCATCTTGCCGTTTAGCAGGACGGTTTCGCCCGGCTTCCAGCTTTGCACGTCTTCCGGGGTCAGGGTGTCGAGGTTGACGCGACGGGCTGACGGACCTGCTTCCCAGACGATTTCCGGGTAGGCGTCCAGCGATGGCGCTTCCAGCGAGGCCGGGCCGGAACCGTCGAGCACGAAATGCGCGTGACGGGTGGCGGCGCAGTTAGGGATCATGCACACCGGCAGCGACGCAGCGTGAGTCGGGTAATCCATGATTTTCACGTCGAGCACGGTGGTCAGACCGCCCAGGCCCTGAGCACCGATACCCAGTTGGTTGACCTTCTCGAACAGCTCCAGACGCATCTCTTCGATACGGTTGGACGGGCCGCGCTTTTTCAGCTCGTGGATGTCGATGGATTCCATCAACACTTCCTTGGCCATGACCGCGGCTTTCTCGGCAGTACCGCCGATACCAATGCCGAGCATGCCTGGCGGACACCAGCCAGCACCCATGGTTGGCACGGTTTTCAGGACCCAGTCGACGATCGAGTCTGACGGGTTGAGCATCGCCATCTTCGATTTGTTTTCTGAACCACCGCCTTTGGCAGCCACGTCCACTTCCACGGTGTTACCCGGAACGATGGAGTAGTGGATGACGGCCGGGGTGTTGTCCTTGGTGTTTTTGCGAGCACCAGCCGGATCGGCGAGGATCGAAGCGCGCAGAACGTTTTCCGGCAGGTTGTACGCGCGGCGCACACCTTCGTTGATCATGTCGTCCAGGCCCATGGTGGCCCCATCCCAACGCACGTCCATACCGACGCGCACAAACACGGTCACAATTCCGGTGTCCTGGCAGATCGGGCGATGGCCGGTGGCACACATGCGCGAGTTGATCAGGATCTGCGCCATGGAGTCACGGGCAGCAGGCGACTCTTCGCGCAGATACGCTTCGTGCATCGCCTGAATGAAATCCACCGGATGGTAGTAGGAAATGAATTGCAGGGCGTCGGCGACGCTCTGAATCAGGTCGTCTTGCTTGATCACGGTCATGTGGGCGCGCTCCTCTGTTTAGGACGGGAACATTCAAAAATATTGTCTGAGTCATCTGCCATGTTGCGATGTCTCATTGCTACGGCAGCATCGCTGGCTGCGACAAAAAGGCGCGGCAGTATAACCCGCAACCTCGTTGGTCCATCCATCGGTTTTGCGCCTTGCCAGGATTGGACCGCTGACTGGTTTATCCCTACTACTGCGGGATTTTTCATGCGTAAAGGCTGCAAGCCGTGTAATCCGTGTACTTGAGCTACCCCGCGTAAGTTGCAATTGAACCTATTTGAACGTATTTATCCCCCGTCGCTGGAAACTTTTTGACGCGAGTCTAAAGTTCTGGGCTTGGTGCCACTACGGGAAGGAATCCTTTTGAGCACGATGAGCAAACGGGAAATATCTCCGACCACGCAGTCCATTTTCCTGAAGCGATTTGGTTTGGCGGTGGCGACCTACGTATTGGTTTTGTTACTGAGCGGGCTGGCCATTTACGCTGGAGAGCTGCATCAGCCATTACATGTGGCGGTGATCACTTGTGCGTCGGTGCTGCTCAGCCAACTGGTTTTGCTGATCGTTTTCCTCACCCGATTCAATCAGCGCTTCACTGATGCAAGCCTGACTGAATTCCAGGTAGTGCTGGCCTTGTGTTGGCTGACCTGGCTGTTGTCATGCCTGGGCGAAGCGCGCGGTGTGTTCCTGGTTATCTATGCGCCGATCCTTCTGTTCGGTCTGTTTCAGCTCACGCCCATGGTCTTCGCCCGCTGTGCCTTGCTCGTGCTGCTGAGTTTCACCGGCATCAACGCGTGGGAGTTTTTCGACGGGACCCTGCAAAAACCGGGCACTGTACTTCTGCAGATCAGCGCTCTGTTCGTCATGTTGCTCTGGCTTAGCCTGTTTGCCGGTTACGTGCATGCCCAGCGCCAGCGAATGCGTCAGCGTCGCTACGCCTTGCAGGCCCACCAGGACACCTTGCGCGGCATGATGGCTCAGCTTGAGGAACTGGCTGCAACCGATGAACTCACCGGCCTGTATAATCGCCGCTACTTTTTGCGCATGGCTGCCCGGGAATTGAATCAACTCAACGATGACACTTCTCACGGGCTGGCCTTGATCGACCTTGATCACTTCAAGCGTATCAACGATAACCATGGCCATTCGGCTGGCGACCAGGTGTTGCAGGCTTTTGCGGCCCGCGCTCAGGACTGTCTGCGCGAGAGCGATGTGTTGGCGCGCTACGGTGGAGAGGAATTTGTGTTGTTGATACCGCTCTGTGACGAAAAACAACTGGTGGATTGTTGTGAGCGTGTGCGGGAGTCATTCAGCCGTGTTGAACTGGCGGCGTTACCCGGCTCGAATCTCAGCCTTTCAGTGGGCATGACCTTGCTGCAACGGGGTGACAATCTGGATGAAGCTCTGCACCGCGCAGATCAGGCGCTTTATCGAGCCAAACGTGGTGGGCGTAACCGATGTGTGGCGGGTTGGGAAAACGTTGATGCCTGAGTTGCATGTAGGCGAGCGTCACTGGACGGTCGAGGCAGGAAGCAATTTACTCGACAGCCTCAACCAGGCTGGCGTCAGCGTCCCCTATAGCTGCCGGGCGGGAAGTTGCCATGCCTGTCTGGTGCGCTGCATTGATGGAGAACCGGCGGATGCGTTGCCTGAGGCGCTGGATGCGGGCAAGCGTCAGCAAGGCTGGCGTCTGGCATGCCAGTGTCGGGTGATGCAGGACTTGACCGTCCAGGTATTTGATCCGTTATGCGATGGGCTGCCAGCTCGGGTCGCAGAATGTGACTGGCTCAGCCAAACGGTACTGCGTTTGCGTCTGGAGCCAGAACGGCCGCTGCGTTATCGGGCAGGTCAGCATCTGGTGCTGTGGACGGATAGTGGCGTCGCGCGGCCTTATTCGTTGGCGAGCATACCCGGCGAAGATCGTTTTCTGGAGTTTCACATCGACTGTCGCCAGGCGGGCGCCTTTGCTGACGTAGCTCGCCATTTGCGTGTGGGCGAGCGCATCGGGCTAGGCGAGTTGCGGGGCGGTGCTTTGCAATACGATCCGGACTGGCAGGACCGGCCTTTGTTACTTTTGGCCGCCGGAACAGGTCTCGGACCTTTGTGGGGCGTGCTCCGAGAAGCGCTTCGTCAGGAGCATCAGGGACCTGTCAGGCTTATTCATCTGGCGCGCGATGGCAGTGAACATTACCTGCGTACCGAACTGACTGAGTTGGCAAGTGCTCATGGCAGCGTTCAGGTACAGCAGGTAACGGCTGATGAACTGGAAGCGACGCTTGCAGACTTGCGCCTGTTGTCGCGCAAAACCATGGCGCTGGTCTGCGGCAGCCCGCAAAGTGTAGAGACTTTCGCCAAGCGACTTTATCTGGCGGGTATTCCGCGTAATCAGGTGTTGGCGGATGTGTTTGTGGGGCGTGAATGAGCGTTACGTCCGAAAGCAATCGGAGGTGACGGCGGTCGCGAAAGCGGTGTCTCGGTCTGATCGTAACAGCCTTCGGCAGCTTCTACAGGTATCAACCTGCAAGACCCGTCTCTGGCGAATCGGGGCTTTCAGGTGGTTGGGAGGGCAAGTTATTAGTGCTGGTCGTATTCAGTTCATCAGGCGTATTACGTAGCACTTTATTGGATCAGGCTCGACCAGCAGGGAGTAACAAACGAGGATTTTGTTATCGTCTTGCAGGATCAGACGTGGCTCCAGGCCTTCGCCAACCTTCACCCAGCCGTCACCTCCGCCAAACTCCTTGTCCAGTTCTCCGGATCCCAGGTAGCGACCAACAAGGATCTGATTTTTTTCGAAGTTATCGTCGAACGTGATACCCGTCGCGACAAGCTTGCTGCTGGCCATCATCATGGCCGCGGAATACCACTCACTGTTGGCCTGTAAGTCGATGACGCTGGCGATCAGGCCTGTGTTGAATCGGGTGTCAGGCGTGCCTTCGCGCGTTCTGCCGAAGGCGATGGCTGCCTGTGTCACTGCACCACTTTCTGCCAACGTACCAAACGCCACGAATCTTCCATCCTGGCCTGCAACGCAGTCGTCCACTCTAATCCGGTATTGGTCAATGTCCAGTGCAATAAAGCCTGTACCCTCCGACCCAAAGCGGGTGTCGGGGCGACCGTTCGCGCCATAACGAACCAGTAGTCCCTGAATCGATTTCCCAGATAGTTGAAGTTGTCCGCAGACAATTATTTCGCTCCTGTCAGTCACCAGAAACGAGTAGACATCCGTCAACACGATATTTTCATGAGGGTAGCGGACAACGGTAAAGCCTATTCCATTGAAACTGCTGTCTGGAATACCGTCTGCTGTTAGCCGAATCAGCAGTCCGAAAGGGTTAATGTCTGAAATAAACTTTTGGCTAATCAGGATCTTCCCATCCGGGAGAACGGTACTCCGCGTGTCGGTATTAGTGCTGGATCGTGTTGGGTCGAGTATCAGAGCATTGCCGTTTCCGGTGGCCGAAGAGATATCATCTGGTGGAAAAACAAACGTGCCGCCATTTGCGAAAGTTGTATCGAATCTACCGTCAGGCATCAGCCTGCTTATCGCGGGTAAAGCATTGCCGTTCGCATAGTAGATTCCGCTGACCAGGATTCTGCCGTCATCAAGTGCGGTAACGGAGCGCCCTGAGGAGATATTTTTGTGGAACTGACCCTTCATTACGCCATTTTGGCCAAAGGAGCGGTCTATTTCGCCACCTTCAGTGAAGCAGGCTACGATAAAGTCATTTGGATCACTTTGTCCGACGACCAATATTTTCCCTGTAGGAGTCAGATTTATCCCCCACACCGCATTGAACCTCGCCTCCGGAAAGTCCAGAAGTACCCTGCCTTGCTCACCGAAGCTTGGGTCTAAATCACCGACTGCGAAGCCACCTTGTTGTTGAATAGCCATTTTTATATCTCCAGATAATTAAGCTTCTATTACCCGGCCCGGTTTCAGAAAAAGAGGGGCAAGGGCGCGCTCCGCAGAAACCATTCGGCAGAAAACCGGGAATTTACTTATGACGCTGGAGATACTCTGGACTCACAATTACCGGGCAGTAAGCTGTCAAAAGTGACAGGAGGCAGATGGCTATCGCCGTGAAGTTCCTGCTGCCCCCTTGCAAGCAACAAAAAAGCCCCGGCTCTCGCGAGTCGGGGCTTTTGTTTGCTGCGCGGGACGGTCTTAGACCAACGGATCGCCGACGTGCAGGATCTTCATGCCGTTGGTGCCACCGATGGTGTGGTAGCTGTCACCCTTGGTGAGGATGACCCAATCGCCTTGCTCAACGAGACCGCGCTTGAGCAGTTCGTCTACCGCAGACTGGCTGACCTGGCCTGGTGGCAGGTTGGCCGGGTCGAACGGGACGGTGTAGACGCCACGGAACATTGCTGCGCGGGCCTGAGTACCGCGGTGCGGGGAGAACGCGTAGATCGGTACCGAGGAGCGAATGCGCGACATGATCAGTGGGGTATAACCGCTTTCAGTCAGGGCAATGATCGCTTTCACGCCAGGGAAGTGGTTGGCGGTGTACATGGCTGCCAGCGCGATGCTTTCGTCACAACGGGTGAACGAGTGACCAATGCGGTGGCTGGAGGTTTTACCTGTCGGGTGCTTTTCAGCGCCGATGCAGATACGGGCCATGGCCTGCACGGCTTCGATCGGGTAGGAACCGGCAGCACTTTCAGCGGACAGCATCACGGCGTCGGTGTAGTCGAGCACGGCGTTGGCCACGTCGGACACTTCAGCGCGTGTCGGCATCGGGCTGGAGATCATCGACTCCATCATCTGTGTTGCCACGATTACCGCTTTATTGTGGCGACGAGCGTGCAGGATGATGCGTTTCTGAACACCTACCAGCTCGGCGTCACCAATTTCAACGCCCAGGTCGCCACGGGCAACCATGACCGCGTCACTGGCGCGGATCAATGCGTCCAGCACTTCATCGTTGGCCACGGCTTCAGCACGTTCGATCTTCGCCACCAGCCAGGCAGTACCGCCCGACTCGTCACGCAGCTTACGGGCGTATTCCATGTCAGCGGCATCGCGCGGGAAGGAAACGGCCAGATAGTCCAGGTCCATTTCGGCAGCGAGCTTGATGTCCTGCTTGTCTTTTTCGGTCAGGGCCGGAGCGGTCAGGCCACCACCGCGGCGGTTGATGCCTTTGTGGTCCGACAATGGACCACCGATCAACACGGTGCAGTGCAGTTCGTCGGCAGTCTGAGTGTCAACGCGCATGACCACGCGACCATCGTCGAGCAGCAGCTCGTCGCCTACACCGCAGTCCTTGACCAGATCCGGGTAGTCGATACCCACGATTTGCTGGTTGCCATCGGTCAGCGGGTGAACAGTGGAGAAAGTGAATTTATCACCGACTTTCAGTTCTATTTTCTTGCCGGCAAACTTGGCAATACGAATTTTCGGACCTTGCAGGTCGCCCAGCAGTGCGACGAAGCGCCCGTGCTTTGCGGCGATTTCGCGGATCAGCCTGGCGCGTGCCTTGTGCTCATCCGGAGTGCCGTGGGAGAAGTTCAGACGAGCAACGTCCAGACCCGAAAGGATCAGTTGTTCGATGACTTCCGGCGAGTTACTGGCAGGGCCAAGGGTGGCGACGATTTTAGTGCGGCGAACGGTCATGCATAAACTCCTTATATGAAGCGCAGCGAGAGGCTACTACTGTCTTGATCTGTAGTCATGTTTCTTTGCATTGTCGCGAGATTTTGCGAGCCGGTAACCGGCAGACGACCGGTGCCGAAAACTGCTTGAAGAAATCCTGTTTCAGGTCGATATATTGCAGAGCACAGGAGAGTCCCATGCGAATCGTGATGATTTTAGTATTGCTGGCAGCCGTCAGTGGTTGTACCCGAATGGCAATGAATTCCAATTTGAACAGCGCCTACCGGTCCTATGATCGGGGTGATTGCGAGGCTGTGATGTTGAGCCTCTCCAAGGTTGATCGTCAAAGCCGCTCGCGTCGGTACGTTCAGCCAGAAGTCTCAATGCTGCGCGGGCAATGTCTGGAGCGGCAAAAACTGTTTGTTGATGCGGCGCAGACTTATCAGTTCATCATCACTCAGTACCCTTACAGTGAGTACGCATTCAGAGCAAGAGCTCGCCTGGAGACGCTGCAACAGTTGGGTCACTATCCGCGCGTCCAGACCGCTCAAGTAAGCCCTGTAAAGCGTTAATTACATTCGTTTGGATTCTTTGTAATGTTTTTGAGTGGCTGTATGCCATAAGTAGTCTAGTCTTACGAAAAGCAGACGGACGTACGTGACTTGTGGCGCCTGTATCGGGTCAGAGTCTCGTTTCTGCGACGACAAACTCAAGTTTGTCCGTATTGACGGTGCCAACACGCAGTGTTGGCTACCCCAGGAGTTTTAGCGCGGCCATGCTCAATGGCTACCTATGGCGGCTGACTTATGTTGAAAGAGCGAAGGATCGAACGGCATCAATTGCCTGGCTATCTGCGGGTGTTCAACCGCTACACCAACAAGCAATTGGGTTGTCTGGGCAACGTGTCCGAGAAGGGATTGATGCTGATCAGTGATCTGCCGATGATGGTGGGAGCTGAATTTCAATTGCGTCTGCAGGTACCTTGTGAGCGTGGAATGCCTGTCACTCTGGAGGTGACGGCGACCTGTCTGTGGTGTCACGAAGATGAAACGCCAGGTAGCTATGACTCGGGTTTCATATTGACGGAGTCGCCGCCGGAGTACGCGGAACTGATTGGAGCTCTAAGGCATTACTTCAGTTTTTATCCGATGGAGGCGTCGGCCTGAGGGCGGTCGCCTGACTGACGTTAATTGCGTAGGAGCTGCCGAAGGCTGCGAAGCGTTTTTCCAGACAGACCGGCGATCGCTATGCGACAGCGGATGTTGGGAAGGCGCTTTCATAACGCACCGGTTTTTTTCCAGTTCAGGTAGCGACTGATGAGTTCCGGCCCAAGTTCTGCCGGGCGGGAATCCAGAACTGGAATGCCGTGGGCGCTCAAGCGGTCATGCAGTTCGGCACGGGCGTTAAGAAAGTCGATGGTTCCGCAGTACATCAATGCGTCTTCGTAAGTCTGAACGGGTTCGTGCCGTAAGGTATCCAGCACCTCTTCGCGCAAACTGACGACCAGAACCCTGTGTTTCTGACCCAGCAGTTTGACCGCTGACAACAACTCTTCATCATCCTCATCGCGCAAGTTGGTCATCAATACCACCAGCGCCCGGCGCTTCTGGCGTGCTATCAAATGGCGAGCAGCGGCGCTGTAGTCTGCGGTTCTCCGACTGCTGTCCAGGTCATAGACGCTGCTGAGCAGCACATTCAACTGGCTCGGCCCCTTGACCGCAGCAAGGTAGCGGTCCTGCTCGCTGGCAAAGGTCGACAGGCCTACGGCATCGCCCTGACGCAAGGCTACAAGCCCCAGCAGTAGCAGGGCGTTGAGCGCGTGATCGAAGTGCGAAAGATCGCCGTCCTGGCTGCGCATGCGTCGACCGCAGTCGAGCATGAAAATGATTTGTTGATCAGTTTCCTCCTGATACTCGCGGGCGATGGGCGTGCGGTGACGTGCCGTCGCTTTCCAGTCCATTTGCCTCAGGCTGTCGCCTTCGCGAAACTCCCGTAGCTGGTTGAATTCCATGCCCAGCCCACGGCGCTGTCGCTGACGTACGCCCATCTGGCTGAGCCAGTTTTCAACCGCCAGCAGCTGTCCTCCATAGACCCGGGCAAAATCCGGGTAGACCCGCGTACTGTCATTCAACTCCAGATAGCGACGAGCCCGCCAGAGTCCCATCGAGCTGGGCAGCTCTATTTCGCACTGGCTAAGCTTGAAAAGTCCTCGTTGCAGCGGGCGTAGGCGATAGCTCAACTGGCTTTGCTGGCCCGGCCGCAGCGCCAGGGTTTGTGGCAGATGTTCTACCTCAAAGCCGTCCGGCAAATGGTCGAACACCTGCACGGTGATTTCATCCGGATAATCGTGTCTCAGCGTCAGATGCGCTCGCGCCCAACGCCCCAGCGCCAGACTCCCGCGGACTTCACGTTTGAGGCTGGGTGAAGGTTTACGAATCAGCCGAATGGCATCCGCCAGTGCCAGCACCAGCAATGCCAGCAGCAACGCGTAAAACAGCGTGCCAACTTCATCGGGCACCTCAATGGCCAGTGCGGACAGAACACCGAGCAGCAGCGCAATTCCCGCCAGACCTGTCAGCCAGCCAAGCAGTGCTGTCGATGGTTTCAGCAGTTGCTTCATAGACGGGGCGCCGGAACCTGATCGAGCAACTGACTGAGGACCTGATCAACCGACAGGCCTTCGATATCCAGTTCCGGTGCCAGCCTTACCCGATGGCGCAGCACGGCCAGCGCGCAACCCTTGATGTCGTCAGGGATGACAAACTCGCCCCCGCGCAACAACGCCCGCGCCCGGCCGCCACGTACCAATGCAATTGAGGCCCGGGGACCTGCGCCCAGCGTCAGGCCCGGCCAGCTACGGGTGGCGCGCGCCAGTCGAACGGCATAGTCCAGCACCTGATCGTCCAGCGGCAGTTCGCTCGCGATCCGCTGCAAGGCCTGTACTTCACGCGCCTGGAGCACAACGCGTAACGGTTGCACGTCGAGCATATCGGCCCGGGTTGAGCGGGTGACCTGGCGGACCATGCTCAGCTCTTCGTCGACATCGGGGTAGTCCATGCGCAGCTTGAGCATGAAACGATCCAGCTCGGCTTCGGGCAGTGGGTAAGTCCCTTCCTGTTCGATGGGGTTTTGCGTCGCCAGCACCATGAACGGCTGGGCGATGGGCATGGGTTTACCCTCAAGGGTCACCTGCCGTTCCTGCATGGCTTCAAGCAGCGCGGCTTGAGTCTTGGCCGGAGCACGATTGATTTCATCGGCCAGCAGCAGGTTGGTGAAAATCGGACCTTTACGGAGTTTGAACTGCTCGGTGTGCAGGTCATAGACCGCATGGCCGGTGACGTCGCTGGGCATCAGGTCAGGGGTGAACTGAATACGGGCGAATTCACCACCAAAGCAACGGGCCAGCGCCCGGACCAGTAAAGTCTTGCCGAGCCCTGGCACGCCTTCGAGCAAAACATGGCCGCCACCAATCAACGCGGTCAGCACATCATCAATGACGGCGTTTTGTCCGATCACGGCTTTTTGCAGTTCTTTGCGTAAGGCCTGGGCCAACTGGCTGGCGCGCTGACGCTGCTGCGCCTGATTGCTGGCGGCCGGTGCGGGCGTGGCTGCCGGGTCGATATTGAACTCGACGGCAGGCTCGGCACTGGTGGACGGTTCGTTGGGTAGATCGCTCATAGGGCATTCCTGATGGTTTGCAGGTGGGCAACCTGACGGGTGAAGTCGGAACTGGACATGCGCTGTGCCGGACGTGGGCGCAATGCCTGGCTGATGACACTGGTTGGCTGGCGGGTCAGGCGTGCCAGAACCTGCCATTGGTCGGCGATCACTAGCGATTCGAAGCCGGGGTGACGAATGCGGGCGCGGCGCAGAATTTCTGCCTGCAGGTTGCGCAAGAGAGTTTGCTGGCCGCTGCGACGACGCAGGAACTCGGCGCTGGCGCGCAGGTGCTCGGTGAGTTGGCGACGCGCGCCGACAGCAGGTGCTCGCACAGGCCCTTGGCGCATGCCTGCCCGCCAGAGTCCGACGCCGATGAGTAGCGTCAGCATTAATAGCAACTGCGGGAAGTGACGCAGCAACAGGCTGAACAGGTTGTCGTGTTGAGTTCTGACGACCATGGTGACTTTGCTGTCCTGGGTCAGATACCACAAAAGCCACGCGTTATCGTAATCACCGATAAATCGGTTTTTCCATAAATCGGCGTCGGTCACCACGGTGATCAGGCCTTCGCCATAGATCAACTGCAACATGTGCGTTGCGTCAGCGCTGTTGGCCCAGGACTGGGCGTGATCCTCAGGGTCTTCGAGGTGGAAGCTGGGGTCGAAGCTCATGTAAGCCGGAGCTTCTTCGTTTTCAAGATACAAACGTGTCAGCCCTGGCCAAGGCACCTTGGGTGCTTTGGGTTCAGGTGTTCGCAGCGGGATAACCGGGTTAACCGGGCTGACTGGTGAGTAATCCTGCCCCTTTAGATCTTTGGTGAGTAATTGATGAATCTGTAACCGGTCCAGCAAAAGGTCGCCGCTACGACCTTTTTTCTCATCCCAGAGCTGCTCGGCGACAAACAGCAGATGCCCGCCGGACCTCGCCCACTGCAGTACCTTGTCCGCTTGAGAAGGCGTCATGTTGTCGCGATAGTCGAGCAGCAGCAAGGTTTGGGATTCAAGCTTCGCATCGGGCAGTTTGTTGGTTGAGTCGGCTGTTTTTACGTCGATGGAGCGACTTCGTAGAAAGCTTTCCGCTGCCAGCCATGGATTGGCGCGGACTTCGGGGGAGGGGCCTTGATCGACCGTTTCCTCATAGCGCTCCAGATTCTTCAGCAGATAGACCGCGACTGCGCCCAGAACCAGCAAAGCCAGGGCGGCCAGTAACCAGCGACGTCGGGTCATGACTGCACTTCCCGATCAAACAGGCGTCGCCAGCCATCACAAAGTTCTTGCTGTACCGGGGTTGCAGGTAGCTGGTGACCATAAGCCAGATTTTGCCAGTGCCGGGTCAGGCTTTGGCTGAAGTCATTGAGAGCTGGTTGATCAAGCGCGGCGATTCGTTGCAGGACCTGGCCTTCGGTGTCGGCGCTTTTCAGGGGCAGTTGATAGTCGACAAGCAAGCGGCTGAGCAGCGCTCGATAGAGCAACCCCAACGCTTCACGTGGCTGGTTTGGCCACAGTTGTTCCGCACTGCCTGCAATGTCGGCCGGCAGGCTTTCGGCGCTGACTTGCAGGCCAAACAATTGTTCAGGTGGGGCGCGCTGTGGTTTCTTGCGGGGAGCGCGGCGATTGACGAACGCGGCCAGCCATTTTCGGTAGGGCCAGATCACCACACCGACCAAGGCAATCACTATTCCCCACAACAAAACCTGAAAGACCTGTGCGAGGACGTTGCCGAAATGCAGTAGCCATCTCACCCAGCCATACAGCGCTGTGCTCATGTCGTAGCTTTTTTCCTGCGTCGTTTTTGGGGCTTCAGGCAGCCGCCAGCCCGAAACGGTTTTCGGATTCTTGAACGGCGGCTGTTGCAGCACGTTTTTGATGTCCTGCCGCGCTGCTGTGCTGGTCAGTTCTTGATTGACGAGGCGCGGGCTGTCGGGGCCCGCTTCGCCCTCTGCGGATAGCAAGGGAATAGGACAGCTGAAATCCTGCTGCTCAGACCATGCGGGCGGTGCGGCACTGAGCAGAGTCAGACCAAGGCCGATCATCAGCACATAGGCGCTTCCCGTCAGCCGTTGGCGCAACCGACGCAGGACCAGTTCAATGTCCCAGGCCTCCAGAACCGTGCGCCGATTCAGGTACAGGGTGAAACCGCAGGACACGTAAACCGGTCCCCACACGATCAGTATCAACGCATAGAAAAGATTGCTCAGGTGCTCCAGCCAGTTCAGTGCGTTGTTCAGGTCGAGCATTGTCCGCCAGGTCCAGTCGAGCTCTACCTGCTGGGGAATCAGCGCATAAAACAACACGATCATCCCGATCCACAGGCACAACTCCAGCGTGCCGCCCACTGCAGTCAGGCAGCGAGCGGCGAACTGATCCTTCTGGCTGAGCACGCCAATGCGCTGGCGGAGTGCCTCGCCGGAGAGTTGTTCCAGTTGATGCACGGGCAATGTGAAGCTGCGGCTCAAGCTGAGTCGACGCCACGTCAGGCTGGCGAGAAGATTAGGGCGCAACGTTTTCAGCCAGCCTTTGAGTGCATCTTTCAGGCTAGGTGCAGGGTCGAACAACGCTTGGGACAGAATGAGAAGTGGCAAGCGTTCGTAGACGGGCTTGAGCCACCAGAACAGCAGGATCGCGGTGGTCGGATGATTCCAGAGCAACAGGCTGAGCAGCGCAAAAGTCGGCAAGGTGACAATGGCCCAGCTTGTCATCAGCAAACCGCGATGCTTTTGGGCCAGTAGTACGCCCAGGTCTATGGCTTCCCACGGCGTTCGTGGGTGAATCGCAATGCTGGCATCAGTCAGGCGCATGGTGTGTCCTGCCTGCAAAAACCAGATAAGCGATGACTAATAGCCAGAGGACAGCGCCGACTGTGTACTTGATTGCCGGTTGCGGCCAGGTCATTGAAGACCAATAGGCCTCTATAAACGCTGCGATCAAAAGGAAGAGGATGACGCCGTAGATCAGTTGTACGCTGGTTTTCGCTGCAATCCGCAATGCCTCGCCGCGGCGCAATGCTCCGGGTGCCAGTAATGCCCAGCCAAGTTTGAGCCCTGCAGCACCTGCCAGGGCGATAGCCGTGAGTTCGAATGCACCATGACCAACAACGAATGACCAGAATGTCTGACCGTAGCCGATACCGGTCAAGTGCCCGGCTACAGCTCCGATCGTCAGCCCGTTGAAAAACAGGAAGAACAGGCTGCCAAGCCCGAATAGCAGACCGCTGGCGTACGTCTGAAAGGCAATCCCGATGTTGTTCATGATGTAGTAGCCAAACATCATCCAGTCATCATCGGCGGCGCGCTCCACTGCTTGACCGATGCGACTCGACTGCGGGTCGTACATGGTCTCCATCTGCCCTACCTGTCCAGGGTCCATAACGCTGTAGATCAGATCCGGGAAGCCATACACCAGCAAGCCCATAACGATAAGGCTGCCGAAGAACAGCAGGCTGGCGATGGCGATCAGACGCCATTCGGCGCGCACCAGTTGCGGGAATCCTGCCAGGACGAAGCCCAGCAGTTGCGCACCGAAGGGATGACGATGCCGATACAGTTGCTGGTGACCACGCATCGCCAGTTGTTGCAGTGGATCAACCAGATGGCTGCTGTAGCCCCTTTCCTGAGCAACGGCCAACTGGTTACAGATACGCCGGTATTCGCGACTGAAGGTCTCGTTCGATGAGCCTGGTGCTTTGCGTTTTTCGAGACCGTCCAGACGCTCTGCGAAGCGCCGCCATTCAGCCTGATGACGAAGTTCGAACAGACCTTGTTTCATGTTGGCCCCAGCAAGCCGGTGGCTATGCTGTTCAGTCGCGGCACTGCCAGTGCCGGGCTTACGTTCAGCGGCGCGGCGAGAATCGAAGCCAGCTCCTGGGTGCGTTCCGAGGTCAGTTCGGCTTGTCGTTCCGCGAAGCTCAGAATGGCTCGCTGTTCTTCAAGGCTCAGCACGAACGGCGCGATGATCGGTGTGGCGTGTGGCAGAACCGGACGACTCGGTGGTTTGTCTTGATAGACCACCAGAGTACCGGCGGCCAGATCGCCGAGGCGTTTGAATTGGGGGTGTTGCAGGCAACTGATGGCGCCAAGGCTGTAGCCGAACGGCAGCATATCGACGAAACGCAACAGGTTGCGGATGAGCGAGGCGGTCCAGCCGATCGGGGTCCCGTCATCGTGGATCACTCGCAGACGCATGATCTGCTTGCCGGGTGTGCGCCCTTGGTTCAGGACTTCGAACAGCACCATGTACCACCAGGTAACCAGAAACATGGAGATAGCACTGAGGCCTGCGCCAAAGGATTCGAACAGGCTGAAGACCAGCAAGAGCATGCCGATGGCTACGGCACGAATGGTGAAATCGATGGCGAAGGCCAGAGCGCGAGGGAGCAGTCCTGCCGGACGCAGCAGCAGGTCGATACCTTCCGGGGTTTCCATTCGGCTGCGGGTGTCCAGCGGCGCGATTGGCGGTGCAGTCCTTGGCAAAGCGTGCGGGGAGGGCATTGTCGGAAGAGGTACGCCTGAAAACAAAACCTGATGCTAGGGACTGTTGGGTTGGTAAGCAACCGGACTGTTTCTACATGTGTTGTAAGAAAAGGTTTCTTTTAATGCAAACTTCGGCTTATTCGCCTTTTACCACCCTCAAGCCCTACACTTTGCCGGTCTTTTGTTCAGGATCAGCCCGTGACTTCCACCATCTTCTGGTACGACTACGAAACCACCGGTATCAATCCGCGCAATGATCGCCCGTTGCAGATGGCGGGTATCCGTACGGATGCCGAACTCAATGAAATTGAGGCGCCGGTTAATATTCACTGCCAGCCCAGCGACGATATTCTTCCGCATCCTGCCGCATGCATGATTACGGGTATCACGCCGTCCACGCTGGCCGAGAAGGGGTTGTGCGAAGCTGATTTCATGACCCGTGTTCATGCCCAGCTTGCTGCGCCGGGCACGTGCGGGGCGGGCTACAACACTTTGCGCTTCGATGATGAAATGACGCGCTACAGCCTTTACCGGAATTTCTTTGATCCTTATGCCCGTGAGTGGCAGGGCGGAAACAGTCGCTGGGACTTGATTGATGTAGTGCGCGCCGCCTACGCACTGCGACCGGAAGGCATTGTCTGGCCGGAAGATGATGGTCGGGTAACGCTTAAGCTTGAGCGGCTGACGGCTGCCAACGGTATTGATCACGGACAGGCTCATGACGCTTTGTCTGATGTGCGGGCGACTATTGCTCTCGCGCGTCTGGTTCGTGAAAAACAGCCCCGTCTTTACGATTATCTTTTCGAGTTGCGCAGCAAGCAGAACGTCCAGCAACAGATACGGCTGATGGAGCCGCTGGTTCATATCTCCGGGCGCTTTTCGGCGGCACGTCATTATCTGGGGGTTGTACTTCCTCTGGCCTGGCATCCGCAAAATCGAAACGCACTGATTGTGTGCGATTTACATCAGGATCATTTGCCGTTACTGGAGCAGGATGCACACATATTGCGACAACGGTTATATACCCGTCGCGAGGATTTGGCCGAGGGCGAACTGCCGGTCCCCCTTAAACTCGTTTATATAAATCGTTGCCCGGTGATCGCGCCGCTGAAGGTGCTGCGAGCTGAAGATCAGCAACGCTTGAATCTCGACATGACAGTGTTTAGCGAGCGAGTACGTCATCTCAATGAGGCGCAGGCGCTCTGGCAGGAAAAGCTGAACACCATTTATGCCGCTGATGACTTTGTTGCCAGTGAAGATCCCGAGCAACAACTTTATGACGGATTTATTGGTGACCGTGATCGCAGGCTTTGTGAGCAAGTGCGCAATGCAGAGCCTGAAGCGTTAGGCAGCCAGGCATGGCCTTTCGATGATGCGCGTTTGCCAGAGTTATTATTTCGCTATCGGGCGCGAAATTTTGCTGAAACCTTGAATGCAGAAGAGCTACAGCGCTGGTTTGTTTTTTGTAGGACACGTCTGACGGTGCCTGAATCCGGGGCCCCTAATACCTTGCAAAGTTTTACTCAGGCACTTGTGGAACTATCCCTTAGTGCTACCCCTGCCCAGCTTGAGATATTACGTGAATGGCAGGACTACGTGGAGGCGCTGCGCCAAAGGCTGGGTCTTTGATGTAACGAGTACGGCGTTTTTCAGGCAATAAAAAACGCCAGCTAGGCTGGCGTTTTTTAGTGTAACGAATGAAGCGGGACCTGCTCCGGGTTTAGCCCAGCAGGGTTGCCCAGCCTTCAACTTCATCACCGCCCCACTTGGCTTTCCACTCTTTCAGCGTTTTGTGGTTGCCACCTTTGGTTTCGATGACTTCGCCGTTATGCGGGTTTTTGTATTGCTTGACCTTGCGCGCACGCTTGGTGCCGGTCGCTTTAACTGCGCCGCCGCGTGCAGATTTGCCAACTTTGGCTTCTGGATCGAGCAGAGCAATGATGTCACGCAGCGACTTCTGATATTCACCCATCAGCGTACGCAGTTTGCCTTCAAATTCCAGCTCGGTTTGCAGTTTGTCGTCTTGGGACAGGTTCTTCAAACGCGCTTGCAGTTCTTTGATGGCTTCTTCTGTAGCGCGGTACTCGTTGATCAGAGACATGAGGCTTACCTTATGTTGAGAGGTGGGCAGGGATACAGTGAAGCAATAATAGTCATGCGCCTTGATCAAGTAAACATTAAAGAAAAGTTTTATTTGAATTATTTAGAAATATACCGCGTCCTACAGACGCTTCATAAACTAAATGGCGTAGCGCATGTGGTAAAGATAGTCGCTATTAAGGCGTTTAAATCGCGGCTTCTTAAGCGTTCGTTCAGGAATCAGCTACCGGTGTGGCAAGGTGGCGATTTCGGCATGCCAGGGTACCGGCGGCAGTCACCAATCAGTTTTACAGGACTACTGCAGTTTTCCTGCGCAGTCGCTAGAATAGCCGCCTTTGCGAAGTTCTGGAGTTTCCCCCAATGCGCACTTTTCGTCTGGTGATTTCATGCCCGGACCGTGTCGGCATCGTTGCCAAAGTCAGTAACTTTCTGGCGTCCTATAACGGCTGGATTACCGAAGCCAGCCATCACTCTGACAACCAGAGTGGCTGGTTCTTCATGCGTCATGAAATTCGTGCCGATACGCTGCCCTTTGATCTCGACGCGTTCCGCGAGGCGTTCACCCCTATCGCTGAAGAGTTTGCGATGGACTGGCGCATCACTGACTCGGCACAGAAGAAGCGCGTTGTATTGATGGCAAGTCGCGAGTCCCATTGTCTGGCGGACTTGCTGCACCGCTGGCACAGCGATGAACTGGACTGTGAAATTGCCTGCGTGATTTCCAACCACCAGGATTTGCGCAGCATGGTCGAATGGCATGGCATTCCTTATTACTACGTGCCGGTGAACCCGACGGACAAGGAGCCGGCATTTGCCGAAGTTTCACGTCTGGTTGCTCATCATCAGGCGGACGTGGTGGTGCTGGCGCGTTACATGCAGATCCTGCCGCCGCAGCTGTGCCGTGAATATGCCCATCAGGTCATAAATATTCACCACAGCTTCCTGCCTTCATTCGTCGGTGCCAAGCCTTATCACCAAGCCTCTCTGCGAGGCGTCAAGTTGATCGGCGCAACGTGTCACTATGTCACTGAAGAGCTGGATGCAGGCCCGATCATCGAGCAGGACGTGGTACGTGTCAGCCACAGCGACAGCATTGAAAACATGGTGCGTTTCGGTCGCGACGTGGAGAAGATGGTTCTGGCCCGTGGTTTGCGCTACCACCTGGAAGATCGCGTGCTGGTGCACGACAACAAGACGGTAGTGTTCGACTAAGCTCCAGACAAGCACTGAATCTGTAGGAGCTGCCGAAGGCTGCGAATGGCGGAGTGCCAGGCAGGTCGCTTTCGCAGCCTTCGGCAGCTCCTACAGAAGATGTATTTCCGACACTACGATGGTGCTTCGATGAGGTGCTCTCCATGACCGATCCCCTCGACAAGGCCACTTCAACAGCGCCCCCCACTCTGGGTGAGGGGTGCCTCAGTCGCTATGATCCGGATGCGTTGACGCCAGAAGACGGTGCCGATTTCGACGGCGCTGCCGAGCTTTGGCGCGCCACTCAGACGGATAAAGACCTGCAACCAGGTGACAAATCCGACACTTGATTCAGATCTGGTTGAAGCGCATCAGTTTGTTCAGCAGTGGTCGACCGACCATCAGCAGGAAAATTGGCCCGCCCACGACCAGATAGAAGTAGTAGGTCACTGTGCGCCAGATCAGAATCGCGGCCGCTGCGGTGGATTTCCCGACCATAGGTGCCAACAGTGCAGCAGATGTAAGCTCGGCAGTACCTGCGCCTCCCGGCAGCAGGCTGAACTGTCCGGCTGTCAGCGACAGCATCTGAATCAGAAACGTCCAGGCCCACTGCACATTGACGCCCAGGCCCAGCAGCGCGAGGTACAAAATGCTGTAGCGCAGCCCCCAATGCAGGCAGGTCAGCACAAACACTGCGATCAGTTTCTGACGTGGCATTTTCCAGGTTTCAGCCAGCGCATCGCGGAAATGCAAAACCTTGCGTGCCCAACGAAACCGGGTTGTGCTTTTGGTTTTGAAGCGCTTCAGCAACCGGCCGTTGAACTTGATGACCTGACGATGGAAGCGGGCGAATCCCAGAAACAGGCACAGGCTGCCCACGACGAGCACTGCGCTGAAGCCCAACAGCCATTCCATACGCTCACTGAGCGTGTGGAATAGCGCATAGAACATAATTCCTACCAACGCCACGAGGAAAAACACCAGGTCGCTAAGTTGGTCTGTGGCGAATACTGCGCTGGCTTTTGCTGGTCTGACGCCATTTCGGGCGAGCACTGCCATCAACGTCAGTGGCCCACCGCTGCCACCGGGCGTTGCGCAATAGGCAAACTCGCTGGCCATAATCAGGCCCAGACTTTTATTGATTGTCAGCTTTTGTGCGCTATCCCCCAACAGGATCCGCATGCGTAGGGTATTCAGGCCCCAGCAGAGGATGATCATGCCGAACATCACCATCAATAGCGGGAAGGGAAAGCTGCGCAGACGCTGAAAGATATCGCCGCCGCCCAACAGCAAAGGGATCAGCACGGCTGCCAGCAAGCCAATAGCCAACCATGCAATTCGCTTCATTCTTGATGCTCTGAAGGTTGCAACAGGTGGGCCAGCGAAATAAATGCAGTCATGGGGGTGTTTGGCCTTGCGCTGGATGATCACGGAAAAGTTTAACGTTGACCACTGATTACGGCAGATGTTCGTCAGGTGGTGTCGATAGTGTGTTGCTGACGCGCTCGCGGTTAAAGCCGCTCCTGCGAACTGCGCATACCCGGTAGGAGCGAACTTGTTCGCGAAGCGCCGGACCAAACGATAGATGAGCATCGCCAGCCAAACCCTCGCGAACAAGTTCGCTCCTACCAGGGGTTGCATCCTTCCTTCCCGGCTATAGCGTTAAGTTTCGCACTGTTTCCCCACGCGTGGACCACACTGATAAAACGATCAAGACAGGTGATGAAATGTCAGACGTTCAGAACATTGTGATAGGTGCCGGTCCCGACGGGCTACCGGTGAGTCAGGCACTGCGCCTGGGGAATCGTCATGGTCTGGTGGCGGGAGCGACCGGGACCGGTAAGACGGTGACGCTGCAACGTCTGGCTGAAGCCTTCAGTGATGCAGGTGTTGCGGTGTTCGCCGCGGATATCAAAGGTGATTTGTGCGGGCTGGGCGCTTCGGGAGCGCCGCAAGGCAAGATTGCCGAGCGGATCGCTGGCATGCCTTGGCTCAATCACACGCCGAAAGCCTATCCGGTCACTTTGTGGGATATTCACGGCAAATCCGGTCATCCACTGCGCACGACGCTGAGCGAAATGGGGCCGCTATTGTTGGGCAGCTTGCTGGAGCTGACGGACAGTCAGCAAGCCGCGCTCTACGCGGCCTTCAAAGTGGCCGACCGAGAAGGCTTGTTATTGCTCGATATCAAGGATCTAAAAGCGTTGCTCAATCATCTGCGTGACAATCCGCAGTTGCTGGGTGAAGACAGCTCGCTGATGACTACCGGTTCGAGCCAGGCCTTGCAGCGCCGACTGGCGGTGCTCGAACAGCAGGGCGCTGAGGCGTTGTTTGGGGAGCCAGCTCTGCAACTGGAAGATATCCTGCAGCCTGCGAGCGATGGGCGAGGGCGTATCCATTTGCTGGACGCCAGCCGACTCGTTCATGAGGCGCCCAAGGTCTACGCGACTTTCCTGTTGTGGCTTCTTGCCGAGTTGTTCGAGCAGTTGCCGGAACGCGGTGACGCAGACAAACCGATACTGGCGTTGTTTTTCGATGAAGCGCATTTGCTGTTTGCCGACACGCCCAAAGCGTTGCAGGACAGGCTTGAGCAAGTGGTGCGGTTGATCCGCTCCAAAGGCGTGGGCGTTTATTTCGTCACCCAGTCGCCGGGTGACTTGCCTGATCAGGTACTGGCGCAATTGGGTTTACGCATCCAGCACGGCTTGCGCGCGTTTACTGCCAGGGAGCAGAAATCGTTGCGCGCGGTGGCAGACGGGTTCAGACCCAATCCGGCTATCGACACGCTGGCGGTGCTTACCCAACTCGGCATCGGCGAAGCGCTGGTCGGTACATTGCAGGACAAGGGCACTCCAGCGATGGTCCAGCAAGTGCTGATTGCGCCGCCGCAATCGCGAATCGGGCCATTGACCGACATCGAGCGTGGCAGTATGACTGCCCAGTCGCCACTGGCAGGGCGCTATGACAAGCCTGTTGATCGTGAATCGGCCTATGAAATGCTCATTGCGCGAAAAGTCGCTGCATCTGAAACGGAGGCTGTGCCAACAAAGAGCGCCAAGGAGCAGGAAAGCTTCAGTGACATGGCTGGCGAGTTTCTGGGCGGTGTAGCGGGGCAGGCAATGAAAAGCGCTGTGCGCCAGGCGGCCAATCAGTTTGGGCGTCAGTTGGTGCGAGGGTTGTTGGGGTCGTTGCTGGGCGGGGGGAAGAAGCGCAGGTAGTTAATATCCGCGTAGGATATTGGCGACCGCACTGTGCGATGCACCTGTGGGATATTTTGTGTTGGCCTGCTAGCACTTCAGATCCCTGTGGGAGATTCTATGGTTGTGATCAAGCCATAACCCACCCTTTGGGTTGATATTCGCTCTGATTTTTCATCAGGGCGAACGCCACCCGAGCGAGTTTGCGAGCGAGCATCACAAGTACCTGTGTGGTTGCTTTTCCGCGGCTGCGATGATGGTCGTAGAACTCTTTCCAGGCACTCGATCGGCTGGCCGACATTGCTGCGTTGTGCAGCAATCGGCGAATCTCCGAGCAGCCTCGTTTGGTTAGGAACCTACGGCCATTTTTTTGGCCAGAATCGGTCACTCTCAGATCCATGCCCAAAAAAGCGATGTAGGAGTCGCCGCTCTTGAAGTCGCCTCGGTTGTAAGCCATGACCAGAGCTGTCGCGGTCAGGAAGCCGATACCTTCAACAGCTTGGCAACGGGCCACTTGCTCCAGCAGCCCGGCTTCGCGCAAGGCATCTTTGAGCTTTGCCTTGACCAGCAGGTCCAGCCGTTCGATTGACTTGAGGAAGGCTGCAAATGACGCCTTCAAGCTGGTGTCATTTGCCCAGCTCTGGGTCAGGCTGGTTTTGGCTTGAATCAGTGAAGCCCTGCGTCGCAGAAGGCTTTGCAGCTTGCCGTAGACTGCTGGGGGCGGCGTCCAGGGGCGAAGATTTTCGCCTTCGTTTTTCAGAAATCGGGCAAGAAGACGGGCATCAGATGCGTCTGTTTTACTACGGCCACCGACACCTTTACGGTAATTACTGAGTTGAAAACCATCGATGATGTAGACGTCGAAACCAGACTCGTAAGCCAGATCGACCAGATCGACGTGATAAACATTTGTCGCTTCAACAGCAATGGCGGTGG
Source organism: Pseudomonas sp. ICMP 561 (assembly GCF_002699985.1). GTDB lineage: Bacteria > Pseudomonadota > Gammaproteobacteria > Pseudomonadales > Pseudomonadaceae > Aquipseudomonas > Aquipseudomonas quasicaspiana. The sequence continues at coordinate 36 of NZ_LKBT01000067.1, read as the reverse complement.
TCCTCGGTAACGTTTTAAGCCAGCGTTTTATGGCAG
>NZ_LKBT01000066.1 GCF_002699985.1 Pseudomonas sp. ICMP 561 | reverse complement strand
TCGAGATTCCCTGCGAACCCAATACTGGTAGGAGCGAACTTGTTCGCGAGGCTTTTCATCTGACGCGCCGCTTCGACCGCCTCGCCAACAAGTTGCCTCCTACCGGGGATTGCGTTCCTGCAGGTGGGGCAATGCAGGTCAGCCTCGAGATTCCCTGCGAACCCAATACTGGTAGGAGCGAACTTGTTCGCGAGGCTTTTCAT
>NZ_LKBT01000065.1 GCF_002699985.1 Pseudomonas sp. ICMP 561 | reverse complement strand
TGAACTGGCTTAATGATCCCGGACACCTCTTAAGGGCGATATGATTCGCCCAATCAGGAGGTTCCATGCAAGAGCGAAAGACCTATACCCGCGAGTTCAAGCAACGTGCTGCAAGCATGGTTCTTGATGACAACTGCTCAGTTCCCGATGTCTGTGCATCGATGGAGGTTGGCCGTACGGCTCTGCGCCGCTGGGTTGATCAGG
>NZ_LKBT01000064.1 GCF_002699985.1 Pseudomonas sp. ICMP 561 | reverse complement strand
CAAAGGCTTCGCGTGACTTGATTCGCTCTTCGTAAATGACCTGACCAAGGGCGTCTTCTCCGGCTATCTGGAACACGTTTTTGGCAAGATCTACAGCCACTGTTGAACAAGCCGACACATCGGCTGAAGACAAGGCGTTACTTTTGATCGTATGCTTTTTCATGGACTCGCCCTCGCTGTCGTTGGCTTCTTAAGAATGCCACCGTG
>NZ_LKBT01000063.1 GCF_002699985.1 Pseudomonas sp. ICMP 561 | reverse complement strand
TCAGGTAGGAGGCAACTTGTTGGCGAGAGTGCTTGGTGCGGTGATTCAGGTCTACCGCTTCGCGAACAAGTTCGCTCCTACCGGTTTGCGTTGGGTCAGGTAGGAGGCAACTTGTTGGCGATAGGGCTTGATGCGGTGATTCAGGTCTACCGCTTCGCGAACAAGTTCGCTCCTACCGGTTTGCGCTGGGTCAGGTAGGAGGCAACTTGTTGGCGA
>NZ_LKBT01000062.1 GCF_002699985.1 Pseudomonas sp. ICMP 561 | reverse complement strand
CCTGACTCGGAACATCCGGATGATCGCCGTTTGAGACGCTGGTTAAGCCAGCATGGTCAAAAGGGAGCCGCCGTCAGATTGGCCAACCGAAACCTGCGAATCGTCTGGGTGCTGCTGCAAAACGATCAGACCTATCGTCGCCAGCCAGCGGGTCCAAGAGGCGACGATGAATCATTGATAAACAGAGTTCTGCCACCGGGGTGCTGGGTCACCTCAACCGCTGCTTAAGAACATTGACCCTTGGTCAGACCGTCGTGGATAGATGCCTACGGTCCTACTGGCCCTTTTGAGGCCTTATCGTAATTGGCATACCGCGAGCTCACCCAATGTTGGCCAGAAGCTAACGATGCTTCCTCGAATAGGCCTTATACATAGATGCA
>NZ_LKBT01000061.1 GCF_002699985.1 Pseudomonas sp. ICMP 561 | reverse complement strand
CCCTGAGGAAAAGAAATCAACCGAGATTCCCTTAGTAGTGGCGAGCGAACGGGGACCAGCCCTTAAGTGGCTTGGAGATTAGCGGAACGCTCTGGAAAGTGCGGCCATAGTGGGTGATAGCCCTGTACGCGAAAATCTCCTTGTCATGAAATCGAGTAGGACGGGGCACGAGAAACCTTGTCTGAACATGGGGGGACCATCCTCCAAGGCTAAATACTACTGACTGACCGATAG
>NZ_LKBT01000060.1 GCF_002699985.1 Pseudomonas sp. ICMP 561 | reverse complement strand
CCCTGAGGAAAAGAAATCAACCGAGATTCCCTTAGTAGTGGCGAGCGAACGGGGACCAGCCCTTAAGTGGCTTTGAGATTAGCGGAACGCTCTGGAAAGTGCGGCCATAGTGGGTGATAGCCCTGTACGCGAAAATCTCTTTGTCATGAAATCGAGTAGGACGGGGCACGAGAAACCTTGTCTGAACATGGGGGGACCATCCTCCAAGGCTAAATACTACTGACTGACCGATAG
>NZ_LKBT01000059.1 GCF_002699985.1 Pseudomonas sp. ICMP 561 | reverse complement strand
CGGGCTGCCAATTTCGGCGAGTTTTCAACTGGCGAGCTGAGCCACGCTCGTGGGTTGGAAAAAGCAGTGGATGACTATTCGGTTACGATCTTTGATCGTGCGTACTATTCTGCAGCATTATTGATCGAGTACTCGATAGAAGGTAAAGCCCGTCGCTACCTCACCTCAATGATCGACGCCAAGCGTTATCCAGCAAACGAAGTAGCCGCACATTACAACGAGCGTTGGGAAATAGAGCTGG
>NZ_LKBT01000058.1 GCF_002699985.1 Pseudomonas sp. ICMP 561 | reverse complement strand
AACTGAAACATCTAAGTACCCTGAGGAAAAGAAATCAACCGAGATTCCCTTAGTAGTGGCGAGCGAACGGGGACCAGCCCTTAAGTTGTTTAGAGATTAGCGGAACGCTCTGGAAAGTGCGGCCATAGTGGGTGATAGCCCTGTACGCGAAAATCTCTTTGCAATGAAATCGAGTAGGACGGGGCACGAGAAACCTTGTCTGAACATGGGGGGACCATCCTCCAAGGCTAAATACTACTGACTGACCG
>NZ_LKBT01000057.1 GCF_002699985.1 Pseudomonas sp. ICMP 561 | reverse complement strand
CGGGCTTTACCTTCTATCGAGTACTCGATCAATCTGGCCTGCCAGTGTTTGGGAAGATCATCGCGCTGCCTGTGGGCGTCACGAGAAACAGTCAACTGAACTAACCAATCACCTGGCCCCAACTCTTGGAGTACCTCGTATTTAAGCCCGCTACGAGCCCGCATCAACCAATGCCGTTGCGTACCGCTGTGCTCCCAGTCGAGCAGGAATGCTGCACAATAGTACGCACGATCAAAGATCGTAACCGAATAGTCATCCACTGCTTTTTCCAACCCACGAGCGTGGCTCAGCTCGCCAGTTGAAAACTCGCCGAAATTGGCAGCCCG
>NZ_LKBT01000056.1 GCF_002699985.1 Pseudomonas sp. ICMP 561 | reverse complement strand
ATTCATCGACTGACAGGCCGAATCGCGAGCAATGTGGATCGCCACCCCGGTCACTCCTACAGGGTCCGTGTTTGCTGCGCGACAGCGCTGTGTCAGGAACACTGAGCGCGCTCCTACAGATCATCAGAGGGTTGTAGTTTGTTTGATGTGAGCTGCCGAAGGCTGCGGAAGGCAGCGGTATTTCAAGGCACCGAAAAACCAAACAACACCCGCGGCGCATCAACCAGCAAGCCACGAAGTTCAGCCCAGGAACACCCCAGCCCCTGCAACTGGCCGATGACCCGAGCGAAATCAACTTTACTCTCGTGCTGCGTATGCGGCCAGTCACTGCCCCAGACCAGACGATTCATACCGAAGCACTTGATCAGCAAGGGCATGGCTGCCCTGGCAAAACCGGCGTTTTGCTCGGCGCTGCCACCCAGGCGATAAATCGCCGAAACCTTGACCCACACCCGACCGCTCAAACCGCATTCCAGCAGGGCCTTAAATGCCGGATGGTCAACCCCGAGCGGCGCTTCAGGACGGCCAAAGTGATCGACGACGATCTTGCAGCCAAACGGCATCAGGCCTCGAATCAGAGTTGGAATATCGTCTACCCCACGATGCAACTCCACGTGCCAGCCCAGCGCTGAAACTTCATCGAGAAGACGCTTCCACGCGGACTCGGTGAAGTCAGGCAAAGGCTTGCCCATCAGGTTCAGACGAATGCCGACGATGCCCTGCTCGTCCATCTGCCGAAGCGCTTCGCAGCTGATATCAACATCAACCACCGCGACACCACGCAATTGCTCAGGAGCCTTTGCGAGCGCGGCCAGCAGATACTCATTGTCAGTGCCGAGAAAGCTCGGCTGCACCAACACGCCGTGGCTCAGGCCATTGTCGTGAAGTTGCTGCAGGTAGGCCTCAAGGGTGGCGTCGTAGTCCGGGGTGTAACGGCGACCCGCCGTCAGGTTCAGATCACTGCTGAATACATGGGCGTGGCCATCGATACCGATGATCGGGGAAGTGCGGGAGTCAGGCATGGAGCTCATCTATCAAGAAGGCGCGGCGGATACCATACCCACCGCGCGTGGATCTGCTGCAAATCAGAAGCTCAATCAGACATCGGATCAGGCTTGCTGCGGGGCTTCACGTCCTTGAGCCCCATCGGCTTCAGGTGTGGCCGCCTCCAGACTGCGGCCACGGGTTTCGGGTAAGCACAGCGCGGCGATCACTGCCACGCCGTAGGCGATACCGGCGTCGATACCGATGGCTGTGCCCAACGACATGGACTCACTCATGTGACCGACCATGAACGGGAAGACTGCCGACAGCACGCGGCCGAAGTTGTAGCAAAAACCAACGCCTGCGCCGCGCACATCTGCCGGATACAGCTCATTGAAAAACGAACCGAGGCTGGCCGGAATACCGGCTGCAAAGAAGCCCAGCGGGAAGCCGAGGAACAGCATCTGCGTGTTGGTCAGTGGCATAAACACATAGCACTGCACCGTGATCACGCAGCAGATAGCGAACAGCAAAATGTTCATGCGCCGACCGATACGGTCGATCAGGAAGCCGCTGGCCACGCACCCACACCAGAAGGCAACAATGATTACCGCCAGATAACCGCCCGAGTTCAATACCGACAGGTTGCGCTCGGTTTTCAGGAACGTCGGCAGCCAGGTCATCACCGCGTGATAACCACCGTGTGCGCCCAGCCCGAGGATGCCGCCCAGCAGAGTGACCCGCAGCAGTTCAGGGCGGAAGATCCCGGCCATGGACTTGAAGAAGCTTTTCGGCGTGGTCTTGTCTTTTTGCTGACGCTGGAAGCTGTCCGGTTCTTCGACGTTGCGACGTACCCAGATAATCAACAGGGATGGCAACAGACCGACAAGGAACATCGCGCGCCATGCAATATCCTGCGGCACCAGCGAGTAAATCAGAGTGAACACCAGCACCGCCAGCCCCCAACCTACAGCCCATGCGCTCTGCACGGTGCCCATGACCTTGCCGCGGTATTTGGACTGGATGGTTTCCGCCATCAGCACCGCACCGGCCGCCCACTCGCCACCGATGCCGAAGCCTTGCAGGGCCTTGACGATCAAAAGCTGGTTAAAGCCAGTGACGAACGCCGATAGAAAAGTGAAGAATGAGAACCACAAAATCATCCACTGCAGGGTGCGTACCCGGCCATAGCGATCCGACAGAGTACCGCCGACCCAGCCGCCCAATGCTGAGGTCACCAGCGTCACACCGCTGATCAACCCGGCATCGCCCTTGGTCAAGGCAAAGGCGGCAATCAGTGCCGGAATTGCCAGACCGAACATTTGCACTTCCAGCGCATCCAGCGACCAGCCGCCGAAGCAGGCCCAAAACGTTTTGCGCTCACGAGGAGTGACTTGGCGATACCAACTGAACATGGTTTTTGTCCTTATAAGAATTTACCCGGAACCGCTAGATGAGCCATGCAGGACCGAATTCATCGCGAACCGATATTCCAGCCGACAAATTTTCACCGGATGTAAATGCCTTTCGCGAATGAATTCGCTCCCACCTGGCGCCCCGCTTTCAATCCAGGCCATTGCGTTTTTTTGATAAAAAGCTGCGAACGAACCGTCAGCGGATTTCCACGCTGTAACGGAAATGGCTGGCATGCCCACGCGAACGACGCCACTCCAGCGGTTCGCCGGCGTAGTTGCGCGCCAGACGTTCAATCACCACCACCGGGCTCTTGGCGGGAATCTGCAACAGACGCGCATGCACATCACTGACCGCCTCGGCCGTCAGGGTCTCTTCGGCATAAGCGACTACCTGGCCGCACAATGCTTCGTAGATCGGGTACAGCAACGGCCCCTGACGCTGCAGGTCGTTGTCCAGCAACGCCTGAAATTGAACCTGTGGCAGCCAGATTTCTTCCGCCAGCATGGGCTGTGTTTCAAGCAAACGCAGACGCACCATGCGAATCACCGGCGAGTCAGGAACCAGACCCAATGCCTGGCTGACGGCTGACGGCGCGGTCATTGGCTCAATCGACAGGATTCGGCTTTCCGGAACCTGACGGGCGCCAGCAGCGGACTGGAAACGGAAGAAGCGGAACAGCGAGGACTCAAACTGCGGACGACGAATAAATGTTCCGCGGCCCTGCTGACGCTCGAGAATATTGTCGGCAACCAGCATGTCGATGGCTTTGCGGACCGTGCCGGTGGACAGGCAATACTCGCTGGACAGTGCCGCTTCGGTAGGAATCGCCTCGCCTGGACGCCAACGATTATTGGCAATCTGCTCGGCCAACTGATCCCGCAGACGTTGATAAAGAGGTAAACGCTCATCACTGGATAATTTGTTCATATTGTTATTTATCTAGTCATCTATATGAATGTGAGACGAAGTATTGTCTCGATCATCAGGACCGTCAAGGCAACCAGACGACATTTTTTCGCCCCGTTCTATAAGATGATCGGCGTTTAGCCCTATCGCTCAAGCAAAGGGTGATCTTTGAATGTGTAGTGAACCGAGATGATGCAATTGACGAAAATGGATGCCGGACTGGCTGACTGGAACGACCTGCGAAACGCCCATGACGAAAGCTGGGGGCTATTGATGGGTAACGGGGCGAGTCTTGCCGTCTGGAAGAACTTCGCATACGACTCGCTGTTCGACCTGTCCCAGACTACTCGCAGCAACCCCATGAGTCGCACTGAACTGGCGGTGTTCAGCGCCATGGAAACCAGCAATTTCGAACCGGTGCTGGCCGCGCTGAAATCAGCCATGCGGGTCAACGCTGCGTTGACCATCAGTTCGTCATCGCCGCGCAATCGCTACTTCGCCATCAAGGAAGCGCTGATCCACGCCATTCGTTCGGTGCATATTCCGTGGAAACTGATCGAGGCCAACACTCTTGCGCGGATGAACACCGAGTTGCAACGCTACGCGACCGTGTATTCAAGCAACTATGATTTGCTGGCCTATTGGGCGGTGATGCATGCGCCGGAATACTTCGACGATCTTTTCAACGATGACGCGACGTTCAATCTGCATGCAACACGCGCTACTGCTACCCGCGTGCTGTATCTGCATGGCGGCATGCATCTGGTGAAGAACCTCGACGGCACCGTGCGCAAGCTGTTGTCATCGGAAAGCTCGCTGCTGGGCAGCTTCGCTATCAATGCCCTGGACGATGTGCCGCTGTTCATCAGCGAAGGCACCAGCGCTGAAAAAATGAAGCTCATCCGGACGTCGGATTACCTGTCGTTCTGTCATGGGCAATTGGCACAGCATGGCGATGCGCTGTGCATTTTCGGCCATGCACTGGGCAAGCAGGATGCGCATATCATCGCTGCGATCCGTCAGGCCCGGCCGAAGCGGATCGCGATTTCTGTCCTGCCGCGCAGTGAAGCGTTTATCGAGTTTCAAAAGCGGCATTACATCGGGTTGTTGGGTGATCTGGATATCGAACTGAGCTTTTTCGATGCGAAAAGTCATCCGTTGGGCAGTGCGGATTTTTTGGTGAAAGCCTGACTGTAATGCTTACTCCTGTGGGAGCGAGGCTTGCCCGCGAAGAACGATAACGCGGTGCGTCTGATCCACCGCGTTATCGTTCTTCGCGGGCAAGCCTCGCTCCAACAGAACTTCAATCGAGAGCCTAGCGCGCCCCCGCCCGCCGCACCGGCGCCAACTCTGCGGCGATATGCTCCACCAGATACTCCGCATCCCGCGCCACACCGGAAAATCTGCCGGAACCCCAGGTGTGCAGCCACGGCAAGCCGAGGAAGTACAGGCCCGGCTGTGCGGTGATACCTCGCTTGTGTCCGGGATGGCCGCGACCATTGAACACCGGGGCTTCAACCCAAGTGAAGTCAGGCGTAAACCCGATACACCACACAATACTGGTGATACCCGCCGCGTTCAGATCCAGTTCGGTGCGCTCCTGCTCAGGCGTCCATTGCGGCGAATAAACCTCACCGGCTGGAGCATTGATGCCGTGCTCCAGAATGTATTTATCGATGGAGCCATTGATCCGGTTATAGACCGCATCAGCGCTGTCGAGACTGTCTTTGAGGTTATTGGCAAACGTCAGCGTGTTGCCCTTCAAGCCTTGCAGGCGTCCGAACAGTTCCATGCCCTCGACCGCGAAACGACGCAGGTCGATATCGCGACCACCGTCACGCCCCGTGACGTAATGATTGGTGTTGTCGCGCACGCCTTCACGCAGCGGATGCGTGTCGACACCGATTTCGTAGTAGCCCATTTCGGCCAGCCAGTCGACCACGTCCTTACCGCGATAGAAACGCGCGCAACGGGGTGCATCGCCTACGGCCAGATAGACCTTGCGCCTGGCCAGGTGCAGGTCTTCGGCAATCTGCGCCCCGCTCTGCCCTGAGCCCACCACCAACACATTGCCTTCGGGCAGCGACTCGGCGTTGCGGTATTGCTCGGAGTGAATCTGGGTAATTTGCGCTGATACCCGCTCAGCCAGACGCGGGATGATCGGCGTGTGATAGCCGCCCGACGCGACGATCACCTGATCGGCCGTGAACTCGCCCTGAGAGGTGTGCACCTCAAAGCCGCCGCCAACGCGTGGTACCACGCGCTGCACCGCCACGCCCTCAAGCGCGGGCGCATTCACCGACGCGACAAACCCCGCCAGATACTCGTTGATTTGATCCTTGGTCATGAAGCCATGGGGATCCTTGCCCTGGTGCTCTACGCTGTAGCGATACCCAGGCAATGCGCATTGCCAGTTGGGCGTGACCAGACTGAAAGCATCCCAGCGCTGAGTGCGCCAGGTATGGGTCAGGCTGTTTTTTTCCAGCACCAGATGATCAATGCCGTGGGCCTGTAAATAATGGCTGGCAGACAAACCGGCCTGACCGCCGCCGACGATGATCACGCTGTGATGGGGTGGTTTGATTGACGTGAGAGGGTTGGGCATGGGGGCTCCGGGATAAAGTGTGGGCTATGTTTGGTATCTGTTGGAGCGAGGCTTGCCCGCGAATCGGACGATGAGATACATCAGACAGAACGCGTCATCGTTCTTCGCGGGCAAGCCTCGCTCCAACAGAACAAAGTCAGAAAGAACTCCACCCCGAGCTGGGCACCCGCCCGCCGCCTTCGGTGCGCATACTGATAACCTCCACAGCGCCGTCTTCCTGACGCATGGCCTGGCCCTTCAGGGAGTTGAGGGTGTCCATCGCCGAGCTGCAGTAGAAGCCTTTGACCTGCTTGACCCGCTCCGAGGCATTGTTGAGGCCGCCTTCGATGCGTTCCAGAAAGTCGGCCAGCGGGTAACTGGCGCCTTCCTGCAAGTGGTCGTAAATCACCGTCGAAGGTGAATAGCCGGAGGCTTCTTTGCCGTTGGGCCAGCGAATGGTGAAATTGACAGCGGGCATGTCAGTGCTCCTGTGGGATGGTCAATGAGGACAGATCAAGATGGGCGTAACTGAAGCCGGTAAAGGCCTGCTCGCCAAGATTCCAGAACTCGGCGTGTTGCGAACCGGCCTGCACCGTCAGCGCGGCACTGGCGTTGACCTGACCGATTCGCTCGCAACACAGCCCTTCAAATGCAAAGGCGGCCTGCACGCTGAGCCAGTCCCTTTCATCAAGGGTCATGAGAAAGCCGTAGCTGGGAAAAACCTGTAGCCAGCGCTGTGGATCAGCATCCGGCGGGCATGGCAGCGCACTCAAATCCACATGCCCACCACAACCGGTGGCCTCCAGCAGCATCAGCAGGCTGCCCAATACCCCGGCGTTGCTGATGTCCTTGGCGGCATGCAGCAACTGCGCTTCGGCCAGACGCGGCAACACGTCCAGCTTGCTGCGCAGCCGTGAGGCCGGGACACCCTCGAACGCTTTCCAATAGGTCGTGTCCGCGTGCCAGTGACCTTCGAGGTCCACCGCCATGGCAATCACCTGCCCCGGCGCGACATGCAGGCTGGAAAGCAACTTGCTGGCGACCCCGGTAATCGCCACAGCCAGCGCAGTCGGATTGCCGTTGGCCAGACTGGTATGCCCGCCCGCCAGCATCAAACCGTAGGCCTCACACGCGGCGCGAATGCCGGCCAACACTTGCTGGGCGGCGTCTTGATCATGGTGCCAATACGCGTTGACCACCGCTGTGGCCCGACCGCCCATGGCGGTGATATCGCTGACATTGGCCATCACTGCCGACCAGCCCGCGAACCACGGGGCGGCGCTGACGAATCCGGGCAACATGCCTTCAATCGCCAACAACTGATAATGCTCACCGCAGGCGATGGCCGCCGTGTCGTCGCCGGGCAAGGCGTAGAGTTCGGCACGAGTCATTACCTTGTCCGCTTTACCGATGACCGCGGCCGGCTGCTGAATGGCCTGCTTGGAAAGCATCGCCGGGGTGTTTCGCAACAGTCCGAGCAGCGCTGGCAGATCGTTGATCTCACGCATGGCGAGCCGCCTGCAAGGTACGAAGCGATACCTGACGCGGCATGAATGGGTAGCGCGTCAAATCGGCCTGCATCAGGCAATGAGGCTGGCCGAGTAACTCCAGGTGATTCAGTGTCTGCCAGTGCAGCGCCTGGAAATACAGTTCGTTCGCCGTTTGCACAGTGGCGTGAAAGATTTCGCAGCCCAGATCCTTTGCTCGCGACACCGCTTCATTGACCAGTGCCTTGCCGATCATGCTGTGGCGTCGGTAGGCCGGCGCAACGCACAAACGTCCGCCAAACCACACGCCAGGTTCGGGCTGGTAAATCCGTACCGCGCCGACCACCTGATCGGCCATGCCGCAATTACCGGCCAACGCGACAATCGCGATCGCCTGAAAGTCGTGACCGTCCTTGTCTTGCGCCAACAGTTGTTGCTCATCGGAGAACACCGCACGGCGCAACGCGTAATACGCCTGTTTTTCCCAGTGCTCGGTGGCCGGTTTAACCAACAGTTCACCGGCACGAAAAGGCTCGAACGTGCTGTCGACAAGAGCAAAGGCAAGACTGGACATGAGCGTTTCTCCCTTGGGTAAACCGGCTTACTCGTAGTTCTTCAATGCCGAGCACGCGCCACACTTCGCGCAACCGGCATTGATCTGTTCGGAATGCAAACCGTGACGACGCAGGCTCGCGCCAATCTGCGGATACAAGCGGGACATCATGGCGCTGTCGGGTTTGGGATGACGGGCCAGTGGCGTGCCGTCGATCGGTACAAAAGGCACCACGAACGGATACACACCCAATTCGCACAAGCGCTCACTCATCTCGGTGATCGCCGCTTCGCTGTCGCCCAGTCCGGCAAGGATGTAGGTGCTGACCTGACCGCGACCGAACACCTCGACCGCCGCGCTGAAGGCTTCGAAATAACGCGTGAGGGGCACTTCGGCCTTGCCGGGCATGATCCGCTGACGAACCTCGTCAGTGACTGCCTCCAGGTGCATGCCCAACGACACCACACCACTGTCGCGCAGTCGCATGAACCAGGCGTCTTCGTCGGGCGGCTCGCATTGCGCCTGAATCGGCAGATCAACTGCTGCCGTCACTGCAGCGGCGGACTCACACAGAATCGCTGCGCCGCGATCAGGCGTTTGTGGCGTGCCGGTGGTCATCACCATGTGCTTGACGCCGTCCAGTTCGACTGCAGCTTTCGCCACTTCAGCCAGTTGCTGCGGACGCTTGCGGGCAATGGTTTTACCCGCCGCCAGGGATTGGCCGATTGCGCAAAACTGACATGAAGTGCCGCGATCATTGAAGCGGATGCAATGCTGCAGCACAGTCGTTGCGAGCACATCGCTGCTGTGCAATGTGGCGATTTTCCAGTAAGGAATACCGTCATCGGTGCTCAACCCGTAGAACTTCGGCACGCCCGGCATCTGTACCTGACCGACCTGCAGACCCTGGCGAAAGATCAGCGCCTGGCTGCCATCTTCACTGGGTTGCGCCTGATACGGAGAATCCTGAGAGGCCTGATTGAGGATCGGCACCATCATGGTCCTGCTGCCGAAACTCAGCGCCTTGTGGTCCGACGGCCCTGCTCCGCCCTGCCGCGACAGACCGTTCTGCGCGGCGGGCCAGCGCACCCCTTGGCATTGCAACTCGGCCAGCAATTCATTGGTCTGCATGGGCAAGCTCCTCGGTTTTGAGTTGAGCGGCGCGCTCGTGCACATGCGCGGTGGGCGTGCGATCAATCAGCAGGCTGAGCAGTTCCGGGCGGCTGTAATGCCCCACCGAATCCATCATGCGTTTACGCTTGTCGATCAGAGCCAGATCCAGATCAGCAATCACCCAGCCTTCCTCCGAACGCAGCGGCTCGCCAAGCAATTTGCCTTCCGGCGACACAATGGCCGTGAAGCAACCGCCGGAAATCGGCGCCAGACCGCAGCCGGTGTCCTGCATGATTTGCCCCTGCTGATCAGCGTCCAGCCAGGCTGTGGCGTTGACTACAAAGCAGCCTGACTCAAGGGCGTGATGGCGGATGGTGACTTCGATCTGCTCGGCAAAAATGTCCCCTACCAATGAGCCGGGGAACATCGCCACATGAATCTGCTCGCCGTCGGCCATCAAGGCATAGCGGGCCAACGGGTTGTAATGCTCCCAGCAGGCCAGCGAGCCGATGCGGCCGACCGCGCTGTCCACGGCACGCAAGCCGGAGCCGTCGCCCTGCCCCCAGACCATGCGCTCGTGATACGTCGGGGTAATCTTGCGACGGTGCTGAATCAACGTGCCGTCGGCATCGAATAACAACTGCGCGTTGTAGATCGTGCCGCCATCGCGCTCGTTGACGCCGATAGACGCGACGATCCCTGCCTCACGACAGGCCTCACCGATCTGCCGGGTCACGTCGGAAGGCACCGTGACGGACTGTTCAAGGAGTTTCAGGTTTTCCTTGCCCATGGCGAATGGCGGCTGGACGAAGGAAAAATAGGGGTAATACGGCACCACGGTTTCCGGAAAAACCGCGAACTGCACACCTTCGCGCCCCAGCGCCAGCAAGGTTGTGCAGAGCTTGGCAACAGTGGCTTCCCGGGAGTACAACACCGGGCTGAACTGAACGGCGGCGGCGCGGATGGTGGTCATTTGGGAGGTCCTGAAAATTTTGGCGGCTTTCATGAAACTGATTTGAAATGAGATCCAACTGTGGGAGCCGGGCTTGCCCGCGATGCATGAGACGCGTCTTGAAGGTACACCGCGTTATCGTTTATCGCGGGCAAGCCCAGCTCCCACAGGTGCATTCCATGCAGGCACCGCGTGTTCTGTTACGCCGTCCAGGTATCGATAATCATCGCGCCCTCGCGGCGCATCAGCAGGCGCAGGTCCATGACGTCCAGTGGGTTGATGGGACGAATACCCTCAATCAGGGCTTTTTCGGTCTGGCCGTACAGGGCCTGCAAGGCGAAGCGGCAGGCGTAGACTTCGCCGCCTTCGGACATGAACGCTTTGATCTGATTGTTCACCGCCAGATGGCCGGGGAAGGCTTCTGCACCCAGCGTCGGGAAACCACGCTGCACACCCAGCTGCACGCCGGGTCCGTACAACAGGATTTTGGTTTCAAAGCCTTTGCGCAGCAGGCGTTTGGCCTGGAGCATGTTGACCAGGCCGATAGAACCTTCGAAAGCGATGGTGTGAAACGTGAGCAGGGCTTTTTCGCCCGGTTCGGCTTTGACGTCCTCGAAGACTTTTTCTTCGTAATTGACCAGGAAGTCGCCGTCTTGATAGTGAGCAATGTCCACGCTTGGCATATCGTCGTTCTCCAGTAAGTCATGTTTTTATCAGCGGCTCGAAAACGCCGGGGTGACAACAGGACAAGAGCGAACGCCGTGCCAAAAATAAAAATGTTGTTCGTATGCTGGCTAAGCCACTGATTATCAAAAAGATTAAGATCTGATCCGGTTTTTACGGACCTATCTGAGCCTATCGCCGGATCACGCATTCCCGTAGAAATACGAATCTTCGTAGCGCTGGATCACGAGATTTCGTAATGAGCGAGCCAGATTCACTGACCGGCTGGGCCGACCTGGCCTATTCTTCGCGGCACATGGTGTTCGAGCACTGCGCCGAGGCCATCGCCCTGCTCGACCCCGTGGCGGATCGCTTCGGCGACCTGAACGTGGCGGCCTGCAAGCTGCTCGGCTATCCGCGCCAGGAACTGCTGGAACTGCCGGTCAGCAAGCTGTTCGGTCATCAACTGGCCGACCTGATCGTCTTTACTCAAGCCGTCATGAATAAAGGACGTGGCTGGACCGAAGACCTGAGCTGCAATTGCAAGACCGGCGAGCGCATAGAGCTCGAATTGTCGGCGACCATTCTGCAGGTCAAAGGCAACCCGCAGCTGATTCTGGTGATGCGCGAAGCCAGTCATGAAAAATACCAGCGTGATCAGGCCCACACCGAGCGCACCATGCGCGGCGGGCTGCTGGAATGGCGCAACATTCTCAACCTGTTTCAGGAAACCGAGCGCGATAACCAGTTGCTGCTCAGCGCCGTCGGAGACGGTATTTACAGCATCAACACCGATGGCCTGGCGACCTTCGTCAACCCGGCTGGCGCACGCATGCTGGGCTGGGAACCGGCAGACATGATCGGCAAGAACATCCACCGCATTCACCATCACACCCACGCCGACGGTAGCCATTACCCGGTGGAAGACTGCCCGATTTATAAAGCGGTACGCGATGGTGTGGTTCATGAGGGTCGGCAGGAGGTCTTTTGGCGCCGAGACGGGAGCTCGTTCCCGGTGGAATTCACCAGTACGCCGGTGATTGCCGATGGTCGAATTGCAGGTGCGGTGGTGGTATTCCGCGACATCACCGAGCGGCGGACCACGGAGAACCAGCTGCACAATGCGCTCGAAGAGCTCAAGGTGCTCAAGCAGCGCCTTGAAGAGCAAAACGCGTATCTGCAGGAAGAAATCCACATCGAACACAACTTTCGGGAAATCGTCGGCCAGAGCGAGCCGATCCTGAAAATCATCAAACAGATCGACGTCGTGGCGCCGACCGACGCCAGCGTGTTGATCAATGGCGAATCCGGCACCGGCAAAGAATTGATTGCCCGGGCGATCCATCAGGCCAGTCGACGCAGTGCCAACCCGCTGATCAGGGTCAACTGCGCGGCGATTCCCACCGAGTTGTTTGAAAGCGAGTTCTTCGGCCATATTCGCGGTGCGTTTACCGGAGCGATTCGTGACCGTGTCGGACGTTTTGAACTGGCGGATGGCGGCACTCTGTTCCTTGATGAAATCGGCGAGATACCACTGGAGTTGCAAAGCAAACTGTTACGAGTTCTACAGGAAGGCCAGTTCGAGCGCGTCGGCGAAGAACGCACGCGCAAGGTTGATGTGCGAATCATCGCCGCGACTAACCGGGACTTGCGTCAGGAAGTGACCGCCAAACATTTCCGCGAGGATCTGTACTTCCGCCTTAACGTCTTTCCTATCCAGTCCCCGGCCCTGCGCGAGCGGCCGATGGACATTGCGCCATTGGCTGCGCACTTCCTCAAACAGACCGCCAAACGCCTGAACATGCCGGGTCGTCGGTTGCGCAACAGTGACATCGAGCGCCTGCAACGCTATTCATGGCCCGGCAATATCCGTGAGTTGCAGAACGTTATCGAACGAGCGCTGATCACCTCTCACGGTGCGGATTTGAATATGGACCTGCCAGACGAGCCCAACAGAACCGAAGCCGCCCCTGCCCTGCTTCCCGCCACGAGCATCATGACCGACGCTCAAGTGAGAGAACTGGAACGAAGCAACATGCAGGCGGCACTCAAGGCCTGTAATGGCAAGTTGTTCGGCAAGGGAGGTGCAGCAGAGTTGCTGGGTTTGAAACCGACGACATTGGCGTCGCGGTTGAAGCGGCTGGATATCATCGTTTAGGGATCCAAGCCCGGACCGGTAGGAGCGAACTTGTTCGCGAAGCGGTAGACCTGAATCACCGCATCAAGCCCTATCGCCAACAAGTTGCCTCCTACCTGACCCAGCGTAAACCGGTAGGAGCGAACTTGTTCGCGAAGCGGTAGACCTGAATCACCTCATCAAGCCCTCTCGCCAACAAGTTGCCTCCTACCTGACCCAGCGCAAACCGGTAGGAGCGAACTTGTTCGCGAAGCGGTAGACCTGAATCACCGCACCAAGCACTCTCGCCAACAAGTTGCCTCCTACCTGATCCAGCGCAAACCGGTAGGAGCGAACTTGTTCGCGAAGCGGTAGACCTGAATCACCCCATCAAGCCCTCTCGCCAACAAGTTGCCTCCTACCTGACACCTCGCGCCACACGGTAGGAGACCAGACGCTGCGCCGGCGACATCCGCTGCAATGAATCCGTCAACGAGCGTTAACGACCTTCTCCAGCCAACCCGCCAAATCGTTGACCTCGGTCTCGTTCACACCGTGAGGCAGCCGGGCATAGGCGTGGTATTGCGGCTTGAGCCCCAACGCTTTCAGGTACGACTCGGCATCGCTCGAGCCCTGCACCGGGATCAGTGTGTCGGCTGTGCCGTGGCCGATGAAGACCGCGAGTTTGCGCAGCGCCGGATCAGGCTTGAGTTCCGCCTTGAGCACCGGCAGCATGTGGCCACTCAACGCTGCAAAGCCTCCAACCAGACCGGGATCACGCAGCGCCACTTCGTAGCTCATCATGGCACCCTGACTGAAGCCCACCAGAAAGACCTTTGACGGCTGGGTCTGGTATTTGCTCGTCGCCTGTTCAATGAACTGCTTCAGCAATTGCCCGCTGCTTTCAAGGTCCGACGTTACGCCGTCGTAATAGGCAGAATCCCGCTTCGGGGTGAACCACTGATAGCCCTCCTCCCTTGCGTTCATCGGCGCCCGCACCGACAGGTAGTTGTAATCACTCGGCATCAGCGAGGTGAAGCTGAGCAGGTTGGTTTCATCGCCACCGTAGCCATGTAAAAAGATGACCAGCGGCTTGTCTTTGACTTCAGTGCTGGCCTGTTCCACATAAGCCAGAGGCAGATCACGCAACAATGGCTGCCCGGCCTGAGCCAACCCGCACATGGCAAACAACATGAAGGCAAACACTTTCAACATTAATCAAGACCTCGGATGAGCGCTGCCTGTCTTCAGGACAGCGCTAAGTGGGGGGTAAGGATCAATCGTCGATGCCGGTGTGGCTGACCCTTTCCGGACGCAGCAACTGCATTTGCTGACGATAATCATCCGTCACCTGACGGGACTGGCTGCTGCTGGTGATCACACGTGGCGTTATCAGCACGATCAGCTCGGTGCGCGCCTTGGATTTGCTGGTAGTGCCGAACAACCAGCGCAGACCGGGAATCTTGCCCAGATACGGTATCGAGCTGGTGGTCTCGGAATTGTTCTGATTGATCAGACCGCCTAGCAGCACTGTCTGGCCGCTTTGTACGGCAACCTGAGTCGACACCGAACGGGTCGAAATGCTCGGATTGGCCTGCGTATCGGTGATAGTAGACGTGTCCGCATTACTGACCTGCTGCTGGATGTCCATGTACACCAGACCGCCCGGATTGATCCGTGGTACCACATCCAGAATCACACCGGTCTGCACGTATTCGACGCTGCTCAGGGTGGTATCGGAGTTGATGGTGTTGACCGTGGTCTGGCTGATCGGGATGTTATCGCCGACCTGGATCTGCGCCTGCTGGTTGTTCATCACCACCAGAGATGGCGCGGACAGCACCTGGGTGCGGCCGTTGGTTTCCAGGGCACGCAGGGCGACTTGCAAGTTACTGCTGACAAACGAGTAGAACAGCGAGGAGTTCTGAACCCCTAGGCCGCCGCCGCCCAATGCGCCCTGACTGCCAGAGGCATTATTGATGTTGGTGGTGCCAGTGTTACCCGCCAGACGGCCCAGGTACCACTGCACTCCCAGATCAAGGTCGCCGGTCAGATTGACTTCGAGAATCCGCGTTTCGATCTGCACTTGCAGCGGCGCGTTATCGAGGCGCTTGATGGCCGCTTCGATCTCCTTCCACTGCGCCGGGCGGGTACGGACCAGCAACTGGTTGCTGCTCTTCTGTGCAGTGATACGGGTGCTGGCATCGATGCCCTTGGGCGTGTTGCCGGTACCGCCGCCCTGCTCCGCGCTGGTGTCGGATTCGCTGTCGAGGTTTTCTTCGCTGCTTTCGCTGTCCTGCTCTTCGTCGCCGCTGCCCATGCCCTGGTTCTGGTTGTTGCCCATCCCCATGCCGCTGCTGTTGCTGCCCATGCCGCCCACACCACCGAAACCGCCGGTGCTGTTGTTCATGCCATTGGAGGTGCCACCTGAGCTCAATGATGAGAGCGAGCGGGTGCGCAGACCCGGTGCAACCTTGGCCGCAGAGTCATCCTTGATCGCGCCGTTACCGTAGATCTGGCGCAGGTATTTGGCGAGGTCGGTGGCTTTCATGTTGCGCACATCGTAGACGTACATTTGCGGCTCGTTGCCGCCACCCTCGTCGATGGTCCGGATCCAGTCACCCACTTCACGCAGGTACTCCGGCTGCGAAGAAATCGCCACCACGGAGTTGGTCCGTTCGATGGGCAGGAAACGCACCATGCCCGCCAACGGCATGCCGCTGTCGGGGCCGAACATTTTTTGCAGTTCTGGCATCAGCTCGCCAACCGAGGCGCGCTGCAAACCAAACACACCTACTGACATACCCTTGAGCCAGTCAACGTCGAAAGTGTCGATGGTGTCCTGATAGTTGGCCAGTTCATCCGGCGTACCCGACATGCTCAATACGTTGCGTGCCGGATCAACCAGCAGGAAGGCGTTTTCCCGGGCGAACGGCTTGAGCAGTTTCTGCATCTCGGTAGCCGAGATATAGCGCAGCGGGAACAGCCGCGCCGACATGCCGGCTGCGGGCTGGGATACGGTCATTTCCGGCACAAGCTTGCCCGCGACCGCCTGATTGGCGGGCAGAATCACGTAGCGATCGCCCTGCTTGATCATGGCGTTGTCAGTCCAGGAGAGCAGCGTCTCGAGGATCGACAGCGCTTGCCGCTTGTTTACCGGCTTGGAGGTCGAAAAGCTCACCTCACCCTTAACGCCTTGAGCAATGCTGTAGTTCTCATGCAGCAGGTCGCCCATGATGCTGTTGATTACGGCTTCGATGGGCTGGTTGGTGAAGTTGAAAACGATGTCACCGACTTCAGCGTTACGACCTGCAGGCGCTGAAGATGGCGACGCGGACGTCGGCTTGCGCACGAATTGCTGGTTGCCACGGATCAACTGCCGGGTAGGCGCTGTGGCGGGTTGAGGCTGCGACGCTTCCTGCGGAACCTGCTCACTGCGCGGATCAACCGGCGGACGTTGCGAGCCGGTGCCGTTCAGGGCCTCGCGCAACATGTCGCTGTCTTGATCGTAATTGTTGGGCGCTGTGGCACAGCCGCCGAGGGCGACAGCTGTGGCCAGGCACAACATGGGAGTGCGCAAGCGAGGGAATTGACGAACGCCTGAAGAAGTAGCCATTTACTGGGTGGACTCGCGAGGAAGAGAAATCGGTGGTGTTTTAGACGGCGGCGGCAAACGCAGCGCACGCAGCGCCAGGCTTTGAGTGCGACCGCCGGAAGAAAAATCGGCTTGCATGGGGGTCAGCTTTTCCAGCTTCCAGCCGTTGGGCAGCGACTCGCCCTGGTGCACTTTCAATGGTGGTCCGTCAGTACGTTTGATCAAGGCAACCCGCAGTTCGCCGTCGATCATGATCCCGGTCAACGTCAGTCCCGCGAGACTGGATGCCTGAGCTTTTCCAACCGAGCGATCCGGCGTGCGGTCGGTACTGAACAGCGGGGCCTGCCAGGTTTGCGCAAGGCTTTGCAGCGTGGCGCTCGGGGCGACAAGCGATTTTCCGGCTTTGTCATTTTGCGAACGCGGAGCTTGTGCCGGCAACCAGTCCGGGGAATTGGCCGCGCCGCTGACAATTGCGGTAATGACCAGACCGAGAACGGCCGCCAGACCGAGCAAGCCCCATTCGGTGGAGCGCAATGAACCGATCATTGGGCATCCTCTTCAGTTTCGGGCGCGTCTTGAGCTTCGGATGCCTCTTCAACTTCAACGCCTGCCGGTTGCAGATAACCACGGACCAGTAAGTGTGCGACCAGCTTGCCAGCCCCGCCTTTAACCGGCGCATCGGCACCACGGCGCACGCTCATTTCATCGACGAACAGAAACGGTCGCTGGTATTCCAGCTCGTGCAGGATAGCGGTCAATGGCTCGATGGCGCACTCCAGGGTCAGGCTGACTTTGACCTGGCGGTACGGCTCGGCGCTGTCCTGTTCCGGAGTGATCGGCATGCGCTGGGTCAATGCACAGCCGCCACCGGTGCTCGCGTGACTGTTGATCAGGTCGGCGATGCGCTGCATCAAATCGGCAGCCACGGCGCTGGGATCATCTCCGGGCAACAGGCTGGTGCTGCTGGCAGGATCGTTACGGGCCTGTTCAAGTTGCTTTTTCAGCGTGTTGCCCTGGCTCAGCAAGCCCGCGTAGCGCTGTTGCTGCTCACGTAGCTGGTCGGCCTGAGCATCGATTTCACGCAGCGGCCCGGCGAACCAGCTGTCGATCAGCAGCCAATAGGCGAAGCACAGCACCAGCGCCAATACGATCAGCGCGGCACCGCGACGTTCACGGCTGGTCAGTGGTCGGCGCATTTGCGGCCTCCTGATGCAAATGGGCGCGCAGCGAGAAACGATCCTTGCCGGTTTGTGGGTCAGGCTGAATGACGCCCTGAAATTGTGCGTTGTCCAGACTGTGGCAATCTTTCACCCGGGCAATCAGGGCGCTGGCCTTGGCGCTTTGCCCGGAAAACGAAACTTCGGCGCTGTCGGTGATTTCCAGTTGGTCGATCCAGGTGTCACGCGGCAGGCAAGCCGTGAGTTCACTGAGCAGCGATGCATACGTCGGCTGCGCGGCTTTACGCTGGATCAGGTAACTGGCGGCACCGCGGGTATTGGTCAGTTGCTGACGGATTTTCTGAATCTGCGCGACCTGGGCTCTTTGTGCCTGGACGGTGCTTTGCATTTCTTCCAGCAATTGCTGGCGACTGTTGAGCCAGAGAAACATGGCGACGATCAACAGGCCGCCGCACAGCCACAGGAGTTTGCGTTGCAGGCCCAGACCATGGCTTTTCTGCCGAGGACGCAACGGGGCGGGTAGCAGGTCAACACCCAGGCGGGACGCGTGATCACTGCCCACATCCACAGCGTGCGGCTGCAAGCCGAGGGTTGCGCATTCATTGAGAATCGCATCCAGCCGCTCGCGCAGAATCGCTACCAGCGTGACATGAATAAAGGCGCCGCTGCGCTTGTCCTGCCGGGCAACAAAGTACAGCTGCGAGGCATCGTACGGCGTAAATCGGTCCAGTTCATAACCAACCACGGTGTTCAGGTCCCGGGCAGCGGCCAGAGGCAGTTGCAGGCTTTGCACAAGCACCATTGACGGCGGCAGCAGTAAAACCTGTTGTACGTTTGCAGGCAGGACCGGCAACGATCCCACCAACGGCCAGGCATGCAAGTGCTCCGGCGTGTCGTGAATCAACAGCCGCTGCAGTTTCTCGGGCATGCAGGCCCGCAGTTCCGCCAGCCACAATTGCCAGCCGCGTTGCAGCAGGCTGCCGCGCCACTGTTGGGCGATACGCTCGGCAAGGGCCAGTAAGGGCGCAGGCAAGGTCATCTGCCGCGCTGAAAATAGTCGATTCATTCTTGCCAACGCAGGACCCGATAAGGCTGTGCGCTTCCCTCCGATGGGCTCAATAAAACAGTGGTCTGTAGCTCGGCATGGAAACCGCCGGGGCGTTGCGCGTAACTTTCGATCATCAATACTTCACCCGGATCGCTACCCACCGCGCTCTGGTTTGGCAGGTTCAAGGCCCGCCGCAACAACGGCGATGCAAAAGCCGGTTCAGGTCGGTCCAGCCCACTCCACAAGGTCACTTCCGGCAGCATCTGGCGATACAACGCCTGAGTCATGCCCGGTAATTGCCTGACTTCTTCAATCACCCGCAGCGGCGGCGAACCCGAACCGCGACGGCTTTCAATCTCCTGGGCCATGGCCGCAGCCTGATCTTTCCCGGCACCGCAAGCCTGGGCCAGACGGGCAATGTCACCCGCCACTGCACTGTTCAAATCCAGCTTGCCGCGCTCGCTGCGCACCCTGATCCGCAACTGCGCATCATCAAAGCGCAATGCAACTTCCCGGCCATCGGCGATCCAGCGTTTACGTTCCAGCGGATCGCTCAAACCTTTGACTGCCATCGCCAGACCAGCCTCTGCTGCCAAATGCGCCTGAGTGTGTTGCCGGGCCCACAATGCCTGGCGACTTTCCAGTTGCACCCAACTGGCCAGACTGCCGAGTAACAGGCTAAGAAGCGCCAAAGCCCATAACACCAGCAGCAATGCGACACCGCGCTGTTTATCGGGTACCGCCCTCATTGGCCGCCCGCTCCACCAGACAAATCCAGCCGCAGCGCCACTACTTCAGTCAGCCATGGCACCGGGCCGTTGAGCTTAGCGTCGATCCGCACCGCTCGCGGCAGGCGCGTTGGCCAGGGCCAATCGGCCATCCAGCCAGTGGGCTCACCTTTGGGTGTGACCCCCCGGTAGCTCAAACTCAACGACTCAACATTACGCGCCAGCACCTGCGGGTCGCCCCACGGTCTGGAAGTGGTGCCATCGGCTGTGCTCAGAATCTGCGCGAAAGCGACCTGCAACTCCCGATCCTTTACCTCAAGAGTGTGCAGCTGAATCCCGCCGCCCAGCTCCCCCGGCAACGTGGCAACAAATTGCAGGCGCTGGCTTGAGCCGACAAAAAAGCCGCTACTTTCGCTGTCGTCTTCCGAACTGTCCAGCGGTAATGCCTGACCAATGGAATCTCGGAGGAAATTCTGCGCCGCACGCATCTCGTCCAGGCTGGTGGTGTAACGCTGGGCTTTGAGCACGGCCCGGTTGGCACCGAGCATCGCGCCGCCCACCAGAACGAGCAATACACCCAGCAGGCTCAGCACCAACATGATTTCCAGCAGCGTGAAGCCACGCTGGGCCGGTCTCAAGATCCGGCTCCGGTGACTGCGCCACGTAACCTGAGTGTACTGAACTGTGCCCGGCGCTGATGCTCACGTACGTCAAGGTCCAGCCGGAACATCCGTGCCTGACCGTTGCGTCCCGGCATCTGCTGGATATCCAGCTGCCAGCTGATGTCGCCCGCCAGAACGCCTTGCCGTGTACCGCTTTCCAGTGGACCCGCGGCTTCCTGATCCAGAATCGTACGCGCCGCATGTGTCAGGCGATCACTTTGAGATACTTGTTGCAAAGACCGCGCACTCTGCCCAAAGGCCACCAATAACACGCTGCTGCATACCGCCATCACGGTCAGCGCTGCAAGCATTTCCAGCAAGGTGAAACCACCCTGGCTGCCGCCGCTCATGGCAACGCCTTGGACTGCACGCTGCCGGTCAGCCAGCCGATGTCGATGCGCCAGCGCCGGTCACCATTAACCAGAGTCAGGTTGCCGCCGGTGGAACCGCCGTCCGGGTAGAACTCGACAGTCGAGCCCATCTCCGCAGCCGTCTGCAAAGTCACCTGCAACTCCGGCGGCCAGTGATGAATACGCTGGTCCGGGGCCTGGAAGGCTTTCGACCTGAGATCAAAAACGGTACGCGCCGGTTGCCCGGTGACAATCGCCTTGACCCGCGTCGCGCGTAACGCGTTGACCATTTGCCCGACGGTTTGACGCTCTTTGGCCGCACTCAGACCCTGCTGTAAACCGAACCCTACCAGGCCAATGGCGATGCTCATCAAAACGATGACCACCAGCATTTCCATCAGGGTAAAACCACGGCTTGCAGCACGACTGTTCATGATCGGTGATTATTCCCAGTTGCCCAGGTCAGCGCTGTAGCCTTCGCCGCCTGCCTGGCCGTCCTGGCCGAAAAAGATCAGGTCAAACGTGCCGTGCTGGCCCGGGAAGCGATAGCCGAACGCGTGACCAAACGGGTCTTTGAGGTCCGAAGGCTTGGCATACGGACCAGCCCAGCCGGAAGCATTGCCGGATTTCTCCACCAGTTGCTGCAGGGTTTTAGGCGGCGAACCGACGTCCAGCGCGTAGCTTTCGATCTTCATCGACAGGCTGGCCAGTTGCGCTTTGCCAGCACCGTATTTGCCCTTGTCGACGTTACCGCCGACCTGACGCACAACAATGGTCGCCACGATGCCTAGCAACACGATAACCGCGAGCATTTCCAGCAAGGTGAAGCCGTTTTGTCTGCGGCCCGGTTTGAAGCGTTTACGGCTGAAACTCATCACAATCGTTTCCTCTTTCGAAAATTCAAATATTGCTGGTCAGGCTCATCAACGGCAGCATGATCGCGAGCATGATCACCGCCACCATCCCGGCCATGACCACGGTCAGAGCAGGCACCAGCGCCGCGAGCATCCGGTCAATGCCGCGCTTGGCCTCGATGTCGAATACATCCGCGACCTTGAGCAACATGCTGTCCAGTTCACCCGCCTGCTCGCCAACTTCAATCATTTGCAGGGCCAGATCCGGCAACAGCGGCTCGGCGCCAAAGGCACTGGCCAGCGTGCCGCCGCCTTTCACTGACTCTGCGGCTTGCGCGACCTGCGCTTGCAGCGCGCGATTAGTACAGACCTGACGGGCAATGACCAGCGCTTGTAACAACGCAACGCCATTATTGAGAAGTGTGCCCAATGTTCGCGCCAGACGAGCAGCTTCGATCCGTTGCAGCAGCGGGCCGATGACGCGAATCCCCAGCAGACGACGATCATGACGTTCACGTCGGGCCGGATCCTTGCGGCGCACCATCACCAACCAGATCAAGGCAATCAACCCGGCCAACACCGCCAGCCCGTAAGCACTTAAAAACTCCCCCAGGCCGAGGATCACTTCAGTGATCAACGGGATCGGCACGCCCAGGTCCTTGAAGATCGGCACAAACTGCGGCACCACATAGGCCAGCAGCAACGCCAGAGATCCCAGCACGCCCACAACAAGAAACGCCGGGTAAATCAGCGCGTTGATCACTTCGCCGCGCAGCAACTGACTGCGCTCCAGATAATCACTGAGCTGGCGCAAGGTGCTTTCCAGCGCACCGCCCGCCTCACCTGCGCGAACCATGCTTATATAAAGAGAAGAAAACTGCGTGCCCTCTTCTTCCAGCGCTGCCGAAAGCGGCTTACCGGCCTTGACCTGTTCGCGAATGCGCTCGATCAACGCCCGGGTCTGCGGCTGGCCGGGCTGCTTGAGCAGAATCCCCAACGAGCGCTCCAGAGGCTGACCGGCACCGAGCAACGTTGCCAGTTGCTGGGTAAAACTCACCAGCGCCGCACCATTGAGCATGCCGCGGCCGAGTGCATTACGCAGGCCGCCCATACCCGCAGGGTCGATTTGCAGGACCAGCAGGCCGCGCTTTTGCAGAACAGCAACGGCCGCGTCCTGATCCTTGGCATCCAGAGTGCCATTTTGAGCAACGCCCTGACTGTCCAGGGCGCGATATTTAAACAGGCTCAATTACCTTCCCCGCGGGTCACCCGCAAGACTTCCTCAAGAGAGGTGACACCGGCCACTGCCTGACGCAAACCTTCTTCATGCAGGGTCCGTAAACCACCACGACGGGCCGCTTGCTCCAGCGTCGACGCATCGGCATGACGCATCAGCAGGCTGCGCAATTCTTCGTTCATCACCAGCAATTCAGTGATGGCACTACGGCCGCGATAGCCACCACCGGGCGCATCGGGGCGTGGACGGTACAGCATGATTGGACGTTCGTCAGTAAAACGATCAAGTCCATGCTCTTCTATTAATTCAGGCGGCGCTTCAAACGCTTCGCGAGTCGCAGGATCGAGACGACGCACCAGACGCTGGGCCAGAATACCGTTCACGGTGGAAGCAATCAGGTAACTCTCGACGCCCATGTCCAGCAAACGGGTGATACTCGCCGCCGCACTGTTGGTGTGCAGGGTCGAGAGCACCAGGTGACCGGTGAGCGAGGATTGAATGGCGATGCGGCAGGTTTCCAGGTCACGCATCTCACCGATCATGATCACGTCCGGGTCCTGACGCACGATGGAACGCAGCGCTCCAGCGAAGTCCAGACCGATAGCGGGCTTGACCTGAATCTGGTTGATGCCTTCGAGCTGGTACTCCACCGGGTCTTCAACAGTGATGATCTTGCGTTCGGCGGTGTTCAGCCGGGACAGCGCGGTGTAAAGCGTGGTGGTTTTACCTGAACCGGTCGGACCGGTCACCAGGAGGATGCCGTGAGGACGTTCCAGCACTTCAAGAAATTCGTCGAGGCGTTCGCCGTCGAAGCCCAGGCTTGGGAAGTCGAAATTGATGGTCTGCCGATCCAGCAGACGCATGACCACCGACTCACCAAAACTGGTGGGCACGGTAGAAACCCGCAAGTCGAGCTCCTTGCCTTGAATACGCAGCATGATCCGCCCGTCCTGAGGCAACCGACGCTCGGCAATATCAAGCCGGGCCATGATCTTCACCCGCGAGATCACCGCCGCCGACGAACTGGACGGCGGCGCTTCGGCTTCGTGCAGGACACCGTCGATGCGGTAACGGACTTTGAGCTGGCTTTCAAATGGTTCGATATGAATGTCGGAGGCGCGATGCTCGACGGCCCGTTGCAGGATCAGGTTGACCAGACGAATCACCGGCGCTTCGGACGCCATGTCTTTCAGGTGTTCGATGTCCTCAAGCGAGCGGCCCTCTTCATCGAGGTTCTCGATCAGCGTGCCCATGGCTGAGCGACCCTGGCCGTAATAACGCTCAATGAGGGTTTCGACTTCATTACGGGGGCCGACCGACAGCAAGACCGGCACATCGCAGGCGTATGCAACGGCTTGAAACGGATACAGCAGATGCGGATTGGCCGCCAATACGCGCAAGCCACCGTCACTCCAGCCCAGCGGCACGATCTGGTAGTGACGCATGAAGCGCTCGGTCAACGGCGGCAACGGGTCCAGCAGCGGCGGCGCGGATTCGGCCAGCACCAGCGGCGCATCAAGAAGAGCCGCCCAAGCACGGGCCAGTTCAAATTCGGAGACCAGACCCAATCGGGTCAGCAAGCCCAGCAGCTCGGCGGATTCGGATTCTTGAGCCGATTCCTGAGCCAGACGACGGGCACGTTCCAGATCAACGGTCTTCAGACCGGCATTTTCCATCAACCAGGCGCAAACCTGCTCGGCATCGGGGATCACTAATCGGGAGGTATCGACGGGGGCGGACATATAGGTGCGGGCATCTGTACAGATCGAAGGAGCAAGGGTACCAGCCTCTTGACCGAATCGGGATCAATCAGGAGGCCGGTAGAAAAACGGTTAGACCATCAATTCGAGGTTTTTTGCGAATTGTTTTTGGTGGCGTCGAGCGGACGACCGCCTTTGGTGGTCTGGGCTTGCTGTTTTTTCAACACTTTGGCGTCTTGAGTCTGGGTCAGCACCGTGGAATCGGTAGCACCGGATTTCGCATCGGCATCGGTCGCTTCAGCAGCGATTGCAGCACCAGTAAGTGCAAAACCCAACACCACGCCCGCACCAATAAGAGGCAACTTCATAAACTATCTCCCACAAAATAATAATAAATAGCTACGCAATACCCGCCGAAAAACAGAGGCATTAAAACCGCAACTAAGGGGAACCTCGGTATCGTGCCAGCAGCGAAGATGAATCGCTCACCGAAAATTCTTAAACCAATCGACCAGTAGGTTTAGCATGAGTTCAAATTTGTAAGCAAAAAAAACAAAAATTCACTCAAAACGAGCTTTTGTTTGACATTTCGGGTTGAGAATTGTCTTAATTACGCCGCCAACGCGAATCAAAGTGCCATCTTGTGATGTCACAGTGATATCAAGTAAAGACACGAAACACATAATTCTTACAATATAAATACACGTTTAAAACACTAACTATTGCGCTGAGATTAATACTCGGAAAGTCGCGAAGAAGGTGAAGTATTGCCCGAATAAAAGTTCGTGAGCAGTCAGAATTGAGCAGCCTTTAACAGCATAAAACTTGAAAATTGGTAGTCGGAGTAATACATGAACAAACGGAAAATGATCGGTGCGAAGTATGCACTCGCTTTGCTGGCGCTGGCAGTCTCACAGGTCCACGCAGCCACCAGCGCGGCCACTAGCCCTTCGCTGGATGAAGGCAAGGTAAGCCGTGCCGAGAAGGCCGCGGAAAAAACCCTGAAAAAAATGACCCTGGAAGAAAAGCTGGCCTACATCGGCGGTACCGGTGGTTGGGATGTGAAGCCATTGACTCAATATGGCATCCCGCAGATTCACGGTGCTGACGGCGGCGTCGGTGTTCGTTACACCAGCGAAGGCAACGCTCAGGGTGTGGTTTATCCGTCCGGTCCTAACCTGGCTGCTACCTGGAACCCGCGTCGTGCCATCGATCTGGGTCGCGCCCTGGGTTACGACACCGCTACCGGCGGCTACCAGTTCGTGACTGGCCCTGGTGTCAACCTGTACCGCATGCCTTACAGCGGTCGTGCCTTCGAATACCTTTCCGGTGAAGATCCGTTCCTGGGTGCAAGCCTCAGCCCAGCAGTGATTAACGGTATTCAGTCCCGTGGTGTATGGGCGAACGCCAAGCACTACGCGGCCAACGACCAGGAAAGCAACCGCTTCAACCTGGACGAAACCATCAGCGAGCGCGTACTGCGCGAAATGACCCTGCCTGCCTTCGAATCCGCTTCGAAGAACAGTAAAGTCGCGATGATGATGTGCGCCTTCCAGAAAGTGAACGGTGAGTTCGCTTGCGAAAACGAACACCTGATGCGCGACATTCTGAAAACAGAATGGGGCTATCCAGGCTTCGTACAGAGCGACTACAACGCTGTAGTCCACGGTCTGAACGCCGCTCAGGCAGGCACCGACCTGGACATGATGGGCTATCAGATGAATAGCACCATCCTCAAGCCTTACCTGGACAGCGGTGAGCTGGACGTAGCGACCATCGATGACAAGGTTCGCCGCATCCTCAAGCAGATCTACCTGTACAAGTTCGACAGCAAAGCGCCATTGACCGCGCACAACATGAACAGCGCCACCAGCAACAAGGTTGCCCTGAACGCTGCGCGTGAAGGCATCGTGCTGCTGAAAAACGACAACAACCTGCTGCCGTTGAACAAGCAGACGGTCAAGAAGATCGCAGTGGTCGGCACCCTGGCCAAGTACGCGCCGCCTACCGGTTTCGGTAGCGCCAACGTCATGGCAGCCCACTACATCAGCGAGCTGAGCGGTCTGCAGCAGTTGGCACCTAACGCCAAGGTCGAGTTCATCGACGGCTTGTCGCTGGACCCGAGCGCCACTACCTGGAGCCACGCAGACAGCGATGGCAAAAGCGTCAGCGGCCTGAAAACCGAGTTCTTCACCAACGCCAACTGGTCCGGTGATGCTGCGGCGACCCGTACCGACAAACACGTTGATCTGGACTGGTCCACTGACTCTCTGCCAGTCAACGGCGACACGTCGAACACTTCGATTCGTTACACCGGTCAGATCACACCGACCACCAGCGGCGACCAGGTGTTCAAGGTCCGTGCCGACGGCGCAGTACGTCTGTACGTAAACGGCAAGAAAGTCCTGGACAACGGTGACGGCAAGCCGCTGCCGAGCAACAGCATCCCGCCGACCATTCCAGTGTTCGCCAAGGTCAACCTGGAAGCAGGCAAGGCTTACGACATCAAGCTGGAATACTCGCGTCGCAATGGCTACCTCTCCACCATGGGCGGCCTGGTTGGCGTGCAAATGAGCTGGGCTTCGCTGAATGCTCCGCAGGATCTGTCTCAGTACGATGCAGTGCTGGTTGCAGTGGGTAACAGCAACGAATACGAAGGTGAAGGTTTCGACCACAGCTTCGACCTGCCGGAATTCCAGAACGAGCTGATTCAGAACATCGCCAAGGTCAACCCGAACACCGTGGTGACCATGCACGGCGGTACCGGTCTGAAGATGAGCGACTGGATCGATCAGGTTCCTGCTGCGCTGCACGCGTTCTACCCAGGTCAGAACGGCGGTCAGGCTCTGGCTGAAATCCTGTTCGGCAAGGTCAACCCGTCGGGCAAGCTGCCGATCAGTATCGAACGCAACATCGAAGATAACCCGATCTACGCGACCTTCCCGAAATTCGACAACGAAGAAACGCTGAAAACCATGAGCTACAAGGACGACCTGCTCCTTGGCTATCGTGGTTACGAGAAGAAAGGCATCAAGCCGCTCTATCCGTTCGGTTACGGCCTGTCGTACACCACCTTCGGCTACAGCAACATCACCGTTACTCCGGGTGTCGCAGTGGGCAACACGCCTATCAAGGTGTCGTTCGACCTGACCAACACCGGCAAGGTGGGTGGTTCCGAAGTTGCCGAGCTGTATGTTGGCCAGCAGAACCCGAAAGTCGAGCGCGCTATCAAGGAGCTGAAAGGCTACAAGAAAGTGTTCCTGAAGCCGGGCGAAAGCAAGCGTGTAACCATCGAGCTCAACGATCGCTCGCTGGCTTACTACGACGTGGACAGCAAGCAATGGGTTGTGGACGCAGACAGCTTCAACCTGTCGGTGGGCGCGTCGTCTCAGGATATCCGCCTGAACGCCAAGCTGGTCAACCCGTTCCGTCAGGAACTGTCGACCACCACCAGCAACCCGCTGCCACGCTCGGCGCTGAACTCCACGCTGCGTGATTCGGCAGTCAAAACCGGCGGCGTGCTTGATCAAGGCACCGGCGACACCGACACGAGCGAAGGTGATGGCTACGACACCACCGATGACACCACCACTCAAGGCAGCGCAAGCGGTAACTAAGCGCTGATTCAGGGATAGAGCCGGACCTCTCACGAGGTCCGGACGGGTTCAGGGACGAACTCTTATCGCTGCATCGACCCGTGCGATGTAGGTATCGAAACGCTCTACCAGATCGACTTTCTCCGGAAAGCGCAGCCACTGGACCTGCAAACCGTCCATCATTGCCAGGATTTCCTGGACAAGTCCCGGCAGGTCGACATCGGCCCGCACCTCTCCCGCATTGACCAGATCGGTAAATTGTCCGATCAGCTTTCCGTAAATCAACTCGTAGCGATCCTGAAACCAGTTCCAGGCCGGATGCCCTTCGACCAGACTTTCTGCGTTGAGAATGGTGAAAGCACGCACCACACCGGGTGCCGTGGCATTTGACCGGTTGATCGCGCGCAAACTGCCCAGCAAACCCGTCAGGCTTTTATCGGCACGGACTTCTTCGGCAATTCGGCTGTTGGCTTTGTCACGCCGATCAAGCACACCCATCAACAGCGAAATCTTGCTGGGAAAGTGATGCAGGAGCCCGGCAACCGATATGCCGACAATCGCCGCCACCTGAGCCACCGAGGCACCGCTGTACCCCTCCAGTGAAAATACCTGCAAAGCAGCATCGAGCAATTCTTCGCGGCGTTTTTCGCCCTTTGGCGCGCGACGTTGTTTAGGTCGATCGGCTGCTGCATCCGCCACTCCGGGCGGGATTAACTGAGTCATTTCAAGCTCCTTGCCAGACAGCTGGCTACCCTACCGGCAAAGACAACCCGTCGCAATCATCCTGCCCGGCCTTAAAACTGAACGCCCGTTCCAGGTTGGCACGTTATTTTCAAGAGCAAGGTGTCAGGCCGCTATTCGTTGCACGACCGGACCAATCGCCATACAAGGCGCACCAATTAAACGTCTTGTACCCGCGTTTCGTCCAATAACAGTGCGCGCAGCCGATACTCACGCCCTCAGAAAGGAACCCGCTCATGTCCTATCTACTGATGCTCAAAGAATCGCTGCTGTCTCGCCTCGCAATCAAAGTAACGCCAGCCCATGAGAGCCTCGCCCCTCAGCCAGAGACGATAAAAACCATCACCGCTTCGGATGCCGAAGCGGGTCAGGCGCATCTGGACCAGTTCGTCGATGGCGTGGAATGGGAAACACTGCTGGTTGATCTGGCCTGCTTCAATGACGGGCCGGAGTACTCAGCTCAGGCGCGTTTCTAAAAGCCCCGTTTCTGAAAACTGTTTCTAAAACCGCTACCAGCTCTCCCCCAGCCCGAGCAGCCCCAGAATCTGCTTGCGCAGGTCGACCAGATACGGATCGTCGCGATGGCGCGGATAAGGGCGCTCGATCGTAAGTTGTGCCTTGATGGTGGCCGGTCGGTCGCTGAAAACGATGACACGATTGGCCAGCAGCAAGGCTTCTTCAACGTCATGAGTCACCAGCAATGCCGTGTATCCCTGACGTTGCCAGAGATCGATCAATTCCTTTTGCATGGTGATGCGCGTCAGCGAATCGAGTTTGCCAAGCGGTTCATCGAGAATTAGCAGTCGCGGTTCATTGACCAGCGCACGTGCCAGCGCCACGCGCTGAGCCATCCCGCCTGACAATTGCCGCGGATAAGCGCGGGCAAAACTGCTGAGACCCACCGTGGCCAATGCATCGTCAACTTTGCCGGAGTGGCTTTTGAGCAGGCCCTGAGCTTGTAGCCCTAGTGCCACGTTGTCCCAGACTCGCCGCCACGGATAAAGCGTCGGGTCCTGAAAGACCACCACGCGGCTCGGATCGGGGCCGCTGATCGCCAGGCCATCCGCCAACAAAGCTCCACTGTCAGCGGGTTCCAGCCCGGCAACCAGTCGCAACAAAGTGGACTTGCCGCATCCCGACGGCCCCAACAAGGCGACGAACTCGCCCGGAGCCACGTCCAGTGAAACGTTTTCCAGAACAGGCAGATGCTGACCGTCCAACGCAAATCCATGACTCAGATTTTCAATCCGCAACGCCAACCCGGCTGACGTTGAAACCGTTGAAGCAGATGCAGTAGCTACCATTTCATGGCTCCTTGTTGCCAGGCCAGCAGGCGATCACGTATGAGAAAGAGCCCCGAAATCAATCCGGAACAGGCCAGCGCCATGATCAGCAACGCCGCATACATATTGGCGTAGGCGGCCCAGCCTTGCGCCCATTGCAAGTACCAGCCAATGCCTGACTTCACGCCCATCATTTCCGCAACGACCAACGTGGAGAACGACGCGCCAAGGCCCATGAACAGGCCGACGAACACGTGAGGCAGTGCAGCCGGAATGGCCACGTTGAAAATCAGAAAGCCCGGTTTGGCGCCCAGCGTCCGGGCGACGTCGTAATAGGCCTTATCGACACTCGCAACCCCCGACCAGGTCAGCACCGTGACCGGGAACCAGGTGGCCAGTGCGATGAGAAACACGCTGGCACTCCAGCTGCTGGGGAACAGGAAGAAGCACAGCGGCAGTAATGCCGTGGACGGCACCGGGCCCAGGATGCGCAATACCGGGTGCAGCCAGTAGCCGATACTGGTTGACCAGCCAATCGCGACACCTGCAATAAACCCTGTCACTGCTCCCAGTGCCACGCCCGTGCCCAACAGCAACGCTGAATTGAGCAAGCTGTCGGCCAGCCGCGGCCAGTCTTCGACATACACATCCAGTAGCGCCTGCGGCGGCGCAAAGAACGGCACCGGCAACAAGGCCAGTTTGGCGGTGAGCAACTCCCAGATTCCCAACAACACTGGCAAGGCAATCAGCCAGGCACCTGCGGGATAGGCCCGGCGCTGCAAAGCGGGAAACCAGCGACCCAAAATACCCACCAGGCCGATCAACGCGGCGACCGCCAGGCACAGATTGGCCAGCCCCTGAGTCATGGGCCAGTTGCGGGTGGCGTCAGGGAAATAAGCGATCAGCAGCCCGACGCCAATCCAGGCGACAACGGCCACCGCCCCCTGTCGCCAGAATCTGGCAGGTGCTCGCTCAAGCGCCGCGAGCTGCGGCGCGGCTTCAATTGAAGACATCGGCGGTAATCTCCTTAGAGAACGCCACGGCGTCGGTGCTTTTGCGAATCACTTCAACCGTCTGCAAATCGGTTACGTAGGTGACGATTTCCTTGGTCAAGGCTGCGCCAACCGCATGGTGGCCATGGGTGTGGTCGTGAAGAATGGCTTTCACTTCTTCAACCGACGTGTTCAGAGCGTGAGCCTGGAAGCCCTTGGCGACGACTTCCGGATTTTTCACGGAATAGTCATGGGCTTCGAGAATGGCCTGAGTCAAAGCCGCCGCGACGCGTTTCTCATCGCGCACCAATTTGCCGGTCACACCGACAACGCAGCAGCTGAGATTGGCGTATTCCTCGACCAGGTTGTTTGACAGTTCGCGGGCCTTGCCGCCCTGAATCAGGCGGTACATGAACGGGTCACTGCCACTGACTGCCTGCACTTCACCGCGCTCCAGCGCAGTGCCGAGCAGATCCGCCGGGTACAGCCGCCATTCGACGTCACGCACAGGATCAACGCCGTGTTTCTTGAGCAGGATGGAGAAGAAGTTACGGTCCGGGCTGGCCATGTCGGTGACGCCAATGGCCTTGCCCTTCAGGTCTTCGAGCTTCTGCACCGGGCTGTTGACGGCACTGAGCAGACGCAGGCAACCACCGTGGGTGCCGGCTGTGAGCTTGACGTCGAAACCCTGCTCCAGCGCCTTGAGCCAGCGCAGCGCCATGCCAACCCCCGCATCCGCCTTGCCAGTGGCGATGGCTTCAAGCAGCACTTCTGTAGAGTTGCCGAAGTTGACCAGTTCCACGTCCAGATTATGTTTGGTGAAAAAGCCCTGCCCATGGGCAATCACCACCGGCGCCAGGCAGACCGCGTTGAGATTCACCGCCAGCTTGAGTTTGCGTGTTTCGGCAAGTTTGATGAATTCCCCGGTGCCTGCTGGCTCCGCATCACCGCCGCCAGCATTGTGCCCGGCATGCTCATCGGCAGCCCAGGCAAAACCGGGAACAGACGCCAGTAGAGGACTGGCCAGGGCAACGCCGGTCAAACCGAGCAAACGACGACGGGTGAGATGATCAAAAGCTGCCATGCAGGTATTCCTTGAGAAGTGATAAATCAGGCCGTCAGCCGAAATCCCTTTCTTATAACTTTTCTCAAGGTTTCCAGTGACTGGTTAAAACCATATCACCGGCTTATTTATTCCGAAAATGCATTTAAATTCTAAACTAATATGCAAATAGTCTATCGATAAGTTCCTACTTTACTGATCATCCGGCAGGCTGCCGCTGCCATCGCCCAGTGCTCGCTGCATCAACACTGTGTCAACCCAGCGCCCGTGCTTGAAGCCCACCGACTCAAAAACCCCGATCCGACGAAACCCCAGCTTTTCATGAAGCCGCAGCGAACCATGGTTTTCACTGTTGCCGATTACCGCCACCATTTGCCGCCAGCCGCCCTGCACGCAGTGCTCGATGACTGCAGCCAACAGTGCCTGGCCGATGCCTTTGCCACCCATGCCTTCAGCCATATACACAGAGTCTTCCGCCGTAAAACGGTAGCCGGGCCTGGGTCGATACAACGTGGCGTAACCGTAACCGACCACCGCTCCCTCCAGCTCGGCAACCAGGTACGGCAACTTGCGCGACAGCACTTCGGCACGGCGGCGCAGCATCTCCTGCACTGACGGCGGCTGCAGTTCGAAACTGGCAATGCCGGTCAGCACATGGTGCGCATAGATAGCCTGTACAGCGGGCATGTCATCCTCGCGAGTGGTGCGCAGGATTAGGTCGTGGTTCATCTTCGTTCTCGGTAACGATTGCAAGTGCGGCAATCATGCCGACCCT
Organism: Pseudomonas sp. ICMP 561; assembly: GCF_002699985.1. Taxonomy (GTDB): domain Bacteria; phylum Pseudomonadota; class Gammaproteobacteria; order Pseudomonadales; family Pseudomonadaceae; genus Aquipseudomonas; species Aquipseudomonas quasicaspiana. The sequence goes on along the minus strand of NZ_LKBT01000056.1, from coordinate 307,682 downwards.
GTAGATCTTAATAAAGCTATGATTAATCATCCTCAGCATAAGTAAAACTTTGCCATGCAAGCGTTGAATCTGAATCACTTGAACAGTTTTTCCGAGGTCATTCATCAGGGCAGCTTTTCAGCCGCGGCCACTACGCTGAACCTCACCCAACCAGCCGTCAGCTTGCATATTCGCCTGCTGGAACAACGCCTCAACCTGCGCCTGATCGAGCGAGTCGGCAAACGTCTGAAACCGACGGCTGCCGGCCTGACCTTGCTGAGCCATATCGGTCGTATTGATTCGGTGATTGATGACGCGCTTCAGGATCTCGCCAGCCATGCTCAAGGCGTTGCCGGACAAGTCGTGATTGGCACCGGCGCCACCGCTTGCATTCATCTGCTGCCGCCAGTCCTGAAAACCTTGCGCACGGCGTTCCCGAAACTGGATGTACGGGTTTGCACCGGCAATACCGAGGCCATCCTGAAGGCTGTAGAAGAAAATCGAATTGATCTGGCCTTGGTCACCTTGCCTGCAGCGGGTCGTAGTCTGCACTTCACGACCTTACTGGAGGACGAAATGGTGGCAATTTTTGCCCCTGACCAGACCGGCCTGAAGCCGTCGATCAATGCCGACGCCCTGAGCAGTTTGCCACTGGTGGTATTCGAAGCAGGCAGCAGCACGCGCCTGCTGATCAATCAATGGTTCCAGCAATCGGGTGTTCGACCCAGTCCGGTAATGGAACTGGGGAGCATCGAAGCCATCAAGGAAATGGTCTCTGCCGGGCTGGGTTACAGCATCGTCCCACGCATTGCGGTGGCCACTGCTCACCATCAGCGTAACCTGCAAATCCGCAGCCTGACGCCACCTTTGAGCCGCGACCTGAGCCTGGTGCTGCGCCAGGATAAGCCGGTCAATCGCGCGCTGCGTGAGGTTGTTGATGCGCTGCAGGGGCTAAACCTGAATGAGCCAGGTGCGCGGTAACCGAAATCCTGACTTGAAACGCCGCCCTGTGGGAAATTCTATGTCCACCTGCAAGCTTGATCTTGTAGCAGCGGCTTTAGCCGGGAGGACGGTATTTCAGGCGAACAATGTTTGGTGGATGTCCCGACGCCCTCCCGGCTGAAGCCGGTCCTACGCAAGAGCGCAATCTCACGTGGGAGCCGGGCTGAACTGCGATGAACGATAACGCGTTGAACCTGCTGAAGCGTGGTGGCCCTATCGCGGGCAAGCCTCGCTCCCACAGGATCTATGCAATCTTCCGGCTAAAGCCGGTCCTGCGGGTTAATGGCCAGCGGGGAAGATTGCAGGCCAGGATGGAATCTCCACGGTTGCGCAGTCATACCCATAGTTGTACGATGACTGTCAACATGTTGAGCCGTGCAGTTGCTGGTAAGCTCACATTACCGTCATCGAACGGTTGGCAGATCTCTAAGACAGGCAGCAGCCTGATTAAACCCGCAAATAAAAACAGGAGACAAAGATGCCTAATGTTCTCGGCCACAACTTCATCGCAGGCGCACGCAGCGCCCTTGGCGAGCCGCAACACAAAAGTCTCGATGCTACTACCGGTGAAGCACTGCCCTACAGCTTCTATCAGGCTACTGATGCGGAAATCGACGCCGCCGCATTGGCAGCCAAAGACGCCTTTCTTGAATATCGCCAGCTGAGCCCGGGTCGCCGTGCAGAATTCCTTGATGCCATCGCCGACGAGCTGGATCAGCTCGGTGATGATTTCGTCGCTATCGTTTGTCAGGAAACCGCTCTGCCAGCCGCCCGTATTCAAGGTGAGCGCGGTCGTACCAGCGGCCAGATGCGTCTGTTCGCCAAAGTCCTGCGTCGCGGTGATTTCCTCGGTGCGCGCATCGATCTGGCATTGCCGGATCGCAAGCCATTGCCACGCGTCGACCTGCGCCAATACCGCATCGGGGTAGGCCCGGTTGCCGTGTTTGGTGCCAGCAACTTCCCGTTGGCCTTCTCTACCGCTGGCGGCGACACCGCTGCAGCACTGGCCGCCGGTTGCCCGGTTGTATTCAAGGCGCACAGCGGTCACATGGCGACAGCCGATCTGGTCGGTTCTGCGATCATCCGTGCAGCAGAAAAAACCAAAATGCCGAAAGGCGTGTTCAACATGATCTTCGGCAGCGGTGTTGGCGAAGGTCTGGTCAAGCATCCGGCCATCAAAGCCGTTGGCTTCACTGGCTCCCTGAGCGGTGGCGACGCACTGTGCAAAATGGCCGCAGAACGTCCTGAGCCAATCCCGGTGTTCGCAGAAATGTCGAGCATCAACCCGGTCGTCTTGCTGCCTGAAGCGCTGGCTGCTCGCGGCGATACCGTGGCCAAGGATCTCGCAGCATCCGTCGTAATGGGCGCAGGTCAGTTCTGCACCAACCCCGGCGTAGTGATCGGCATCAGCTCGCCAACCTTCACCCGCTTCCTTGAGCAGCTTCAGGAACACATGGGCGGCCAGGCTCCACAAACCATGCTGAACGCTGGCGGCCTGCGCAGCTACAGCAAAGGCGTAGAGCATCTGCTGTCGCATCCGGGTGTGACTCATCTGGCAGGCAAACCGCAGGAAGGCAAACAGGCTCAGGCGCAGCTGTTCAAAGCTGACGTCAGCCTGCTGCTCAACGGCGATCCACTGCTCCAGGAAGAAGTGTTCGGCCCAACGACTCTGGTGATCGAAGTCGCTGACGACGCGCAACTGAAAAGCGCGCTGCAAGCCCTTCGCGGTCAACTGACCGCCACCCTGATCGGCGAACAGAGCGATCTGCAGAAGTACCAATGGCTGGTGCCGGTACTGGAAGAGAAAGTCGGCCGTATTCTGGTCAACGGCTACCCGACCGGTGTTGAGGTCTGCGAAGCCATGGTTCACGGTGGTCCGTACCCGGCGACTTCCGATGCTCGCGGTACCTCAGTGGGTACGCTGGCGATTGACCGCTTCCTGCGTCCGGTCTGCTACCAGAACTACCCTGACAGCCTGCTCCCGGAAGCGTTGCAGAACGCCAACCCGCTGGGTCTCAAGCGTCTTGTAAACAGCGAGTGGAGCGATCAGCCAATCGCTTGAGACTGACCTGTTCAGTGCTCCGTAAAAGAAACGGCGCGACCTGACAGTCGCGCCGTTTCTTTATGTGAAAGCTGTGAAGAGCTGACAGCGCGTCAATGGGCGCTGCTGGAAAGCGCATTTTTTCATCAGGTGGAACACCATGAATCCCACCCCGATTTTCGAACCGGCAGAGGGCGATTCGTCCATAAGACGTCCGCGCAATCTGACACTGGCGCTGGTCAATATCCTGACCGGCATGATTGAAGACGGCCAACTCAAGGTCGGTGACAAGCTACCCCCGGAAAAACACATTACCCAAGAGCACCGCGTGAGTCGCACGGTGGTGCGCGAAGCCATTTCGCACCTGCAATCCCACGGTCTGGTAGAAACGCGGCACGGTATCGGAACATTTGTGGTTCGGCAGCGAGTCGATCAAATCGATCCTCAGGCAGACCGCACGCTTGGCGACGTGATGGCGGTCATCGAGTTACGTATCGGTATCGAAGTCGATTCTGCCGGCCTCGCGGCCCTGCGCAGAACCGAGGATCAACTGGCGCGCATGCAACAGGCGCTGAGCATCATAGAAGACCCGACTGCCAGCCGGGCCGAAGCGGCGGCCGCTGATTTTGATTTTCATCAGCAAATTGCTCTGGCCACCGACAATCGCTATTTCGCGGATATCACCGAACATCTGGGCCTGACGCTGATTCCGCGTAACCGTCTCGACTCGGCAGCGCTGGCCAATACGGCCATCGAGGATTACAGCGGACGGTTGCGCCAGGAACATCACGACATCTACGCCACTATCGCCAACCGGGACTCAGACGGCGCAAAGGCTGCCATGCGCCGACATCTGAGCAACATCCGTGAACGCTTGCGTGTGGCCTATGAAAGACAGGGATCATGAAAACGGATCAAAAAACACTGTAGCGACTGTCACGTCGCTACAATTTTACGAGCCTGAAATTTACAGGGCGAATCGTCCCACCAGCCTGTTCATGTCAGCCGCCAGACGCGACAACTCGGAACTGGCCGCTGCGGTCTGATGGGCTCCTGTTGCACTCTGAATTGACAGATCACGAATACTCATCAGGTTGCCGTCCACCGAACGAGCCACTTGGGCTTGCTGCTCGGAAGCGGTGGCGATCATCAGGTTCATTTCGTTGATTTCATTGATGGCCTTGGCAATCAAGGTCAACGCCGCGCCCGCTTCATGGGCCACACCCAACGTGCCTTGCGCCTGCTCACAGCTCTCGCTCATGGCTTTGGTGGCCTGTTCGGTGCCCTTGAGGATGTCACCGATCATTTGCTCGATTTCCTGAGTGGAAGTCTGAGTACGATGCGCCAGCGCCCTCACCTCATCGGCGACAACGGCAAACCCTCTGCCCTGCTCCCCGGCTCGTGCCGCTTCAATGGCTGCGTTCAAGGCCAGCAGGTTCGTCTGCTCGGCAATGGTACGGATCACGTCCAGCACCTTGCTGATGTCCTTGGACTGTACCGCCAGACGCTGCACATCACCGCTGGTGTTCTGCACGGTCTGACTGAGTCGCTCAATGGCTGTGACGGTGCTGGTGACGCGCGAAGCGCCAGTGCGGGTTGCCTGATCAGAAGCCTTGGCAGCGTCAGACGCCGAAGCGGCATTACGGGCGACTTCATCAACAGCTGCAGTCATTTCATTGACCGCCGTCGCCGCCTGGTCGATTTCGGTGTTTTGACGCATCAACCCTTTGCTGGATTCTTCAGTCACAGCGTTCATCTCCTCGGATGCCGAGGCCAGTTGAGTGGCTGAATCACCAATCAGCTTGATGGTGTCGCGCAGGTTGTTCTGCATCTGCTGGGTGGAGCGAAGAAGGTCGGCAAACTCGTCCTTGCCATTGATCGTAATAACGGTGCGCAGATCACCTTTGGCGATCATGTCATTGACCCGCAACATGTCCCGCAAAGGCACAACAATGCTTTTAGTAAATAAAACCGCCAACACAATAGTCGCCAGCGCAGCGGCAACAATAATAAAAATGACAAACATCAAGCCACTTTGATAAGACGCCTCGGACGCTTTACCCGCATTGCCCGCCTCGTCAATATTCATCTGGACAAGCCCGGCCACTGCTTCTTCCAGAGGTCGCGTAACCGGCGTCACATTACTGGATATATAAGCCAATGCCTCGGCAGCTGCACCTCGACTTGCAAGGGCTGAAACGCCATCAAAAGCGGTCAACATTTTTTCAGAGTTTTCAGAAACGGCTTTGAATAACTGGCCTTCCCTGTCGCTCGCAACAAAAGGGGCGTAAGTCTGAATCTGCTTTCTCAACTCATCACGCACGCTGTTGATCGTCTTGACAGTTGCGGCGATAGCCTCGGGATCGGTCTGGGAGACCAGTCGACGGTTCTCAAGGCGCAAGCGCAGCATGGCTGCGTTGATCCGGTCAGCGACCACGATACTGGCCAGCGCGTCATTCTCCAGATCCTCAGCCGACGCGCGGATTTCTCCCATTTTCCATACGGACAACCCGCCCAGCGCAACCAACAGAAAAGCGATAAACATGAAGCTGAGTGTCGCGCGCACCGATACCTTGAGGTTTCTCATTAACAGGCTTCCGTTTCAGATTTATTAGCATTCAATATGAAACTATCGGCCATTGAAAATTAAGCTTGAGGACATCTTAAAAACTGCAGTAGCACACTGTTTACGAGCATTAGTTAAAACACCTTACCCCTATTAAATTATTCAGCACATTGAAAGCCGGTTGAAAGAAACAAGGTATTTGAACGGGAAAAGCCTTTAAGATGGCGTGCACGTAAGCTGTTAAAAAATAACAGTAATAAATACTTTAACTGATCATGCAGTCAGCTTTTTAATTTTCCAGGCCCTGTCATGCTATCAACTGACGACCACTAATCGGCAAGGTCGAACTTGACTCGCGCGCCTGTCTCAAAGCTAAGCAGGCAGGCAATCGTCCGCCGATGTCCTAGAGGTAGTGTCATGGAACTGAGCAAACTGGCTGATCAGGTGAAGAAAGGCGAAATTGAAGCGGTGCATCTGGTCACGATGGAGGGAGGGTCCTACGTGATGCACGCGATGAAGGGCGGCAAATCCCAGCCCATCATCGATGCAAAGGGTGGCACGCTGCATATCGCGTCATTGGAAGAAGCACGCAAGAATCTGAAGGGCGTGCCTGAGGTGCCGCTGTTCCTCGTTCAGCCCGCTGTCTACGACGAGATGGTCGGTCTAGGTGATACCGACCGACAACCTCATCGTGAGCCGATTCCCTGGCACTCAAGCTTGTGAAGAAGGGGCAACATCAAGCGGGTTCATGCCAACGCTGTTCAGCTCATCGCGTAACTCGCTGATAAGCGACAACACGTCGTGCTGGGTTTTAACCTGATCCAGCGCAATGCCGATGACCATCAGGTCGACGCGCCCTGACTCTCGATCATAAATGCGTACGCTGAGGGATGCGTCTGCGCTGATGACGCATTCGCATGCCAGCGGCTCAAAGCTGCCTTCTATTTCGTGGCGGACCTGCGACAGCCAGCTCAACGCCGACCACCTTGTACTTGCGAGCTCTTGAAAGTCTGCAACTGCTGCCCCTGACGAGGTCCGGAAATGGACCGTCAGGGTAAAGAAAACAGCGCTGGGATAAACAGACGAATTTGTACTGGTAGCACTAGTGCATTCGCACCATCAGCCTAGTGCAGTGGCTTGCGGCCATCACTGGTAAACAGCGCTCGCTCCCTTGCCCAGACAATGGCTTCAGCCCGGCTGTGCACGCCAAGTTTGGAATACATTGTCGCTACGTGATTGCGTACCGTGTTGGGCGCAAGCTTGAGGCGTGCAGCGATTTCCTTGTCGGCCAGACCCTCGCAAATCAAGCCCAGTACATCTTTCTCGCGAGCCGTCAGGTCTGTCAGCGAACTGCCTGGTAATTGCGGCGCCTTGCCTTTCTTCACGTTGGCGAGTTTTTCAATCAACGAACGCGCAAACCAGGAGGCGTCCTGCATGACCTCTTCGATGGCCGCAATCAGTTCCAGATCGGATCGCTTGCGCTCGGAAATGTCCATCAGCACCAGTAAATAGCAGGGCGTATCCTGAATAACGACCGTATCGGCGGACAACATACAGTCGATGATCTCGTCGCCACGCTTGCGTACCTTGACCTCCATTCCCTCGATACTGCCGGTTTTCTTCAAGACCTCGAAAATCTGCTGGCGACTGCTTTGATCGTCGATGAAGCCAAGTTCATCAACGGATCGTCCGGTCAGCTCCTGAGCTGTAAAGCCGGTGGTGCTGATAAACGCATCATTGACCTCAACCACAAACTGCGACTCGGCGTTACACACCAGAGTCGGGACAGGGGTCAGACGAAACGCTTTGGCAAAGCGCTCTTCGCTTTGTCGCAGCGCGGTCTCAACCTTGCGACGGGGTTCCATGTCCATGAAGGAAAACAGCATGCAGTCGTCTTCGCTGATGTCCAGCGGCTGTCCGGCAACGATCACCATCTTGCTGCCGCCGTCGGGCAGCTTCAACTCGGCCTGCATTTGCGGGATGGTGCCGCCGTCGTTGAGCCGCTCGATGGCGAGGTCTTTGCGCTCTGCATTCTCGAGCACATCAAGTTCATAGACTGAACGGCCAATGACTTGCTCGCGGCTGTAGCCGGTCATCTCCAGAAAACCCTGATTGACTTTGATGTAGCGCAAGTCACTGAGCCTGCAGATAACAGCCGGTGCCGGGTTGGCCGCGAAGGTACGCTCGAAACGCTGCTCGGCGCTGGCCAGTTCGGTGGCGTCGGTGATGATCAGGGCCATCAGTTCCGGCTCGCCGGAACGCCCCTCCAGCACCATGCTGCGCACCCGGTGCACCCAGCATTTTTCGTCGTTGCCCGCTGGCCTGACTTCCACCACAACGTCGCTGAAGGATTCCCCCTGAGCGATCCGGCTGATCGGGTAGTGATCCAGCGCGAGCGGATGATTATTGCGGTAGCGCAAGTGAAACCGAGATGCATATTCCCGGACGTTACGACCCAGCTCCTTGACGTGCTTGACGCCGTGCATCTCCAACGCGGACTCATTGGCCCACAGAATGCTTTGATCCAGCTCGATCAAAAGCACGCCGTCCGACAGGCCTCCAATGATGCTCTGCAGTTGTCGACGATCGGTTTCTTTCTCAAGGACTGCCTGACTCATGGTTCCTCCGTTCCATGCCAACGAGCACCCGGCACGCCGCTGAAGCTTGCTGTTCAGCCACGGCGGATCATTGCCCAACGTCGGTATGACAGTGGACCTTTGTCGGGAATTCCAAAGAATTCAAGGCGGTCCGGCTGGAATGCAATTTTTTGTGGGAGCCGGGCTTGCCCGAGATAAACGATAACGCGACATGCCTTCTGGCTGCGTCTCATGTATCGCGTGCAAGCAACGCTCCCACATAGACCGCGCAATTCCGTAGGAGCGCGCTTGCCCGCGATTCAGGCACTGCGGTGTATCAGGCATACCGCGTTATCGTTCTTCGTGGGCAAGCCACGCTCCCACAGGCGATCGCGCTATCCGTAGGACCGGCTTTAGCCGGGAGGGTGTCGGGACATTCACTACATACTCTTCGTCAGAAATACCGCTCTCCCGGCTAAAGCCGGTCCTACGGATTGCATGGAACCGTTTGAGCATTTCACTAAGGTAATCGCATCCAGATGAAAATTTCCGCCGCCGCAAACCTTTTCCATAACGGCAGCTCAAAGCTCCATCATCGACTGACCGAGACATCCCGTGGACGCCCATACCCAACGCCGCAACAACCGCTCACTGGATGCCCTGAATTTCTTTCTTGCTGATGTTCGCGACGGGCTCGGGCCGTATCTGGCTATTTATCTTTTGGCAGTCCACCACTGGGATCCGGCAAGCATTGGCATTGTCATGACGGTGGCGGCGATCGCGGGTCTGGTGACCCAGGGACCGGCAGGCGCATTGATCGACAGCACTCATTACAAACGAGCCGTGGTCGCAATCGCTGCGCTGCTGGTAACGGCCAGCTGTCTGGTGCTGCCCTTCACCTCCTCAGTCAGCCTGATTGCGATAACCCAAGCGGTCAGCGGGATCGCCGCGTCAGTATTTGTTCCGGCAGTTGCTGCCATCTCCCTGGGTATCACCGGCCCCAAAGCGTTTACCCGGCGTACCGGACGCAACGAGACCTTCAACCATGCAGGTAACGCCTGCGCAGCGATGCTGGCTGGCGGCTTTGCTTACCTGTTTGGTCCTATCGCGGTGTTTTATCTGATGGCGGCGATGGCCGTCGCCAGCGTCATTGCAATCAGTTGCGTGTCGGCCAAGGCGATTGATCATGATGTAGCCCGCGAACTGAGTCATGGAGATGCACAGCACGGCGCTCAGCCTTCCGGCTTCAAAGCATTGGCAAGTAATAAAACACTGCTGTTGTTTGCCGCCTGCTGCGCCCTCTTCCACCTGGCAAACGCGGCGATGCTGCCGTTAGTGAGCCAGAAGCTGGCACAGGTGAACCTGCATTTGGCCACACCGTTGACGTCAGCCTGCATCGTCGCTGCCCAGTGGGTCATGGTGCCTGTCGCGCTGCTGGTGGGTGCAAAGGCTGATGTGTGGGGACGCAAGCCACTGCTGCTGGCAGGCTTTCTGATCCTGCCCATTCGCGGCGTGCTTTATGTGCTGTCCGATAACCCTTTCTGGCTGGTCGCCGTGCAACTGCTCGACGGTATTGGCGCGGGATTGTTCGGCGCGTTGTTCCCTCTGGTGGTCAAGGACCTGACGCAAGGGACCGGGCGGTTCAGCGTCAGCCTCGGGATCATCTCGACAATATTCGGGCTGGGCGCGGCGTTGAGCAACGGACTGGCCGGGATCATCGTCCAGAACGCGGGCTATAACGCCGCTTTTCTGACCCTGGCGGCCATTGCTACAGCCGCACTGCTGTTGCTGCTGGCGATGCCGGAAACGCTGACCGCCAAGGAGCATCCGGGAGAAGCGACAGACTCGGCCCTCCCGGCCGCCTGACGCAGCATTACATCACGTCCTGACTGGGCGCTCGCTGCGTGCCCAGTCAGTCACCAGACTGTAACCCACAGCCAACAGCGTCGGGCCGATAAACAGGCCTATGAAGCCGAAAGCCAACAAGCCACCAAATACACCCAGCAACACGATCACCAGCGGCAGGTTACCGCCGCGACTGATCAGGTAAGGCTTGAGCACGTTGTCCACGCCACTGATGATGAACGTGCCCCAGATGGCGAGGAAAACGGCCATGCCGTAGTTGCCATTCCACGCCAGCCACGCGGTCGCAGGAATCCATACCAGCGGCGGGCCCATCGGAATCAGACTGAACATGAAGGTCATGATGCCAAGCACCAAGGCACCGGGCACCCCGGCAATCAGAAAACCGATCAACGCCAGCACAGCTTGTGCGGCGGCGGTGCCGATCACGCCGTTGACCACTCGCTGGACGGTGCCTGCCACCAGATCCAGATAATATTGCGCCCGGTCACCGATCAAACGCTCCAGCAAGCGCAGCACAAAAGCCGCCAGTCGCGGGCCGTCCCGGTAGAAGAAGAACACGAACACCAGGCTCAGGGTCAGCTCAAGAATCCCGCCGCCGATCTGCGCACTGCGCGCCAACAGCCAGTTGCCCACCTGCCCGAAATAAGGCTTGAGGGTGGTCATCATCGCCGCACCCTGCTCATCGATGCTGTTCCAGAACGCGACCAGTCGCTCGCCAACCAATGGAACGCTGCCCAGCCAGCCGGGAGGATCGGGCAAGCCGTCGACCTGGATATCCTTGACCAGTGCTGTCGCGTCACGCACATGATCAGCCAGATTGAAGCCGAGCCAGACCAGCGGCGCAGCGACCAGAACCATCCAGCCCAGACTCAGGATCAAAGCCGCGAGGGACTCGCGGCCGTTGAGCCAGCGTGTCAGCAGGCGCATCAGTGGCCAGCTGGCAAATGCCAGCACCGCGCCCCAGAACAGCGCCGACCAGAATGGCGCCATCACCCAGACACAGGCACCGAGCAGCGCAAGGAGCAGAATCTGCACCAACAGGCGATCGTTATTGAACATGAGCGTTTTCCAAAAGAAGGGTCAGGACATCAGAAGTGAAGCATAACGGCGAACAATGACGACGTCAGTGTTCGCCGCGGACCAGCCTATGAGCTGCGTTCAGCGAATGAGTTCGATAAGCAGGCCAGGTGTATCGCCGCTCCCCGCTTCCAGACGGGCCGCTCGCACGCCCTTGCTGACCAGCGCCTCACGCCAGGCTTCGGCTTGCGGGCCGGATACCGTGGCACGCAGGCTGCTGTCGAGATTAAGGCCGCGGGACAGTAGCGTCAGCCATGCGTCCTGAGGGGCACCCACCAGTTTGGGTAGCGCCAGCTTGCCGGTGCTTTTCAATTGCCGAAGCAGCGTACCCGACGTCGGCATAAGCTCGCCCAGTGGCGCGGCGGCGTCGAATTGTTCCACATGCAGATAGGCTCGGCGATTACCCCTGGTGATGCTGTAGAGGGCCACCAACGTGTCGGCTTTTGGCTCGGCCAGACGCAGCAAAAGATAAGCCTGTTGCTCGTCAGCGCCATACAATTTGGAGTTGCCGAATACCTCGTTGGCCCACAGGCTGCTTTCACCGCAGTCCCGGGCCTGACACCAGAACAACAACTCCGCATTTTGCGCCTGCAAGGCTTCACGCGCAGCCGTGAAGGCCTCATAAGAGGTACGTTCAGCAGGCAACTGATAAGTCACGCCAGTGACGTTGCCCCTCGCGCTGACCTGACCGTCAAAACGCAACTGGCCGCTGATCTTGCGGATCGAGCCCATGGGATAGATGCGTTCCAGCTCGGAAGCCGGACGATAATCGACAATTTCGGCGTCGGTGAGCCTTGGCACTACCTGCAAATCACTGCTGCCGGGGACGTCCGCCGCCCATAACGACGTGCTGAGTACAGATGCACACAACGTCACTCCGAGCGTACGGGTAAAACCAATACGCGCGCTCATCGCGGCACGTTCGGGAAAATAGCGTTAACGGGCAGTTCAAAAAGTGCAGCGATACATAGATCCATCATGATTGATTCCTGTTTCAACTCGCCCAGCCTCGGCAGTTGCCCCTCGCAAGTCAAGGCGTAGCGAAGAAGCGATTGAAACAGTCTGCAACAGCGCCTGCCCCGGCTTCGTCGTTCAAATGCAGATGATGGCCTCCTGACAGGCTCGCCACCTCAAAAGGCAGCCTTGAAAGCAGCGATTCGTTCTGTGCCAGCAACCCTTGAGAAGCTACTACCAAATGTGTCGGACAGCGGATTGCCTCGACGAATGCCGTGGCTTGCTCACGGGTTATGCGAATCGCAGACGGCAGAGTCAGCCGTCCGTCACTGCGCCAGGTGTAACCGCCCGGAACCGGCATCAGGCCGCGCTGGGCCAGCAATTCGGCGGCTTCACGGCTAACGGCGACTGCACCTTTCATTCGCGCGCAAATAGCTTGCTCCTGATCGGGGTAAACCGGTTTGCGCTTGTTGACCAGACGCAGTTGCGCCTGCAATGACTTGCCCAGTTGCCCGGGCGCATTATCAGCATCGCCCGTCGGGGGAATCAGCCCGTCAATCAAGGCCAGTCGCGAAACACGCTCTGGCACCGCTGCGGCGAGGAACACGGATATGATTGCACCCAGAGAATGACCGAGTAGCGAAAACTGCTGCCAGCCCAGTTGCTCGGCGACTTGCAGCACATCGTGAACGTAGTCCGCCAGCGCATAACCTGCTCCCGGCGGGCGGTGACTGGAATGACCATGCCCCGCCAGGTCCAGCGCAACGATGCGCAAGCCATCAAGCCGTGGCGCCAGACGCGCAAAGCTATTGGCATTGTCGAGCCAGCCATGCAGCGCAATCACCGGCTGGCCGTCTTCGGGACCATACAAGTGGGCAGCCAGTTCGATATGCGGCAAGCTCAGGCGGACTTCCTCCACAGAATGGCTCATACCCCAGCGCCTGCGGTCCAGCGGCTGAACAGCGATTTGAGCAACTGTGCCGTCGCTTCCGGTTGCTCGAGTGGAAACATATGGCCACCGGGCATCGACAGATATTCCCCCAGCGGCATGCGTCTGACAGAACGTGCATGATGGCGCATCACAACGCGACTGTGCTCACCGCGGACCATCGCCAGCGGGAGTTTGAGCTGGCGGGAAAGACCGGGGCTGGTGTGCGGCACACTGCGGTAAATACTGATTTCCGTGGCAGCGTCGAAACGTAGCCGTAGCTGTTCGCCGTCGCTCTGCAAACCATGCTGCAGATAGGCGTCGAAACACTCGGGATCGAAGCGGCGGAACAGGGTTTTGCCGGAGAAGTAGCGACGCGCCGACTCAAGATCTGCAAACGCCTCGCGACGTCCCAGCGTGCGTCCGGCCGGGGTAATGCGGTCAATGAAACCAAATCGTTTGGCGGCGCGGATCATCCATTGATCAGCCAGAGTCAGCACTGGCGAATCGAGCATGACGACGCCGCGATACAGCTCAGGACAGCGCATCGCTGCGTGCAAGTGCAATACGCCACCCAGAGAATGACCCACTCCCCATACGGGTTCGGGCTGCTCGCGCAAATGGTGAATCAGCTCGTCCACCAGATTCAGCCAGTTATCATCCACCGGAAAACGCGGATCGTGGGCATGTTGCTCCAGGTGGCTCACGATGTAGTCCGGAGCCAGCGCGGAAAACAGTTTGCCGTAGGTGCCTGACGGAAAACCGTTGGCGTGAGCGAAGAACACCTGTTGCGACATGCCGGAGCACTCATTGAACCAGATCAGTGGTGATTGTGCGCAATGAGCCGATCACTCGGCAATGATCGTAACGGCCATCGAACATGACGATCCGGCCACCGCCCGGCACAACAGGCATCTAGCGTGCGGGAGGTTCCTGCCCCAGCGGTACAACCGCAACAGTCAGCCGGGAGATGCAACTGGCCTTGCCCTCCTCGCTGGTCAAACGGATATCCCAGACATGGGTCGTGCGACCGATATGTACCGGGTGCGCCACAGCCGTAACCCGACCACTGCGCACGCCACGCAGATGGTTGGCGTTGACCTCAATGCCGACGCAGAAATACTTGCTGGTATCGATGCACAGATAGCTGGCCGAAGAACCCAGCGATTCTGCGAGCACCACCGACGCACCGCCATGCAGCAGGCCGTAAGGCTGATGAGTCCGCTGGTCGACCACCATGCTGGCGGTCAGGGAGTTCTCGGTGAAGGATTCGAAACGAATATCGAGCAATTCAAGAATGGTGTTTTTACTCTTGGCATTGAGTTGCTCAAGGTCCGGAGTTTCGTGCCACAGGCTCATAGTCAATCCTTGTCATGAAGCGCTCGAACACTGAGCGCCGGGAGTTCATCTGCCTTGCTGTCATTACACAAAATGCAATCGAATGTTTTGTGTAGGAGATTACTCTGTGCCCTGACACAGCGCTGTCGCGAAGCAAACACGGACCCTGTAGGAGTGAGCTTGCTCGCGATTCGACTTCATGGTTAACGAATTTATCGCATTAACTGGCGCTATCGCGAGCAAGCTCACTCCTGCATAGACCTGAGTTTGCAGATAGACAGCGCGGTGTCAGGGCAAAGGGCAATCTCTATCAAAATAGCAATAATCAAACGTGCCGAACGCTCAACAACTCCATCGTTCCGGCCAGTGCAAAGTCACCTTTCAATTCCGCCAGACTGGCCGTACTCATTGGCTGAGATTGTTGATGACTGCCGTGCACCGCAAGACCGATAAGGGCCCCCACCAACGGTTGATGGCTGACCAGCAACACATCCTCCGCGGCATAAGCGTCCAGTTGAGCAAGCACCTTGCCTGGATCACTTTCCGGAACAAGCCACGGCACTGTGACCACGGGCTCACTGAAACCCAATGCCTTATGTACCAACTCGGCGGTCTGCTGCGCCCGCACATAGGGACTGGCGAAGATTCGCGTCAGAGGCTTACCCAACAGGTGAGCTGCACTTTGCAGCACCTCCTCACGACCATGGCCTGTCAGCTCGCGTTGCGCGTCACTGCGCGCATGCGCCTGCGCTTCACCGTGACGCAGCACCCATACCTTCACAGCTTGGGCTCCTCATCACGCACCGGGTGCGCGGCAGGAGGAACACTGTGTGGCGTTTCGCCTTCCGGCGCACGAGGGGTCGGCCAGTCAGCAAACGGCCAGGGTTTCTGATCACTGTGGAACGTGCCGAAACGGCCGATCTGCGCAAGAAACTGGCTCAGGCTGTCACCGAAATTCATCAGGCTGCCACTCGGTGCCCCGTAGATCAGGCGATAACCCAGCTGGACCAGCACCACGCCTGCCAGCAGCAGTTCAGCCAATTGCCAGATCACCACGAACAGCACCATCCAGAGGATGCGCAACAAAATGGACTCATCTTGCTTGATTTTGGACTCGTTCAAGATCTTCTCCCTGTATGAGTGTTTCAGTTGAAACCGGTGATGGAGATGAAGTCCACATCCGTTTTCGGCTCGGCACGCATCAACTGCTCTATGACCTGACTCAGCGTACGACCCTCGAAAAGAATTGCATGCAGGCCCGCGACCAGTGGCATATATACCTGCAGCTCATCAGCCTTGACCTTAAGTACTTTGAGGGTATTGACCCCTTCGGCGACTTCACCGAGCCGATTGACCGCCTCTTCAAGACTCAGGCCCTGCCCCAGCGCAAAACCCACCTGATAATTGCGACTCTTCGGCGAAGAGCAGGTCACGATCAGGTCACCGACGCCCGCCAGTCCAAGAAAGGTCATGGGGTTGGCACCCTGGCTGACCGCAAAACGGGTCATTTCCGCGAGCGCGCGGGTGATCAGCATGCTCTTGGTGTTTTCGCCCATGTCCAGCGCTACGGCCATACCGGCAATGATCGCGTAGACGTTTTTCAGCGCCCCGCCCAGTTCTACACCAAAGCGGTCGTTGCTGGCGTAAACCCTGAACGTCCTGCCGTGCAGCACTTCCTGAACCTGCATACAGAGGTCTTCGTCTTCGCTGGCGACGACTGTTGCAGTCAGTGCATGCTCGGCAATTTCTCGCGCAAGATTGGGACCGGACAGCACGCCAATGCGGGCTTGAGGCGCAATGTCTTCGATGATCTGGCTCATCAGTTTGAAGCTCTGCGCTTCGATGCCTTTGGTCAGGCTGACCAGCATTTTGCCCGTCAGGCGCTCTACATGCGGCGCAAGTACGCTACGCAGCGCGCTCGACGGCAGGGCGACGAAAACCAGTTCGCATTCATCCAGCGTCGCCGTCAGGTCTGTGACTGGTTCAACCAGAGGCAGGATTTTAATGCCTTTGAGGTAGCGAGGGTTCTCGCGATTGACACGAATGGCCTCGGCCTGCTCGGGGTCGCGCATCCATTGGCGGACGGGACGGCCATTCTCCGCCAGCAAGTTGGCCACTGCGGTACCGAAGCTGCCGCCACCTAGAACCGCAACAGGTTGCTGTGTGGTCATAAAGACATCCATTTAGAGCCATCTCATCTGGCGATGGCGGCATTATACGGAGCATGGCGATGGCGGCCAGTGACAACGTTCATTGCCAGGTGGTTCTTGGTAGTGGCTCTTGTGTACATATCCGTTACCGCGGGCATGGCTGATATTGGTTGCGCCCTTACGGCGCCTCACTTTTGTGAAGCGCAAAAGTAAGCAAAACGCTCTTGCCCCACCACTCGGCACCTCGCTGTCGCTCGGTGTCCCCGCCCGCAGATCCTGAACCGTGGGCCGCCGCAACGGGCCATCCATGGCCCAATGCGGCTAACCCGGCGTCCTGCCCCTCTTCAACTCAAGGGCGTCCCACGGTTCAGAATCTGCGTTCGGCCAGCGTGGTTTAACGGGGCGCCCAAGATCAAAATCAAAAGCGCGGCGGCCTGACAGCCGACCTGATTGTGTGGGTTTGCCGGGCACCTGTAGGAGCTGCCGAAGGCTGCGATGCGGTGTGTCAGATGTCGAATGCGTTGGTTGTGGTGACGTCTCGCGAACAAGTTCGCTCCTACCGGTCCGAGACGATCCCGCTATTTTCGCTCTGCTTTTGATCTGTTCTGATTTTGATTTTGATCTTAAGCGCCCCGTTAAACCACGCCGGCCGGAATTCGATATTGCTGCGTGGGGCAAACCGGCAGGGATGCCGGTTTAGCCGCCTCAGGCCATGGATGGCCGGTGGCGGCGGCCCCACGCAGCAATGTCGGATTACGGGTATGCCGAGCGACAGCGAGGCACCCAGTGGTGGGGCAAGAGCGCTTTGGTTACTTTCGCGCTCTTCGAAAGTGACGCGCTGTAAAAGCGCAACCAATATCAGCCGTTACCGCAATAACGGATATACACACAAAAACTACTACACCAAAAACCACCCAACCACACCCCGCGTGGCAATAAGCCGTGTCTCGGTTAACATGCCGGGCATGAATAGAGCGGTAACCGGACGAACACGTATGGACACGCCTGTGGCTTTCTCGAACAGACTTCTGCGCTGCACTGCAATCGCGGCACTCATGTGGGTGAACTGCGCCACGGCGTCCGCTGCCGATATTTTGCTGACCGCTGCCAGAACCAGCCCGGGCATCCAGAACTTTGTGACCGAGCTGAGCCAGCGTCGCCCGAACGACCAGATACGTTTTGTGGAAACCGACAAAATGCCGTCCCCCGGCAAAGTCAGCGAACACACCCGACTTGTACTGCTGGACACCCCAAGCCTGGACTGGCGACTGAGCGACAGCGAAGGCCCGAGGACGCTGGTACTGCGCGTCAGTCGAATCCAGGCCCATGAACGACTGGGTGAAAAGCGCCCTCCTACGTTGAGCCTGCTGTGGAGCGATCCGCCGGTGACACGCCAACTGCTGCTGATCCGGCACCTGCTGCCCGAAGCCAGACAAATCGGCGTGCTGTTCAATAACCGAAGCCAGTTCCTGCTCAAAGAGTTGCGCCATGCGGCACTGGCCATGGGATTGCGGGTGATATCCCAGCCGTGGACACCCAGTGCAGAAAACCAGTCATTGCAGAACCTGCTGATCCGCAGCGACGTATTGCTCGGACTTGATGACCCGGACCTATACAACGCCAAAACCGCCAAGAACCTGTTGCTCAGCAGCTATGCTCATCAACAGGCACTGCTTGGCCCCAATGCATCATTTGTCAAAGCGGGCAGCCTGGCGAGTACTTACAGCGATGAAATCGATTGGCTGGACACCCTTGACGCGCTGCTCGACAAAACGCCCGAGCAATGGCCGCGCGCACTGTATCCGCGACACTTCAAAGTCATGAGTAATCCACGCGTGGCCCAGTCCCTGGGCATTATCGCCATCGACGATGCCGCAGTGACCATCAGCCTGAGTCAGGCGGAGCAGCGCCCATGAAGGTTCGTCGTCACTGGGACATCAACACCCGCACACAGATGATCAGCCTCGGCCCCGCTCTGCTGCTGACGCTGTTGCTGATCTGCTTCTTTACCTTTGTGCGCATTCAGGATCTTCGTCAGGAGCTCAATCACACAGGTCAGCTAATCGCCAACCAGCTAGCGCCCGCATCGGAATATGGCGTGATTGTCGGTAACGATGAAGTCCTCAAAAGCCTGATGCGCGCGACGCTATCGACGCCTCACGTGCGCTTTATCGAAGTTCAGGACAGCCTCAACAAGGTATTGGTTTATGTCGAGCAACCCGGTGGCCCTGGAACGCACCCCAAGCAGGTAGAGATATTTCAGGCGCCGATTCGCTCGCAACAGATCAAGCTGGGCAAGGATTTCCTCGGCAACCATGATGACAACGTCAGCGCCGCTCAGGATTATCTGGGCCGGGTGCTGGTCGGTATGTCCAACGAAGCTTTCAGCGAGCGTCAGCAGGAAATCCTGCTCAAGGCCGGCATTCTTGCGCTGTTCGCATTGCTGTTCACGTTCATTCTCGCAAGACGCCTGGCCTCAAGCCTGTCGCAACCCATCAGTGCAATGGGCGAAGCGGTAAAAGCGATCCAGCAAGGCGATTACCGGACACCGCTGCCCGTACCTGACGACGCGGAACTCGGTGATCTGGCGCGCCACATCAACAACCTTGCAGCGAACCTGGACAAAGCCAGCCGTGAACAGCAGCGCTTCATTGATCAATTGATTCAGGCCCGTGAAGAAGCCGAACGCGCCAACGGTGCAAAGTCGGACTTTCTGGCGATGATGAGCCATGAACTGCGCACGCCCATGAACGGTGTACTGGGCATGTTGCAGTTGATGGAAACAACGCAGATGACTGAAGAGCAGACCGAATACGCGGCGCTCGCCACCGAATCAACTGAACATCTGTTACGAGTGATCAATGACATCCTGGACTTTTCCCGTTTCGAGCGGCAATCGCTGGAAATGGAAAACATCGCTTTCAATATCGCGGATCTGGTCAGCACCTCGAGTCAGGCCTTCAGCCACGATGCGCAGCAACGCAATCTGTTACTGCAATTGCATATCCAGCCCGGGCTTGATCAGTTGCGGGTGCAAGGCGACCCAACCCGTATCCGGCAGATTCTGGTCAATCTGATTGGCAACGCGCTTAAATTTACCGAGCGAGGCAGCGTTGATATTGAGGCTGAATACGAAACGCTGGATGAGGGGCGCATTTTGTTCGCATGCCATGTGCGTGACAGCGGGATCGGTATTCATCACGACCGTCTGGAATCGATGTTCGACGCTTTTCAGCAAGCTGACAGCTCGATCTCCAGACGTTACGGAGGCACGGGACTGGGCCTGCCCATCGCTCGCACATTGGCCGAACGTATGGGCGGAACGCTGCGCGCGCAAAGCACAGAGGGGTCAGGTTCGCTGTTCAGCCTGGAAATCCCGATGGCCCTCGTGCGCGAAACCGTCGACGCGCCAGACAGCACTGAATCCGCAGTGGACACCGATGGTGAGCAACGTAACGTGTTGCTGGTCGAAGACAACGAGGTCAACTGCGCGGTGATTCGCGCCATGCTGCACAACCTCGGTTATCAGGTGGCCGTCGCCAGAGACGGCGCACAGGCAGTCAGCATGGCTGGCAGCGGACAATATGCAGCGATTTTCATGGATTGCCGACTGCCGGTCATGGACGGCTACGAAGCCACGCGCCACATTCGACAATTACCCGGTCTGAGTCAGGTACCGATCATCGCTCTCACCGCCAATGCGTTGCAGGGTGACCGCGACGCCTGTTTACAGGCGGGGATGAGCGACTACCTGGCGAAACCCTTCAAACGCACTGATTTACAGCAGGTTTTGCATAAATGGATTCCCTTTCGGGCAACTGTGACTGGCGATAATTGTTAAATTGCGGCAGTCTTGTCCGCTAAATCGACCTTCGTGGTCGGCTGGATGGCAAATTTCAGTGCACAAGTGTACTTTCATTTCCCTTGTGCTGTGACTTTCACTACAACGCAATAGTCTATGAGTAGGCTGCCGGCAGACCCCTGGCGAGTCAGCCGGCCAGGACTGGCTTCCGGGTCACACGATACCCCGCCCTGCCGCACGAGATTATTGAGGAGCTCGCATGACCAAACAAAACGCCTTTACCCGGGAAGACTTGCTGCGCTGCAGTCGCGGTGAGCTATTCGGCCCAGGTAACGCGCAACTGCCCGCCCCTAACATGCTGATGGTCGATCGGATCACTCATATCAGCGAAGAGGGTGGCAAGTACGGCAAAGGTGAATTGGTCGCTGAGCTGGATATCAATCCGGACCTGTGGTTCTTCGCCTGTCACTTCGAAGGTGACCCGGTAATGCCGGGCTGCCTTGGCCTTGATGCCATGTGGCAGCTGGTTGGCTTTTTCCTCGGCTGGCAGGGTCTGCCAGGCCGCGGTCGCGCACTGGGTTCGGGAGAAGTAAAGTTCTTCGGCCAGGTCTTGCCGACCGCCAAAAAAGTCACCTATAACATCCAGATCAAACGCGTCCTCAAGGGCAAGCTGAACCTGGCCATCGCTGATGGTTCGGTCACTGTCGACGGGCGCGAAATCTACACCGCCGAAGGCCTTCGCGTCGGCGTATTCACCTCCACTGACAACTTCTAAGGGTTATCCGCATGCGCCGCGTCGTTATCACTGGTCTGGGCATCGTTTCGTGCCTGGGCAATGACAAAGAGACCGTCTCCGCCAACCTGCGTGCAAGCCGCCCTGGCATCCGTTTCAATCCGGAATATGCCGAAATGGGTCTGCGTAGCCAGGTTTCCGGCTCCATTGACCTCAACCTTGAAGAGCTGATCGATCGCAAGATATTTCGCTTCGTGGGTCACGCGGCAGCTTATGCCTACCTGGCCATGAAAGACGCCATCACTGATTCGGGCCTCACCGAGGAGCAAGTCTCCAATCCGCGTACCGGCCTGATCGCTGGCAGCGGAGGTGCATCGACCCTGAACCAGATGGAAGCGCTGGATATCCTGCGCGAAAAAGGCGTCAAGCGCGTTGGCCCGTATCGCGTTACTCGGACCATGAGCAGCACGGTTTCCGCTTGTCTGGCTACGCCATTCAAGATCAAGGGCCTGAACTACTCCATCGCCTCTGCCTGCGCCACCAGTGCTCACTGCATTGGCACCGCCATGGAACAGATTCAGATGGGCAAGCAGGACATCGTGTTTGCCGGTGGTGGTGAAGAGGAGCACTGGAGCCAGTCGTTCCTGTTCGACGCCATGGGCGCACTGTCCAGCAAGCGCAATGACACCCCGGAACAGGCTTCCCGCGCTTACGACGCAGACCGTGATGGCTTCGTCATCGCTGGCGGTGGCGGCATGGTCGTTGTAGAAGAGCTGGAACATGCTCTGGCTCGCGGTGCCAAGATCTACGCTGAAATCGTGGGCTACGGCGCTACTTCCGACGGCTACGACATGGTCGCGCCGAGCGGCGAAGGTGCAATCCGCTGCATGCAGATGGCCCTGTCCACCGTTGAAGGCCCGATCGACTACCTGAACACTCACGGCACTTCGACTCCGGTCGGCGACGCCAAAGAGATGGAAGGCGTTCGTGAAGTGTTCGCTGGCAAGGCTCCGGCCATCAGCTCCACCAAGAGCTTGTCGGGTCACTCCCTGGGCGCCGCAGGCGTTCACGAAGCGATCTACTGCATGTTGATGATGGAAGGCAACTTCATCGCGGGTTCGGCCAACATCGACGAACTGGACCCTGTTGTCGCTGACATGCCGATCCTGCTCAAGACTCAGGAAGATGCAAAGATCGACCAGGTCATGAGCAACAGCTTCGGCTTCGGTGGCACCAACGCTACCCTGGTCATGAAGCGCTGGCAGGGCAAGTAATTCCGCCCTTGCTGTAGATACAGCTTCAGCTGTGTAAAAAGGCGCCTTTCGAGGCGCCTTTTTTATGAGCACCGATTTTATAGGCCGAGCAAACACTATGCGGGTAGGATATTTTCCTTTACCTACAGCCGAGGCCGCCATGTCTGTCATCGTCAGCACTGTTAGCCCTGACGGGTTTCGCCACAAGATCGACATCAACCAGCAGCACGAAGTGTTCACTGACCTGCCCGTTGAGCTGGGTGGCGAAAACTCCGCGCCCTCCCCCCATGATTACTTCGATGCAGCGCTGGCCTCGTGCAAGACACTGACCGTAAAGCTGTACGCGAAGCAGCATGACATCCCGTTGACAGGCGTCACCGTCAAGGTCACTCACGACGACAGTGAGGAAAGACAGGGAAAGTACCGCCTGAACGTAGAACTCTACCTGGAAGGGGCTCTCAGCGAACAGCAGCGCACGGTATTGCACCGCATCGCGGATCGCTGCCCCGTCCATAAGCTGATGACCACCGCCGAGATCACTATCAACACCCAACTGGCCTGACTGCCGAGAACCGCCTGATGCTTACCATCAAACCCCGCGCCGAAGACGTGGAAGGCCAGCCGATACTGCGCCCCCTGCCCTCAGCCAGATGCCGCAGTGTCGGCCCGTTTGTATTTTTCGATCACATGCTGGAAACGGAGTATGCGCCGGGCAAAGGCATTGATATTCGCCAGCATCCGCATATTGGCCTGTCGACGCTGACGTATCTGTTCGAGGGCCGCCTCCTGCACAAGGACAGCCTCGGCAGCGATCAGCAAGTGACGCCAGGCGACGTCAGCTGGATGACCTCCGGCGCAGCCATCGCACACATCGAGCCCCCCCCCGCCGACCTCATGGCCAGCGGCTCGCGCATGCACGGTTTGCAGGTGTGGCTGGCTTCGCCCAAGCCACATGAGCAGGGCGAAGGTCATTACAGCCTTCACCCGGCCAGCAGTCTGCCTGTCACTGACAACCCTGGTATTCAGATAAGGATGATTGCCGGAACCGGCTTTTGCCTGACCTCCCCGGTGCCGGTGCTGTCGCCGACGCTCTATGCCGAGCTGCACATGCAAAACGCGACGACTTTGCTCATCCCTGATGAACATGAAGAACGTGCGCTGTATGTGCTCAGCGGTGAAGCGTCAGTGGACGGCGAAGCAGTGGAAGCCAGAACATTGGTGGTGCTGGAGCCAGGCAAAGAAGTGAATCTGTGTGCGGAGAGTGAGTGTCACGCGGTGCTGATTGGCGGCGCACCACTGGATGGGCCACGGCGCATGAACTGGAATTTCGTCGCCAGTGATCAGGAACTGATCGAACAGGCAAGAACCCGCTGGGCAGCTGGAGACTGGCCGACAGTGCCTGGGGAGATTGGCAGGATTGAGCTGCCATAAAGCAACGGTAGGAGCGAACTTGTTCGCGAGGTTGGGCCTGCGTATCAAGGATACATCGCCTCGCGAACAAGTTCGCTCCTACCGTTATTCAGTCTCGCGTGTCAGCCTTTGAACACTTCATCCAGCAAGTTATGCATCGACACAAAGGCGCGCTTGGCGGTCTTTTCGTCGTACTGCATCATGCCCGGCGTTTGTGCGTGAGGGTCGGTGAACGAATGCACGGCCCCGCCGTAGCTCAGCAACTGCCAGTCCACACCCGCAGCATTCATTTCGGCTTCGAAAGCTGGCAATTGCTCTTTCGGCACCAATGGATCCGACGCACCGTGCAGTACCAGCACCGCACCCTTGATGTTTTTCGCATCAGCCGGGTTCGGCGTATCCAGCGTGCCGTGGAACGACACAGCTGCTTTGAGGTTAGCGCCGGTACGCGCCAGCTCAAGGGAGCAGCAACCGCCGAAGCAGAAACCGAAAGTAGCGACTTTATCAGCGTCAACCGGTGCGTCCGTCTGGGCCAGCAATTGATCCAGTGCAGCCTGCATACGCTTGCGCAGCAGCGCACGGTCATCCTTGAGCGGCATCATCGCAGCGCCAGCCTCATCGTTGTTCTGCGGGCGCGTACCTTGACCGTAAAGGTCGGCCAGGAACACTACATAACCCTGCTCTGCTACCGCCTGTGCAATTTTCTCGGCGCCTTCGGTTACACCCATCCAGTTTGGGGCCATCAACAGACCGGGACGTGACGAAGCGTCACCCGAGTCGAATACCAAACGGCTCTCGAAAGGTTGACCGTCGATCTGGTACACCACTGAACTCACGGAAACGTTGCTGCTCATCGTTGACTCCTCAAGTAATGAAAGACAAATGGGTGGAGCACAATCAGAAAACCCGCCGAAGCGGGTTTTCTTTGACTCGGAATATTAAACCGACAACTCGACCAATAACTTGTTCAGACGGCGCACGTAAGCCGCCGGGTCCTTCAAGCTATCACCGGCCGCAAGCGCAGCCTGATCGAACAGGATGTGCGACAGGTCACCAAAGCGCTCTTCACTCTGCTCGGCATCCAGCTTGCCGATCAGCGGATGCGCCGGGTTGAATTCGAAGATTGGCTTGGAGTCCGGAACCTTCTGCCCGCTGGCTTCGAGAATCTGACGCATCTGCAAGCCAAGGTCGGCCTCGCCAATGGCCAGGATCGCTGGAGAGTCAGTCAGACGATGAGAAACCCGGACTTCGCTGACAGATTCGCCCAGAGCCGCTTTTAGACGCTCGATCAGGCCTTCTTTATCCTTGGCGATTTCTTCCTGAGCTTTCTTGTCCTCTTCGGAATCAAGCTTGCCCAGATCCAGATCACCACGTGCCACATCAACAAAACCTTTGCCATCGAAATCGCTGAGGTAGCTCATCAGCCACTCATCGATACGGTCGGTGAGCAGCAACACTTCGATGCCTTTCTTGCGGAAGACTTCAAGGTGCGGGCTGTTCTTGACCTGTGCGTAGGTTTCACCGGTGAGGTAGTAAATCTTGTCCTGACCTTCCTTGGCGCGAGCCAGGTATTCGGCCAGAGAAACGACTTGCTCGCCGCCCTCTTCGTGAGTCGAAGCGAAACGCAGCAGACCTGCAATTTTCTCTTTGTTGGCGAAGTCTTCTGCCGGGCCTTCTTTCATGACCTGACCGAAGTTTTTCCAGAAGCCTTTGTATTGCT
Source organism: Pseudomonas sp. ICMP 561 (assembly GCF_002699985.1). Taxonomy (GTDB): domain Bacteria; phylum Pseudomonadota; class Gammaproteobacteria; order Pseudomonadales; family Pseudomonadaceae; genus Aquipseudomonas; species Aquipseudomonas quasicaspiana. Next base: position 282,287 of record NZ_LKBT01000056.1, on the reverse strand, counting down.
CAGGCTCGTTTTTCGCCAGTTTTTCCAGCATGTCCAGGACACGCTTGGTCAACGCCGATTTCATTGAATCGATGATCGGGTCTTTCTGCAGAATTTCACGGGAAACGTTCAGGGACAGGTCATTGGAATCGACCACGCCTTTGACGAAGCGCATGTAAAGCGGCAGGAACGACTCAGCCTGATCCATGACGAACACGCGCTGAACGTACAGCTTCAGGCCACGCGGCGCTTCACGCTGATACAGGTCGAACGGCGCACGGGCAGGCACGTACAACAGCGAGGTGTATTCCAGCTTGCCTTCGACCTTGTTGTGGCTCCAGCTCAGCGGATTCTCGAAGTCATGGGCGACGTGCTTGTAGAACTCCTGATATTCCTCGTCCTTCACTTCAGTACGAGGACGGGTCCATAGCGCGCTGGCGCGGTTGACGGTTTCCCACTCGACAGCAGGAACCTCTTCACCTTCCGCAGCGGCGGATTCTTTCGGCAGCTCGATCGGCAACGCGATGTGATCGGAGTATTTCTTGATGATGTTGCGCAGACGGTAGCCGTCCGCGAACTCGTCTTCACCGCTCTTCAGGTGCAGAACGATACGAGTACCGCGCTCGGCCTTCTCGACGTTGGCAACTTCAAACTCGCCTTCGCCTTTGGAAGACCAGTGCACGCCTTCGCTGGCAGGTGTGCCAGCGCGACGGCTGAATACTTCAACCTGATCGGCCACGATAAAGGCCGAATAGAAGCCCACACCGAACTGACCGATCAAGTGCGAATCTTTTTTCTGATCGCCAGACAGGTTTTTCATGAAATCGGCGGTGCCGGACTTGGCGATGGTCCCCAGGTGGGTGATCACATCGTCACGGTTCATACCGATACCGTTGTCTTCCAGCGTGACGGTTTTCGCTTCCTTGTCGAAGCTCACGCGAATTTTCAGCTCAGCGCCGCCTTCGAGCAGGTCCGGTTTGGACAGTGCTTCGAAGCGCAGTTTATCGACGGCGTCAGAGGCGTTAGAGATCAACTCGCGAAGGAAGATTTCCTTGTTGGAATACAGCGAGTGGATCATGAGGTGCAGCAGTTGCTTCACCTCGGTCTGGAAGCCCAGGGTTTCCTTTTGAGTTTCCACACTCATGGTCATCAAACTCCAATCAGATGGCATAAGCCGCCAGACACAAGCCGGAACCGGTGTCTGGCGGCGGGTTGTCATCAAAGTGGGGGCTGGGTCTCGGATTTCAAGGGCTTACCTGATTCGATCGACAAGTCGTCAATTTTCAAATGCGCTCGCACCTTGACAACCAGCTCTAAAGCGAGGGCGCGCAAAGACCGCGACATTCGTCATCCGCATCAATGACGAGCGCGCTCACAGTGAGGACAGGTGCGAATTTGAGACAGACACGCAAACACCAGCGTTCGGGCCTGCTATGATTTTCTCGGAATAAGCCAGCACCCGCGTGATGCCATTTGCGTACACACTGATTTAATTACACTGCAGATTCCTGACAGTGGTCGATCCATAAAGAAAACCACTGACACGCTCAAACACAAGGCTTTCACCCGTCAGGCTCACAACCTCTTTTATATTTTTATCGAAAGTTGCCGTGACTGCCGCACAGCCCCCGTGATTGTGCGCCCGGCGTACACATTCAATTCGCGAAAAAAGAGTTGGAACTTAACTTAATGCGCAAGGCTCTTAGGCTCGTAGATATTCAATAAGGAGAAACACCCCATGCGCAATACTTTAGCTTATGCCTTGATGCTCTCTGCCACCTTGGGCCTTGCCGCTTGCGACAAGAAATCCGAGAACACTCAACAAGATGCGAACAAAGCCGCTCAAGAATCTCAAGAGTCCATGCAAAAGGCTCAGGACAAAGTGAACGACGCGGCCAAAGAAAGTCAGGAAGCCGCTCAGAAGAATGCCGAGGCGGACGCACAGCGCGCCCAGGAAGCTGGCAAGACGACTCAAGATCCAGCGACTACCAAGTAAGCCGAAAAGTTTCCCCGACTTTTCATATAATAAAGCCCGCCATGAGCGGGCTTTATTAGTTACGAGTTTAATACACTCGCCTGTCGATATTTTTCTGAACGCTTATCACACGCCATTAAACATCAGGCCAGCGCCTCATTACGCTTGCCGATAATCCGGTCGCAGACAAATGCTACGCACAGAACAATGACGGCCGGGATCAGCCAGGCCAACCCCTGATCGCTAAGGGGCAAGTTGCTCAAGGCATGAGGCAGGTAATCTTTGAAACCGGCGCCTTTGATCGCATCAATCAGACCGAACACAAACGCCACCAGCATCACCGGCGCAACGATACGAGCCTGGGAATACCAGAAGTTTTTGCAGAAACTCAGCGCGACCAGAACGATGCAGGGCGGATAGATCGCCGTCAGTACCGGAATCGAGAACAGAATCAGTTTGGTCAGACCCAGATTGGAAACCAGCAACGAGAACGCTGCCAGAATTATCACCAAGGTTTTGTACGACAATGGCAGTACCTTGGCGAAATACTCGGCACAGGCGCACGTCAGGCCCACGGCGGTGACCAGACAGGCCAGCGAGATAAGCACCGCAAGGAAACCGCTCCCCAGCGAACCGAAGGTATGCTGCACGTAGGCATGCAACACCGCCGCACCATTACTCGCCCCTGCTGCGACGGCATGACTGCCGGAACCCAGACGGAACAGACTGATGTAAACCAGTGCCAGCCCTACCCCGGCAATCAAACCGGCAATGATCGCGTAACGGGTGATCAGGCGCGGCGACTCGACGCCTCTTGAGCGAATAGCGTTGACGATGACAATGCCGAACACCAGTGCACCCAGGGTATCCATGGTCAGGTAGCCATTGATAAAGCCTTGGGAAAACGGTGCTGCGACATAGGCGGGCTCAGCGACACCGATGTCTCCTGCGGGCAGTGCGAAAGCTGCAATCCCCAGCACCGCCAGCGCGATTATTTTCAGCGGTGCAAGGAAGCGCCCTACTGTGTCCAGCAATCGGCCTGGGTAAAACGACACCCACAGCACAATCAGGAAATACACGAGGCTGTAGAGAAACAACGCAGTGGCGCTGTCTCCAGTCAGCGGCGCGAGCCCGACTTCGAACGATACAGTCGCCGTGCGCGGTGTGGCGAACAGTGGCCCTACGGACAGATAGCAAACTGCGGCGAGGATACTGCCAGCGACCTTGCCGATGGGGCTACTGAGCGCATCCATTGCGCCACCGACCTTGGCCAGCGCGATGACGGTGACAACGGGCAGACCGACTGCCGTGACCAGAAAGCCTAACGCGGCCATCCATACATTCGGCCCGGCCTGCAGGCCTACGATGGGCGGGAAGATGATGTTGCCAGCCCCTACGAACAGGGCAAACGTCATGAAACCCAGTGCCAGGATGTCCTGACCTTTCAACACTTTCATTGAGAAAACCACACTTCAGAATCGGAATTGGAGGGCGACTTCCCGTTGAGTGGGGGAAATTCATGCCGGTCCTTTTAGGACGAGCCGCTGTGCGGCGGCTCCTTGTGAGACCCGCGATGCACAAAATGGCGGCTAGCCTAACCAATTTGCGTGTTTATTGCACTAATAGAGGGCGAAGCGGCCGATGAACGCACGGTTGGGGGGTTTGGTTTATCTTGCACCGGTTGTTTTTGTGTACATATCCGTTTTTGGGGTAACGGCTGATATTGGTTGCGCTTTTACAGCGCCTCACTTTTGATGGAGCGCAAAAGTAAGCAAAACGCTCTTGCCCCACCACTGGGTGCCTCGCTGTCGCTCGGCATACCCGTAATCCGACATTGCTGCGTGGGGCCGCCGCCACCGGCCATCCATGGCCTGAGGCGGCTAAACCGGCATCCCTGCCTGTTTACCCCACGCAGCAATGTCGAATTCCGGCCGGCGTGGTTTAACGGGGCGCTTAAGATCAAAATCAAAAGCAGATCAAACGCAGCAGTTTTATCCCGGACCGGTAGGAGCGAACTTGTTCGCGAGACGTTAGCATATCCAACACAGGTTTCGTCTGACACACCGCATCGCAGCCTTCGGCAGCTCCTACAGAAAATCGGTAAGTTCACAAATCAGGTCGGCTCTCAGGCCGCTGCGCTTTTGATTTTGGGCGCCCCGTTAAACCACGCTGGCCGAACGCAGATTCTGAACCGTGGGCAACCCGGCAGGACGCCGGGTTAGCCGCATTGGGCCATGGATGGCCCGTTGCGGCGGCCCACGGTTCAGGATCTGCGGGCGGGTACACCGAGCGACAGCGAGGTGCCGAGTGGTGGGGCAAAAGCCTTTTGCTTACTTTTGGGCCCAAAAGTGAGGCGCTGTAAAAGCGCAACCAATTTCAGCCGTTACCCAACAACGGATATGCACACAAACCACATCAGGAAAGAGGTGTAGCCCCTCCACAACGCACAAAGGCCACCCGAAGGTGGCCTTTGTGTAGTCGGTCAATCAAATAAGCAGATGCTTATTTTTTGACTTCCCAACCAGTCAGCTCAGCCAAAGCCTTGCCGATGTCTGCCAGCGAACGCACGGTTTTAACACCTGCGTCTTGCAGCGCAGCGAATTTCTCGTCTGCAGTGCCTTTGCCGCCAGAAATGATTGCGCCAGCATGGCCCATGCGCTTGCCCGGAGGAGCAGTCACACCAGCGATGTAGGAAACAACCGGCTTGGTCACGTGTGCCTTGATGTAGGCAGCCGCTTCTTCTTCAGCCGAACCGCCGATTTCACCGATCATCACGATCGCTTCGGTCTTCGGGTCTTCCTGGAACAGCTTCAGGATGTCGATGAAGTTGGAGCCAGGGATCGGGTCACCACCGATACCAACGCAAGTCGACTGACCGAAACCGGCGTCAGTAGTCTGCTTAACAGCTTCGTAAGTCAGGGTGCCGGAACGCGACACGATGCCTACTTTGCCTGGCAAGTGAATGTGACCTGGCATGATGCCGATCTTGCACTCGCCCGGAGTGATAACGCCTGGGCAGTTAGGACCGATCAGGACCACGCCCAGTTCGTCGCACTTGACCTTGGCTTCCAGCATATCGATGGTCGGGATGCCTTCGGTGATGCAGACGATCAGCTTGATACCGCCGAACGCCGCTTCAAGGATGGAGTCCTTGCAGAACGGAGCTGGAACGTAGATAACCGAAGCAGTTGCGCCGGTTTTGTCTACTGCTTCTTGCACAGTGTTGAACACTGGCAGATTCAGGTGAGTGGTGCCACCTTTGCCTGGAGTCACGCCGCCAACCATTTTGGTGCCGTAGGCAATGGCTTGCTCGGAGTGGAAAGTACCCTGCGAACCAGTGAAGCCCTGGCAGATTACTTTGGTGTCTTTATTGATCAGGACGCTCATTACTTGCCCTCCGCAGCTTTGACAACTTGTTGAGCAGCGTCGGTCAGGCTGGTAGCCGCGATGATGTTCAAACCGCTTTCTGCCAGTACTTTAGCGCCCAGTTCAGCGTTGTTACCTTCAAGGCGAACAACAACCGGGATTTTCACGCCGACTTCTTTCACTGCACCGATGATGCCTTCGGCAATCATGTCGCAACGAACGATGCCGCCGAAGATGTTGACCAGAACTGCAGCGACGTTGGTGTCGGACAGAATGATCTTGAACGCTTCGGTAACGCGTTCCTTGGTTGCACCACCGCCTACGTCGAGGAAGTTGGCTGGCTTGCCGCCATGCAGGTTGACGATGTCCATGGTACCCATGGCCAGGCCAGCACCGTTGACCATGCAGCCGATGTTACCTTCCAGTGCCACGTAGTTCAGTTCGAACTTGGCAGCGTGGGCTTCGCGCGGATCATCTTGCGATGGATCGTGGAAAGCCTTCAGCTTTGGCTGACGGTACATGGCGTTGGCGTCGATGTTGATCTTGGCGTCGAGGCAGTGCAGATCGCCGTCAGCCTTGATGACCAGCGGGTTCACTTCCAGCAGGGCCAGATCGTGGTCCTGGAACAGCTTGGCCAGACCGGTGAAGATCTTGGCGAACTGGGAAACCTGCTTGCCTTCCAGACCCAGCTGGAATGCCAGATCGCGACCCTGAAATGGCTGAGCGCCAACCAGTGGATCGATCGTGGCCTTGAGGATTTTCTCAGGAGTGTCGTGAGCAATCTTCTCGATGTCCACGCCACCTTCGGTGGAAGCCATGAACACGATACGACGGCTGGAACGATCCACTACAGCGCCGAGATACAGCTCTTTAGCGATGTCGGTGCAGGATTCAACCAGGATCTTGGTCACTGGCTGACCGTTGGCGTCAGTCTGGTAAGTTACCAGACGCTTGCCCAACCATTGCTGGGCGAACGCTGCAGCGTCTTCTTTGCTGCGAACCAGCTTTACGCCGCCCGCTTTACCGCGACCACCCGCGTGAACCTGGGCTTTGACAACCCACTCGGTCCCGCCAATTTTATCGCAAGCTTCTGCTGCTGCTTCCGGGGTGTCTACTGCGTAGCCTTTGGATACTGGCAGACCGTACTCAGCGAACAGCTGCTTACCCTGATACTCGTGAAGATTCATGCTTATTACCGTCTTCGTTAGGTACTGCGCATTCGGTGCTGCACGTCTGGCGTGCCGCACCACCTGTGACCGATACCCCGGGCAATCCCTTCAGGGAGAGTCCGGAGGTCGAGTCCGGCGGACATTCCGCGGTGAGTCTTGCTCGCAAGGCTCACGACGGGCAGTCCGTCGTGGTTTCTCTTGTTGTCTTAACGCTTTTTGCGGTTCTGGATGTGGATGGCACCGCCATTCACGGCCAGAGCAGCTTCATGCAATGCTTCGGAAAGCGTCGGATGGGAGAAGACCATCATGCCGATGTCTTCGGCACTGCTGCCGAATTCCATCGCGATCGCGCCCTGCTGTACCAGCTCGGCAGCGCTAGGACCAATAACGTGAACGCCCAGAACACGGTCAGTCTTGGCGTCGGCAATGATCTTGACGAAGCCGCCCGTGTCGTTGGCTGCCATGGCACGGCCGCTGGCTGCGAACGGGAAGGTGCCGACGTTAACTTCAACGCCTTCGCTCTTCAAGGTCTGTTCGGTTTTACCCACCCATGCGATTTCCGGGTGCGTATAGATGACCGAAGGAATCAGATTGTAGTTCATCTGAGCCTTATGGCCCTTGATGCGCTCGACAACCATGATGCCTTCTTCAGAAGCCTTGTGGGCCAGCATCAGACCACGAACCACGTCGCCGATGGCGTAAACGCCAGGAACGCTGGTGGTGCAGTAGTCATCAACGTAGATGAAACCACGCTCATCCAGGTCCACGCCGCTGTCGGAAGCGAGCAGATCAGTCGTCACAGGACGACGACCAACGGCCACGATCAGGCGGTCGAAAGTGATCGACTGCTCGCCCGCTGCGTCGGTGTAGCTGACCACAACTTCTTCGCCTTCGACTTTCGAACCGGTGACGCGAGCGCCCAGCTTGATGTCCAGGCCTTGCTTGGTGAAGGTCTTCAGGGCTTCTTTGGAAACAGCTTCGTCAGCGGCAGGGATGAATTTCTCCAGCGCTTCCAGAACAGTAACCTGAGCCCCCAGACGAGCCCATACGGAACCCAGTTCCAGACCGATCACGCCAGCGCCGATCACGCCCAGACGTTGTGGAACCTGTTGGAATTCCAGAGCGCCAGTCGAATCAACGATGACTTTCTGATCGACCGGAGCCGGTGGAATGTCAATCGGACGCGAACCGGAAGCCAGGATCACGTGATCCGCTTCGATGATTTCAACAGTGCCATCAGCAGCGGTCAGCTCGACTTTCTTGCCGGCCAGCAGTTTGCCGTGGCCTTGCAGAGTGGTCACGCCATTGGCTTTGAACAGGCTGGCAACGCCGCCGGTCAGGCCTTTGACGATGTTGGCTTTGCGGCCAACCATGGCCGGTACATCCATGCTGACTTCGGAAGTCGAAATACCATGGATCGAGAAGCCATTTTTGGCTTCATAGAACTTCCAGGAGCTGTCCAGCAGCGCCTTGGACGGAATGCAACCCACGTTCAGGCAAGTACCGCCAAGGGCCAGCTTGCCCTCCTTGTCCTGATACTTCTCGATGCAGGCAGTCTTGAGACCAAGTTGCGCAGCCTTGATGGCGGCAACATAACCGCCAGGGCCTGCGCCAATCACTACCACGTCGAATTTCTGGGACATAACAAAGAGTTCCTCTTTAGCTGCGAGCTTTAAGCTACAGGCTGCAAGCTGGCCTGTGATGTATTACAGACGAGCGTTGCAACCTGTTCATTAGGATGTAGCGACGGCCAAAGCTTCAGCGCCAGGCTGCTTTTACTTGCAGCTTGACGCTTGCGGCTTGCAGCTGTCGTGAATCAGATATCCAGCAGCAGACGAGCTGGATCTTCCAGCAGGTTCTTGATGGTCACCAGGAACGTCACAGCTTCTTTACCATCGATCAAACGGTGATCGTAGGACAGAGCCAGGTACATCATTGGACGAATCACAACCTGACCATTGACCGCCATCGGGCGCTGAATGATGTTGTGCATGCCCAGAATGGCCGCTTGTGGCGGGTTGACGATTGGCGTCGACATCATCGAACCAAAAGTACCACCGTTAGTGATGGTGAAGGTACCACCAGTCATTTCGTCGATGGACAGCTTACCGTCGCGAGCTTTCTTGCCGAAGGTAGCGATGCCGCCTTCGATTTCAGCCAGGCTCATCTGCTCTGCGTTACGCAGAACCGGAACCACCAGACCACGGTCGCTGGAAACCGCAACACCGACGTCGGCATAGCCGTGATAAACGATGTCGGAACCGTCGATCGATGCGTTGACTGCCGGGAAGCGTTTCAGCGCTTCGGTAGTAGCCTTGACGAAGAACGACATGAAGCCCAGGCGCACGCCGTTGTTGGACTTCTCGAACAGGTCCTTGTACTTCGAACGCAGTGCCATGACTTCAGTCATGTCGACTTCGTTGAAAGTGGTCAGCATCGCCATGTTCGATTGAGCTTCAACCAGACGCTTTGCAACGGTGGCACGTACGCGAGTCATCGGTACACGCTTCTCGGTGCGGTCGCCAGCAGCGACGACTGGAGCAGCGGCAGCGGCTGGCTTGGCGGCAGGTGCAGCAGGCGCGGACTTCTTGGCTTCAACAGCAGCAACCACGTCTTCCTTGGTCACACGGCCGTCTTTACCAGTGCCTTTGACGCTGGCGAGGTTGATGCCGTTTTCTTCAGCCAGTTTGCGAGCAGCAGGAGCAGCAACCGAATCTTCGTCGCCAGCAGCTGGAGCAGCGGCCGGGGCAGCTGCTTGAGCCGGGGCAGCAGCAGGTGCAGCAGCGGCAGCCGGAGCAGCAGATGCGGTAGCGCCACCGTCCAGAGTTGCGATCAGTTCGTTGGAGAGGACGATTTCGCCCTCGCCTTTCACGATCGATGCCAGTACGCCGTCAGCTTCAGCCAGTACTTCGAGGACAACTTTGTCAGTCTCGATATCAACCAGCAGCTCGTCACGTTTTACCGCTTCGCCCGGCTGTTTGTGCCACTTGGAAATGGTGCCGTCGGCAACTGATTCCGGGAAAGAGGGGGCTTTGATCTCGATAGCCATTATCTGTAATTCCTTAATTCGGTTTCTAATGCGCGAAGGCGTTAAACAGTGAAGGCATCTTGCAGCAGTTTTTCCTGCTGCTCGGCGTGCATCGAAGCGTAACCACATGCAGGCGCTGCAGAGGCGTCACGACCGGCATACTCGAGGACGAGGTTGCGGTTGTGATTGCCAACGCTGCGACGCAGGTGGTGCTGGCTGCTGTACCAGGCACCCTGGTTCATCGGCTCTTCCTGGCACCACACTACATTCTGCAGATTGGTGTAAGGCGCAATCGCCTCCATCAGGTCGTCTTCCGGGAACGGGTACAGCTGCTCGATACGCACGATGGCGATATCTTCGCGGCCTTCGGCACGGCGTTTTTCCAGCAGGTCGTAGTAAACCTTACCGCCGCACAGCACCAGACGGGTCACCTTGGCGGCATCGAGGGTGTCGATTTCCGGGATCACGGTCTGGAACGAACCTTCGGCGAGATCTTCCAGGGTAGAAACGGCCAGCTTGTGACGCAGCAACGACTTTGGCGTCAGGACGATCAGCGGCTTACGCAGCGGACGGATGACCTGGCGACGCAGCAAGTGGTAGATCTGCGCCGGTGTAGTCGGTACGCACACCTGAATGTTGTGCTCGGCACAACCCTGCAGGTAACGCTCAAGACGTGCCGACGAGTGCTCTGGCCCCTGCCCTTCATAACCGTGAGGCAGCAACATGGTCAGACCGCACAGACGGCCCCACTTGTGCTCGCCGCTGGTGATGAACTGGTCGATAACCACTTGCGCACCGTTGGCGAAATCGCCGAACTGGGCTTCCCAGATAACCAGTGCATCTGGCTGAGTCGTCGAGTAGCCGTATTCGAATGCCAGCACGGCTTCTTCCGAGAGGAAGGAGTCATACAGATCGAAACGTGGCTGACCGGCATACAGATTCTGCAGCGGGATGTAAGTCCCGGCGTCTTTCTGGTTGTGCAGTACAGCGTGACGGTGCGAGAACGTACCGCGGCCGATGTCCTGACCCGTCATGCGGATCGGGTGACCTTCGAACGCCAGGGTCGCGTACGCCATGGTTTCGGCGTAACCCCAGTTGATCGGCAGGCCGCCAGCTTGCATCTTTTGACGGTCTTCGTAGATTTTCTGAACCTGACGCTGAACCACAAAACCTTCTGGCAGCTCCATCAGCTTGGCTGACAGTTCCTGCAGGGTCTTGAGATCAAAGCGAGTGTCGTGACGTGCAGTCCAGGCGTGGCCCAGATAAGGACGCCAGTCCACGAACAGCTCTTTATTTGGCTCTTTGACCAGACTTTTCACAACATGCAGACCGTTGTCCAGCGCGTTGCGGTAGTCGTCGATCTTGGCCTGTACGCGAGCCTCGTCCAGAACGCCGGCCTTGATCAGGCTTTCGGCATACAGCTCACGCGTGGTGCGCTGCTTGGTGATTTGCTGGTACATCAGAGGCTGAGTGCCGCTCGGCTCATCCGCTTCGTTGTGACCGCGACGACGGTAGCAGACCAGATCGATAACCACGTCACGCTTGAACTGCATGCGGTAGTCGATAGCCAGTTGGGTCACGAAAACGACGGCTTCAGGGTCATCACCATTTACATGGAGAATCGGCGCCTGAATCATCTTGGCAACGTCGGTGGCGTACTCGGTGGAACGCGAGTCCAGCGGGTTGCTGATGGTGAAGCCTACCTGGTTGTTGATGACGATGTGGATCGTGCCGCCTGTCTTGAAGCCGCGGGTCTGCGACATCTGGAAGGTTTCCATGACCACGCCCTGCCCTGCAAAAGCAGCATCACCGTGGAGGGAAATTGGCAGAACCTTGTCACCGTTCGGATCGTTACGACGATCCTGACGGGCGCGAACCGAACCTTCAACCACCGGAGAGACGATCTCCAGGTGTGACGGGTTGAACGCCATGGCGAGGTGAACTTCGCCGCCAGTGGTCATTACGTTCGAGGAGAAGCCCTGGTGGTATTTAACGTCACCGGAACCCAGCTCGACTTTCTTCTTGCCTTCGAACTCGTCGAACAACTCGCGCGGGTTTTTGCCGAAGGTGTTGACCAGCACGTTCAGACGGCCACGGTGGGCCATACCGATAACGATTTCCTTGGTGCCATACGAACCGGAGCGCTGGATCAACTCGTCCAGCATCGGGATCAGGCTCTCGCCACCTTCCAGACCGAAGCGCTTGGTGCCCGGATACTTGGTGCCCAGGTACTTCTCGAGACCCTCTGCCGCGGTAACGCGCTCGAGCAGATGGCTCTGAATTTCGGCAGAGAAAGCAGGACGGCCACGGACACTCTCAAGACGCTGCATGAACCAGTTGCGCTGCTCGGAATCCACGATGTGAGTGAATTCGGCGCCAATGGTGCGGCAATATGTCTTATGTAGGGCGTCCTGGATTTCGCGTAGGCTCGCTTCCTCTTTGCCAATGAACAAGTCACCGGCACGGAAAGTGGTATCCAGGTCAGCGTTGGTCAACCCATAGTGATTGATCGACAGGTCAGCTGGTGCCGTACGTTGCCACAGCCCCAGCGGATCGAGCTGGGCAGCCTGATGGCCGCGCATACGGTAAGCCTGGATGAGCCGCAGTACTTCGACCTGCTTCTTTTCATGCTCGCTGCTCACGCTACCGGCGGATACCGGTTGGGCGCGGCGCTGGTTTTTCGCCAGCAACACAAAATGATCGCGAATCGTCGAGTGCGATACATCGGTGGCAGAGTTGCCGTCAGCGGGCAACTTCTGAAAGTAGGTGCGCCATTCCTCTGGCACAGCGTTAGGGTCGTGCAGGTAGAGCTCATAGAGCTCTTCCACATAGGCAGCGTTACCACCGGAAAGGTGGGCACTGTTCCACATGCGCTGCATCACGCTTTCTTGCATGCTTGGTCACCCTCGGTAAGGGGACACCACCGGCGAAGACACCACAGCAAACCTGAGATAGTCATGTGCAGCGACTGTATCAAGCCACTTAGGATCACGCAGATAGTCCGGGTACCAGCCCGGATGCCCCTGCTGGTCTTATTTCTTCAAAATAAGAGCCGCAGCGTTACTCGCTGCTGCTCAGGTTAAAACTACGGCGCCGGTTGAAGCCTGCGCCGCAGCGGTTACGGGTATTACGGCATTACGATGTAACAGTCAAATCAGACGCCGTTTTGCAGAAGCATGTTGCGTACGTGACCGATAGCCTTGGTTGGGTTAAGGCCCTTCGGACAAACGTTGACGCAGTTCATGATCCCGCGGCAGCGGAATACGCTGAACGGGTCATCCAGCGAAGCCAGGCGCTCGGCGGTCTTGTTGTCACGGCTGTCAGCCAGGAAACGATAGGCTTGCAGCAGTGCAGCTGGACCGAGGAACTTGTCAGGGTTCCACCAGAAGGACGGGCAGGAAGTCGAGCAGCAAGCGCACAGAATGCACTCGTACAGACCATCCAGCTTCTCACGCTCTTCAGGAGTCTGAAGACGTTCGATGGCCGGAGCCGGGGTATCGTTCAACAGATATGGCTTAACCTTCTCGTACTGCTTGTAGAAGATGCTCATATCAACAACCAGGTCACGTATCACAGGCAAACCAGGCAGTGGACGCACCACCAGCTTGTTGCCCTTGACCACGGCGGACAGCGGCGTGATGCACGCCAGGCCGTTCTTGCCGTTGATATTCATACCGTCGGAGCCGCAAACACCTTCACGGCACGAACGACGGTAAGAGAACCCTTCGTCCTGTTCCTTGATCAGGGCCAATACATCCAGCACCATCAAGTCTTTACCACCGGTATCAACGTCGAACACCTGGGTTTTAGGCGCAGAGTCGCTGTCGGGGTTGTAGCGATAAACTTCGACTTTCAACATAGCGGCCACCTTTAGTAAGTCCGAATTTTCGGTTCAAACGCCGGTACTGTCTTCGGCGCAAAGTTGACTGCACGTTTGGCAACCCGCTTCTCGCCAGGGAAGTACAGGGTGTGGCACAGCCAGTTTTCATCGTCACGATCTTCATAGTCTTCGCGAGCATGAGCACCGCGGGACTCTTTACGCACTTCTGCAGCAACTGCAGTAGCTTCAGCAACTTCCAGCAGGTTCTGCAACTCGAGCGCTTCGATACGCGCCGTGTTGAAGCCCTGGGACTTGTCGTTGATCTTGACATTGCCAATACGAACGCGCAGATCAGCCAGCTGAGCGATACCTTTCTGCATGTATTCGCCGGTACGGAACACGCCGAAGTAGTTCTGCATGCAGCTTTGCAGCTCGCGACGCAGAGTAGCGACGTCTTCGCCTTCGGTACGCTCGTTGAGGCCATTGAGACGGCTCAGCGCGGCATCGATATCGGTTTCGCTTGCGTCAGCATATTCAATGCCTTCAGTCAGCACTTTCTCCAGGTGCAGGCCGGCAGCACGACCAAATACCACGAGGTCGAGCAGCGAGTTACCACCCAGACGGTTGGCACCGTGCACAGATACGCATGCTACTTCACCTACAGCGAACAACCCGGGAAGGATCTGATCGTTGCCGTCAGCATCCTGGGTCATGGCCTGACCATGAATGTTGGTGGCAACACCACCCATCATGTAGTGGCAGGTAGGCACAACAGGTACAGGAGCAACGACCGGATCCACGTGCGCAAATGTCTTCGACAGCTCACAGATGCCTGGCAGACGGCTGTGCAGCACTTCTTCGCCCAGGTGATCAAGCTTCAACATCACGTGATCGCCATCAGGACCACAGCCATTACCCGCGATGATTTCCTTGACCATGGAACGCGCAACAACGTCACGACCAGCAAGGTCTTTCGCATTCGGAGCATAGCGCTCCATGAAACGCTCACCGTGCTTGTTGATCAGGTATCCGCCTTCACCGCGGCAACCTTCTGTGACCAGTACACCTGCGCCGGCAATGCCGGTTGGGTGGAACTGCCACATTTCGATGTCCTGAACAGGAACACCGGCACGCAGTGCCATGCCGACGCCGTCACCGGTATTGATGAGGGCATTGGTGGTAGAGGAATAGATACGGCCAGCGCCGCCGGTCGCCAATACAGTCGCCTTGGCGCGGATGTACATGGTTTCGCCGGTTTCGATGCAGATCGCAATCACACCCACGAACGCGCCGTCCTGGTTCTTCACCAGATCAACTGCGTAATACTCGTTCAGGAAGGTGGTGCCTGCTTTCAGGTTGCCCTGATAGAGGGTGTGCAGCAGGGCGTGACCTGTACGGTCGGACGCCGCGCACGTACGCGCAGCCTGACCGCCCTTGCCGAAATCCTTGGACTGACCACCAAACGGACGCTGGTAGATACGGCCCTGCTCGGTGCGCGAGAACGGCATGCCCATGTGGTCCAGCTCATAAACTGCAGCCGGGCCTTCCTGACACATGTATTCGATAGCGTCCTGGTCACCGATGTAGTCGGAACCCTTGACGGTATCGTACATGTGCCAGCGCCAGTCATCGTTTGGATCGGCAGAGGCGATTGCGCAGGTGATGCCACCCTGAGCAGAAACAGTATGCGAACGAGTCGGGAAAACCTTGGTGACTACGGCGGTCTTGTGGCCGCCCTGAGCCAGCTGCAAGGCAGCACGCATGCCTGCACCGCCGCCACCAATAATGATGGCGTCGAATGAAAGTGTATTTATGTTAGCCATGGATCAGATACCCCAAAGAATCTGCACACCCCAGACGAAGTAAGCGAACATCGCAACGCCGCAGACTGCCTGGAAAAGGAAACGCACAACCGTCGCCGACTTGCCCAGCGCCATCGGCGTCAGGTAGTCAGTTGCGATGGTCCACATGCCGACCCAGGCGTGAGCGCCCAGAGCAACCAGGGCCAACAGGCTGAAGATGCGCATTGCAGTGTGGGAGAACAGACCGTGCCACTGGGCATAATCGATGCCCGGATGCGCGACCAGATATCCGATCAGGAATATGAAATAAGCCGCGAGCACGACCGCAGATACGCGCTGCGCCATCCAGTCATAGAGGCCCGAACGCGACAGGTTAGTGACGTTGGTTACCATATCCATACTCCCGCCAGAACGATTACCACCACGGATACGGCGATAACGATTTTGGAGCCCAGCTTGCCGCCTTCCAGCGTCTCGCCAATGCCCGCATCCATGATCAGGTGGCGGATGCCCGCTACCAGGTGATAAAGCAGGGCGGACAGCAGAGCCCAGATCACAAGCTTGGCCAGCGGACTGGTCAGATACGCTTTAACTTCACCGAAACCTTCTTCGGAACTCAGCGACTTGTCCAATGCATACAGCATGATGACGAGGCCGACAAAGAGAATGACTCCGGAGACACGGTGAAGAATGGACGTGTAAGCAGTGACTGGGAGTTTGATGGTCCTTAGGTCTAGGTTTACAGGTCGTTGGCTTTTCACGGCTTTATTTCACACTTGAAGAGCCCCTAACTATCAGGGCAAATTATTGGGAAGTGCACTGGTCAGGTACCCACCACCCAGGGAGTGACGACCTCCGGTATACAGGCCCTAAAGCCCCTGGCGGTCGGACGCCGAGTATAGACAGTTAGGTTACTAATGACAACGCAGAGAGGGCCCTCAAATAGGTGATTGCGCTGGCCGGATAAAAAGCGTAAGTGACAGAATGTCGCAGGGTAAATCAAGCCTGAAAGCCTTCTGGAACACGACTTTAGGCAAATTGACTTTAGATTTTATCTAACTATAGTGGTGCGGGCCCTGCGTGGGGGGCCGTCTGATGATTTGAAGCATAAACAGGAGGCCACATGGCTGATAATAAAGCGCAGTTGATCATCGAGGGCGCAGCCCCCGTCGAGCTGCCCATTCTCACCGGCACCGTAGGCCCCGACGTGATCGACGTACGTGGTCTCACAGCCACCGGCCGCTTCACATTCGACCCAGGCTTCATGTCGACCGCCTCTTGCGAGTCGAAGATCACCTACATTGATGGTGACAACGGGATCCTGCTGCACCGCGGCTATCCGATCGAACAACTGGCCGAGCAATCGGACTACCTGGAAACGTGCTATCTGCTACTGAACGGCGAGCTGCCAACCGCCGAGCAGAAAGCCCAGTTCGTTGTTGTCGTGAAAAACCACACCATGGTTCACGAACAGCTCAAGACCTTTTTCAACGGCTTCCGCCGCGACGCTCACCCGATGGCGGTGATGTGTGGTGTGGTGGGTGCCCTCTCGGCGTTCTATCACGACTCTCTGGACATCAATAATCCACAGCACCGTGAAATCTCGGCCATCCGTCTGGTCGCCAAGATGCCGACGCTGGCAGCAATGGTTTACAAGTACTCCATGGGCCAACCCATGATGTACCCACGCAACGACCTGAGCTACGCCGAGAACTTCCTGCACATGATGTTCAACACACCGTGCGAGATCAAACCGATCAGCCCGGTGCTGGCCAAGGCCATGGACAAGATTTTCATCCTGCACGCCGACCACGAACAGAACGCCTCGACGTCCACAGTACGTATGGCGGGCTCTTCGGGCGCCAACCCGTTCGCTTGCATAGCAGCCGGCATTGCCGCGCTCTGGGGCCCGGCACATGGTGGCGCAAACGAAGCCGTGTTGTCCATGCTCGATGAAATTGGTGATGTGTCGAACATCGACAAGTTCATCGCCAAGGCCAAGGACAAGAACGATCCGTTCAAGCTGATGGGCTTCGGTCACCGGGTTTACAAGAACCGTGACCCGCGCGCGACCGTGATGAAGCAGACCTGCGACGAAGTTCTCAAGGAGCTGGGCATTACCAATGATCCGCAACTTGAGCTCGCCATGCGCCTGGAAGAGATCGCCCTGACCGATCCTTACTTCATCGAGCGCTCGCTATACCCGAACGTCGACTTCTATTCGGGCATCATCCTCAAGGCAATTGGCATTCCGACCAGTATGTTCACCGTAATCTTCGCTCTGGCGCGGACTGTCGGCTGGATCTCCCACTGGAAGGAAATGCTCTCCAGCCCGTACAAGATTGGCCGTCCACGCCAGCTGTACACCGGCTACGTGTCTCGCGATATCGTGCCACTGGAAGATCGCAAGTAAGCTTCATGCTGCAACTGAAAAGGGCTGCCAATGGCAGCCCTTTTTTGTTCCGCCGTCCCAGCAGGAGTTGACCCGGTGTCCTTGACACCACGCTGTCACGTAGAAAACGGAGACCTGTAGGAGCGCGCTTGCCCGCGATTCAGTCTGTCTGTCGATGAATATATTGCCTGTACTAACGCGATCGCGGGCAAGCGCGCTCCTACAGGGAAAAAGCATTTCAATTCAGTAATTTATGTTTTTTGATGCTCGTGCACCCCTACAAAAAAGGGAGGGAAGCCTACTTCTCAGCCCTTTCCCGCAACGCCTTCAACGTATTGAACGGCGCCTCCACCACGAACTTGTTGGCCAGCCATGAAGGCACGCTGCCGCCCGGCTCGGTGTGCACCTGATAGGTCACCTGCGTCTTGTTCGGTCCTTGCGGCACGAACTTCCAGAAGCCGTCGACTTGCGACACCCGTACAAAGCCTTTTTCTTCGGGAATGTAGGTGGGTACTTCCTGAAGTTTACGGGTCAGACTGCCGTCAGCGCCCCCTTCCGTCGTCACCAGCAATACAGAATCACGAGGCGTCACCGGCCAGGGTGTATTGATCTGAGTGTATGTCCAGGCCTGATTACCCTCATGCTTGAGTACCTTCTGCGACTTGCATTCGTGAATCCAGGCGCAGGCACCTGCAACATCTTCCTGCAGACTGCGCAACTTCGCGACGCTCGCGTTGATGACCGTCTCACCGCGATAAGCCTTGTACTGAGAACCAGGCACTTCGCTCAGCGAAACCTTGATACCGGCCTCGTCCTTCGCAACTTTCCAGTCATCAGCCTGAGCACCAGCGGCCACGAGAACAGTCAACCCACAGACAACAGCCATTCGATGCAGCGAACTCATTGTTGTATTCCTTATTGTTGAAGTTCCAGCGAATCAATTCTGTTTTACGGCACAGATCAATCAACTCAAGCAACTGCTGTGGCTTCCTCCCACCAGGTAATCAGACGGATGGCATCAGCCTGATCAACGCCACAGACATCCTGCCCCGCCTTGAACTGGCTACACACCGCAGGGCGGTCCGGCTGACCAAAGATAGCGCACAGCATGTCGAGCGACAGATGCAGGCAGCGTTCGCCTGCAGGCTTGCCGTCCGGCATGCCTGGAATGGGAGATGTGATAGAAGGCGCGATGCAGCAAGCACCACAGCCTGAGCGGCAGTCCATGACCAGCACCCTGACAGGTAAAATTGAAGTGAGGATAGTAACCGCTGAAACGCGCGTTTGAAATGCCCGGTGCTACTGCAAGGTGCTACTGCCTGAATTTGAAATCCAGAGCAGCACCTTCCACATCCCGACGATTGTCGTTACGCATTTGCAAATCCATTTCATTACTCAAGATGCGCCCATTGAGCTCGAAAGGATCATTACCAGACGCACGCTTATCGCCGAACATCGGCGGCAATATGGGCTTGCGTGGCTTGGCTTTGGCCGTTCCGGCAGGTTGCAGCTCTTCAGCCAGCTCAGGAGGCAGACTCAAATCAAGCTTTGCGTTATTGAGACTGGTGTCCTTGAGTGTTTTCTTACTTTCTGCCACCGACTTGCGTTTCGCCGCATCGCTCTTTTTTTCCTTCGCAGTCTTTGCAGCAGGCGCTTTGGCTACTTCAGTCTTGTTCTGCTTACTGGCAGGCGCAGCATCACCGCTGGTCGCAACCGGAACCACCGGCACATTCGGCGCCAACTCATGCAACTGTGATTTGACGGGCTCGGAGGCTGACTTTGGGGCCTCAACAACTGGCGGGCTGACAGCGGGTTTCGCTGGCGCCTGAGCCTCGGCCGCCACCTTGGGCTTGGGTGCAGCGTCCTTCTGAGCATCACAGGCACTCAGAAGAACGACAACCGACAATGCAACGCAACGAAAAACATTCATAGGGCAGAAATGGCAAAGGCAGAAAACAACATGCTGGCCTGTTGCACGTCCAATAACAAGACGGAGATTCAACCCACAGACGACAACACTATGTCTGCAGGACCTACATAGCTGACCTCAGTAGAGCTCAACCGTTTCCTGGCATAACTGTTTGGCCAGCATTCCGAGCGTCATGAGCGCTCTTTCTGCTTCACGATTCCACGGAATGCCACAGTTCAATCGAATGCAATGGTTGAACTGTTCTGTATTGCTGAAGATAAGGCCCGGCGCAATGCTGATCCCTTGCTCAAGCGCCCGGATGTGCAATTCCTGAGTGTTGACTCGCCCTGGCAAGCTGACCCACAGGATAAATCCGCCCAGCGGTCGGCTCATCTGCGTGCCCTCGGGGAAGTACTGCTGCACCGCGAGCTGAAAAGCGCTTAGGTTCTTCCGGTATTCCACGCGAATGAAACGCAAATGCCGGTCATAGCCGCCATTTTCCAGATAAGCGGCAACGCCCATTTGCGTGACGCTACACGCCGAATGAGTACTGAATATCTGCAAGCGCTGAATTTCAGCCTGATATTTGCCCGCAATCATCCAGCCGATACGCACGCCGGGGGATAGGGTTTTGGAGAAGCTGGAACAATAGATAACGCGCCCCAGACGATCAAAAGCCTTCAACGCCTTGGCTCGCCCTTGCTCAAACATCAACTCGCCATAAATATCGTCTTCAACTACTTGAATATCGAAGTCCGAGACCAGCCGCAGCAAGTGCTTCTGACGCTCTTCGGGCATGGTACTGCCCAAAGGATTACTCAGGCGCGAAGTCAGTACCAATGCCTTGATCGACCACTGATTGGCGGCCAGTTGCAGCGCTTCAAGACTAATCCCCGTTTGGGGGTCACTGGGAATCTCAATAACCTTGAGCCCCAGAAGATCGGCCAGCTGCAGAAGCCCGTAATAACTTGGCGATTCCGCTGCGATCAGATCACCAGGCCGCGTTACCACCCTTAAGGCCATCTGCAATGCATCCACACAGCCATGGGTGATCACCACATCAGCCGGATCAACCACTACGCCTGCATCACGCATACGAATGGCAACCTGACGACGCAGTGGTTCGAAACCCGGGCTGAACATGTAGCTGAAGGCTCGCGGACTTTGAAAACGAGTCACCTTTGCTATCTGCTGATGCAGGGCCCGCACCGGCAGATAATCGACGTGAGGCACTGCAGCGCCCAAAGGGAAGACCCCCTCCCGGCGCGACTCCATCAAGACCTGCTGAATGATGCTGCTGCGCGTCACCAATCCCGGCCTTTCGACACGGGCGATATCGGGTGTCGGCGCGGTCAATGCCGGAGTCTGGTGCACGTAATAGCCAGACTGTGGCCGGGCGCGAATCAACCCCTGATCCTCCAGATTCGCATAGGCCTGCAAGACGGTCGCATGACTCACATTCAACTGCGAACTCATCTTGCGCACTGACGGCACACGCTCGCCGGGCTGATAAACGCCACGACGAATGTCTTCAGCCAGTTGCTGAGCGATTTTTTGGTAGAGCAGAAGGTTGGTCATGACGCAGCCTCGGTACCGCTGGCGACTTGCTTTTGTAGGAAGATAGTCGATTTGTCACCAGAACAGTTGTGAAGTGTACTGGGACAGTTTCCCGCAGGGCTAGCCCCGGCGCGCGCTGATTAAAAAAACTATCAGGCAAAAGCGCCAAATCATCAGGTTTTCAGGCCAAAAAAAATCGACACCCGAAATCAGGCGTCGATTTTTTTCAAATTTTCTCAGCGATTGGGACCGAGCAGCCCTTTCGAATCAGAAAAAACGATCTCGACCCGGCGGTTTTTCGCGCGCCCCCGTTCAGATGCGTTGGCTTCCACAGGATATTCATCACCGTAGCCCTGAACATGGATGCGTTTCTCATCAATACCCAGATCTGTCAGCACGTCAGCCACCGATTGCGCACGCTCCTGAGACAAGCGCAGGTTTTCCTGCTTGTCGCCAACGTTGTCGGTGTAGCCCTCAATACGAACGACGCGTTTGGGGTTGAGCTGCAAAAATTGCACGACCTTGAGCACCGTCCGGTTAGCCGAGCTTTTGAGTTCAGCATGACCGGTGTCGAACAATACGTCCCCTAATGTCATGACCAGACCACGCTCGGTCTGTGTGGTAGCAAGGCTGACAATCTGGTCTTCCAGCCACTGGCCGTGCTGCTGCGCACTGGCCAGCTTGGCTTCACGCAGCGCCAATTGAAGACGCTGGCGCTCCATCTCCTGCTTTTCCAGACGCTCGGTATTGAGCAGCAAATTGGCGTGCTCACGGGCAATTTCACTGTATCGGCTGCTGAGATAGGCGTAATGGGCAACATCACTGCCGCTGCCCAGATAACTCGACAGGCGCTCTGCCTTGCCCAGCAATTCACCCGCCCGCACTACGTCCTTCGGGGCACTGCGCAGAACATCGCTGTCTTCCTTGACCTTCTGAAAGTCAGCATTGGCCTGTTGCAAAGCCTGCTCGCTGCCCTGGTGACCTGCGCAGCCGTAAAGTCCGGCCGAGCCCAGCAGCAGGCAAACGCTCAATACACGGGGAACAAGGTTCATTGGCCCTCCCCCAACTGCTTGCGCAGACGATTGAGGCGGGTATTCAGTTGGGTGACCTGCGCCTCGCTCTTTTCAGTCAGAACCCGTGCTTCCGCCAGACGCGCATCCAGTTCAGCCTGCTCGGCCTGCATGCGTGCAGCCTTGTAGGACTCGTTGGTCATGTCGGATCGGGCCTGGGCCAATTTCGATTCCGCCATTTGCATCTCTGGCTCATCGTCGACAGCACCGACGGCCTTGGCCTGGGCCACGGCTTTTTCGGTCAGTTTCATCTGCTCGATGGGGGCCGGATCATTGGCGCAGCCAGCCAGGGTAACGAGTGCCATGGCGGCCAATAAGGGGCGTCTTTTTACAAAGGAAGTCGCTAGACAGGTCACGAAAGAAATCACAAAAAAACATTCCTACTTGTTTGGGGCGCTGGCCGGTTGCAGTAATTGAGCCTTCCAGGTTTCCAGATTGCGTTTGATTGCTTCGCCCGACAGGCCTGAGGCGGCCGATTCTGTCATCTTTTTCGCCAGTTGTCCGCGAAGCCAGGGATCGTTGCAGGCCGAGTTGAATGACAAGGCGAGATACAGACCCGGCTGGTCAACCGGTTGTGGACGCGCCACCAGATCCTTGGTCAGGCCCAACGTCTGCACCATCGCCATCCCTGGATAGCGACTGGCGAGAACGTAGTCCACCTGCCCCAGCATCAATTTTTGAAAGGCCTCAGTCAGATTAGGGAGGCGCTCAAGGGTCAGCTGCGCCTTGACGGCCGCATCGAACACCTGGGTCATCCGGATTCGTTCGGATGCCGCACCTGTGTGCCCATGCAGATCAGCCAGCGTATCCAGTGGCAGCGCTTGATCATGACGCGTCCAGACCATGATTTCATTCTGGATCAGCGGCGGATGGATGTAGTCCAGCGCTTCCAGTTCGGCCTGACTCAGTGGCGCGTCCACCAACATGTCCATGCGACCGCTACGCACTTCTTCAAGCGCCTGACTGCGTTTCCCGGCGTACAGCACTTCGACCTTGATCCCGAGCTCCTGCGCCACCTGCTTGAACAGATCAGCACTGGCGCCCATCAAGTGTTTGGGGTCTTGAGGATCACGCCACAGGTAAGGCGGCGCATCGGGACTGCCGGTCACGATCAGACGTTCACACTTACCCGCCGCCATTGCCACGCCGGGCCCTGCAAGCAAACCGATGACAAGCGCAGCAAGCAGCCTGTTTGACTGAACCATGGGAAAACCTTTTTTGCTTCAAGACTTTTTTCAGGGCTTTAATACAGCCAATAAAAAACCCGTTCGCCCGGACCCTATGAACTCGCAGTAACTGCGATGCTCACCGGCCGAAACGAACGGGGCTTTATAGAAGCACTTATAAGCGAAGCATCTGGATTAGACCAGCTTCTCCAGCTCAGGAATGGCTTCGAACAGATCGGCTACGAGACCATAATCGGCGACCTGGAAGATGGGCGCCTCTTCGTCCTTGTTGATCGCAACAATGACTTTCGAGTCTTTCATGCCCGCCAGATGCTGGATCGCGCCGGAGATACCCACCGCGATGTAAAGCTGAGGCGCTACGATCTTGCCGGTCTGACCGACCTGCATATCGTTCGGCACAAAGCCTGCGTCCACTGCAGCACGGGAAGCACCCACAGCGGCGCCCAGCTTGTCAGCCAGCGTGTACAAGTGCTTGAAGTTGTCGCCATTCTGCATGCCACGACCACCAGAAACGACGATCTTGGCAGCGGTCAGTTCCGGACGATCAGACTGAGCCAGCTCTTCGCCGACAAAGCTCGATTTACCTGCGTCGTGAGCGGCAGAAACCGCTTCAACCGCAGCCGAGCCGCCTTCAGCAGCAACCGGATCGAAACCGGTAGCGCGCACGGTGATCACTTTGATCGAAGCCGACGACTGCACTGTAGCGATGGCGTTACCGGCGTAGATCGGACGCTTGAAGGTGTCCGCCGACTCAACCGAAATGATCTCGGAGATCTGGTCGACGTCCAGCAGCGCAGCAACGCGTGGCAGGATGTTTTTGCCGTTGGAAGTAGCAGCGGCCAGAATGTGGCTGTAGCTACCGGCCAACTCAACAACCAGTGGAGCGATGTTTTCCGGCAACTGATGGGCGTAGGCGGCGTTATCGGCCACCAGCACTTTGGCCACACCGGCTAATTTGCCAGCAGCATCGGCAACGGCCGAAGCGCCTGCACCGGCAACCAGTACGTGAATGTCACCACCGATTTTGGCAGCAGCCGCTACAGTATTAAGAGTGGCAGGAGCCAGTGTCGCGTTGTCGTGTTCAGCGATTACCAGGATAGTCATGGTCAGATCACCTTAGCTTCGTTTTTCAGTTTCTCGACCAGTTCAGCCACCGACTTGACCTTGATACCTGCGCTGCGTGCAGCAGGCGCTTCAACCTTGATGGTCTTGGTGGTCGATGCAGTGGAAACACCCAGAGCATCCGGGGTCAGCACCTCAAGCGGCTTCTTCTTGGCTTTCATGATGTTGGGCAGCGACGCGTAGCGCGGCTCATTCAGACGCAGGTCAGTGGTCACCACGGCTGGTAGGCTCAACGAAACGGTCTGCAGGCCACCGTCGATTTCGCGGGTCACGGCAACCTTGTCGCCGCTGACTTCAACTTTCGACGCGAAAGTGCCCTGAGCAAAACCGCTCAAAGCGGCCAGCATCTGACCAGTCTGATTGTTGTCGCTGTCGATCGCCTGCTTGCCGAGGATGACCAGTTGTGGCTGTTCCTTGGCAACGACGGCGTTGAGCAGCTTGGCAACAGCCAGAGAGTTCAGCTCATCGGCGGACTCAACGAGAATGGCACGGTCGGCACCCAGAGCCAGCGCGGTACGCAGTTGCTCCTGAGCGTTGGTCGGACCAATGGAAACGACGACGATTTCAGTCGCAACGCCCTTCTCTTTCAGGCGTACGGCTTCTTCCACAGCGATTTCGCAGAAGGGATTCATCGACATCTTGACGTTAGCGAGATCGACGCCGGAGTTGTCCGCCTTGACGCGAACCTTGACGTTATAGTCGACCACTCGTTTGACAGCTACTAGAACCTTCATGGATTCCTCGTTTCTCTCCGGTGAAAAGAAAGTCGCCCGGTGCAGACCCGGCGATGCATATGTACCCGTGAAGCAACCTCTGGAAACAGCCGTATTCGTACAGAACGAACGGTGACCTCAATAAACAAGCCACCTAAACAGGGATAAACGCCAGATGCCGCACATCTGGGCAATGCAGGCGTGTAAACTTTGCACCCGCAATAATCGTGACCTGGATTGTCTGCAACGCGCTCGTGACGCCTCAGAGGTGCAGTTCAGGCGATGTTCAGCCTACGGCGAGCGCAAAACCGTCCGTATCTTGACCGCAAGCCGTTATGCGGTCAATACGACAAAACCGCCAGTCATGAGCCGCGCGTCTGCGTTTTATCTGGCCTGCGGCCATTTCAAACAAACGTTTGTATTGGCCCTGCCGGGTGGTGTAGATATACTGCGCAGCATTAAAAGATGTGGGTTACTGATGCCCCGCACCGCTGCATATAAAAAAATACTGTGAGCCTTGAGTAGGAGATAGCCTGTGGAACGCGAATTTATGGAATTCGACGTCGTCATCGTCGGTGCCGGCCCCGCCGGGCTTTCTGCCGCGTGCCGTCTAAAACAAAAGGCTGCTGAAGCCGGTCAGGAAATCAGCGTCTGCGTGGTGGAAAAAGGCTCCGAAGTTGGCGCACACATCCTCTCTGGCGCAGTGTTCGAACCCCGCGCGCTAAACGAATTGTTCCCGGACTGGAAAGACCTCGGCGCGCCGCTGAACACTCCAGTCAAGCGTGACGACATCTACGTCCTGCGCAGTGCCGAAAAATCAGTGAAAGTCCCGGACCTCTTTGTGCCCAAGACCATGCACAACGAGGGCAACTATATTATCTCTCTGGGCAATCTGTGCCGCTGGCTCGCCCAGCAGGCCGAGAACCTGGGCGTTGAAATCTACCCGGGCTTTGCTGCCCAGGAAGCGCTGATCGATGAAAGCGGCGTAGTACGCGGCATCATCACCGGTGATCTGGGTGTCGACCGCGAGGGTCAGCCAAAAGACGGTCTGTACACCCCCGGCATGGAATTGCGCGGCAAATACACGCTGTTCGCCGAAGGCTGCCGTGGTCACATCGGCAAGCAACTGATCAAACGCTTCAACCTTGATACCGACGCTGACGCCCAGCACTACGGCATCGGCCTGAAAGAAATCTGGGAAGTCGACCCGGCCAAACATGAACAAGGTCTGGTGGTGCATACCGCTGGCTGGCCGCTGGACGACGAAAACATGGGCGGTTCTTTCCTTTATCACCTGGAAAATAATCAGGTGGTCGTGGGCCTGATCGTCGACCTGTCGTACAGCAACCCTTACCTCTCGCCGTTTGACGAATTCCAGCGCTATAAGCACCACCCGGTGGTCGCGCAGTACCTTGAAGGCGGCAAGCGCATCAGCTACGGCGCACGAGCCATCTGCAAAGGCGGTCTCAATTCGCTGCCGAAGATGGTCTTCCCGGGCGGCGCACTGATCGGTTGCGATCTGGGCACACTGAACTTTGCCAAGATCAAAGGCAGCCACACAGCCATGAAGTCCGGCATGCTGGCCGCTGAATCGGTAGCAGAGGCGTTGTTGGCGGGCAAGGAAGGCGGTGATGAGCTGAACACTTATGTCTCAGCCTTCAAAAACAGCTGGCTGCACGAAGAGCTGTTCGCCAGCCGCAACTTCGGCCCGGCCCTGCACAAGTACGGCGCAATCATGGGCGGCGCGTTCAACTTTGTTGATCAGAACATCTTCGGTGGCAAGCTGCCGTTCACGCTGCACGACACCAAGCCGGATTATGCCTGCATGAAGCTTGCAGCAGACTCGGCGAAGATCGACTACCCGAAACCCGACGGCAAACTCAGCTTTGACAAGCTCAGCTCGGTATTCATCTCCGGTACTAACCACGAAGAAGAACAGCCGTGCCACCTGAAGCTGACCGACCCAAGCATCCCGATTGGCAAAAACCTGCCGCTGTATGACGAGCCCGCTCAACGTTACTGCCCGGCTGGCGTCTATGAAGTGGTGACACAGGAAGACGGCGAGAAGCGCTTCCAGATCAATGCCCAGAACTGCGTGCACTGCAAGACCTGTGACATCAAGGACCCTTCGCAGAACATCACGTGGGTGACACCGGAAGGCAGCGGCGGCCCGACCTACCCGAATATGTAGCGCCCCTGCGGTGGCGCTGTGTCTCGCGTTAAGCTACATATAACAACGTCAATTGACGGATTCTCTGTTGGAGCGAGGCTTGCCCGCGAAGAACGATAACGCGGTGCTTCTGCCTTACCGAGTCGCCTGCTTCGCGGGCAAGCCTCGCTCCAACAGAATCAAAGTTTGCCGCAAGAGGGTGCCATGCTCACCGGGGCAGCTCAGGTTTTGGATCAAGCAGGGATTCGCAGCTGCAGCCCCTCTTCGCCCGGGTTCCGGTCAAAGTAGCGTTTGTACTCACGACTGAACTGCGACGTGCTTTGATACCCGACGCAATGCGCAACCTGCGCCACTCCCATCCCTTCGGCAATCAGCATTTGTTGGGCCTTGAGCAGACGCAGACGTTTCAGATACTGCACCGGCGACAGCAAGGTGCTGCGTTTGAAATGCTCATGGAAAGTTGAAGCACTCATGTTGGCCTGCCGTGCCAGGGTTTCCACATTCAACGGCTCGGCGTAATGGCTATGCAGATACGCCAGCGATGCTGCAACACGCGAGAAATGGCTCTGCTGGGCGACCAACGCACGTAACACCCCGGCTTGAGGACCGCGCAACGCGGCATACAACACCTCGCGCAACCGCGACGGACCCAGTACCTGACAATCCAGCGGATCGTGCAGGCAGCGCAACAATCGCTCGACACTTTCCCGCATCGGCGCATCCAGCAACACCGAAGTCATGGACTCCGGAGTCTGCGCTTCCACAATCTGATCCGGCATTGGCCCCATGGCCTGCACCAGCTCACCCAGCATCACCCGGTCAATCGCCACAGAAACGCCAAACAACGGCGCCTCAGGCGTGGCAAAGGTTTCGCACATGAACGGCACCGAAAGCGCCTGAACCAGATAATGCCCGGCACCATAATCGAAGGTTCGTGTACCCAGGCTCGCCAGCTTGCCGCCCTGGGCGATGATCATCAGGCTCGGCTCGTAGATCTGCGGGCTGCTTGCAACATAGGTAGAGAGCGACACTACGTTGACTTCGGGCAGCAACGTCGGCACGAAACCTGGACGCGTCGCCAGTGGCTTGATAAGAGAAACAAGGGTGGCATTGGCATCGGTTTGATGAGGCAACGACATGGGGCACCGGGCGGAGGATTAGACAGCTGCATGATCGCAGAAATGCCACATGTAGCAACATCAAACCCAAAACCTCCGGAGGATCAGGCATGAGTCGCGGAGGAATGGTCATGGCCCTGAACCCTGCCTTCCCGCAAACTGGTCAGCCTCAATTATTGATTGCCTTGCGAGGTTCACCATGTACACAGCTATCGGTTATGCCGCTCAATCATCGACCGCGCCCCTCGCCCCCATGTCCTTCGAACGCCGCAGCCCGCGCCCGGATGATGTGGCCATCGAAATCATGTTCTGCGGCGTCTGCCACTCCGACATCCACCAGGCCCGCGACGAGTGGGGCTTCGCTGCTTACCCACTGATGCCCGGCCACGAAATCGTCGGCAAAGTCACGGCGGTCGGTGCTGATGTCAGCAAGTACAAAGTCGGCGATCTCGTGGGTGTTGGCTGCATGGTTGACTCCTGCCGTACGTGCGACGCCTGTAAAGCGGATCTGGAAAACTACTGCCAGAACGGCATGACCCCAACCTATGCCGGACAGGACCGCATTGACGGCAGCCTGACCATGGGCGGCTACTCCGACAGCATCGTGGTCAGCGAACGTTTCGTGGTGAGCATCCCTGAAAAACTGAACCTCGCCAGTGCAGCACCGATTCTGTGCGCAGGTATTACCACCTACTCGCCGCTCAAGCACTACGGTGTGAAAGCTGGTGACAAGGTTGGTGTATTGGGCATGGGCGGTCTGGGCCACATGGGCATCAAATTCGCCAAGGCGATGGGCGCTGAAGTCACCCTGTTCACTCGCTCCGCCAGCAAGGCAGAAGAAGGTCGTCGTCAGGGTGCTGATCACGTGGTTATCTCAACCGACGAAGCCCAGATGCAAGCGGTCGCAGGGACATTCAACTTCCTGCTGGACACCATCCCCGTGCAGCACGATCTCAACCCCTACCTGCAGACCCTGCGCTTCGATGGCGTGCATATTCTGGTCGGTCTGATCGAGCCTGTAGATCCGCCGGTGAACGCAGTGAACCTGGTCATGTCCCGCAAGGTACTGGCTGGCTCGATGATTGGTGGCATGGCCGAAACCCAGGAAGTGCTGGATTTCTGCGCCGAACACGACATCACCTGCGATATCGAAATGCTCGACATCCGTAACATCAACGAAGCGTTCGAGCGCGTCGTAAAAGGCGATGTGAAGTATCGCTTTGTGATTGATATGGCGACGCTGAAAGCGTAACAACCGCAGAAATACTGTAGGAGTGAGCTTGCTCGCGATAGCGTCAGACCAGTCAGTTATTTGTCGACTGTCATATCGCATCGCGAGCAAGCTCACTCCTACAGAGGCTGGTGTTCAACCTCCCAACTCCGCCGACAACCTGGCCGCCGTCTCCTTGATCAACGGCACCAGCTCGGCCATTTTCTCCAACGGCATGTAAGGCACGGTACTGGCGATGCTGATGCCGGCAACAATGTGCTTGCCCGCATCACGAATCGGCGCTGCCACGCAGCGGATCGACGGCTCGTTATCCTCAAGATCAAACGCGTAACCGCCTTCCACGTACTCATGCATACGCTGACGCACCTGCTCCCAGGACTGCTCCTCATGAGCGGGCCACAACGGGTTGCGCGCCACTTCCGGCAAACTGACCTGGTACAGCCGCAGCCACTCGCTTTCCACGCTGTCCAGCAGCAGCGCCTTGCCGATCCCGGTACGCGCCAGCGGCATACGATGGCCAACTCGTGAACGCATTTCCGGACCGTTACGCCCAGGATTCTTGTGCAGATAAAGCACCTCGTCGCCGTCACGAATCGCGAGGTGGACAGTGTCGCCGGTCAACTGTGAAAGCTCATCCAGATAAGGCCGGGCCAATATCGCCAAAGGCACCTCTTCCCGCGCCTGAAAGCCCAGCTCGATCAACTTGGGCCCCAGCAGGTAGCCGACCTGAGGCAATACCCGCAGATAACGCTCCTCCACCAGGCAACTGACCAACCGGTGCGTAGTGCTGCGCGTGGTGCCAATGCGCCGGGCAATTTCCTTGAGGTCCCGTGCACCGTCGGCGACGGCCTGAACCACGCCCAGCCCGCGCAACAGGGTCTGCGTACCCGTCGGCGCCGAATCTTTGGAAGTGCTGCTTGCTGTGTCGTCGAGCGCTTGCGACATATCAGGCTTATCCCCTCAAAAAACTGGCGGCATTATCGCCGCCAGCTCATCTCCATGCTACTTCCGATATCCGCGGTTAAAGCTCGATACGCTCGACCTTGCCCACCAGCAGGATGTAGGACAGCGCCCCCAGCAGCGCCAGCACTGAGATGTAGGTAATAGCAGGCGCAAAGGAATCGCCGGACACCAAGAAGCCAATCACGATAGGCGTGGCAATGGCCGACAGGTTGCCGATGAAGTTGAAGGTCCCGCCCGTCAGGCCCAGCAGACGCGCCGGGGCCAGGGTCGATACCAGCGACCAGGTGATGGACGCCAGACCATTGCCGAAGAACGCCAGCGCCAGAAATGCGATGACCAACGGCGTCGAATCAACGAAGTTGGCGCCAATGATCGAGGTGGAAATCAGTAGACCGGCAATGATCGGCAATTTGCGCGCAAAACCTACGGTATGACCGCGACGGATCAGCCAGTCAGAGAAAAATCCCGAACACAGCACACCGATGAATGCCGCGAGAAATGGCAGCGACGCCAACAGGCCGGACTTGATGAAATCCATGCCGCGGTATTTCACGAGATAGGTCGGGAACCAGGTCAGAAAGAACCACAGCGTCGAGTTCAGGCAGAACTGACCGAGGTAGATCCCCCAAAGCTTGCGTTTGGTGAGCACGATGCCCAGATCCGCCCAACTGAACGGACGTTTTTCTTTGGCCGTGTCAGCCTGGATATCCACCAGCCCGCCGCCTTCGCGAATCAACTCGATTTCTGCCTCGTTGACGCCTTTGAAATCACGAGGCTCGCGATACACCATGTACCAGATAACCGCCCAGAGCACGCCCACCGCACCAGTGCTGACGAACACCATGTGCCAGCCGTAGTGCGCTTGCAGCCAGGCCAGCACCGGTGTCAGAAATGCCAGACCGACAAACTGCCCTGAGGTATAGAAGCCAATGGCCGTGGCCCGCTCACGCTCGGGAAACCAGGTGGTGACGACACGACTGTTGATGGGATACGCCGGTGCTTCCAGGGCGCCCACTGCCATGCGCAAAACGAACAGCGCGATGAAGCTGGCAGCGAAGCCGAGCATGATGGTCGCGATGGACCACAGCGCCAATGCGACGGTGTACAGGATTCGTGGCGGTACACGGTCGACGAGCCAGCCACCGGGTAATTGCATGGCCGCGTAAGTCCAGCCGAATGCCGAGAAAATCAATCCGACATGCACCGGATCGATACCCAGTTCGCTGGTCAGCGCAGGCGCGGCGATGGACAGGTTGCTGCGGTCCAGATAGTTGATCACGACGGTGATGAACAACAGGACCATGATGAAATAACGCTTGCGGGTAGGCGTGACTAAAGACGCCGCCCCTTCGAGAGTGCGGGTTTGCATGTGAGGTGCCTCTTTTTGTCTTTATTGAGGTCGCTATGAACTGGTGACCCCCTGTAGGAGCTGCCAAAGGCTGCGAATCGCGGTGATTCAGGCAGATCGCTTTCGCAGCCTTCGGCAGCTCCTACAAGGGTCAGGCGTCAGCCTGAGAAATCACCACTCCGCAAAGCTGCCATCGGCATGGCGCCAGATCGGGTTGCGCCAGCGATGGCCGATAGCCGCGCGCTCCTTGACGTACTCTTCGTTGATCTCGATGCCCAGGCCGGGTCCGTTGGGAATTTTCACCATGCCTTTGTCGTAATCGAACACCTCGGGATTCTTGATGTAATCCAGCAGGTCATTACTCTCGTTGTAGTGAATACCCAGGCTCTGCTCTTGAATGAAGGCGTTGTAGCAGACCGCATCCAGTTGCAGGCACGCAGCCAGGGCTATCGGACCGAGCGGGCAATGTAACGCAAGGGCGACGTCGTAGGCTTCAGCCATGTTGGCGATCTTGCGAGTCTCAGTGATACCACCGGCATGGGACGCATCAGGCTGGATAATGTCGACGTAGCCTTCGCTCAACACGCGCTTGAAATCCCAGCGCGAGAACAGCCTTTCGCCCAGGGCAATCGGCGTACTGGTCAAGGGCGCCAGCTCTTTCAACGCCTCGTAGTTCTCGCTGAGCACTGGCTCTTCGATGAACATCAGTTTGTACGGGTCCAGTTCTTTCATCAGTACCTTGGCCATGGGTTTGTGCACCCGGCCATGGAAATCGACGCCGATGCCCACGTTTGGCCCGACTGCGTCACGCACTGCGGCAACGTTGGCCAGCGCGAGGTCGACCTTGTCGAAGGTATCGAGGAACTGCAACTCTTCGGTGCCGTTCATCTTCACCGCAGTGAAGCCCCGCTCCACCGCTTCTTTGGCCGCACGGGCGGTATCAGCCGGGCGGTCGCCGCCGATCCACGAGTAAACACGGATCTTGTCGCGCACCTGGCCGCCGAGCAAATCGCTGACCGATACCCCCAGATGCTTGCCCTTGATATCCCACAACGCCTGATCGATACCGGCCAGTGCGCTCATGTGCACCGCGCCGCCGCGATAAAAACCGCCACGATAGAGCACGGTCCAGATGTCTTCGATATTGCGCGGGTCTTTGCCGATCAGGTAGTCAGACAACTCTTCGACAGCCGCTGCAACCGTGTGAGCACGGCCTTCAACCACCGGTTCGCCCCAACCCGTAATGCCTTGGTCGGTTTCGACCTTGAGGAAGCACCAGCGTGGCGGAACGATAAAAGTCGTAAGTTTGGTAATTTTCATGTGTGCGATTCTCTTATTTGAAGTGGCGCCTGAAGCGCTCTGGTTGACTCAAAAACGTTCGGTCAATTGCTTCCAGGCCGCGACATAGGCATGAGCGCGCTCGCCCACTTCGGCTGCGCTCATGCCCGGTTTGAACAAACCCGAGCCGAGACCGAAACCTTTGACGCCTGCCTCCAGAAAGACCTTCATGTTGTCCGGGGTAATACCCCCCACCGGAACCAGTGCTGTCCCTATAGGCAACACCGCAAGCCAGGCTTTCACCACGGCAGGACTCATTTGCTCAGCCGGAAAAAGCTTCAGCACATCAGCACCTTCGGCCAACGCAGCGAAGGCTTCTGTCGGTGTCGCCACTCCAGGTGACAGAAACAACCCCGCCTCTTTGGCGGCGCGCAACACCTTGGCATCACTGTGCGGCATGACGATGACCTGCCCGCCCGCCTCCTTGACCAGGTCGACCTGTTCAGGAGTCATCACGGTGCCTGCACCGATCAGGCAATCGGCAGGCAGACTCTGGCGCAACAGACGAATGCTGTCATAGGGCTGCGGCGAATTAAGGGGCACTTCAATGACCCGGAAACCCGCCTCATACAACACATCACCAATGGCGGGCGCTTCTGCCGGACGCAGACCACGCAGAATGGCGATCAAACCGTTTTCGAGCAGTGCTTGCTTGAGCATGTCAGACCTCTAATGGAATGTTGGCGAGCAAGCCGGCTTTGAGTGCCACTTGCCATAGACCGCGCTCAGTGGCCTGTTCTGCCACCGTCACGTGAAGAAAACCGCAGGCGTGCAGGGCTCGCCCGTAACGCAGACACAATTGCTCGCCACCCAGAAGAATGACGGGAGGCAATTCGGAATGATGGGCACGCTGCAGAGTGGCGAGGGTTGCCAGCTCATGCCCGATCAACAGACCGGACAAGTAATCAGGTTGGGCATCAGCACTGAGTTGGCCGGTCAGGCCCAGGGTGCGGCAACTGAAAATCGTTGATAGCGGCCCCGCTGCGCCGTCAGCCGACAACGCCACCGCGACCCCCAGATCAAACGCTGCCTGATCAAAGACCTCACTGCGCTGCATGGTGCGGCCGAGAATCGTGTGGTTGCTCAGCGCAGCAAAGACTTCGCCGGTCATGAAAGTATCGAAATGCAGGATGCAGCCGTCGGCCGCCTGAACCCATTTGGAGTGACTACCGGGCAACCCGATCAACAGGGGTTTGAGGGCTTCGGTGGCGGATAAACCGGCCAAGACACCCAGCACCTGAGTTTCTTCACCCCGCATGACATTGGGCAGGACCGAACGCTGGAGTACGCCAGGAATGATGTGGACATCGACACCACGCAGGCTGCGTACGGTTTGCAAGGCAGAGCTGAGACCGGAGACGCTGGCCGGGGTTTCCCGATAGACCGCTTCACGCCAGCCTTGGGCGCTGCCGACCATGCCACAGGCAATGACCGGCAGGTTGGGTTCGGCATCGAGCCAGTCGCCACACGCCTCGTCAAACGCCAGTTCAAAACCGTCGCTGCAGAGTTCACCGGCGATCATTCGCGGCGTACTCGGCAATTGCATGATGCCTGCGCTCAGAGAACGCTGTTCCAGAACCCGGCCATGATCGCCGAGTCGATAAGCACGAAGAGAGGTTGTTCCCCAATCGAGCGCGATCAAATGCGCTTGCATCGCTTCACCTATTATTTTTTGAGCAGTGAGTGCGAGGAGGACTATAAACCTGAAACGGGAAATATCTCAATATGTAAATGTTAATCCCACATATTGGGAAATTTTTGTTGGAGCGAGGCTTGCCCGCGAATCAAGCGCTGCGGTCTACAAATATGACCGGGGAATCGCCCTTCGCGAGCAAGCTCGGCTCCAACAGGACCGCGTTATTTTTAAGCGTCCACAAAAAAACCGCCCCGAAAGGCGGTTTTTCATGTCAGCTACAACCGGGCGATCAACGCTCCAGCAGGATCCGCAGCATGCGACGCAACGGCTCGGCCGCGCCCCACAGCAACTGATCGCCAACAGTGAACGCGCCCAGATACTGCGAGCCCATGTTCAGCTTGCGCAGGCGGCCCACCGGAATGCTCATGGTGCCAGTCACGGAAGTCGGGCTCAGCTCCTGAATGCTCGCTTCGCGATGGTTTGGCACCAGCTTCACCCAAGGGTTGTGCTGGCTGATCAAACCTTCGATGTCGGCGATTGGCACGTCCTTATTGAGCTTGATGGTCAATGCCTGGCTGTGGCAACGCATCGAGCCGATCCGCACGCAGATACCATCGACAGGAATCGGGCTCTTGAAGCGACCGAGAATCTTGTTGGTCTCGGCCTGGCCTTTCCACTCTTCACGGCTCTGACCATTCGGCAGTTCTTTGTCGATCCAAGGGATCAGGCTGCCGGCCAATGGCACACCGAAGTTTTCGGTCGGGTAGGCATCGCTGCGCATGGCTTCAGCGACCTTGCGGTCGATGTCCAGAATCGCGCTGGCAGGATTGGCCAGGTCGTCAGCAACAGCCGCGTGAGTCGCGCCCATCTGCTTGATCAGCTCACGCATGTTCTGCGCGCCCGCACCAGAAGCTGCCTGATAGGTCATGGCATTCATCCACTCCACCAGGCCGGCTTCGAACAGACCGCCCAGGCCCATCAGCATCAAGCTGACCGTGCAGTTACCGCCAATGTAGTTTTTGGTACCGGCATCGAGCTGCTGGTCGATGACCTTGCGGTTAACCGGATCCAGAACGATGACCGCATCATCCTGCATACGCAGGCTGGAAGCGGCGTCGATCCAGTAACCCTGCCAACCGGCTTCGCGCAGCTTCGGAAACACCTCATTGGTGTAGTCGCCGCCCTGGCAGGTCAGAATCACGTCGAGGGTTTTCAGCTCGTCAATGCTGTAAGCATCTTTGAGCGGAGCCACGTCCTTGCCGACGGAGGGGCCTTGGCCGCCTACGTTGGAGGTGGTGAAAAACACCGGCTCGATCAGATCAAAATCCTGCTCTTCCAGCATCCGCTGCATGAGCACGGAACCGACCATTCCACGCCAACCGATCAGACCTACACGTTTCATCGCAACTACACCCTTTACAAAAAGTGGGCCGCCACACTCGCCGGCCAAAGTAAAAACTACTGCGCTCGACAATACTGCGTTAAAAACAGGCTCGGACTGCTCATTTAAGAAGCACTAAACTCCGCGTCCTCGCCTGTTTTTGCCTTGTCTTGCCTTCGCTCGCTACGTTTTTACTATGGCCGATAATGAAGCGGGCCGAAGATATTACAGATTGCGCAGCGCGGCGACTACAGCGTCGCCCATTTCCTGCGTGCCGACCTTCGCATTGCCCGCCGACCAGATGTCGCCAGTGCGCAAGCCTTGGTCCAGAACCAGGCTCACGGCCTTTTCAATGGCATCGGCAGCGTCGGTCAGATTGAAGCTGTAACGCAGCATCATCGACACGGAAAGGATCGTCGCCAGCGGGTTGGCAATGCCTTTGCCCGCGATGTCAGGTGCCGAGCCATGGCAAGGCTCATACATGCCCTTGTTATTGGCATCCAGCGAGGCCGACGGCAGCATGCCGATGGAGCCGGTGAGCATCGACGCTTCGTCGGACAGAATGTCGCCGAACATATTATCGGTGACGATCACATCAAACTGCTTCGGCGCACGCACCAGCTGCATGGCGGCGTTGTCGACGTACATGTGGCTCAGTTCGACGTCCGGGTAATCCTTGGCGACTTCCTCGACCACTTCACGCCACAGTTGGCTGGAGGCCAGAACGTTGGCCTTGTCTACCGAGCACAGCTTCTTGCCACGTACACGTGCCATGTCGAAACCGACGCGAGCGATGCGGCGGATTTCGCTCTCGCTGTACGGCAGCGTGTCATAGGCCTGACGTTCGCCGTTTTCCAGGGTCTGGCTGCCACGCGGTGCACCGAAATAGATACCGCCCGTCAGCTCACGGACGATGAGGATGTCCAGACCGGCAACGATTTCAGGCTTGAGGCTGGAAGCATCAGCCAGCTGTGGATAGAGGATGGCCGGACGCAGGTTGCCGAACAGACCCAGTTGCGCACGGATTTTCAGCAGGCCGCGCTCTGGGCGGATATCACGCTCAATGGCGTCCCATTTCGGGCCGCCCACAGCACCCAGCAATACCGCGTCAGCTGCGCGGGCACGCGCCAGTGTTTCGTCAGCCAGTGGCACGCCATGCTTGTCGATCGCAGCGCCGCCGATCACGTCATGGCTGAGTTCGAAGCCCAGTTGATACTTCTCGTTGGCCAGTTCCAGCACCTTGACCGCTTCGGTCATGATTTCCGGACCAATACCGTCGCCAGGGAGAATCAGAATCTGCTTGCTCATAACATCCTCAATTTTTTGTAACGGCGCTGTCGGTCAGCGCCTCTTCGTCTACTGAACGGGAAAAACTAGCGTTCGGCCCATAACACCAGCACATCGGTGCTGAACGAGCCGTCAGCGGTAATCTCGAAATATTCGCGCACTTCCGCGCCCATCGCCTGCTGCAACTCCCGGATCGCGACCCGAAAGGCTTGCGGGGTACGCATGCGTTCTACCCAGGAGTTGTACTCAAGGTGCAGACGCTGACGACTGTGGCTGCGGGTGAACAGGCCTGCCTCGCTGACCTGCCGCAGCCACTCGGCGGCGGAATAGTCGCGTACGTGGCTGGTATCACGCAGCACTTCCACGCTTTGCAGGTAGGTATCCAGTAACGGGCTGCCTGGAGACATAACGTCGATAAAAGCGGCAACGCCTCCCGGCTTCAACACTCTGCGCACTTCACGCAGGGCTGGCGCCAGATCGCTCCAGTGGTGAGCCGAATAGCGACTGAACACGAAGTCGAACTCGCCATCCGCAAATGGCAGGCTTTCCGCAGCGCCGCACACAGTACTGACATTCGTCAGCCCACGTTCCTGCGCTGCAGCGGCCACGACATCGAGCATCTGCTGCGAAAGGTCGTACGCTACCACTTCGCCGACTGCCGAAGCGACATTGAAGCTCACATGCCCCGCGCCACATCCCAGATCCAGTACCCGCGCATCACTACGCCCCGCCACTTCCGCCTGTAGCAGCGCAAATTCGGTGCCTTGGGCGTGCACGGCACTGCTCAGATAGGCGGAGGCCTGCTCACCGAATTGACGTTGTACGACTTGAGTGTGGGCGGAGTTGGTCATGAATCCTCCAAGGATAATGGCGAGGGAACGATATTCTCCGTTGGAGCGAGGCTTGCCCGCGAAGGCATTGGATCAGGCGAACATTATGTCGCCTGATAAATCAATTCGCGGGCAAGCCTCGCTCCAACAGGGTTCTGCGTTAACCGCGGAACAACCACGGCTGGCTGGCGCGGTGCTTCGCTTCGAAACTGGCAATCGCTTCGCCATCCACCAGGGTCAGACCGATGTCATCCAGACCTTCCAGCAGGCAGTGCTTGCGAAACGCATCGACTTCAAAGCTGTATACCTTGCCATCCGGACGAGTGACCGTCTGGGCCGCCAGGTCGACGGTCAACTGGTAACCTTCGTTGGCTTCAACCTGCTTGAACAGTTCATCAACTTCAGCTTCGTCGAGAATGATCGGCAGCAAGCCGTTCTTGAAGCTGTTGTTGAAGAAGATATCGGCATAGCTGGGGGCGATGATCGCGCAGAAACCGTACTCGTCCAGTGCCCACGGAGCGTGCTCACGGCTTGAGCCGCAGCCGAAGTTTTCCCGGGCCAGCAACACGCTCGCACCTTGATAGCGAGCATCGTTGAGTACGAAGTCAGGGTTCAACGGCCGCTTGGAGTTGTCCTGATACGGTTGCCCGACGTCCAGATAACGCCATTCGTCGAACAGGTTCGGACCAAAGCCGGTGCGCTTGATCGACTTGAGAAACTGCTTGGGAATGATCTGATCGGTATCGACGTTGGCACGATCCAGAGGAGCGACAAGGCCGGTGTGCTGAGTAAAGGCTTTCATGCTGGGCTCCTTAGTGCTGAATCAGTTCGCGAACATCAATGAAACGACCGTTGACCGCTGCGGCTGCGGCCATCGCCGGGCTGACCAGATGAGTACGACCACCGGCACCCTGACGACCTTCGAAGTTGCGGTTGGAGGTGGACGCACAATGCTCGCCACTTTCCAGGCGGTCCGGGTTCATTGCAAGACACATCGAGCACCCTGGCTCACGCCATTCGAAACCGGCCTCAAGAAAGATCTTGTCCAGACCTTCGCTTTCCGCCTGCGCCTTGACCAGCCCCGAGCCCGGCACAACGATCGCCTGCTTGATAGTCGAAGCCACCTTGCGACCTTTGGCGATTTCAGCCGCAGCACGCAAGTCCTCGATACGCGAGTTGGTGCAGGAACCAATGAATACGCGATCCAGCTGGATGTCGGTGATGGCCTGATTGGCTTTGAGGCCCATGTACTTCAAGGCACGCTCAATAGAGCCACGCTTGACCAGGTCAGCTTCCTGAGCCGGATCCGGAACGTTCTGATCAACGGCCAGCACCATCTCCGGAGAAGTGCCCCAGCTGACTTGTGGTTTGATCTGCGCGGCGTCGAGTTTGACCACGGTATCAAAGTGCGCGTCGGCATCGGAAACCAGGTCTTTCCAGGCTTCTACTGCCAAATCCCACTGCTCGCCTTTAGGTGCGAAAGGACGCCCCTTCACATAGGCAATGGTCTTTTCATCGGTAGCCACCAGACCGACGCGAGCGCCCGCCTCGATGGACATGTTGCAGATGGTCATACGGCCTTCAACCGACAGATCGCGGATCGCGCTGCCCGCAAACTCCATCGCATGGCCGTTGCCGCCTGCGGTGCCGATCTTGCCGATCACCGCCAGCACAATGTCTTTGGCTGTCACGCCGACGGGCAATTTGCCCTCGACGGAAACCAGCATGTTTTTCATTTTCTTGGCCACCAGGCACTGAGTGGCGAGCACATGCTCAACCTCGGAAGTGCCGATACCGTGGGCCAGCGCACCGAATGCGCCATGAGTGGAGGTATGAGAGTCGCCACAGACCACGGTCATGCCCGGCAGTGTCGCGCCCTGCTCCGGGCTGATCACGTGAACGATGCCCTGACGCACGTCGTTCATTTTGAATTCGGTAATGCCGTACTCGTCGCAGTTGTCGTCGAGGGTCTGCACCTGAAGACGCGACACCTGATCGGCAATGGCTTCGATACCGCCTTTACGTTCCGGAGTGGTCGGTACGTTGTGGTCGGGGGTCGCAATGTTGGCGTCGATGCGCCATGGCTTGCGGCCCGCCAGACGCAGACCTTCAAAGGCCTGTGGCGAAGTCACTTCATGGATGATGTGACGATCGATGTAAATCAGCGACGAGCCATCGTCACGCTTCTTTACTTCGTGCGAATCCCAGAGCTTGTCGTACAACGTTTTGCCGGCCATCGGATGGTTCCTCATCAGCGCGTTTCTGTCTTTCTATGCCCTGGGTGATCGACCGATGACCCTTTGGCTTGTGAGGTAATGCTATGGAATATGCTTAAATAACTCAAATTCATAATTTTTATGCTTTGGATAACCAACTGGAATCTGAGATGGATCTGGCTAACCTCAACGCTTTTATTGCTATCGCGGAAACCGGCAGCTTTTCCGGAGCAGGTGAACACCTGCACTTGACCCAGCCCGCTATCAGCAAGCGCATAGCCGGGCTGGAGCAGCAGTTGAACGTGCGGCTGTTTGACCGGCTGGGCCGGGAAGTCAGCCTGACCGAGGCTGGTAGAGCCTTGCTGCCCAGGGCTTATCAGATTCTGAATGTGCTGGACGATACCCGGCGTGCACTGACCAATCTGACGGGTGAAGTGACCGGCCGTCTGACTTTGGCAACCAGTCATCACATCGGCCTGCACCGTCTGCCCTCGCTGCTCCGGGAGTTCACCCGACGTTATCCTGAAGTCGCGCTGGACATTCAGTTCCTGGATTCAGAGGTCGCCTACGAGGAAATCCTTCATGGCCGCGCTGAGCTGGCAGTCATCACTCTGGCCCCGGATCCTCACACGCTGATCAAGGCCGTGTCAGTCTGGGATGACCCGCTGGACTTCGTTGCAGCTCCTGAACACCCACTGGCCAACAGCGGCCCGGTGAGTTTGCAGGACGTCGTCGGCTATCCGGCGGTATTTCCCGGCAACAACACGTTTACCCATCACATCGTCAGCGGACTGTGCGAAGCCCAAGGGCTCAAGCCGGATATCGCCATGAGCACCAACTATCTGGAAACCATCAAAATGATGGTCTCCATCGGCCTCGCATGGAGCGTGCTGCCACGGACTATGCTCGATGAACAGGTGGCGCGTATTCCATTACCGGGCATACAGCTCAGTCGTCAGCTAGGCTACATACTTCACACGGAGCGTACGTTGTCCAATGCGGCCCGGGCATTCATGGCGCTGCTAGATGCCCAGGCTGGCCAATGCTGAAAGCTCCTGATGCTAAAGATCGTATTACTGCCTTTATTACTTACAGGCGCGTGATCCCATGCCAGAACTTGCAGATAGCAACACCTTTCAGTCCTCCGGCCATGCCGCGGCGCTGAGCGAATCCGAAAAGCGTTTTGCAACGCTCTACAACCTCAGCCCCAACGTGGTGATCCTGTCCACCATCGACAGCGGAGTGATCTGCGAGGTCAATCGCCAGTTCGAAACAATGCTCGGCTGGTCCGCTGCCGAAACCATTGGTCGGACGGGTGTCGAGCTGGGGTTATGGGACGATTCCGAACACCGCAACAGCCTGGTCAGACGCGTCATGACCCAAGACGAGCCCGTCAGGCTGGATGTGCGATTGCGCGCACGAGATGGCCGACTGGTTGAAGGCACTTTCAGCGCATTGAAAATCGAACTGGAGCGCCAGCTTTATCTGCTCAGCACCTTCATGGACAACAGCGCGCACCTGCGTGCCGAACGCGCCCTGAAGGCCAGCGAAGAGAAGTTCGCCAAAGCATTCCACTCCAGTCCTGACGCAATCACCATCACCGAGCGCATCAGTGGCCGTTACCTGGAGGTCAACGGAGGCTTTTGCCGATTGATGGGGTTTACCCCTGACGAAGTGCTCGGCCGTACCGTCGCGGAGCTGGGCATCTGGGCTCACATTGAACAACGTGAGCAGTTGATTCGCGATCTGGAAGAAAATGGCCGGGTGCATCACCGGGAAATGACCGGCTGTCACAAGAACGGCTCCCACGTCACCGCTGAAGTGTCGGTCGAAACCATTACCCTCAACGATGTCGAATGCTTGCTGATGAATGCGCGGGATATCAGCGAGCTGAAGAGCGCCCAGGAGCAGGTTCAGCACCTGGCCTATCACGACTCCCTGACCAATCTGCCCAACCGGGCATTGCTCATGGACCGGTTAAGTCAGCAAATAATCCTGCTGCAACGCCACAATCTGCGTGGCGCTCTGCTGTTCATGGACCTGGATCACTTCAAGCACATCAATGATTCGCTGGGCCATCCGGTAGGTGACAGCGTGCTGAAGATTGTTACCGCCCGGCTTGAAGCCAGCGTGCGCATGGAAGACACAGTGGCGCGACTGGGCGGCGATGAGTTCGTGGTACTGATCAGTGGACTGGAAGGCAGCCGCAACGATGTCACTGATCAGGTGCTGGAACTGGCCGACATGCTCCGCGCCCTGCTCGCCCAGCCGATGTTTCTGGACAATCAACGTCTGCAAATCACACCGAGTATCGGTATCGCACTGATCCCCGACCACGGTCTGACCAGCGCCGACCTGCTCAAACGTGCCGATATCGCGCTGTACCGGGCGAAGGATTCGGGCCGCAATGCCACACAACTGTTTCATGATTCGATGCAAAAAGCGGCCAGTGAACGCCTGCGCATGGAGAATGATCTGCGCATGGCACTGCCACGCGGCGAGTTCAGCCTCTGTTATCAACCTCAAGTGGACACTCGCCTCAACCGCATCATTGGCGCGGAGGCCCTGTTGCGCTGGGAGCACCCCGAAACCGGGAACCTGCCTCCCAACCAGTTCATCCAGATACTGGAAGAGAGCGGAATGATTCTGGAGGTGGGCGCCTGGATTCTTGAGGAAGCCTGCCGGACGGCAAGCAAACTGCTGCGTGACAAACTGGTCGACGTCCGGCACTTCAGTCTGTGCGTCAACATCAGCCCCCGCCAATTCCGGCAGTCCGACTTCGTTGATCGAGTCAAACGCTGTCTTCGCATCAACAGCCTGCCGAGCAACCTGCTCAAGCTGGAGATTACTGAAGGCATCGTCATTCAGAATCTGGACGAAACCATTGCCAAGATGCATGAGCTGAAAAAGCTCGGGGTCAGCTTTGCCATGGATGATTTCGGCACCGGCTATTCATCCCTGACCTACCTCAAACGTCTGCCCGTAGATGCGCTGAAAATTGACCAGTCGTTCATCCGCGACGCAACCACTGACCCCAATGACGCGGAAATCATTCGAGCAATCGTGGCGATGGCCCAGAGCCTGAACCTGACGGTGATCGCCGAAGGTGTCGAGCAACCGCTGCAGCTGGAGTTTCTTGAGCAATTGGGATGTCGTTTATATCAGGGCTATCTGTTCAGCGAACCGCTGACCCTGAGCGCATTCGAAAAACGCTTGAAACAGCCCGAGATGTTGTTCGAAAGTCAGTTGGATGCTTAGAAACGAAAGAAGGCGCCATAAAGGCGCCTTCTTTTGCTGGCAACTGAACAATCAGCTGTTCAGGACTTTCTGCGCGTTGATC
This sequence comes from Pseudomonas sp. ICMP 561, assembly GCF_002699985.1. Lineage (GTDB taxonomy): Bacteria > Pseudomonadota > Gammaproteobacteria > Pseudomonadales > Pseudomonadaceae > Aquipseudomonas > Aquipseudomonas quasicaspiana. Next base: position 238,340 of record NZ_LKBT01000056.1, on the reverse strand, counting down.
GGGATGCGTTTGGCTTTGGCCTCTTCAGGCACCAGACGCAGCAGATCAATGTTCAGCAAGCCGTTGGACAAGCCAGCGTTCTGCACTTCGATGTGATCAGCCAACCGGAACGACAATTTGAAAGCCCGCTGAGCGATACCCTGATGCAGGTAGGTCACGCCCTCAGCAGTATTTTCACGCTTGCCGCCCGAAACAGTCAGCACGCCCTTCTCGACCTGAAGCTCAAGGTCTTCTTCAACGAAACCTGCGGCCGCGATTACGATGCGGTATTGGTCATCCGCATGCTTCTCGACGTTGTAAGGAGGATAGCCGCCAGCGGACTCATTGCGGGCAGCAGCTTCGAACAGGTCATTGAAACGATCAAAGCCCACAGAGCTACGGAACAGAGGGGCCAGAGAAAATGCAGTAGTCATGATAAATCTCCTGTAAACAGCGAGTGGTTTAATCCGCGACCCGAATTCGGCATCGCGTAATCCCCAAACTAGGGTCGCCCAAAAGCTTTTCAAGAGTTTATTTTCAGATTTTTTATGACCGTTCGTCGGCACTGACACCGAGCAAAACACTGATCCGCTGACAGTCCGTTTCACGGCGTAATGCATCAAACATCTGCGTCGCTTCAGGGTAGCTTTTGGTCAATAGCACCAGCCACTGCTTGAGTCGGCCAGGCGCTTGAATCAGGGTCATTTTGTCCAGACACTGCAACCAGAAGGTCCGCAGCATGGGCTGCAACTCAGCCCAGGTCATCGGCACAACCTCTTCACCTTTCTGCGCGGCGGCAATCTGTCGGGCCAGATCAGGCCGCGCTACCAGCCCGCGACCGATCATGATGTCCCGAGCGCCGCAGATTTCCCGGCAGCGACGCCAGTCATCCACGGTCCAGATTTCCCCGTTGGCGACCACCGGCACCTTGACCACCTCCTGAATCCGGGCAATCCATTCCCAGTGGGCAGGCGGCTTGTAGCCGTCGACCTTGGTACGGGCATGCACGACAATCTGCTCGGCCCCTCCGTCCGCCAGCGCACGGGCGCAATCCAGCGCGCCGTCAGTGTTTTCGTAACCCAGGCGCATTTTCGCAGTGACCGGAATGTGCTTCGGCACCGCCCTGCGCACCTGACTCAGGATCGAATGCAGCAGCTCAGGCTCTTTGAGCAGAATCGCACCGCCACGGGAGCGATTGACGGTTTTGGCCGGGCAACCGAAGTTGAGATCCAGTACCGGCGCGCCCAGTTCACAGGCAAACGCAGCGTTCTCCGCCAGACAAACCGGATCAGAGCCCAGCAGTTGCAAGCGCAGCGGCGTACCCGCGTCGGTCTTGGCGCCTTTGTGAAACTCGGACGCGTACTTGTAGAAGTAATGAGCCGGCATCAATCGCTCGGACACCCGGATGAATTCGGTCACGCACCAGTCGATCCCGCCGACTTTTGTCAGCGCATCGCGCAGGATGTCGTCAACCAGTCCCTCCATGGGCGCCAGAGCAATTTGCATGGGTCACACTCGAAAAAAAGTCCGGCAGTTTACGGCGCGCTGGCGGGATTGGAAACCAGGGGATCTGCAATGGCGACGCCATACCCCTCGATAAACTCTAAAGGCATGCGTTTAGGCTTGCCGCTGGACAGTTCGATGCAGACAAAAGTGGTCTGAGCGCGCAACAACGTCATGCCATCACGGGGGCGGCGTAGCTGAAAACGTCGAGTCATTTTCAAGCGTTTGTCCCAATCGACAATCCAGGTTGCCAACTCCAGTTCATCGTCCTGATAGGCGCTGGCCAAGTAATCGATCTCATGCCGAACCACCGCCATGGCCCGATCCAGACGACGATACTCACTCAGGTCCAGCCCTAACTGCTGCGAATGACGCCAGGCGCAGCGCTCCAGCCAGGTGACGTACACCGCGTTATTGGCGTGCCCCAGCCCGTCTATATCGTCTGCTGCCACATTGAGGTCGATCACAAAAGGCGTTGTCAAATCCCAGACCATGCTTGCTCCTGCGTTGCTGGTTGTAGGTGCGAGTGAGTGTAACCAAAGCGACGAAGAGAGTGGGCGAATGCTACTGGCGCGTAGCACCCCGAGACTGTGACAGCGGAGTATCGGCCTGGCCGACGTCGTTTAACCCTCTGATTGGAATGCTTTTTCACCTGTAGGAGCGCGCTTGCCCGCGAAGCGATCTGTCAGTTGACGGGTAAGCGTCTGTACTGACGCTATCGCGGGCAAGCGCGCTCCTACAGGGCCCCGTTTGCTGCGCGACAGCGCGGTGCTCGTGAGCTCATACTGAGGAATGAGGGAACGGGGGAGCATCAGGAGGGAGGATGCGTTTTATCAAACGCCAGAAAAACAAAAGGGCCATTCAATAATCGAATGACCCTTGGTCTCGCAGAGCGAGAAATCGTGGCGTCCCCTAGGGGACTCGAACCCCTGTTACCGCCGTGAAAGGGCGGTGTCCTAGGCCACTAGACGAAGGGGACGCAAAACCTTCGAGCAGATTCGCTTGTTAGCAAACCCTGGCAAAATTGGTGGAGCTTAGCGGGATCGAACCGCTGACCTCCTGCATGCCATGCAGGCGCTCTCCCAGCTGAGCTAAAGCCCCGGATTTATCGCCTCGCGGCTCACATCACTTTCACATGATGCATTTTAAAATGGCGTCCCCTAGGGGACTCGAACCCCTGTTACCGCCGTGAAAGGGCGGTGTCCTAGGCCACTAGACGAAGGGGACGCAAAACCTTCGAGCAGATTCGCTTGTTAGCAAACCCTGGCAAAATTGGTGGAGCTTAGCGGGATCGAACCGCTGACCTCCTGCATGCCATGCAGGCGCTCTCCCAGCTGAGCTAAAGCCCCGGATTTATCGCCTCGCGGCTCACATCACTTTCACATGATGCATTTTAAAATGGCGTCCCCTAGGGGACTCGAACCCCTGTTACCGCCGTGAAAGGGCGGTGTCCTAGGCCACTAGACGAAGGGGACTGAACCTTCTTGATGCTGATGATCGGCGCTGGATCCGGTCATTTTTGCATCATTTCAAAGCAGTGTAGCCGAGCTTTGAAACTCTAAATTTGGTGGAGCTTAGCGGGATCGAACCGCTGACCTCCTGCATGCCATGCAGGCGCTCTCCCAGCTGAGCTAAAGCCCCACATCAGTGGACGGGGCGCATGTTAAGCGTGAGTCGCAGAGCTGTCAAATTTATTTTTTACAATTTCGAAAGTTTTTTGTCGGTAATACAACCACTTACCATTCAGCCCCCGGAAAACCGGGGGACTGACAGGCACGGGCATTGCTTCAGGCAATAGCGCCCAGAAGCTTTTCCCATTCCTTGTTTTCTTTCTTCGAGACGCCACCCAGCAGATCAAGCGCCTGACGCAAGCGGAAGCGGGTCAGATCCGGGCCCAGGATTTCCATCGCGTCAGTCACCGAGACGGAATTGGCCTGCCCGGTGATCGCGGCAAACATCAACGGCATGGCATCACGCAGCTTGAGCTCCAGATGCTCGACGACAGCCTGGATGCAGCCCATGATCCGGTCTTTTTCCCACTGACGCAGGGACTCCAGTTTCCACAGAATCAACTGCATGACCTGACGCACCTGATCTGCAGACAGTTTCTTGTGCTCGAACAGTTTGACGTCCGGCGTCACGCCACCGGCGAAGAAGAAACTGGCAAGTGGTGCGACCTGACTGAAGGTCTCCACCCTGCCCTGCACGTGCGGTGCGATCTTCATCATGTATTCAGGGTTCAGCGCCCAGTGCTGCAGGCGCGACGCGAACTCTTCCACCGGAAGTTCACGCAGCCACTGGCCGTTGAGCCATGACAGCTTCTCGATGTCGAAAATCGGACCGCCCAGAGAAACCCGCGACAGATCAAAGTGCTCAACCATTTCTTCCAGAGAGAACTTCTCGCGCTCGTCAGGCATCGACCAGCCCATGCGCCCCAGGTAGTTGAGCATCGCCTCAGGCATGAAACCCATGCGCTCGTAGAACGTGACAGAGGTCGGGTTCTTGCGCTTGGACAACTTGCTCTTGTCAGGGTTACGCAGCAGCGGCATGTAACACAACTGAGGCTTGTCCCAGCCGAAGTATTCGTAAAGCAGGATCAGCTTGGGCGCCGATGGCAGCCATTCTTCGCCGCGCAGCACGTGAGTGATGCCCATCAGGTGATCGTCGACGACGTTGGCCAGAAAGTAAGTCGGCAGACCGTCGGTCTTCATCAGGACTTGCATGTCCATGCGGTCCCACGGGATTTCGACTTCACCGCGCAGCATGTCCGGCACGACGCAAACGCCCTCGGTCGGCACTTTCATGCGGATCACATGAGGCTCGCCCGCCGCCAGACGACGCGCGACTTCTTCCTTGGGGAGCAGCAACGCACGGCCGTCATAGCGCGGCGTTTCGCCACGAGCGGTTTGCTCGGCACGCATCTGATCCAGCTCTTCAGCGGTGCAGAAACACGGGAAAGCATGACCCAGCTCAACCAGTTGCTGAGCGTACTTCTGATAAATATCGCCCCGCTCGCTCTGCCGATACGGACCGTGCGGACCGCCGACATCCGGACCTTCGCTCCACTCGATACCCAACCAGCGCAACGCGTCGAAAATCTGCTGCTCCGACTCGCGGGTCGAACGCAGTTGATCGGTATCTTCGATGCGCAGGATGAACTCACCGCCATGCTGCTTGGCGAAGCAGTAGTTGAAAAGCGCTATGTAGGCCGTGCCAACGTGAGGGTCGCCGGTAGGCGAAGGCGCGATGCGGGTACGAACGGTGGTCATGAAAAATCCCGAAATAGGTCAAACAAGCCGTGAATATTAACAGGGGCCGAGGATACTGTGGGAGCTGAGCTTGCTCTGGGCGGCATTCCGACGATAAACGATAACGCGGTGTACCAGTCGTCCCGCGTCCACCTCTTCGCGGGCAAGCCTCGCTCCAACAGGCAAGTCATCAAACCGTGAGCAACCGCTCACGCAGCTTGCCGATTTCGTCGCGCATCTGCGCCGCAGCTTCGAACTCCAGGTCGCGGGCCAACTGGTACATCTTTTCTTCCAGTTGACGAATACGCTTGGTGATCTCGCTCGGTGAGCGCAATTCGTTTTCGTACTTGGCGCTTTCTTCCGCTGCCTTGGCCATGCCTTTGCGCTTCTTGCTGCGCGAGCCCGGCACGGTGGCGCCTTCCATGATGTCGGCAACATCCTTAAACACGCCTTTTGGCGTAATGCCATTGGCCAGGTTGAAGGCGATCTGCTTGTCACGACGGCGCTCGGTTTCGCCAATCGCACGCTCCATGGAGCCGGTGATGCGGTCCGCATAGAGAATCGCCCGCCCATTGAGGTTACGGGCCGCACGACCAATGGTCTGGATCAACGAGCGCTCGGAACGCAAAAAGCCTTCCTTGTCCGCATCGAGAATCGCCACCAGCGAAACCTCCGGCATATCCAGGCCTTCGCGCAGCAGGTTGATCCCCACCAGCACGTCGAAAGTCCCTAGCCGCAGGTCGCGAATAATCTCCACGCGCTCCACCGTGTCGATGTCCGAGTGCAGATAACGCACCCGCACGCCGTGGTCGGCCAGGTAATCAGTCAGGTCTTCGGACATGCGCTTGGTCAGCGTGGTGACCAGCACCCGCTCTTCCAGTGCCACGCGCTTGGTGATTTCCGAGAGTAAGTCATCCACCTGAGTCAGCGCCGGACGAATCTCGATTTGTGGGTCTACCAGACCGGTTGGCCGCACAACCTGCTCGACGATACGACCCGCGTGTTCAGCCTCGTAGTTACCAGGTGTCGCCGAAACAAAGATGGTCTGCGGACTGACCGCTTCCCACTCGTCAAACCGCATCGGCCGGTTATCCAGTGCCGACGGCAGACGGAAGCCATACTCCACCAGGGTTTCCTTACGGGAGCGGTCGCCTTTGTACATGGCACCGACCTGCGGCACGCTGACGTGGGATTCGTCGATGACCAGCAGCGCATCCGCTGGCAGGTAGTCGTATAACGTCGGCGGCGGCGCGCCGGAAGGGCGTCCTGACAGGTAGCGCGAGTAGTTTTCAATGCCGTTGCAGTAACCCAGCTCCAGGATCATTTCCAGGTCGAAACGGGTCCGCTGCTCAAGGCGCTGAGCTTCAACCAGCTTGTTGTTGGTGCGCAGGTACTCAAGACGCTCCTGCAACTCAACCTTGATGCCCTCCATCGCTTCGACCAGGGTTTCCCGAGGTGTGACGTAGTGGCTCTTGGGGTAGAAGGTAAAGCGTGGCAGCTTGCGGATCACCTCGCCAGTCAGCGGATCGAACGAGGAAATGCTTTCTACCTCGTCGTCGAACAGCTCGATGCGAATCGCCTCCAGATCCGACTCGGCCGGGTAGATATCGATCACATCACCGCGCACCCGGAACGTGGCCCGGGCGAAATCCATGTCATTGCGGGTGTATTGCAGGTCAGCCAGACGACGCAACAAGGCGCGCTGATCGAGTTTGTCGCCCCGATCCACGTGCAAGACCATGCGCAGATAGGTTTCCGGACTGCCCAGACCATAAATGCACGACACCGTGGTGACGATGATGGCGTCCTTGCGCTCCAGCAGCGCCTTGGTTGCAGACAGACGCATCTGTTCAATGTGGTCGTTGATCGACGCATCCTTCTCGATGAAGGTGTCCGACGACGGCACATAGGCCTCAGGCTGGTAGTAATCGTAATAAGAGACGAAATACTCAACGGCGTTGTTCGGGAAAAATGCCTTGAACTCACCGTACAACTGCGCGGCCAGGGTCTTGTTCGGCGCGAGCACCAACGTGGGGCGCTGCACCTGCGAGATGACATTGGCGATGCTGAATGTCTTGCCTGAGCCGGTCACCCCCAGCAGGGTCTGGTGCGCCAGGCCGGCATCGATCCCTTCGACCAGTTGGCGAATAGCCTCTGGCTGATCACCAGCAGGCTCAAAACGGGTTACGAGCTGAAACTCGGACATGACGTACCTCTTTGGTGGTTTACGCGCATACAGGCTCACGCAAGCCACAGCGCGAAAACCAAAGAACGGCGTGCGTCTGACCCGCTAGCGGATCAGTCGTACAGAATATGAAGTGATGAGACTACAGATGGAGTCGCCATCGCCAGCTTTCAACCCACGACTTTCAACCTGCTGAATCGACATCTATTGCTGCGCCCCATTACAGGATGCCGGTTGCAATATGACCAGAGGTCGACAAACGACTGCAAAAAACCCGGAAAAACCCGTCACCGACTGTCGCCCCGGTCGGCGATGCTCTCTATACTGACTCCCCGATTGTGCACCGCTCTGGCGCATTCGGTTCAGAGCGGGTTTCCCCTCACCCCTCACACAGAGCCGCCACAACAATGAGCCTGTTCTCCGCTGTCGAAATGGCACCACGCGATCCAATCCTGGGCCTCAACGAAGCATTCAACGCCGATACCCGCACCACCAAGGTCAACCTTGGCGTGGGCGTCTATTGCAACGAAGAAGGCCGAATCCCCCTTCTGCGCGCCGTTGCCGAAGCAGAGAATATTCGCGTGGCTCAACACGCTCCTCGTGGCTACCTGCCGATCGACGGCATCGCGGCGTACGACCTGGCCGTACAAAAACTGCTGCTGGGCGCTGATTCGCCGCTGATCGCTTCCGGCCGCGTCCTGACCACTCAGGCTGTTGGTGGCACCGGCGCACTGAAAATCGGTGCTGACTTCCTTAAGCAACTGCGTCCTGATGCCGTCGTGGCCATCAGCGATCCAAGTTGGGAAAACCACCGCGCCCTGTTTGAAACTGCCGGTTTCCCGGTACAGAACTATCGCTACTATGATGCGACCAGCCATGACGTGAACCGTTCCGGCATGCTGGAAGACCTGCAGAATCTGCCCTCCGGCTCGATCGTCGTGCTGCACGCTTGCTGCCACAACCCGACCGGCGTGGACCTGACGCTGGACGACTGGAAAAAAGTCCTTGAAGTGGTCAAGAGCAAAGGCCACGTGCCGTTCCTGGACATGGCGTATCAGGGCTTCGGTACCGGCATTGACGAAGATGCGGTTGCAGTTCGTCTGTTCGCTGAATCCGGCCTGACCTTCTTCGCTTCCAGCTCGTTCTCCAAATCCTTCTCGCTGTACGGCGAACGTGTCGGCGCGCTGTCGATCATCACCGACTCCAAAGAAGAGACCGCTCGCGTCCTGTCCCAGGTCAAGCGCGTGATCCGCACCAACTACTCCAACCCGCCAACGCATGGTGCGACCATCGTTGCTGCGGTGCTCAACAGTCCGGAACTGCGGGCCAAGTGGGAAGAAGAGCTAGGCGAGATGCGCGTACGTATCAAGAGCATGCGCCAGGCCATGGTTGAGCGTCTGGCCAACAACCCTGCGGGCCAGGATTTCAGCTTCGTGGGTCGTCAGAGCGGCATGTTCTCCTACTCGGGCCTGACCACTGAACAGGTGCATCGCCTGCGTAACGAGTTCGGCATCTACGCCCTAGACACCGGTCGCATCTGCGTCGCTGCGCTGAACCAGAGCAACATCGACACCGTCTGCAAGGCGATTATCCAGGTGATCTAAAGCTTCACCGTGGTGAAAAAAGGGAAGCAGACGAGGGTCTGGCTTCCCTTTTTTATTTGTACCCGTTTTATTTGTATCCCGTAGGACCGGCTTCAGCCGGGAGGGCTGACGCATATCCTGTGGGAGATTCTATGGTTGTCTTCAAGCTTGATCTTGTAGGACCGGCTTTAGCCGGGAGAGCGGTATTTCTGACGAAGAAAATTTAGCGAATGTACCGACGCCCTCCCGGCTAAAGCCGGTCCTACGGGATTGTGGAACCTGTGGGAGCGAATTCATTCGCGAAGGGGCCGGGACATTCACAGCATCTTTATCATCCGGAACACCGCCTTCCCGGATGAATCCAGTCCCACAGACAGGTCACGTATCAAATCGCGAACAGCCCTTGAGTCCTCCTTTGAGAAAAGATATCCAGCCCGGTTAACTGGCACTCTTTGTATCATCCCCGATACATTCCAGACACGCCCCCGACACCCCCTCACGCCACCCTTTCGCCGCGCCCGTCGGCGAAGTAGCATGGCGGGCAGCGTTGATCTTCAATAGCGGCCAGTGATGGCGGCATCACCAGGCAGTGGTCGCATCATGCAATCAACCGAAACTTCAGCTGAAACCCCACAAAGCAGCGACCCGCGCTGGAACACCCGCGCCCTCATCGTCGATGACGACGTACCGATTCGCGAACTGCTCTGCGACTACCTTGCGCGCTTCAACATCCAATGCCGGGGCGTGACCGACGGCACTGAAATGCGTAAGGCGCTGGAAGAAGAAAACTTCGACGTCATCGTCCTCGATTTGATGCTGCCCGGCGAAGACGGCCTTTCTTTGTGCCGCTGGCTGCGCAGCACCTCGGACATCCCGATTCTGATGCTCACCGCCCGCTGCGAACCCACCGACCGGATCATTGGCCTGGAGCTGGGTGCCGACGATTACATGGCCAAACCTTTCGAACCTCGCGAACTGGTCGCCCGCATCCAGACCGTGTTGCGCCGCGTACGCGACGACCGCAACGATGAGCGCTCCACGGTACGTTTCGATGCCTGGCGCCTCAACAGCGTGCTGCGTCAGTTGATCGCCGCGGATGGTCTGGTGGTGCCACTGTCCAACGCGGAATTCCGCCTGTTACGTGTTTTTCTGGAACGCCCGCGTCGGGTGTTGAGCCGTGAGCAACTGCTCGACGCCGCTCGCGGACGCTCCATAGAGGCCTTTGATCGCAGCATTGACCTGCTGGTCTCGCGTCTGCGCCAGAAGCTCGGGGATGACCCGAAAAACCCACAGTTGATCAAGACCGTTCGCGGTGAGGGTTACCTGTTTGACGCAAGGGATATTGGTTGATCCGCTCCGCTGACACCCTCTTCGCCCGCCTGTTCGGGGGGGCGTTGATTGCTATTTTGCTCGCGCATCTGCTGGCGTTCATGTGGTTCAGGTTTTACGGGTTTCCACCACCACCGCCTCCACCCATGTCCGAGTCAGGGCAGCAGATCGAGGGGCGTGCTTTTCAGCGTCCGGAGGACGGTCCGCCGCCTGGCCACAGACCACCGTTTTTCCGTGGCCCTGTCGTGCCGCTGATCTTCCAGCTGATTACCCTGGTGATCGCTGCCTGGTACGGCGCCAAGGCGTTGAGCAGACCGATCCAGCACTTGAGCAACGCCGCCGAACGGCTCAGCGAAAACCTCGACAGCCCGCCCATGGAAGTCAAAGGTCCGCTGGAAGCGCGGCAGGCCGCGCAGACATTCAATCTGATGCAGCAACGCATCCGCGAGCAGGTGCAACAGCGCGGGCGCATGCTTGCGGCAGTCTCCCATGACCTGCGCACGCCGCTCTCGCGCCTGAAATTGCGGGTCGAGCAAATCGACGAGCCCAGACTGCACGGGCAGATGACTCAGGATCTGAACGACATGATTGGCATGCTCGATGCCACGCTGACCTATCTGAATGAGCAACGCACCAGTGAAATCGTGCAGTTGTTCGATTTGCAGGCCTTGATCGAATCCCTCGCTGAAAACGCTCAGGACAATGGCGATGACGTCCAATCCAGTGGCCAGTGCCTGCCGCTGAAGACTCAACCCATGGCCCTGCGCTCGTGCATCAATAACCTGATCGACAATGCTCTGCGTTATGCCGGTCAGGCGCGGGTCGAAATTATTGATGATCCGCAACACGTACGCGTCATGGTGATTGATCACGGCCCAGGGATCAGCGCCGAGCACCACGAAGCCGTGTTTGAACCCTTCTATCGCCTGGAGGGCTCGCGCAATCGCAACTCCGGTGGCGTCGGGATGGGCATGACCATCGCCCGCGACGCCGCCCGGCGCATGGGCGGCGATTTGTCACTGGCCGAGACACCCGGTGGCGGCCTGACCGCCGTGTTGGTCTTGCCGCGCTTCTGAAAGCGCCACGTAACGACGCCGATACACAACCCATATACCCTCGACACCTGCCACCTAGAGGCTTGACAAGCCGGTGCACCGTCACCGGATCAATCAACCTGAGGGAGTCAGCCTGATGATCAGTGCCGTTAGTAATAACAGCTATTCGAGCTACACCAGCTCCAGCGCGAGTACCGCTGCGAGCAAGAAATTCCAGGAGCAATTGCTGGCTAAACTGGACACCGATGGCGACGGCAGTGTCAGCAAAGACGAGCTGAGCGCTGCAAACTCGTCTTCTGACAGCAAGGACGGCATTACCGTCACGCTGAGTGAAGCGTTCAGCAGCCTGGACGCCAACGAGGATGACAGCCTCGACGCCGACGAACTGGCAGCCCTCACCCCGCCGCCTCCACCAAGCGGCCAGCCTGCGACCGATGTTGCCGAAGACCTGCTCAGCGCGATGGACACCGACGGCGACGGCGCAATCAACAGTGACGAGTTGACCGCAGGCTTGAGCAGCGCGGGCAGCACCGCCGACAGTGCTCAGGTGTTTGATGCACTGGACACCAACAAGGATGGCACGGTCAGCCTTGACGAATTGACCGCAAGCCTGCAACCGCAGCAGCCACCCGCTCCACCGGCTTCGTCACTGGAAGCCAGCGAGCAGTTGTTCAGCTCACTGGACGCTGATGGCGACGGCAGTATCAGCGCCGATGAGCTGACCAGCGCTCTTACCGCCACCTCAAACGGCAGCACCACCGCCGAAAACAAAGCTTCCGAGGCTTTGGGCCGGATGGTCGCAGCACTGACCGAGCGTTACGACACCAGTGGCAGCAAGCCGGTCGGCAAGTATCTCGATACGGCTGCTTGATGTGAAAACCTGAGGGGGGCTTGTTCGCGTTAAACAATGACGCGGCGCGTCTTCTGGCCGCGTCTCATGTATCGCAGGCAAGCACCACTCCACAGGCCGCTTCGCGAATGAATTCGCTCCCACCGGGATCAACGCTTGCAGGCCAACAAAGAATCTCAAACAGGGTTTGCGCCAGCATGACCGGCTACAGTCAGGCCTGCTATCACCGTGCCAGGGCCAAAAACCGGACTCACCAGAAAACAAAGCACTGTCGTTAAGTCCGAAAAGTGCGCGGTATTATTTGAAAACGTTCTAGTCAACTGTCAGTTACCACAGCGACTCTTGTCAGTATCTTGCTATAACTGGAATGACTGATGCGTGGTTAAGCCTCTCACAGGGATAATAAGTTATTGCATTAAAGTGCCTGGAGCTTAGTTCGCATGGACATTAATGAAGCGCGCCTTGTTAGTAAAGACATCACGCATTACGCCGTTGAATATGACCATGAACTCAAGATCCTATGGGGACTGTTCGTCGATAAAAAAAGCGCCAGCTTTACACGTCCACTGATGGCAGAAATTATAGAACGCGACCGAGAACTGGCGGTTGATGCGCAGGGGGTGATATGCGCGGGCAGCGATCGCCCGGTTGATTTTTATGTGTGGGCCTCGCGCATGCCTGGCTTTTTTAGCCTGGGCGGAGATTTGGCATTGTTTGTTGATCTCATAAAAAAGGGTAACCGGGCAGAATTAATGGACTATGCAACCCAGTGCATTGACATCATGTTCTCAAGGCTAAGTAACTACCACTCTCCCCGATTGGTTACGGTTTCGCTGGTACAAGGCGCAGCGTTGGGCGGCGGGTTCGAAGCAGCCCTGGCCAGCGACATCATCATTGCCGAGGAGCAGGCAAAATTTGGCTTGCCGGAAATAGGCTTTAATCTTTTCCCCGGGATGGGTGCTTACAGCATATTGTCGAGGCGCATAGGCCCGGACCTGGCAAAGCAGATGATTGTGTCAGGGGATATTTATTCCGCCAGGGCTTGCCTTGAAAGAGGTGTAATCGATGTTGTTGTCCCTGAGGGAGAAGGCGTGAATGCACTGGCTGAATATATAAAAAAAACGCAGAAACGAAAAAACGGATTGACGGCTTTTTACAATGCCCGTCGCGCTGTATCACCAGTCACTTATCAAGAACTAATGGTGGTCACGACTCACTGGGTCGAGGCGGCACTAAAGCTGGAAGATCAAGACTTGCGATTGATGATGAAACTTGTGAGGTCGCAGCAGCGAAAGCTGGAACAGATTCGAACCTCTGTTTGATACTTCTAAACCGCGTGAGACAGTGAAATGAATACTTATGTATTTGGAAGCTCACCCGAAGAGCTGGAAAGGCTGACCTTTCAGGCGACGGTACTAAGGCCTATAACGGCTCGGCTGTTGTCGGACGTGGGTCTGGCAACAAGTATGCAGGTTCTTGATCTAGGAAGCGGTGCCGGTGATGTTGCCATGCTGGCCGCGGAGTATGTGGGCGTTAACGGGAATGTGTTGGGCATAGACCTCAGTGAGCAAGCCGTGGAGTTGGCGCGTTACCGTGTGTTGGAGGCAGGCTTGCAGCAGGTCAGGTTTGAGGTCTGTGACATCAAGGACTTTTCAAGTCCATGCCTGTTTGACTGCGTCATTGGACGTTATGTCATGGTGCATCAATCTGACCCCGTGGCTTTCTTGCGCAAGGCTGCCAGCCTGGTCAAGCCGGGAGGTGTTCTGGCGCTGCACGAAATTTTGTTAGTGGACCCATTGATCGAGTCACACCCTGCCATTGCCATGTGGAGTCGTGCGGGAGACTGGATCGTTGCGGCGATTCGCGCACGTGCTTCGCACCACGATATCGCAGCAAACATGGTGGAGTCTTTCTTCGAAGCCGGTTTGCCATACCCGGAGCTGAGTTGTGAGCGCCCTATCGGGGGCGGTAAAGATTCATTGATGTACCGCTGGGCAAGTGAAGGCGTGAAAGCGGTTTATCCACATCTGATTCGTATGGGCCTGGCAACGCCTGAAACAGAAGATCTCGATACCTTCGAGAGTCGACTTCGATCACAAGCACTCGACACGCATGCTCAACTGTTAGGGCCTACACAAATTACAGCATGGGTGCGGATGGAAAATCACAAAGTCGATCCAACAGAAAACCGATAAAGGCTCACAAGCACCTGATTCTGCGCCACTGGACGAACTTGTCCACGTCGTCACCGGTCTGACATTTGCCTGCCTATTGAGTACCGCAAATGCCCGCATTCGACCCCGCAACGGTTATCTGGATTGTCGCCGCTTTAGCCACTTGTGGCGTCATCATGCGACCTTGGCGGGTGCCGGAATTTGTCTGGGCGTTGGGGGCCGCGGTGCTGCTCACAGCGTTGGGGTTTATCCCGCTGCACAAGGCGCTGGGTGCGGTGGCGGAAGGTGGCGATGTCTACCTGTTTCTGATCGGCATGATGGTTCTGGCCGAACTGGCCCGGCAACAAGGTCTGTTCGACTGGCTGGCCATGCTTGCCGCAAAACATGCAAAAGGCTCAGGGCAACGCCTGTTTGATCTGGTGTTTCTGGTCGGCACCCTGGTCACGGTGTTCCTGTCCAACGACGCAACTGCGGTTGTCCTGACGCCCGCCGTTTACGCGGCAGCCCGCGCTGCCAAGGCCGAGCCACTGCCCTATCTGTTTATCTGCGCCTTTATCGCCAACGCGGCCAGTTTTGTCCTGCCGATTTCAAACCCGGCCAACCTGGTGATATTCGGCAACAACATGCCACCACTAGGAACCTGGCTCTGGCATTTCAGCCTGCCTTCGATTGCCGCCATCGGTATGACCTATCTCGTGCTGCGCCTCACGCAACGCAGCCATCTGCGCAAGCCTCTGGAAACAGACATCACGCTGCAACCGCTGTCCAGCGGTGCACGTCTGACAGCGTTCGGGATCTTGCTGACGGGGATCGTATTGCTGAGTGCATCGGCGCTCGATATGCAACTTGGGCTACCGACGTTCTGTGCATGTATCGCTACCGCTGCATTGATCCACCTGCGTCAGCGGCTTAACCCGCTGCCGGTGCTCAAGGCGGTTTCCTGGAGTGTATTGCCACTTGTGGCGGGTTTGTTCGTGCTGGTAGAGGGCTTGGCACTGACCGGGGTTATCGATCATCTGGCCCACGCGCTGAAATCACTGGCCGACGATTCGGCCACTCAGGCGACGTGGACAGCTGGCGTGATCGTGGCGATTGCCAGCAACCTGATCAACAATCTGCCGGCCGGTTTGATTGCGGGTTCGGTCGGACATATCGCTCATCTACCCACCGAAACCACCAGTGCGCTGGTCATCGGCGTGGATCTGGGTCCCAACCTGTCAATCACCGGATCACTGGCAACCCTGCTCTGGCTGATCGCCATCCGCCGCGAAGGCGAAAACGTCACAGCTATGGGCTTTCTAAGACTGGGAATTCTGGTCATGCCACCGGCATTGATCGGTGCATTGGCGGCGTTGTCGATCACCACCGGCGGATAAACAGCGTGTCAGGCAACGGCACTGGCAGGTTGCAGTAACCTTGCCTCCAGTTGCCGGGCGATGCCCTGCAGGTCCATTAGCGTGGCGCGCCAACTGTTTGCACCACTGCCAATGCTCACCAACGAACGTGCCCGGTCATTGACCGACACCACCTTGCCCGCATTGGTCTGCCAGCCCTGAGCGAGCATCGTCGGGTCAAACTGGTTGAACGAGTCAATGGCTTCAACCTGAGACACTGCGAAGCCAAACGTCAACGTCTCTCCCCTGACCACCAACACCCGCGACAGCGGCGTGTGGGGTTGTGGCGACGATTCGATCAAGCTGCTCAGGCACACCAGTGGAAGCTGCTCGCCCCGCAGATTGAACTGCCCCAACAAGTGATTTTCCGGCTGGGCAAGGCCAATCATTTGCGTGGGTATCGAGAGGATTTCCAACACCTGACTGAGTGGCGTGACGAACTGGGTCGGCGACTTGAACAACAGGCAGGCCTGACGCATGACCGCTTTCGCCTTGCTGGCACGACTCTCTGATGACTGCGGCTGGGTCTGGTAAAGCTCGGCGTAGTTCTTGACTCCGGATCGCTCCAGCAGAGACTGATGATTGATCAGGACAGCCTGCAATCCGTCACCGAGGTTCATCACACCGGCCAACAACTCTGGCTCCCGCAAGCCATAGACGGGCATCGGCAGCAGGCTTTGCGGGTCCCGACGTTCAATGGCGACCATACGATCGTAGCCAAACCCGGACACCCTGCCGTCGGTGGCCGTCAGCAACAGAAGCTGGCTCTTGACCTGCATGTGACTGCAGTCAAAACCCAACACTTGAGACAAGCTCAGGACCGGAATTTTAGTATCACGAATCACGGTGACGCCCAGGCAATAGCCATTCCCGAAATCGGTAGGCGCGACCTGCGGCTTGTCGACCAACTCGGTGACTACGCTGGCATCAATGCTGAAATGCTGCCCGTCACATTCAAAGACCAGGTAATGACGCAACTGGCTTTTCGCTTGCAACGTATCGCGACTGATCGGCCCTGCCGCTGTATCTGCGGCAAACAGTACGCCGGGCAAGCTGGCGAGGAACGCCAGATCCAGCATGTAGATCAAGCGACTGTCTTCACCGGTCATGATCAGCGTGGGTATCAGCCCGCTGCCCTCGCCGCCCGGTCCCAAAGGACAGAGCTGAGAGTCGGCGGCCTTGACGATGTCGCAGACGGCATCAATGGCAACGCCCAACAAGCCGCCTTTGTACTTGAGGATGGCGACCAGCGGAGTTGGCGCTTGCTCTGGCATGTCGTCGCTGAGCACAGATCGCAGATCCACAAGCGGAACCGGTCTGCCACGCAAGGTGAAAACCCCAGCCAACACACCGCGCGTCACCGGATGGCGCTGCAGATTGGTCGGCCAGTGAACGGCCTCCATCAACGAGGTGGCTTCGATGCCCAGAAACGCACCGTTTATCTGCACCACGCCGTAGGCGCGCAGCGTGTTCATGCAGGCAGCCCGGAAGGTCTACTGGTGCGGGCACTGACATTCACAACACCTTGCTCATTGCCAACCTTGGTCTGGTGCAGTTCGAAAATCAGCGTTTCTACCTGGCCTGCTGAATCCATTTGCTTGGCGGTTGCGGCATTGATGCTGTCGATGGCCACGGTGGTCTCGTTGACGCCTTTGACGATCTGCTCGAAAGCACTGCCGGCACTCAAGGAGATCTCGCTGCCGGATTTTATCCGGCTGACGGTTTCCAGAATTAGTTTGTTGATTTCCTTGGTGGCCTGGGAAGACTTCTCGGCCAGCTTGCGCACCTCATCTGCAACCACCGAGAAGCCCAGGCCATGCTCACCGGCCCTTGCGGCTTCGATGGCTGCGTTGAACGCGAGCATGTTGGTCTGGCTGGCGATTTCACTGATGACCTGAATGATGTCCTGAATATCTTCAGCAGACTTGCCAATCATGGTCATGGCTTCGGCTGCCCGGACCAGTGTTTCCGAGCCCTGACTGGCCTGTTCACGGGTCAGCCTGGCCAGGTCAGTGGCTTGATCAGTGCTCTGCGCCACATAGGAAATTGCGCTCATCAGGTTTTGCACTGAAGCGTCCATGGCTCGGGTTTTAGCTTCGATGGCTTCTTCCAGTTCGACCTGTTGAGTGATGTCCGTGGCGAACTTCACCACTTTATAAGGTTTGCCATCGCTGTCGAACACCGGGTTGTAAGTCGCCTGAATCCAGATGTGCTGGCCGAACTTGCTCAAGCGCATGAAACGTCCGGAGAAAAACTGCCCTTGAGACAAGTCATGCCAGAACTCGCGATAGGCCGTGCTGCGCACGTACTCTTCCTCGCAGAAAATCCGGTGGTGCTGACCACGCAGCTCTTGCAGGCTGTAACCCAGCGACTTGAGGAAGTTGGCGTTGGCATCGAGGATATTGCCCGCCATATCGAACTCGATCACCGCTTGCGCGCGATCAATCGCATTGACCTTGCCCTGGCGCTCAGCGCTGCTTTCTTTTATTTCGGTGACATCCAGCGCGAACTTGACCACTTTGTAAGGCTGGCCATGGGAGTTGAGAATCGGGTTGTAAGTGGCTTGAATCCAGATTTCCTTGCCGTCTTTGCGTTTGCGTCGATATTCATTGGTGTCGTATTCGCCGCGACCGAGTTTTTCCCAAAACTCGCGGTAGCCCATGCTGGCACCAAACTCTTCGGTGCAGAACATACGGTGGGGCTGGCCGATCACTTCGTCCAGCTCATAACCAAACACGGCGAGGAAGTTAGGGTTCGCAGACAGGACTTTGCCAGTCAGGTCAAATTCGATAACTGCCTGAGAACGCTCGATGGCAGTGACCTTGCCGACGAACTCAGCATTGCGGGCCCGCACTTCAGTCACATCGTTGGCAAACTTCACGACCTTGTAAGGACGACCATCGGGGTCAAAAATAGGGTTGTAGGTGGCACTGATCCAGACTTCACGCCCGCCCTTGCCCAGCCGCATGTACTCGCCTGAATCGTATTCACCGCGCTCAAGCTTGGCCCAGAAGGCCCGATAGGCCGGGCTGTTGAGGTATTGGTCATCGCAGAACATGCGATGGTGCTGGCCCAGCACTTCGTCCAGACGGTAGCCGAGCACCTTCAGGAAGTTGTCATTGGCTGCAAGCACCCGACCATTCAGATCAAACTCGATCACGCCTTGAGAACGCTGAATAGCTTCGACTTTGCCTTCGTATTCCGCGTTGCGCATGCGCTGATCGGTAATATCCGTGGCAAACTTCACCACTTTGAATGGCTCGCCAGCCTGATTGAGAATCGGGTTATAAGTCGCCTGAAGCCAGATTTCCTTGCCGCCCTTACCCAGCCTTTTGTATTGCCCCTGATCAAATTTCCCGGTCGCCAGCGATCGCCAGAACTCAGCATATTCAGGGCTGGAAGCGTATTCCGGAGTACAGAACATACGGTGATGGCGGCCCTGCACTTCTTCGAGACGATAGCCCACCTTGTCGAGGAAATTGGCGTTCGCCTGCAGTATGTTGCCTTCCAGATCAAACTCGATCATTGCCTGGGAATGATTGATGGCATTCATCATAGAGTTCAGATCGATGGCAGAGTCGATAGACGAGTTTGCGGAAGGAGTGGACATGGGCGGGTCTCGAAAAGGGAGCGATCATCGGGTTCTTATTGTTTCGTTGTCGGCCCTGACTGAAACTTCCTTAATAAAACATCACCATCATCCGATCAGCGGATGGCTATGTGCCATTAATGATGAGTTGGGCGTAACTTACGTCATTCCGCGGCGCTTGATAATCGTTATTTTCAATGGACACGATAATATTTTTTGGAACTTTTCCATTAACGTCACGGTCAGGCCCGCCGAGGCATACACGCGGCGCCACTGTCCAATCGCCCGCCTTTGGTTCAAACATGGATCCAATAAGCGTGAGGTTAAAAGTGAACCTCAGGACAACGGTGATTAATAAACTGTTACAGCACTCATACTGAAAAGGCATAACAAACTTGAGTGATATCGCAAAAAAAAGCCGCCCGACTCATCAGTCATTAAGCGGCCTTAACTTCCTTACCTACGTTATTTCCTGCTGACTCAATGCACTACCTGCGAATTGCAGCTTGCAGCATTGAGCGACCATCCTTACTTTTCCAGCGACTCGACACCCATTTCGTCCCAGACCTCTTCCGCCAGATGGAACGTAGCGTTGGCCGCCGGAATACCGCAGTAGATTGCGCTCTGCATCAGCACTTCCTTGATCTCTTCTCGAGTCACACCATTGTGCTTCGCAGCCTTCAGGTGCAGGCGCAGTTCGCCTTCGCGGTTCATGCCGATCAGCATGGCGATCGTCACCAGGCTTCGGGTGTGACGCGGCAGACCGGGGCGAGTCCAGATGTCGCCCCAGGCGTGGCGGGTGATCATCTCCTGAAACTCTTCATTGAACGGCGTGAGTTTCTTCAGGCTGTTGTCCACGTGGGCATCGCCCAACACAGCACGGCGCACTTGCATGCCGGCTTCGTAACGTTGTTTTTCGTCCATTGGAAACTCCGGGTTCAGGCTTTCAAGAAGGTCACGACGCGCTCACCAAATTCACTTCCCGCTTCGATGCTGGAAAGATGCGCAGCATGAAATTCGGCGTATTCGGCACCGGCGATGTGCTCGGTCAGAAAACGTCCGTCGGCAGGTGTGGTGACCGCGTCCTGGGTGCCGCAGACCACCAGCACCGGCAGCGTGATTGCGCTGATCTGTTCACGGAAGTCCGCGTCGCGTACCGCTGCGCAGTTGGCGGCATAGCCCTGAGGTGAGGTCTGGGCCAGCATGTCCACCACCGGCTCCACCCGCTGCGGCTCGGCTTTGGCAAACCCCGGGGTGAACCAGCGCGCAATTGACGCTTCGCGCAGGGCTTGCATGGCGGCTTTGCCGTCACGAAGAACGGTCTCGATACGAGGGTTCCAGACATCAGGGGTGCCGATTTTCGCGGCGGTGTTACACACCACCAGCCGTTGCACACGCTGCGGAGCATTGATCGCCAGCCACTGGCCAATCAGACCGCCCATGGACAGCCCGCAGAACAAGACGCTCGGCAGTTGCAAGGCGTCCAGCAGAGCCAATACATCGCGACCATTCTGCTCGATGCTGTAAGGCCCTTCGGTCACCAGCGATTGACCATGCCCGCGCGTGTCATAGCGCAGCACCTGGAAATGCTCGGTGAACACCGGCATTTGCGAATCCCACATGCTCAGATTAGTGCCCAGCGAGTTGGACAACAGCAAAACCGGCGCGCCTTGCGGGCCATCGAGTTGGTAATGCAGATCGCCGTCGGGGAGTTGGATGAAGGGCATAGAGGGCTCCTGAAAATTGAAGATTGAATCTGGTTCCTGTGGGAGCAGAGCTTGCTCGCGATAAGGCTGACGCGATTCTGCTTGAGAGTTGTGTTGCTCTTATCGTCGGAATGCCGCCCAGAGCAAGCTCTGCTCCCACAGTTCGAGTTAAATGTTCGCCAAAGCCACCGCCCTCTCCACCCACTGCTGCGCAAGGCCCAGGTAGTTGGCGGGATCAAGCAGATGGTCCAGCTCTGCGGCTGACAGCTCGGCACTGACCTGTGGATCTGCGCCAAGCACTTCGCGCAGATGCAGCCCCTGCTGCACGGCCTGGCGGCAGCTTTGCTCGATCAGATGATGCGCAGCATCGCGACCGATGCGCTGGGCCAAGGCAATGCTGACCGCCTCGGCAAGCACCAGGCCTCGGGTGGAATCAAGATTAGTGAGCATCTGCTCCGCGTTGACTTCCAGCGCTGGAATTACCTGCAAAGCCTGTTGCAACGATCCCGACACCAGGCAACACAGTTCAGGCAGGGTTTCCCACTCGGCGTGCCACAGACCGAGGCTGCGCTCGTGCTCCTGAGGCATGGCCGCGAACATCGTTGCGACCAGCCCCGGCGCACGCACTGAAGCGCTGATCATTACCGCCGCACCGACAGGATTGCGCTTGTGGGGCATGGTCGATGAACCGCCCTTGCCCGCTGCCGCCGGTTCAAAGACTTCGCCCACTTCGGTCTGCATCAACAGACTGATATCCCGGCCCATCTTGCCCAGACTACCGGCGATCAGGCCCAGCCAACTGGCGAACTCCACCAGCCGGTCGCGCTGGGTGTGCCACGGCTGCTCCGGCAAACTCAGTTGCAGTTCATGGGCCAGCGCTTCGGCAACCGGCAATGCTTGCGCGCCCAGTGCCGCCAGGGTGCCGGACGCTCCACCAAACTGCAGGCTCAACAGCCGTGGCTTGAGCTCCTGCAAGCGCTGACGATGCCGGGTTATCGCGCCCAGCCAAGCGGCGATTTTCATGCCGAGAGTGACCGGAGTCGCCTGCTGTAACCAGGTGCGCCCGGCCAGTGGCGTCACCGCGTAGCGCTGGGCCTGTCGGGCCAGAG
The DNA here is from genome assembly GCF_002699985.1 of Pseudomonas sp. ICMP 561. Classification (GTDB taxonomy): domain Bacteria; phylum Pseudomonadota; class Gammaproteobacteria; order Pseudomonadales; family Pseudomonadaceae; genus Aquipseudomonas; species Aquipseudomonas quasicaspiana. The sequence continues at coordinate 216,636 of NZ_LKBT01000056.1, read as the reverse complement.
ATTCGGCCAGCTCGGCCAGATCCCGCTCCAGCAACACGATGGCTTCGCGCAATTGCAGCACCAGTCCGCTGTCCATCACATCCTGGCTGGTAGCGCCCATGTGGACATAGCGTTCAGCCGCAGGATTACGTGCCGCGATCTTCTTGCCCAGCGCCTTGACCAGCGGGATTGCCGAATTACCGGCATTGCCAATAGCAACCGCCAACTCGGCAAAGTCGAACAGCTCGGCGCGGCAACCGGCCTGAATGTCTTCGACCACTTCAGCGGGAATCAACCCCGTGCTGGCCTCGGCGCGGGCCAGCGCCGCTTCAAAGTCGAGCATGCCTTGCAGCCGACCATGGTCAGAGAAGATTTCACTCATCTGTGGCTGACTGAAATACGCGTCGAAAAGTTGCTGACTCGATCTATTCAAAACATGACTCCAGAATTCATGTGGCATCCGAATGGCTGACCCAGCCCTTGATCAGCACCGCAATGGCCGCCAGTGCCGCAGGCACCACCAGCGCGGTCAGTACCTGCTCGAAATTCCAGCCCAGGCCCAACAACGTGGCACCCGCCCATGCGCCGAGAATCGCGCCAAAACGGCCGATGCCCAGCATCCACGAAACGCCCGTGGCACGCCCTTGGGTAGGATAGAACCGTGCGGCCAGCGAAGGCATCGCCGATTGCGCGCCGTTGATACACATACCGGCCAGCAGCACCAGGGTCGCCAACACTGCAACGTTACCCAGGCTCTGCCCCACCAGCCAGGCGAACACGCCCGCCAGAAAATAGGCACAGCCAATCACTTTGTGCGGGTTGTACTTGTCCATGGCCCAACCCACGCCGACCGCGCTTAACACGCCGCCAAATTGAAACAGAGCCCCGATGAAGGCGGATTGTTCCATGCTCGCGCCGCTGTCGCGCATCAGGGTTGGCAGCCAGCTGGTCAGCAGATAAACGATGACCAGCCCCATGAAATAGGTCAGCCACAGCAATAAGGTCCCGGCGCTGTAGGTGCCGGAAAATATGACCTTCAAGACGTTACGGCTGCGCACGGTTTTCTGTTCCGGCACGCTGAAGTCTTTGGCGGCATTGACCTCCTGACGGGAGATCGGTGCCAGCACCTTGCGAATGCGGTCCACGCCGAGATTGCGCACCACCAGAAAACGCGCCGACTCCGGCAGCCAGATCATCAGCACGACCGTGAGGATCAGCGGCAGAATCCCGCCAAGCATCAACAGGCTGTGCCAACCCATGGCGGGGATCAGTTTGGCGGAAACAAATCCGCCGCAGGCCATGCCGAGGTTGAAGCCGCAGAACATGCTGGTCACCAGCAATGATTTGAGACGCTCCGGGGTGTATTCCGAGAGCAGTGTCGTGGCGTTGGGCATCGCAGCGCCAAGGCCAAGACCGGTGAGCAGACGCAGGATCAGCAGTTGATCGATGTTGCTGCTGTAGGCCGACAGCAGGCTGAACAGACCGAACAGAAACACGGCCACGACCAGCACCACCTTACGCCCGAAACGGTCAGCCAGTGGACCGGACCCCAGCGCGCCGAAGACCATACCGATCAGCGCGGCACTCATCACCGGGCCAAGGCTGGCGCGATCAATGCCCCACTCCACACTCAACGCCGGAGCAATAAAGCCCATGGCGGCCGTGTCGAGACCATCAAGGAATACAATCAGGAAACACAGAATCACCACTCGCCACTGATAACGGGACAAGGGTTGGGCATTGATAAAGGCCTGCACATCCAGTGTGCCGGCCTCGGGCACGCGAGCCGAAAGCGTCATGGTGGTTCCTTTTATTATTATTTGGGTCGCTCGCTGCTGCGAGCGCCCTGTTTCTGATCAAACTCTATAAATCTCTTAACTGGAATGCAGTTTCTGCAGGAGCCGCCCCGGTATCCATGGAACCACGCCGTTCCGCGACAAACACGGGATCTGTTGGAGCGAGGCTTGCCCGCGAAGAAACGATAATGCAGTCCATCTGACCTACCGAGTCGACTGATTCGCGGGCAAGCCTCGCTCCAACGGGAAAACACGTTTATTTAACGGGGTATATTTCGATCAAAAATCGAAAAACACCGTCTCGTCTTCACCCTGCACGCGGATGTCAAAACGGTACGCCAGCTTGCCGTCGACCGTACAGCGTTTGGCGATCAGGGTTTCGCGGCGGATCGGTTGTTCGATCAGGTTCAACACCGGATCCTTGGCGTTGGCTTCAGCTTCGTCGTCGAAATACAGCCGCGTCTGCAGATGGATATTGATGCCACGGGCAAACAGCGACACGTTGATGTGCGCTGCCATGGGCACGCCAGCCGCGTTACGCACGATGCCTGGCTTGATGGTGTTCAACAGCCACTGACCATCTTCCCCCGTGGCAGTACGACCGAAGCCGTTGAAGGGTTTTTCCGGGTCGTAAATCGGGTCGTAATGACCTTCATGGTCGGCTTGCCAGAATTCCAGAAAGGCGTCACGAATCAGGTGGCCATTACCATCGAAAACATTACCCAGCAGCACGATATGTTCACCCGGCGCATTGGGCAGAACCATTTCGTGAGTGATTTCCAGATCCCGGGGCGGATTGCCCGCAGCCTCCAGCGCCAGGCCGATATGCACGTACGGGCCAGCAGTTTGTGAAGGAGTTTCAGGCAGCAATTGAACTGGCATGTCATTAGCTCCTTAGCGATTTTCGAAGTGCGTAGCGCGCTGACCGCGCAGGACGATATCAAAGCGATAAGCCAGGCTGTCCATCGGATTGGCCATGCCCATGTCGAGCCGGGCAATCAGACTTTGCACCGCATCCGGATTGGCAATCGACTTGACGATCGGGCACAGCGGGATCAGCGGATCGCCTTCGAAATACAACTGGGTGATCAAGCGTGTCGCAATCGACGGACCGCTGATCGACACATGAATATGCGCCGGACGCCAGTCATTGGGACCGTTGCGCCACGGGTAAGGACCAGGTTTGACAGTGCGGAAACTGTAGTTGCCATCGCGATCAGTCAGAGCCCGACCCACGCCGCCGAAGTTCGGATCGATGGGCGCCAGATAAGCATCGCGTTTGTGGCGATAACGGCCACCCGCGTTGGCCTGCCAGATCTCGACCAGTGTGTGTGGAATCGGCTTGCCGTATTGGTCACACACCCGCCCGGCCAGAATAATACGCTCGCCAATCGGCAGACCACCGTTGTTGAAGTTCAGCAACAGGTCGTTGTCGTGCTCGCCAAATTTGAGGTGGGAAAAGTCCGGGCCGGTGGCTTCGGAGACCGATTGCGGAATACTCACAAGGGCCTGTCGCGGGGAGCGCAGGATCGAGGTCTTGTAATCGGGGGTCAACGCTTTGGGGTGCCAGTTTCGGTCACGGACGACGAAACGGCTGCTGCTCGCATCAGACATGCGGTTCTCCCTGGTTTTTATAATGAGGAGTGTTTGTTGATGTTACGCAGTTTCTCCCGACTTACCCAAAACCTGAACTGAATAAATCAAACACATCCATAACCAAATGGTTATGGATGCTCCGTTTGACCATATGCTTTGCCTACTTCCTGCAAGACATCGACACACCACTGCGCCGCTCTCGACAAAGGCAGTGCCGGATTGCTGCAAATGCCCACCGAGCCACCAGGTTCTCGAATGCCCAGCTCCAGTTCGTGCAGCTCACCGGCGTGCAAATCCTGCTGAACGGCATCGAACGGCGCGATCCAGATCGCGTCGCTGCATTGCACGTAACGGCGGCTCAAGGTCAGCGACAGGGTTTCCAGACGCTGGCGTGGCGGGCTGATTCCGCATTGCACGAACAGGCTGTCGGCAAATTTTCGAATAGTTGTGCCTGCCAAGGGCAGAACCATGGGGTAATTTTCCAGGCTTTCACGGCGCAACTTGCCCTCCAGCAACGGGTGATCGCGCCGGACGACCAGGGTCATGGATTCGCTGTAGAGGTGCTCGAAGGTCAGGCCCTGAATCTGCGGACTGTCGGTCATGCGCCCGACCACCAGATCCAGTTCACCGACCCGCAACTGCGAGAGCAGATAGGCGCTGGGGCCCGTCATGACACTGACGATCAGCGCTGGATGACGCTCATGCAGCCGACGCACCACTTCCGGGACCAGCAGGCTTTCCACCGTCGATAAAACGCCGAGCCGCGCGGTCACCGGTTCATGCTCGCCGGAACGCAGGCTGTTCACCCCTTCGCGCAGCGACTGCACACTGGGCCCGGCGAATCGCAGAAATGCCACACCCGCCTCGGTCAGCGCTGCGCCGCTTTTACTGCGCACAAACAGCTGGGTTTCGAGCAGGGTTTCCAGCTCCTTGAGGGTTTTGGAAAGCGCTGGCTGGCTGATCGCCAACTGATCCGAAGCCCGCGCCAGACTGCCCTGCCGGGCCACCTCTAGGAAACACACCAGATGACGGAATTTGATTCGGGTATCAATGTTCAATTCGGTGGTCGCCTTACATTTGAATCCATTAATGGTGATACCAACGAGCGGCCTGAGTGTCCATTGGTGCGGCCAACATTGCCCCTGTAGGAGCTGCCGAAGGCTGCGATGGCGCTGGCTCAGGATAAAGGCTTCGCAGCCTTCGGCAGCTCCTACAGAAAACGCATTTCCAGTTCAAATGATTGCAGTGTGCTTGATAAGACTGCCGACTATTACCGCTGCCCCCGAAACTGCCTGGGCGACTGGCCGGTGCAGCGTTTGAAGAATCGGGAAAAGTAAGCAGGCTCGGAAAACCCCAACCGGTCCGAAATCTGATTGATAGTCAGGGTGGTGTAAACCAGATCGCGTTTGGCTTCCAGCAGCAGACGTTGATTGATGATCTGCAAAGCCGACTGATCGGTCAGCCGTCGACACAGACTGTTCAGCCAGGCTGAGCTGATATTCAGTTGTTCAGCGTAGTGTTCGATAGAACAGTGCTGGCGGAACTGCTCGCCCACCAACCGGGTAAATGCCTGCAAATGTTCACGTCCTTTTTCATGGGAAGCCATCACGGATGAAGACAGCGCGCTGCTGCGCCGATCCAGCCAGATCGACAGCATGGTAATCAGCGCATGGAGCATGGAGTCCCGTCCGGATTTATGCTGCGCATACTCTTCACTGATCGCAGTAAACAACGGATCCAGCTGCTTGCGCTCTTCACTGTTCACGCCATAACAGTGGGCGACGTTCAACGGTAAAGACGCCAGCGACGCATTCAATTGTTCCGCCAACGGCTGCGCCAGGCTAAGGATGAAACCCTGAATGTCCGGGGCAAAACTGAAGCGATGCACGCTCAACGCCGGAATCACCTGCAACGTAGCGCTTTCCACCTGACGGGTGACACCTTCGACATGCAGGGTGGCCTGCCCGGATTGCACATAAAGCAACTGCACAAGGTCGCTATGGGAGTGGGTTTGTATTTCCCAACCGTGGAGCTCGCTGCGCTCTGGTATCGATTCGCAATGCAACAGGTCGGGAGTCGGCCAGAGCGTGGTTTCGCCGTAGAGCTTGAAGACCGGGACACTTTCAGCCGCTGGACCACGCATGTTTGCCCCCATCCACGAGTTATGAAAAGTCCAGAAAATGCAGCGAATAATGTCTTCTTCTTCGGATAACAGCCACTAAAAATACAGGACAGATAAAAACAACATATAAAAAGGTTCTGCCATGAAAACCCAGATCGCCATTATTGGCTGCGGGCCGTCCGGCCTTTTACTCGGTCAATTGCTCCAGCGGGCCGGTATCGACAACGTCATCGTCGAACGCAAAAATCCCGAGCATATCCTCTCCCGAATCCGCGCTGGCGTGCTTGAACAAGGCACCGTCGACCTCCTGCGCGAGGCTGGCGTCAGCCAGCGTCTGGACAGCGAAGGCCTGCCCCATGACGGTTTCCAGCTGGCTTTCGACGGGCGCACCGAACGTATCGATCTGCATGGCCTGACCGGGGGCAAGCACGTCACGGTCTACGGCCAGACTGAGGTCACCCGAGACCTGCTGCAAGCGCGGGACGCAGCGGGCGCCGTCAGTTTCTTCGATGCCAGCAACGTTGTACCTCATGATATGAAAACCGATGCCCCTTATCTGACCTTCGGGCACGAGGGACAGAGCATCCGTCTGGATTGTGAATACATCGCCGGGTGCGACGGATTTCATGGCGTCTCGCGGCAATCGATCCCTGCTGAAGCAGTCGAGGTATTCGAACGGGTTTATCCGTTTGGCTGGCTTGGCGTACTGGCGGACACCCCGCCCGTCAGCGAAGAGCTGATCTACGCTCGCCACGAACGCGGTTTTGCCCTGTGCAGCATGCGCTCGCCCACACGTACCCGGTATTACGTCCAGGTGGACGCAGGGGAGAAGATCGAGAATTGGCCGGATGAGCGGTTCTGGGATGAACTCAAGCACCGTCTGCCCGCGGATGTCGCCAATCGCCTGGTCACTGGCCCATCAATTGAAAAGAGCATCGCCCCGCTGCGCAGCTTCGTGGTTGAACCGATGCAGTATGGCCGACTGTTTCTGCTGGGTGACGCCGCGCATATCGTACCGCCCACTGGGGCCAAGGGTTTGAACCTGGCGGCCAGCGACGTCAATACGCTGTATCGCATCCTGCTCAAGGTTTATCGCGAGGGCCGCACCGATCTGTTGCAACGTTATTCGGAAATTTGCCTGCGTCGGGTGTGGAAAGCCGAGCGGTTTTCCTGGTGGATGACCTCAATGCTGCATCGCTTTCCCGATAACGACTCGTTCAGCCAGCGTCTGCAACAAACCGAACTGGATTACTTCGTTGGTTCCGACGCTGGCCGTCGCAGCATCGCGGAAAATTATGTGGGCCTGCCATTCGAGGATATCCACTGAACCGGGACGCTTTGAACGGCCCGATGTAGCGCGCTGCACCGCAAAGCAACTGAAAATCAAGGGAAAATCAGTATTTTTGTGGCTGTTCATTTCGTGATCATTGGCCAAAAACCGCAGCCCATATGGCTTTGGCAATGTTATCCACAGACATACCCCCACTTTTCGTGGACAACTTTTGTCTGGTTTTGTGAAGTGGATTCAGGGAGGCATAAGTGCCTCTGATTGGCAATGCAAAATCTGTACTACAAACCAGAAACCTGTAGGAGCTCACGAGCACCTACAGGGAAATTTAGCTGACCTTTAAGCCCGCATCTTGTACCGCAACCAGACCCCGCCCTCTTCCTGAACCTCGGCAGACACCAGTTTCAGATAAGCCGGTTGCTTCCAGGCCTCGGTCGATACCTCAAAGGAGGCTGGATGCTCGCCTCTGCCGTCGATCAATGGCAGCAGCAAAACGCTGACTTCGTCCACCAGCCCGGCATTCAGGAACGAGCCGCTGACATGGGGTCCGCCTTCGACAATCAGACGCTTGCGGCCCAGTTCGCTGGCGAGGATGTCGACAACTTTATTCAGGTCGATGTCAGTCTTGCCGCCAAAAATGTAGGACACATTGATGGATTGCAGATACGCAAGGTAATCGTCTTCCACGGATTCGCTGACCACTTCGACCACATGGGAACCCAGCGCCTGGTTGCTCTTCCAGGCTACTTTGCCGTGTGGATCGATGGAGATGGCGTAAGTTTCTGCATTGCGGTCAGCGAAATGATGGGTACGTGGCACCGGGGATTTGGCCAGCCCACGAGGGTAATCGTCGCCGTGAGAGATTTCCTGCATGGTCACGCGGCCGCAGATCCAGGCATCGAAATTGAACGTCTTTGCCAGCTCCTCATAGAGATCGCCAGCGGCATTCTTGAAAGGCCGCTCCCAGCCATCAGTCAGGGCGTGGCCGTCCAGGGAGGACATCATGTGGCAGATGACATAAGGCTTCATGGTAGTGCTCCGGGCAGGTGACTTCGCCAGACAATGGCGTTGTATTACCGACCCGCAGCGTTTGGGGATAGTTCGATTTACACAGCTGGTCTGAATGCAACCCGGCGGATCGCGATCCTGTAGGACCGGCTTTAGCCGGGAGGACTTCAGAACATTCGCTGGATTTCCTTCGACAGAAATACCGCTCTCCCGGCTAAAGCCAGTCCTACAACTCTGCACAGCCTCCCCATCAAAGCTTGAACTTGCCCACCATGCTTTGCAGGTGCACACCCAACCGCGCCAGCTCAACGCTGGACGCTGCAGTCTCTTCACTGGCGGCGGAGGTCTGCTCGGAAATATCCCGGACATTGAGCACGCTGCGGTTGATTTCGTCGGCCACGGCCGTTTGCTGTTCGGCTGCTGCGGCGATCTGCTGATTCATCAGCTCGATGGATGAAACCGAACGTGTGATGCTCACCAGAGAGGTAGCGGCACGTTGAGTCAGCTCTACGCTGCTGTCGGTCAGCGAGCGGCTGTTTTCCAGAATCGTCGCAACACGCTGAGTACCAGTGTGCAACCCGGTGATCAGGCCTTCGATCTCTTCGGTGGAGGTTTGGGTACGTTGCGCCAGGCTGCGGACTTCGTCGGCTACCACCGCAAAACCACGACCGGCTTCACCGGCACGTGCCGCTTCAATGGCAGCGTTGAGAGCCAGCAGGTTGGTTTGCTGCGCCACCGACTTGATCACGTCCAGCACGCTACCGATCTTGTCGCTTTCGCTTTTCAGATCGTTCATGGCGACGGTGGAGTGGCTCACTTCTTCAGCCAGTCGACCAATCTGTTGCATGGCCTGGGTCACCACTTCATCGCCCTGCTTCGCTTCGCGGCTGGCGTTGATGGCGGCTTCGGAAGCTTCTTCGGCGTTGCGGGCGACTTCCTGCACCGTAGCGGTCATTTCGTTCATGGCCGTGGCGACCTGATCGGTTTCCACCTTCTGACTATTAACGCCCGCGCTGGTTTGCTCAGTCACCGCCGACAGTTGCTCGGCAGCACTGGCGATCTGCACTACGCCATCACTGATACCGCCAATCAGATCACGCAGCCCCACGGTCATGCGCTGCATGCTGGTTTGCAACTGGCCCAGCTCGTCTTTGCGAGTCACCGCCATGTTGTGGCTCAGGTCACCGCTGGCGACGAACTCGGCGTTGCGCAGGGTTTCCATCAGCGGGCCGACGATCAGACGAGTGATAACCCAGGCAGCCAGAATGCCGAACAACAACGCGGCGATGGTTGCGCCTGCCAGAAACATATTGGCGTCATTCACGTCGTTGGTGCGCAGCACGATCTGATTGGCAGTCATTTTCTTGCTGGCTTCCAGCAAGCGGGTCACGTCATCCGTCAAGGCAATCTGCGCCTGCTGGGCCTTGGTCACGCTTTCGCTGAACTGCCCGATCGCAGCCCGAAAGGCGACCAGCGCCTGATCAATGCCCTGAATGGCTTGAGGTGAAGCCTGATTGAGGTTTTTCAGGTTGTTCCGTGCGGCATCCACAGCGGTGAGTGCTGGTTGCAGGTATTCAGGCTTGGTGCTGTAGGTGTAAGTCTGGGCGTGAGAGCGTGCCTGTTGAATGAGGCGATTCTGCGCGGTCATGGCCCGGGCCTGAGGGTCCGCCTCACCCGCCTGATCCTGAATTTTTTCCAGCTCAGCGATCATCGTATCAACCTGAGCGCTGATCGAGCCGCGCGCCGCTTCACGACTTTGGGTTGCCTGAACGAAATCGTTGAAATGGGTTTTGTAAACCGTCACAGAGTCACTGACTTCGCCAATCAGGCCAAGGCTGGCACCGGTAACAAAAAAGGTTTTCATCTCGCGGGTCTGGTTTTCCAGCTTGGTGATGTAGCTGGTGACCGCAGCGGCACGTTCGGCATCCGGGTTGAGCATGTAGCTCAGTCGGGCGATGCGCAGGTCGCGCGCCTGCTCATTGAGCGTGGCGATAGATGCCACCTTGTTGCCACGCTCGGTCAACGACTGTAGACCGGACCAGCCGGTAAAAGCGATTAAACACGTGAGGATCAGCACCAGAGCGAAGCCTAGTGAAAGTTTTGCTTTGACACTGATATTCGCCAGTGTTGTGTTAATCGCTGTGAGCATGGAACCGTCCGGGAATGATGAGGTTGATGAGGGCGGCCCTGCTCTCTTGGATGCGCATCCATTTTGCGCGACATCAAAATGACATCACTCCATGATAAACGTTTCAGCACTGGATAAAATAAGCTTCAAATGACAGACGGCCGGTTAGCAGGTGCTACCGGCACAAAATCGTGTTTTGCGGGGATATAGCGGGGATAGACGGGTGTACGGGTATTTATTACGAAATATTTCTACGCTGCCGCAGCAACCCGCGTCTGCAGGTCGAGCGTGACGCCGATCAAGCGGGCAAAGATTTCCAGCGTCTGAATCAAATCCGGATCATCCAGCCTGGCAGGCAATGGATCAAGGGCGCAAAGCGTGCCGAAAAATGCCCCGTCAGCCAGGATGATCGGCAACGACACATAGCTTTCGAAACCATACTGTTTGGGCACAGGATGGTTCACGAAACGCGGGTCCTCACTGACTTTTGAAATCACCACGGCGGCGTGATGCTGACGAATTTCCTTGCAGATGGTCGCTTCGACGTCCAGCTCATCGCCTGGGGTGACGCCAAACTGAATTTCATCGTGGACAGCGCAGGCAATCCAGCGCTGGTCGGTGACCCGGGCAATGGCCGCAAAACGCAGCGACGTCAGTCGCGTCATCAGGCGCAAAATATTGGAAGTCGCTTCGACCTCGGCGATCGCTGCGACTTCAGCATCAGTCAATTGGATGGCTGTCACGTATGTGTACTCGTATGGTTCGGAGTCCGGACGTAAAAGTGAGCTCCTTCACAAAACGCCAGGCGGTTGCGCATCCTACGTTGGCAGTCCCCTGCCCGGCAACTGCCTGTGATGCCGCACCCTGCCCGCCTCAGCGTCGCTCCTCACGAATGAACGCTTCGCCCAACGCTCCCGGCTGATTGCCTGAGCCCGCTGCCTTTGCGTTTTTATCCATTGCCACCCAGATCATGACCATCAGCGTGACGGCATAAGGCGTCATCAGCACGAAGTATTGCGGCAGGCGAATGCCGGTGGACGCCAACTGTGGGATCAGCGCCTCGATGCAGCCGAAAAGAATGGCACCGGCAAGGGCGCGCCAAGGCGACCAGCGGGCAAAAATCACCAGCGACACCGCAATCCAGCCACGTCCGCCGGTCATGTCGGCGATCCACATCTTGGTGCTGAGCACCGAAATATAGCCGCCTGCCAGGCCGATCAACGCTGCGCCCGCCAGAATCGCAGCCAGTCGGTAACCCAGAACAGATATGCCCGCCGCATCCGCCGCCTGAGGATTTTCGCCAACCGCTCGCAAGCGCAGGCCGGCATTACTGCGATAAAGAAACCAGACGACACCCAGAAAAATAAGCGGAGTCAGGTAAACCAGCGGGTTTTGTACAAAAATCTTTCCGATAAGCGGCAACCCGGAAAGTGGCCAAAGTGCCACTGCGGCCAGCCCGGTTACAGGTTGGTTGGTCCATTCAAGCAAGGTGCCAAGCAATCCGGTCAGTCCCTGACAGAAAAACACCAGTGCAAGCCCGGCGATGACCTGGTTGATACGCATCACCAACACCATCAGCGCGAACAACAGCGACACCACACTGGCAGCGAGCATGGCCATGATCAGCGAGATCATTGGCGTGCTGAAGCTTAGTTGGGCGCCGATCGCCGCCAGCGCGCCAACCAGCATCAAGCCTTCGGCCCCCAGCGCTAGAACCCCGGCACGCTCGGTCAGAATCAGGCCCAGCGCCGCCAGTGCGAATGGCACAGCAAAGTCAGGGGAATTGCCCAGCCAGTTGGCAATCATGTCCATCACTGCTCTCCCCTTTGAATCAGTCGCATGCGATGACGAATGAAAAAGTCTGACGAGGCCACACAGATCACCAGAATGGCCTGGATCAACTGCACCATGGAAAACGGGATCTGGTAGAACACCTGCAAACTGCGTCCGGCCACGAATAACAGCGCGACCAATAAAGCGACGATGGTGGCCGCAACAGGGTTATTGCGCGCCAGGAAGGCAATCAGAATTCCGGAAAACCCATAGCCCTGATAGAACGACTGAGTCAGGCGGCCTTCCTGCCCGGCGGTGACGATAAATCCGGCAATCCCGGCCAGTGCCCCGGAAAGCAGCACCGTGCCGATGATCATTTTGCGCACCGGCACGCCGACGGCATCAGCCACGCGCGGATTGGCATCAACGAAACGCAGGTACAGGCCCGCCCGGGAAATACCGATAAACCACAGCGCGAAAACAGTGACTATGATTGCCAGCACAATCGCCGCGTTGTAGCCATCGAGCAGATCCGGCAAGCGCTCGAAGCTTCGGAATGCCGGGGAATATGGAAAGTTGTCACGAGGGTCTTTCCAGTTGCCGTAAAGCAGATGCAGAAGAAAATTGGCGGCGATGTAGTTGAGCATCAGGGTCGAGATAATTTCGTTGACCTTGAGGCGTAGCTTGAGCAGCACGGGCGCGAGGGTCCAGAGCACGCCGCAGATCATTGCCGCCGCCAACATCAACGGCAGCCGAATCGACGGCGGGCCGACTTCGAACAACGAGATAGCGGTCGCGCCAATGCCGCCCCAGATCATCTGGCCTTCCAGCCCCAGGTTCCAGAATCGCGCACGAAACGCCATGCACCCGGCCAGCCCCACCAGAATCATTGGCGCCGCCTGAAACAACACCGCTTTGAAGTTCTGCGGGTCCAGCACGGTCAGCACGACAAACTCATTGAGCAGTTCTTCTGCCGGAACACCTGCGCCCACCAGAATTGCCGCCGAGATGGCCAGGCCAACCACCAATGCCAGGGCAATCACCAATGCTTGCCAGTACCAGGCCAACTGTTGACGAATTTCCAGCGCATAGCGGCGCGAAAGCAGTGGCTGACGCCGTGCAGGCTTTTGAGTCGAGGATTGCAGTGTCACTTCAGTCATGACTCACCATGGCCTTGCCTATCGCCTGGCGATCCGCCGGGCGTTCGAATTCTGCGACGATCCGGCCGCTGTTCATGACTCCGATACGGTCGGCCAGCATCAGCACCTCATCGAGGTCTTCACTGATCACCAACACCGCCGCTCCCGCGTCCCTCGCGGCCCGCAAACGACCGTGCACCGCAGCGGTCGCCTTGGCATCCAGCCCCCGACTGGGACTGTGTACCAGCACCAGTTGCGGGTCGCGGCTGAATTCCCGGGCGATTACCAGTTTTTGCGCATTACCACCGGACAGCAGCGCGGCTTTCTGCTGCAGGGAGCGAACGCCCTGCACGTCGAAAGCGCTGATGGCGGCGCTGGCATCCTCATCCATGCGCTTGTTGCGCAGGCGAAAAAAAGAGCCGTAACGACCGCTGTGGATCTGCCCGATAGCAAAGTTCTCGGCCACCGACAGCGAGCCTGCCAACGCTGCGCCGTAGCGGTCGGCGGGAATCGACGCAATGCGCAAGTCCCGACGTTGCTCGGCAGATGCGCCGCACAAATCGCCAAAACCCTGCAGCAGCATTTCGCCCTCTACCGCTTGAGGCAGGCCCATCAAGGCGTTGGCCAACTCACTCTGGCCGTTACCACCCACCCCGGCAATGCCATAAATTTGCCCGGCATGCAGGGTCATATCGACGCCAGCCAACGGTCCCTGACCCGCTACAGAACGCAGATTGCGCACCACAAGTTTTGCCTCGCCCGCCGGGGCTTGCGGATGCTCGGCAACGGTCTGCGATTCACCCACCGTCAAGCGCACCAATTGCTCGACCGATACGCTTTGCGGATCAAGGGTTTCCACGGTTCGACCGCCACGCATCACCGTTACCCGGTCGGCATAGCGTTTGACGTCAGACATTTTGTGCGTCACCAGAATCACCGCCGCGCCCTGCCGTGCAAAGGACTGCACGGTCGCCAGCAAGCGCTCGGCTTCCTGATCGGTCAGCACAGCGGTGGGCTCGTCGAGAATCAGGATCCGCGCACCCGCCAACAGCACTTTGAGAATCTCCACCCGTTGCTGCTCGGCAATCGAAAGGTTTTCGATGGTCTGACGCGGATCAATGGCAAAGCCCAGCTCCTGAGCCTTGGCGCTGATCTGCTTTTCAAGTGTTTGCAGACGTTTGCTGTAGCTGCCCTGCCCCACGGCATCGGGCAGGCCGAGCAGAATGTTCTGCGCAACAGTGAAAGGTCGCACCAGCTTGAAATGCTGATGGACCATACCGATATGGTAACGGCTCGCGTCCTTGGGGCCGCTGAGCCGTACCGGGTTGTCATCAATCAACAGCGACCCGCTCTCCGGTGCATACAAACCGGCGGCGATGTTCATCAGCGATGATTTGCCCGCACCGTTTTCGCCAAGCAGCGCATGCACTTCCCCCCATTTGCCGGTGAAGTGCGCGTCAGTCAAAGCCTTGAAACCGTCGAAGGATTTACTGATGCCGGTGAGCTGGATCGCGTTCGCCTGACTCATTGCTGAGAAGCCACGCCTTTGACGAACCAGTCCATCTTCCACAAGTCGGCATCAGGCATGCTCTTGCCCGCCGCGATTCGCTCCTTGCCATCGCGATCACTCATCGGGCCGCTGTAAATGATCCTCTGCCCCTTCATCAACTCGTCGCGAGCGGCCTCGATCTTTTGCTTGTTCTCCGCAGAAATATGCTCGCCCGCTGTCAGCGTAATGTCTGTGCCGCCTTGCTCCATGGACAGCAGTGCGCCTTTTGGATCGGGCACCCAGTTACCGGCAATAATTTTCTTCAGCTCAGGAGCCAGAAAGCGATCCCAGACCCAGGCCGAAGAACAAACGGTGGCCTTGGGGGCGAACTCACTCAAGTCACGGTGGTGGCCGGTACCCAGCACGCCGCGCTCCTGGGCGACGATTTGCGGTGTTGGACTGTCCACGTGTTGGCCGATCACGTCGGCGCCGTTATCGATCAGGGCCATGGCAGCCGCGCGCTCTTTGACAGGGTCATTCCAGGCGCCGGTGTAAATTACGTTGACCGTGGCATTCGGGTTGATCTGCTGCGCGCCCAGTGCAAAGGCGTTGACGGTCCAGTTGACCTGACCGAACGGGTTAGCGGCGACAAAGCCCAGCTTGCCAGTCTTCGAGGCTGCGCCCGCCGCCATGCCGCACAGGTACTGACTTTCGTAAGTACGGCCGTAGAAGGATTCCAGATTTGGCGCATTGGTCGTGCCGGAGCCGTTGAGGAAAGCGATCTTCGGGTACTTCTTCGCTAGATCGAGGAAGGTATCGGAGTAGCCAAACGCGGTGCCGATAATGACGTTCGCCCCCCGGGCAATCAGTCGATCAACCACCGGGGTAATGGCCGCAGCATTTTCCGGCACGCTTTCCACGTACTGGATTTTGGTGCCCAGCTCCTTCTCCAGCTTGACCCGCGACTCATCGAACGCCTGAGTCCAGCCACCATCATTGCGTGGGCTGATATAGACCATGGCGATCTTCGCCGGCTTCTCCAGGGTCAAGCCCTCTGCCGATGCGCCGTGTGCCAGACCCAGCAATATTGCAGCACCCAAGGTTCGCTTAAGAAATCTGTTGAGCATTGTTGATCATCCTGATGGTAGGCCAGCAGCGGGATAAGGCTCGGCCGATCAGAATCTCCGACCGGACAGCTGCTCAGGGGATAGCAGTAACTGTGCCAGTCTTTGAATAACGATAGGTTTCAGTTGGTTAGCGTTTCAGGGGTGTAGAAACAGATCAAATGGTCCGAAGCAGAGCACTTGGTTTGGGCGGGACGAGCACGAAAAGCGGGCATGGGGGCTGTGGACGGATCAAGGGTTGAACGGGCTGAAGTCGATTGATCGCAGATCATGTCGATCGCAAATCGGAACCTGATCACGCCGTAAAGAAAAGCTATCAAAATCTTTTTGCATCAAATACGATGCGAATCACGCTATAAATTATTTATGCACCGTATAGGATGCAATTTTAAGTGAATGAATTAGGTACATTGATCAGAAATCTGCGCAAGAGCGCTGGCCTTTCGCAAAGCCAACTCGCAGACCGGCATGGCATGAGTCGAGCGACCATTTCCGGCATTGAGAACAACACTATCCCCGAGGTCGGCATTCGCAAGGTTGCGGCAGTCCTTGAAGGCTTGGGCTATGAATTGACTGCGACCCCCAAACGTCGACGCAAGACCCTTGATGAACTGAAAGCGGGAAACGTCCATGAATAGCTCAGCAAGTGAAAGGCTGCACATCGGCGCAGGGGGAGTCGCTGCCGGAACTCTGGGGCGTGGTGGAAAAAACAATCGCGACTCGATTTTCTCCTATAACCAGCCACTGACCGAAAAGGACGCCGTGTCCTTGACCATGCCAGTGCGCCTGGAGAGCTACAACTGGGAGTACGGAATCCATCCGCTATTCGAGATGCACCTACCCGAGGGGCATCTCAAAAATGAACTCACGCGGCGCTTCAGCAAGTCGGTGCGCGGCTTTGACGACTTCGCATTGCTGGGCATCGTCGGCCCACATCAGCTCGGGCGCATCAGCATCGCCCATGCCGCCAGCGACGAGCCGCTTCCCGAGATCAATCTTTCCGAACTGTTGATCTACGACGGGGCGGAAGACTTGTTCGATAGCCTCATGAAAACTTACGCCGCCTACTCAGGGGTTTCAGGCGTTCAGCCAAAAGTACTGATCCGCGAAGCTGACGAGAAGGAAGGCGAAACTGGACGAATTACCCATCGGGGTGCCACGCACATCGTTAAAACATTCCACGACCCGGAATTCCCCCAACTGGCCGCCAATGAGTTTTTCTGCATGCGGGCAGCATTCCATTCCGGTCTTCAAGTACCTGAAATCCAGCTTGGCCGCCAAGGAAGATTACTGGTCGTGAAACGCTTCGACGTCGCTGACAGCGGCTACCTCGGATTTGAAGACATGTGCGTGCTGTCAGGCTGGGGAACAGTCAAGAAGTATGACGGCAGCTATCAAGGGTGCGCCAGGCTGATCCAGTCTTATGTCACGCCGTCCCGTGTTACTAAAGCACTGGAGGACTTCTTCATGATGGTCGCGCTTTCTGCCGGTATCCAGAATGGTGACGGGCATTTGAAAAATTTCGGGTTGCTCTATGAAAACTGTGCCGAGGACGCAGACATCTGGCTCGCGCCAGCTTACGACCTTGTGACCACCACGGTATATGCAGGAAACGACATCATGGGTCTGTTGCTGGGCGGTTCAAAAGCCTGGCCAAAACGCAAGATGCTGGTCCAGTTCGGGCGCACGTCGTGCAGCTTGACCGAAGCCCGCTGCGCCGAACTGCTTGGCAGAGTAAGCACTGGCATGAGCCGGGCGATGGCCGAGCTTTCGGAGTACCGCAAGACCCATCCGGAATTCGAGCCGGTGGGAGAAAAAATGGCCACGGCATGGGCGAAAGGCTTGGCCAGGAGCATTGAGCCAGAATAACCCTGCGATTTTTTTAATCAGGATTTAACGCGGGCAAATCCCATTGAGAATCAGCGCCCGGAGATTCTCCAGCGTCTGCGCAAAGAACACCGGATCATCAAGCGTCTTGCCGGTCACCGCGTTGATCTGGCTGGCGAAGTCCGCATAGTGCTGGGTGGTGGCCCACAGCGAGAAGATCAGGTGATGCGGTTCAACCGGTGCCAGTTTGCCCGCCTCTATCCAGCCCTGAATCACCGAGACCTTGGCCTCAACGATATCGCGCAGTGGCTGCTCCAGTTCAGCCAGCATCAACGGCGCACCCTGAATGATCTCCAGACAGAACAGCCGCGACTCGGCGGGATGGTCACGGGACAATTCCAGCTTGACCCGGATGTATTCGCTGATTGCCTCGACCGGATCCTGCTCTGCACTGAAGCCGCGCAACGGTTTCAACCATACATCCAGCAACTGGCGCAGCACACTGGTGTAGAGCTCCTCTTTGCTGGCGAAGTAATAAAGCAGATTGGTCTTGGACACATCGGCCATGCTCGCCACCTGATCCAGGCTGGTGCCATGCAGGCCGAAGCGCGAGAAGATTTCCAGCGCAGCGTCCAGAATCGCCGCACGCTTGCCTTCTATCAAACGCATCCGCCGCTTGACCGTCGACGCACTGGCCTCGCGCGTGCCCTTGCCTTTAACCACAGGCTTGGCTTTAGCCTTGAGCGCAGGCGCCTTGGGTTTCACCACACGGCTGCGTTTGACGGATTTGGGAGGCGCCACTGGAGGTTCGTTGTTCACATTTACGACCGCATCAACATTGAATACCGGGGCACTTTACCTTGGTGGATGGGGGATAGACCACAAACCGAAGCACGCAATGTCCATGGCACCTCGCTGTCGTGCAACCAACACTGGACCTGTAGGAGCTGCCGAAGGCTGCGATCGCGGCATATCTGGATGAATGCTTCGCAGCCTTCGGCAGCTCCTACTAAAACCGGACTTCGGTATTCCTGCCCCGTCTGCGTGCACCGCGCACAAACCAAGTGCTCTAATCCAGACCAAATGGTCTGAAACCCATACCATTATTCAATCAACTCTTTGTTTTAAAACAACAATCAAAAGCTGGCCTGCTTCATGCAAAACGTCCTGTGTAGCGTGCTGCCGGACTTCGCCGGGCGCACCGTTCATTGCCACCGCATGCAAGAGGCCTTCACATGGATATTGGAATCTTCATCCCTATCGGTAACAACGGCTGGCTGATTTCCAGCAACGCGCCGCAGTACATGCCGACTTTCGAATTGAACAAGACAATCGTGCAGAAGGCCGAGCATTACGGCTTCGAATTTGCCCTGTCGATGATCAAATTGCGCGGGTTCGGTGGCAAGACCGAGTTCTGGGAACACAACATGGAGTCCTTCACGCTGATGGCGGGACTCGCCGCTGTCACCAGCCGCATCCACCTGTTCGCCACCGTTGCGACCCTGACTATTCCCCCGGCCATCGTGGCGCGTATGGCCTCGACCATCGACTCGATTTCCGGCGGCCGCTTCGGGGTGAACCTGGTAACAGGCTGGCAAAAACCGGAATACGAACAGATGGGCATGTGGCCGGGAGATGAGTTCTTCTCGACCCGCTATGAATACCTGGCCGAATACGCCCAAGTGTTACGAGACCTGTGGAGCACCGGGCACAGCGATCTCAAAGGCAAGTACTTCACCATGAACGACTGCCGCGTCAGCCCTAAACCTCAAGCTGACATGAAAATCATCTGCGCAGGCCAAAGCGAAGCGGGCATGGCGTTTTCTTCGCAATACGCCGACTACAACTTCTGCTTCGGCAAGGGTGTGAACACCCCGATGGCTTACGCGCCAACCGCTGCCAAGCTGATCGAGGCCAACGAAAAAACCGGCCGCAACGTCACTTCCTGCCCGCTGTTCATGATCATCGCCGACGATACCGATGAAGCCGCCCGCGCCCGCTGGGAGCACATCAAGGCCGGGGCTGACGAGGAAGCTATCGCCTGGCTCAGCGAAAAAGGCTCAGCCGACAAGAGCCCCGGCTCGAACATGCGGCAGATGGCCGATCCAACTTCCGCCGTGAATATCAATATGGGCACGCTGGTGGGTTCATGGGCGTCGGTGGCACGCATGCTCGATGAAGTGGCCAGCGTACCTGGCACCCAGGGCGTGATGCTGACCTTCGATGACTTCGTTAAAGGCGTGGAAGATTTCGGGCAGAAGATTCAACCGCTGATGACCAGTCGCCAACACATCAATCTGCTCAAGGAATCTGCCTGATGAATGCAATTGCCCCTGTATCAGGCTATGCACCACCGCAGTCCGCAGAAGCTGCTCGGCAACTTCCCGCAAGCCCGGAACCGCTGAGCATGAAAGCCTGCGAGACAGCCTTGATCGTGATCGACATGCAGAACGCCTATTCGACGCCGGGCGGCTATCTGGACCTCGCGGG
Source organism: Pseudomonas sp. ICMP 561 (assembly GCF_002699985.1). GTDB lineage: Bacteria > Pseudomonadota > Gammaproteobacteria > Pseudomonadales > Pseudomonadaceae > Aquipseudomonas > Aquipseudomonas quasicaspiana. Next base: position 196,877 of record NZ_LKBT01000056.1, on the reverse strand, counting down.
TTTTGATGTGAGCAGCACCGGACCGGTGATCGCCAGCATTCAGAAGGCACTGGTCGCAGCGCGCGCCGCAGGCATGCCGGTGATTTTCTTCCAGAACGGCTGGGACCCGGATTACGTCGAAGCCGGCGGCCCAGGCTCGCCCAACTGGCATAAATCCAACGCGCTGAAAACCATGCGTAAACGCCCCGAGCTGCAAGGCCAACTACTGGCCAAAGGCGGCTGGGACTATGAGTTGGTGGACGAACTGAAGCCACAGCCGGGCGACATCGTATTGCCGAAAACCCGCTACAGCGGCTTCTTCAATACCAACTTCGACAGCGTGCTGCGCAGCCGTGGCATTCGTAACCTGGTGTTCACGGGTATCGCCACCAACGTGTGTGTCGAGTCGACCCTGCGCGATGGCTTCTTCCTTGAGTATTTCGGCGTGGTGCTGGCCGACGCCACGCATCAGGCGGGTCCGGCGTTCGCGCAGCAGGCGGCCCTGTTCAACATCGAAACGTTTTTCGGCTGGGTTTCCAGCGTTGAAGATTTCTGCAGCACGTTCACTCCCAAAACTTCCACTCTCTGAGGAAAGCCCATGACCAAGAAAGCGATCATTCCAGCCGGTACCACCAAGCCTATCGCCCCTTTCGTTCCGGGCTCCATGGCTGATGGCGTGCTGTATGTATCCGGCACCCTGCCCTTCGACAAAGACAACAATGTGGTGCATGTGGGCGACGCGACCGCGCAGACCCGTCACGTGCTGGAGACCATCAAGAGCGTGATTGAAACCGCAGGCGGCACCATGGACGACGTTACGTTCAACATGATCATGATCAAGGACTGGGCCGACTACGCGAAGGTGAATGAGGTCTACGCCGAATACTTCGCCGGGGAAAAACCTGCGCGCTACTGCATCCAGTGCGGCCTGGTAAAACCCGAAGCACTGATCGAAATCGCCAGCATCGCCCACATCGGCTGATTTCACAGGACGCCTGTTCGCAAGAACGGCTCTAGCCGGGAGAGCGATATTCCTGACCACAGCAATGCAGTGAACATAATGACGCCCTCGCGGCTAAAGCCACTCCTACGAAGGTGCGTATGAACGATATCTCCGTAGGACCGGCTTTAGCCGGGAGAGCGATGTTCCTGACGAAGATTATCTATCGAACGCAATGCCGCCCTCTCGGCCAAGGCCGGTCCTACGAGAGAATGCTATCCACAACAACCAGGCGCTTGAGCGCCTGTAATGGAGTCTTGCATGCACTACGAAATCCTCGGCAACCAGGCCGCCGATGCGCCGACCCTGGTATTGAGTTCAGGCCTGGGCGGCTCGGCCCGGTTCTGGGCACCGCAACTGCCAGTGTTGACCGAACGCTATCAGGTGGTGGTTTACGATCAGGCCGGAACTGGCCGCAGCCCGGCGACCCTTGCCGAGGATTATTCGATTGCGACCATGGCCACCGAATTACTCGCACTGCTCGACAGCATTGATGTACAGCACTGTCACTTCATCGGCCATGCGCTGGGTGGACTGGTCGGACTCGAACTGGCTTTGCAGCGCCCGCAACTGGTGCAAAGCATGGTGCTGATCAACGCCTGGAGCAGCCCGAACCCGCACAGCGAACGTTGCTTCGCAGTGCGCAAGAATCTATTGCGCGACAGCGGTCCGGCGGCTTACGTCCAGGCCCAGGCGCTGTTTCTCTATCCTGCCGACTGGATCGCCGAGCACAGCGCGCAACTGGCCGAAGATGAAGCCCATGCGCTGGCGCACTTTCCCGAGACCAACAACCTGCTGCGCCGGATTGCCGCATTGCAGGCGTTCGATGTCGAAGATCAGTTGCACAAGATCACCACGCCGACCCTGCTGCTCGCCAATCGTGACGACATGCTAGTGCCGTGGCAGCGCTCGCAACATCTCGCGAGCAAGCTTTCGAACGGGCAACTGGCACTGCTCGAATATGGCGGCCATGCGTCCAGCGTCAGCGATGTCGAGCCTTTCAATCGTGTACTTCTCGATTACCTTGCCAGCCAGGCCTGAGCGGAGAAAAACTCATGCAAGCATCCGAACTTCTTGCTGTCGCCCAGACGTTGCTGCCGATCCCGCAACAGGATTACCGCAATGCCATGGCCGGACTGGCCGCGGCGGTCAACGTAATCACCACCGACGGCCCGCACGGTCGTTGCGGATTCACCGCGACGGCGGTGTGCAGCGTTACCGATACGCCGCCGACCTTGCTGGTCTGCCTGAATCGTTCGGCGTCGGTGCATGCAGCGCTGACCGCCAATGCGACGCTATGCGTCAACACCCTGACCTGTGAGCAGCGTGATCTGTCCAATCTGTTTGGCGGCAAGACACCCATGGCTGAGCGGTTTGCCGCCGCGCAATGGGAAACCTGGGTCACCGGCTCGCCGGTGCTGGAAGGTGCCGCGGCCTCGTTTGATTGCCGGGTCAGCCAGACTGTCAGCGTGGGTACGCATGACATTCTGTTCTGCGAGGTACTGGCGCTGAGTCGACAGCAGGATGCTGCGGCGCTGGTCTATTTTGATCGGGGGTATCACGGGTTGAGTGCAGTGGGGTGACAGTTATCTTTACCCGCCGCATAACCGGTAGGAGGCAACTTGTTGGCGAGGCGTTAGTCGAGTTAACACAGCGCAAAAAGCCTCGCCAACAAGTTGCCTCCTACCAGTAACGTGTTTCATCTGAAAAAATCCTGTCACTCAACCCGCTTGATCGACACCACTTCAAAATACTTGTACTTCTCTTTCGCAGCCGCCTTGCGGGCTTCCTGCTCGGCGTCGAAGGTGCTCAGGGTTTTGGCTTCGTGGACGAACAGCGTTTCTTCGCCTTCAAACTCTTTGGTCACCCGCAATGTCACCAGCAGCGCCGGTGACAGGCGCTTGGCTTTCGGGCGCGGTGCCGGTGGTGGAGCCTTGGCGACGGGAGCAGGCGCTGGCGTCGGAGTCGACTCGGGCTTGAGCTCAGGTTCCACAGGCGCGGGTGCTGCCGGTGAAGGCACATCCAGGCCCAGCGCTCTGCGCATATCGTCTTCGGTCAAACCTGTGCTCATGTGCCGCTTTCTCTGTTTGTCAGTGGTTCAAGGGCGAGATGATCAACAGACACAAGAGAAAAAACAAGTACGGGATTGTACCGTTTTGCTATCAAGCGCCCGTAAGGCTTGAAATAGAGGGCTGCGGGATTGGTCCGTGACAACGTCGTCCGCGTCCACTAGATTATGCGCCCCGAAAGGCCAGTGACTTTTCGCGCCTCAAACCTGAAATAGTGAAATTCAATGCTTGATTCCCAGACAACTGAATCCGTGACCTCCGCCAAGCTCGAGTACGAAAACTCTATCGGTCTTTCACAGCACGCACCTCAGGCCAAGACCATCAGCGAGATGGTGCTTGATGCGTTCCAGACTGCAAAGGAAAGCGACGAAATTCGTCAGCTGCGCGCCGCGATCCGTGCTGCGCAGGACAGTTATGACGATGACAAGGCCTACGAACTGATGGGCGAACTCAAGCGCCTCAAGGACGCCGAAGCGGCCGACAGCCTGGCACTGGCCGATTTGAGCACGCAGTTCCCGATCAGCCGGATCCTGTCCAGCTATAAAGACGATCCTGCCTTTCAAGAGCTGGTCTACAGCCTTGCCCTCAAGGTGCTGAACCAGACTCATCAGGCGATCAGCAACCCGAGCACAGGCAAAAGCAAGGCCGCCCGCGCCAAGAAAGAAGCCGAGGTCTACACCATCAGCAAGGACGGCCAAAGCGTCAGCCTGCCTTTGCGTACCCCGCGCTCCAACCTGAATGTCGACCGTGAAGCCTTTGAATTCCTCGGGTTCACGTTTGTAGGCGAAGGCGACGAAGCCACCCTGCAGGACGAAACATTCACCGATAACGAAGGCAACGAGTTGCCGGTCAATCGCAAGAATGTTGTGACTGCGCTGCAGCAGGGCAAGGCGTTTGAGGGTTACAGCATCGCCTGAGATTTGAAAAGCTCTCCCTGTAGGAGTGAGCTTGCTCGCGATAGCGATTGATCAGGCGAGATTCTTTTGACTGATCAATTGCGATCGCGAGCAAGCTCACTCCTACAGTCGATCTGGCGCGGTGTCATGGACACCGTGCCGTTGTGCTCTAAGACGCTATCGTCGCCGCCTGATTCCCGCCCTGCTCGGCAATGGCCGACAGCTTTTCATCCGCAGACTTTTCCTCTGTCAGCGTCTCGCCCAATAGCTTGGCAGCGTCTTTCATGCCCAGTTGTTTCGCCATGGCAATCAACGTGCCGTAAGCAGCGATTTCGTAGTGCTCGACCTTCTGGCAGGCACCAATCAATGCCGCATCCAGCACCTCGCCTTTCTCGATCTCCTCCAGCAGCTCCTTGCTTTCCTCGACCAACCCTTCCATGGCTGCGCATTTCATGCGTTTGAGCTTGAGTTCGCTCTGCTCCACCAACTGATCGATTCGTTCGATCTGCCCATAGGTTTCTTCAAGATGCGCCTCAAACGCTTCCTTGAGCAACGGATTGGTAGAAGCCCGCGCCAGACGGGGTAAGGCTTTGGTTATCTGTTTTTCGGCGCTGTAAACGTCGGACAGCTCATGAATGAACAGGTCGGCAACAGTCGTTCTGGTGTTTGTCTTGGCCATGCGGCACCTCGTAGATCGGTTATGAATCGTCGTTGAATTCCCGTGACGTAAACCGCTGCGAAAACACCTGAATGACGCAACCGTCAGTTAGGTGGAGTGGCACCCAAGTGGGCCGTTCAGGGAATCGAAAGCAATGCCGACGAAATGCATACCCGTTACCTGTTGGCTCATCGAGTGGCGAGCCGATCCAGCCTTTATCTCTCACTGCGCACCTGACGCAGAAAAAATTTGCACGACCAATATTATGGTATACCATCATACGCAATACATTCAGTCACCCCATTCGGGAGTCCATCCATGAGTTTCGAAATTCGCAAAATCGTCTGCTATTCCGAAGAGACCCTGATCGAAGGCGGTAAAGCCAGCGACAAGCCGGTGACCATGGTGGGTCTGGCAGTAGTGATCAAAAACCCCTGGCTGGGTCGTGGTTTCGTTGAAGACCTGAACCCGGAAATCCGCGAGCACTGCTCGGCGCTGGGCGAATTGATGGTCAAGCGTCTGACAGATGCGATTGGCGGTGCTGACAAAATCGAGGCTTACGGCAAAGCCGCAGTCATTGGCGCTGACGGTGAAATCGAACATGCCTCCGCAGTGATCCACACCTTGCGCTTCGGCAACCACTATCGCGAAGCGGTCAAAGCCAAAAGCTACCTGAGCTTCACCAACAAGCGCGGCGGACCTGGTACTTCGATTCAGATCCCGATGATGCACAAGGACGATGAAGGCCTGCGTTCGCACTACATCACCCTGGAAATGAAGATCGAAGATGCGCCTCGTGCCGACGAAATCGTCGTTGTGCTGGGCGCTGCCGATGGTGGGCGTCTGCATCCGCGCATTGGCAACCGCTACATCGATCTGGAACAGCTGGCTGCCGAAAAGGCTCAGCAGTAACCCTCCGTATCAAGCACAGGCCAGGAGCGCTCCATGATTCGGCTTACTGCTGAACGCACCCCGGCCGGGACCAGTTATCTGGCCACCGGCGAAGGCCATCCCGTGGTGTTGATCCACGGTGTGGGTCTGAATAAAGAAATGTGGGGCGGCCAGGTCGTGGGGCTGATGCCTCACTATCGAGTGATTGCCTATGACATGCTCGGCCACGGTGCCAGCCCGCGTCCCGCTGCTGATACCGGGCTGCTGGGCTATGCCGAGCAGTTGCTTGAGTTGCTGGAGCATCTGGGTCTGCCGCAAGCCACAGTGATCGGCTTTTCCATGGGTGGGCTGGTGGCGCGCGCATTTGCCCTGCACTTCCCGCAGCACTTATCGGGCATGGTCGTCCTCAACAGCGTATTCAACCGCAGTGCCGAGCAGCGCGCCGGGGTCATCGCGCGTACCGCTCAGGCGGCTGAACATGGACCGGATGCCAACGCCGCCGAAGCACTCTCGCGCTGGTTCAGCCGGGAATACCAGGCCGCCAACCCGGCGCAGATCGCGGCCATCCGCACGATACTCGCCGAGAACGACCCGCAGGGTTACCTGACCACTTACACGCTGTTTGCCACGCAGGACATGTACCGGGCAGACGATCTGGGCAAGATCACCGCGCCGACACTGATCGCCACCGGCGAACTGGACCCTGGCTCGACGCCGGAGATGGCTCGCCAGCTGGCCTCGCGCATTCCCGGTGCCGAGGTTGCGATACTCGCTGAACAACGACATATGATGCCGGTCGAGTCGCCACGGCTCGTCAATCAGGTTTTGCTGGATTTCCTGCGCAAGGCCGAGGCTCAACACAATCAGGCAAAGGGGATCGTTGCATGACGCTCACTCGCTTTCAGATGTGCATCGACGGGCAATGGGTCGACGCCTTTTCCGGCAAGACCTTCCAAAGCCTGAACCCGGCGCTGGCCGAAGCCTGGGCCGAATTGCCCGACGCCGACGAAAGCGATGTAGACCGTGCGGTTCAGGCCGCACAGAAAGCCTTCGAGAATCCGGCCTGGCGCAAGTTGACCGCCACCGCACGAGGGAAGTTACTGCGCCGTCTGGGCGACCTGATCGCTGAAAACAAGGAACAACTGGCGCAGCTGGAAAGCCGGGATAACGGCAAGCTGATCCGCGAAACCCGGGGTCAGGTGAGTTATCTGCCAGAGTTTTTCCACTACACCGCCGGGCTGGCCGACAAACTGGAAGGCGGCACCCTGCCGCTGGACAAGCCGGATCTGTTTGCCTACACCGTTCACGAACCCATGGGCGTGGTCGCCGGAATCATTCCCTGGAACAGTCCGCTGTATTTGACTGCCATCAAACTCGCCCCGGCCCTGGCCGCAGGCAACACGATTGTGCTCAAACCATCGGAACACGCCTCGGCAACGGTGCTGGAACTGGCCCGCCTGGCCCTCGAAGCCGGCATCCCGCCGGGCGTGGTGAACGTTGTCACCGGTTACGGCCCAAGCACCGGTGCCGCGCTGACCCGCCACCCGCTGGTGCGCAAGATTGCTTTCACCGGTGGCGCAGCGACTGCCCGGCATGTGGTGCGCAGCAGTGCTGAAAACTTCGCAAAGCTGTCGCTGGAACTGGGCGGCAAATCACCGAACATTATTTTTGCCGACGCCGACCTGGACAGTGCCATTAATGGCGCGATCGCCGGGATCTTCGCTGCGTCCGGGCAAAGCTGTGTGTCCGGTTCAAGGCTGTTGGTGCAGGACGAAATCTACGACGAGTTTGTTGAGCGACTCAGCGAGCGCGCCAAGCGTATTCGCATCGGCAACCCTCAGGACGATGCCAGTGAAATGGGCCCCATGGCCACGGCACAGCAACTGGCAGTGGTTGAAGGTCTGGTCGCCGACGCCTTGGCAGAGGGCGCAAAGTTGCGCACTGGCGGCAAGCGCCCGCAGATGGACAGCGACGGCTGGTACTACGAGCCCACCTTGTTCGAGTGTGACCGCAACTCGATGAAAATCATGCAGGAAGAAGTCTTTGGTCCGGTCGCTTCAGTGATCCGTTTCAAGGACGAAGCCGAAGCATTGGCCATCGCCAACGACTCGCAGTTTGGCCTGGCAGCAGGTATCTGGACCAAAGACCTGGGCCGCGCCCATCGTCTGGCCCGGGATGTACGTTCGGGTATCATCTGGGTCAATACCTACCGCGCAGTCTCCGCCATGGCACCCATTGGTGGTTTCAAAAACAGCGGCTATGGCCGTGAGAGCGGCATCGATTCGGTGCTGGCCTACACCGAACTCAAGACTGTCTGGATCAACCTGTCGCAAGCACCGATGCCTGATCCGTTTGTCATGCGCTGATCTTTAGTCACCCGCTCGTACATCTTGATTGATTAGCCACCCGAACCCAACAAGCCCAAAAAAGAGAGTCCCTCACATGATCGAACCCAGCATATACAAAGAAGTCATGGGCTCCTTTCCGTCAGGCGTCACAGTGGTTACCACCCTGGATGCGCAAGGCGGAATCGTCGGCATTACCGCCAGCGCTTTTAGCGCGTTGTCTATCGATCCGGCGCTGGTGCTGTTCTGCCCCAATTACGAATCGGACACCTACCCGGTCCTGCGCGACAGCAAGCGCTTCGCCATTCACTTGCTGGCCGCCGGGCAGAAGGCCGAAGCCTATGCGTTTGCAGGCAAAGGCAAAGACAAAGCGGCAGGTATCGAGTGGCACTTGAGCGAACTGGGCAATCCGTTGCTGAACAATGCTACTGCCATTATCGAGTGCGAGCTGTGGCGCGAGTACGACGGCGGTGATCACGCAATCATCGTCGGTGCGGTGAAGAATCTGATCCTGCCAGAGCAGCCTGTGGTGCCGATGGTCTATTACCGGGGCAAACTGGGTGCCCTGCCGGATATGGTCTGATCTGCAGCAGCCCCGCTTCATTGCGGGGCAAACGCCCCATGATAAACTTCGCTGCGTTTTGCACCGGTCATCCCGGAAGCTTGCGCAACACAGCCTGGCGTGCGCAAATACACGCAATGCGCACCACGGCATACGGCATGCCGTATACAACACTGATCGTGCATATTTTCAGTCAACTGTCACATCCAGAGTCAAACCCATGAAACGCCTGCCAATCGACGACTCCTTCAAGGTCAATCGCAATCCCATTACCCTACGCGAAATCGTGCTGGATAAATTGCGCAGCGCCATCATGAATTTTCAGCTGCTACCGGGTGATCGCCTGGTGGAACGTGATCTGTGTGAACGCCTCGGAGTGAGTCGTACATCGGTCCGCGAAGCCCTGCGTCATCTTGAGTCCGAAGGGCTAGTGGAATTCGCCGACGCCAAGGGCCCACGCGTTGCGATCATTACCCTGGAAGACGCGTGTGATATCTACGAACTGCGCTGCGTGCTCGAAGGCATGATCGTTCAGTTGTTCACCTTGCGGGCCAAGGCCAAGAATATTCGCGCGCTGGAAAAAGCCCTTGAGGAAAACCGCAAGGTCCTCAAGGAAGGCGAACTGCAACAAGTGCTGGATTCAGTGCAAAGCTTTTATGACGTACTGCTTGAAGGTTCGGGCAACCACGTCGCGGCTACCCAGTTGCGGCAGTTGCAGGCGCGTATCAGTTATCTGCGCGCCACGTCGGTTTCGCAGGAAAACCGACGCAGCGCCAGTAATGAAGAGATGGAACGTATCGTCGAAGCGATCAAGAGCGGCGACCCGCTGGCAGCTCATCAGGCTTCGGTGGACCATGTGCGCAGCGCCGCAAAAGTCGCGCTGGATTACCTCAAGTCCAAACAGAATGACGGCAGCAAGGTACGCGAGTTGTTCGCCCCTGTGGCCCTGAAAGAACCGCGTATAGGCCACTGACATGCCCGCCCCGCGCTTTTGCCCGCACTGTGGCAGCGCTGACCTCGTTCAGCGCGTGCCAGCGGGCGATACTCATCAGCGATTGATGTGCGGCGGCTGCAACTACATTCACTACGTGAATCCGAAGATTATTGCCGGCTGCATCATTGAGCAGGACGGTAAATACCTGTTGTGCCAACGCGCGATTCCGCCCCGGCCTGGAACCTGGACCCTGCCCGCAGGCTTCATGGAAAGCGGCGAAACCACCGAGCAAGCGGCTTTGCGCGAAGTCTGGGAAGAAAGCGGCGTCAGGGCTGAAATCCTCTCGCCCTACTCCATCTTCAGCGTCCCGGCGATCAGCGAGGTGTACATCGTATTCCGCGCCCTGGCGCTGGAAATCACCGGCCAGTTTGGCCCGGAAACCCTCGACTACAAATTCTTCGCCCCCGAAGACATTCCCTGGGACAGCATCTACTACCCGGCAATACGGCAAATACTCGAACGCTACATCGAAGAACGCCGGACCGGTTCGTACGGGATCTATGTCGGTAACGATGACACCGGCAAGGTGCATTTCATTCGTTGAAGCTTGCGATGGCGTCAGGACAGGCGACATCTTCATCGGCTGACAGACCGAATCGCGAGCAAGCTCACTCCTACAGATCCCGTTTTTGCTGCGAGCCAGCGCGGGGTCATGGACACCGGTGACGCTCTCGTCAAAAAAATATAAATCACTGAATGAATGGGTTGTATGTTGGAGCGAGGCTTGCCCGCGAACCAGCCGACTCGGCAGATCAGGCACTCCGCGTTATCGTTATAAATTCGCGGGCAAGCCTCGCTCCAACGGATCCCGCGAAGACGCCATTACATCCGCAGGCCGTGCATTTCCCGAATAAATCAGGCCCCTCAGAGCTTTATATACCGCGCGCTTCTAAACCTTAAATCCCTTCCACGATCACAATCTCCGCCCTCGCAGCACCCGCGCGGTAGCTCATCGCGTCCTGATATTCAGGGCTGTTGTAGCAAGCGACGGCTTGATCGTAGGAGTCGAATTCGATGATCACGGTGCGTTGCGGTGTGGCTTTGCCTTCTACCGCCTCAGAGCGACCTCCCCGCGCGAGGAATCTCCCGCCGTAAAGCTTGAATGCCGCCGGACCGCGCTGTGTGTACTGGGTGTATTGCTGTGGATCATTCACATCGACTTGCGCAATCCAGTAAGCCTTCATCCGAACCCTCCTGAAAAATATCTGTTCTTTACCCGGACAAACTGTCTTATGGTATACCAAAAGTCAATCAACTCATGACAGCAGGAGTCAGGTATGCCGTTCAACAGCATCGAAGAAATCATCGAGGATTATCGCCAAGGCAAGATGGTCCTGCTGGTGGATGACGAAGACCGCGAGAACGAAGGTGACCTGTTGTTGGCGGCCGACTGCTGCGACGCTCAGGCCATCAGCTTCATGGCCCGCGAGGCACGCGGCCTGATCTGCCTGACGCTGACCGATGAGCACTGCCAGCGCCTGGGTCTGGAGCAGATGGTTCCCAGCAATGGCAGCGTGTTCGCCACCGCATTCACAGTTTCCATTGAGGCGGCCGAAGGAGTCAGCACTGGAATTTCTGCTGCCGACCGGGCGCGAACTGTCGCGGCAGCCGTCGCCCGCGATGCACGACCGGAAGACCTGGTGCAGCCGGGGCATATTTTCCCGTTGCGCGCCCGGGAAGGCGGCGTTCTCACCCGCGCCGGGCACACTGAAGCCGGTTGCGACCTGGCACGTCTGGCGGGCTTCACCCCCGCTTCGGTCATCGTCGAAGTGATGAATGACGACGGCACCATGGCCCGCCGCCCGGATCTGGAAACCTTCGCCGCAAAACACGGCATCAAGATCGGCACCATCGCCGACCTGATTCACTACCGCTTGAGCACCGAGCACACCGTCGCCCGCATCGGTGAGCGCGAGCTTTCCACAGTGCACGGCACGTTCCGCCTGATCAGCTATGAGGACCGCATCGAAGGCGGCGTGCACATGGCAATGATCATGGGCGACATCAAGCGCGACGAACCAACGCTGGTGCGCGTGCATGTCATCGATCCATTGCGGGATCTGGTCGGCGCGCATTACAACGGCCCCAGTAACTGGACCCTCTGGGCAGCCCTGCAGAAAGTCGCCGAGGCCGGCAGCGGGGTTGTCGTGGTGCTGGCCAATCACGAGTCATCCCAGGCGCTGCTCGAGCGTATTCCACAACTGACCCAACCGCCGCGTCAGTTCAGCCGTTCACAGTCGCGCATCTATTCGGAGGTCGGTACCGGGGCACAGATCCTGCAGGATATCGGCGTCGGCAAACTGCGCCACATGGGCGCCCCGCTCAAGTACGCAGGGCTGACTGGATACGATCTGGAGGTCGTCGAAAACATCCCGTTTTCGGGCTGAAAAACACATTTAAAACACCTGTTTTCGATGTTTATTCACGGATGAAAACGCTTTTCAGATTGCGTACCCGAAGCGTAAACCTGTTTTAAAAATAAACGTTTAGCCCCCGTAATTATTGGGCTTAAAGCCCATCAAACTCAAATTGACGCTTCGTCGGAGAAGCGAAGCTCTTGCAGAAAGTTTGGAATACCATAATATGATATTCCGTAGGCCGATCAATCGTCAGGTGCGCCCGGAAAGGGACAGCACAAATAACAGCATCTGACTCGGTCGCACTGTTTCAAAAGGCCCCAATGGACCTACTGCTCCCGATAAGCGGGCAAGCAACAGCCCGCTCAAAAACACAACAAATGAGGGCGTACACATGGTGTTGAGTAAACGTGCAATTGCAGTGCTGACTGCAGGCGTCCTGTCCCTGTCGGGTGCTGCGGCATTGGCGGCAGAGAGCGTCAACTTTGTCAGTTGGGGCGGTTCGACTCAGGATGCTCAGAAGCAGGCCTGGGCCAACCCCTTCAGCAAGTCCAGCGGCATCACCGTTGTTCAGGACGGGCCGACCGACTACGGCAAACTCAAGGCAATGGTTGAAAGCGGCAACGTCCAGTGGGACGTGGTCGACGTCGAAGCCGATTTCGCCTTGCGCGCAGCCAGCGAAGGCTTGCTGGAACCGCTGGATTTCAACGTCATCAAAAAAGACCGGATTGATCCGCGCTTCGTCTCCGAGCACGGTGCCGGTTCGTTCTTCTTCTCCTTCGTGCTGGGTTACAACGAGAGCAAAACCGGTACCGGTGCCAAAGCGCCGCAGGACTGGGCCGCACTGTTCGATACCAAGACCTATCCCGGCAAGCGCGCCCTGTACAAATGGCCAAGCCCGGGTGTTCTGGAGCTGGCGCTGCTGGCCGATGGCGTCGCGGCTGACAAGCTCTACCCGCTGGACCTGGACCGCGCCTTCAAAAAGCTCGACAGCATCAAGAAAGACATTGTCTGGTGGGGCGGCGGTGCGCAGTCTCAACAACTGCTGGCATCGGGTGAAGTGTCCATGGGGCAATTCTGGAACGGCCGGGTGTTCGCCGTACAACAGGACGGTGCTCCAGTGGGCGTGAGCTGGAAACAGAACCTGGTCATGGCTGATTTCCTGGTAGTGCCCAAAGGCGCGAAAAACAAGGACGCCGCGATGAAGTTCATCGCCAACGCCACCGACGCCAAAGGCCAGGCCGACTTCGCCAACCTCAGCGCCTACGCACCGGTCAACCTGGACAGCGTGCAACGTCTGGATTCGACCCTGGCACCTAACATGCCGACCGCGCATGCCAAGGACCAAATTACCCTCGACTTCGCATACTGGGCCAAGAACGGTCCGGACATCGCGACACGGTGGAACGAATGGCTGGTCAAGTAAAAATGACAGCGGTTGTCCCCCGTCAATCCAGCCCGGCCGGTGGTGCTCCCAGCACCGCCGGTGCGGCATCGGCCCAGGCGGTGACGATGAATCGCTCGATACCCTTCTCACAGCGCTGGCGCGGCAGCCGCAATCTGCTTCCTGCGCTGATCTTTCTCGGTCTGTTTTTCTTCGCGCCGCTGATTGGCCTGCTGTTGCGCGGAGTCCTGGAGCCTACACCCGGGCTGGGCAATTACGAGCAACTGTTCGCCAACTCGGCGTATTCACGGGTCTTGTTCAACACCTTCTCGGTGGCCGGTCTGGTGACACTGTTCAGCCTGCTGCTGGGCTTTCCGCTGGCATGGGCAATCACCCTGGTGCCACGCGGCTGGGGCCGCTGGATGTTGAACATTGTCCTGCTGTCGATGTGGACCAGCCTGCTCGCCCGGACCTACTCCTGGCTGGTGCTGCTACAGGCTTCCGGGGTCATCAACAAAGCGCTGATGGGCATGGGACTGATCGATGAGCCACTGGAAATGGTCCACAACCTGACCGGCGTGGTGATCGGCATGACCTACATCATGATCCCGTTCATCGTTCTTCCTCTGCAGGCAACCATGCAAGCCATCGACCCGATGGTGCTGCAGGCGGGTTCGATCTGCGGTGCCAGTCCGTGGAGCAATTTCTTTCGGGTATTCCTGCCGCTGTGCCGACCGGGGCTGTTCTCCGGTGGCCTGATGGTATTTGTCATGTCGCTGGGGTACTACGTCACGCCTGCCTTGCTGGGTGGCGCGCAGAACATGATGCTGCCCGAGTTCATCGTGCAGCAGGTGCAATCGTTCCTTAACTGGGGTCTGGCCAGTGCCGCTGCGGCGTTGCTGATCGTGATCACACTGGTGCTGTTTTACTTCTACCTGAAGCTCCAGCCGGAATCCCCGGTCGGTGCCAGTGACGCGAGGTAATCCTTCATGCTCCTGACTCCCAATGCCATGAGCCCGCGGCTGCGCTACGGGCTCTACCTGACCACGGGCCTGATCGCGCTGTTTCTGTTGTTGCCGATCGTGTTCATCGTCCTGCTGTCGTTCGGCTCATCACAATGGCTGGTGTTCCCGCCGCCTGGCTGGACGTTCAAGTGGTACGGTCAATTCTTTTCCAACCCCGAGTGGCTGGACGCAGCAATGACCAGCCTCAAGGTCGCATTGCTGACTACGTTCTTTGCCGTCGCGCTGGGCCTGCCGACCGCGTTTGCTCTGGTGCGTGGACGCTTCCCCGGTCGGGACATGCTCTACGGCGTATTCACCCTGCCCATGATCGTGCCGCTGGTGATCATCGCCGTGGCGGTCTACGCGCTGTTTCTGAAACTGGGCTACACCGGCACGCTGTTTTCATTCGTGGTCAGTCACGTCATCGTCGCCCTGCCCTTCACCATCATTTCCATCATCAACTCGCTGAAACTGTTCGATCAGTCCATCGAAGATGCGGCAGTGATCTGCGGCGCATCGCGGTTACAGGCAGTGTTCAAGGTGACCTTCCCGGCCATTCGCCCAGGCATGATCGCCGGTGCCCTGTTCGCGTTTCTGGTCTCGTGGGACGAGGTCGTCCTGAGCGTGATGATGGCCAGCCCGACACTGCAAACCCTACCCGTCAAAATGTGGACCACCCTGCGCCAGGACCTGACCCCGGTGATCGCCGTCGCCTCGACGCTGCTGATTGGCCTGTCAGTCATGATCATGGTGATCGCAGCCACCCTGCGCCGACGCAACGAAGCGAGGAGTACCTCATGAGTGCCGTGATAAAAGAAGCCGGGCAACAGCCAAATACCACGCTGGTCAGCCTGTGTAATCTGAACAAGCACTACGGCGACTTCGCGGCCGTGGACGACATTTCCCTGGATATACAGGACGGCGAATTCCTCACCTTCCTTGGCTCCAGCGGCTCCGGCAAAAGCACCACGCTGTCGATGCTTGCGGGGTTCGAGACGCCCAGTTCCGGCGAGATTCTGGTCAACGGTCAATCGCTGGTCAACGTGCCGCCGCACAAGCGCGATATCGGCATGGTCTTCCAGCGCTACTCGCTGTTCCCGCATCTGTCGGTGCGCGACAACATTGCCTTCCCGCTGGCGATTCGCAAGCTGCCAGCGGCCGAACGCGAGAAGCGTGTCGATGCCATGCTCAAGCTGGTGCAACTGGAAGAATTTGCCCACCGCCGCCCCTCGCAACTGTCTGGCGGTCAGCAGCAACGCGTCGCCATCGCCCGCGCTTTGGTCTATGAACCCCGTATCCTGCTGATGGACGAACCCCTCGGCGCGCTGGACAAAAAACTTCGGGAAGACTTGCAGGACGAGCTGCGCCAGCTGCATCGCCGTCTGGGCATCACCATCGTCTACGTGACCCACGATCAGGAAGAAGCCATGCGCCTCTCCCAGCGCATCGCGATTTTCAGCCACGGCAAAATCGTCGGCCTGGGCACCGGTTACGACCTCTACCAGAATCCGCCCAATGCCTTCGTGGCGTCCTTTCTCGGTAACTCGAACTTCCTCAAGCTCACGGCCCAGGGCAACGCAGTCGCCACCTTCGAAGGCCAGAGCCTGTCGATCCGCCTGACGCCCGGCTTGCAGGCAGGTCAGGAAGCGTTGCTGATGATCCGCCCGGAAAAAGCCCAGGCATTGAGCATCGAACAGGCCAGCCAGGAACCGCTGCCAAGCGGCTGGAACGAGGTCACGGCAAAGGTCGGCGAAGTGTTGTTCCTGGGTGAAAGCCAGACCTGCTCGGTCATGACCGCCGATGGCACCGCGATGACCGTCAAGGCGCTGTCGGCCACCGGCATGCCGATGCAACCCGGCGACACCGTCAGGGTGCGGTGGGCCACCGGCGATGCGTGCGTTTACACCGAGTGGACTGAAAGCGACCTCAACAAAGCGGCTGGCGCTCACTAGCCAGCCGTTGCGCAGCGTGCCGATGTCTGGCTGGCAGCGCCATCACTATCGAACTCGCCAGGTCGCAGACATGGGCCTGGAGCTGAACAATCCGAGGAACGCGTCATGAAGTTTTCATTATTCGTACACATGGAACGCTGGGATGAACAGGTCAGCCATCGTCAGTTGTTCGAGGACCTGACAGAGCTGACGCTGATGGCCGAAGCTGGCGGTTTCAGCACCGTCTGGATTGGCGAACACCACGCCATGGAATACACCATCTCTCCCAGCCCGATGCCATTGCTGGCCTACCTGGCTGGCAAAACCACGACGATTCACCTGGGCGCAGGCACCATCATTGCGCCGTTCTGGCATCCGCTGAGGGTGGCCGGTGAATGCGCGCTGCTCGACGTGATCAGCAATGGGCGCATGGAAGTCGGCCTTGCCCGTGGTGCCTATCAGGTGGAATTTGATCGCATGGCAGGTGGCATGCCTGCTTCGTCAGGCGGCCTGGCGCTGCGTGAGATGGTCCCTGTGGTGCGCGCCCTTTGGCAAGGCGACTACGCCCATGACGGTGAAATCTGGAAATTCCCCACCTCGACCAGCGTCCCGAAACCGATCAAGACACCACCGATGTGGATCGCCGCCCGCGACCCTGATTCCCACAACTTCGCGGTGGCCAACGGCTGCAACGTGATGGTCACGCCACTGATGAAAGGCGATGAGGAGGTCGTGGATCTCAAGAACAAGTTCGAAGCCGCACTGGCCAACAATCCGGACGTGCCACGCCCACAACTGATGGTGCTGCGTCACACCCACGTCCATGCGGAAGATGACCCCGACGGCTGGAAAGTCGGCGCTACGGCCATCTCGAAGTTCTACCGTACTTTTGACGCCTGGTTCGGCAACAAACAGACCCCGGTCAACGGCTTCCTCGCGCCAAGCCCGGAGGAAAAGTTCAAGGAACGTCCGGAGTTTGAACTGGACAACATCCGCAAGAACACCATGATCGGCACCCCTGAAGAAATCGTTACCCGCATCAAGCACTACCAGGAACTGGGCGTCGACGAATTCAGCTTCTGGTGCGACAACAGCCTGCCCCATGCCGAGAAGAAAAAGTCGCTGGAGTTGTTTATCAAGCAGGTGGTTCCAGCGTTCAAGTGAGTGTGTTGCTCCCCTTCCGGCAAACGGGTCTGGAGGGGGATTATGTAGCGGCCGGGTATGTGGGAGATTCTATGTTGGCCTGCAAACACAAATCCGTGGGAGCGAATTCATTCGCGAAGGGGCCGGTACATCCGCAACTGATGTATCGCTTGAAATGCCGCCTTCCCGAATGAAGTGGAGCGCCACCCCGGTCGGTCCCACAGGCTCATCATGAACCTGAAGCCGCACACAAATCCGCGGTGCTTGGTCTGGGCGGCATTCCGACGATAAGAACACCGCGGTTTTACTGCAGGCCGCGTCGCTCTTTCGCGGCATAGGTATCTACACAACTTTCATGCAGCAACCTTGTGTACATATCCATTATCTTAGTCACGGCTGATATTGGTTGCGCCCTTACGGCGCCTCACTTTTGATAGAGCCCAAAAGTAAGCAAAAGGCTCTTGCCCCAACACTCGGTCCCTCGCCTAGGCTCGGGATGCCCGCCCGCAGATCCTGAACCGTGGGCCGCCGCAACGGGCCATCCATGGCCCGGTGCGGCTAAACCGGCGTCCTTGCCGGTTTACCCACGCTTCAGAATCTGCGTTCGGCCAGCGTGGTTTAACGGGGCGCCTAAGATCAAAGTCAAAAGCGCGGCGGCCTGATAGCCGACCTGATTGTGTGGGTTTGCTGGGTTTCTGTAGGAGCTGCCGAAGGCTGCGAAGCGGTGTGTCAGATGATGTATTCGTTAGCTGTGCTGACGTCTCGCGAACAAGTTCGCTCCTACCGGTCCGAGGAGCTATCGCCGTTTTCGTTCTGTTTTTGATCTGCTTTTGATTTTGATCTTAGGCGCCCCGTTAAACCACGCCGGCCGGAATTCGATATTGCTGCGTGGGGCAAACCGGCAGGGATGCCGGTTTAGCCGCCTCAGGCCATGGATGGCCGGTGGCGGCGGCTCCACGCAGCAATGTCGGATTACGGGTATGCCGAGCGACAGCGAGGCACCAAGTGGTGGGGCAAGAGCGTTTTGGTTACTTTTGCGCTCTATCAAAAGTGACGCGCTGTAAAAGCGCAACCAATATCAGCCATAACGCAGCAATGGATATGTACACAAACATCCCTGCATGGAAAAGTTGTGCACATACCTATTCCGCGATACGGGAGCGGTAATCCTCGAGTATTAACTCAACCCAGATCAATCATCCCGCGACCCACCGTAATACCCGCAACCCCGGGCGGTCTCGCCGTTGATCCGCAACTCGGCAGTCAAATGCTGCACCGAGCCATCCACGCTATCAACGCAACGCTGTGGCGCAACCCAGAGCTCCATCTTGTTGCCGTTAGCCTCACTGCTCACGCTGAACCGCCCATCTGGCAGTTGCTCTTCCACATACGGCACGGCAATAGAGTCTTTGCCCTGACGCTCAATAACCATGCCTTTGCCACTGACGTTAACGTTCCAGGCCGGTTTGTTACCGTTGACGTGCAACGTCAGACGCTTGAAATTGGGGTCCTCACAGGCCTGACCTGCGCGTTCGACGCGGTACACCTGACGCAGGTCCAGCTGGCCATCGCTGTCGACCGCTTTACTGGCGACGAACACACCGCGCAGGTCGGCGAAGACCTTGCCGGAGCTGTCCGCCAGGGAAGTCGCTTCCTGCAGGATGCCAGTATTGCCGCCGTCCTTGACCACGTAACGACGCTGCTCATTACACGGCTGGAACATCAGCTTGCCGCTATCGCCGGTCAGATTGCCCTGCATGCGAATCCAGCCAGCCTTCGAGACGGGGTCTGAACCGGAGTGAGAGGCAAGCATCTGGCAGCCAGCGAACAGTGGCAACAGCGCGACGAGCAGAGCGGAACGAACAGCAAACATTGAGTGGTCTCCAGACATGTGCCGCCACGTTACTCAGCCTGCGGCCCCATCACAAGAGGCATTAACCAACGTGATACGTCTGACCGGTCTGCAGGCCCTCGACACTTTTTGCGTAAGCCAGCGCTACATCGGTTGCGGGCACCGGTTTGAAACCCCGGAAATAAGGCGCATAGCTGTCCATGGCTTCAACCAGAACATTAGGGCTGACCGAGTTGACCCGCATGCCGCGTGGCAACTCTATGGCCGCTGCCCGGACGAAAGCGTCGATGGCCCCATTGACCAGACTGGCCGAACTGCCCGAACGGATCGGATCGTGACTGAGTACACCGGTAGTGAACGTGAACGACGCGCCGTCGTTGGCGAACTCCCGACCGATCAGCAGCAGGTTGACCTGGCCCATCAATTTGTCCTGCAAGCCAAGGGCGAAGTCGCTTTCAGTCATTTCGGCCAGCGGCGCGAACTTCACATTGCCAGCGGCGCAGACCACAGCATCGAATCGGCCTATCCGTTCGAACAGTTTTCGGATTGAAGCGCTGTCACTAATATCCACCTGCTCTTCTCCACTGTTGCGGCCTGCGCGGACGATCTCGTGACGTTGGGCCAGTTCCTGGGCGATGGCCGAGCCAATGGTGCCACTTGCACCAATCAATAAAATTTTCATGCTGTCGCTCCGAAGATTCATTCATGGATGTCGAGGGACAGTGTAGGGTCGCTATTTGCCGTCGATAAGCGTGCTAATAGGCAACCTTTGGTTCTCATAGGGAAACAATAACAGTGAGCGAAATTGATGACCTGGCAGCCTTTGCGGTACTGATCGACGCAGGAAGTTTCACGGCTGCTGCGGCCCGTCTGGGTTGCAGCAAAGGTTACCTGTCCAAGCGGATCAGCCAGATGGAGCAGGCTTATGGCGTGATGCTGCTGCACCGAAGCACCCGCAGCCTCAGCCTCACTTCTGCTGGCGCAGCGTTGTTGCCGCAAGGGCAGCAGTTGTTGGCCAGCATGGAGCGGGCACGCAATATCGTTGAGCTGATGCGCGATGACATGGTGGGGCAGGTGCGTGTTACGGCCCCGGTGTCTTTGGGGGAAACGTTTTTTGAAGGCTTGCTCATGGAGTTTTCTGCGCAGTACCCGCAAGTTAAGGTCGAGCTGGAGCTCAATAACGCTTTTCGTGACCTGCGTCGCGATGGTTTTGATCTGGCTATCCGCTCCCATGTGGCCAGTGATGAACGCCTCGTCGCCAAGCCGTTGCTTGCCATGCAGGAGCTGACCTGTGCCAGCAGCGCTTATTTACAACTTCATGGACAGCCAAATAGCCCTCACGAGCTGATTGCCCATAGCTGTCTGCTGAACAGTCATTACAGCGGTCGCAACGAGTGGCTCTATCACCAGAACCATGAGCTCACCAGGGTTCAGGTCAACGGTACGTTCGCCAGTAATCATTACGGTTTATTGAAGAAGGCGGCACTGGTGGGTGCCGGGATCGCCCGATTGCCGTCGTACATGGTGCATGCCGAGATCAACGACGGTCGCTTGCACTGGCTGTTCCGCGATTATCAGACCAGTACTTCGCCGCTATTTCTGGTGCACCCGTATGAAGGTGAATTACCCAAGCGCATGCAGGTGTTGGCCGATTATCTGTTGAGCTGGTTTCAGCGCAGCAGTGCGGCGCTTGAGCGGTTGGGGGTGGGGGATACCTGAAGGGGGCTGCCGCCTGAATTAGCTCTTGACCTCGTAGGACCGGCTTTAGCCGGGAGAGCGGCATTTCTGGCGAAAGAAGTCTGGTGAATGTTCCGACGCCCTCCCGGCTAAAGCCGGTCCTACGGGATTGCGCCTCGCTCCCACAGGCTCTGAGCCATCCGGTAATTTCTCATAAAAAACGGCCCGAAGGCCGTTTTCTTATTGCAGCGAATCATCAACCACCCAAATAGGCATCACGCACTTTCGGGTCAACCAGCAGCTCTTCACCGGTGCCTTGCATCACCACACGACCGTTTTCCAGCACATAGGCCCGGTCGGCGATCTTCAAGGCCTGGTTGGCGTTTTGCTCAACCAGGAACACCGTCACGCCATCACGACGCAGTTGTTCGACGATCTCGAAAATCTGCTGAATGATGATCGGCGCCAAACCCAGTGACGGCTCGTCCAGCAACAGCAGCTTGGGCTTGCTCATCAGCGCACGGCCGATCGCGAGCATTTGCTGTTCGCCGCCGGACATGGTGCCGCCGCGTTGGTTGAAGCGTTCTTTCAGACGCGGGAACAGGTGCAGGACTTTGTCCATCTGCTCCTGATAGTCATCTTTTTCTGTGAAGAAGCCGCCCATGGCGAGGTTCTCCTCCACGGTCAGACGCGCAAACACGCGACGGCCTTCCGGGACCACGGCGATGCTTTTACGCATGATCACCGAGGATTCCAGACCGACCAGTTCTTCACCCATGTAACGGATGCTGCCGCTGTGGGCGCGGGGCGAACCGCACAAGGTCATCAGCAGCGTGGATTTACCCGCACCGTTGGCACCGATGAGCGTCACGATCTCGCCCTGGCGCACGTCTACATTGACGTCGTGCAAGGCCTGGATTTTGCCGTAGAAGGTGGAAACGTTTTCGAATTGCAGCATTTACGCTTCCCCCAGGTAGGCTTTGATCACTTCAGGATTGTCGCGAATCTGTGCCGGCGAACCGTCAGCCAGCGGTGTGCCCTGATTGATCACCACAATGTGGTCGGAAATGCTCATCACCAGCTTCATGTCGTGTTCGATCAACAGAACAGTCGCGTTGTGATCGTTACGCAGTACGCCGATCAAAGCCTTGAGGTCTTCGGTTTCCTTCGGGTTCAGACCTGCAGCAGGCTCGTCGAGCATCAGGATGCGCGGACGGGTCATCATGCATCGGGCGATTTCCAGACGGCGTTGCTGACCATAGGCGAGGGTGCCCGCCGTACGGTTGGCGAACTCCTTGAGGTTGACCGCTTCCAGCCAGTGAGCAGCATATTCCATGGCCTCCTGCTCACTGCGACGGAACGCCGGAGTGCGGAACAGGCCGGACAGGAAATTGGTATTCAGGTGACGGTGCTGTGCAACCAGCAGGTTTTCCAGTGCCGTCATTTCCTTGAACAGGCGCACGTTCTGGAAAGTCCGCACCACGCCTTTGCGGGCGATCTGATGACCGGCCAGACCTTGAATCGGCTCGCCGTCGAGCAGAATGGTGCCTGCGGTTGGCTTGTAGAAACCGGTCAGGCAGTTGAATACCGTGGTCTTGCCAGCGCCGTTAGGGCCGATCATCGACACGACTTGTTTCTCATTGACGGTCAGGCCTACGCCGTTGACCGCCAGCAGACCGCCAAAGCGCATGCTCAGGCCGCTGACTTCGAGGATTGGGCGGCTCATTTGCGCAGCTCCATGTGTGGACGTTGCATGGGCAGCAGACCTTGAGGACGCCAGATCATCATCAGCACCATCATGGCGCCGAACATCAACATGCGGTATTCGCTGAACTCACGCATCAGTTCAGGCAGCAGGATCATAACGATGGCCGCGAGGATGACGCCCAGTTGCGAGCCCATGCCACCCAATACGACGATGGCGAGAATGATCGCCGACTCGATGAAGGTGAACGACTCCGGCGTGATCAGCCCTTGGCGAGCGGCGAAGAAGCTGCCTGCGAAACCGGCAAATGCGGCGCCCAGGGTGAAGGCCGACAGCTTGATGATGGTTGGATTCAGGCCCAGAGCACGGCAGGCGATTTCGTCTTCACGCAACGCTTCCCAGGCACGCCCGATAGGCATGCGCAGCAGACGGTTGATCACGAACAGCGCAGCCAGTGCCAGTAACAAAGCAACCAGATACAGGAAGATTACTTTGTTGATCGAGTTGTACGGCAGCCCGAAATACTCGTGGAAGGTCTGCATACCTTCAGCCGCTTTACGCTCGAACGACAGGCCGAACAGGGTCGGTTTCTCGATGTTGCTGATGCCGTTCGGGCCGCCGGTGAGGTCGGTCATGTTGCGCAGCAGCAGGCGAATGATTTCGCCGAAGCCCAGGGTCACGATGGCCAGATAGTCGCCGCGCAGACGCAATACCGGGAAGCCCAGCAGGAAGCCGAACAGCGCTGCCATCATTCCCGCAATCGGCAGGCAGATCCAGAAACCCAGGCCGAAGTAGTGGGAGAGCAGGGCGTAGCTGTAAGCACCCACGGCATAGAAACCGACATAACCGAGATCCAGCAGGCCGGCCAGACCGACCACGATGTTCAGGCCCAGGCCGAGCATCACGTAGATCAGGATCAGCGTGGCGATATCCACCGCGCCTCGGGAGCCGAAGAACGGCCAGACCAGTGCGATGAGTACCAGGCCGAGAATGATCCAGCGCTGGGTCGAGGGCAGGCTCAGGAAGTTGCTGGCCTTGGCTGGCACCAGTGGCATGTTCGGTGAGGAGCGCCATGCCGCGGTGATCTGCTCATTGAACAGCACGCGCAAGAACATCGCGATGGCGCCCGCAATAATCACGCTGACGGTGGTGGTACTGGCACCAATGACGGCCAGTTTGACGCCGACGATTTCCAGCTTCAGGCCGAAAACCGGGTAGGCGACGGCCAGCACCAGCAAGGCGCTGAAAAACGCCGATTTGAGATTTTTGGTCATACTTTTTCAACCTCCGGACGGCCGAGCAGGCCGGTCGGCCGGAACAACAGCACCAATACGAGAAGACCGAACGCCACCACATCCTTGTATTGGTCGCCGAAGATATCGGCACCAAACGCTTCTGCCACGCCGAGCACCAGACCACCGAGCATCGCGCCCGGGATACTGCCGATACCGCCCAGTACCGCTGCGGTGAAGGCTTTGATGCCGACCAGGAAGCCTGCGTTGGGGTTGATCACGCCGTACTGCATGCTCAGCAATACGGCAGCGACCGCCGCCAGTGCTGCACCGATGACGAAGGTCAGAGCGATGATGTTGTTGGTGTTGATGCCCAACAGGTTGGCCATCTTGATGTCTTCCGCACAGGCGCGGCAGGCGCGACCCAGACGGGAGCGGGAGATGAACCAGGTCAGGCCGAGCATCGCGATCAGTGTCACGACGAAGATCAGCACCTGCATATAGGAAATCACGACTTCATGGGTGCTGGCCGAGCCAAACACGAAGTTGCCGGGAATCAGGTTGGGGATCGATTTATCTTTTGAGTCCTGAGACAGCAGAACCGAGTTCTGCAGAAAGATCGACATACCAATGGCAGAGATCAGCGGGATCAGACGGTTACTGCCACGTAGCGGTCGATAGGCCACGCGTTCGATGGAATAACCATAGGCGCTGGTGACGACGATACTCGCGACAAACGCTGCAGTGATAACCAGCGGCAGGCTGTCGATGCCCATCATGGTCAAACCGGCGATGGCGATGAACGCGACGTAGGAACCGATCATGTACACCTCGCCGTGGGCGAAGTTGATCATGCCGATGATGCCGTAGACCATCGTGTAACCGATGGCGATCAAGGCATAGGTGCTGCCAATGGTCAGACCATTAACCAGCTGTTGGAAGAAGTGATAGATATCTATCTCGGGCATTACAGCGTGCTCCTAAAAACCTGCTCTATGTTTCACTGGTGAAGTCTTGGCCGCTTGCACGTCGTGGTATGCGTCCACGTTGGATACAAGCCCAGTGAATCACTGGTGACGGTTTCAAGATGGTCAGCGACAGGTGGTCTTGTGGATCGCCTGCGCTCGTAAAACAAAGCCCACTGCGGTTGCAGTGGGCTCTGGGTTCAACTTATGGCGAATGCTTACTTCACAGGCGCTTCAGTTTTGGTGCCGTCTTTGTGCCAGGTGTAGACCACGAATTTGAAGTCTTTCAGGTCACCCTTGTCATCGAACGACAGGTCGCCGGTTGGCGTCTTGAAGGTGCCAGCGTGGATAGCTTTGGCCACTTTGTCAGTGTCTTCGCTTTTCGCAGCGGTGATGCCATCAGCGATGACCTGAACCGCCGCGTAAGCCGGGAACACGAACGGACCGCTTGGGTCTTCTTTCTTGGCTTTGAACGCTTCAACCAGAGCCTTGTTGGCCGGGTCCTGGTCGAACGAAGCAGGCAAGGTGACCAGCAGGCCTTCGGACGCATCCTGAGCAATCTGCGAGATCGACGCGTTACCCACGCCTTCCGGACCCATGAAACCGGCTTTCAGACCTTTTTCCTGAGCTTGACGCAGGATCAGGCCCAGTTCCGGGTGGTAGCCGCCGTAGTAAACGAAATCGACGTTGGCTTGTTTCATCTTCGCGATCAGCGACGAGAAGTCTTT
Source organism: Pseudomonas sp. ICMP 561 (assembly GCF_002699985.1). Lineage (GTDB taxonomy): Bacteria > Pseudomonadota > Gammaproteobacteria > Pseudomonadales > Pseudomonadaceae > Aquipseudomonas > Aquipseudomonas quasicaspiana. The sequence goes on along the minus strand of NZ_LKBT01000056.1, from coordinate 171,505 downwards.
GTCGCCAGCGTTGATGCCTTCGAACAGCGCGACTTTTACGCCGTCTTTTTCCAGCGTCTGCTTGACGGCAGTGGCGATGCCTTCACCGTACTGTTGCTTGTCGTGGATGACGGCGACGGTTTTAGGTTTGACCTGTTTGGCGATGTAGTTGCCAGCCGCCGGGCCTTGCGCGCTGTCCAGACCAATGGTGCGGAAGATCAGCTTGTAGCCACGTGCAGTGATTTCCGGGCTGGTTGCAGCCGGAGTCACCATGATGATGCCTTCGTCTTCGTAGATGTCCGAAGCCGGTTGGGTGGAGCTGGAGCACAGGTGGCCAACCACGAACTTGACGCCGTCGTTGACCACTTTGTTGGCTACCGCGACCGCTTGTTTAGGATCGCAAGCATCATCGTATTCAACGACTTCGAGTTTCTTGCCATCGACGCCGCCTTTGGCGTTGATCTGTTCAATGGCCATTTTTGCGCCGCTGAACTGCATGTCGCCATATTGGGCAACTGCGCCGGTCTTTGGACCTGCGATGCCGATCTTGATGGTGTCTGCTGCAAACGAATGGCTGGCAACCCCCGCCATAACCAATGCGGCAAACAGCCTGGAAAGCTTCTTGGTACCCTTAGTCATGATGCTCCACTCTTGTGTTTTAATTTTTATAATCCTGATGCCTAGGCAGCGGGACCGGATTTTAAACACCGATCAGCCCCCCGGCAAACTGTACCGGAACAGTTTAGAGCGCCGGTCAATGGCTTGAATAGCTAGCCGCAGGGGGCAAAAACGATCAATGTCGCTTAATCGTAAGAAAGATACAGAATCATGCGGTTCGACCTGTCCAATCGACCTCTAAACCCTTGGTTTTCCTGATCTTCCCTGCAATCAATTACTTGTATCTGGGTTTGTCTTGAGCGGACTCGGCGCTATCATTCGCGTCGATTTTCTTTTCGGTGAAACCCATGAGCGAAGAACCAAGCACCCTCTATGCCAAACTGCTCGGCGAAACGGCATCAATTACCTGGACCGAGCTTCAGCCGTTCTTTGCGCGAGGTGCCCTGTTGTGGGTCGAGCCGACGCTGGATTTGATCGAGGTGGCACAGGCGGTTGCGCAGAACGAAGCGGATAAAGTCAGTGCATGGCTTGCCAGTGGTGAAGTCGGCAAGGTGGCTGAAGCCAAGGCGCTAGAGCTTGTGGAGCGTGATCCGGTGCTCTGGGCCGTCGTGGTGGCTCCCTGGGTTCTGGTCCAGGACAGGGCGCCCGCTTAGTTAGCGATCTTTTTTGGTGCGAATCGCGGGTTCAAGTGGGAAGTCTGGTAACTGCGCCGGGGAGTTCGGGGTAGCGAAATATCTCAACAGGGTTGCCCGGATCCTGTGGGAGCACCCACAGGTTCAATTGAGCTCGTAGGACCGGCCATAGCCGGGAGGACGTCGGTACATGCGATACATTTACTTCGTCAGATATACTGCCCTCCCGGCTAAAGCCAGTCCTACGGGGTTTCAGGCAAACATAGAATCTCCCACAGAATCGTTGCTCGCCTAAAAAACACCGCGTCTTACTTAACCCCGTAATCCGTCTTGCCCGTATGCTGATTCAGTGAAATGACCCGGGTCTTGCCGATGCGGTGACGATAAATTTCGCGCAGGTATTTGACGGCCTTTTTCACGCTCTCGCGGGAGATGCGGATGTCATTGATCGAGACAAACCTGGATTTGTCTTCGATCAACTCACGGTACTTCTTCTCGTACATCGGCTTGATCGCGTACCAGTTGGTGTCGAGGATCTTGGCCGGGTTCTCGTATTCGTTCAGCAATTCATCAACGCGGTCTTCGTCAAATTCTTCGCTGACGATGAAGTCCAGAATCGCGTTGTCCAGTGTGTCGTCGAAACGGTACTGGTTTTTCGCGAAGCAGCGCTTGATGAACGCCACGATCAGGGTCAGGAAGTCATCCGAAAGGCACGGACTTTTCGCGATCAACGTCGTCAGCGACAAGTTGGCCGACGCGCCGATCACCAACGCATAACGTTTGAGCGTGGTGTTGGGGAACAGGCTGTTGAGGTGCGTCTTCAACCGGTTCAGGTCCATATAGGACAGCTTGTAGTCTTTGGGCAGGGAGACGATGGACACCACCGACGAGCAGTTCTTGAAGAAGTGCAGGTCGTGCAGTGCTGCGGCGTCATAGCCCGAAGTCTTGTACTGATCCAGTGCCGCACGATAACGCTTGGACTCGATCGGCAACAGGCTGATGCCTTCAATGGCCTGGGTCACTTTGTTGAAGTGCGGCAGGTCAATGGAGCGGAAGAACAAGTCATCGATGTTCAGGCGTGGCGGTTCTTTTTCGAACACCTTGAACTTGTCGGAACCTGGCGCCGGACTTTCCGGGACCACCGATTCGGCATAGGCAATCGCCACGGGGCCCGCCAGACTCATGAACAGGTCGTTGGCATCCAGACGAATCGTCTCGCCGATATCGATGCCTGCGCGTCGGAAGTAGTTCTGGTCGTAGTCAGTCGTCACCGCCTGAGCGGTAAGAATGTTGAAGATCTGCTGCGAGATGTACTGGTTGGCGTGGCGCTCCATGGCGTTCACGTCAATGTTCTCGATGTTGCCGTCGTCGCTGGCTTCGGCGTAACGCATGATGTCATTGGAGATCAGCATCATGGCGTTCCAGGGGCGAATACGGCCCATGACGCTGGCTTCGCTGCTGTCTTCGTTTTCGAAGTTGTATGAGAAGTCCCATTCTTCCGACAGGTATTTGCACAGCAGGCGGCCAGCGTTGATGTGCAAGGCTTCGGACATTTCGCTGCGGTGATCGGAAATGTTCGGGAGCACGCAAATGCCGCTGGTGAAGATCGGCTCGAACACAAAGGACCGGCCACGCTTGCTGTCGTTTTCGTCAGTCGGCCGGGTGTCGAACGTCTTGTTCATGTACGAGAACTGTTGCGCCAGACCGAACTCGGAGGCCATGCCTGAACCGGTACCGCCACCCGCACTGAAGATGTAGAAATACAGCCGCGATTGGTTGGCCTTGATGCCGCACGAGTCGATCAGGTACGAGTGAATCAGTTTCCAGTCAGCGCTGGAGAAGTGGTTGGTGTCCTTGTTCAGGATGATCTTGGCCAGATACTGACCGAGAATCGGGGCGTTGCCCGCACCACCGGCATGAACCTCTGAAAGGTCCATGATCTTCATTTTGCTGTAGTCGTTGATGAACCCGCTTTTCTCGCCCTTGCGCGAGAAACGGATGCGACCGGCAATGTCTTTGTCCAGGTCGCCGAGCATAACCAGTGGCTCGACCAGAAAAACTGGCTTGCTCGCTTTGTTTTGCACCAGTCGCAGGTTGTTGCGGATCCAGCGGACCGGGCTATAGCGCTTGTCTTCGCTCAGACGGTCTTCATTTTCGAACTGATTGAGATAGAACTTGCGTGCGTTGTAGACCAGTTCGGCAACATCCAGAGCAATGTTGGAACCGCAGCGCCCCAGACCGATCAGGCATACCGAGGGGAACTGCTGTTCGCTGCGCAGGACGTTGTCTTCGATATGGGCAGGTTGCGGGAAAACCGAATCGCGCAGACCATCAAGGTTATCCAGGATGCGATCTGTGTCGGTTTCCGTGAAATACATGTACTGCTGAGCGGGAACTGGCTTGGGCTGATAGTAGGTGCCCGGAAGGCCGGTGGCCTTTTCGGCAGCGAGTGCATTTAATGGTCCGTATATCGCACCAGCAGAATCATTCTTATTGGTCATCGTGCGCCATTAGCCTGGGGAGGGCGGCGATGCAGCAGCTGTCATCGCGCCGTCGCTGATAGAGAAATCACGACGTTGCAGTGCGGTTTTTTCAAGAACGATAGGGAAACCCCTATTCAAGAAAAGGGCACGCTCGGTCTGGTCCAGTAAATAGATCGGCGAGCGTGCGGGAACCTTTAGCTATTTCAGGCTCAAGAATTGAACCCGGTCAGTTTTTTGCTGTCCCGCCTTTCCCGTACCATTCAGTTAGCGCGCGGGTCCGTGACTCCACTTTTCCGGCATGGGGTTTTGCTGAACAGTCTTCGAGGCGTTCTGGCTAACGGTTTTACGTTGGTTAAGCTTCTGCACCAGCGGCAGGATTTGCTCAAGGGGCTGTGGCCGGCTCACCAGATAGCCCTGAATATAATCGCAGCCATACTTGCTGAGAAACTCCTTCTGCTGCGACGTTTCCACGCCCTCGGTCACGACCTTCAATCGCAGGGTATGGGCCATCACGATGATTGCCTGAACGATTTCCATGTCCTGAGCGGAGCCCGGAATATCGAGAATGAAAGAGCGATCAATCTTGACCGTATCCAGCGGCAGGCGCTTGAGGTAGGCCAGGGATGAGTAGCCCGTGCCGAAGTCATCAATGGACAGCGAGACACCCAGGCATCGGATTTGCTTGAGCAAGCCTATGGTGGTGCTGATATTGCCCATCAGTGCGTTCTCGGTGACCTCCAGCTCCAGACGCCGTGCAGGCACATTGGCTTGTCGCAAGGCGCGCTGAATGTCATCGATCAGCGTTTCCCGGGTCAGGTTAAGCGCGGAGCAATTGACCGCAATAATCAGATCGTCGAGACCATTGCCGGACAGTTGCCCAAGGTCCAGGCATGCGCGGCGCAGCACCCAGTTATCAAGATCGGCGATCAGGCCGTTGGTCTCGGCTATCTCGATAAAACGGTCCGGCGTCAGCAAGCCATGCTGCGGGTGCTCCCAGCGCACCAGTGCTTCGAGCTTGGACACCTGGCCGGTGCTGAGATCAACGATGGGCTGGTAATAGACCTGCAGGCCGTTTTCTTCAAGCAGCGCGTTGCGCAGTTCCTCCTCCAGTTGCAGCTCCAGACTGGCTTTGGTCTTGAGGTTGGGGCTGAAAAAGTGCGCCCGGTTGCGGCCGTTGCCTTTGGATTGATAGAGCGCCAGGTCGGCGTGCTTGAGCAGTTCGTCGCAAGTCTGGCCGTCCTGCGGGAAGATACTGATGCCGATGCTGGTGGTCATGACCATATGCCGCCCGGCCAGGGCGATCGGTTCTTTCATCTTTTGCATGACCCGATTGGCCAGTTGCTCGGCTTCTTCGTAGTTGTGCAGGCTGATCAGAATGCAGAACTCATCGCCGCCAAAGCGGGACACCACATCATCGCCACGTGTCGCACTGCGAATGCGCTCGGCGATCGCCTTGAGAAGATCATCGCCCGCATCATGCCCAAGGCTGTCGTTGATACGTTTGAAATGGTCGATGTCGAGGAACATCACCGCCATCATTCCGCCGCTGGCGTGATGGTCGGTCAGTTTCTCGGCAAAAGTCTGGTTGAAACCACGGCGGTTGAGCAGGTTGGTCAGTGCGTCGTAATGCGCCACCTGCTGCAGCGACATGCGTGCCTGATCCAGTTGGCTGAGCAATGCGTTCACGCGGCGCAGGTCGTGTTCCTTGCTTTGCAGTTTCTTGTCAGCCATCGACGCGCTGAGGCTGCCCGCGATAATCAGCAGGGCGATGATCGCGATAGTCAGGCCCAGTTGCATGGCGTTTTCGGGAGCTGCCGATTCGAGTGGAATATTTTCGGGAAGCACCAGATTCAGCGACCACATGCCGATCATATGGGTACCCAGCAAGCCCGCCCCGAGCAACATGCTGGCACCGTATTTGAGCATCTGGTGGAACATGCCGCTGCCCTGACGCAGATAGCTGGGCATTAGCAGAAACACTGCGCCACACAGAATGGACATCAGAATCGAAAGCCCGAACGGACCGGGCTGATAGTACTGAACGGCGGGTGAGCGCAACGCCGACATGCCGACGTAATGCATGATGACCACGCCAAGGCCAATACCAATGGCGCTGAGCAGCCATTGGCCGGGTCCGATGACTTCGTGGCTGATGGCTTTGATCGCGAACGCGCCAGCAATGGCTGCAATAAACAGCGAAGCAATGGTTGTAGGAAGGTCGTAGCTGACCTTCATCGGGGTTTCGAACGCGAGCATGCCAATGAAGTGCATGGCCCATGCGCCGCCCGCCAGGCACAGCGCGCCGAGCACTTGCCAGCGTTGCCGACTCTGCTGGTTTTCCGAATGAATGATGCGTTCGCCGATATCCAGCGTCGCCAGGCATGCAGCTGAAATGACGCCGAAGGACAGCGCCATGAGAAAAAGGTTATGCGTACAGTCCAGTAGCAGCATCCCGTCGTGGGATTGACCGGACATCAAGTGCAAACCAAGCCATTCCATAGCGGGCCCCATGTATTCAATGCCAGGGTCGCCAAATCCATGAATGGTGGCGAGTCGATGTCAGTATAGGAGTTGCGCTAAGTGTGCCAACTGGAAAGGGCTGAGGGGTTCAATCAATTTGGAATTAACGTAATAGCGATTGGTTATAAGACGCCGCCTGTGCCTCAATGCCAGGTCATCTCTTTCACGAATGTTTACAGACAGGTATTCGAAGGCGTCCTAGATTGACTAGCGACGTCCAGCTTCACGCGCTTTGTAATAACAATAAAAAAGGAGCTCCACCATGCAAGGCACTCCGCAGCCTTTGTCTCCGCAGGCGTCCAATGCCTGGCGTGTTCTGTTTTTGCTGTTTCTGGCCAACCTGTTCAATTTTTTCGACCGTACCATTCCTGCAATCATCATTGAGCCGATTCGCAAGGAGTGGCACTTGAGTGATTTCCAGCTGGGAATCATCGGCACCGCGTTCACACTGGTCTACGCCATTGCGGGCCTGCCGCTGGGGCGTATGGCCGACAACGGCTCGCGCAGGAAAATCATGGGCTGGGGCTTGGCGGTGTGGAGCGGGCTGACGGCGGTCAACGGCCTGGCAGGCAGTTTCTGGACTTTTCTATTGGTGCGAATGGGCGTCGGTATTGGCGAGGCCAGCTATGCACCGGCGGCCAACTCGCTGATCGGTGATCTGTTCCCCGCTCATCGACGCGCCCGGGCCATGGGTATTTTCATGCTGGGGCTGCCATTAGGGTTGCTGCTGGCGTTCTTCACCATCGGTGCGATGGTTACAGCCTTCGATAGCTGGCGGGCCCCGTTTTTCATTGCGGCCGTGCCGGGGTTGGTGCTGGCGGTGTTCATGTTTTTCATTCGTGAACCCAAGCGGGGTGCTGCGGAAAGTGTGCGTATGTCCGAGGAGAAAATCGAAAAGCCGATTCGTCGCGTGCTCTCGGTGCCGACCTTTGGCTGGCTGGTGCTGGCCGGGCTGACGTTCAACTTTGCGACTTACGCGTGTAACTCGTTCATGGTGCCGATGCTGCAACGTTACTTTCTGTTGCCCTTGCACGACGCTGCGGTGGCGACCGGGATGATTGTCGGTGTGACGGGGTTGATCGGGTTGACGCTGGGCGGTTGGGTTGCTGACAAATTGCATCAACGTTTCGCCAACGGCCGGCTGTTGTTCGCGGCGGGCAGCATGTTGATTGCGACGCTGGCGACCGGCTATGCGTTGCATGCGGGCCGCATTGAAATCGGTGTGTTCGTGGGCGTTTTCAGCCTGGGCTGGCTGTTTGCATACAACTTCTATACCTGCGTCTACACCGCGATTCAGGATGTGGTCGAGCCCAGGTTGCGGGCGACGGCGATGGCGTTGTTTTTCGCGGGGCTGTATTTGCTGGGCGGCGGGCTGGGCCCGGTGGTGGTCGGTTTGCTGTCAGACCACTTCGCCCATTCGGCCATGGCTGCAGCGGGCGCTGAGCAGATGAGCGAGGTTTACAAGGCGGTTGGTCTGCACGACGCGATGTATCTCATCCCGGTGGCGCTGTTCATGACGCTGGTGTTTTTGTACCTGGCGTCGCGTTGTTTCAGTCGGGATGCAGCGAGGATGAAGGCGGGGATGGTGGCGGATGAGCCGGGCGAGAATGAATGCGATGAGGCTTCTGTTGGAGCGAGGCTTGCCCGCGAAGAATGAATACGCGGTTTATCTGAATCACCTCATTGACGGCTTCGTCGGAATGCCGCCCAGATCAAGCCTCGCTCCAACAGAGTATGCGATCTTCTGTGGGAGTCGCCCCGGTGTCCCTGACACCACGCTGTCGCGCAGCAAACACGGACCCTGTAGGAGTGAGCTTGCTCGCGATTCGGCCTGTCAGTCGATGAATATACTGCCTGTACTGGAGCTATCGCGAGCAATGTGGATCGCCACCCCGGTCACTCCTTCAGTAACAAGCATTCCAAATCAGATAGTTATATTTTGTTTGATAGGAGCAGGGCTTGCCCGCGATAAGGCCAGCGTAGTAGGCAGATATACCGCGTTATCGTTTATCGCGAGCAAGCTCGGCTCCCACAGGACCGGTGGTGATCGTGGGGGCTGAGCTTGCTCGCGAAGAGCGAATAAGTGGATTGCATTGACGGCTTCGCGGCAAACCTCGCTCCAACAGAGTATGCGATCTTCTGTGGGAGCAGGGCTTGCCCGCGATAAGGCCAGCGCAGTAGGCAGATACACCGCGTTATCGTTTATCGCGAGCAAGCTCGGCTCCCACAGGACCGGTGGTGATCGTGGGGGCTGAGCTTGTTCGCGAAGAGCGAATAAGTGGATTGCATTGACGGCTTCGCGGCAAACCTCGCTCCAACAGGGTATGCGATCTTCTGTGGGAGCCGGGCTTGCCCGCGATAAGGCCAGCGCAGTAGGCAGATACACCGCGTTATCGTTTATCGCGAGCAAGCTCGGCTCCCACAGGACCGGTGGTGATCGTGGGGGCTGAGCTTGTTCGCGAAGAGCGAATAAGTGGATTGCATTGACGGCTTCGCGGCAAACCTCGCTCCAACAGGGTATGCGATCTTCTGTGGGAGCCGGGCTTGCCCGCGATAAGGCCAGCGCAGTAGGCAGATACACCGCGTTATCGTTTATCGCGAGCAAGCTCGGCTCCCACAGGACCGGTGATGATCTTAGGAGCTGAGCTTGCTCGCGATTGGGTCGCTGTGATCTATCGCCAGGCCATTACCCAGCCACCAACACCCGAATCGCTTCAAGGCGCAACGCTGCCTTGTCCAGCATGGCCAGTCCTTGCTCGCGCTGTTCGCGCAACGCAACCAGTTCGCTGTCGCGCACGGTTGGGTTAACGGCTTGCAGCGCGGTCAGACGGGCCAGTTCTTCGTCGGTGTCCGCTGCCAGACGACGTTGGGCTTCAGCAACGCGTTCGGCATGTTTCGGGGCGATCTTCGCTTCACCGGCGTTTATCTGCGGGTTCAGCGTGTCGCGCTGAGCCTGAATGAATTTGTTGGCGCTGGCACGTGGCACGCTTTCCAACTGGTCATTCAACGTGGTGAAGGACACGCGACCCGACAGGTCGTTGCCGTTGCCATCGAGCAGGCAGCGCAGGGCGGCCGGTGGCAGGTAGCGACCCAGTTGCAGCGAGCGCGGTGCAACCACTTCACTCACATATAGCAACTCCAGCAAGACAGTGCCGGGCTTGAGCGCCTTGTTCTTGATCAGCGCCACGGCGGTGTTGCCCATCGAGCCGGACAGCACCAGGTCCATGCCGCCTTGCACCATCGGGTGTTCCCAGGTGATGAACTGCATGTCTTCACGAGACAGCGCCTGGTTGCGGTCATAAGTGATGGTCACGCCTTCGTCATCGCCGAGCGGGAAGCTGGCGTCGAGCATCTTCTCGCTGGGGCGCAGGATCAGGGCGTTTTCCGAATGGTCTTCGCTGTCGATGCCGAACGCATTGAACAGGGTTTCCATGTAGATCGGCAGAGTGAACTGATCGTCCTGCTCCAGAATAGCTTCGACCAGCGCTTCACCTTCGCCCGCGCCGCCGGAATTGAGTTCCAGCAGACGGTCGCGGCCGGTATGCAGTTCGCTTTCCAGTCGCTCGCGCTCGGTGCGTGCTTCGTCAATCAGCGCTTGCCACTCATCGTCGTCACCGCTCTCCAGCAACGGCAGCAGACGTGGGCCGAACTGGTGTTGCAGGGCATTGCCGGTCGGACAGGTATTAAGGAAGGCGTTCAGCGCTTCGTGATACCACTGGAACAGACGCGCTTGCGGGCTGGTTTCCAGGAACGGCACGTGCAGTTCAATGGTGTGTTTCTGGCCGATCCGGTCCAGACGACCGATACGCTGTTCCAGCAGGTCCGGATGTGCAGGCAGATCGAACAGCACCAGATGGTGAGCGAACTGGAAGTTGCGACCTTCACTGCCGATTTCCGAACAGATCAGTACTTGAGCACCGAACTCTTCGTCAGCGAAGTACGCAGCAGCTCGGTCGCGTTCGAGGATGTTCATGCCTTCGTGGAAAACCGTGGCCGGAATGCCGGATCGCACGCGCAGGGCGTCTTCCAGATCCATAGCGGTCTCGGCGTGAGCACATATCACCAGTACCTTGACGCGCTTGAGCATTTTCAGGGTATCGATCAGCCAGTCGACACGCGGGTCGAACTTCCACCAGCGTTCTTCTTCGCTGGCGTCCGGCTGTGCCTGGAAGCTGACTTCAGGATACAGGTCTGCGTGTTCGCCAAGCGGCAGTTCCAGGTATTCAGCCGGGCAGGGCAGTGGATACTGGTGCAGGTTGCGTTCCGGGAAACCTTGCACTGCGGCACGGGTATTACGGAACAGCACCCGGCCAGTGCCGTGGCGGTCAAGCAATTCGCGGATCAGGCGCGCACTGGCTTCTTCGTCGCCGTCATTGACGGCCGCCAGCAGGGTTTCGCCTTCAGCACCCAGGAAACCATGGATGGTCTTGTGCGCTTCAGGTGAGAGGCGGCCCTTGTCGAGCAGTTGCTGCACGGCTTCAGCGACCGGGCGATAGTTTTCGCTCTCGGCGCGGAACGCATGCAGATCATGGAAACGGTTTGGATCAAGCAGGCGCAGACGCGCGAAGTGGCTGTCCTGGCCCAGTTGTTCCGGAGTGGCGGTCAGCAGCAGTACGCCCGGGATGACTTCAGCGAGTTGCTCGACCAGCGAGTATTCAGGGCTCGCCTTGTCTTCATGCCAGACCAGATGGTGAGCTTCGTCGACGACCAGCAGGTCCCAGCCCGCAGCAAACAGTGCGTCCTGAGCTTTCTCGTCTTCGACCAGCCATTCCAGCGCAACCAGCGCCAGTTGAGTGTCTTCGAACGGGTTGCTGGCATCGCTTTCGATGAAGCGTTCGGCATCGAACAGGGCGACCTGCAGGTTGAAACGGCGGCGCATTTCCACCAGCCATTGGTGCTGAAGGTTTTCCGGCACCAGAATCAGAATGCGGTTGGCGCGGCCCGAAAGCAGCTGGCGATGGATAACAAGGCCGGCTTCGATGGTTTTACCCAGACCCACTTCGTCCGCCAGCAGAACCCGCGGCGCAATACGATCAGCCACTTCACGGGCGATGTGCAACTGGTGCGCGATGGGTTGCGCACGCACGCCACCCAGGCCCCAGAGAGAGGACTGCAATTGGCGGCTGGTGTGTTCCAGGGTGTGGTAGCGCAGAGAGAACCAGGCCAGCGGGTCGATTTGCCCGGCAAACAGGCGGTCGGTCGCCAGACGGAACTGGATGAAGTTCGACAGCTGGGTTTCCGGCAGGGTGACGGCTTCGTTTTGCGCGTTCAGGCCGTGGTAGACCAGCAGGCCATCAACGTCATCGACTTCACGGACGGTCATCTTCCAGTTTTCGAAGTGAGTGATCACATCGCCTGGAGAGAAGCGCACGCGCGTCAAAGGTGCATTTCGCAGTGCGTACTGACGTGTGTCGCCAGTGGCCGGGTAGAGCACGGTCAACAAGCGGCCGTCCTGTGCCAGAACGGTGCCCAAACCCAGCTCGGCTTCGCTGTCGCTAATCCAGCGTTGCCCCGGTTGATACTGCTGCGCCATGCTGCCTGTCTCCCGCTTTGAAAAAGCCGACTATGTTAACGGAACACGCTGCCCAGGCCAAAGGTACAGTGACAAAACACCTGTATTTAAACGCCCTTGCAACAATTTAAGCCTGTTAAAGGCACTAGTTACCAAAAACAGAGTCGAAAGTTTCTCATTTACGGGGTCAAGTCGGTAGACACTTGGCCGACATCCACTCAAAAGGAGAACTAATAATGTTGCAGCCGACGCTTCCCCTGAGTGTGGTACCCGTGACGTCGCAACTGGATCCGGCCCGGCAGGTACCTGACATTCCTCCTGTGGCGCCGGTGCAGGCCAGTTCTGGCGAAACCAATATCGACTTGCGTAACGAAGAAGAGCAGCGCAACGCATGGCTGTTGCGCGAAGAGCAGCAACGCCACGAAGAACAGCAGCGTCGCCGCGAAGAAGGTTACGACGAGCCTGAACATCTGGCCGTCCCCGGTGTTGCGCTGAATGCCGACAACACCGTTCCGGTTGTGCCACTGATTGATGATGAGCCGCGCCAGGGGCTTTGGGTCGACGTTCAGGTCTAGGCTGTTTTCTGCTGTCCGTTGCTCATTTCGCGCAATGCCGTGAGCAACGTCTCTATCTCGCTTTCAGTGTTCAAATGACTGACTGAAATCCGCGCGATGTTCACCAGCCCTCTGGCCTGCATGTCCAGCGGCGTATAAGCCACGCCATTGGCGCCGATGTTTATCCCGTTCATGGCTAATTCCTTTTTTATCTCCAGGGCGTCCCAGCCCTCCAGCGTGAATGAAACAAGCCCCGAGTGATCATGCGCTTCGCCAAGGTCCTGTAGCTTCAGTCCTGCGACTTCTGCCATGCGCTTCCTCAACAATGACGACAATTGCCGAATACGCTGGCGGACAGGCGCTACGCCCAATGCTTCCACTTCGCTCAGTGCGTTATTCAAACCGGCGATCAGCGTCAGCGACATTTCGCTGGTTTCAAAACGTCGAGCGTCGTTGCGCGGAGTAAAACTTTCGCCGTTTCGGGGCGCGGAAAGAACGTCAACGAATGGCGGCTGAAGTTGTTCGACGAAACCCTCGCGGATGTACAGCAAGGCCGTACCTCGAGGACCGCGCAGGAACTTGCGGCAGGCACCCTTGAGCACATCGCAGCCCAGCGCCTGCACATCAACGCTGATTTGTCCCAATGCCTGACCGGCATCGATGAAGTAAGGAATACCGTACCGTTTCGCTATTGTGCCGATGGCGGCAGCCGGGTTGATCAGGCCACCGTTGGCCGGTAGCCATGTCAGAGAAATCAAACGCACACGCTCATCGATCATCGCTTCCAGCGCGGACACCGACACCGCACCACTCTCATCGCACGGGATCACTTCCAGGCTGGCTCCGGCGGCGAAGGCCTGGGCCATGCAAGCCAGGTTGCCGCCCCATTCGTGACGCCCGACGAGAATGCGGTCTCCGCGACGCCATGCTCCCAGTGCGCTGAAAGCCATGCCCCACGCCGCAGAGCCGCTGCCCAGAAATGCAATGGAGGAGGACGCGCAGTTGATCAACCGCGCAGCGGTGTTGCGGGCGTTTTCCAGCAGCATCTCGCCCTGTGCCGCGGCTTCCATCGGACCCTGGCTGGCTTCGCGGTTCATGTGCTCGATCATTGCCGTCACGGTTGCCTGACTCGGCAGCGACGCCCCGGAATGATTGAAATGGATCACTTGCTGGCAGCCAGGCGTCGCGGCACGCAGCGTCTGGATGTGCGCTTCGGTCAACGTCTGACTCATGGTCTTAGCTCGAAGATGGCGTCCACTTCGACCGCTACACCGACCGGCAGGCTGGAAACCCCTACCGAGGTGCGGACGTGTTGACCGGCTTTGCCAAGCACACTGACCAGCAGATTCGAGGCGCCGTTGCCCACGGCGCCCTGTCGCGTGAAGTCGCTGGGGCATGCGACGAACACGCCCAGCCGCACAATTTGCACCAGCTTCGACAGATCGTCGCCGATCACTGAGTCCAGTTGGGCCAGCAAACCCAGGGCTGCCAGTTCCGCTGCGGCGATGCCTTGCTCTTCGCTCAGCGTGTCACCCACCCGGCCGATGAAAGCGGGCTGACCGTCAACCATGGGGATCTGTCCCGACACGTACAGCAGGTTCTGGCTGACCACTGTGCTGACGTAGTTGCCGGCCGGGCTGTCCGGAGTCGGAAGCTGCAGGTCAAGTTTTTCGAGTTGCTCGCGCAGGCTGTTGTTCATTGGGCGCTCTCCCTATAAAGATGGGCGCACAATGAAAGGCGGCGATCAGTCCGACAAACTGAAAGATTTCACCCTACGTATCGATATTGCTCAATCATTCTCGCGGCTCACTGCGATCAGCCAGTCGGCGAATCGTTGTGCGGCGCTATTCAGTGGCTCGTCGCCGGTTACCAGCCAGTAGCCGATCTCCCCTTCATATACGGCGTCGGTCAGCAACTGCACCAACGAGCCATCCAGCAAACGCCGCTTGATCAGTCGATCACGCCCCATGGCGATGCCCTGTCCGGAGACCGCTGCCTCAACCACGATGTTGTAGTCGTGCAGCATCAGACTCGACAGCTGGCTGATATCGATACGCACCTGTCTGGCCCAGTCCAGCCATTCGAACGGAATGGTCGCCTGAGCAGTAAGCAAAGGGCCTGGCGCCAGTCCAGGCTGTTTGACAACCTGTTGCGCTGCGAGCCAATCCGCTTTGTACTGTGGGCTGCACACCGGGAAAAGACGTTCGTTCATCAAGCGCGTTGCATTGACGTTGGGCCAGCCACCTTTGCCATAGCGGATCGCGAGCGCCACTTCGCCACCGGCCACATCGGCCAGGTCATAGGACGGCACCAGTTCGACGCGGATATCGGGATTGGCCGAGATGAAGCTGGACAAACGCGGTGCCAGCCACATCGTTGCAAACGAGGCGAGCAGGCCGATGCGCAATACGCTGGGCGCGGGCGCAGTATGGCGAATAATGCGCGTCGCTGCGGCAATGCCTTCCAGTGCCTGTCGAACCTGTAGCTGATAAGCGCGTCCTGCCTCGGTCAGTTCGATGGCGCGAGTGCGACGGATAAAAAGGCGGCACTCGAGAAACTCTTCCAGTTTGTGAACCTGATGACTTAAAGCGCTTTGCGTCACTGACAACTCGCGGGCTGCATTGATGAAACTCAGATGCCGCGCCACGGCCTCGAAGGCACGCAGCGTCAGCATCGGCGGCAGGTCGCCATGCAATGCCGGTAATGGCAAGGGGGCTGAATAGGTTGAGTGCACGAGTATTCGGTCCTTTGATAAGCAGCGCTGACCGGCAATTGTGCCGTCAAAAAAGGATTGGCGTGAACAAAGGTGGTTTTTCTTGTCGGATAGCCACTGGTCATAGCCACTGCGATTGCGCATTATTGGCCCACTTCCCAGTGTTCGAGAGTTGTTGTCCATGAGCGCAGATGAAAACCTGATCGACCTGGGCGCAGAGCGCGCCAAGCGGATACACGATCTGAAAGATAAACGCCTCAACGAAATGCGCGATGCATTCGAACAGGCGATGCCTTTGGCCAAGGGCAAGAAAAAATCGAAAAACAAGCCCAAGAAACGCTAGGCGCCTGTCCGCACCGAGTACATTTTGTGTAGGAGAGACTGCGTTGTCCATGGCACCGCCCTGTCTCGCAGCAAACACAGTCCTGTTGGAGCGAGGCTTGCCCGCGAAGCAGTCGATTCGGTAGGTCAGACACACCGCAATATCGTGCTTCGGGGCAAAGCCTCGCTCCAACAGTGATCCGCTGAACCCTCTAATATCTTTGACCCAATCAGATATCCATGCGCTCTAGAACAAAGCGTGCGGTGCTATTGATCTGGGTCAATTCCTGTCCGTGCGCATCTGGTTAATCTAGTCCTATTGAACAGGGACTATTCATCTGGAAGGACTCGAGCAGAGGCCTTCCAGTAAAAAGAGCACGCAAGGCATTTTGGGCGACTTCGGTCGCCCATTTTTTTGCTTTTTTGATTGGCTATGTCTGTAGGAGCTGCCGAAGGCTGCGAAAAAGGTGGGTCTGATACACCGCCTTCGCAGCCTTCGGCAGCTCCTACAATGGTCCGTATCAGCCGATGCTGATCGTTGGCAACGTCGTCAACGTCACGGTCTGCTGCTTGCGTGGCGCAAGAATTTCGGCTTCGCCGTCTACCACCAACTCATCACGCTGATTGAACACGCGGGTCGCGATGCGCACGCGGAATTTAGGCAGCTTTTCCAGAATCTCCAGACGCACAGTCAGGGTATCGCCCAGTTTGACCGGCTTCTGAAAGGTCATCTGCTGACCGAGATAGATCGTGCCCGGCCCAGGCAGCTCGCAGGCCACTGCAGCGCTGATCAATGCGCCGCTGAACATGCCGTGGGCGATGCGCTCTTTGAACATGGTCGAGGCCGCGTATTCAGCGTCGAGGTGGACCGGGTTGTGGTCGCCCGACATCGCGGCGAACAACTGGATATCACGTTCTTCGACAGTCTTGCTGTATGAGGCGGTCTGACCGACTTCGAGGGCTTCGTACGGCGTGTTGGTAACCTGGGTCATGAGTGATCCTGAAAATTGAATATTGATGTCAAACGCAGCGTTTATTCCGCCCGACGCGGTCTCGGCTGATGCATTGCCTGTTCCAGCCAGTCGATTAGATCACGGGTGACTTCATCACGATTGGTTTCGTTGAGCAGTTCATGCCGCGCCTGCGGGTAGATCTTCAGTTGTAACATCTGGTGGCCTGCCGCGACCAATGCGTCGGCAAGATCTTTCAGACGCTTGCCATCACTCACCGGATCACATTCGCCGCCAATTACCAGCAACGGCAAGCCCGGATCGATCTGCGCCAGATTCGACCGCTTGCTGATTTGCTGCAGGCCGCCAAGCATGTCCACCCAGAGTTGATTGGTGCAGCGGAAGCCGCACAATGGGTCGAGCGCATACTTGTCGACCTCATCAGGATCGCGGCTGAGCCAGTCAAAACAGGTACGTGCCGGTTTGAACGCGTTGTTGAATGAGCCAAACGAAAGCCATTCGATCAGTCGGCTACGGCCTGTGTTGCCCTGGCGAAAGCGCTCCAGACGGGCGATCACGCGAGCGCCGCGATACAGAGCGACTGGCTGGAAATTGGAGCCACTGAGGATCGCTCCCTGCAGGCCGGCGCCGTGGTGCTGTAAATAGGCTTGAGCGATGTAGCTGCCCATGCTGTGGCCCAGCAGGAAAACCGGTACATCAGGATGGCGCTGGCCAATGGCTTGAGCAACGCTGGCCAGATCACCGACTACTTTCGCCCAGCCCTGTTCGTCAGCGTAATGGCCGAGCATGCCTTGATCAGCGGTCTTGCCATGGCCGCGCTGGTCGTGGGCATACAGTGCATACCCGGCTTCGCCCAGTGCCATGCCCAGGCGCGCATATCTGCCGCTGTGTTCGGCCATGCCGTGAGACAGCATGACCACCGCTTTTGGCTCGACCTCAGGTAACCATACGTTGACGTACAGACGGCTTCGGTCGCTGGCGTCGAGCCAGAACGGCTGATGTTTCATGACAACTCCGGAAACGGTAGGAACGGCGTTAAAACGCTCTGTTTGTGGAGTGTAGAGTGACTGAAGAATTGCAGACCGGCCAGCTCTGTAATTCATGGTAATGATGTCGCGTCCTTCTCTGTTTGCCTTCCCTGTTTTAGCTGCTAACGTCCGCGAAGTCCCCGCGCCATCATCGTGGGCCAGACAGTCTCAGGTAATCTCAGGTAAGAGGATAAAAACAATGCAACCTGATTTCTGGAGCGACAAGCGACCGGCAGGCGTCCCGTCTGAAGTGGATTTGCAGGCGTACACGTCGGTTGTTGAGGTATTCGAACGCAGTTGTCGCAAGTTTGCCGACCGCCCGGCGTTCAGCAACATGGGGGTGACCCTGACTTATGCTGAACTGGATCGTCATTCCGCCGCCTTTGCGGCATGGCTGCAGCAGCACACTGACCTCAAACCCGGTGATCGCATCGCGGTACAGATGCCCAACTTGCTGCAATACCCGATTACCGTATTCGGTGCCTTGCGCGCCGGCCTGATCGTAGTCAACACCAACCCTTTGTACACCGCTCGGGAAATGCGCCATCAGTTCAAGGATTCCGGCGCCCGGGCGCTGGTTTATCTGAACATGTTCGGCAAGCTCGTCCAGGAAGTGCTGCCCGATACCGATATTCAGTACCTGATCGAAGTGAAGATGGGCGACATGCAGTCGACCGCCAAAGGCTGGCTGATCAACACCATCGTCGACAAGGTCAAGAAGCTGGTCCCGGCCTATCACTTGCCGCAGGCAACCCGTTTCAAAGCTGCACTGCATCAGGGGCAAGGCCATCGATTGAATCCAGTGGCCCTGCAACTCAGTGACATCGCGGTGCTGCAATACACCGGCGGCACCACCGGCCTGGCCAAAGGCGCGATGCTCAGCCATGGCAATCTCGTCGCCAACATGCAGCAGGTTTACGCCTGTATGTCGCAGCATGGCAGCGACGGGCAACCAGTGTTCCAGGAAGGCAAGGAGATCATGATCGCGCCGCTGCCGCTTTATCACATCTATGCATTCACAGCGAATTGCATGTGCATGATGGTCAGCGGCAATCACAACATTCTGATCACCAATCCCCGAGACATTGGCGGCTTCATCAAGGAGCTTGGCCAGTGGCGATTCACGGCGATGATCGGCCTCAACACGCTGTTCGTGGCCTTGATGAATCACCCGGACTTCAAGTCGCTGGATTTCTCCAGCCTGAAAAGCACCAACTCCGGCGGCACGGCGCTGGTCAAGGCCACGGCGGAGCGCTGGGAGCAGATGACCGGTTGCCGAATTGTCGAAGGCTATGGTTTGACCGAAACCTCGCCCGTGGCCAGCGCCAATCCTTATGGCGAGCATGCGCGTCTAGGTACGGTTGGCATTCCCGTGCCAGGCACGTTGATGAAGGTCATTGATGATGCGGGTAACGAGTTGCCGTCAGGCGAACGCGGCGAGCTGTGCATCAAAGGCCCGCAGGTGATGCTCGGTTACTGGCAACGTCCGGAAGCAACCGCCGAAGCGCTGGATGCTGATGGCTGGTTCAAGAGCGGTGATATCGCAGTGATCGAAGCCGATGGCTTTGTCAGCATCGTCGATCGCAAGAAGGACCTGATCATCGTGTCGGGTTTCAATGTCTACCCGAATGAAATTGAAGATGTGGTGATGGGGCATCCGGGCGTCGCCAACTGCGCCGTGATTGGTGTACCGGACGAGCGCTCGGGGGAGGCGGTGAAACTGTTTGTGGTGCCTCGCGAAGGCGGCGTCAGCGTTGAAGAACTGAAGCTGTTCTGCAAAGAAAACTTCACCGGCTACAAAGTACCCAAACAGATCGTGCTGCGCGAGTCCTTACCGATGACGCCGGTGGGCAAGATTCTCAGGAGGGAGTTGCGGGATCTCGCTTGAGCAATACGTAGATTGCTGGATTTTCCGTAGGACCGGCATTAGCTGGGAGGAGGCCACTAGGTCGATGCATTTTATCGGCTGAAAGGGTGCTCTCCCGGCTAAAGCCAGCCCCACATCATCAGTGATTCCTGTGGGAGCTGCCCCGGTGTCCCTGACACCACGCTGTCGCGCAGCAAACACGGGACCTGTAGGAGTGAGCTTGCTCGCGATTCGATCTGTTGGTCGATGAATATATTGCCTGTGCTGAAGCTATCGCGAGCAAGCTCACTCCTACAGAAAATGCATTCCAGATCAGGTAGTTATTTTCTTGTTTGATAGGAGCAGAGCTTGCTCGCGATAAGGCTGGACGGGATCTGAAGTGAATCGCGTCCAGCCTTATCGCGAGCAAGCTCTGCTCCCACAGAATGTATTTCAAAGTGGGATTTCTATCAGCAGCTCTAACCCGGCCATTCCAGCCAGATCCACAATAAATAGAATTAAAACTCTAAACGTGACTGCTATTAATTCTTGAGTCATTTAAGTGACTGAAGAGGCCTTCCTTGCCTCTAGGCGGCCATTTGCAAAGCTGCTACTCTCGGCCCGCTTTTGACCCGTCATTAAGCAACAAAGCGTGAACTGCACAATTCCAAAACACAAAAAAATCATCGCATTCAAGCGGTGTGAAGAATTCGCTGTCGCTGAGGAGCCCGGCTTCCATGATTGAAAACTTCTGGAAGGACAAGTATCCGTCTGGCATACCTGCCGAGATCAATCCTGACGAATACCCCAACGTCCAGGCCGTATTGAAGCAGTCTTGCGAGCGTTTCGCCAGCAAGCCGGCGTTCACCAATCTGGGCCAGACCCTCACCTATGGTGAGCTGTATGAAAAGTCGGGCGCTTTTGCCGCCTGGATTCAGCACCATACCGATTTGCAACCCGGTGATCGTATCGCCGTGCAGTTGCCCAACGTCCTGCAATACCCCATCACCGTATTCGGTGCCTTGCGCGCCGGTCTGATCGTGGTCAATACCAACCCGCTGTATACCGCGCGGGAAATGGAACACCAGTTCAAGGATTCCGGTGCCAAGGCCCTGGTGTGCCTGGCGAACATGGCGCATCTGGCTGAAAAGGTCGTGCCCAAGACCGGCGTCAAGCATGTGATTGTCACCGAAGTGGCGGACATGCTGCCGACGCTCAAGCGCCTGCTGATCAACAGCGTTATCAAGTACGTGAAGAAGATGGTTCCGGCTTATCACCTGCCGGCGGCAGTCAAATTCAATGAAGTGCTTAAAAAAGGCCGTGGCCTTTCGTTCACCGAGGCCGTACCGGCCAGCAATGACGTTGCGGTGCTGCAATACACCGGCGGCACCACCGGCGTGGCCAAAGGCGCGATGCTTACCCACCGCAACCTGATCGCCAACATGTTGCAGTGCAAGGCCTTGATGAGCTCGAACATGAATGAAGGCAGCGAAGTGGTGATCACGCCGCTGCCGCTTTATCACATCTATGCCTTCACCTTTCACTGCATGTCGATGATGTTGATCGGCAACCACAACATCCTGATCAGCAACCCGCGTGACCTGCCCGCCATGGTCAAGGAGCTTTCCAAGTGGAAGTTCACTGGGTTTGTCGGCCTCAATACGTTGTTCGTGGCGCTGTGCAATAGCCCCGAGTTCCGCAATCTGGATTTTTCGGGCCTTAAAGTGACGCTGTCCGGCGGCATGGCCTTGCAACTGGCCGCCGCGGAACGCTGGAAAGAAGTGACTGGCTGCGCCATTTGCGAAGGCTACGGCATGACCGAAACCAGCCCGGTAGCCAGTTGCAACCCTAACCAGAATATTCAGGTTGGCACCATCGGCATTCCGGCGCCTTCGACGTTGTGCAAAGTCATCGACGACGCAGGCAACGATTTGCCGCTGGGTGAAGTTGGCGAGCTGTGCATCAAAGGCCCACAGGTGATGAAAGGCTATTGGGAGCGTCAGGACGCGACCGATGAAATGATCGACGCGGATGGCTGGCTCAAGACCGGCGATATCGCAATAATCCAGCCCGACGGCTACATGCGGATTGTCGATCGCAAGAAAGACATGATCCTGATCTCCGGCTTCAACGTTTACCCTAATGAGCTCGAAGACGTGCTGGCGACCTTGCCGGGCGTGGTGCAGTGTGCGGCCATTGGCGTTCCAGACGATAAATCCGGCGAAGCGATCAAGGTGTTCGTGGTGGTCAAACCGGGCATGACCCTGACCAAGGATCAAGTCATGGAACACATGCGTGCCAACCTGACCGGCTACAAAGTCCCGCGTAGCGTCGAATTCCGCGACTCACTGCCTACTACAAACGTCGGCAAGATCCTGCGGCGTGAGTTGCGCGATGAGGAACTGAAGAAGTTGGGGTTGAAGAAGTAAAAGTTCTTCTGCCAGGCTTCGCTCCTACAGGTGATCAAAAAACCTGTGGGAGCGAGGCTTGCCCGCGATAAGGCTGGACGCGACAGACCTGATATATGCGGTGTTCTTATCGCGGGCAAGCCCGGCTCCCACAGGTTTTGTGATCGTCTGTTGGAGCTGTGCTTCTCCGCGAACGCATTATCGTTCTAGGTTCGAATGCGGCCCAGTAGAGTCTCACGCAAGAACCTCATCGGTTCCCGGCTGCGGCGTACACATCGCCACGCTCCCGCTTACCAACCGCGACCACAGTAACGACCACTCGGTCATCTTCGACCCGATACACCAGTCGATAACCTGCGCTGCGCAGTTTGATCTTGTAGTGGTCCGGCATGCCATGCAAAGCATCACCCGGAACTCTTGGCAGGCTGAGTCGCTCTTGAAGCTTCTTCTTCAACTGGTCACGAATTGTATGGCCCAGCTTTTCCCACTCTTTCAATGCTGATGGCAGAAACTCAAGCTTAAAGGTCATCAATGTCTACCGGCACGGGCTTTTCATGCTGGCGCGACTTGATAAGGTCGGCGAGATCGAGATCGTCAAGACGCTCCATCATGGCCTCGAAGACCTCTGCGGGGACCATATAGCCCATCACCTTGTTATGGTTAAGAACTGCGACTGGCAATCCATGGGCACCACTCAATACCGCTGAGGGATTTTTCTTCAATTCGGATACGCTGACGGCGATGTCGGCCAAGATACTTTGCATTATTTGGTGCTCCATTTTGGGCGATATTTTGGTCTTTTTAATGGGCTTTCGCAACCATCCAAGTGGGCCATTGCTTATTATGAATTTCGCGTCGGATATGGGAGGTCGTCACAAGTAACCTCAATCTGCGACAATCCCCGCCTTTGCACCTTTCAAAAAGACCCTGCGCACCTGATGACCGATCAAACGCCCTCGATTGACCAACTCCTGAAGAACCTCGACCACGCGATGATCAGCGATCGTCATCGCTTGCGCCGCCAGTTGCATGAGCTGCGCAAGAAGCCTGATGAGGCGAAGCTGGCGCAGTGGGTGGCGAAGGTGCAGGCGTCGTGTGCTCAGGTCACTGCGCGGCGTGATAGCGTGCCGCTGATTCGTTACGACGACAGCCTGCCGATCGCTGCCAAGCGTGACGAAATCAAAGAGGCGCTGCTCAAGCACCAGGTGCTGATCATTGCGGGTGAAACCGGGTCGGGTAAAACCACCCAGTTGCCGAAGATCTGTCTGGAAATCGGTCGCGGGCAACACGGTCTGATTGGTCACACCCAGCCACGTCGAATCGCAGCGCGCAGCGTCGGCAGTCGCGTGGCAGAAGAGCTGGGAACGCCATTGGGCGCGCTGGTCGGTTATCAGGTGCGCTTCGAAGATCAGAGCGACAGCAGCACCCTGATCAAGCTGATGACCGACGGTATCCTGCTGGCGGAAACCCAGCACGACCGCTTTCTTGAGCGCTACGACACGATCATCGTCGACGAAGCCCACGAGCGCAGCCTCAACATTGACTTCCTGCTGGGTTACCTGAAAACCCTGCTGCCACGTCGCCCGGACCTGAAAGTCATCATCACGTCGGCGACCATCGACTTGCAGCGGTTTTCCGAGCACTTCAATGACGCACCTATCGTCGAGGTTTCCGGTCGGACGTTCCCGGTGGAAACCTGGTATCGCCCGCTGACCTCCCAGCAGGACGAAGAGGGCAGCAGCGTCGAAGATGACCTGACGGTTGATCAGGCGATTCTCGCGACGCTGGACGAGCTGGCCGCTTTCGAACGCAGTGAACGCAAGAGCCCTGGCGATGTGCTGGTGTTCCTGCCCGGCGAGCGTGAAATCCGTGACGCTGCAGAAATGCTGCGTAAGGCGCAGCTCAAACATACGGAAATCCTGCCGCTGTATGCGCGCCTGTCGCCTGCCGAGCAGCAGCGGATTTTCCAGTCGCATCCGGGACGGCGTGTGGTACTGGCAACCAACGTTGCTGAAACTTCGTTGACCGTTCCGGGCATCCGTTACGTGATCGACACCGGGACCGCGCGCATCAGCCGCTACAGCTATCGCGCCAAGGTACAGCGCTTGCCCATTGAGGCCGTTTCCCAAGCCAGTGCCAACCAGCGTAAAGGCCGTTGCGGCCGGGTTGAGCCGGGCCTGTGTGTGCGGCTGTACAGCGAAGAAGACTTCAACGGGCGGCCGGAGTTTACCGATCCGGAAATCCTGCGCACCAACCTCGCCGCAGTGATCCTGCAGATGCTGCATCTGCGCCTGGGCGAGATCACGGACTTCCCGTTCATTGAGCCACCAGATGGCAAAGCCATCAGCGACGGTTTCAACCTCTTGCAGGAACTGTCGGCGGTTAACCGCGAAAATCAGCTGACACCGCTGGGCCGCCAGTTGGCACGCTTGCCGGTGGACCCGCGCATGGGGCGCATGTTGCTGGAAGCGGCGAAGCAGGGCAGTTTGCAGGAAGTCCTGATCGTCGCCAGCGCCATGTCCGTGCAGGATGTGCGCGAGCGTCCGCCGGAGCGTCAGCAAGCGGCGGATCAGGCGCACGCACAATGGAAGGACGCCGATTCGGACTTCGCCGGACTGGTCAATCTGTGGCGTGGTTTCGAAGAGCAGCGTCAGGCCCTGACCGCCAGCCCGCTGCGCAACTGGTGCCGTCGTAACTTCCTCAACTACCTGCGGCTGCGGGAGTGGCGTGACTCCCACCGGCAGTTGGGTTTGATCTGTCGAGACCTGCAACTGACGGTCAACAAAGAGCCCGCCGACTACCCGAAATTCCACAAAGCGATTCTCTCCGGTCTGCTCAGCCAAATCGGGCAGAAAGCCGACGAAGGCGATTACCTCGGCGCACGGCAACGGCGCTTCTGGATTCACCCGTCGTCAGGGTTGGGCAAGAAGCGGCCGCAATGGTTGATGACCGCTGAGCTGGTGGAAACCACCAAACTGTATGCGCGCATGGTCGCCAAGATCGATTCAGACTGGATCGAGCCGCTGGCCGGGCATTTGATCAAGAAGAACCACTTCGAGCCGCATTGGGAAAAGAAGCGCGGCCAGGTCGTGGCGTTCGAACAGATCACCTTGTTTGGCCTGATCGTGGTCGGCCGTCGTCCGGTGCACTACGGGCCGATTGATCCGGTGGTCTCCCGAGAACTGTTCATCCGCGAAGGGTTGGTGCGTGGCGAGATCAACTCTCGCGCCAAGTGCCTGAGCGCCAATACCCGATTGCTGGAAACCCTCGACGAACTGGAAGCCAAGGCGCGTCGCCGCGACATTCTCGCCGACGAAGACACGCTTTACGGCTTTTACGAGGCACGAATTCCCGCCGAGATTCATCAGGCTGCGACCTTCGATCACTGGTACAAAACCGAGAGTCAGAAGAACCCGCAACTGTTGATCATGCGCGAAGAAGACGTGTTGGCCCGCGAGGCCAATGAAGTCACCGCAGCGTATTACCCGGATACCCTAAAGCTGGGCGATCTGACCCTGCCGCTGACTTATCACTTCGAACCCAATCATCCTCGCGATGGCGTGACCTTACGCGTACCTGCGCCGTTGTTGCTGTCGTTGCCCGCCGAGCGGCTGGAATGGTTGGTGCCGGGCTTGCTGGAAACCAAGTGCATCGCGCTGGTCCGCAACCTGCCCAAGGCAATTCGCAAGAACTTCGTGCCGGTCCCGGACTTTATCAAGGCAGCGTTGCAGCGCATTACGTTTGGCGAAGGTTCGTTGCCCCAGGCGCTGGGCCGCGAATTGCTGCGCATGACCGGTGCGCGAGTCAGTGACGAAGCCTGGGCTGAAGCCGCGCAGCAGCTTGAAAGTCATCTGAAAATGAATCTGGAAATTGTCGACGGCAACGGCAAATTCCTCGGCGAAGGCCGCGAGCTGGACGAATTGACGGCACGCTTTGCCGAAGCCAGTCAGGCTGCCCTGGCGGTTCCGCAGTCAGCGAAAGGTCAGCAGCCCGTGGAGGCGAAAGTCTTCGCGCCGGTGGCGGAAAAAACCCAGCAGAACATCGCCGGGCTTTCCATGACGGTTTACCCTGCGCTGGTCGAAGAATCAGGTACGGTCAAGGAGGGGCGCTTCTCGACTTCCGCCGAAGCTGAATACCAGCATCGCCGTGCCCTGCAACGTTTGCTGTTGCAGCAATTGGCTGAACCGGCCAAGTTCCTGCGCAGTAAACTGCCGGGCCAGACCGAACTGGCATTGCTGTATCGCGAGTTGGGGCGCATCGACGCGCTGGTCGAAGACATTCTGCTGGCCAGCCTCGACAGCTGTGTGCTGGAGGGCGAGGAGAGCTTGCCCCGTGACGGTGCCGGGCTGCTGGCATTGGCCGAACGCAAGCGTGGCGCATGGACAGAACACGCCGAACGTCTGGCGAAGCTGACACTGGATATCCTCAAGCTCTGGCACGGCCTGCAAAAGCGCTTCAAGGGCAAGATCAATCTGGCCGAGGCGGTCGCGCTCAACGACATCAAGTCGCAGCTGGGGCAGTTGGTCTATCCGGGCTTCGTCCGCGAAACTCCGGCGCAATGGCTCAAAGAGTTACCGCGTTACCTGAAAGCCATCGAAATGCGTTTGGAGAAACTCCCAAGCCAGGTGCAGAAGGACCGGGTCTGGAGCATCGAACTGGCCGGGCTTTGGGCTCAATACCAGGCCCGCGCCAGCAAACACGCTCAGGAGGGCAAGCGGGATCTGGAGCTGACCGCCTATCGCTGGTGGCTGGAGGAATACCGCGTGTCGCTGTTCGCCCAGCAACTGGGGACCAGAATGCCGGTGTCCGACAAGCGCTTGAGCAAGCAATGGAGCCAAGTGGAGGGGTAGGCCGTTCAAACGGATATCTGTGAGTGAGTTTGCTCGCGATGAACGATGACACGGTAATGGCTGACAAACCGAGTCGTCTGCATCGCGGGCAAGCCTCGCTCCCACAGGCTTACAGGCGAACATAGAATCTCACACAGGTTTGATACAGCACCCAGTGCGTGGGTCATGCGCAAAACGTGTGGGAGCGAGGCTTGCCCGCGATACATGAGACGCGGCTGGAAGACACACCGCGTTATCCTTTATCGTCCGGATGCGGCTCGGCCCAGGCACCGCTCAGATATACGTACTCACCTGATCGCACGAGCACCTACAGGTCTTCTGTTCAAACTCCCCAATATAGGGGCCGATATGGCACACTTCGGCCCTTGAACCCCTGAGCGTTGCCAAAGCTTGTCCGCACCAAGGGTGTTTTACCGTTTTGCATTGGTACGTCGGTCCCAAAAAAGTGGGGCCGCCGCGATGCCCGAGCAGGTCGTTACCTGCATTGATCAATAAGAGAGGAACGACCGTGCACAACGTCGTCATCAGCGGCACAGGCCTGTACACCCCGGCCAACAGCATTTCCAATGAAGAGCTGGTGCAGTCTTTCAATACCTACGTTGCTCAATTCAACAGCGAGAACGCTGCCGCCATCGAGCGTGGCGAAGTCCAGGCGCTGACTGAATCCAATGCCGCCTTTATCGAAAAAGCCTCGGGCATCAAAAGCCGTTTTGTCATGGACAGGGACGGTATTCTTGATCCGCACCGCATGAAGCCGCGCTTGCCCGAGCGCTCCAATGATGAATGGTCGATCCTCTGCCAGATGGGTGTCGCTGCTGCTGAGCAAGCCTTGCAACGTGCAGGCAAGACCGCTGCCGATGTCGATGGCGTCATCGTCGCCTGCTCGAACCTGCAACGCGCCTACCCGGCGATTTCCATCGAAATTCAGGCAGCATTGGGTGTTCAGGGTTTCGGCTTTGACATGAACGTCGCCTGTTCATCGGCAACCTTCGGAATTCAGGCAGCAAGCAACAGCGTGCAATTGGGCCAGGCCCGCGCAGTATTGGTCGTCAGCCCGGAAATCTGCACTGCACACCTGAATTTCCGTGACCGCGACAGCCACTTCATCTTCGGTGATGCCGCCACGGCTGTGCTGGTTGAGCGTGCCGATCTGGCCACGTCGGCGCATCAGTTCGATATTCTCGGCACCAAGTTGCTGACCAGCTTTTCCAACAACATCCGTAACAACTTCGGTTTTCTCAACCGCACAGCAGAAGAGGGCGAAGGCGCGCCCGACAAATTGTTCGTCCAGGAAGGCCGCAAGGTGTTTCGCGAAGTTTGTCCGATGGTCGCCGAACTCGTGGGTACGCACCTGCATGAAAATAGCCTGAACGTCAGCGATGTGCAGCGCTTTTGGCTGCATCAGGCCAACCTCAGCATGAACCATTTGATCGTCAAAAAGCTCTTGGGCCGCGACGCCTCGGTCGAAGAAGCACCGGTGATTCTCGACACGTATGCGAACACCAGTTCGGCGGGGTCCGTGATCGCGTTTCACACCTATCAGGATGACCTGCCAAGCGGCGCGCTGGGCGTGCTGAGTTCGTTTGGCGCAGGTTATTCGATTGGCAGCGTGATTCTGCGCAAGCGTTGAGGGCGGCGGGCTTCCAGAGGCGACGATGTTGGGGCGTCAGATGAAAAGCCGCCACAGCCTTCGGAACTCCGACGAAGTGGTATCGAAAAAAAAGCCCGACCTTGCCCTGGCGAACGGATGATGGGGATCGCCAGGGCAACGTCGAGCTGTAAGGTCTTTGCGACGTCAAGCGACGGGAGCTGTGCCGCTTGAAGCCTGAAACGTGTCGCGGTGCTCTTTAGAACTTCGCTTCCAGATCCAGCTGCAGGGTTTTTGCATCTGCGTCGGTGCGCCCGGCGTTAGGGATGTGGTCAGCATCGGCCAACAGGTAAGTGGCACCAATCGTGAAGTTCTTGTCGATTTCGTAACCAACTTTCAACTTGTGACCGCGTGAGCCGGTGAAGCCGTTGGCGAAGTCCGAGTCGGTGAACGCGCCGACCACGCCATTGCGTTGTACATCGCGGTAGTTGTAGTCCAGACCGAAACCGAACACCTTGGTTTTCACACCCGCCAGCCAGGCCGTGTCATTGCCGTCAGAGGCTTTGTCGTTGACGACGTATTGACCATACACACCCAGTGGTACAGCCAGGCCGCTGATATCTATCTGACCGAAACCTTCGTATAACTGGAACTCAGTCGGTGTATTACCGTTGACTGCAAGACCGGCTGCGCCCTCATCGTCATCGTTGTCGAAACCGTAGACGCTACCGCCCAAGGTAACTTTCAGGTTGTCTGTCGGCGCGAACCTGGCACCCAACTGACCGGCATACATGCGTAGGTCATGACGGAATTGCGTGCCTTCACCGTCGATATTGTTGTTGAGGGTGTAATGACCCGCGCTGCCGAACAACTCGGTTTTGCCGCCCAGTGGCAAGCTGTAGGTCGCTGCCAGGCCTTCAGGGTTGAGGTCGCTGTCCCAGATGATATCGCCCATGCTGACCCACGGCTGGTTCATCTTGCCGCCGATGATGTGCAGGTTCTTGATGGCTGTCGGGGCGTAGTCGATGTAGCCCAGGTCCAGCCACAGGTTTTTCTTGGCGAACTTGTTATCCAGATCCGCGTTGGTAGAGCGACCATCACCGCTGGTGCCGCCGGTGGCGATGCGAATACCCGTGTTCACTTGCGGGTTGATTTCGGTATAGGCACCCAGTCTTGCCCGGATACGCTGGCGGCTCTGGTCCTGACTGTTGCTCTGCCCTTCGACGTTGACGAATTCCTGGCGAACACGCACATCACCCTTGAACTGAGTCTTGGTCGCCCAGGCGACTTTTTTCTCGAACTCGGCCTGGGAGGCTGTCTTGGTGTTCTGCACATCTGCGAGTGCTTGTTTCTGTGCTGCCTGGTCTTTGGCCAGTTCGGTCTGCAGTTCAGCGTACTGGGCTGCGTTGATAGAGCCGTTAGCCTTCAGCATGTCCAGCAATTTAGCGTCGACTGCGGCATTGGCAGGAATAGCCATTGCCAATACCAGGCCACCACACAGGGCCGAAGCAGTACGTGTAGAAACAAGACGCATGTTGATCTCCATAACGTGAATAAGGACGACATCAGGTCATCCTGGGGAAACCGCCCCACAGGCAGGGCGTCTGAGGGTTAGTACCCCCGGTTCTAAAAACAGGCGCCAGTATCACGATGGGTTATGACAAAAAGGTGGCACAACGATGGCGTCTCGGTGACATTTAAAAGTCTGTAAGCCTTGAGCTAGAGCCTTCGAAGCCGAGACGGGTGACCATTGTCGACTGATGGGGGATACTGCTGCGTCGCTCGATTCAGTTGGGGAAGTCCGCATGCCCGTCCAGATATCTACCCTTGATAACGTCGTGCCTGCCCAATGGGACGCACTGGTTCCGGGGGGGCAGCCGTTCGTGCGCCATGCGTTTCTCAGTGCGCTGGAAGACAGCGGTAGCCTCGGGCCACGCTCGGGCTGGCAGGCTGAACACCTGCTCAATTATCAGAATGGTGAGCTGGTCGCGGCGATGCCTGCGTATCGCAAGTGGCACTCTTACGGCGAGTACGTGTTCGATCACAGTTGGGCTGATGCTTGCCGTCGCGCGGGCATCGCGTATTACCCCAAACTGCTGGTGGCGGTGCCGTTCAGTCCGGTGAGTGGCGCAAGGATTTTGTCGGCGTCGCCTGAGGCCGGCATTGAGTTGCTCAATGCTGTGCCCGGTTATCTTCAGGACCAGGAACTCTCAAGCGCACACGTTAATTTCACCGACCCCTTGGCCGATGCGTTTCTGGACGAGCAGCCAGGCTGGCTACAGCGTTATGGTTGCCAGTTTCATTGGCAAAACCGTGGCTATCGGGATTTTCAGGACTTCCTCGATGCCTTGAGTTCGCGCAAGCGCAAGCAGATGCGCAAGGAGCGCGAGCAGGTAGCGGGGCAGGGCATCGAGTTCGACTGGCTCGAAGGCCATCAGCTAAGCGAGCTGCTCTGGGATTTCGTATATGCCTGTTACTCCAATACCTACGAGGTGCGTGGGCAATCGCCGTATCTGACGCGTGAGTTCTTTAGTCTGTTGGCCGAGCGCATGCCTGAGGCCATCCGGGTGGTGCTGGCACGACAAGGTTCACGGCCGGTGGCCATGGCGTTCAGCTTGTTGGGGGGGGACAGTTTTTACGGGCGCTATTGGGGATGTCTCGCGGAGTTCGACCGCCTGCATTTCGAGACGTGTTTCTATCAGGGCATGGATTACGCCATCGCCCATGGCCTGAAGCGTTTCGATGCCGGGGCGCAAGGCGAGCACAAATTGATTCGCGGCTTCGAGCCGGTCATCACCCGTTCATGGCACTACTTGACCCATGCCGGGCTGAAGGACGCGGTCAGTGATTTTCTTGACCAGGAAAGGGTTGGCATCCTGGCGTATGCCGAAGATGCCAAAGGAGCGCTGCCGTATCGGCAGGTTTGAGTCTTGCGCGGTTCAACGTGGGGACTATACCAATCACGTTCCTCATGCCCTTACACAATCCCGTAGGACTGGCTTTAGCCGGGAGGACGTCGGACCTTTCGCTAAATATCCATCGCCAAAAATACCGCCCTCCCGGCTAAAGCCAGTCCTACAAGGTCCAGAGCCCCACAGGGGGTATTCCAACCCATCAGTTGTAGGGTCTAACAGAATCAATCAATCCCCACAAACCCACCGGTCTGATGCTGCCACAGCCGTGCATACAAGCCACCATGCGCCAGCAGTTCAGCGTGGGTACCGCTTTCAGCAATGCGGCCGTTTTCCAGCACGACCAGCCGGTCCATTCGGGCAATCGTCGACAGGCGGTGGGCGATGGCGATCACGGTTTTGCCTCGCATCAAGGTTTCCAGGCTTTCCTGAATGGCTGCTTCGACTTCCGAATCCAGCGCTGAAGTGGCTTCATCCATGATCAGAATCGGCGCGTCCTTTAGG
Source organism: Pseudomonas sp. ICMP 561 (assembly GCF_002699985.1). Classification (GTDB taxonomy): domain Bacteria; phylum Pseudomonadota; class Gammaproteobacteria; order Pseudomonadales; family Pseudomonadaceae; genus Aquipseudomonas; species Aquipseudomonas quasicaspiana. The sequence goes on along the minus strand of NZ_LKBT01000056.1, from coordinate 140,066 downwards.
AGTACACGGGCGATGGCGATACGCTGGCGTTGCCCACCAGACAGCTTCACGCCGCGTTCTCCCACCTGAGCGTCAAAGCCCACGCGTCCTTCGGAGTCTGTCAGCAGCGGGATGAACTCATCCGCCCGAGCCTTGCGCACGGCTTCCCACAACTGCTCGTCGGTGGCCTCCGGTTTGCCGTAGAGCAAATTGTCACGGATCGAGCGGTGCAGCAGCGACGTGTCCTGAGTGATCATGCCGATCTGTTCGCGCAGGCTTTCCTGAGACACATGGGAAATGTCCTGACCGTCGATGAGGATCTGTCCGCCCTGTACGTCGTACATGCGCAACAGCAGGTTGACCAGCGTCGACTTGCCCGCACCTGATGGACCAATCAGACCGATTTTCTCGCCCGGTCTGATGTCCAGGTTCAGGCCGTGAATGATTCCGTTACCGTTGCCATAGTGGAAATCCACACCGTCGAACTTCACGCCGCCCTTGTCCACGTTCAAGCGCGGTGCAGGCTTGCGATCGGTGACGCTGACCGGTTGGGAAATGCTCGCCAGACCGTCCTGCACCATGCCGATGTTTTCGAAGATGCCGTTGACCACCCACATGATCCAGCCAGACATATTGACGATACGGATCGCCAGGCCAGTGGCCAGGGCGATGGCGCCCACCGAGATCAGGGACTGGGTCCACAGCCACAACGCCAGACCGGTAGTGGTGACGATCAGCACCCCGTTCATGGTGGTGATCACGGTGTCCATGGCGGTCACCACGCGACCGGCCAGCTGGGTTTTTTCGGTCTGTTCGATAATCGCTTCGCGGGCGTACTGTTGTTCGTAATTGGTATGAGCGAACAGCTTCAAGGTGGTGATGTTGGTGTAGCCATCAACGATACGCCCCATGAGTTTGGAGCGCGCATCCGAGGACACCACCGAGCGTTCTTTCACACGGGGGACGAAGTAGCAGAGCGCGGCAATATATGAAGCAATCCACGCCAGCAGCGGGATCATCAGGCGCCAGTCTGCTTCAGCGAACAAGACCAGGGCGCTGATGGCGTAGATCAACACGTGCCAGAGCGCATCCACAGCCTGAACGGCCGAGTCGCGCAATGAGTTACCGGTTTGCATGATGCGTTGGGCAATGCGCCCGGCGAAATCGTTCTGGAAGAACCGCACGCTCTGCTTGAGCACATAGCTGTGGTTCTGCCAGCGAATCATGCTGGTCATGCCGGGGCTGATGGTCTGGTGCACCAGCAGGTCGTGCAAGCCAACGAATATCGGACGTAACAACAGGGCAACCACGGCCATCCAGATGAGCTCGTTGGCGTGGATACTGAAAAAGTCTTTATCGGGCGTGCCCTGGGCCAGATCAATGATACGGCTCAGGTAACTGAACATCGCGACTTCGATCAACGCGCCAACCAGGCCGACTACCAGCAAGGCTGCGAAGCTTGGCCAGACCTGACGCAGGTAGTAGATGTAGAAAGCTAGAACGGTATTGGGCGGGGCGTCGGTGGGAGCGTCACGGAAGATATCGATCAGTTTTTCGAAACGACGATAGAACATTGGCAATGATGCCCACGAGTTAGGCGGGCTCTCCTTACTGAGCGGATATTCCCTTGATCGGACCGCATGAAATCAAGAATGCTTAAACTGATTTCATGCGGACACGTTTAGCTTATTCGACTCGCTTGGCGGACTTGATGTAGATCGGGTCGAGAGGGACGTTCTGCATGCCTTGCTTGTTGCCGGACTGGGCGTTGACGATCTGGTCGACTACGTCCATGCCCTTGACCACTTTGCCGAACACCGCGTAACCGAAGTCGCGCACGCCGTTGTCGAGCATGGCGTTGTCGGCCGTGTTGATGAAGAACTGGCTGGTGGCCGAATTGACTTGCGAGGTACGGGCCATGGCAACGGTGCCACGCACGTTATGCAGGCCATTGTTCGCTTCGTTCTTGATCGGATCTTTGGTCGGCTTCTGCTGCATTTGCGCAGTGAAACCGCCGCCCTGGGCCATGAAACCCGGGATCACACGGTGGAAAATCGTGTTGTTGTAGAAGTTGCTGTCGACGTAGCCCAGGAAGTTCGCAGTGCTGATCGGAGCCTTCTGGTCTTCGAGCTGGATTTCAATCGCGCCGAAGCTGGTGTCGAGCACGACGCGGGTCGGCTTGGCAGGTGTTGCAGCCATGAGGTTGGCGGCGAACAACACGGAGCAGGCGGCGATGACGATTTTTTTCAGCATGGGTCAGTTGATCCTGATTGATGGTTTCGACTGCGATCGATAATGCAGACACATGAAGCGATGCAGGCTGCAAGGTAATCACGTTTGGCTTTTTTTGCCCAGCGTGAAAGCGCTTTAGACGTTCACGTCCGCCTGTACGGCATCGATGAATTCCAGGGCGATACGGTTGAACTGCTCCGGGTGCTCAAGCGGCGTAGCGTGACGCGAGTCTTTGATGACCACCAGTCGAGCATTCGGGATCAGTCCCACGTACGCTTCTTTAAGCGCGACCGGTGTGTAATCCCGATCGGCACTGATCACCAGTGTAGGGCAGGTAATGCGCGACAGCTTGTGCTCGACGCCCCACCCGACGATTGCATCAAAGCTGGCCAGATAAGCGCGTTTGTCATTGCTCGCAAAGCGTTCGGCCATGAGATGGCGTAAATGTGCATGTTCGGGTTTCGGGAACAGATTGTGACTCACCGCTTTACCCAGGGTACGCATGCCCAGCAGCCGCGCCAGCACCCAACGCTTGGTGTATTGCCAGACATCGTTGGCGCTGCGCACTTTGACCTGGGGTGCACTGTTGACGATGCACAGGCTTTTCAGCAAATGAGGATAATCCACCGCTAACTGGAAACCGATCATCCCACCCATGGACAGCCCCAGTACATGCACCTGGCCCAGATTGAGGTGCTCGATCAGCGCTTCGACATCGGCACTGAAGCCACGAATGCTGTAGCGCTCCCGGGGTTTGTCGGAGCGCCCGTGGCCGCGCATGTCCATGGCGATGACCCGATAACGGGCGGCGAATGCCGGGATCTGATACTCCCAGTCCCGGCAGCTTGAGCCCAGGCCATGCAGCAATAGCAAGGGTGGGCCCTGGCCATATTCTTCGTAATGCAACGAGCAGCCGTCATGTTCGAAATGGGCCATGGACAGGTCCTTGTCAGGCTTGTTGAGGCGCGGCGAAAGCAGCGGTCAGCGGTGCGGTATCAAAGGTGCGGATCAGTTCGATGAGAATCTGCGTCGCTGGCCCCAGTGGTTTGTCTTTGCTGGAGTAAAGATAGAAGGTCGGGTTACGACTGCCACCTTTGTCCATCGGCAATGCCTTGAGTACACCTTCACGCAGTTCGCGTTCGATCAGGTGACGCGGCAACCAGGCAAAGCCTAGACCACTGCTGACAAATGTCGCGGCGGTCGGCAGGCTGCCGACCGTCCAGCGCTGCTCAGCGCCCAGCCAGCCGACGTCTCGGGGTTGCTGACGGCCGGAATCGCGGATCACCACTTGCAACTGGCTTTCCAGATCCTGAAAGGTCAGTTCTCGGTGCAATTGATGCAGTGCATGTTCCGGGTGGGCGACGGCGACGAACTCCACGGTGCTCATTTCAGTGCCCAGATAACCAGGAATGCTGAAGCCACTGATCGCCAGATCGGCAACGCCTTCGAGCAAGACTTCTTCTACCCCTGACAGCACTTCTTCGCGCAGCCTGACGCGGCAGCCACGGCTTTGCGGCATGAAGGCGGTCAGTGCCCGGACCAGTCTTGCGTTGGGATACGCGGCGTCCACCACCAGACGCACTTCGGCTTCCCAGCCTTGCTCCATGTGATGGGCAAGGTCTTCAAGCTGGCTGGCTTGTTTGACCAATTGACGGGAGCGGCGCAGCAGCACGCCACCCGCTTCGGTCAGCACCGCCTTGCGCCCGTCGATGCGCAACAGCGGCACGCCAAGTTGCTCCTGCATACGCGCCACGGTGTAGCTGACTGACGATTGCGAGCGGTGCAACACGTCGGCTGCCTGGGCGAAGCCGCCGTGATCGACCACGGCCTGCAAGGTTCGCCATTGATCGAGAGTGACGCGGGGGGCTTTCATGTGATGCTCCTCTTTTGCTGCGCTTTATCCTAATCTGCAATCCCTTCTGGAGACTGCCGATGAACAGAATCTGTTGTGTATTGCTGGCGCTGCTGCCGTTGACGGCTTGGGCGTACCCCATCGAGGTTGAGAAAAGCTACGAGGGCGTTCAAGTCGACTACACCGCTCACGATAGTTTTCACGACATGGGCTCCATCACCGTGAACAACTACGGCGACGTCGACGCCAAATGCAGCGTGGTGTTTCGCAACGGCCCCGAAGCTCCCCGTACCCGGCGCATTACCGTGGCCGCAAAAAAAAGCGCGGACGTGACCGCCAAATTCAACCGCAGCATTATCAAACTGCGCATCAGTCTTACCTGTAAAACCGAATGATGCTGGTAGCCGTGTGCCGTTTTTCTGGATTGATTCGCGCCTTGTAGGAGCTGACGAGCACCGCGAGGCTGCGATAGCGATTCGCCTGACACACCGCAATCGCAGCCTCGCGGTGCTCGTCAGCTCCTACAGAGCCTGACATGGCAGGTATCAGGGTAAACGAGCGCTAGGACAAAACAAGTTATTAGATATTTTGTAGCAGGTTTTTACGCTTTTTAATCGATATGTTCACATTTAACCTTCACTCCATCGAACACATTTTCTTCGTTGGAGCCACAGATCATGTCCCACGTTCTCGTCATCGAAAGCAGCGCCCGTCAGCAAGGTTCGGTTTCCCGCCAATTGACTCAACAGTTCATCGGCCAGTGGCAAACCGCGCATCCTGCTGATCAAGTGACGGTTCGTGATCTGGCCGCAGACCCTGTGCCGCATCTGGATTCGACATTGCTGGGTGGCTGGATGAAGCCCGCCGATCAGCGCTCGGCTCTAGAGCAAGCCGCACTGGAGCGCTCTGATGTACTGACCGATGAGCTGGTTGCAACGGACGTTCTGGTACTCGCCGCACCGATGTACAACTTCGCAATCCCGAGCACCCTCAAGGCATGGCTGGATCATGTATTGCGTGCCGGTGTGACCTTCAAATATGGCGAAACCGGTCCGCAGGGTCTGCTGGTCGGCAAACGCGCCATCGTTCTTACGGCTCGCGGCGGTATCTACGCTGGCAGCAGCCTGGACCATCAGGAACCGTACCTGCGTCAGGTACTGGCGTTCATCGGCATTCACGACGTTACCTTCATCCACGCTGAAGGCTTGAATATGGGCGGTGACTTCGTCGAGAAGGGTATGAACCAGGCCATCGCCAAACTGGCTCAGGTGGCCTGATCTGAAGCATTGCTGCGCGCTCTACTGAATCGACTTCCCCTTGGCACCTCCCGCTTCTGGGTGCATGGCCCGATAGATCCCCTTTTTTGGCGGGTTATCGGGCTTTTTTCTTTTGTGTATTTCAGCGACGACTTCGTCTGAATTGCATTTCCTGTTTGTCTGCATTTTGACTAGACTCGGTTGGTAGCTGAATCGATTAATCCGATTCAGCCTGATGCTGCTGCGAATCCAATAATTCCAATAAGGACTACCCCAATGAAACCTCTTGCCTGGCTTTTCGGCCTCAGCGCAATTGCCGTCGCTACACAGGCTGCCGCCTGGGACTACGTGTTGCTCGATACCGACAAGCCCGCCCAGAACCAGCAAATCACCAGCGCCCAACTCGGGGTCAAGACCGACAAACCGTTCTCCATCACGATGCGCACGCTGCATGGCGGTCGGCAGGAAGGCGTGAGCGTAATTGATATCGACAACGGCACGATGAAGCTTACGGTGGTGCCCACCCGCGGCATGAACGTGCTGCAAGCGTCTGTGGGCGATGTGCGCATGGGCTGGGATTCGCCGGTGAAGGACATCGTCAATCCAGCGTTTATCGAACTCAATGGCCGTGGCGGTCTGGGCTGGCTGGAAGGGTTCAACGAGTTGGTGACCCGCTGCGGTTATGAATGGGTCGGGCACCCGGGCATGGATAACGGCGAGTTACTGACCCTTCATGGTCGCGCCGCGAACATTCCGGCCAGTAAAGTGACGTTGCACATCGATGAGAAGCCGCCGTTTGCCATCCGTCTCAAAGGTGAATTGAAAGAACAGGCGTTCAAGAAGGTCGACTTCTCGGTGCAGACCGAGCTGGTGACTGATGCCGGCAGCACGCGCTTCACCCTCAACGACACGTTGACCAATAACGGGGACTACGCGAAGGAATATCAGGCGCTGTATCACAGTAACTTCAGCACGCCGTTCCTGGAGCAGGGCGCTCGTTTCGAAGCGCCGGTGAAGCAGGTTTCACCGTTCAACGAGAAGGCCAAAGGTGATCTTGGGGACTGGCAAACCTATCGCGCGCCAACACCCGACTACGACGAAACCGTTTACAACGTGGTGCCGTATGGCGATGCCAAGGGTGAGACCCTTGCGGTCCTGCATAACAAAGGCGGCAGCCTGGGTGTGTCGCTGGGCTTCAATACCCAGCAGCTGCCAGTCTTCTCGTTGTGGAAAAACACTGACACCAAAGGCCAGGGTTACGTGACGGGTCTGGAGCCGGGCACCAGCTTCTCCTACAACCGCCGTTACCAACGCCCGCTGAATCTTGTGCCGACCATTGGTCCCAAGGAGCAACGCCAGTTTGAGATCAGCTACAGCTTGTTAGCTGATAAAGCAGCAGTCGATACCGCGCTGGGCAAGGTCAAAGATATCCAGGCCGGGCGTGCGACCGAGGTGCGTAAAGAGCCGTTGGTGGATTTGAGTAAGGAGTAGTTGACTGGCTTCAAGCAAACCAACTGTGCCGGAACGGTCGAGCCGAAAGGCCACAGTGCCTGAATCGTCCGAATGCAGCCCAGAACAAACACCGCACGCGGGCTACATTCCTCTGTTGGAGCGAGGCTTGCCCGCGAAGAACGATAACGCGGTCTGCCTGGATTAACGCGTTGACTGATTCGCGGGCAAGCCTCGCTCCAACAGAGGATGCGGTCTCACGCGTATGCGGTGGTTGGCTTGCTCGCGATTAGTCACAACCATGATTGAAATAGACACCTAATCCCCCAACCCGTTAAGGTCGCCGCCTTCAACGGGGGAGTGCTCATGGGTTATCTACTTATCGTGACGCTGATCCAGGCGTTTTCATTCAGCCTGATCGGTGTTTTTCTGGCAGGGCATGTCGACAGCTACTTCGCTGTGCTGATCCGCGTCGTGCTGGCCGGGCTGGTCTTCATCCCGCTGACCCAGTGGCGTCGGGTGGAGCCGGGCTTCATGCGTGGCATGCTGGTCATCGGTGCGCTGCAATTCGGCATCACCTATGTATGCCTGTACCTGAGCTTCCGGGTGCTGACCGTGCCGGAAGTCCTGCTCTTCACTATCCTCACGCCACTGCACGTAACCCTGATCGAAGACGCGCTTAATCGACGCTTCAACCCTTGGGCCCTCGTGGCCGCACTGGTTGCTGTGCTGGGCGCAGGCGTGATTCGTTGGGACGGTATCGATGGCAACTTCCTTGGCGGCTTCCTGTTGCTGCAAGTGGCCAACTTCACCTACGCCGCAGGTCAGGTGCTGTACAAACATCTGGTCGCCCGCTACCCCAGTGACCTGCCGCACTACCGGCGCTTCGGTTACTTCTACCTGGGTGCGCTGATCATCGCCTTGCCCGCGTTCCTGATGTTCGGTAACCCGCAAAGGTTACCGGACGCAGCGGATCAGTGGGCAGTGCTGCTGTTCCTCGGGTTTTGCTCCACGGCGCTTGGCATGTATTGGTGGAACAAGGGCGCGTGTCTGGTCAACGGCGGCACCCTGGCGGTCTTCAACGTCCTGCATGTGCCGGTCGGGCTGCTGATCAATCTGCTGATCTGGAACCAGAACGAACCACTGGAGCGCCTGGCTTTTGGCGGGGTGCTGATTCTGGTGTCGTTGTGGGTTAGTCGGCTTGGTTCGATGGGGCGGAGATCCGCATCTTGAAGACTCAACAGAAGGTTACAGATTCTGAAACCTTCTGTTGAGTGACGCTTCTTTCAGGGATCTGTCCGGTATCGCTTTTTGGCGGCTTGGGCCCTGTAGCGCTCTAGCATTTCTGGCGTATCGGCGGCTCCTGCAACGTAGACTTCATCGTCCATTGCGTTGACAGGATGCGCGCCATCCAGGCCTTGAATGCTTACGATCTGATCAAGCCAATCGTCACGGCTAGTAACCGGGCGAATAAAGTTGCTCAGATAGCGGTCGAGAATTCCCAGTTCGGGCGAATCAATTTCCTGGCTCAGCGCTTGGAGGTAAGCATTTTTCTCAGTCGCAGCCCAGGCGATTGAGAATCCGGCGCGGAAGCATAGCTCCATGTGCACGAGTAAGATCGCTCTACCGTTGCCGTCGAGAAAAGGATGGGCGAAAGCAAACAGGCCCATGATGGTCCCGGCTTTTTCTTTCATTTTATTTTTGTCGCTAGCCAGGCGCAGGGCATAGTCGACGGCGAGTTTTATCTGCTCGGGTCTTTCGAATTCAGTGCGGAAAGGCGAGTCTACGTCGCCCTTCGAGATTTCTTTGTCGGGGGCCGTGGAAAGCCGATCGCGACCGGCCCAGTGATAGAAGTCCTGAAAAAGTGTCCTGTGCGTCTCCAAAACTGTTTGATAGGAGATTTCATCAGTCATAGCGAGCATATCCAGTGCCGACTCGATTCGAGAGGTAAAGGCAACATGCTCCATACGTTTAACTTTTTCGAGATCCTTCTCGGCAGTAGCGTTCTCCAGATATCCCTTTGTTTTAAAAGTACCAAATGGGTCGAAAACGGCGTGACGTCGGCTGCTCATCGAGCTACTGGATACTTTACGTTCGCCTTGAGCTCATCCAGATAACGCGAGTGCAGTTTCATCATGTCCGGACCAGCGATGAAGCCTTTCCGGCTGAGGCTGATGAGCAAGCCCTCGATATCGTCTGGATTTACTTCGTCGCCAGCCAGGCGGGTGACTACACGAGACACCTTATCCAGCCTGGATTCGGTGTAGTGAACACCGTTGCGTTCCGCTAGAGATCGAATGAATCCGGATACGTTCTTCTCGGGGATATTCAGGGTTGCCATGTCGAAGGGCCTCCTTCTGTAGTTGCCGCAGTGTAGCAAAACTGAGTATGGACGGGGGTTGGAGTCATTGCGCGGAAGATTCAGAAAGGCATCATTTACCCGCCAACCCCACCCGCATATCCGACCCGCTCGGCTGTTGATAAACCCCAAGCCCGAACTCCGGCAGCACGGCCAGCAGGTAATCGAAAACATCGCCCTGAATGCGCTCGTAGTCGGCCCATACGGTGGTGCGGGTGAAGCAGTAGATTTCCAGCGGCACGCCTTGGGACGTGGCTTCCAGTTGGCGGACCATGCAGGTCATGTCCAAGTGAATGTCGGGGTGGCTTTTCAGGTAGGCCAGCGCATAGGCACGGAAGGTGCCGATGTTGGTCATGCGTCGGCGGTTGGCGGATAGCGCTGCGACGTTGCCCTGAGCCTCATTCCAGGCGAGCAATTCCGCCTGTTTACGGCTGATATAGTCGGTCAGCAGGTGCACCTGGCTGAGCTGCAACTCTTCATCGTCACGCACGAAACGCACGCCGCTGGCGTCGATGAACAGGCTGCGCTTGATGCGTCGTCCGCCGGATTGCTGCATGCCACGCCAGTTTCTGAACGACTCTGACATCAGGCGCCAAGTTGGAATGGATACAATCGTCTTATCAAAGTTCTGCACCTTGACCGTGTGCAGCGTGATGTCGACGACATCGCCGTCGGCGCCGACCTGTGGCATTTCGATCCAGTCGCCCACCCGCAGCATGTCATTGCTGGTCAGTTGCACGCTGGCCACGAACGAGAGCAGGGTGTCCTTGTAGACCAACAGAATCACCGCCGACATGGCACCCAGACCCGAAAGCAGCAGTAACGGCGAGCGGTCGATCAAGGTGGCGACGATGATGATCGCGGCAAAGATATACAGAATCATCTTCGCCAGCTGTACATAGCCTTTGATCGAGCGGGTACGGGCGTGGGTGGTGCGGGCATAGATATCGAGCAGGGCGTTCAGCAGCGTCCCTATTGCCAGCGTCATGAACAGAATGGTGAACGCCAGTGCGATGTTGCCGATGACGTTCTGCCCGGTTTTGCTGAGGTCAGGTACCAGGTTCAGGCCGAACTGGATCACCAGTGAGGGGACCATTTGCGCCAGCCGATGAAAGACCTTGTTGTGGCGTAAGTCATTGACCCAGTGCAGTGCGGGCTGACGGCCCAGTATTTTTGTAGCGTGCAGAATCAGAAAGCGCGCCAGTCGCCCGGCGACCAGCGCGACGACCAACAGCAACAACAGGCCGAGGCTCGCATGCAGGACGGGATGTTGATCAAGAACTGCCCAGAGATCCTGGGCGCGGCGCCATAACGATTGAATATCCATAGATGATCTTAAAAATCCGGTAGAGAAAAGCGCCGCAATTAGAACATTCATGGCGCAGATAAGGGGACACCTTGGCAAATTGCGTAACAAAATCAGCCATTGGTAGTAAAGAAACTCGGCTCGGGCGGCCGAAACCGTTACGCTATGCGCCGTATTTTTGTATTTCGTCGAGGTAACACCCGTGTTTTCCCAATTCGCCCTGCATGAACGCCTGCTAAAAGCCGTGGCCGAGCTTAAATTCGTCGAGCCGACGCCAGTGCAAGCTGCCGCCATACCTCTGGCGCTGGAAGGGCGTGATCTGCGGGTGACGGCGCAAACCGGCAGCGGCAAGACTGCTGCATTTGTATTACCGATCCTCAATCGTCTGATGGGCCCGGCCAAGGTTCGCGTCGACATTCGTGCCGTGATCCTGCTGCCGACCCGTGAACTGGCGCAGCAGACGCTCAAGGAAGTCGAGCGTTTCTCGCAGTTCACGTTCATCAAGTCCGGCTTGATCACCGGCGGCGAAGACTTCAAGGTCCAGGCCGCCATGCTGCGCAAGGTGCCGGATATCCTGATCGGCACTCCAGGCCGTTTGCTGGAGCAATTGAACGCCGGCAACCTGGACCTGAAAAACGTTGAAGTGCTGGTCCTCGACGAAGCTGACCGCATGCTGGACATGGGCTTCTCCGAAGACGTCGAGCGTCTGGCCAATGAGTGCGCCAACCGCCAACAGACCTTGTTGTTCTCGGCTACCACCGGCGGTGCCGGTCTGCGCGAAATGATTGGCAAGGTGCTGAATAATCCGCAGCACCTGCAAGTCAACAGCGTCAGCGAGCTGGCTTCCGGTACGCGTCAGCAGATCATCACCGCTGACCACAACAGCCACAAGGAGCAGATCGTCCACTGGCTGCTGGCTAACGAGACGTATCAGAAGGCGATCATCTTCACCAATACCAAAGCCTTGGCCGACCGCCTCTATGGCCGTCTGGTAGCGCTGGACTACAAAGCTTTTGTGTTGCACGGCGACAAGGATCAGAAAGACCGCAAGGCCGCTATCGACCGTCTGAAGCAGGGCGGCACCAAGGTGCTGGTTGCTACTGACGTCGCCGCTCGTGGCCTGGACGTTGAAGGTCTGGATCTGGTGATCAACTTCGACATGCCGCGCAGTGGCGATGACTATGTTCACCGTATCGGTCGTACCGGCCGTGCGGGTGCCGAAGGCCTGGCTATCTCGTTGATCTGCCACGGCGACTGGAACCTGATGTCCAGTGTCGAGCGCTACCTCAAGCAGACCTTCGAGCGTCGTACCATCAAGGAAGTCAAAGGCAGCTACGGCGGGCCGAAGAAGGTCAAGGCTTCAGGCAAAGCCGTTGGCGTGAAGAAGAAAAAGACCGACGCCAAGGGCGACAAGAAGAAAACCGGTGCCAAGGCCCCAACCAAGCGCAAAATCGCTAACCGGCCGAAGACCGACGCCTTGTCGCTGGTCAGCAAAGACGGCATGGCCCCGCTGAAAAAGCGCAAGACCGAAACGCCTGCGGCTGAGTAAGTAGCCCGCAATTCTCTCGTAGGACCGGCTAAAGCCGCTCCTGCGCTGAGAGCTCTGATTCATCTCCATTCGATCACCATCGGGCGGCTTCGGCTGAACGGGGCGCTTCAGCACCTGTCACAATTTTCAGCTGCAAGCCTGATGGCCAGATGTCACGGGCCATTCACCCATGTTGACTGGAGGTAATAACAATGGACAAACCTTATGACTGGGACCTCGTTGAGCGCCTGTTGCACGAAGTACAGAACAGTGCCGACGACACTTTCAAACCCCGCGAGTACGCAGAGGACCACGCCGCCGCGTCAGCTGCAGTGGGAGAGCCGGTAGCAAATCTGGATCACCTGAAGGTCGTTGCCAGTGAATACGAGAAGCTGCTGCTGGACCGCGGGTTTATCCAGTCACGTCCGGAAGCAGAGGGCGGCAACGGTGAAAACTTTGTCCTGACCCCGCGCGGCGCACAATTGCTGGCGTTGATCGACAGCAGCATCCCCGGCAATGACCACCCGCGTCAGGTGCTGGATGAACAACAGGATGCGCTGGATCCGGCAACCTTTGAAGAGGTTGCGGCCAAAGCGCAGATTGCTTGAGGAATGCCTGCAGGCTGCTGAATTGAAATGCATCCCTGTAGGAGTGAGCTTGCTCGCGATAGCGCTTCGCCTGTCATGTATTTCGTGACCACATGAACGCGATCGCGAGCAAGCTCACTCCTACAGGGCCCAGGTATGGCGAATAGAGTGCATGCTCCCTCTTGCATGATCGACAGATTCAGCTTGCTTGAGCCGCCTTCAAACAGCTCAAATCCGTAAAGTCTTTTCTGGTGTCGGCGATCTTGCTCAGCAGGCGCTGGCGCTGCTCAGGCGTGCTCTGGGCCATCAGGTCCACCAGCAACGAGATGGCCGCCTGTTCGGTCCTGTCGTAGGCCTCGCGATATTCAGGCGTCCAGAACGTCTCGCGATCCTGCAGCAATTTGGCAATCTTCGAGGGGAAGTCTGGCGCTTTGCGATCCTGTACCGTCGCAACGAAGCGCTTCTGCCAACTGGCCCGGTTATCAAGCCATGCCCGATTCTGTTCGCCAAGCGATTGCGACCAGCTCTGAATGCGCTGCAGCTGTGCGGCGTTGAGTTTGCCCATCCACGGGGTCAGGCGTTTTTCCATACGCTCGGCACGGTCGCTGATCTGTTGGGGCAGGGGCTCTTTGAGGTATTCGTTCTCACGCTTGCGCTGGTCCTTGGCAAAGGCATTCTGCATCTCCTGCACCTGCTTGTCGTCCAGCTGGGCGAGCAACTCGACGGCAGACGGGGTGATCTGCCGTGATATCTGCCCGATCGCCAGCTTGGCCTCATCGGTGCGTGCCTGCAGTTCATCGGCCGTGACCTGATTGGTTTCGACCATGCGTTGCAGGCGGTCCAGCCATCCCAGATAGCCCGGCAATTGAGTCGTGCAGTGCCAGCTCAAATGCTCTTTGAGGCGCTCATCGAACCAGTCTTTTTGCGCTGAGTTCATCTCCAGATAGTCGCTGAGCGACCAGGGAATGATGATGTCGAGATTGCGGTACGCCAGCCCAACGCGCGTACAACCGCCAAGAATGAACACGGCCATCAACAATGAAATGAAGGCTTTGAACGGGGTACGCATAACGACTCCTCGATGGACCTGCTTGTTTGTGTAGAGCGGGCCAAAGAGTAGCAGTTCACTGCATCAGAAGAATGAACGCACAGCCTTGAGGGTAAGAGTGCCTTCGCAATTCGGATTGTGACCGCTGTAAGCGCTGCAACCGTCACCGGTCAGGCTTGAGCCGCTGTAGATCAGGTTCATGTCGAGCCCAAGCCAGGGGCGCGACAGATTCAGCGACCAGTCATTGAAACTGGTGACCATGCTGCCATCCGAGATTTGCTGTGGCGCATCGTACTGATGGTTGGCGTACTGCATGCGCACGCCCAGGCCCAACTGTTCGACTCCGCCCAGATCGACGATCAGGGTACTGTCACGACGCCCTACATCGTTGCTGAAAGCTGCGCCAATGCGGCTGTCGAGAATGCGCAGGCCAGCGTAAAACTCGTGTGTATCGATCTGACTGGTGTCCGGGTAGCTGTAGCGGATCATGCCCAGCTCGTAGCCGAGGGTCTGATCGAACGGCTTTTTGAACCCCATGTAGGAGTCCAGCTCCAGCGTGCTGTCCTCGGTAACGCCAACATTGGGCGTCCACTGGCCGAAGTAGAAGCCGCTGTCGTGGGTCAGGTCCAGCCCGCCATGGAATGACCCCGAGCCGCTCTGGGTTACCAGGCCTTGCGCCATGCTGCGCGTGGGCGATGTACCCAATTTCAGGCTGAAGTCCCCCAACTCCCGCTCAATTACCTGGGCGGATGCATGCTGACAAACAAGCAGGGCGCTTATGGAAAGCGCGTAATGGCGAAAATTGAGCATCGTGCTCACTCCTTCATGTTACGGAGGGGGCAGGTTGAAATGGCCAAAGGCCCAACGGGAAAAACAGGGGAGCCGCGATCTAGAGCCTCGCAGCATACCTACGAAAGTCGTAGAGCGAAGACCGTTCGTCGATCCACAGGGGAATCAGTTCGAAGCGGTCGCTTGAGCCGGAGGGATAATCAAGCCGCGAATGACCACCAACGCCTGATCAAACGACGGATAGCCACTCTTGGCGACATCCAGGTCAGCGTACTCGGCACGGTATTCTTCGGACTTCTTTTGATCGGTCATGCTGAGCTGCTGGGAAAGCAGCGCGATTGCCAGCGGGTGTTTGTGTCTCGCGGCATCTTCAAGCAATTCGATTACCCTGGGCTGATCTGATTGTTGACGAATCAACAGCACCGCCAGGTAAAACTCGGCTTCGCCCGTGGCGTCATTCACACCTGCACGGCGCAGCATGGCTTCGGCAAGTTCGTAATTCTCACGATCGGCTTCACTGATCAACAGCTTGGCTTGCAGCATGTCGTTCTGATACAGCAAATGCTCTGCGCGACAGTCGCTGCCAGAAGCGTGGCCGTCATCAGGGACCGTGTTGCAATTGTGAGACGCGCAACCTGTCAGGTAGATCAGTGCGCCGAACAGCATCCAGTTCTTCATTCGTGCATTCCGCAAAAGGCTGGCTTCAAGACATCATCCTGCCCGTCGTCGAGCGACTAGGCAATGGCGGCCTTGCAGTCAGGATGAAACGGGTATGTGCAACGAAGATTAGCAAGCTCTGGCGCCTTGAGAGTCAAGACGCATAGAGATCGAAAACTGGAACGAGGGGAATTACTTTTTGCCGAGGGTGATCTGTTTGGACGGGCCGAAAGTCTGGCCGCTGACGCCTTTGGCAATCTGCTGGATTTCGCCACCGGACTTGAGGAAAGCAGCAATCTGGGCGTTGATCGAGTCGCTCGTTTCAACGGCTGGAGCTGGCTTTGCTTTCGAGTTGGATGCTTTTACACGCATGGCTGCCATTAACCTATATAAACTTGATACGGCCAGCAATGGTACACGAATGGCTTGACAATTGCTTGGGAAATATCCTCTTAAACCCGTGGGAAATAATCTGGCCGTGGGAGCTAAATATTTAACAATATCGGGCTAACCGTTTGTTTTAACTGATAAGTTATTTCATCAGTTATTTTTCAGCGCCTGATATACAAGCATTTATAGCGCCCGTGCATCAGACGAATGGAGCGGATGACGGGCCCATCGCCATCAAGCAAATATTTGATTTTTTTGGCCTTTTTGAATGTCGGGTGCAGCGACATTCTGCGTCAGCCTCATGGCCCGCAAACTCGGGTAGAATGCCGCCCACGTAATGAGGGTATTTGCACATGGCTTTAATCGGGCGTTACAACAGCTTGCAAGTGGTTAAACACACTAACTTCGGTCTTTATCTGGATGGCGGGGCGGACGGCGAAATTCTGCTGCCCAATCGTTATATTCCCAAAGATATTCCCAGCGAAGATGAAGACTGGCTCAACGTTTTCATTTATCTGGACAGCGAAGACAAGCTGCTGGCCACCACAGAAAAACCCAAGGTTCAGGTCGGTGAGTTCGCCAGCCTGAAGGTGGTTGAAGTCAACAGCATTGGCGTGTTCCTTGACTGGGGCCTGCCCAAGGACCTGCTGCTGCCTTACTCCGAAGAGAAGCGCACGTTACAGGCCGGTGATTACTGCGTGGTGCATGTCTATCTGGACAAACACACCCGTCGCATCACCGCGACTGCACGCCTGGACCGCTATCTGGACAAGACGCCTGCCAGTTACAGCGTGAGTCAGGAAGTCGACCTGCTGGTGGCTGAAGCGACTGATATGGGCTTCAAGGCGATCATCAACAACAAACACTGGGGCCTGATTCACAAGAATGAGGTCTTCAAGTTCATGCGCGCCGGCAAGCAGGAAAAGGGCTACATCAAGGAAGTCCGCAGCGATGGCAACATCAGCCTGAGCCTGCAACCGGTGGGCGAGCAAGCCGCCAGCAGCCTGAACAACAAGATCCTCGGCAAGCTGAAGGAAAACAACGGCGTACTGCCGGTCAGCGACAAGAGCGATCCGCAAGTCATCAGCAACCTGTTTGGCGTCAGCAAAGGCAATTTCAAGAAAGCCATTGGTGCGTTGTACAAGCAAGGCCAGATCGTGATCCACGCAGACCGCATCGAACTGGTCTGACGTTCATCGGTTAAAGCAGGGACGATGGATCGTTCCTGCCAGGCATGGGGTCCAACCCGTCAATGCTCATCAAGGTCGCTCCGCGCAATGCGGACCCACTCAGACAAGGACGCCTTCCATGAAAAGAAACCTCACTGCTTACTTCAGCATCTTGCTGACCTTTTTGGTCCTGGACGGCATCTGGCTGGGCTTGTTGATGGGGCCGAGCTATCGGGCGTGGCTTTGGCCGTTGATGGCCGACAAACCGGTGGTTGCGCCCCCCGTGGTTTTCTACCTGCTGTACGCCTTTGGCTTGCTCGTCCTGGCGGTGCAATCAGGGTTGCGTCGCGACAGCGTCAGCCACGCGGCCAAGCGCAGTGCGCTGCTGGGGCTGGTTGCTTACGGCACCTATGACCTTACCAACTGGGCCACCCTCCAGGGCTGGCCTGCGCAGCTGGCGTTGGTGGATCTGGCGTGGGGAACGTTTGCGTCGGCGGTGGCGGGGACGGTGGCGTTTCTGGTTGCTCGACGGGTTGCTTGATACTTGGCGCATAACTCGATTGGAACGCCTTCCTGTCTATGGATGGCGCAGTCTCCAAGGCCCCCCCACTAACGCAGAAGCCACAAGACCTGTAGGAGTGAGCTTGCTCGCGATGACGTCGGTTCAGGCGATAAATTCGTAGACCCTATGACCGAATCGCGAGCAAGCTCACTCCTACAGGGTCCCGCGTTTGCTGCGCGACAGAGTTGCGCAGTTCAAAGCATCAGGGCTGCTGAAAATCCGCAAAGCTCAATCCCGCACCCAGCGGCCTCACATCCTTCAGATAAGAATCCTTGTCCGCGCTCAGCTCCAGGCTGACGGTGGACTTGCGCTGGCCTTTATTACGAATCACCAGACCTTCCATGTGATCACGCAGGAATACAGTGGTGACCTTCAAATGCAGTAATTGGTCGCTGCTCGGCGTGTAAAGCAGTAGATGCATCCATTCGTATTGACCCACCGCCAGACGCGGTACGGGCAAGTCGAACCACCAGATGTTCTTGTTGGTATTCAAGGTTGCAAAGTGGGTGTTGTTGGTACCCAGCACGGCACCGCCCAGTTCCTGGTTCCGGCGTGCGATGGCCTGCTTTTTATCGAGTTTCATAATGTTCCTGCGGATCGTTGTATTCAGCGCGACGGGCATTGGCCCGACGCAGCCGGATTGCGTTGCGCATTCTCGTGGGTTGCTGCGCAAACTTAAAGCCAAAGTTTTACCGAGCGGTTTTATCAAGCTCATGAGCAGCAGACGAACGGCTGTCACGTTCATGAAAATACTTGAAACTCTGCGCAAAAGGGGCAGGTCAATCATTACGTCGAGGCGATGACCTCTCATTGATTCTGCGGAGTAAGACCTATGAGCAGCACTGGCGATAAAGTTAAAGGCATGGCTAACGAAGCAGTCGGTAACGTCAAGCAAGGCGTGGGTAAAGCAACCGACAACTCCAAACTGAAAGCTGAAGGCAAGGCGCAAGAACTCAAAGGCGAAGCGCAGCAAGCCGTAGGCAAGACCAAAGACGCCGTGAAAAAAGGCGTCGATAAGGCATAAGCCTGAGGATCCGGGGTAATCCTGGTATTAAGAAACGGCCATCTTCGGATGGCCGTTGTCATTTTCGGTGTCTGGAAACCAAGGTTTTGAAACCTTTTTCAGGCCGTTCAGTCCACTGAATTAAGGTAAAACGCCAGTATCTGCGAACAGCTTGTGTGAGAGGCGCAGTACCCATCAATGTGAATGTGTAAGCTGCGTCAGTTATGTAGCGAAGGAGACGCCATGATTTTCCCGGAATTGCGCCAACTGCCACTGGGCAAGGTGATGGTCCGTACGGTTAGCGAATTTCTCGATGACGAGATGTCCACCTATGCGTCGGCGTTGGCCTACCAGATGTTGTTTTCGTTGTTTCCTTTCCTGCTGTTTCTGATTGCCCTGATCGGTTTTCTGCATCTGCCGGATTTCTTTTCCTGGCTCCGGTTGCAGTCAGAGCTTGTCTTGCCGCCTCAGGCACTGGAGCAGGTCAACCCGGTAATTGATCAACTGCAGCAATCCAAAGGCGGATTGCTCTCGATTGGTATCGTCATCGCTCTATGGACTGCCTCCGCGGGTGTGCGCTTGATGATGAGTGCGATGAACGCCGCCTATGACGTGGTTGAAGCCCGTCCGGTCTGGAAACGCATTCCGCTGTCTGTGGCTTACACCATCGGTATCGCCATGATGATGCTGGCGGTGGCCGCGTTGATGGTCACCGGGCCGCAAGTCATGAACTGGATTGCCGCGCAAATAGGAATGGAAGATTTCATCGTCACGCTCTGGACCATCCTGCGCTGGCCGCTGATCGTCATGCTGCTGATGGTGGCTGTGGCATTGATTTATTACGTCATGCCGGACGTGAAGCAGGAGTTTCGCTTTATCACGCCAGGCTCTGTGCTGGCGGTCGTGGTGTGGATTATCGCCTCGTTGGGCTTTGGTTATTACGTCAAGACGTTCGCTGACTACAACGCCATGTACGGCAGCATCGGTGCAATCATTGTCTTGCTTCTGTATTTCTACATCTCGGCAGCGGTGCTATTGCTGGGTGCCGAGATGAACGCCGTAGTCGAGCATATGTCGGTTGAAGGCAAGGACAAGGGCGAGAAAGTAGAAGGTGATGGCGCAATCGAGTCCACAGAGAAACAGCACGTTTCCGGTCTGGGGCGTGACCATTCTCTGCCGCTGCCTGCCAAGGCCGGGGAATCCTGAGCCGGAGTGTGGCAGGATGAGGTTTTTTCGCTAAGGAGCCCGTCCCGCATGATCCACCCCATTCTGAAAATGGGCGATGAACGTCTGTTGCGCATCGCCCCACCTGTGCCTCAATCGATGTTCGGCAGCGCTGAGCTCAAGACCCTGATCGCCGACATGTTTGAAACCATGGAAAGCGTCGGCGGTGTTGGTTTGGCGGCTCCGCAGATTGGCGTAGACCTGCAACTGGTGATCTTCGGTTTTGAACGCAACGAGCGTTATCCGGATGCTGAAGCCGTACCTCAGACGATATTGCTTAATCCTGTGATCACGCCGTTGCATCCGGCCGTTGAAGAAGGTTGGGAAGGCTGCCTGTCTGTGCCGGGTTTGCGTGGCGCGGTTAACCGCTTTCAAAGTATCCGTTACGAAGGTTTCGATCCGGACGGCCAGCCGGTCCTGCGCGACGCCCACGGCTTTCATGCCCGCGTGGTGCAGCATGAATGCGACCACCTGATTGGACGCCTTTATCCTTCGCGTATTACCGACTTCAGCAAGTTCGGCTTCATGGACGTGATGTTCCCGGATATGGATCCGAATGCGGATGAGTAACGCCTAGGCAGAGTGCATTTATGCTTTGAGCTGGAATGCATTCTTGTAGGAGATTCCCGTCGTCGAGACTCCGCGCTGTCATGCAGCAAACACGGATCTGTTGGAGCGAGGCTTGCCCGCGAAGAAGACGACGCGGTACATCCAGCCCCACTGCGTCATCGTTCTCCGCGGGAAAGCCTCGCTCCAACAGAATCCAAATGCTTTTTCTGTAGGAGTGACCGGGGTGGCGATCCACATTGCTCGCGATTGCGTCAGGTCAGACGACATCTTCTTAACAGATCTAATGCTTTCGCGAGCAAGCTCACTCCTGCAGGGTCAATGTTTGCTGAGCGACAGCGCAGCGTCTGGACGACCGCTACACTCCTCCAGGTCAATCACCGCTCCCAGCGCATCGCCAGCAGTGCTTTTGTCTTCTGATACCGCGCCAGCTTGTCCGCCAGCATCGGCGGCAAATCTGTTGTGAGTGCAAAGGCTGACCGTTCGTAAAACCTCACGAGATCCGGGTGGCAAAACAGCCAGACCGGCCCGTTCAGATCCTTGAGCGCGCTGGCGATCAGTCGTCCTGCAATGGTCCGTCCTCGCCACTGCGGCGCTACGAACAGCCCGGTCAACCAATACCCGTCAGCCACCGGCATAAGACTCAGTGCGCCAATGATTTCCTGCTGCCGTGCCACCCACATCTGTGCCGCTCCGGACGAGCGCATTGGCGAGCGATGGGCGCGGTAGAACTTGTCCAGCAGGGGCTGGCAGAGCGACGGTAGAGGGCAGAATTCAGTCTCGGACATCAGGCAGGGTGCACTTCAGAAGGGCAGCAGGAATGGCCGGGTATCATAGCGTCGAATGGGTGTATAAGAGAGAACAGATCCTTGACCCTGGAGCACGCATCATGAGCAAAGGTATGGATTCAAAGAAAGCCGCGAAGAAAAAGCCCGCCAAGACCGCCGACGAAAAACGCGCCGACAAAAAAGCCAAGAAATCCGATACGGGGCTTTTTGGGCATTGATCTCAGGGAGCCTGGCATTTGGGCTGAAACAGGATTCACTGTGGGAATTTATTCGCGAAGGGTGCCTTCCTGAAAAATATCCGGGTCTGACCCACCGCATTCGCGAATGAATTCGCTCCCACAAGTGCCGCTTGGTACCTTGCGCGAAGTCTTACGGGCTCCTGCGCATGCTACGCATTTTTCATCTATGGTTGGCTCAACCGTTTTGACCGGATTTGCCATGATTCAGGGTTTCGCCGAATTATCGATGTACACCGCACCAGAGCGCGTCGCGCAGGCCAGTGAGACGTGGCTTGCGCGGATCGTCGAAGTGCTCGGCGCGCAACGTTTGCAAGGCGCGCTCGATCTGCCAGAACTCTGGCTATCCAATCAGTTACTGCTCGCACAGACCTGCGGTTATCCGTTGATGACGCTGTTGCGTGGCAAGGTTCGCCTGATCGGGCGGCCTGCTTACGAGTTGCCCAACAGCGCCGATGGTCTGCATTGCAGCCTGCTGGTGATCCGGGCTGATGACCCTCGTCGATCAGTCGCGGACTTTCTCGGCAGCCACGGCCTCGTCAACAGCGAAGACTCCAACTCCGGTATGAACCTGTTGCGGCATACCGTTGCACCGCTGCAGCAAAACGGGCGGTTTTTCTCGCAGGTATCCCTTACCGGCGGCCATCGTCACAGCCTGCGCTGGCTCAAGGAGCGGCGCGGTGATATCGCAGCCATCGACAGCGTGACCTTCGACTATCTGGCCCGGGATGCCAGCGAGGAGGTCCGCGGTTTGCGTATTCTGGCGCGCACTGCTCATGGCCCATGCCTGCCTTTCATCACGTCGTTGAGCATCGATGTCGCTCAGGCAGAGGTCATCCGTCATGCCATGAATCAGGCTCTGTCGGACTTGCCGGATGTCGCACAGGCGCTGGCGATCAGTCAGGTGTTGGCCGCCCACCAAGACGATTATCAGATACTGCTCGACTATGAACGTCAGGCGGCCGAGCAAGGGCTGCCTTCATTAGCTTTTTAAGACAGGAGGCAACTTGTTGGCGAGATGGGCTGACGCGGTTCTTCAAGCACTTCGCGCTCCTGCCCGTGCATTGCGAAGGCTCTGACGTGTCGCTCCAGAAGCAGGCCGCCTATGCATGAGTACAACTTATCGCCGTCTGCCGATGTCGATACCTTTCAAGTCTATCTAACAACGAATTTCCCAATCAGGCCGGGCCCGGCCATCCAGAGGTGACCATGACATCAATCAGAACCCTGCTCGGCTGTTCACTCCTGGCCCTTGGCCTGTTGGGGCAACCCGCAGTGGCGGCGGAAAAGGCGGCACCGATCAACTTCGGCGACATCACCTGGGAAAGCGGCAGCTTGATCACGGAGATCCTGCGCACCATCGTCGAGAAAGGTTATGGCTACCCCACCGATAAGCTGCCGGGCAGCACGGTGAGCCTCGAAGCCGCATTGGCGAAAAACGATATTCAGGTCATCGGCGAGGAGTGGGCCGGCCGTAGTCCTGCCTGGGTCAAGGCCGAAGCCGAAGGCAAGGTCCATGGGCTTGGCAATATCGTCAAAGGCGCGACCGAAGGTTGGTGGGTGCCGGAGTTCGTGATCAAGGGCGATCCCGCCAAAGGCATCAAACCGCTGGCCCCTGACCTCAAGTCGGTGGCTGACTTGCCTCGCTACAAAGACGTCTTCAAAGATCCTGAGTCGCCGGACAAGGGCCGTTTCCTCAACAGCCCCACTGGCTGGACGTCAGAAATCGTCAACACGCAGAAACTCAAGGCTTATAAGCTCAATGACAGCTACGTGAACTTCCGGACCGGTTCGGGCGCGGCGCTGGATGCAGAGGTCAGTTCTTCGATTCATCGTGGCAAACCTGTGCTGTTTTACTACTGGTCGCCGACTCCGCTGCTGGGCCGCTTCAAACTGATCAAGCTGGAAGAGCCGCCGTTCGACGCCGAAGCCTGGAAAACCCTGGCCGACGCCAATAACCCGAACCCACGAGGCACTCGTTCACTGGAGCCGCGCCTGAGCATCGGCGTCTCGGATGCATTCCACAAACAGTATCCGGACCTTGTCGCGTTTTTCGAAAAGGTCGACCTGCCGATTGACCTGCTTAACCAGACCCTGGGGCAGATGAGTGAAAAACGTCAGCAGCCCAAAGAGGTTGCCCAGTTGTTCCTCAAGCAGCATCCTGAAGTCTGGAAGGCCTGGGTGCCCGCCGACGTGGCCGGGAAAGTCAGCAACGGCTTGTGAGTCTCTGCGCTCCCGGCAGAACCCTGAAAGGCTGATGGTTGAGCCATGACCACTGACGTTGTACTCGAGACGCAGCGCATGATTCTGCGCCAGTTAAGCAGCGCCGATGTGCTGCCAATGGCGCAGATCCTCAGTAATCCTGAGGTGATGCGTTATTCGGTGCGGGGCGTCCTCAGCGAGCGCGCAACGGCGGAGTTCATTGACTGGTCTATGCAATCTTATGCGCGCAACGGCTTCGGGCCGTGGGCGGTGGTCGAAAAAGCCAGCGGTGTCCTGTTGGGGTTTTGTGCTCTGAATCGTGAGAGCGTCGACGGCGCTGAAGAAGTGGAGATCGGCTATCGCCTGGCGCCGCAATTCTGGGGGCGAGGCCTGGCCACGGAGATTGTCCGTGCGACGCTGGCTTACGGCTTTGAACACTTGGGGCTGCGCTCGATCATCGCCATCGTTCAGCCCGCCAATGTTGCTTCCGTGCGCGTGATTCAGAAGGTGGGTTTCAATGCATTTGTTTACAGCCAGTACCACCGGTTAGGCGTGAAAATCTATCGTTTGAACCGGGATGAGTGGTTGGCGGAGGAGACTTCATGACCCTGCACAAGTCAGTGACCGGCAACTTGTTTTTTGCCTTGCTGCTTGGCCTTTGGACAAGCGTTGAGCAGAGTGTCCAGGCTTCAGAGGTTGATGACAGCGCCTTGGCGTATGTCGAAGACCGGCACCTGGGCGAAAGCCTTGGCTGGCTGGGCTATCAGGTTGCTTCGCGTACTGCCACGTTTGGCAGCATCGTCGAGTCGGTTGGCAAGACGCAGGCGCAGGAACTGGTCAAAGATGAGTTGCAGCGTTTGCAGCCGCAGTTCCAGTCGCAATGGGATCGCAACATGGCTGCCGCCTATGCGCAGTCCTTCAGCGCTGATGAATTGCGCGCACTCAACCGCGGCGACAAAGAACCGCAACTGGCCAACAAACTCAGGGCCAAACAGAATGACGTCGGTACCGACATGAAGGCGCGCTCGGCCGACCTGCTCAAAGAGTTTGTTTCGCAAGCGCTGAACAGCGCTATGGCGAGGCTGCCACAATGATGCACATTACTTTTCTTCAGACTCAGGAAACGAGGTAGAACCATGGACCCATTCATGCAGGCCGCAATCGACGAAGCTCAACTGGGGCTGGCCGAGGGCGGTATTCCCATCGGTTCGGTCATCGTTCATGACGGTCAGATCATCGGCCGCGGTCATAACCGTCGGGTTCAGGAAGGCAGCGCTATCAAGCACGGGGAAATGGACGCGCTGGAAAACGCGGGCCGCCAGCCTGCCAGCGTTTATCGCGACGCCGTGCTCTACACCACACTGTCACCTTGCTCGATGTGCAGCGGGGCGATTCTGCTGTACGGCATCCGCAAGGTCATTGTCGGTGAGAACCAGACGTTCATGGGCGAAGAAGCACTGCTGCGTTCACGTGGTGTGGACGTCGAAGTGATCGACAATCATGCCTGCGTCGACATGATGAAAGGCTTCATCGTCAGCAAGCCAGAACTGTGGAATGAGGATATTGGGGAGTAGGGCGTAGCTGTACAAGATTTACCTGTAGAAGGTCGCCCAGTCTCCCTGACATACCGCTGTCGCGCAGCAAACGTGGCTCCCTGTAGGAGTGAGCTTGCTCGCGATAGAGTCAGTTCATGCGATGAATTCGTCGGCCATGAAATCGAATCGCGAGCAAGCTCACTCCTACAGGTCCATGTTTGCTGTGCGACGGGGGATGTCCCGCAGGGAAGTGGTGTTTACTCGCCTGCTACCTTCGCCACCCCGAACAACGAAACCCGCAATTCTCCGTTGTGCTCTTCCAGCCTCACCGGTGCCGTTCCGCCCGGCATGCTGACATGAACCAATCCTGCTTCCACCAACCCTGCATGCCAGGCTGCGCTGGCCACGGCGCAGGCGCTGGTGCCTGAAGATGCCGTGGGGCCTTCGCCGCGTTCGAAGACCCTGGCCACGATTTGATTGGCGGATTGCACCCACGCCCATTGCAGATTCACCCCGGCTGGGCAAGGTTCGCCTGTGCCGGATTCACCTTTGGCAAAGGCGATACGCGTCAACGCCGCGTTCAATGCTGACTCCTGCAACGCCTCGAAAGACGGTAAGTCCGCTTCATCACTCACCAGCGTGACGCAATGAGGGTTGCCAATGCGCACGAAAACGCTGTGGTCCCATTGGGCATCAATCTGCGCCAAAGGCTTTACCCGATTAACCGCGCGACCATTGAGCTGCGCGGGCTCCAGGCTTTCGCCAAGCGCGCCAACCGCTTGCGGGCCGAAAGACGGATTTCCGAGTGCCAGCCAGAAACCATGCTCGCCATTGACTGTAGTCGGCTCAACCCGAGTGCTGACCGGCGTCGCTGTGTCGCGATTATCGTGATGAACCCGCAGCTCAAAGCCTTGCGAAGCAACATAAGCAGAGTCAGTCAGGAAGCGGGCAAAAATGGTCATGCCGTTGCCGCTGCGTTCGGCCAGCGTACCGTCTGTATTGACGATCAATAGGTCAAATGGCGCTGCCTGCTGAAAAGGACCGACCAATAATCCATCTGAACGGTGCGCCTTTGCTCCTGCCGGGCGCGTGCCCTGTGGCCAGTTGCACAAGGCATGCACTGCGGCGGCGGCCCATTGTTCTCTATTCAAGGCAGCATCGGCTGCGTTATCAGCAATCGCGATGCCCCGTTCGCGCAAGTTCTGAGGCGTGCAGACGATATAGATATTGCCGCGTGCGTCGTAAGTCTGACTCATGAACGGTTCACAGTTTGTTTAAAAAACAGCTATTGAGAAGCAGCCCCGAGCGCCGAAGCAAGCTTTTTCATGGAACAGATGCTTTCGTATGAGAGGTTCCTGTCTGGAACGATGCTAATCTCGTTTAATTCATTAGTGGCAATCTGATCACCTTTTGGGTCAGTGTTGGAGGCATACGGATGTCGGTGCAGTTACGCAATAACGTCAGGGTCACGGGAGAGGGGCCTGCAACCCTCGTGTTTTCCCATGGCTTCGGTTGCGACCAGAACATGTGGCGATTCATGGCCCCGTATTTCGCCGAGCGATTCAAGGTGGTGGTCTACGACCTGGTTGGTAACGGCCAGTCGGATCTGTCTGCCTACTACAAGCGCAAGTACGACTCTCTGGATGGCTACGCCAGTGACTTGCTCGAGGTCGTCAAGGAATTCGCCGGGCCGGGCCCGGTGATCCATGTTGGCCATTCGGTCGGCTCAATGATTGGCGTGCTCGCAGACCTGCGCGACCCCGGCCACTTCGCGGCGCAAGTCATGGTCGGCCCGTCGCCGTGCTACATCAACGACGGTGACTACGTGGGCGGTTTCACCCGGCAAGACATCGTTACCCTGCTCAGCACGCTGGCAGCTAACTATTTTGGGTGGGCCAGTACCATGGCTCCGGCCATTATGGGTGCCCCCGATCAACCCGAGCTGGGCGAGGAATTGACCCATAGTTTCTGTCGCACCAACCCGGAAGTTTCCCAGCAGTTTGCCCGCGTCACGTTCACGGCGGATAACCGTAAGGATGTAGCGCAGTTGCCGACCAAAACCCTGGTATTGCAGTGCAATCAGGATTTTATCGCGCCACTGGACGTGGGCGATTATCTGCAGCGGGTGATGCCTGACTGCACGCTGAGGGTTATCGATAACATTGGCCATTGCCCGCACATGAGTAATCCTGACGCATGTATTGTCGCGATGGATGAGTTCTTTGGCACGTCTGGAGTGGTGACTCTTGCCGGTTGATGTCGAGTTGAGCGCTGACAGCGACCTGCTGTTCGAGGGCGCGGCCTGTGGTCTGCTGCTGACTCGCGAGGACGGCACGATCCTGCGGGCCAATCTCACTTTCTGCCTGTGGATGGGCTCCGATTCGGCGAGCCTGGCTGGAACCCGCTTTCAGGATTTGATGAGCGTAGGGGACAAGATTTTCCAGCAGACACACTGGGGGCCGCTGCTGGAGATGCGGGGCTCCGTGTCGGAGATCAAACTCGACCTGGTGCGGCATGATGGTCACGCCATGACCATGATGCTCAATGCCATACGACGGGAAACGCCGCAGGGCGTGGTGCATCACCTGTCAATTATGAGTGGCGAAGAACGCAACAAATATCAGCGTGAACTGGCCGAGACGCGTCAGGCGGCTGAAGAGATGCTGTTGCAGCAACTGGCCTCTCAGAAGGAACTGTCCTCCGTGCAGAACCGGCTGCGTATGGCTCAGACCGAAGCCGATATTCGTGCCACTTTCGCTGAGCAGATGGTGGCCATCGTCAGCCACGACCTGCGCAATCCGCTGGCGGCGATCAAGATGGCGGCCGGGCTGATCGGGCTGGAACCGCTCAGCGACAAACAACAGCGCAGCCTCGGGCTGGTCAATCAATCGGTGGGGCGCGCGCAGCGTTTGATTGTCGATCTGCTGGACTTTACTCAGGCGCGAGTGGGCAGCGGTATTTCCGTGCTGCCCCAGCCGGTGCAGTTGCATGAAGTAATTGCCGCCAGCGTGGCGGAGCAACGGCTGTTATTTCCGCGGCGCGTGCTGATTCACGAATGTATTGGCGACGGCTTGTGCACGGCTGATGCCGACCGGCTATTCGAGCTGGTTGATAACCTGGTGAGCAACGCCGTGGCTTATGGCTCAGCCACAGGGGTTATCACCATCACCTCGGCCTTCGATGCACAGTGGATCCGCATCGCGGTGCACAACGTCGGTCCGCCGATACCGCCGGATCGGCTTGACGGCCTGTTCGAACCCATGCCCCACGGCGTGGCTGACGATGATCCGAGTCGCAGCATCGGCCTTGGCCTGTTTATCGTCCGCGAAATCGCCCGCGCTCACTGGGGCGACGTCAGCGTTACCTCGACTGCCGAACAGGGCACAACGTTCACCATCAACCTTGCGCGGCCAGTGAGCTGATACCGCCTGACATAAAATCTGTAGGAGTGAGCTTGCTCGCGATGGCGTTTAATCAGACACAGCTTTGTAACGGATATACCGCCATCGCGAGCAAGCTCACTCCTACAGGTCACCCGTTTGCAGTGAAATCTGCATAGCTCAAACCCACACCGTCATCCACGTCGACACCAGCAGTAACAGCGCCATGCTCCGGTTGAACCGTTGCATACCCGTTGGTGACCGACAAAACCGTGCAGCGCTGACGCCCAGCCAGGCCCATGCGGTCATGCAGGGGATTGCGATCAGGAAGAACATCAACGACAGGTAAACCACGCGCATACCTCTGTCGGCTTCGGTCCCGGCAAAAACGCTGACCACTGCCAAGGCCATCATCCACGTCTTCGGGTTGACCAACTGCAGGCTGGCGGCCCCGAACAGGCCCAGTCGGGTGCCTTTGCTGTCCGTGGTGTTTTTATTTTCCGTGCCGTTCGGATCGATAGCTGCGGCCGGGGCGTTGAAAATCTGCCAGGCCATCCAGCTCAGCCAGGCAATTCCCACCCACGACATCGCCGTCTGAATACCTTGATGCCGAGCCAGCACATCGCCAATGCCGGTGCCCACCAGCAACACCAACGCCGCGGCGCCGCCACACGCGCCCAGCACGATAGGCGTCACCACGGCCCAGCCGTGTCGCGAACTATGGGTCATGACCAGAATATTGGTCGGGCCGGGGGTGATGGATGACACGAAGGCAAACAGCACAAAGGGCAAAAACTGGTCCATGGAGCGCTCACTGGTGATTGATCGTCAGTCGATCATCGCCATTGGCGGAGCCTCAGTCTGGAAGGTTTGAGCACCGTTTGCGGTAATCGGCTGGGGTCATCCGGTAAGCCCGCTGAAACCAGCGCCCCAAGTGGCTTTGATCAGCAAAACCGAGCGCAGCGGCGGTTTCAGCCGGGGATTGACCGCCCGCCAGCAAGCGCCGCGCCTTGGCCAGCCGCAGTTGAATCAAATAAGCGTGCGGCGCGATGCCGAAGGCGGCCTTGAACGCCCGGGTCAGCCGAAAGCGATCAACGCCCGTAACCCGCGCCAGATCGTCCAGACCAATGTCGTGGCTGGCGTGGCTGTGTAGAAAGTCGCGGGCTATCTGCGCTACCCGTGGCAAGCGCGGGTCGGGCGAGACCTGGGTCCGCCAGCGCAGATGGCGGGTCAGGTTCGACAGCAGGTCATCCAGTGCGGTCTGACGCACGATGCGCAGCTCGGCTCCGTGCAGCGTCTGGAATGCGTTAGCGGTGGCAGTGGCCAGACGCGTGTCATCAGCCTGCGTGTCCGCGAAACTTATCTGGCAGTCAGCCGGTGTATGTTCGAACAGCGAGCGTAACTCCCGGTCCAGCCACTTCGGGTCTACATACAGGGTGAGGTAGGTAAAGCCTTCCGGGGAGGGGGCGTCACCGTCGTGGATTTCGCCGGGCTCCAGCAGGAAGATCCGGCCAGGTGTGCTCACATGGCGTTTTCGTCGGCAATGGAATTGCTGCACGCCCTGTTCGGTGATGCCCACCAGATAGCTGTCATGCCAATGCGGATCGTAGGCATGCCCCTCAAAATGCGCGCGAATCGTCTCGATGCCGGACTCGCTGTCCTGCTTCAGATCGATCCAGTTGCTGTTGGTCATGGCAAGGTCCTGTTGGCACGATGTTACGGGGCGGTGCATTTGATCAACGGTTCATCCTGAAAGATTTTCGACGGGCGAGGCGCTGATGTCTGGAAGATTTGTGCACGTTGAGTTTATTGTCATGGTCGGACGCAGTTCCCGACTTCTGGTTTTACGATCATGGCGTCTGGCCGCTACAATGCCGCCGATTTTCTCTCTTTCACGTTGATGACAGGAACGCCATGAGGCAGACCATCGCCGAAGATGTCGCATTAATCAGCCGGATCAGCGCGGTTCCCGCCATGCTTCAGGTGATCAGCGAGACCACGGGCATGGGGTTCGCCGCTGTTGCGCGCGTGACCGACACCTCATGGACCGCCTGTGCGGTGCTCGACAAGCTGAATTTCGGCCTCAAGCCCGGCGGCGAGCTGGAACTGACCACAACTATATGCCACGAAATCCAGTCTTCCCATTTGCACGAGGCGGTGATCATCGATCATGTCGGTGAAGACGATCACTACCGCACGCACCACACGCCGCGCATTTATCAGTTCCAAAGCTACATTGCCGTACCGGTATTCCTGTCAGACGGATCGTTTTTCGGCGCCATCTGTGCGCTGGACCCTAAACCCGCCCAGCTCAAGGCCACGGCAATCGAGGCCTTGATGACCTCGTTCGCGCGGTTGTTGGCGATTCAGATCGAGGCCGAAGAAAAGCTGGAGCAAGTCAAAGCCGATCTGCGAGCAGAGCGCGAAGTAGCAGAGTGGCGTGAGCAGTTTATTGCCGTATTGGGCCACGACCTGCGTAACCCGCTGTTTGCGATTACTGCCAGCGCCGAGTTGCTGTTACGGCGTTCTCTGGACGAAAAGGCCGCAAAAATTGCGGGTCATATCCTCACGTCCGGAAGGCGCGCTTCGCAATTGGTGGACGACGTGCTGGATTTTGCCCGTGGGCGATTGGGGCATGGTATTCCATTGAGCCTGCATGAGTGTCGGGATCTGGGAGCTGCGCTCAGTCATGTAATTTCCGAAGTGCAACGTGTTCATCCAACACGTCCGATTCGATCCTTTATTGGCGCCCTCGACAGCATCCGGTGTGACCGCGAGCGGCTGGCGCAACTGCTGTCCAATCTGGTCGCCAACGCGATTTCCCACGGTGACGCCAACGGGGTCGTGGACGTAGCCGCCCGGGTTGAAGCGGGGGAGTTCCTGATGACAGTCACCAACCAGGGCGTGCCGATCCCCGATGATGTTCTGCCTCATCTCTTCCAGCCGTACTCGCGCCCTGGAGCCGAAGAACCTCAGGCCGGGCTTGGACTGGGTCTGTACATCTCCAGCCAGATAGCACTGGCCCACGGCGGCATGCTGACGGTGCATTCCAGCCATGAAGACGGCACGACTTTCACTTTCCGCATGCCGTTGAGCTGACTCACGGCAGCAGTTCGAAACGACTGCTGGCCAGGCATTCGCCGTTGATCAGAACATCCAGTTCATGCACGCCCGGGTAATGCACCCGGGTGGTGAAATTACGCACCTGAAGTTTGCGTGTCACGTTCACCGACTCGCCGGGCCCCAGCTCCAGCGTCTTGAGCTTGAAGACCTTGGCTGAGGTGCCACCGGACTTCTTCACGTAATGAATCGCGTAATCGATGATCAGCCGCTGGGTTTGCCCGGCGGTCGACGTCAGCTCGAAAGACAGACTCAGGTCGTCACCCAGACGAATCGTGCCGGGAGTGACGCTAATCAGCGCTACACGCACTTGCGGCTTATGTCCTGCACCCATGATCGTCAGCGCACGACGGTCACCTTTTTTGATCAACGAGCGTAACGCGTGCCGGGCGATCCAGGCGGTGTGCGGGTTTTCCAGCGACCAGCCTTCGATTTGCGCCAGCACCCAGTCGGGATTGTCCTTGGTGATGTCGTTCAGGTGATTGGCCACCGACTTGCGCACATACAGGCTGCTGTCAGCCTTGAGGGTGTCGAGGATCGGCAGCACTGGAGTCGGATCAACCATCAGCGTTTCAAGGCGGAACGACCATGGTAGCCGCGGGCGACTGCCTTCACTGGCCAGTCTGCGCACGTGTTCATTTTCGTCCAGTGCCCAGCCTTGCATGATCAGCAGCGCCCGCTGGAAATCCAGACGCAGGAAGTGCCGCACGGCAAATTCAGACGAGCCAAAGGTCGTGAAGAACTTCAATGCTGCCATAGAGCGTTCGAAGTCATGCTGACCATAGAGCGCCACGTATTCCGGCAGGATCAGGCTGACAAAGCTGCTGTTCAGGCGTGGCGCGAGTTCGTACAGAATTCCCAGTGCCTCGGGGTAATCCGCAGGCAAGCCAGCATGCAACCCGCGACTGACGCGGTTGAGCCGTTGCATCAGCGACTGGCTGTCCAGGTCGTGGGCCACATGCGCCAGAAACGCTTGCGTATCGAAAGCGGGGTAAATCGCCGTTGTCTGTTCGGCGATATGCTGCAGCCGCGGCCGATTGAAAATCTCCTTCAACGCCGGCGCGGCCTGGGTGGTGTCGGTCATGGGGATAGCGTTCTCTTGAAGGGACAGATTATCGGTCGCGATCTGCAGTGAATGTACTGGCCTTCTCCCGGCTAAAGCCAGTCCTACAGATCATAGACATCCGTAGGACCGGCTTTAGCCGGGAGAGGGCCGTCACGTTCGCTGCATCTACAGCAGTATGAATACGAGGCTCGCTGCACATCCTTGTTACAAACTCAAACCCGCGCAGGTTGCTCATCCACCCTGTTGGAGGCGAACCTAGTAGTGCTATCGCCATCAAACACCCGGATCGTTACCGTTTCCAACAGAAGGTAAGTGATGAACAGTTTTGCGCGACGCATTGTACTCCTCACCCTGGGCGGCCTTATGACAGCAGGCTTGACCAGTGTTGCCCAAGCCCAGACCTTGCCCAACAGCACGCTCAATAACGGCAATTCCACTAACAGCCCTATTTATCGCGCCAATCCCAATAGCCGCCAGG
This sequence comes from Pseudomonas sp. ICMP 561, assembly GCF_002699985.1. GTDB lineage: Bacteria > Pseudomonadota > Gammaproteobacteria > Pseudomonadales > Pseudomonadaceae > Aquipseudomonas > Aquipseudomonas quasicaspiana. The sequence continues at coordinate 107,304 of NZ_LKBT01000056.1, read as the reverse complement.
GCACCGTCCCGGCCACACCGCCTGTGCGTGGCCCGAGTACGGCCCCCAATCCGCGACCGCCTACGCTGGAGAATGGCGGCATAGGCAATGGTTATCCGACCCGCCAACAGGCGCCTCGCCCGGCCGACAACAATAGCGGGCAGAACCGTAAAAGCACTGATTGAGACCCGCGTCCCCCTCTCATGGGGGCTTTTTCATGACATAAGGAATCGTCCATGCATTGCAAAACCCTGATCGCAACGTTGTGTGCCAGCGCATTGCTGAGTTTGCCGCTGAGCGCTGCTGCGGGTCCCGTCCAGGATTTCAAGACCGAGCAAGGCACCCTCAGCGTCGAAGAAGTGGCCAAAGGGCTCGCCCATCCATGGGCTGTGGCTTTCCTGCCGGACAACAAGGGCATGCTGGTCACTGAAAAGCCGGGCAACCTGCGCGTCGTATCTCCTGACGGCACCTTGTCCCAACCGCTATCCGGCGTTCCCAAAGTCTGGGCAAACGGGCAGGGCGGTTTGCTGGACGTGGTCCTGTCCCCGGACTTCGCCAAGGACCGCATGGTTTACCTGACTTTTTCCGAAGGCAGTGAAGACGGCAAAACCGCCGGAACCGCAGCAGGGCGAGGGCGCCTTTCTACGGACCTGACAAGGCTTGAAGATTTCAACGTGATTTTCCGTCAACAGCCGAAGCTGTCAGTGGGCAACCACTTCGGCGCGCGGATCGTCTTCGATAGGGATGGTTATCTGTTTATCGCCCTCGGCGAGAACAACAACCGGCCCACCGCTCAGGACCTGGACAAGCTTCAAGGCAAAATCGTGCGCCTTTACGCCGATGGCAAAGTCCCGGATGACAACCCGTTTGTTGGCCAGAAAAATGTGCGCCCGGAAATCTGGTCGTACGGCCATCGTAACCAACAGGGCGCGGCGCTCAACCCATGGACTGGCACCTTGTGGACCAATGAACACGGGCCTAAAGGTGGCGATGAAGTGAACATCATCGAGCGTGCTCAGAACTACGGCTGGCCGCTGGCAACCCACGGCATCAACTATTCGGGAGAGGCGATTCCGGAAGCTAAAGGCAAATTCGTCGAAGGTACGATCAAACCTTTCCACGTCTGGGAAAAATCACCGGGCATCAGCGGCATGGCGTTTTACGACGCGTCACGCTTCAAGGCGTGGGATCACAACCTGTTTATTGGCGGGCTGGCATCGGAAGATTTGATTCGTCTGGAGTTTGAAGACGGCAAGATCGTTCATGAAGAACGTTTGCTGAGCGAACTGAAGAAACGCATTCGTGACGTGCGTCAGGGACCGGATGGTTATATATATGTGCTGACCGATGAAGATAACGGCCAGTTATTGAAAGTAGGTTTGAAACAGTAACTTCTGTTACGTAAACAGATGATGTACACAGAACGGTAGGACCGGATTTATCCGGGAGACATTCTTCAACGCAATAAACCAGATTGCTTGAAAAACTGACTCCCGGTTAGATCCGGTCCGACAAAACTGCGTTAAGTCTTACTTATCTTGCTTGTCTTTCACGATCGCACCGGTCTTGGCGTTCACGTCTACATCCCACTCCACGCCTTTGGCATCGCGCAGTTCAACCTGATAGATGTAGTTGCCTTGTGCATCCTTATCCAGCTCGGTGTCATGAATGGTGAAGCCTGGGTGCTTGTCCTGCGCCATTTTATTCAGCTTTTCGAAGTCCATGATCGCACCGGACTTGAGCAGGCCAGGGATTTCGTCCGGACGTACGTCGGCTTGTGCAGCACCGGCAGCGGCAGTAAGGGCAACAGCAGCAAACAAGGCATTCAAAGTTTTCATGGGTATTCCTTTTGATTGATCTGATGTTATTGATCTGGAGGCAACTGATTCGTTCCGTTTGCCTGTTGAAGCCAGATTAGCCAGTGATACTTAATTCATGCTTAATCTTGAAACGGGTTATTCACACGTCGTAGGACCGGCTTCAGCCGGGAGGCGTTATTCCAGACGAAATAGTTGCAGGACCGGCTTCAGCCGGGAGGCGTTATTCCAGACCAAATAGTTGTAGGACCGGCTTTAGCCGGGAGGGCGTTAATCCAGAAGAAATATATGAAATGCGTGTACCGACCCCTCCCGGCTGAAGCCGGTCCTACAGATCTGTGTTCGCAATACGGGGTTCGTCTTGGCAATCACTCACCAGACCCCCTAGCCATTAGCCCTTATTTTGCTATTCTTCGCGCCCTGCGACGCTGTGTCGCGTCTTTACTCTTCCGTGTCCGGGGTCCTTATGACGGCCATTGCTCGACCACGTCCCCAGCCGCTGTCCCGGGCTGACTATAAAACCCTGGGCCTTGCGGCGTTGGGCGGGGCGCTGGAAATCTATGACTTCATCATTTTCGTGTTCTTTGCACTGACGCTGAGCCAGCTGTTTTTTCCGCCGGAAATGCCCGAGTGGCTACGTCTGCTGCAAAGCTTCGGGATTTTCGTGACCGGTTATCTGGCGCGGCCGCTGGGCGGGATTCTCATGGCGCACTTCGCCGACCGCCTGGGGCGCAAGCGGGTGTTCAGCCTGAGCATCCTGATGATGGCGCTGCCATGCCTGTTGATTGGCGTGATGCCGACCTACGCGGAAATCGGTTATTGGGCGCCGCTGATCCTGTTGGCATTGCGCATCCTGCAAGGCGCGGCAGTGGGCGGCGAAGTCCCTAGCGCCTGGGTGTTCGTCGCCGAGCATGCACCTGTAGGTCATCGCGGTTATGCCCTGGGTGTGCTGCAGGCCGGGCTGACCTTCGGTTACTTGCTGGGCGCGCTAATCGCAACCTGGCTGGCGAAAGTCTTCACCCCGGCGGAAATCCTCGATTACGCGTGGCGCATACCTTTCCTGCTGGGTGGCGCATTTGGCGTTCTGGGTGTCTGGTTGCGCCGTTGGTTGAGCGAAACACCGGTGTTCATGGCTATGCATGCCCAACGTGAAACCGCCACGGAATTCCCCCTGACCGCGGTGCTGCGCAAGCATCGCCAATCCCTGTTGCCCGCCGCCTTGCTGACCTGCGTGCTGACCTCCGCCGTGGTGGTGCTGGTGGTGATCACTCCGACAGTCATGCAAAAACGCTTTGGCATGAGCGCCAGCGATACTTTTGCCCTGAGTAGCCTTGGCATTGTGTTTCTGAATATCGGCTGCGTGCTGGCCGGTATGCTGGTAGATCGCATTGGTGCGTGGCGTGCAGTGATTGTCTACAGCTTGTTGCTACCGCTAGGCATTGGCCTGCTCTACATGAGCCTGATCGATCAGTGGCTGGTGCCGGGTATTGCGTACGCGCTGGCGGGGCTGGCCTGCGGCATCGTCGGTGTGGTGCCTTCCGTGATGGTCGGCCTGTTCCCGGCCGACATTCGCGTGTCGGGCATCTCGGTCACCTACAACATTGCGTACGCGCTGTGGGCCAGTACCACGCCGCTGCTGTTGATCGCCCTGATGCCATGGAGTCCTTGGGTCTGCGTTGGTTATGTCGCGATTATGGGCGCGGTTGGCCTTGGGACTGCGGCAGTATTCGGTTTGCGTCGCGGGATTAAGGTCGATGCGATGCTGGCCAGCAACTGAGTGGACGCGCCCTGACACAGCGCTTTCGCATGGCAACAAATGACCTGTAGTCGGTCTAGCCCCGTCTTCGACCGCAGCAAGCATCGTATCTGTTGGAGCGAGGCTTGCCCGCGAAGAAAGACACACGGTGCGTCTGGCTTACCGAGTCGACTGGTTCGCGGGCAAGCCTCGCTCCAACAGATACGGTTTATTCAGCGAGGATATTTTTTGATGAGGGCTGTCGAAGGCTGCGATAGCGGTGCGTGAGAATAAACGCTTCGCAACCTTCTACCTCTTCAGTTCCTGAATCCATCCTGACTCATGAGGGCACAGAACACACACTAAGAAAATAATATCTGTCAGCCCGCATCCATTATTTATGTGGGAAAACTCTTATTGCAAAGACACATCCGAAAACTTTCTCTGTAAGTAACTTACAAATCGCTATATTTGTAACGAATGATTGTAATTGTTATTCCGAATGTTTATCGTTTCTGTCTATACAAGTCATGGTCTCCACGTAGTCCTGGCTTGTTTGAACTACGTTTACAGATGTATCCGAGCTCTATGTAGGAAGATTCTCTTTTGGCTAATAACCGTGCTCGTTTTCGCCATGCGGCTTTGCGCTCGTGGGGCTCTGGCGTTATGCCTAAGGCTTTTGAATTGACCTGCAGTCATCACAAGGAATGTAGATAGAGAATTCTCTTGCGGATTCGATCAGGGAAGAGGTTGTGACTACGCCCTTTTTATATCCGTGGAATAGATTGTTGTCGACCTGTTAAGGCGATGTGTGAACCAACAATAAAAACTGCACAACACAAACGTAAATAAAAGGGAGTTATATCATGAGCGTTTTGCTTTCTCGGGAGGATGGTCAGGCGTGGGGGCAATCAGTAGGTGTACCACTTGCCGAGATGGGCCTGGGTTTCCAGCAAATGGTCGCTCGTCAGGCGGCATTATCCAGAACAGAGTTGTGTGATCGACAGGTCGCCTTGCTGGGACCGCAAGGGAAGCTATCGATGTTCTCCCGGCAAGTTGCCGCGCAGGGCCGACAGGCTCCTTTGCTGGCTGAGCTGCCGGAATTCAGTGATTTCGAGCGTCTGCGTCAGGTTGAAAAAGCCGTTGATTTTGTCCTCGGCCTGCATCATCGACGGACACTGACCGGTAACCCTTTTCATGATCTCTCACGGCAGTTGCTATGTTGCATGGTGTTCGACGATCAGGCGGCGTACACCCTGGCAGAGCGCTTTGCGGCTTCTGAAGCATTGCGTCAGCGTGACAGCCTGTACTTCATTAACCTCATCGCAACGACCCGGCATACCGTCGAGCGGCGTCTGGTTTTCATGGGGCTGCTGGAACACTTCGACGCGCTGTTGCCCATCGAACAGAGCATCTACCCCGTTGATTACCGTTTGGCTCAACAAAGACACCTGGATCAGGAAGAAGCGCTGTATGGCAGGCTGGAACTTAAAAAAAGCGTGAGTCAACTGCTTGAGGAGCACACCCCGGAGTGGTTGCTGACGAACCTCTGTGTGAGCGCGATTAACGATGATTGAGCGGGGCTCAGCACTTCGCTGATAACTGTCATGGGATTGACCTGCTGATGGCTACCGCTTCTGACCAGATCTGGAAGCGGTGCCAGCTTTGCAAGTCACGACGCCGAGGATTCAATCCCCAGTCGCGGAAAATCAACCACAGTCGGTGCTGCGGAACAGACCCGATTGCGCCCTGTGGTTTTTGCGATATACAGCGCTTTATCTGCTTCGTTGATCCACGTGGCGGCATCACCAAGGTGTGGACCGAATGTCGCGATACCGACGCTCAGGCTCAACTGCAGGTGGGGCAGCTGTGGGTCTTTCAGGTTATGCACGTCACCGCGCAGTTGCTCAAGGATTTCCCACGCCAGCGTCGCGCTGGTATTGGGCAGGATCAGGCAGAACTCGTCGCCGCCGTAGCGGCCCGCCAGGTCAACGTCCCGCAGGTTGGCCATGAGCGTCGTGCTCAGACGCTTGAGTACGCTGTCTCCTACAATGTGGCCGTGGGTATCGTTGATCGTTTTGAAGTGATCGATATCGATCAGCGCAATGGACGACTGCCGCGACAGTACCTGGCATTTGTTGAACTCCAGCTGCAGCAGGTCTTTCCAGGAGCCGTGATTGATCAGGCCGGTGAGGCTGTCGGTGCGGCTGAGTTTTCCAAGAATATGTTTGTGTTCACTGAGCTTTACCGCCACCCGATAACTCATGTAGCCGACGAACATCGGATAGAACACCAGTACCGGCAGACAGGCGTAGATCTGTGTGGGCGTGCTGGACGACACGAAGGGTTGGCGAAACAGGTAGAGAGAAATTGCAGCACCGATAACTTGTGCTACACAGCCCCGCAGAAACAGGCGTTTACCACCGGCAGCAAGGTTGTGCATCGCCATCATCGCCAGCACAGTAACGGTCGGCAGTGGATTGAAGCCCATCGCCCCGGCCCAGAAACCACCCGCCAGTGAGTCAACGAGTATGTTGCGTTGTTCTGCGTGAAACGGCTGGCGCGAGCGAGTTGCAAGCCATAAGGCAATGGGTGGCCAGATAATCGAGTTGCACAACATCACAGCCCAGACCCAGGCAGGCGGATGTAACGGGTACATGGTCGCCGCGACACTGAAAAATCCGATGCCGACGCCGACGCTGCGTACCCAATAAATGCGTTTGGCAAAGGACTTTCCCTTGCCGTCGTAGTTTCTCATGGCGCTCTACCGATCGTTCTGAGGGCCTACCAGCCTTAGGTCAGAACGAAATATCGGATTCTGGCTATCCCTCATGGGAAATGGGAAGAGCCTTTAGCCATTATTGAAAAATAACGTCGTAAATAGTCGCAGTCTGGAGCGTGAAGGATGCTTTCCAGCTCATCGTGTCTTCATTTGAATGGCAATCACAGCCGTTGCGATGGACAGCAAGGCGACGAATGCGGCCACATAACCGACGTAAGCCAGGCTCAGATGCTCGATCGTCAGACCGCCAATCACAGACCCCAGGCCAATCCCGGCGTTGGCGGCTGAAACATTGAGCGTTCCCGCCAGCGCCTGAGCGTGCGGTGCAGTTTTCATGACGCGGATCTGACAGATGGGGAACAACGCGGTATGGGCAATGCCCCACACCAGCAAGACAACGCACAGCAGCGGGATGGATCCAGCGGCAGGGACAGTGGCGGTCATACCTATCGCCAGTAACAGCGCGAAGACAATCGTCGAACCCAACGGACTGCGATCCACATAGCGACCACCGAGGCCATTGCCGATCAGACCGACTGCGCCGAAGCCCATCAGCCACCAGCCAACCTGGGTTGGGGCGATCAACGCGATGCGCTCCAGTGTGTCAGCCAGGTAGGTGTAAGCGGTGAACATCGCCGTGAACACCAGAATCGACAGCAGCAAATTGACGATGAACTGCGGATCGGTGAGGATTTTCGCCTGCTTGGCCAGGCCGACCTTCGCCGTTTTAGCGATTGAAGGCATGGAAATCCACAGCAGCAGCGCCATCAGCAACGACATCACGGTCAGTGCCCAGAAGGCACCGCGCCAGCCCACTGCGCCCGCAAACAACGTACCCAGCGGAATGCCAAACAGCATCGCCGCGGAAATACCCAGATAGACCCGAGCTACCGCTTTACCGGCCTGGCTCGGCCCCGCCATCAAACTCGCGGTTTCGCTGGCCGTACCCCAGAACACTGGCAATGCCAGCGCGGGAACGAAGCGGGCGAATGCGAGGATCCAGATGTTGCTGGACACCGCTGCCAGAGCGTTGGATGCGGCGAAGATCAGCAGGATCGCCACAAAGGTTTTCTTGCGATCAAGGTGCGAAAGCATTGCCGTCAGCGGCGGGCCGAACAGCATCACCGTGAAGGCGAACAAGGTCACCAGCAAACCCGCGTCAGAGATCGAAATCCCCAAGTCGCGGGCCATGCCTGGGAGCATGCCGATGATCAGAAACTCAGTGGTAACGATCACAAAACCGGCTAGCGCCAGCATGGCAATCGCCAAATTCGCACCAGTGGCGCGTGCGCCGCTGGCAGCGCCAGCAGCGGTAGTGTCTACAGAAGGCATGGGGATAACTCGAATTGAAATAATGGCACTAGCCTATTCGAGAAATCACTTCTTATCTTTGGCAGTTTTTCCGTGCACTATGGAATTAATTTCATCAGTTGATAACGCTCATGATCTCTGCTGACCGCCTGAAAGGCATATCCACCTTCGTCGCCGTTGCCAATGCGGGCAGTTTTACCGCGGCCGCTGAACGGCTGAGCCTCACTAACTCTGCGGTCAGCAAGAGCATCGCGCGGCTGGAAGGGCGGTTGGGCATGCGCCTGTTCGAGCGCACCACCCGCAGCCTGGCCCTGACGGAAGAAGGTACGGCTTACTATGCCGTCTGCACCCGCATCCTTGATGAACTGGCAGATGCCGAAACTGCACTGGCCGCGCAGCGCTCGGAGCCGGCCGGAAATCTGCGCGTGGATTTACCTGCATCGTTCGGGCGCATTCACGTGTTGCCACTGCTGCTGGAATTCGCCGAACGGCACCCCAAGCTGCGTCCGCACGTGTCTTTTACCGATCGCTTTGTGGACCTGATCGAAGAGGGCATCGACCTGGCAGTGCGCATTGGCGGCTCGTCAGCCTGGCCCTCGACACTCGGTCATCGCTACCTGGGCACCGAACGCGTGATCTTCTGCGCCGCTCCGGTTTACCTGCATCGCCACGGTACGCCACAGACCTTCGATGATCTGGCCGATCACGCGTGCATTCTGTACGGCAAAGACAAGGGTGGCACCAGCCCATGGGTGATCGTCGACGCCACCGGGCAAACTCAGTTGCGCATGGTCGACGGTCGCATTGTGGTCGGCAATGGCGAGGCCCAGGTTGCCGCCGTCGTGGCGGGCAGCGGCGTCGCTCAGTTGGCAACCTGGCTGATCAAGGACCAACTGCAACGCGGCGAACTGATAGAAATCCTCCCACACCTCGCGACCGAAGGCCTGGACCTGCACCTGGCCTGGCCGCGTAATCGTGAGTCACTGCCCAAGGTGCATCAGTTGGTGGAATTGCTGTCGGCGAGGCTGCGGATGGATTGAAGCAAAAAATTCAGTTGGCGAGTTGCTGCTTTCAAGGCTTCAATTGCTGCCTTTAAAGCAGCGTTTAAACTCCGCGGCTGTTCGAAGAAGTTGAAGCATGGGTAGCTGTCCATCCATAGATATCTGAACAACAGGTTGTCGATATATTCACGGTCTCATAGCGGTCCGCTACTTCCCCGCCGTAATCCCTTTCAGCAGCTCCCCATGCGCCTTGGCGTCTTTCTCCAGGGAGATCACGTTGACCATCGCCATCCGCTTGCCTGAAGCGGCGGTCACCGTGGTGCTCAGCACTTTGCCGCCGTCGACGCTGCCGGAAATATCCAGTTGGCGAAGGCCCAGTCCGCGCCGGACCATTTTCTTCACATCGCCCAATTGCTTGAAGTTCTGGTAACTGGCTTTCTGCTGTTCAATGGTCGCGGTAATCACGCCGCTCAGGGTGGCGTCATCGTTGCTCGACACGGTTTCCCCAGACTCCAGCGGCGTTTCGGTAACGATTACCACACGCTTGGCGGCCTTGTTCATGTACAACGAACCCGTGACCCCTGCAGCTTTGGCTTTATCGTCAATCTCCGGCATTGGACTCTTCACGTATTCCTTGGGCAAGCGGAACACCCACTTGCCCTCGAGCATCGAGACTTTCTGCTGGGTCGGGGCTTTTTGTTGAGGCGCGGCATATAGATTGGCGCCTTGCAGACCCATCGCCAATGCAGCAGCTAACAGCAGAGTCTTACAGCTAAAGAACCGCATCGGATGTCCTCGAAGAGAGCGCCGGTGTGATCGCGGCGGGAGATGCTGGCATCCTGCCCTAAGGGAAGATTGATGTCGAATTTCGCCTCGTGGAATAACCCTTCCCTGAATTGAAATGCATTTCTGCAGGATCTGCCCCGTCGCGAAGGCACCGCGCTGTCGTACGGCAAACACAGGACCTGTAGGAGCGCGCTTGCCCGCGATAACGTCAACGCAGCCGATATATTTATCGACTGATAAGCCGAATCGCGGGCAAGCGCGCTCCTACAGAAAAAAATGTAAATTCATGCAGTGATTTTATGTTTGATGAGAGCTACCGAATCTGGAAACGCATCCATCCGGAAATGCAAAGATCACTTAACCTTCATCGGCGCAAAGATCGCCCGAATTCCGCGGCACTTGGGATAATCCCCGCACCCCCAGAAATTCCCCCCTGCATTGGCCCCAGTGCGCGCCACTTTCATCACCATCACTTTCTTGCAATGCGGACACGCTGGCGCTTTCGGCTCGGCTGCAGCCTTGGGCATTGCCTTCGGTTTGGCCTTCCTGACCTTCGGTTTGACGGGCTCAACGGGCGGCCCATCGGGTAACGTCTCCTCAACCACCTGCGACTCGACCACAGGCTCACGCTTGCCTTGGAACCGGACGAAAACACGAGCGAGCAACGTGTTGAGTCGAGAGAGTTTCACAGTGATAAACCTGAATGGTCAGAAGCGGGCAGGGCGCAGACTTTACCAAACCCGGAAGCACCATGCGCCGGGTGTTTTGACACAACCCGGTCGCTCAGTAAACAGATTACCGGTAGGAGCGAACTTGTTCGCGAGGCGATGTCCAGGCCAGCATCGTCCTGAAGAACATCAAACATCGACTGCCGCCGCAGCCCTTCCGAACGTTGGTCCGACACGCTTTTTTCGACATTCACCGTAGGACCATTCTGAATCACTCGCGCCGCCGTCACCGCCGCCCGTAGCCTTGTTAGGCTCCGCTCCTTTGCCGAGCAAGGAGCCGGAGCCATGGCCGACAGACCCAATATCAACCCCAACAACATGGAGGTTGAAAAGCGTTACGCATTCGGTCAACGGTCTCCTGAGATTGACCACAATCCGCCCATCCTCGACGCACCTCAATACCCATCGTCCCATAACTACAGCTTCGAAAATCCGCAGCCCCGCACCTTCATCGCTGCCGAAACAGCACCCGCCGCCGAGCCCGGTTTTTACATCGTCCCGCAAAGCGTCTCGACCTACGACTTCTACCATGGCCTGTTCGACAACATGCCCGTCAGCGCGTTGACCAAATTCAGTGCCCTCAACCCAGACCTTGAGGACATCGTCAAAGCAGGCACCCTGATCGTACTCAGCGATCCGAAAAGCACCTCATGCACCTACGCCGAATCACAACTCATGCAGGCCGCTCATCAGGTGAAAGCCGCACTGGCTCCATTGACCCCTGACGAAGCTGACTTCATGCATCGCCATGCTGCGGAAATTGTCAGCTTCACCGGCCAGACCTCCACCTGGCTCGGCGTCAGCGCAGCCGTGATGGAAAAGCATTTGGCCCAAATGGCCAAGACCTTAAAAGACGTAGAAGAGCTGCATCAAAACAGCTTCCTCAAACACGGCCACCTCAACTCCCCGGAGTTCTTCACCCAGCGCAAAGCACTCCTCAACCAACTCGACGCCCATCTTCTGAAATCCACTCGCCTGCGCAGCCTCACCACCATGAGTGACCACCACAAACCGAAAAACGCACTCGGCATCTCCAGCCGCAGCCTTGTCCACCACTGGAAGGAAGCTGGCGGCCCCCGAAGCATTAACGGTTACTCCACCCACGTCGATGCCGTAAGCAAGGCCGCCAAATACATGAAAGCAGGTGGCTACATCGGCATAGGCATTGGCGGCGTTTCAGGAGTGCTTGCGATTCAGGAGGTGTGCCGAGGCAAGGATGCGCAGGCGTGCAGGAAGATCAAGTTTACGGAAGGAGGGAAGTTTGTCGGGTCGACCGCCGGCGGGTTTGCAGGTGCAGAGCTAGCAGCCCGTGCTGGTGCACCTGTCTGCGCAGTTTTTGGCTCGCCGAGTGTCATCCCCGGGATTATCTGTATGGGCATTTTCGTAGGCGCGGGTGCATGGCTGGGTTCCACGGGGGTTGGTATCGGTGGGGAGATAATCGGAGAGGCGATATATGAGGTAACTCCGCAGTGATGGATATTAGTAGTTGGTCTCCATGGATGGTAATCGTTTTTGTCGGGATACCTTTTCTATTGATCATTGTTAGCTTCGTACTCAGCTTGTACATGAGCAACCGTCACTTGGATGCAATGATCGACGCCTTGAAAAACTCTCGGTACATAACGGCTCGTGCAGGTTTACGCCATCAAGGATGGTTCGAGCGCATCCTGCTCGTAGCGTTAATTAGTGGCATGGTTCAGTGGCCTGGACCCGGATTGCGTCTGGGCGAAATGGATCCTGACGACCTCAGAAAATTTCCGGCGTATCTGCGTAAGCTTCTCAAAGCCAAACATGTTTTGACTCTGATTATCGTGATCTGGTTTTTGGTCATTTACGTGCTGGCTGAGCTGCGCTAGCAGGATGAGTACGACCACCGCAAATCACTGCTTTGACGCGTCCGCATATGAGCATTACTCACAATGGCTGGCGCTATTAGACATCGACCTTTGGCCGCCTTGGATTGCATTTCTTTTTGTATTGATGCCTTTCCTGTTAATACTCATAGACTTCGTACTTGTTCAGTACATTGTTGTTCGACATTGGAATGAAATGGCGGAGGCGCTGAAAAATAGTCAGGATTTTTGGTGGATGCATGACAGCTCATATCCCCTGTGGGGGCGAGAGCGGCGCTCATTGGCTGGCCGGATCGCTGTTGCATTAATGTGGCCAGAGATTCTCATCAAAGCTGGCAGAGTGGACGCTGATGACATCAAAAATTTTCCAGGCCATCTCAAACGGCTACTACGGGTGTTTGGCTGGATAGGCTTGATTGGAATCGTCTGGGCTCTAGTCTCTTACCTCATTTTGAAACTGAGATGACAGGTAGAATCTGCCGCAATGTTCTGGGCACCGAGTCGTCGCGCAGCGAACATAGGGCAAGGGTGGTTCATGTGGGAGCAGAGCTTGCTCGCGATGCATGAGACGCGGCCAGAAGGCATACCGCGTTATCGTTTATCGTCGGAATGTCGCCCAGCCAGTCCTACGAAAAACCCGGTTCATTCAGTGGATTATGTTTTGTATACAGGAACTGCCCAAGTGTCCCTGACAACACGCTGTCTCTCATAAAAAGAACTACGACTACCTGATTTAGAATGCTTTTTTGTAGGAGCTCACGAGCAGCGTGAGGCAGCGATGGCGTCCTGCCTGATACACCGACATCGCGGCCTCGCTGTGCTCGTGCGCTCCTACAGGGTCCATGCTTGCTGCGCGGCAGCGAGGCTACCTTCGATCAAGGTAAGATAGCGATTATCCCGCCAGGATCAGGAGGCTGCATGCTGCAAGTCTGGGGAAGACGCTCATCGTTCAATGTTCAGAAAGTCATGTGGCTCATCGGTGAACTGGATCTGCCTCATCAGCATATTCCGGCAGGTGGCGCATTTGGCCTCAAAGACACTCCCGAATTCCTGGCCATGAACCCTCACGGCCGAGTGCCGGTTATCAGAGACAGCGATGGGACAGTGGTCTGGGAATCCCACAGCATTCTCAGGTATCTGGCAGCACGATACGGTGGGCCCGAGTTCTGGAGCGATGACCCGGCGCGTCGCTCGCAGATCGACCGGTGGATGGACTGGTCTCAGACAACGCTGCAACCCGAGTTCCTGACCGGCGTGTTCTGGGGATTTTACAGAACCCCCGAAGCCCAGAGGGACGTAAAAGCTATCAAAAGAAATGTGGCGCTGTGTGCGCAATATTTTCAGCTACTCAATCAAGTTCTGAGTGAGCAGGACTTCCTCGCCGGGCAACACCTGACGTTGGCAGACATACCCGCGGGCACCCACCTCTACCGCTATTTCAATCTGGATATCCCGCGTCCTGATATTCCCCACGTGGAGGCCTGGTATCGGCGGCTGCAAATGAGTCCGGCCTATCGGCAACACGTCATGATTCCTTTTGACGATCTATTTGGCCGACTGGATTATTAACCGAGGCTGTTGCAGCGAGCAGACCTGTTCGATACGTACAGCCCAGTCAGCGCACAAGCCTCACAGCGCGAGTAACTGCACAGGGTTGAGTGGTATTTCTTCGTTGACCCATCTAGCGTGTCCTTAGCGCCCAACATGAAAAAGGAGGACATGCTGATGTCCGATGGCAACAACATCACCATTGGTTCAATCTACCAAGGCGACGGTAACGGTAACCACATCCACGTCTCCCAAAATCAGACTGTCGAGCGTGGCCCTGTCCGCTTTGTCATCGATCCCGAGAGCATGCAGAGGCTAAGCCGCGCGAGCGTCAAAAAAGGTGCCTGGTATTTTGCAGGCTCTGTACCGGCGTTCTTGCTCTCTGTCATGTCCATATTTGCCGATGCGACGGGGATCTTTTCCTACTTCAACCTTGGCTGGAAAATCCTCGCCTGGACCATCGCCATCGTCGGCATGTTCGGCCTCATGTTTTACATAACCAAACTCAAGATTGCCCTGCAGAGAATTCCTGAAGGAGAGGCGCGTTTCATTGACGGTCAGTGGGTCGAGCACGACGAAGCCGGTGATTACCTGCTGTACAGCAAAACCGCGCCCTGTAACTACGAAGGCTGCAAAGGCACTGTCCACATCGAAGCGCCGCCTCCTCGCGAGCAACATAATCACGACTACATCGGCGTGTGTGACATCGGCGGCAAACAACACACCTACCGCGTTGACTTCAACGGCATCGGCGAGCGCCAGTACTTCAACTGGGACCCCATCGACCCGCCAAAGCAACAATAAAACCGCCCTGACACTTGCATGGATTTGTCTCATCACTGGTGAGACAAATCTCTCAAATCAAAACACCCGAGAACAAAACGCTTAATGGCACAGTGATGGCATGGTAAAAGGCTGACAGGACATATCGTCCCATCAGCTAAGGATTGGCCATGAGAAAGACAGGAATCACGTTCGTCGCGATGCTGGCATTGCTTTGCGCATTCTCGGTCTCCGCCAAGGACAGCAAAATCCCCGATTCAGCCATCGTCCAGCTGTTAATCGACGACTCCATCGCTTCCTATTCCGGCAACTGCCCATGCCCTTACAACGCCATGCGTAACGGCAGAAGCTGCGGCAAACGTAGCGCCTACAGCAAGCCGGGCGGATACGCGCCCCTGTGCTACAAAGAAGACGTCACCAAAGCAATGATTCAGGAATACCGCGAGCGCATGAAAGGCTAGCAACCACACAATCCTGTAGGAGCGCGCTTGCCCGCGATAAACGATAACGCGGTCTGCCTGCCCAACCGAAGTGCCTGCATCGCGGTCAAGCTTCGCACTCACAAGTGTGATGTCGATATTGGTGCAATGCTGTAGGACCGGCTTTAGCCGGGAGGGCAATGCCCCTGACGAAAGAAGTGGGTCGGATGTACCGACTTCCTCCCGGCTAAAGCCGGTCCTACAGAAAAGCTTTTAACTCAGTTGGCTATTTCATGTTTGACGCGAGCCAGTCCCACTAGCTCGCATAGACCTGAGTGCGCTACTACACCACAAACCGGTTAACCAACTGGTTCAGGTTAACCGCCAGTTTCGACATCTCACCGCAGGCACTGGCCGTCTGGCTCGCACCCGCAGCACTCTGGGTTGCCAGCTCGCGAATGCTGACCAGATTGCGGTCAACCTCACGGGCCACGTGCGATTGCTCTTCAGAGGCCGTCGCGATCAGCAGGTTACGCTCGTTGATCTGAACAATGGCCGTGGCGATTTGATCCAGCGAAGTACTGGCCTCCTGGGCGACGCCCAGTGATTCAGTCGCCAGATCCCTGCTCGTATTCATCGCCTTCACCGCCTGATCAGATTCGTTCTGAATGGCAGAGATCATTTGCTCGATTTCCTGAGTCGACACCTGCGTGCGATGGGCCAACGCCCTCACTTCGTCAGCAACCACCGCAAACCCACGACCTTGCTCGCCTGCTCGTGCTGCCTCGATCGCAGCGTTCAACGCCAACAGGTTGGTCTGCTCGGCAATCGCCCGAATGACCTCGACAACCTTACTGATGCCCTGAGCACGGTCCGACAACCCTTGAATCTGCTCACTCGTGTTTTCAACGTTACCGTTCAACTTCTGAATGGACTTCAGCGTCTGCGCCACCCGCGCCTGACCGACCTCGGTATAACCCTGAGTACGCTTCGACTCTTCGGAAGCCGACTCCGCGTTGCGAGCAACTTCATCAACGGCCGCGCTCATTTCAGTGACCGCTGTTGCCGCCTGATTGACCTCATCGTTCTGAGCAACAAGGCCGCGACTCGATTCCTCAGTAACTGCCGTCATCTCCTCTGACGCGGAGGCCAGTTGAGTGGATGAATCAGAGATCTGCATGATCGTGCTGCGCAGATTCGTTTGCATCTGTGCGAGCGCTTTCAAAAGACGACCGGCTTCATCAGTGCCGCTGACCTGTACCTCTTTGGAGAGATCACTAGCCGCAATACGCTCAGCGACGGACAGGGCATCGTTGATGGGAGACGTGATGCTTTTCGTCAGCAGCAATGCCAATCCAACCGTCAGGACAACAACGCCCGCAATAATGCCCACAACCAGCCAGAGCCCGCTGTTGTAAAGATCGGTTGCATTCTGCCCGGCTTGCGCTGCGCCTTCGTTGTTGAAGTTGGTCAGATCCTTGATCTGCTGCTCCATCGTATTCGTCAGCGGGCGGATACCGGTACTCACCAGGCTCACCGCAGCCGCGATGTCACCCTGCCGCATCAGCGGTTCGAGAAGATCCAATTGTTTGGAATACGCGTCGGCGCTGTTTTTTACCGGGACGTAAAATGTGCGTTCCTTTTCGCTCCCTATAAGGGAGTCATAAGTGGCCACTGCATCGTTGAACGCCTTACGGTAGCCAGGGAAGTTATCGATTGTCTTTTGAATGGACTGAGGGTCAGCAAGGCCACGCTGTGTTTCGAGCCTCAAGCGAAGGACCGCAGTGTTCATTAATGCCGTCTGTCGGATGCTGGCCATCCAGTTCAGTTCGACGTCCTTTTCCGAGTCCCTCAGCTTGCCCATTTGCACCACGGCGAACGCGCCAAGCACAAAGACCAACGCAATAATCAACGCGAAAAACAAGGCCGCGCGGGGCGCTACGTTGAGATTTCTAAGACGCATACGAGATTCCTGTTTTCCGATCGAGAATTGAAGTTTTCAATACGCTATCGACTTAACATCGGAAACTTGAGAGGGGGGCGACAAAAGGAGGAGGGGCGTGACAGCCAGTGTCATAAGCGCAGCGTATGATCTCCCGTCCGCCGAAAACCTATGGATTATCAGTGGCTTGACCACCGGCTCCATCCGCTGAAGCTGCAAGGAACGCACTCGCCCACACCGCGCAGTCAAGGTACCACGCTGACACGGTGCGTCGCCCCGTCCAGGACGCGTGCGTTCTCAATGGCGATGAACCCAAGGACCAATTGTGGATATCAAAAAGGGATTCGCTATGCCAACACCCAAGCCTGTCAGTCCCAACGCCTTTTACAAAATCGGATTCTGGATACTTGCATTCGTCTTGATCACATCAGCCGCCATCCATTGGCTCGACGGCCCCGGCGATGCTGACGAAGTGGTCCTGAAGCGAGAACTGCCCGGTGGCGCCTGGCTCTACGCAACGCGCTACCTCGCGCCAGCAACGGATCTGGATACGCTTCGTTTCTACATAAAGAGGCCGCTACAGGGCGATGACGCAGAGATACTGCAGCAGCTGAATGAAAACAGCGGATTTATGATCACGGACAGCGCCCTGAAAGACATCGCCATCCGTGACACCCAGAACGGCATAAATATCGAGCTACAGGGCGCAGTCTATCGATACTTCAGCAAACAGTACCTGACTCAGGATGAAAAACTAACCAGTTACCGGATCACCCTGACGCAGCGAGATAACAGCGTGAGAGAAGAGTGAGGCACATCTGTAAGAGCTGCCCCGATGTCCATGTCTCCACTCTGTCTCGCGGCAAACATAGACCCCGGTCACTCCTACAGTAAAAAGCCTTCCAGATCCGATAGTTATATTTTGTTTGATGAGAGCCGCCCCGGTGTCACTGACACCGTGCTGTCGCGCAGCAAACATTGAACTGTTGGAGCGAGGCTTGCCCGCGAAGAACGATAGCGCGGTGCGTCTGACCTACCGAGTCGATTGGTTCGCGGGCAAGTCGGATTGCCGCCCACTCGCTCCAACAGCCCCCCGTTTATTCAGTGATTTATATTTTGTTTGATAGGAGCCACCCCCGGCCGTCCCAGGTGTCGTCTGTTTGCCCCGAGACAGCGCGGTGTCAAAGACATCAGCAAGACGTCCATCACGGTAAGCGAGTTGTGCCTATGGACCTGCATGGCTGGGAAAAATTTACAGCTTTGCGAAGACATGCCGACATAGTCGCCAAGGTGCCATGGATGCGGCCCGTCACGCTTACCGAGCCCTACAACATGTCCAATATCCCTTTTTTGCGCCGCGACCGTCATGCCCTTCAGCAGCTCCTGGCTGCGATCAAAAGCGGTCAGGCTCCTGATGTTAAAGGTTGCCAAGAGGCACCCGCAGTCCTTGACGCCTGGGCCGTTCTCGAATCATCGAATAGCGAGTCCCGATCGCGCATAAACCAGCTTGAAAACGACCTCGAAGATGCCCGTGAATTGCTTCGCGAGTCAGCCGCTTCTGCCTCAGCCCATGACATCAGGTTCGACCTGGTAAATCGTGCCTCCAGTGAGGGGCTTTGGGATATGGAGGTTGTCGCTGGCGATCCCGTTAACCCAAAAAACCGTTTCTGGTGGTCGCAGCAATTCCGGAACCTGCTGGGCTTCAATGACGAACGCGATTTCCCGAATGTCCTGGCCAGTTGGGCAGATCGCCTGCATCCACAGGATAAACAAGCGACACTGGATGCCTTTGCGCGTCATCTCAACGACAAGTCGGGGAACACGCCCTACAGGGTTAAAAACCGACTCGCCATGAAAGACGGTTCCTATCGCTGGTTCCACGCCCAAGGCGAAACCCTTCGTGATGACCGAGGCATGCCGATCCGCGTTGCTGGCTCGCTACGTGATATTCACGACCAGTTGCAACGTGATGCAGAACACGACGTCATCATCACCCGATTTGAACTGGCCAGAGAAATGCTCTCCGATGGCTTGTGGGACATGGAAGTGATCGCTGGCGACCCCGTCAATGCGAAGAACCCTTTCTGGTGGTCCCCTCAGTTCCGACGGCTGCTGGGTTTTGAAACCGTTGAAGAGTTTCCTGATGTTCTGGACAGCTGGGCATCCAGGCTCCACCCGGAAGACAAGGAGCGCAGCCTCAACGCGTTCGGCGCTCACCTGAATGACAAGTCGGGCAAGACCCCATTCGACATCGAGTACCGATTGAAGATGAAGAGTGGCGAATACCGTTGGTTCAGGGCTAGAGGCCAGACCCGGCGCGACCCGCACGGCGCTCCGCTTCGCGTGGTGGGTGCGCTTGTGGACATCCACCTGCAACATGAGCAGAAGGCCCTGCGAGACGCAGAAGTCAGGCATCAGCAAACGCTGGAAACCAGCCTGGCCCAGTTGTCGCAAATCGTGGGTACGATCCAAAGCATCGCGAGCCAGACCAACCTCCTGGCCCTCAACGCTGCTATTGAAGCTGCCCGAGCCGGAGAGGCCGGGCGCGGTTTCGCCGTTGTGGCCGACGAAGTTCGCAAGCTCGCAACCCGTACTACGGAAGCGACCGAACAAGCGGCCGGCATGATCGCTCGCTAAGCAGCAACGCCTCGCGCTACTGCAGGAGAAGGCTGGTCAGCTTTCTCCTGTTCCAACCTTGGATGCCCGTTGTCAGATCTGCAACGGGCATCGCAAGACGTCAACCCCGCCAAACCGCCCGCCACCAACCCAACCACCCCTTACCCCGCACCGAATCCTCCGGCAACTGCCCGTGCGGTAACAACCGCAGCATATCCCGCAGCTTCTCCGAATGACAGTGATACCGATCTGAACTAGCTAGCCAAATCCAGCGGCAGATCGCTGATATCTTTCAAGCGCTTGCCATTCACCATAATAGCGAGCATTTCCGCAGAGTCGTCCATGCCCAGCTCTATGAGCGTGGCCTGCAGTTCGTACAACGCAAAGTGATACACGCAATCGATATCGCCTGTACCCAGCGCGATAGAGGCTAAACGACTAGGCGTTGGCTCCGCGGTAACCACCATGATGTTTGGCAGACGGCCCTTTCGGTTTCGCATCAAATTCAGCGCTTCGGAGCGGGCGTTTTGGGCCCTGTCACTTCTGATCGTCCACTTGCACGAAACACTCGCGTGCAGAAGCGGCTTGCCGCCAGCGGCAGCCCGTAAACTTGCTCGGGTGCTGACAGAATCGTCGACTAGAAACTCATTGGCGTTAATCTGTTCGTCGTTCTCCAAACCTCTCACCACAACTATGTCAGGCGTGATCGTGTAATCACTTCCTAACGCTGCGGCAAGCTCCGGGTCCGCTTTCGCAGCTCGGTCCAAAGCGACGAGGTGTGCGTATTGTTCATACTTTGCGATTTCCAGGCGGCTCCGGCCGGATACCTGATGCACATCCCAATTACCCGGTCGTAGGTGCCCAAGCTTCAGGAACGTGCTCCTTACATACTCGGCGCAAATACCCTCAAACTCGTGACCCGATGTCTGACCTGCCTGGCGCTCCGCAATCGTCTCAGCTTTCAAAATATCAGCAATGCCTTTGGCGATTGCGATGCTGCTTTTATTACTGCCATCGGCGTTACTGGGGATACCCTGATCATTGATGGTCAGTGTGGTCTTGAGCAGTGAAGCGTGGAATTCTTTTCGTGCTTGTAGAAATTCAGCTGTGATCGTCATCAGGCAACTCGTACCAAACGTTTTACGGAAAGCGCTTTGAAAATCTGCTTTGCGACTGCGCACGCTACGGGAGGAGGGAAGGCATTGCCTATCTGTCGGTAAGCAGCTGTTTTCTTGCCGTGGAACTGCCAGTCATCCGGGAAACCTTGGATGCGCGCAGCCATGCGAGTGGTTAGCCTTGGCATGCCCTCGAAAAACTCGGTGGGTGGCTCATTGGCAATCCCCATTCCGCATACCCCGATAGAGGCCCAGGCTTTCTTGGCTCGGGTTGGCCCCAAATCAGGACCGCCATGCTTTTTAGAACCCCCCACAAGCGTGGGGGCGATGGTGTTGGCTTGCTCCCTCCAGGCATCAGCCCCTCGCCAACCGTCAGCGGCCATCAAATCATGAAGAAGCTCACCTACCGTAGGCGGGGTGATCAACTTGGCTTCTGGCCAAGCAAAGCCTTCAGACAAGTCTTTTCGAATACCCACAAACACAACACGAGGTCGTAGTTGAGTCACCCCGTAATCGGAAGCGTTGAGGAGACGCCAACCCGGCACATAACCGAGCTTCTTGAGCTGGGTTTCAACCTTGTTGCGGTAGTCATCGAAAACTGCATCCATCAAGCCGCGCACGTTCTCCAACATCACGGCCTTAGGACGAACCTCATCCACAAGACGCAAAGCTTCAGGGAACAGATCACGCTCATCATCGGCACCCAGCTGTTTGCCTGCCTTGGAGAAAGGGGGGCAAGGTACTCCGCCTGCTACCAGATCAACGCCGAAGTAAGGCAAGCCGTTAAATTGGCGTAGATCCTCTTCCTTTACATTCCACTCCGGACGATTCAAGCGCAGAGTCGCGCAGGCAGGCGGTTCGATTTCTACCAGTACTTCGTGCCCAAAGCCCGCCATTTCGAGGCCAAGAGCTTGACCACCAGCTCCGGCACACATTTCCAATGACGTGAATAGGCTCATCTAGTCTCCTCGCGGGCTCTGTTTAGAGCCGTTTCTTAAAAGTTGGCGATCATATCATGGTGTATGGATGAACAGGGATGCAGCCTGACCAACCACAACCTCTTCGGAAAGCTCGTACAAGACAGCGTCCCATCAACGACTCTTCAGGTAAACCACGCAGCATTCCAAACCGCCCTCCACCACGACAACCACCCCTTACTCCGCACCGAATCCTCCGGCAACTGCCCATGCGGCAACAACCTCGGCATATCCCGCAACCTGATCCACGGCTCACTTCGCCAATTCAACAGACACACCGACAACTCAGGCCATTGCAGCAGGCTCAGACTCGGCGCGTTGTCATTGCGCGGCACGCCATCCCGCACGCAAGGCACCACCTCATTCGTGATCCAGCGCCGCAACGCGCGCTTCTCCGCATGACAGTGATACACCAGCATCTCGTAGATACCCGACTCACTCACCATCAACTCCTCCTCAGCCCCGAAATGAGCGCCGAGCAACACCATACGACGCTGATCCTCATCCAGCTTGCGCGTCGTGCGCTCATTCAACGGCCAACTCATCAACCGACTGAAATCCCGGGCGCAGAACCAGACCTGGGATTCCAGCAGGACCGTGCGTAGTGGGCGGTGATGGCGGTGGAAGGTGGTGGGGATGAGAGGTTCGGGGGTAGGTTGCCTGGGAGGCTGGGATGAATCGAGGTTTTGCATTAGTGGGATCTCTGCTGCGCACTTTTTATAGGAAGGTGTCGGGAGTTAAGAAACCTCACAGCAGAGAAGGCCGGACTTATTCCCCTTGCGGGTCTTGTATTGGTCCACTCCCGACATAACAGAGATTTTAGGACGTGCAGCCGTGAGCCGCAGGTACAAATAATCCGCATTTTATCGGGAGCGGTCAGGCCGCTGCTGTGAGTCTCTTTGTGCGTTTCTTAGGCGCGGTGCAAGGGTAGGGGGCGTCGACAGGGTGGGCAAGGAGCAAAGCTGTAGGGCATTTCCGAAAATTTTCAGCGCTGATCGCGGTAGCGCTTTACCCATACTGGCCATCTGGCTATGGTGTCGGAATCTTCCTACAAGGATGTTCCCGGATGGCTTCGCTCAATCAAATTTTCTTTGGCCCACCTGGCACGGGGAAGACCTACGCAACCATTGAAGCGACGCTGGATATTCTTGATCCAGAATTTTTGAAAGCCAATCCCGATGATCGAAAAGTCTTAAAGGCTCGGTTCGACGCTTTAGTCGCGTCTGATCACGTCAAATTCGTGACCTTCCATCAGAGCTTTAGCTACGAGGATTTCGTTGAGGGCCTGCGTGCAGACACCAATGAAGATGGCGAACTCGTATATGAAGTTGTAGACGGCATATTTAAGAGTCTGTGTAGCACTCCATCCGCCGCAAATGTCACTCACCAGGAGCCGCCGTCTACTGACATTTCTCACTCTCGAATTTGGAAAATGTCACTCGGTAATACTCAAGGTAGTGACGCCAAAGTTTATGAGGACTGCATAAGGTCCAACTTCGCATTGCTGGGATACGGAGATCGAATCGATTTCACTGGGTGTAAAAGCCGGGAGGACGTGTTCAAGCGTTTTGAGGCAGCAGGGCAACCCCTGCCTATTGGCGCTTACGCCGTCAAAGCTGTTACTGACTTTGTAGTTCGAATGAAGAAAGGGGACCTACTGGTCGTCACTGATGGGAACACGAAATTTCGAGCTATTGGTGAGGTGACTGGTGATTATCGTTGCCTTTCGAGCGACGAACGCGACGCAGATTATGCGCAATGCCGAGCGGTGAAGTGGCTGCGTACTTACAGCCCTTCGCTACCTTACCAGCAACTGACCAACGTCAAATTTACTCAGCGTACCCTTTACGAGTTGGCCGAAACGGCGACTGATAAAGCGAAGCTTAGCCAATTGCTTAATGCAGATTTTGGCTCGGGGAATTCCGCAGTTTCCACCCTGTTTCGAAAGGGCGAAAGCATCGGCGGTTATGTGGTTACCTACTGCTCTGACGAGTTGCTAGAGCTTAAAAAGCCAAACGGTAACGAGCTTCCTATTGGCATAAGCATGCTTAGAAAGCTGGCTGACTATGTGCGAAATGGAGATTTAACCCTTGATGACATTGCGGATCGGCAAGTCTTCAAGAAGCTAGCCAACACTAGCCTTGAGCCCAACCTAGTTAACGGTTACGCCAATTTCATGCCGGGGCTCGTCGACCGTGTACTGCAGGGCCCACCAGTGAAGGCGTCCGATTCACTTTCAGACACCTCACGCGTGCTCATAATCGACGAAATCAATCGGGGCAACATCTCTCGTATTTTCGGCGAACTGATCACCCTGATCGAGCAGTCAAAGCGTGCTGGTGCACCAGAGGCTCTCGAAGTCACGCTGCCCTATTCAAAGGAGCGTTTCAGTGTGCCTTCTAATGTCTACCTTATTGGCACTATGAACACTGCCGACCGTTCGCTGGCTGCATTGGACATCGCTCTTCGCCGACGCTTCACCTTTACTGAAATCTCTCCTGATCCATCTTTACTTGATGAGGTGGAGGTCCAAGGAGTCGCGATTGATGAGCTGCTTGATGTTATGAATCAACGCATCGCTGCGCTGCTTGACCGTAATCATTGCCTCGGTCATGCCTATTTTATGCCTCTCAAAGACGATCCGAAGCTAGAACGCTTAGAGGACATATTTCGCCAGCAGATTCTGCCTTTACTTCAGGAGTATTTCTTTGACGATTGGCAGCGCATTCAGTGGGTGCTGAATGACCAGCGGAAAGCCGTTGAGGATCGTTTTCTGATTCAGCCGAGTCAGGACCTAAATGCTTTATTCGGGGATTCAGTCAGTCTCAGCCAGCACAATGAACGCTGGGAACTAAACCCCGCAGCGTTCAAAAACATTGATGCCTACCTCGGAATCATTGACCACACGGTCAAAGCCGCCACCATTGTCACGCGCTATGAAGCAAAAGAGGTTCGTTATGAGGGCCTCGTTCTGCGTCAGACAGGTTCTGGCACGATTGAAGTTCTGCGGAATGGCATCATCGAAAAGCCGACGAAGCCGGTGCTACGGGACCTAGCGAAAGCGCTCAGTTTATCGACGCTTAGCAGTAATGGAACGGAGATGAATACTCGGCGTCTCGGACGTAGAGTCATTAAATCCCTGAGCGAGCAGCAAGGGTGAAAACCACCCTGACGGTTCGAGAGTATGCACGGTTAACAACCAGTCATATTCCCAACCCAACCCTCGATCTGGCCCAAGTTTCAACTTCGGCCTTCGACTGGCTGTGCGAGCAAAGTTCGACGTTTAGCAAAGCCGGGGCAGCATTGGTCCAGATCGAAGGACGCCAGTTGCTCAAACTCGACAACTACGTTGGCGCGCTGGAGACACCCTGCGGCACGCGCATCGAAATCCTGCCTAAGCATTTCGAGGAAGGTGACTGCATCAAACAAAGCCGCGCATTGCTCAGGCGAATGATCCAGAAGTCTCTGAATCTACCCACCCGCGAGGTTGGTGCAACGGCACTGCAAAGCTTCGATGCACCGCTAACTGAATGGGTCATGAGCAGCTTTCTCCATGCGCTTGACCACCTGATCAAGCGCGGCCTGCGTTTCGACTACCAACGCGTTGAAGAAGAGCAGCGCTACCTACGTGGCCAACTCAACACCGCCCGGCAAATGCGGCAACCACCAGGGCGACAACATCATTTCCAGATCCGGCACGACATATTCCTCCCCGACCGGCCCGAGAATCGCGTACTTAAAACGGCACTGGATATCGTCTGCAAAACCACCCAAGACCCAAACAATTGGCGCCTATCCCATGAATTGCGCTCGATTTTTTTGGAGATCCCAACCAGCCGCGATACGACACAAGACTTCAAGCAATGGCGCAACGACCGGTTGATGGCCCATTACCAACCAGTCAAGCCATGGTGCGAACTGATCATTCAGCAACAAACGCCTCTGGCGATTGCTGGTGAATGGCAGGGCATGAGCTTGTTGTTCCCAATGGAGAAGCTGTTTGAGCGCTACGTGGCCACGTGCTTAAGGGACTCCCTACCGAAAGATGCCAAGCTGCACGTTGAGCGCAAATCCGAATACCTCTGCGAGCACAAGGGCAGGAGAGTCTTTCAGCTACGGCCTGATTTGATGATCACGCAAGGTGATAAAAGCTGGGTCTTGGATACGAAATGGAAGCGCTTGGATACTGGGCCAGACAGCAAGAACTATGGGCTGAGCCAATCTGATGTCTATCAGTTGTTTGCGTATGGGCACAAATATCTTAGAGGGCAGGGGGATTTGGTGCTGATTTATCCGATGTGGTCGGCTTTTCAAGAAGCTTTGCCTGTATTTGAATATATCGAGGGGTTGAGATTATGGGTAGTGCCGTTTGATCTTACCTCTAATAAATTGTTTTGGTCGTACCAAAGTTAGCTTGTAATACTTGATTGTCGTTTTTAACAGCGTGAGATCTGTTGTAAAACCCGGTCAAAGCATACGCAACGCAGAGAAGTGCTTTTTGGTAAGTTTTAGGTAGGTAAGGTTGCGGAAGTTAAATTTTTTAGCTGAGCCCGATTTGCGGGTTAATAGTGGATTTTAAAGGTAGGCTGAAAAAATGACTGAGCCAAAAAAAATTGGTGCTCGAACGAAGTTGAGGACTTATTTTCTTTCTAACTTGAATCGAGTTTTAAGATCCGACGAGCTTAGACTGGTCGCCGGTGGGATTAATGAATGGGGGCGCCGGATTCGAGAACTCAGAAATGAGGAGGGATACCAAATCCTGACTCATAATGATCGTAGGGATTTAGCTCCAGGAGAGTATTTGTTGGAGGACCCAACGCCTCGGCCTGCGTCCTCTAGAGCTATATCTAAAGAGACGCGAGCATATGTTCTTGACAGAGATGGGTTCACCTGCCAGATGTGTGGTGCAGTTGCTGGAGAAATACATCCCTATGACTTAACTCGAAAAACGAGGCTCCACTTAGGGCATGTATTAGATAAAAGTCTTGGGGGGAATGATGAGCCAGCGAATCTGAGGGCCTTGTGTTCTGTATGCAACGAAGGTGCGTCTAATTTAACGCTAATTCGCCCTGATCTTAGAAAATTATTAGTTCAGGTCCGCAGAGCGACCTCTGCAGATCAGCTCGAACTACTTGCTTGGCTATTAAAAAAGTTTCCTAGATAATCCTTAAGTGGTGGGTTCTGATAGCTGAATTCTGTACGTTGACGGGCATCAGTCAACGTACAGACGTGAAATTACACGCTTTCAACATATCCAATCAGTGCTTGTCGGCGTTTATTTCTCTGAGTTCCTTCCTTTGTGCCAGAGCTCATACTTTTCTTATAGTCGCTTACAAATATATTGGAGTGAGGTTTTTCTCTGAGTAAAGTATAGAATTTTTCTATTTTTTTAAGGTTGTCAACTTTTTTGTGGTTCATTCGGTCTATGATGAACGTGAAAACGGGGTCAGGCCACTATTTAAAATAGTGGTCTGCCCTTATTTTTCTTAATGTCTATAAATCTAGACAAAAAGCCGAATTTATTCCAATTGTGTCTAGAAACAAAGACAAAGGCTGGTCGTCGGTCAGAGGCATTTCAGCCCACAACCTCTCTTCATCCGAAGTAACGAGGCATAGGAAAACCGCAACTTACACTTAGCTAGGCGCACCGCATGGGTACGCGAAGAATTGGTTCCTCGACTGCTGACCAGTAGACGCTCAGGAAGAAGTTGAAATTGTTCACGCTTGGGATGGTGTTGGCGGTTGTGAGTGTTTGCGCCGAGGCATACGAATCTGATTTCCACTTTGGCCTGACGTGGTGGCTGGCGAGTCAGGCGGGGTTTGATGCCCTGCGAAGTCAGGAGATCTCGCGGCAAGATGAGTTGACGGACACTGCGATGCTCGATGCCAAGCACGCGATGGTATGGGGCCTTTGTTTCTGGGGGACACCGGATAAATCACGACTACCAGAGCACATACCCAGAGAGGTAAACCGTCACCCTGGAATTTCGTCCCACGGATCGTACCGGTACTCCTCATCTAGAGGAACGAAACGTAAGCCTTTCAAACCGCACCGAGCTGCCTCGTCTACAAAGCGTTTACTGCACACGAGCTCCATTAACTCAGAACACCAGAAAATATCTGCTTCTATATTGTCTTTGGTTATGAATTCACTTATCCAATTGTAGCAATTTTCTTTTGGGTAGAATTTGTTGGTCGTTGGTTTCCCGCTCTCCATATCTAGTTCCAGGCTGTATTCAGATTTGGATTCATCAAGCAGTGATTCCCATTGGGCGCTCAAAAAATAGAAATAATCCTTATCTGTCTCTGCGCCATTTGACAGAAATACCTTTACTGGCACGGAGCGATATTGCGCCCCTAATGTGTCGCAAACATTTAGAAATTGCTGTGAGACAAGGTTTGTAGGGGAGCCGGAATAGTCCAGGTCTAGAACCTTCACGTCTTTATCCGTTACCCTGAATTCATGGTTCTTTGTAATGGTGAATTTATAGGGGTAGGGGTCGTATATTGTCCATTCCCAGTCGGCGTTTGCCACACCTTCCAGAAATATCGGGCAGCCCTCATCATCGCTTTCATACTCAAGTACGTAAAAATTTGCGCTCATCACATCAGTTTCCCAGCAATAGTCTTAAAGGCATATTCTTCATTTTCGAACCCTCGCTAACTTACACAAGGCGAGAGTCTGATCTCGGTTCTACTGTTCGATTAAATGCTTCTGCTATTGTGTGTAACTGGATATCGAAACCATACAAGGTTTCCCCGTTCTCGTCACGTGTATGGACGCCCGCAATGCTTCCTTTGTACTTGCCAATGGGCACGGGGATTTTCTTCCATCCTGTGTACGTTTCCCACTCCCAAAACACTGCAATATCTGCCAGGTACAAATCATCACAGACATTTAAGTAAAAATGTTTGTCTTCGAATAAAACTTTCCTATCGGTAACCTCTAATGTCTCGTCGATAAAAAAGCGAATGCGATAGCTACCGTCGTGAATACCCATGATAGGCCACGCCCAACCTAGGTCTAAAATTTCATCGCCTTTATTCGTGGAGGTGAAGGCTTCAAGAATATTTTGCCCATCCTCTATCGCCCCTCCGAATAAGTCCATCAAGCGCGGGTAGACAAATAACACAGCACCATTGAAGTCGATGTCGATATTGCACTCGTAGATCACTTGCAACCTCCCTTCATATTGCCTGTTTTTCCTACACTGATGTAGGCCTTGATTTTGGATGCTTTCATGGCTAAGAACGCCCGCTCGGGTAAGCAGACGTTCCCGTCGTTAATTCATCGCTTTTCTCTCAAGCAGCTCCTTTCCAAGGCGGTTCCCCGCATTACCTGCGCAGCTCTCGCACAGCTATCAGCCGCTTTGGCATTATCTACAGGTCCGATAAGGCAAATGAAGGACATCTGTGTCATAGAGGGGAACCGTTGTGTTCATGTCAGGCAGGTATTTCAACAGAAACCGGGGCTTTTGGGGATTTCCTTAACTCTTATCGAAAAAACACAGCAAAGGCTGAGGTTTGCTCATTTTTCTGATTTAAAATAACGATGAGCCTGAAGCATCCACTGCGCTATAGTATAACTCCCCAGGAGGTAGCAAAACTTTCATGAACAAGAGACTTCGAGCCTCCCTAATACGCTGGGATTTTTTTTGCGGAATATTAATGTTTTCCGCATTGGCAATAACAATCATCGGCTCGGTTATTTTCTTAAAGCCGGAAGCTGCAGGCGGGCCCATGAGCGGCTTAGGCGATGGGCTTTTTTTCTTTATATGGGTATTTGGCCTCGCAGGTACGGTCATATGCTTCATTGGAAATGCCACGGGGAAAATAATAATGGCGATGATTGGTTTCGGTTGGTCTTCATTGTCATTAATAGGGGGCTTCATAGCCCACAGATGCGGTGAGAACGATCTGTGTTCTTATGACACGAACCAACATGTTTGGCTGGCTGCGATATGCCTGGTTATCCTCGCCTCGCTACTTCTCTATGACAAGAAAAAGGAAAAAATCGCCCCCGCTGCTAAAACCCTTATAAAGGTATTTACACGTTCAATGGTCGTTGTGTGGACATGTGTTCTATTGCTTGCTCTTGCAACACTCAACAAGCCACTCCCTCTACGAATTGACCGAGCGGCCCACCCGACGACAGAACAATTTGGTAACCGGGGAGGGTATACAGACAATCCTTAGTCGTGACATTTTTTGGCGAGGACCTCGTCCGCGGAGGAATACGCAGATCATAAGTCATCCGGGCGATGTGAACTATGAGTGACTCTACGTGGTTGCCATGCGCTCAGTGAGCATCAAGATATCCAAGCCATAGGCGTGGTCAACCGGCCGCTGTATGGCGCGCTTTCATTCAATCTGTGTCTAACATTCTCCCCTTGACCGCTCTAGCATCGGACGCTCCGCTCAGGTGCACGCAATGAAAGCGATTCCCTGCAACATCGATTTTTCAGGCTTGAAGGCTCGTCGACTGGTACCCGATGACCTTGAGATGATTTGTGTGCACCGTGAAGCGATGTTCCTTGAGGCGGGAAAAGATCCATCGGTGTTGCGGGTGATGACTGAGCACTTCCGGCCCTGGTTGCACCAGCGCCTGTTCGATGGCCGCTACTACGGTTTTGCGCTAATGGACGCAGAGCAGCCTGTGGCGGCGATAGGTCTGATGAGTATCGACTGGCCACCTCATCCGTCCCATCCGACCGTGGATCAGCGCGGCTATGTGCTGAACGTTTTCGTCGAGCCCTCTCACCGACGCCGAGGCCTGGCTTCAGCCCTGATGAAGTTGGCTGAAGCGGAGTTTGCTCAACGTGGGTTGAGTTTTGCGATACTGCACGCGACCATGGTCGGTAAGCCGGTGTATGAAGGGCTGGGTTGGGCGGCTACTTCCGAGATGGCGAAAACCCTTTCGTGACGGTCTGTCTCAGGAGCCGGGTCGCCGCTTTCAGCCGTTGATGAAAGGCTGCTTCGGGGCGGTGAAAACAATCGCCAGCCGCGGACGCTGCGCCGAGGCGATGAATCCGATGTTTACCCAAATCGGCGCGTATGGCACCCGCCCGTTTGTTTATAAAAGCGAGACCCTATGAATAACCAACTCGCCATTTTGATCAGCGACTATCAGGCAAGCGTTGCTGCCGCAGTGGATCTGATGCAAAGGTCTGGCATCCCGCGGCCTATGACCAATACGGATTGGGTCTTTAATGACATTCCTCACGTGGGGAACTGGAAGGCTCTGAATATAAAAGCTGCCGTGTTCTGATAGCATCTGGCCGCTCATTCAGTTGGCCAATGCCAACCTATACCTTTCGACACGCGGAGAGTGACAGTGAAACTCCTAAACGTGCTACTAGCCGGAAGCTGCGCAGCGCTGATGGCTGCCTGTGGCAGTACAGTGCCCTACTCATCACCCGAAGATTTAGCCCGGATGAAGCAAGACCTCAACATGGAGCATTTACCGTCAGGAATGCTTCCTCTGAAATGGTCCTACTTTGAATATGGCGTTCAAAAGGAAGGTCTGGATACGGTAGATTCTCTGGCACTGGTCAAACCAGGCTTACTCACCCTTGTAGGGTATGAGAAAGGCCATTATTTCCGCCAGGCAGAGTTCACCAGCGCTTCAATTGACTGCATGTACATTTTCAAGGGTGATGTAAGCGCACAACCGGTGTGGTTATTGGCTGATCGCCCGGTTTTTCTTACTACCGGCAACAACAGAGGGCTTATTGACGTCCCCCTACGAAAAAAGCTGATCGATGAGATGACAGCAGCCGGTTTCCGGCTTCACACCGATGCCCAAGGAAAGCCCTATCAGCCAACCGGAATCACAGAGCGCAAGCTCGTTCTGATGACAGGATATGGGCAGCGCGTTGAAACAATGGACCAGAATCAGGTTTACAACGTCTGTAAAAAACAAAATTAGTCTTTGAGCTTTCGCATGGAGATTGGTCATCTGTCGTCCTCGGCGAAGGGCTGCAATGGGTCGGTTGCAGTCCTTCAGTGCCTGCCTGACGCATTTCCCTGAGCACGCCGTGATCCCAGTTACCTCGGCCCAGATGCAGGAGCACACTCATGAGCGACATCGAAATACTGTCCCTGTCTCCCGACAGTCGCTATCAAGTCCAGGCGACCCCGTGGGAGGCAGGCAACTCGCACTGGCTATTCCCGCCGCAAATCATCGATACCCAAAACGGCAACGAGGTGTTTAGCTTCAAGGATGCTCTGTGGTCAGCAGACCGCAGCACTTGGCTAAGCCCGACCCGTGTCGAACTCAGGTTGCGCAAGTACCCCGGCCATCGAGCACCTCTGGGGCTTGTGGTGATTATTGAATGTGCGCTGCGTACCGCCGAATATGGCGATGGCACTCACATCGAATTGGCCCGTCTGGAAAGCACCCTTGAGGGGATGCTCGACCTGCTGGGCTGAACTCACTTTGTCAGCAAGGACCTGAATGATGAATTGGAAAGCTCTGGAGCAGGCGCTGTTCGACGCCGCCAGACAGACATTGCAAACGCTGCTCGATGAAGGTGGCAGCCCTGTGTACGCCGCAGCGTTTCATGCCAGCTACCGGGAAGAAGAGGGCGTTCTGTCGCTGCCCAGCTTTGGGGCAAACAGCCTGCAGGCGCTCAGCGAAGACTTCCCTGATGACGACGATGAAAGCTTCAGTTCGGTGAAGTGGAACCCGGCGGACTGGCGCTGGGATTGGGAAATCTGCGCGACTGAGCCGTTCAAGCAGCTTGATGATGAGCTGCAAGCCTATGCCAATTGGCTTCGTCCGCGCGAATGGCAAGCGGCTGAGCGACGCTTTCTGGTCACCGTTAGCCGTGCCGCCAGGGCGTTGGGCCGTCATTTCAGTGGGCACCCTGGTGTGACGCCCGGCTTCGTGGTGATTTTTCATGACTTTGGTGGCTATATCGCCTTGGCCAAGCGCAGCATGACGCGCCAGCAGTTCGAGGAGAATTTCCCTGTCGAACTGGCCATTGAAAACCAGCTGCGCGAAGTCGCTGCCTTGCCGCTCGCCGAGCAGGCCGCGTTTTACGTCAGCCGCTTGCATCGTTTTGATGGTGTTTCCGGGGAAGACGCAGAGCGCTGGTTGATTGCCAACGGCGGTCCTGCACAGGCTGCGCTAATCGAGCAGGTCAACGGGCATAAAGAACCCACACCTGCGGCGCGCATTCTCGGGCTGGCCGGCATTGCTGATGAGCCCGTGATCCAGGCCCTGCGCCAACAGGCAATTGAAGCCCCTGAGCAGCCGACCCGCAACTGGTGCGCGAAGGCCTTGGGTTACCTTCAGGATTTTGACTGGCTTATGCAGCAAGCGCCCGACGTCGCTGTCGCGGGGATTTGCGCTAACCTTGACGGTTTCCGCTGGCGGAGCGTGCAGCCACCGGTGCTGGATTACAGGCCCCTTGAGCGTCTGCTTGATCAACGTCCTGAGGTTCGGGCTGCGGTTGAAGAGAAATTTGAAGAGTTCTACCACCAAATCGATACCACTACTGCTGATGTCAGCGAAGCCTTGCGCGGCCTGGCTTCACCCCACGTTGCCATTCGTCGTCATGCGGTGAGTGGATTGAATAACCGTGGCTTGCTGCCCGACGACGCGCGTCGGGCCATCGAGGCGCTACGTCGGGCAACACAGGATACCGATGAGCAGGTGCGTTACGTCGCGGGCGTTGGCCTGGAGGCGATGCAACGCTAAGAGGCTGTTCAATCGGGGAGCTTTCAATCGTGACCGAAGGCGCGCTGGATATCTTCCAAGAGGGTGAACGGGTCGCTTACGGCGAACAAACCAATCGACGGTTGTAAATGATCAACACGGGGCGCGGGAAAGCCGCTGGCGATGATCTGAAACTGTCTGGCCCTGTCCGGCACATCCCGCAGTCCATAAGGCGCGTGCTGTGCGATACGCATAGTGCCGTCATTGTAGCGCTGCCCTTTGGCCTTGCAGTGCCGGAGGTCTTCAGGCTCTGGGCGCTGGCGTGAGGCGAAGTCGTAAATCTCGACCACCGGGGCTTCGTGATTACCCAGGATGCTATGGACGTAGATCGCATAAAACCATTCGCCGATCTGTACTGACAAGACGTCGCCCTCTCGCAAGAACGTGACGTCTTTGTCGAACGGCGGGCGTCGTACCAAGGGGGTTGGTGGCGAAGTCAGCAGCGCCTTGATGGCATCGCTGTTGCGTTCGAAGGTATCGCTCAGCACGCCCTGCTCATTAAGCCTGTCGACCGCCTCCAGCGCAGTCTGGGTCAATGCCTCATCGCAAAAACCATGACGATGAAGCACGGCCGCCATCGTCAGGCACACCAGGTCTTTGTAGTGTTGGCTGGCGTCATCACGTGGGCCCTGCAACACACAATCCCAACGCAGGAACACCCGCTTGAGCACTTGGGCAGTCAGTACCTCATGGGTGATTTTTTCAGGGCCAAGCATCTCCCATGCAGTCACCCGCGCAACGTCATGGGTGATCGGCTCAACGAGATCGTCGGGCAGATAGCCCAGTAGTTTTTTATGATTCAACGTTCATTGCCTCGGCAGTGAGTAGTGTTTGATGCGGCACGGGTAATCCTTCCATTCGCCTTTACAGGTGCCATCCAGGTAGCGGTAATCAAAGCGCACCACTTGTCCTTTTTTGGGCCAGGTTCGGCGTGGCAGCACGGCCTGATAGTCTGACGTTTCCGGCAAAAACTTGAGAGTCGAGCCTGGCTCCGGGCAGACGACCGTGGCGGTCTTTGCGCTTACCTTGAGGATCTCGGCCTGCAACGCTGGATAGGGTTTTGTCAGGACATCAGTAATACGCAATTCCATGCTGCAGATTTGCCACGATGCTGCCAGGACGGCTGGGCAAAACATTGAAAGCATCGCAGTAAACAGCACGTAGTACGGTGCGTGATTTTTCATGGTTGGCGTAGCCTGGGTTTGCTGATTTGGGTGGGGGTTGTCATCTGGCCGGATGGTCAATCGGCCTCCCTTTCGAACAAGCCGTGCTCAAGGGCGTACTTCAGCAAGCGGTCGTCGAGTTGTTCGGCATCCTTATAAAATTGGTTGTCGAGGGCATCCAGCGCCGCTTCGCAATCAAGATCTCGCTCGTCTGCGTAGGTGGGCATGCTCAACTGGCGCAAGCCCTTGTCGGTGGGCACGGGCTGGGTACCGAACAGCAGGCGCCTGGCCTCTTCGAGCAGCGCCAGTGTCTGCGTCGCGCCCAGTTCAAGCAGGCCCGCGCAAGCGATGTCGAAGTGCTCCCCCGAGGAGTTGCCGAAGTACTGATCGAAGCCGCCGTTGTAGACCTCGCCCTGTAATGCGCTGACGGCGTAATAGCGCTGTTCTGCCAATGCCAGCCCTGAGAAACCTTCGGGTGTGTTGTAGACGCGGTTGACCAGCGCCGTCCAGTACAGCGCTCGCGGGCTGACGATGTAACGCTTGTGCTCTTCGGCCCGGAGTTTCCCGTCTTCGATATCTTTCCGATAGCCGCGCTTGCAGGGCACACACATTCCGTCGTTGCGTGCCGCCGTGGTTGCCAATATCAAATTTGCGCACACCCGGCAGGGTTGTTTTTCGCTCATGGTCACTCCATTGGGATTCTGCTGACTGCAAGGCCTACTCAGCGCATCCAGTCACGCAGTACTTCGAATTCAATAGGGTCTGGTTGTTCCAGGCTTGCCTGTAACAACTCCGATTCCTCTTGGGAAATGAAAGCGTTCACTGTTCTGGGAATGCTCTCGGAGCCGTCCTTGAATGACCTGGCCACACAGGGTCTGGAAAAAAGGTCCGCAAGTAGCGCACGGTGTTTAGGCAGCAATGCTGGATGGAGTAATTGCACTTCATGGGTGATTACTGGGCCCATCTCTGTTTGATATTTCAGGTGGGACACGTCAGCCGCTGCGCGCACATAGTGGCTTGTCACCCACGACGATATGTCGATGTGGGCAAGGCTTGTCATCTGCCCGAAATGCAGTGCTTGTGCGATCCCCGTCTGCCCATTTGCCAGACGCACGAAACAGTAGGGCTCACCGCTGCCATTAGTCGCGAAAGGCAGGAACGTTCGACCATCATGATCAGCCGGATCGAGCCACTCATCAATTTCGCGCTCGGCTTCTTCGGCATCAAGCAAAAACACGTCATAAACACTGCGCATGGTGTTTTTGTCCGACTGCGCTATGGCCATCAATGCTGAAAAACGTTCCGGTAGCTCGATGCCAATCTTGAGTGCGAGCTTTTGAAAAGCGGCGTCCATTTCAGCGTCCTGTCTCTGGTTCAAAATACGCGGGTTGCTTATGGCGATGTTCCTTCGAAGATTATCGTGCCATACATTGCGATGTGAAGTGAGGTGGGGAGGGACGGTGTGTCCATGAGAGCCCGATTTGAACCTGTGATAGCCATCAGGCCTGGCTCTTTGTAAGCTACGAAATCGATCGTCGAAAGACGGCTGCGTTCAAGCAGTGTTCTGCATCAATGGAAATTCTGGAGCCAGGTAAATGGACGAAGCTTCACTCAAATCACATCTGGCATTGCACGTCAGTGAATTCGGGACTAAATGGAATTCGATCGAGCGTGATATCTACGCCGGAAGTAAAAAAGAAGATGGTGAGCTACGGCAGAAGTATCCGGGCATCGAATACCACTACGCGGAAGGCAGAACCGATTGGTTTGCGATATTCGGTGAGCGGACGGCCCCGCTGTTTGATCATTACTGCACTGATAAGCGTCGGGTGTACGGCGGCAAAAATCCTGGAAGTTTTGGCTTCCCAGCTAAATTCAACGGTGTCGAAAGTCCAACGGAAGTCCTGGTGGAGATCAAAACCAAATCCAGAGCCGAAGTGGTGATTAAAACGGAGACGAGCTTTCAGGACGAGTATCTCTTCGTCATGTTGAAAAAAGCGGGGGAGTGGAAGATCGACAGTTACAAGTCCCGTCGGTATGGGAACGAGAAATGGGATTCAAGAATCTTGTGATCGGCGCGTTCATCAAAGAAGTGTAATTGTCTGAATTCACACGGAACCCGTGGGACCGAATTCATTCGGGAATAGGTCGGTACATCCGCCACATCATCGTCGTCTGGAATGCTGCCTTCCCGGATAAATCCGGTCCTACCAGATCTATGTTGCCGCGAGACGGCGCGGTGTCAGGGACATCGGGGCCACTCCGTAGCTCATCGATCAACCTGTCATTCAACGGCATACATAGCCAATAAAAAAGGGCCACCTTTTCAGGCAGCCCTTTCATTTGAAGCTTGTGAGCGGGGGATCAATCAATCCCAGCTCAACGCCCCACCAGTCTGATACTCAATAACCCGCGTCTCGAAGAAGTTTTTCTCTTTCTTCAAGTCCATGATTTCGCTCATCCATGGGAATGGGTTGGTGGTACCTGGGTACTCTTCTTTCAAACCGATTTGGCTCAGGCGACGGTTAGCGATGAACTTGAGGTAGTCCTCCATCATCGCAGCGTTCATGCCCAGTACGCCGCGCGGCATGGTGTCGCGTGCGTATTCGATTTCCAGTTGGGTGCCTTGCAGAATCATCTGGCTGGCTTCTTCCTTCATTTCGGCGTCCCACAGGTGTGGGTTTTCGATTTTGATCTGGTTGATCACGTCGATGCCGAAGTTCAGGTGCATGGATTCGTCGCGCAGGATGTACTGGAACTGCTCGGCGACACCGGTCATTTTGTTGCGACGGCCCATGGACAGGATCTGGGTGAAGCCGCAGTAGAAGAAGATGCCTTCCAGTACGCAGTAGTAGGCGATCAGGTTGCGCAGCAATTCTTTGTCGGTTTCGACGGTGCCGGTTTCGAACTTCGGATCGGAGATCGAACGGGTGTATTTCAGGCCCCAGGCGGCTTTCTTCGCGACCGATGGAATCTCGTGGTACATGTTGAAGATCTCGCCTTCATCCATGGCCAGCGATTCGATGCAGTACTGGTAAGCGTGGGTGTGGATCGCCTCTTCGAAGGCCTGGCGCAGGATGTACTGGCGGCACTCCGGGTTGGTGATCAGGCGGTACACGGCCAGTACCAGGTTGTTGGCAACCAGGGAGTCGGCGGTGGAGAAAAAGCCCAGGTTACGCATGACGATGCGGCGCTCGTCGTCGGTCAGGCCTTGTGGGTCTCTCCACAGGGCGATGTCGGCGGTCATGTTGACCTCTTGCGGCATCCAGTGGTTTGCGCAACCGTCCAGGTACTTCTGCCACGCCCAGTCGTACTTGAAAGGCACGAGTTGGTTAAGGTCGGCGCGGCAGTTGATCATCATTTTTTCGTCAACGGCAACGCGGGCGCTGGCGCCTTCGAGTTCAGCCAGGCCTTCGGCGACGTCCAGTGCGTCCAGTGCTTTTTTGGCGCGGATCAGGGCAGCAGAGTCTTTGTCGGTGACGGCGCGAGCTTCGGTGGCTGCGGCGCCACCGGCGCTGTCGAGGCGGTCCATGTTGGCTTCGTTAGCGTGACCGGCGTTGGTTGCTTTGACAGCTACTTCGCCGTCTTCTTTATCGAATTCGTCCCAGCTCAGCATGGTGGAAGCTCCTGAATTTCAAAGGATGTAGTGCCTGCGTCGAGTGGATGACGCCGGCAACGGAATTTTCGAGTTTTACTCAGGATCGACCTGTTTGTGGTGCTGCGGATCGATCATTGGATTTGTCGCCGCGCCTTTGGGGCCTTACAGGCGAGCAAAACGGGGACTCAAGGTGGCTTTCAGGCAAGACAGCATTGCGTGGGCAAAGGGTCATTTGAGTACCTTGGAG
Organism: Pseudomonas sp. ICMP 561; assembly: GCF_002699985.1. Taxonomy (GTDB): domain Bacteria; phylum Pseudomonadota; class Gammaproteobacteria; order Pseudomonadales; family Pseudomonadaceae; genus Aquipseudomonas; species Aquipseudomonas quasicaspiana. Next base: position 69,182 of record NZ_LKBT01000056.1, on the reverse strand, counting down.
CGAGCGCGGGATTATACAGATTTCGCCCGACACTTGTTCATCCGTAACTGCGTTTGAGGAAGGAATTTCGTTATTTTCTTCTGCATTTGGGGGTTCGTTCTCAGTGGAGAAGTAGCGGCCGGAAATACAGCGGAAATCCCTTATGTAGTGTTTTTCATTTTTCGAAACACAGCATATAGGTCATGAGGGTGTCCGGCAATGTGTCGTTGCGACGCATTTGCGGTATGGGGATTTGGCTTGACGGGGGTCAATGTTTCGCTATGCCTTGGATACCGGGGGGTGTGGCGGGGAGGGGCTGTGCGGTAGTGGTTTTTAGGCGACCAACGGTTGGTGTGGCGCGGTGTCGCCGTTCGGGTAGGAGGCAACTTGTTGGCGAGAGGGGCTGCGCGGTGTTTCAGGTATGACGCCTCGCGAACAAGTTCGCTCCTACCGTTTTGCACGGTGTCAGGCCGTTCGGGTAGGAGGCAACTTGTTGGCGAGAGGGGCTTCGTGGTGTTTCAGGTATGACGCCTCGCGAACAAGTTCGCTCCTACCGGGCCGAGGGCACCGCGATCCACGCCTTGTTTTCTGCGCTGCCCTTTGGCTCAGCCGACTTTGAAGAACGCCACTTTCTGGGTGAGGCGGTCTGCCAGTTGGGCCAGTTCCTGGCTTGCGGTGGCCACTTGTTTTGATCCGGTAGCGGACTGCACGGTTGAGCCGTGAATGCGGTTGATGTTGACAGCCACTTCTTCGGCCACGCTGTTTTGCTGCACCGAGGCGCTGGCGATCTGTGCGTTCATGCGGTTGATGGCGCCCACTTCCTGACTGATTTTGGACAGCGCGCCTTGTGCATTGCGGGTTTGCTCTACGGTGCGACCTACCAGTTCGCAGTTGTCACGCATGGTTTGCGCGGCGGCTTCAGTACCACTTTGCAGGGTGCTGATCATGTCCCGAATGTCTTGCGTCGAGCGCTGGGTGCGGTTGGCCAGCGAGCGCACTTCATCGGCGACGACCGCAAAGCCCCGGCCGTGCTCGCCAGCCCTTGCCGCTTCGATGGCCGCGTTGAGGGCCAGCAGGTTGGTTTGAGAGGCAATTGAGTTGATGACGTCGATCACGCTCTCGATCTCTTCGCTTTGTTTGGACACCCGCTCCACGGTCAGGGTGGTTTCCGCCAGTGACGTGGCCAATTGTTCAATCGCCAGGGTGGTGCCCGCGACCAACTGGTTACCGCTTTCCACTTCGCCGTCGGCCAGACGCGTTGCATCGGCGGCTTGGGATGCGTAACCGGTGACTTCGTTGACGGTGGCTGCCATTTGCGTGATGGCGGTGGCCACTTGTTCAGCTTCACGGGTTTGCAGGTTGATCTGGTCGTTGTTGGTGATCGACGTGGCGGACAGCAGTGTTGAGGACTGATTCACTTCCTGAGCGGCCATGCGCACTTGGGTAATGGTGTCAGCCAGGCGGCTGAGGGCAGTTTTCAGTACGCCCATCACGCTGTCGGGGTAGGGCGTGACGATGCTTTGCTGCAGGTCGCCCGCGGCAAGACGCTGGATGGCTTGAGCCACTTCAGTAGGTTCTGCGCCGAGGGTGGATTTGACGAAGCGGATGATGAGGATCGACAGGAAGATGCTCAGCAACAAAGCCGCGCCAGTCGCCAGCAACATCAAGCCGCGAAACTGGCTAGCGGTGGCCTGCACGTCACTGAGCTGCGATTTGATGGACGCTTCTTCATAGTCGATCAAGGCGTTGATGCGCTTGAGCCACTCGCTGTAGTCGGCGGATATCTGGTTGAGCAGCAAAGCCTGAGAACCCGCGATGTCGCCGGTGCGGCGCAGGTCGATCAGTTTTTTCGTGGAGGCCAGGGTGCGCTGTTCGATGTCTTTGATGGCCTGCAGCATGGATTGCTCTTGCGGGGTGACGGTGTTGCTCGCGAAGAGTTGGTCCATCGGCGTGGCTGAGTCCACGTAGTCTTTTTGCAGGCTGCTGACTTCGGCCAGGTGGGATTCAAGGTCGCGATCATTGGTCACCAGCACGGCATCGCGAATGGCGATCGCGCGGTTGTGCACGCTACCGCGGAAGTTGATTGCGTAGCGCTGCACTTTCGCGGCGTTATTGCTGACGTCTTCCAGGGTGGAGTCGATAAATCCAACTCGTTGAATACCCACGGCGGTAATCAATACAAGCAGCGACACGATGGCGGCAAAGCCCAGGCCGATGCGCGATGCGAGGGATATCGGATTTTTCATGGGGTGAACTCGTGGGTAAACAAGTAGCTGAAGCGCGTTGGTGTCAATGCGCCATATATTGCGATAACGGGAAGGTATCTTCAGTCGGCCTTTAAGCCCAATTGAGGGTAGCTACAGTAGGCATAGCGGCATGCTATGGAATTTAGTGAGCCCGTCCGTCCGTCTGGCTCTGATTGCACTGTTTTTGGTAGGAGCGAATTCATTCGCGAAGGTATTTTCCCTGCAAAAAATCTGCGTCTGACACACCGCTTTCGCGAATGAATTCGCTCCTACCGGGATGGGGTGTTCACAGCGTTAACACCTGACTGCACTGTTTTTGGTAGGAGCGAATTCATTCGCGAAGGTATTTTCCCTGCAAAAAATCTGCGTCTGACACACCGCTTTCGCGAATGAATTCGCTCCTACCGGGATGGGGTGTTCACAGCGTTAACACCTGACTGCACTGTTTTTGGTAGGAGCGAATTCATTCGCGAAGGTATTTTCCCTGCAAAAAATCTGCGTCTGACACACCGCTTTCGCGAATGAATTCGCTCCTACCGGGATGGGGTGTTCACAGCGTTAACACCTGACTGCACTGTTTTTGGTAGGAGCGAATTCATTCGCGAAGGTATTTTCCATGCAAAAAGTCTGCGTCTGACACACCGCTTTCGCGAATGAATTCGCTCCTACCGGGAGGTGTGTTCACAGCGTTAACACCTGACTGCACTGTTTTTCGGTAGGGGCGAATTCATTCGCTAAGGCATTTTCCCTGCAAAAAATCTGCGTCTGACGTACCGCTTTCGCGAATGAATTCGCTCCCACCGGGATGTGTGTTCACAGCGTTAACACCTGCCTGCACTGTTTCTGGTGGGAGCGAATTAATTCGCGAAGGTATTTTCCCTGCAAAAAATCTGCGTCTGACGCACCGCTTTCGCGAATGAATTCGCTCCTACCGGGAGGTGTGTTCACAGCGTTAACACCTGACTGCACTGTTTTTCGGTAGGAGCGAATTCATTCGCGAAGGCATTTCTCCTGCAAAAAATCTGCGTCTGACCCACCGCTTTCGCGAATGAATTCGCTCCTACCGGGATGGGTTCACAGCGTTAACACCTGCCTGCACTGTTTTTCGGTAGGGGCGAATTCATTCGCGAAAGCATTTTTCCTGCAAAAAGTCTGCGTTTGACACACCGCTTTCGCGAATGAATGCGCTCCCACCGGGATGGGTGTTCACAGCGTTAACACCTGACTGCACTGTTTCTGGTAGGAGCGAATTCATTCGCGAAAGCATTTCTTCTGCGAAAAATCTGCGTCTGACCCACCGCTTTCGCGAATGAATTCGCTCCCACCAGGATGGGTGTTCACAGCGTTAACACCTGCCTGCACCGTTTTTGGTAGGAGCGAATTCATTCGCGAAGGTATTTTCCCTGCAAAAAATCTGCGTCTGACACACCGCTTTCGCGAATGAGTGCGCTCCCACCGGGATGGGATTAATTGGGAAGGATGTGCGGTGTCAGGTTGTTTTGTTGCGATGGGTTTTGGCGCAGTAGGCTTTGTTTGCAGCGAGGGAGAGGGGGGGACGCGGGCGACCTGTGCAGGTAGCGGTTTTGCGGGGTGAAGCCGGGAGGGTTTGAGGCTCCCGGTTTGTATTTCGGTAGTTACAGCAGGGTGACCTTATCGCGGGCAAGCCTCGCTCCCACAAGGAATATCATTCCAGAGGAAGAGCCGAGGCCAGCTTTCAAGATTGCCTTATTGGCAAGCTTCGCAATCCGGCTCGTCGATCGCACAGGCCTTAGGCACTGGTGCTGGACCGGCCGGTGCAGCTTCGGTTGGACGTGGGGCGGTGATCGCCGAGTCGTCCGGGCCGTGGCCGCCGCTCGATACTGCGTTGAGCTTGCCGGTGTTGACGGTGGATTTCTCGGTGCTGGTCGCAGCCAGGGCACGGAGGTAGTAAGTGGTTTTCAGACCACGGTACCAGGCCATGCGGTAGGTCACGTCCAGCTTCTTGCCCGATGCGCCAGCGATGTACAGGTTCAGGGACTGAGCCTGGTCGATCCACTTCTGGCGACGGCTTGCTGCATCAACAATCCACTTGGTGTCGACTTCGAACGCGGTGGCGTACAGGTCTTTGAGTTCCTGTGGGATGCGCTCGATCTGTTGTACCGAACCGTCGTAGTACTTCAGGTCGTTGATCATGACCGAGTCCCACAGGTCGCGGGCTTTGAGGTCGCGGACCAGGTACGGGTTGATCACGGTGAATTCGCCCGAGAGGTTCGATTTCACGTACAGGTTCTGGTAAGTCGGTTCGATCGACTGCGATACGCCAGTGATGTTGGCGATGGTCGCGGTCGGTGCGATGGCCATGATGTTGGAGTTACGAATACCTTTCTGTACACGGGCACGTACTGGCGCCCAGTCCAGGGTTTCGTTCAGGTCAACGTCGATGTACTTCTGGCCACGCTGCTCGATCAGGATCTGTTGCGAATCCAGCGGCAGTACGCCTTTGGACCACAGGGAACCCTGGAACGTCTCGTAGGCACCGCGCTCGTCGGCCAGGTCGCAAGAGGCCTGGATCGCGTAGTAGCTGACAGCTTCCATCGAACGGTCGGCGAACTCGACAGCCGCATCGGAACCGTAAGGAATGTGCTGCAGGTACAGCGCGTCCTGGAAGCCCATGATGCCCAGACCCACTGGACGATGACGGAAGTTGGAGTTCTTCGCTTGCGGCACCGAGTAGTAGTTGATGTCGATAACGTTATCGAGCATGCGAACGGCGACGTCGATGGTGCGCTTGAGCTTGTCGGTGTCCAGCTTGCCGCCCACGATGTGGTTCGGCAGGTTGATCGAGCCCAGGTTGCAGACTGCGATCTCGTCCTTGTTGGTGTTCAGGGTGATCTCGGTGCACAGGTTCGAGCTGTGAACCACGCCCACGTGCTGCTGCGGGCTACGCAGGTTGCACGGGTCCTTGAAGGTCAGCCATGGGTGGCCGGTTTCGAACAGCATCGAGAGCATCTTGCGCCACAGGTCTTTGGCCTGGATGGTCTTGAACAGCTTGATCTTGCCTGGGTATTCGCTCAGGGCTTCGTAGTACTCGTAACGCTCTTCGAAGGCTTTACCGGTCAGGTCGTGCAGGTCCGGTACTTCGGAAGGCGAGAACAGGGTCCATTTGCCGTCATCGAAGACACGCTTCATGAACAGGTCAGGGATCCAGTTGGCAGTGTTCATGTCGTGGGTACGACGACGGTCATCACCGGTGTTCTTGCGCAGTTCGATGAACTCTTCGATGTCCATGTGCCAGGTTTCCAGGTAAGCACAGACAGCGCCTTTGCGCTTGCCACCCTGGTTAACGGCTACGGCGGTGTCGTTCACGACTTTCAGGAACGGTACAACGCCCTGGGATTTGCCGTTGGTGCCTTTGATGTACGAGCCCAGCGCACGAACCGGAGTCCAGTCGTTGCCCAGACCGCCTGCGAATTTGGACAGCATGGCGTTGTCGTGGATGGCGTGGTAAATGCCCGACAGGTCATCCGGAACGGTGGTCAGGTAGCAGCTGGACAGCTGCGGACGCAAGGTACCGGCGTTGAACAGCGTAGGAGTCGACGCCATGTAGTCGAAGGACGACAACAGGTTGTAGAACTCGATGGCGCGGTCTTCTTTGGCTTTCTCTTCGATTGCCAGACCCATGGCCACACGCATGAAGAAGATCTGCGGCAGTTCGAAACGGATACCATCCTTGTGGATGAAGTAACGGTCGTACAGAGTTTGCAGGCCCAGGTAGGTGAACTGCTGATCGCGCTCGTGGTTGATCGCCTTGCCGAGTTTTTCCAGGTCAAAGGTGGCCAGGATCGGGTTCAGCAATTCGAACTGAATGCCTTTGGCGATGTACGAAGGCAGGGCCTTGGCATACAGGTCGGCCATTTCGTGGTGAGTAGCGCTTTCGGCCACTTCCAGGAAATTCAGGCCTTCAGCGCGCAGGGTGTCCATCAGCAGGCGGGCGGTCACGAACGAGTAGTTCGGCTCGCGCTCAACCAGGGTACGGGCGGTCATCACCAGAGCGGTGTTGACGTCTTTCATCGCCACGCCGTCGTACAGGTTTTTCAGGGTTTCGTTCTGGATCAGGTTGGCGTCGACTTCAGCCAGGCCTTCACACGCTTCAGTGACGATGGTGTTCAGACGACCCATGTCCAGCGGCGCAATGCTGCCGTCGGCGCGGGTAATGCGGATCGAAGGGTGGGCGTCGACCGGTGCGTCGGTGCCACGAACGGCACGCTCCTTGGAGCGCTCGTTACGGTAGATGACGTAGTCGCGAGCGACTTTCTGCTCGCCGGCACGCATGAGGGCCAGTTCAACCTGGTCCTGGATTTCTTCGATGTGGATGGTGCCGCCCGAAGGCATGCGACGCTTGAAGGTCGCGGTGACTTGTTCAGTCAGACGGGCCACGGTGTCGTGGATGCGCGAAGACGCAGCGGCAGTGCCGCCCTCAACTGCAAGAAACGCTTTGGTGATAGCGACGGTAATTTTGTCATCGGTGTAGGCGACGACAGTGCCGTTACGCTTGATCACGCGCAGCTGGCCGGGAGCGGTCGCGGACAGATCCTGTTGGGACTGGCTTGTCTGCGGCGCCGGGTTCGGCGAGTTCTCGCGAGTTGTGTCTGTTTGCATGGGTGTCTCCACATTCTCTATGTTTGTTTGGGTGCTAATCAGCACCCACCGATCCGGTTTGTAGGCATTCAGTCGACAAAAGCGCCGGCTGTAACGACCTCAAAACGGATGGGGATGGCGGGTTTCACCGTCCCTGGCTTTGAAGTCAAAAAGGCAGCGAGATCGTTGCTCGCTGCCTCGGGAAATCTGTTGGATGGTGCCTGTTAAATATTGCAACAAATGCTTGAATTTGCTGCAGTCAAAGAGGGTATGCACGCTCGGGTGTCTGGGGCGCAGCTTGGGCTAATGAATTAGCCTTTGGTTCAACCCTCGACACGGAAGAAAAATGCTTGAAATCCCTGTTCGACTTGTGTTGGGTTTTTTACGTAAAACCCTACATGTAGGGTTGTTCGTGAAGCCGGGCTACAAGATAAAGCGTTTTGGACACCAATTGCAACGCACTACCTGTGGATAAAGCTGTGTGTAATTGGTGTATGAAAGCTCCGTATCGCGTGTAGGCCGCATAACTACTGGACCGGCGCCCCTATGACGCTTATTAAGGTTTTTTTACGACGGTGAGCTGATTTTTGAGGGCGCGAACCCTATCACAGAAAATGCCTTTGGCAAGCGCGTTTTGGCATGTGGTGTGCTTGAGGAAATGATGGATAGAATTGTTCGAGTTGTGGTTTTGAGGACTGTCCTTCCCTCAATGCAGATGTTGTTCCTGTAGGCGCTGCCGAAGGCTGCGAAGGCGGTGTATCAGGCACATCGGTTTCGCAGCCTTCGGCAGCTCCTACGTAAGTTGAGAACTCCCTTTTCCCAATCAGGAAGCCTGATGAGTCACCCATTATTCAGTGGCGCACTTGAGTGCTTCGGGCAGAGCCTGCTGGCTGAAGACGATCCGCGGGCGGTGAGGCCGTTGCCGGAGCTTTTGCAGGCTGAGGCGCTGGACGCGCTGTTGCTGAATATCTATGGCGCTGAGTTGCTGGCCAGTCATCGACAGGTGTTGGTGTCGCAGTGGTCCAAGTATTACTTCATGCAAGTGATCCCACCAGTTGTGGTGGCGGGGTTGGTGCAGGGCTGGTGCTGGCCGTTGCAGCTGGATCAGATCGCTGTGGCGCTGGACAAGCGCGGTGTTCCGGTTGCGTTGAAATTCCTCGGCGTTGGCGCGAGTCAGCCTGTGAGTTTTTCAGGGCTGATGGATGACAATCTGCATCCTTTCATTGATGCGCTCAGTCGGCTGGGCGATGTATCGGCGGCGGTTCTGTGGGGCAATGCCGGGGATTACCTTGAGCGCTGCCTCGTGCAACTGGGCACGTTGACCGACACCTCGCTGGACGCGGGTTATGCGCTATTGCGCAATAAGACCTTGAGCGACGGACGACGCAATCCTTTGTTCAATGCCATCCACTATGTGGGCGAACCGCCACGTCGGCAGCGGCGCATTTGTTGTTTGAGCCATCAGGTGGCGTGGGTGGGGCGGTGTGAGCATTGTCCGTTGGAGGATGTGCGCTGAGGTTTTGTGGGCGATTCTATATTGGCCCGCATGCTTGCTCTGCCCTCCGTAGGACCGGCTTTAGCCGGGAGGAATGATTTCTGGCGAAGGAGATTTGGTGTCTGTCCCGATGTCCTCCCGGCTAAAGCCAGTCCTACAGAGATCGCGTCGGCCATGCGGGCTGGGGGGGGCTCCAAAAAACGTTATGGCTGAATCACGCAGGCACTGCCACCAGGCTCAACACATGCTCGCCCTGCACGCTGAATTGCCCTTCCAGTTCCTTGCCGTTGTGCCATTCGCCGGACAGGTCGGTCAGCAGGCGCAGGCGAGCTTTACCGTCCGCGGACCAGTGCAGCAGTTGCGCGTCTTCAAAATAGAAGCGTTTCTGCACGATGGGGTACAGGGCCTTGAACAGCGCTTCTTTTATAGAGAAGGTCAGCGTCACGTGCAGAGCAATCTGCTCCGCAGGCCCAGCAGCCATTTGCTGCATTTCCCACGGCGTGAGGATTTCTCCGGCCAGACGGCTGGCGCGCTCGTGACTAAGCAGGTTTTCAGTGTCCAGCCCCAATCCACGCCAATGCTGTTTGTTCGCGACGATGGCCGCGGCCCAGCCGGTACTGTGGGTGATTGAACCGCAAATGTCGGCTGGCCAGATCGGCGCGCGGTCTTCGCCGATGTCCGGCACCCAGTCGCGACCGTCCAGATGCTGCAGCGCTGTTCTTGCGCACAAGCGGCCTGCAAGAAATTCGGTTTGCCGTTTGGCGACAGAGCGCTGAATGCTGGCCGGAGGCGTGATGACGCTACGCTGGAAGTCGCCCTCCGCGAGTTGTTTGGGATCGAAGTGACCGCTGACCAACGCCACATTCGCCAAGGCATGGGGCAAGGGCCAATGGTGATGGAGGGCGGGGCAACAGGCGGGGAGGTGAGGATTTTGAGTCATGGGCGGCATTTTGCCGGGGGAATGCGGTACTGGGAAGCGGCTCGCTAAAGGCGTGCGCTATAGCCCGGCCCACATAGATCCTGTAGGAGTGAGCTTGCTCGCGATGAGGCCGGTACACCTGATACATGTCCAGCGCCGGGAATATAGCTATCGCGAGCAAGCTCACTCCTACAGGAGAGCGTCCTGGGCGGGTTTACGCGCCAAACACTTTCTTCAAAAACGCCTGCATATCTTTCCACGAACTTTCGTCAGCGGCTTTGTTGTAGCCGATGTCCGGGCCGCCGTGTTCGCCGTGGCTGAGGCGGTCGGCGTCAGGGTTGGTGAAGCCGTGTTTGGCGTCGGCGAGGCTGACGAATTTATAGTCGGCACCTGCGTCGTCCATTTCCTTCTTGAAGGCGGCAACGTTTTCCGGGGTGACCATGCTGTCTTTAGCGCCGTGCTCCACCAGCATCGGGACTTTCACGCCACCGGCCTTGGCGGGGGTGTTGGTGACCAATGCACCGTGGAAGCTGACCACGCCAGCCAGCGGTTCGCCGCGACGGGCCGCATCCAGAACGATCTTGCCGCCGAAGCAGTAGCCGATAGCGGCGATTTTCTTCGGATCGGTCTGCGGTTGTTTCTTCAGTTGCTCAAGACCTGCATCGAAGCGCTTGTTGGCCGCGTCGCTGTCTTTCAACGCCGCCTGCATGAAGCCCATGGCGTCTTTCGGGTGTTCGGTGTTCTTGCCTTCACCGTACATATCGATAGCCATGGCGCTGTAGCCGAGCGCTGCAAGGTCACGGGCGCGACGCTTGGCGTAATCGTTCAGGCCCCACCATTCATGAACCACGATGATGCCGGGACGCTGGCCTTTGATGGCGTCGTCATAAGCGTAATAACCCACCAGCGGGGTGCCGTCGGCGCTTTTATAGTTGATCTGTTCGGTCTTGATGGCCGCCTGAGTCACACCGGCCAGCCCCATCATCAGCAACGCAATCCATAAACGCATGATCGACACCTTCTATATAGCGGTTGGGAATGGGTAGGAAGATTAACGCATTGTGACGGGTGTTTTTTAATGTGTGCGGTAGATAGTTGTTCAGCGCAGGTTCAGTGGGTGTTCAGGGCTGGTTCAGGGCGCGCAGACTAGTCTGGTGCCGTACCTGAACAGCGCCCGGCGCAAGAGGACTACACCATGACGACACTCAACAAGTTTTTCCTGGCTTTGGCTTTTCTGGGCGGCAGTGCTGCGGCGCAAGCGGCGGACAGCGGCAATGAAGTTTCCCGAGCACCGCTGAACAAAAGTGGCGAACGGGTCGACAGGTTTGGCGAAAGTGGCAGGTCGCTGGGTGAGGGTGTCTGGAGTCAGGGCTTGAGCGAGCAGATCGATGACCGGCCTCACGCCGACCGGCTATATTATTCGGCAACTTATGACGGCCTGTCGGGTAGGTACAACGGCGTGCCGGTCGCACAGAAAACGCTGTCTGGGCACTATGATCTGCGCCAGACTAAGGCGGTGGGCTTCAGTGCTGAAGAGGGTGTTTCGCAAAGCTGGAAGCCGGTGCAGCACGTGCTTTGATAATTGCCCATCACAGTCCGTAGGACCGGCTTTAGCCGGGAGGATGGCATTCCTGATGATACAAATGCGGCGAATGTACTGGCTTCCTCGCGGCTGAAGCCGCTCCTACGGGTTTATCGTCTTTGAAATGCCTAATTGCAGTTTGTTGATTTTAGAACGTGAAACATCACCCGGGAGAGCTGCATGAAGTTGCTGGTGGTTGAGGACGAGGCGCTGTTGCGTCATCACTTGCAAACCCGATTGACCGAGGCTGGCCATATCGTTGAGTCGGTCGCCAACGCCGAAGAGGCGCTCTACCAGGTGGGCCAGTTCAACCATGACCTGGCGGTAATCGACCTCGGGCTGCCGGGCATGAGCGGTCTGGAGCTGATTCGTCAGTTGCGCACCCTCGGCAAGGCGTTTCCGATCCTGATTTTGACGGCCCGTGGCAATTGGCAGGACAAGGTCGAAGGCTTGGCTGCCGGGGCTGATGATTACGTGGTCAAGCCCTTTCAGTTCGAAGAGCTGGAAGCGCGCCTCAATGCCTTGCTGCGCCGGGCCAGCGGTTTTACCCACTCGACGATTATTGCCGGGCCATTATCGCTGGACCTGAACCGCAAACAGGCCACGCTGGAAGAGCAACCGCTGCCGCTGACCGCCTACGAATACCGGATTCTCGAATACCTCATGCGCCATCATCAGCAGGTGGTGGCCAAAGAGCGCCTGATGGAGCAACTCTACCCCGATGACGAAGAGCGCGATCCGAATGTGATCGAGGTTCTGGTCGGTCGTCTGCGACGCAAAATCGAAGGTGCGGTGGCCTTCAAACCCATTGAAACCGTGCGCGGGCTGGGATACCTGTTCAACGAGCGCTGCACATGATTCGTTCGCTGCACCTGCGCCTGATGATTGGCGCAGCGACCCTGGCAGTGATTTTCATGCTACTCATGTTGCCCGCCTTGCAGGGCGCATTCAGCCTCGCGCTGCGCGGCTCCATCGAGCAGCGGCTGGCGTCCGATGTGACCACCTTGATTTCCGCCGCCAGAGTCGAGAATGGCCGTCTGTTGATGCCATCCGTGCTGCCCGGTGAGCAATTCAATCTTCCCGGCTCGCGCTTGCTGGGCTACATCTATAACCGTCAGGGTGATCTGGTCTGGCGCTCGCTGGCTACTGAAGACGAGTACATCGACTACCAGCCGCGTTACGACGGCAAGGGCAGTGAGTTCACCACGATCAAAGAGTCCAACGGCGAAGAGTTTTTCGTCTATGACGTTGAAATCAGATTGCTCGGCGGCCGTAATGCGGCCTTCAGTATCGTGGCGCTGCAACCGGTGCGCGGTTATCAGGAAACCGTCACTCAGCTGCGGCAAAAGCTTTATCTCGGGTTTGGCGCTGCGTTGCTGGTATTGCTCGCGCTGCTGTGGCTGGGTCTGACCTGGGGGCTGCGTGCCTTGCGCGGTTTGAGTCAGGAGCTGGATCAGGTGGAGTCGGGCCAGCGCGAGAGCCTGAGTGAAAATCATCCGAGCGAACTGTTGCGTCTAACCGGGTCGTTGAACCGGTTGCTGAGCAGTGAGCGCGAGCAGCGGATTCGTTACCGCGACTCCCTCGACGACTTGGCTCACAGCCTCAAAACCCCGCTGGCGGTGTTGCAGGGCGTCAGTGAAAACATCGCCAAGCGACCTGAAGATGTCGAGCAGGCGCGCATTCTGCAATCCCAGATCGAGCGCATGAGTCAGCAGATCGGCTATCAACTGCAGCGGGCCAGCCTGCGCAAGAGCGGGCTGGTGCGTCATCACGTCAGGCTCCGGCCGGTGGTGGAAAGCCTGTGCAATACGCTGGAGAAGGTCTACCGCGATAAACAGGTGAAAGTGACGCTGGACCTGCCCGACGAATGCGTGGTGCCGATGGAAGAGGGCGCCTTGCTGGAAATGCTCGGCAACCTGCTGGAGAACGCGTATCGGCTGTGTTTGGGGCAGGTTCGCGTCAGCTTGCGGACGTCCGAAGCCGGGGAAGAGTTATGCGTTGAAGACGACGGCCCCGGCGTGCCGGAACACCAGCGCGAACGTATTTTGCAGCGTGGCGAACGTCTGGACCGCCAGAACCCGGGTCAGGGCATCGGGCTGGCGGTGGTTAAAGACATCATCGAAAGCTACAACGCGCGGTTGACCCTGGGTGATTCGCCGCTGGGCGGGGCCGCGTTCAGGATTCATTTCTTCGCTGGTTAGGCCGCTGCTGCGCGCGGGGCTGTTGGAGCGAGGCTTGCCCGCGAAAAACGATAACACGGTCTTCCTGACTTACCTCACCGACTGATTCGCGGGCAAGCCTCGCTCCAACAAACCTCCGCGCATTCCGATTATTAGTCTATAAGTCATGGGGTGGCTATCTGCTGGCGGATCGGCGGATACCCGCCACTCTTCCTGAATTTCTCCCGCTAATCGGCGGAAATCCGCCACTCTGAGCGGATCGTCAAACCCCAACTAGACTCCAACACACCGGTTTACATGCTGTTCAGCGTGTTTCGTGAAAGTGGCACGAGCCTTGCGATACAGGGGAGAGGTCTGCCCCGTGCAGCTCGACAAAACAAATCCCTCCAGTTGCAGGAGGGTTAGCTCGTTAGGCGTCGCGCGCATCACATGAATGGTGCCGACAACGCCCTTGAGGATGATTTCATGACGACTCGTCAGCCGATTTACAAATCCCTGTATTTCCAGGTCATCGTAGCAATCGTGATCGGTATTCTTATCGGCCACTTCTATCCTGACACCGGCAAGGCTCTCAAGCCGCTGGGCGACGGGTTCATCAAACTGATCAAAATGGTCATTGCCCCGATCATCTTCTGTACTGTGGTTAGCGGTATCGCTGGCATGCAGAACATGAAGTCGGTGGGCAAGACTGGCGGCTACGCGCTGCTGTACTTCGAAATCGTATCGACCATCGCCCTGCTGATCGGTCTGGTTGTGGTCAACGTTGTTCAGCCGGGTGCCGGCATGAACATCGACGTGAGCACGCTGGATGCTTCCAAAATCGCTGCCTACGTCAGTGCGGGCGCTGACCAGAGCATCGTTGGCTTCCTGCTTAACGTGATCCCGAACACCATCGTCGGTGCCTTCGCTAACGGCGATATCCTGCAAGTCCTGATGTTCTCGGTGATCTTCGGCTTCGCGCTGCATCGCCTGGGTGCTTACGGCAAGCCGGTTCTGGACTTCATCGATCGCTTCGCTCACGTGATGTTTAACATCATCAACATGATCATGAAGCTGGCGCCTCTGGGTGCCTTCGGTGCCATGGCGTTCACCATCGGTGCTTACGGTGTGAGCTCGCTGGTGCAACTGGGCCAGTTGATGATCTGCTTCTACATCACGTGCGCACTGTTCGTACTGATCGTGCTGGGTGGCATCTGCCGCGCTCACGGCTTCAGCGTGCTGAAGCTGATCCGCTACATCCGTGAAGAGCTGTTGATCGTACTGGGTACTTCCTCCTCGGAATCGGCACTGCCTCGCATGCTGATCAAGATGGAACGTCTGGGCGCACAGAAGTCGGTAGTGGGTCTGGTTATCCCCACTGGCTACTCGTTCAACCTGGACGGTACGTCGATCTACCTGACCATGGCTGCAGTGTTCATCGCTCAGGCGACCAACACTCACATGGACATCACCCATCAGATCACCCTGCTGCTGGTTCTGCTGCTGTCGTCCAAAGGTGCTGCTGGCGTGACCGGTAGCGGCTTTATCGTACTGGCTGCAACCCTGTCGGCTGTTGGCCACTTGCCGGTTGCCGGTCTGGCGCTGATCCTGGGTATCGACCGCTTCATGTCCGAAGCCCGCGCCCTGACCAACCTGGTGGGTAACGCTGTTGCCACCGTCGTGGTTGCCAAGTGGGTCGGCGAGCTGGACACCGACAAGCTGCAAACCGAGCTGGCTTCCGGTGGTCGTGCTATCGACAACACCGCTCCAGTAGATGATCTGGGTGTTGCTGAACTGGCTGAAGAGCCACTGACCCGCCCGATCCCGACGCGCAAGCCTGTCTAACCACAGCCCGCGTTACTGAAAAACCCATCTTCGGATGGGTTTTTTTATGGGCTGGCGGCTAGCCGCCATTATCTTTAGCAAGCTGATTCGACGACGTGGGATATGTGGGAGATTCTATGTTTGCTTGCAATCCCGTAGGACCGGCTTTAGCCGGGAGAGCGGTATTTCTGACGAAGAGTATGTAGTGAATGTCCCGACGCCCTCCCGGCTAAAGCCGGTCCTACGGATTTGCATAAATTCGGTGGGAGCGAATTTATTCGCGAATGCTGTTTTTCAGACGATGGAGATGTATCGCTTTTACTTGCCTCTTCGCGAATGAATTCGCTCCCACCGTTCTATCTCGTTCAAGCTGGAACTTAAACCACCCGCGTTTCACCACTGAACACCAGTGTTTCGCGGCAGCTGCGGCACAAATAGCGGCGGCCTTTGCGGACCATTTGGTGACGTTGGGCCGAGAACGGGAATTCGCTTCCCGGGCACGGGCAGCGGTATATGTAGCGCGTCACGCTGCGGCGCTGGACGGCGTAGGTGTGGCAGCGGTTGGGCGGCAGTTCGTAGACGCCGCGCATGATCAGTTGCCATTCCTCGCCGTGGGGCTGGATGCGGTCACCGAACAATTGGTGGGCGATCAGGTGCGCGACTTCGTGGGCGACGGTCTGGCGTAAAAAGTCTTCGCTGTTTTCCCGGTACAGCTGTGGGTTGAAGCGCAGCATGTTGTCATGCAAATGCGCGACACCGGCTTTTTGGCCGCGCAGCTTGAGGCTGACTACCGGGCGTGTGAAAGGGCGTTTGAAAAAAGCTTCGGCTTGTTGGTAACAGACTTCGACACGGGTGTTGAGTGGCTCGAGCATGCTTCATGGGTCTCCAGAGACACCGAGTATGCCGTAAAAGGGCTGGATATCGAAAACCCAAGCTGCCGAATGGTCATGAGCATGCGCACATCCATGTAGGAGCTGCCGAAGGCTGCGAAGCGGAGTATCATGGAAAATCGATTCGCAGCCTTCGGCAGCTCCTACAGAAAGCGAAGGGGTGTGTTCAATTGGTGTATTCCGGCCCCACACCAATGCCCCATAGCACCACCGTAAATGCCATGATCGCCACCAGCACCACCAGGCCCACTGCCAGTATGGAGCTTGAGAACATGAAGCCTTCGTCCGCCGGGATTTTCATGAAGGTCGGCACGCCGACGTACAGCAGGTAAACCGTATAGCAGACAGCTGCCGTGCCGATCATCATGCCTAGCCACATGTGTGGGTAAAGCGCAGCCAGACCGCCGATGAACAGCGGTGTCGCCGTGTAAGTCGCGAAGGCGAGGCAGCGTGCCAGGCTAGGCGTCGCATCGTAGGTGCGGGCCATCCAGTGGATGAAGCCACCCATGATCGCGACACCGGCGAGCATGGCGATGTACGACATGATAGTCATCCATATCGCGCTTTGGTGGGTCAGCATGACCGGCGCTCGATCCCCAATCACCCAGCCCATCTGCGTAGTGCCGATGTACGCCGAAACCGCCGGAATCGCCGCCAGAATCAGCGTGTGCGTAAGGTATAGATGGCCGATGCTTTGTTCTTCCTCGCCACGGATGTCCCGCCATTCCTGATCAGGATGGGTAAACAACCCCCAGATGTGATGGATCATGTGGAGTACTCCTTCCTTCTGGTAAAGCAATATTCGCAGGAGCGGCTTTAGCCGCGAGAGTCCAGTATCGCCCTCCCGGCTCAAGCCGGTCCTACGTCCAGGCTCTGTATCAGTATAGGAAGCGTGACCTGTACAAAAAGCAGCCAGTTAGAGCAATTGGCGATCTACAGGACACTGTTAATGCCCTCAGGCAGTAAGCAGCAAGATTTAGCCCCACGCCGTATTTATGCGTAAAATGCCGGGCTTTTCTCCTTGTCATTGCAACCGGATACCAGCGCCATGGGCACCCTTTCAGTCAATCAGAACAAACTGCAGAAACGCCTGCGTCGCCTGGCCGGTGAAGCCGTGGCCGACTTCAACATGATTGAAGAGGGTGACAAGGTCATGGTCTGCCTGTCTGGCGGCAAAGACAGCTACACCATGCTTGATGTGCTGATGCATTTTCAGAAGGTCGCTCCGATCAAGTTCGATATCGTCGCCGTGAACATGGATCAGAAGCAGCCGGGTTTTCCCGAGCACGTGCTGCCTGCCTATCTGGAAACGCTGGGCATCGAGTATCACATCGTCGAGAAAGACACATACTCGGTGGTCAAGGAACTGATCCCGGAGGGCAAGACCACCTGTTCGCTGTGTTCACGCCTGCGTCGCGGCACGCTTTACACTTTTGCCGACGAGATTGGCGCAACGAAAATGGCGCTGGGGCATCATCGCGATGACATCGTCGAGACGTTTTTCCTGAATATGTTCTTCAATGGCTCGCTGAAAGCCATGCCGCCCAAGCTGCGCGCCGACGATGGTCGCAACGTGGTGATCCGGCCATTGGCGTACTGCCATGAGAAGGACATTCAGGCTTATTCCGACTTCAGGAATTTCCCGATCATCCCGTGCAACCTGTGTGGTTCTCAGGAAAACCTGCAGCGTCAGGTGGTCAAGGACATGCTTCAGGAGTGGGAGCGCAAGACGCCAGGCCGGACCGACAGTATTTTCCGCAGTCTGCAAAATGTCATTCCGTCCCAGCTGGCTGACCGCAATCTGTTCGACTTCACTAACCTGCGCATCGACGAAACCGCCGCATCGCGGTTTGTGAATGTGGTGAATGTCTAGGTTGAATCTGTAGGACCGGCTTTAGCCGGGAGGATGGCGGCCGTGACGATGGAAATGTTGTACATGTAAAGGCCTCCTCCCGGCTAAAGCCGGTCCTACGAGTTAAGCGAAGCTTCCCTTCTCAGTGATTCACCGTAAACGCCAGCATCGCTGACAGCTGGCACAACGGCCTGCCGCTTTCGCTTTGCCATTGGTTGAACACTTGCTGGACGATGGCCTGATCGCGTTTGCTGGTCGGGACTTTGTCGACGATCTTCTGGGCGTTGAGCGCGGCTACCACGTCCCAGGTCGGGATAAAGGTGTCTTTACCCACCATGCGCAGGAAGCGCGGCGCAGACAGTCCGCCCATCTGGTTGCCATGTTTGGCGAGGTACTGCCAGAGCCCGGTGATGTCATCCACCGGCCATTGGGCGATGAAGTTGCCGAAACTGCCGTGTTCCTTTTCGATGTCCAGTACCAGTTGCGCATTGCGCGGCACGCTTTTGAGTTTGCCCAAGTGGCGAATGATCCGCGCATCCTGCATCAGCCGCTCAAGATGGTCGGCGCCCATGAGCACGACTTTTTCCGGATCGAAGCGGTAGAACACTTCCTCGAAAGTCGGCCACTTGGCGTCCACCAGGCTGTGTTTCAAACCGGCGCGGAACACCCGCAGGGCCATGGTCGAAAGGTAGCGGTCGTCGCCGATGGCTTGCAGTTGTTTAGCGGTCTTGGGTGTCGGCAAATGTGCTTCGAGGGCTTTGGCCGAGCCGAAGCGGTTCAGGCAGTACTCATTCAGCCATTTGTAATCGTGCA
The DNA here is from genome assembly GCF_002699985.1 of Pseudomonas sp. ICMP 561. Taxonomy (GTDB): domain Bacteria; phylum Pseudomonadota; class Gammaproteobacteria; order Pseudomonadales; family Pseudomonadaceae; genus Aquipseudomonas; species Aquipseudomonas quasicaspiana. The sequence goes on along the minus strand of NZ_LKBT01000056.1, from coordinate 50,806 downwards.
TTACTGCTCCAGAAAATGATGCGTACAGCCTCAGACTTGGCCTTCGCCCGCAAGTTTACGGTTTCGCTGAAAAGTCCATCTGATGTACAGCAGCGCGCTGACAAATACCCCGAGGCTGGCGAGCATCTCCAGGATGCCGAACAGCGAACGGTTGGGATCGAACGCTGCCAGCGCACCTTTGATGAAATACAGGTTGACCACGAAACACAGCCACGAATAAGCGCGGGGGCTACCACTGATAATCCCGGGTGCGAACAATAGCAGCGGCACCAGTTCGATCAGCAGAATCACCCAGGGCCTTGCGCCGTGCAGGTCGGCAATCCACAGGTAATAAATGCTCAGCAGCGCGATCAGCCCGAAAAAACTGGTCAGGCTGATCAGGCGGCTGATTTTTACTCGCGGTTCAAGCCAGTCCAGCGCAGGCAGGACTTTGGGCTTTTTAGCCACGGGCCGGGTCCAGCAGAAGGGCGGTTTTCGCCAGACGCTGACCGAGTGCTCGACACAGTTGGGTTTCATGCGGGTCCAGCGGACGCTTGCCGTCAGGCCCGGCGTGGTGACTGGCGCCATAGGGGGTGCCGCCGCCGCTGGTTTCCACCAGTGCAGATTCGCTGTAAGGCAGGCCGGTGATCAGCATGCCGTGGTGCAGCAACGGCAGTAGCATCGACATCAAGGTGGTTTCCTGGCCGCCGTGCAGGCTGGCGGTGGAGGTGAACACGCTGGCCGGTTTGCCCACCAGCGCGCCGGTCAGCCACAGGTTGCTGGTGCCGTCGAGGAAGTACTTGAGCGGTGCAGCCATGTTGCCGAACCGCGTCGGGCTGCCAAGGGCCAGGCCTGCGCAGTTTTTCAGATCATCCAGTGTCGCGAACAGCGCGCCACTTTCCGGGATGCTCGGCGCCACGGCTTCGCATTCGGTGGAAATGGCGGGCACGGTACGCAAGCGCGCTTCCATACCGCCCAGTTCGATACCGCGGGCGATCTGCCGGGCCATTTCACTGGTTGAGCCGTTGCGGCTGTAAAAGAGGACCAGGATGTACGGCGTGCTCATGGTAAAAGCTCCAGGACGTTTTCTGGTGGGCGGCCGATGACGGCCTTGTCACCGGCGACCAGAATCGGCCGCTCGATGAGTTTGGGGTGCGCGACCATGGCGTCGATCAAGGCGTCGTCGCTCAGGCTTTGGTCGGCCAGGTTGAGGGCCTTGTAATCGTCTTCGCCGGTGCGCAGCAGTTGACGGGCACTGATGCCCAGCTTGTTCAGAACGTCGCGCAATTGCCCGGCGTCGGGCGGGGTTTCCAGGTACAACACGATGGACGGGCTCAGGCCTCGGGCTTGCAGCAGTTCCAGCGCGCCGCGCGATTTGGAGCAGCGCGGGTTGTGATAAAGCGTCAGGTCGGTCATTTGCAGGTCGCATCCAGCATGAAGTGGCGGCTATCCTCCCCGCCATAGGACCTGGGCTAAACACCAAGCGGTGATCCGTCGCAGGTTTGAAGTATTTCATGACAGAGAGGAACAACATGGCGAGGCGATTGGCAGCGGTAGTGGCATTGGTCGGCAGTGTGTTGTTGGCGGGGTGTGGCGTGGATCTGGGGACTGACCAGAACGGCCAGAAAGTTGCCAGCGAGCGCATCGACAAGCATTGGCTGGTGATCAATTACTGGGCTGAATGGTGCGGCCCGTGCCGGGTTGAAATCCCGGAACTCAATCACCTGTCGGAAGAACTCAAGGACCAGAAGGTGACGGTGCTTGGCGTCAATTTCGACAACTTGCAGGGCGAAGAGCTGAAAACCGCCAGCAATGCACTGGGTATCAAGTTCACGGTATTGGCTCAGGACCCGGCTGCGCAATATGACTTGCCGCCGAGTGAAGCCTTGCCGGTGACGTACATCATCGACGACAAGGGCAAGATGCGTGCGCAGTTGCTGGGCGAACAGACCGCCGCCGGTGTGACGGCGAAGCTGAAGGCGCTACGCGGGGAGGGGTGAAATCTAATAGGCAGGAAAAACCTCTATCGGCTGCACCATCACCTCGCGAACAAGTTCGCTCCTACCGGGCGGTGCCGTGTCAGGTTGTTCCGGTAGGAGGCAACTTGTTGGCGAGAGGGCTGACGCGGTTCTTCAGATACACCGCCTCGCGAACAAGTTCGCTCCTACCGGGCATTGCCGTGTCAGGTTGTTGTGGTAGGAGGCAACTTGTTGGCGAGAGGGCTGACGCGGTTCTTCAGATACACCGCCTCGCGAACAAGTTCGCTCCTACCGGAAATGGTGCAACCCAGGGTTCAACCCTCTTCCCAGAACCTCAACGGTTTGCCTTGCGCAGGCCACAGGCGCAGCTGGTCAATGGGCGAGATGTCCCAGCGCTGAACTTTGCCAACCGCTTGCAGGAAGCGTTGCTCTTGCTCCATCAGGGCCGGGGCACACATTTTGCGGGTGCTGCCGACGGCACCAAACGTGATGGTCTCGTCCTGCAGGGTATACGACGCAAACCAGTGGTTGCAGCCGGCATTGCCGTAGGCGCGGCCATCGGCGCCCAGGGTCATGGTCAGGTGACTGTTGTCGATCAGCGGACGTTCGCCGATCCATTCCAGCACGTAGCTTTGGTCATGCTTGATCGGCAGCGGTTTAGCCGCGCAGCCGACCAGCAAGGCAGCACCGACGAGTGCTGACAGGGCAAACGGTTTCATGCAGCTTTCTCCTGACACTTCTTGCAGAAGTGCTTCTCACCTTCGGATTTCCAGCCCAGCTCGGCAATGCGTGCTGATGCGGCGGGTTTCTGTGCGGCAACGCCAGCCTTGGCGTCAACCATGAACTCGAAGTCCAGCACTACACCGCAACTGTCGCAATTGACCTTCCACTGGTGGATGGCCAGCTCGTCGAACACTGGACCTTTGGCGACTGCAATCCATTGGCCGGGCGGGTTGATCAAGTGGCGGACCTTCTCGACCTGCAGGCGCATGTGCAGGGTTTTGCTGCCTTTGATGGTCACCAGCAGTTCGTCACGGTCGTGAATCGAACCGCCGTTGCCAGTCACTTGATAGCGCCCCGGTGCCAGGGTGCGGCACTCGGTCAGGGTGTGTTGCGGGTTGAGCATGCTGTAGCGAAAATCGTGTTCGGCCATGAGGTCCTCCAAATTGCGCGCATCCTATCACGCAGTTGTGGGATTTCTCCTCCCGCTAGCTTGCCACGAGATTTTGCGGCTGACCGCTGGCCCAGGCATGAATGTTGTCCAGCGTGGTCTGCGCGATAGCACCCAGGGCTTCGTGGGTCAGAAAAGCCTGATGAGCGGTCACGATTACATTGGGAAAGGTCAGCAGGCGGGCAAGCACGTCATCTTGCAACGGGTGATCGGACCGATCCTCGAAAAACAGCAGCGCTTCTTCTTCGTAGACATCCAGCCCCAGATAACCCAACTGACCGCTTTTCAAGGCTTCGCTCAGGGCCGGGGTGTCGACCAGCGCGCCGCGTCCTGTGTTGATCAACATGGCACCGCGCTGCATGGTCGCCAGCGACCGGGCATTGATCAGGTGTCGGGTCGCTGGCGTGAGCGGGCAGTGCAGGCTGATGATCTGCGACTGTTGCAGCAATTCTTCGAGGATCAGGTAGCGGGCGCCCAAGGCTTCGACGTGTGGATTGGGGAAGGGGTCGTAGGCGAGCAACTCGCACCCGAAACCCGACATGATTTTGGCGAAGGTTGCGCCGATCTGCCCGGTGCCGACGATGCCGACGGTTTTGCCCACCAGATCGAAGCCGGTCAGGCCATGCAGGCTGAAATCGCCGTCACGGGTGCGGTTGTAGGCGCGATGCAGGCGACGGTTGAGGGCCAGAATCAGCGCGACGGCATGTTCGGCCACGGCATGCGGTGAATAGGCGGGTACCCGCACCACGCTGATCCCCAGTTTCTGCGCGGTTGGCAGGTCGACATGGTTGTAGCCGGCCGAACGCAGAGCAATCAGCCGAGTACCTCCGGCAGCCAGGCGCTCCAGCACGGTCGCGCTGAGGTCATCATTGATGAACGCGCACACGACTTCGTGGCCGTCCGCGAGTGCGGCCGTTTCCATTGTCAGGCGAGCCGGCTGGAAGTGCAGTTGCAGCGATTCAGGCAGACGCGCGGCAAGAAAGCTGTCGCGGTCGTAAGTCTGGCTGCTGAAGATCAGAGTGCGCATCTACGATTCCTTGTAGTGTTGGAGAGATACCGGATCTTGTAGGCGCTGCCGAAGGCCGAGAAAGCGGTGTGTCAGATATATTGCTTTGCAGCTTCGGCGGCTCCCATTGAACATAAAGTAACTAACTGAATTCAAATGCCTTTTCTGTAGGAGCGCGCTTGCCCGCGATTGCGCCAGCACAGACGATATATTCATCGACTGACAGACCGAATCGCGGGCAAGCGCGCTCCTACAGTTCTATGTTTGGCGCGAGTGAGCGCGGTGCCATGGACCGTGGGCTCAAACCCTTCGATCAGGCACTCACCCGCGCTTCGTCGGCCAGGCGTTTTATGGCTGATTCCAGTTCGTCCAGGGCATCGTGGACTTGCGGTGCATTTTGCTTGAGTAGCGTTTCGCTGCGTTGACATGCAGCACGTAATTGCGGAACTCCACAATATCGGGTGGCGCCGTGCAGGCGATGGACGCGTTCGAGCAGGGCTTCCCGGTCATCGCTTTCACGGGCTGAGCGAATCGCTTCACGGTCGCCTTCCAGTGATGCCAGCAACATGGCCAGCATGTCGGCGGCAAGATCGGGTTTGCCTGCGGCCAGTTTCAATCCTTCGCTGTGATCGAGCACATGCATGTCGGCACTGCGGTGAGTGTTTTCGGTTTGACGCTCCGGTGCCTGATTGCGCAGGGCCAGCCCCGTCCACTTGAGCACCACCTGGGCCAGTTGTCGTTCACTGATGGGCTTGGTCAGGTAATCGTCCATGCCGCTCTGCAGCAGCGCGCGCTTTTCATTGGCCATTGCGTGGGCGGTCAGCGCGACGATAGGCAGCGACGAACTCTGGCGTTCGGTCTCCCAGGCGCGGATTGCTTCAGTGGTCTGACGCCCGTCCATGCCGGGCATTTGCACGTCCATGAGCACCAGATCGAACGCCTCGGTCTTCACCGCGTGCAGCGCTGCATAGCCGCTGTCCACCGCAGTCACTTCGGCGCCCATGTCTTCCAGCAGGGTTTGCACCAGCAGCAGGTTGGCCGGGTTGTCGTCCACGCACAGCAGACGTGGCGGGCGGCTCGACAACGGTTCGGCGGTATCGCTGCGCTGGGCGACCGGGCTGATCAGCTCGCACAAGGCGCGGCGCAGTTTGCGGGTGCAGGCCGGTTTGGCCTGCAACTGGGTATAGATGTCCGGGACCGCCAGCTGGAACAACGCCTGCTCGGTGGTCGGACACAGCACCAGCACTTTGCAGTCGAGGTTTTCCAGGTCCCAGATGTGCTGGCGCAGGCGCTCGGGCGGCAGCTCGTGAGCAGTGATACCCAATACGGCGAGGCTGATCGCTGCGGGTGTTTGATGCGCCGCGGTGACACCGTTGAGCAGGTTTTCCAGGTTGTTGAACACCAGTGTCTGCAAGCCGCAGTCTTCCAGTTGATGCTCAAGGGCTTGCCGCGCCAGATCGTGATGCTCCATTACCGCGACCCGCAGCCCCTGCAACGGCAGGGCGGGTGCGTCCTCGATATCGTCTCGGGCTTTGGGCAGGCGCAGGCTGATCCAGAACTCCGAACCTTCGCCCGGCTCGCTGTCGACGCCAATCTCGCCACCCATCTGCTCGATCAACCGCTTGGAAATCACCAGGCCCAGACCGGTACCGCCCGGCTGTCGGGACAACGAGTTATCGGCCTGGCTGAAGGCCTGAAACAAGGCGCGCACGTCCTGGCTGGACAAGCCGATCCCGGTGTCCTGCACGCTAATGCGTAACTGGGCGCTGTCTTCGCTTTCGTCCTCGACCATGGCCCTGGCGACGATAGTGCCTTCCCGGGTGAACTTGATCGCGTTGCTGACCAGATTGGTCATGATCTGCTTCAGGCGCAGCGGGTCGCCGAGCAATGACAGTGGCGTGTCGCGGTACACCAGACTGACTAGCTCCAGCTGTTTGGCGTGGGCAGCTGGGGCAAGAATGGTCAGTGTGTCCTGCAGCAGATCACGCAGGTTGAACGGCACATTATCGAGGACCAATTTGCCGGCCTCGATCTTCGAGAAGTCGAGAATTTCGTTGATGATCCCCAGCAGGCTGTCGGCCGATTTTTCGATGGTGCTCAGGTAATCGTACTGGCGCGGGGTGAGGTCGCTTTTTTGCAGCAGATGGGTAAAACCAAGAATGCCATTGAGCGGCGTGCGGATTTCATGGCTCATGTTGGCCAGGAATTCGGATTTGATCCGGCTGGCTTCCAGCGCTTCTTTGCGCGCCAGATCCAGTTCGATGTTCTGGATTTCGATGGTTTCCAGGTTCTGCCGGACGTCTTCAGTGGCCTGTTCGATGTTGTGTTGCAGTTCTTCCTGGGCGTTTTGCAAGGTGGAGGCCATGCGGTTGATGCCCGAAGCCAGTTCATCCAGTTCCAGACTGCCCAGCGGTGGCAGGCGGGTTTCCAGATTACCGTCCTTGAGTTGGGAAACTGCTTGTTTAATCAGGCTGATAGGGCCGTTGATCGTGCGGCTCATGCGCAGCGCGAGCACTGCGGTCAGGGCCATCCCGCCCAGAATCAGCAGCAGGCTGAAAAACATGCTGCGATAACCGCGCAGCAATGTACCGCTGTGGGTCAGCTCGACTTCGACCCAGCCCAGCAGGCGGTCGGCTTCATTCGGGATGATTTCGCCGGTCAGGTGACGTTCGCGACCGAGCACCGGTAGCAAGTAGCGTGTCGCATCGTTGCCGGTGCGTTGCAGGAGTTTTGTGCTGTTGCCCTCGGGAGGCGAGTTGATCATGCTCGGCCCGGCATGGGCCAGTGGCACCCGGTCTGCGCTGAGAAACGATACGGAACGTACGTCGTTTTCTTCCAGCGTCTCCACTGCGATGCGTTCAAGCAGGGCGCTGTCACCGCGGTCCAGCGCTGGCGCGGCAAGAGGCGCAAGCTCCTCGGCAATCATTTCGCCGCGCTGTAACAATTGCTCCTGCAAGTCGTGCAGCTGCATCCAGGTGAAATATCCCCCCAGCAGCGTCGCCATGATAATGGCTGGCACGACAGTCAGCAGCAGGACGCGTCCTTTGATACCCAGCTTTTTCAGCACACTTTTTTCTCCAGCGGGCGAGGATGGCCGGTGATCTACACAGGCTTGTAAGGTGGTGATGGGAGGTTGGTGTCAGGCAGTGTAGCTATTTAACCGAACACAATCGCCGCATATTACCCCTACTGGGTGAAGGGTGGCTTTGCATCGCTGACTATGCGTTATTCCATTTGGCGATAAGACCCGCACTTTGCGTGATATGGGCTTTAGGCGTTTGCCGTTATGATAGGCGCCCCCGCAGTCTGGATTGCGAATACGCCATGACCCTGCAGTACCCAACCATTGCCGATTGCGTCGGCAACACCCCGCTTGTGCGCTTGCAGCGCATGGCGGGTAATACCAGCAATACGCTCCTGCTGAAACTGGAGGGGAATAACCCCGCCGGTTCGGTCAAGGATCGTCCTGCGCTGTCGATGATTACCCGTGCCGAACTGCGTGGTCAGATTCATCCTGGTGACACCCTGATCGAAGCGACCTCTGGTAATACTGGTATCGCCCTGGCCATGGCCGCTGCGATCAAGGGTTACAAGATGGTCCTGATCATGCCGGATAACTCCAGTGCCGAGCGCAAAGCGGCGATGACTGCCTACGGCGCCGAGCTGATTCTGGTCAGCAAGGAAGAGGGCATGGAAGGTGCTCGCGATCTGGCTGAGCGGATGCAGCGCGAAGGTCGCGGCAAGGTGCTTGACCAGTTCGCCAACGGCGATAACCCGCAGGCGCACTACACCAGCACCGGCCCCGAAATCTGGCAGCAGACAGGTGGCACAGTCACCCATTTCGTCAGTTCCATGGGGACCACGGGCACCATCATGGGCGTGTCGCGTTACCTGAAAGAGCAGAACCCGAATGTGCAGATCGTCGGACTGCAACCGATGGAAGGCGCAGCGATCCCGGGTATTCGTCGCTGGCCGGAAGAGTACCTGCCGCGCATTTATCAGGCTGATCGGGTGGATCGCATCATTGATATGGGCCAAGTCGAGGCCGAAGAGACCATGCGCCGTCTGGCCCGGGAAGAAGGCATCTTCTGCGGTGTGTCCTCGGGCGGTTCGGTTGCGGGCATGTTGCGTCTGTCCCGTGAAGTCGAAAATGCGGTCCTGGTCGCGATCATTTGTGACCGTGGCGACCGTTACTTGTCGACTGGCGTCTATGACGCGCCCAACTGATGGCCAAACATGAAAGAGGCCTGCGCTTCCAGCCAGCAGGCGGTACCCGGGCAAACCAGATTCCGACGGGCAAGAAACAGCGGCTGACCATCGAGCGCCTGGCGAACGATGGGCGCGGCATTGCGTTTTTCGAAGGCAAGACCTGGTTCGTCGCGGGCAGTCTGGCAGGCGAAGAGGTCGAGGCGCGGGTACTCAATGCCCACGGCAAAATCGTTGAAGCGCGCACCGAACGTGTGTTCCAGGGCAGCGCGATGCGTCGTCCTGCGCCGTGCGTGCATTTCGGTCGCTGCGGAGGCTGCAGCGTGCAGCATGTGCCCCACGCTGAACAGCTCGCCCTGAAACAGCGCATGCTCGCCGAGCAGTTGCAGCGGGTCGCAGGCGTTGAGCCAGAGCAGTGGGCAGCGCCGCTGACCGGTCCGGAGTTCGCCTACCGCAGGCGCGCCCGGGTCGCGGTACGCTGGGACGTCAAGGCGAAACGGCTGGACGTTGGGTTTCGTGCCGCCGCCAGTCAGGACATCGTCGCCATCGATGAATGCCCGGTGCTGGTACAGGCCTTGCAACCGATCATGATGCAACTGCCGGGCATGCTGAAAAGCTTTAGCAAGCCTCAAGTGCTGGGGCATGTGGAATTGTTTTGGGGGACATCGAGCGCGGTATTGGTTCGGCACACTGCGCCACTGGCTGAAACCGATCTCAACAATTTGAAAGCATTTTGCCATACTCATGACGCACAACTATGGTTGCATGGGGAAGGTGATCCGCAGCCGGTAGACGCTTCGCAATCCCTGGGCTATCGATTGGAGCCCTGGGATCTGGAGCTGGCGTATCGGCCGGGAGATTTCATTCAGGTCAACGCGGCGGTCAACACCGCGATGATCGAACAGGCGCTGGAGTGGTTGGCACCTCAGGCCGATGAGCGGGTACTGGATCTGTTTTGCGGGCTGGGCAATTTTGCCTTGCCGTTGGCTAAAACGGTCAAAGAGGTGGTAGCGGTCGAAGGGGTTGCGACCATGGTCGAGCGTGCCACCCGCAATGCAATGAGTAATGATCTACACAACGTGGCATTTTTTCAGGCGGATCTTTCGCAGCCGCTGGACAAGGCTGAATGGGCAGCGCAAGGCTTTACTGCGGTGCTGTTGGACCCGCCGCGTGACGGTGCTTTTGAGGTGGTGCGCAAGCTGAAGACATTAGGCGCCCGCCGGTTACTTTATGTTTCATGTAACCCGGCAACTTTGGCTCGTGACACTGTCGAATTGCTCAGTCAGGGCTACAGATTAAAACGTGCCGGTATCCTCGATATGTTTCCACAGACGGCACATGTCGAGGCGATGGCGTTATTTGAAGCGAGTAAGTAAGCAGCGGCCCAGGGAATCGAGTCGGCTGCTTACACGGAGTCTCGTTTAATCCGACTGACCCGCGGACACCAGTCCTCGCTTGCCCGGTGAGGAGTGTTCGCTCAAGAAGGTCAGCGACTGTAGGCGCTATTCATCGCGCCGTAGGGAAGGTAAGCAACATGGTACAGGTGAGAGCACACCAGCCGATAAACACAGACGGCAGTATCAATCTCGACGCGTGGCTTGATCATGTGGTCAGCGTCGACCTCATAGTGGACCGACAGGCGCTGAAAGAGGCCTGTGAATTTGTTCGGCAAGCCGAGCAGCAGGACAACGCAGCGAAGAACCTCTGGGCCGAAGGCACGTCCAGTTTTCACACGGGACTGGAAATCGCCGAGATCCTCGCCGACCTCAAGCTGGACCAGGATTCGCTGGTTGCTGCGGTTTTGTACCGGGGCGTGCGCGAAGGCAAGATTCCTTTGCCGGATGTCGAGCAGCGTTTCGGCGCAACGGTCGCCCGGCTGATCGATGGCGTGCTGCGCATGGCGGCAATCAGCGCCAGTCTCAGCCCGCGCCAGTCGTTGGTATTGGGCACTCAGGTGCAGGTGGAAAACCTGCGCAAGATGCTGGTGGCCATGGTCGACGACGTCCGCGTTGCCTTGATCAAGCTGGCCGAGCGAACCTGCGCAATCCGTGCAGTAAAGAATGCCGACGAAGAAAAACGCAATCGCGTGGCCCGTGAAGTCTTCGATATTTACGCGCCGCTGGCCCACCGGTTGGGTATCGGCCATATCAAATGGGAGCTGGAGGACTTGTCCTTCCGCTACCTGGAGCCTGAGCAATACAAGCAGATCGCCAAGTTGCTGCACGAGCGTCGCCTTGATCGCGAGCGTTTCATCAGCGAAGTGATGTCGCAACTGGACAACGAACTGCTGGCCACGGGCGTCAAAGCCGATATCAGTGGTCGGGCCAAACATATCTATTCCATCTGGCGCAAAATGCAGCGCAAGGGTCTGGACTTCAGCCAGATCTACGACGTTCGCGCCGTGCGGGTGCTGGTTCCGGAAATGCGCGACTGCTACACCGCGCTGGGTATCGTGCACACCTTGTGGCGGCACATTCCCAAGGAGTTTGACGACTACATCGCCAACCCCAAGGAAAACGGCTATCGCTCGCTGCACACTGCGGTCATCGGGCCGGAAGGCAAGGTGCTGGAAGTCCAGATCCGTACCCATGCCATGCACGAAGAAGCCGAGCTGGGCGTCTGTGCGCACTGGCGTTACAAGGGCACTGACGTTAAATCCGGCTCCAATCATTACGAAGAGAAAATCTCCTGGCTGCGTCAGGTGCTGGAATGGCACGAAGAGCTGGGCGATATCGGTGGGCTGGCTGAACAGCTGCGCGTCGACATCGAGCCGGATCGCGTCTACGTCTTCACGCCGGACGGCCACGCCATTGACTTGCCCAAGGGCGCTACACCGCTGGACTTCGCTTATCGGGTACACACCGAAATCGGCCACAACTGCCGGGGCGCGAAGATCAATGGCCGGATCGTACCGCTCAACTACAGCCTGCAGACCGGTGAGCAGGTCGAGATCATCACCAGTAAGCAGGGGACGCCGAGCCGTGACTGGCTGAACTCCAACCTGGGTTACATCACTACTTCCCGGGCGCGGGCGAAAATCGTTCACTGGTTCAAATTGCAGGCGCGTGACCAGAACGTTGCGGCCGGTCGAACCTTGCTTGAGCGGGAGCTGGCGCGTCTGGCACTGCCAGCGGTGGACCACGAGCGGTTGGCGGAAAAAGCCAACATGCGCGCCGCCGACGATATGTACGCGGCGTTGGGTGCGGGCGATTTGCGTCTGACTCAACTGGTCAATCTGGCGCAACAGCTGGTCGAGCCAGAGCGCGGCAACGAGCAACTGGAACTGATCCCACGCAAAGCCACCGGCTACAAGCCCGGCAAGCGTGGCGATATCCAGATTCAGGGTGTCGGCAACCTGATGACGCAGATGGCGGGCTGCTGCCAGCCGCTGCCGGGCGATGCCATCGTCGGCTATATCACGCAAGGCCGTGGGGTGAGCATTCACCGTCAGGACTGCGCCTCGGTCCTGCAGTTGGGCGGTCGCGAGCCCGAGCGGATCATTCAGGTCAGTTGGGGCCCGGTGCCGGTGCTCACCTATCCGGTGGACATCATCATCCGTGCTTACGACCGTTCCGGTCTGCTGCGTGACGTATCGCAGATCCTGCTCAACGAGCGGATCAACGTACTGGCGGTCAACACCCGCTCGAACAAAGAGGACAACACGGCGTTGATGTCGCTGACCATCGAGATCCCGGGGCTGGATGCCTTGGGCCGCTTGCTGGGGCGGATCTCGCAATTGCCGAACATTATCGAGACGCGGCGAAACAGAACGCCTTGATCGTGCTTGCCCCGGTAGGAGCGAACTTGTTCGCGAAGCAATGGACCTGTGTACTCAGGACGGTCGCCTCGCGAACAAGTTCGCTCCTACCGGTGGCAGTCTGACTGAACCAGGACCTCCATGTACTCTCTCCAAGACCTGCTCCACCTCATGGCCCGTCTGCGTGACCCGAAATACGGTTGCCCGTGGGACGTGCAGCAGAATTACGCCAGCATCGTGCCGCACACCCTTGAAGAGGCTTACGAAGTCGCCGACGCCATCGAGCGCGGTGACTTCGATGATCTCAAGGGTGAGCTGGGCGATTTGCTGTTTCAGGTGGTGTACTACAGCCAACTGGCTCGGGAAGAAGGGCGATTCGAGTTTGACGGTGTGATCGATGGGATTACGCGCAAGCTGATCCGTCGCCACCCTCATGTTTTTCCCACGGGCGATTTGTATGCGCCACTGGAAACGCCGCGCTTGAACGACGAAGAGGTCAAGCAGCGCTGGGAGGAGATCAAGGCTCAGGAGCGCGCCGTCAAGGCAAAGGCGCCCGAGCAATTGTCACTGCTCGACGACGTGCCCGCCGTTTTGCCTGCGTTGTCTCGTGCCGCCAAGTTGCAAAAACGGGCATCACAGGTAGGTTTCGACTGGCCTTCAGCCTTGCCCGTGGTCGACAATGTCCGCGAAGAGCTCGATGAAGTGCTGGAAGCCATGGCTGACAACGACGCTGCGGGCATTGAGGAAGAGGTTGGCGATCTGTTGTTTGCAGCGGTGAATCTGGCCCGGCATCTCAAGGTCGATCCTGAAAATGCCCTGCGCGCTGCCAACCGCAAATTCGAACGCCGCTTCCGATTTATCGAACAGGCATTGCGCGACACCCAGCGTCCCATGGAAGATTGCACCCTTGAAGAAATGGACGCTCTGTGGGGCGAAGCCAAACGTCAGGAAAAGAACGCGCCCAGCTGTGGCTGAGCTCGCTGCATCTGCATAAGTGAGTAGACAATGAGCATTTCCCTTCGCGATCAGTTACTCAAGGCAGGCCTGGTCAACCAGAAGCAGGCCAAACAGGTCAGCAAAGACAAGCAGAAAGAACAGCGTCTGGCCCACAAAGGCCAGATTGAAATCGACGACTCGCAAAAGCGTGCCGCCCAGGAAGCCGCGGCCGAGAAGGTCAAGCGCGATCAGGAGCTCAATCGGCAGCAGCAGGAGAAGGTCGAGCAGAAGGCCCGCGCCGCTCAGGTCAAGCAATTGATCGAATCGTCACGCCTGCCCAAGCTGACCACCGAGGATTACTACAACTTCGTCGACGACAAGAAGGTCAAGCGCCTGTCGGTCAACAACCTGATGCGCAGCAAGCTGAGCAACGGCTCGCTGGCCATCGTCAGTCATGGTGGGGGTTATGAAGTCATTCCGCGTGAGGCGGCGCTGAAGATTCAGGAGCGCGACCCGCGTCGCATCGTGATGTTGAGCGAGCCGACTGAAGAGAAGGCAGACGGCGATGATCCGTACGCGGCTTACAAGATCCCTGATGATCTGATGTGGTAATACCAGCGTCGTGTCAAAACAAAACCCGCCAAGTGCGGGTTTTGTTTTTTAAGCGATTCTGTTTGTCATCCAGCACGTCAGCGATCACTGACTGCGTTGGTTTTCCTGCGCCTCGAGTTCCATCTTGTAGCGCTGCGCATCGGACTCTACGTGAAACATGCCGACCAGTTGATCCTGCTGGTAGACGTCCCAGATTTGAATGCCATCGGCAATGCTTTCGTGGGAGATATGGGCGTCATCGCGTTCAGTTACTATTACGGTCATCGTTCAAACTCCTGACTTGGACTGCGGCGATCTGTCGCAGGCCTCAGTTATAGAATTTGTTAGCTGACTACGTAAATAGTTGGTTTTTTTCATGTTCGGTTGCGGGGCTCGGCTGGGTGCTGGGAGCCTTTATTTATAAGGGCTACAGCGGGTCTGTCAGGTAAATGAAGATTATTTCATCTGGCGCTCGCAGGTTCAGACTGACGCGTAATCCCGGTAGGAGCGAACTTGTTCGCGAGGGGCTGGTACAGACGATAGATGAGCGTCGCCTGCCTAACCGCCTCGCCAACAAGTTGGCTCCTACCGTGGGTGGTGATGTCGAGGACCGCACAAAAAAGCCCCGCACAATGGCGGGGCTCTTGAGTACGGCTTGGCTGCTATCAGCTGCCTTTGACCGCTTTGCCATTCACCGTGCCGTCCAGCAGCATGATGTTGTATTCCTTGCCGTCGGTTTCGACCTGTTGCAGGCGAACCAGCAGGTAGTCCCAGTCCTTGGCGAACCAGAGCACGGTAATACGCTTGCTTTGAGTCGGGTCGCGCACGCGCTCGACCTTGATGGCGTCGATCTGACCGGCCTTGGTGGCGACCTTCTCGGAGCCCAGCACGCGGAAGTCGTAGGTATCAATCTCGTCACCGTCGACGACTTGATAGGTCATGGTCTTCTTGCCAGCGGCCACATCGTGTTGCAGGGCCAGTTGGTAAGTGGATTTGTCCAGAACACCACGGTTCAGCGGCAGCTTGACGGCGTCGCCGCGATCCGTGCCGGTGATGAACTTGGTGGACCAGTCGAACGCCAGATCAACTTTCTTGGACTTGCCCAGACCACCACGCTCGAAGTTGTAGGTCTGCGGCAGCATGGTGTCCTTGTCGACCTTCAACGTGCTGACTTCGCTCAGACTGGCGATCATCATGGAAGCCTTGAAATTCAGGGTCCAGACGCCGTTCGGGCCGGAGGTCAGGCTGCGTTCGGCCGTGCCGCTCATGGGCAGCTGTTTCCAGTCTGCGGTGTAGCTGGCGGAGAAGGGTTGCAGGTCTGCGGCCTGGGTGGCAGGCAATGCGAGCAGAGCGAAAGCGAACAGCAAAGCGCGACGCATAATATCTCCTAGGTTCGAATCAAGTGGCCATTGGCGGCGATCAACTGCCCGTCCAATAATGCGCCTTCTGCGGCAAGGCTCAAGCGGCCCTCGGCAAACCAGCGAATAGCCAGTGGGTAGATGTGGTGTTCCTGAACATGAACACGCTGGGCAAGAGTGCTCGGCGTATCGTTGGGCTCCACCGAAATCACTGATTGTACGACCAGTGGTCCCCCGTCGAGTTCCTCGGTGACGAAGTGCACGGTACAGCCATGCTCGGCGTCGCCAGCTTCCAGCACCCGTTGGTGGGTGTGCAAGCCTTTATAGAGAGGAAGCAGGGAAGGGTGGATGTTCAGCAGGCGCCCCTGATAATGCCGGACGAAGCCCGCGGTCAGGATGCGCATGAATCCGGCGAGGACAACCAGCTTCGGCTGGTAGGTGTCGATCACTTCGATCAGCGCGGCATCGAATGCCTCGCGACCGTCGTAATCCTTGTGATCGAGGACGCTGGTATCGATACCTGCGTCCCTGGCGCGCTGCAAACCGAAGGCATCGGCGCGGTTGGAAATCACCGCGCGGATGCGGGCGGGGTGATCACCGCCCTTGAAGCTGTCGATCATGGCTTGCAGGTTGCCACCGGTGCCGGACAGCAGCACCACTACATCGCAGGTTGCAGGCATCAGTGCGCCTTGAGGTTTTTCAGCTCGACTTGCGCAGCGCCTTCGGCAGCGGTGGCGATCTGGCCGATGACCCAAGGCTGCTCGCCTGCTTCGCGCAGAACGTTCAGCGCGGTTTCAACGTGCTCCTGAGCGACGCAGATAACCATGCCGACGCCGCAGTTCAGCACGCGGTGCATTTCGTTTTCAGCGACGTTGCCTTGCTGCTGCAGCCAGTCGAATACGGCTGGACGCTGCCAGCTCGCCACGTCGACTACCGCCTGAGCGCCAGCTGGCAGCACGCGCGGGATGTTGTCCAGCAGACCGCCGCCAGTGATGTGGGCCATGGCTTTGACAGCGCCCGTCTCCTTGATCAGCTTGAGCAGAGGTTTTACGTAGATGCGGGTCGGTGCCATCAGCAGTTCGGTCAGCGGCTTGCCGTCCAGCTGGATGGTTTCGATATCGGCACCGGCGACTTCGATGATCTTGCGGATCAATGAGTAGCCGTTGGAGTGCGGACCGGAAGACGGCAGGGCGAGCAGGGCATCACCGGCAGCGACTTTCGAGCCGTCGATGATCTTGGCCTTCTCCACGACGCCAACGCAGAAGCCTGCCAGGTCGTAGTCTTCGCCTTCGTACATGCCTGGCATTTCAGCAGTCTCGCCGCCTACCAGCGAGCAACCCGCCAGTTCACAGCCAGCGCCAATGCCGGTGACCACGTCAGCAGCGGTGTCGACGTTGAGTTTGCCGGTGGCGTAGTAATCCAGGAAGAACAGCGGCTCTGCGCCGCACACCACCAGGTCGTTGACGCACATGGCGACCAGATCAATGCCGATGGTGTCGTGCTTGTTCAGGTTCAGCGCCAGGCGCAGTTTGGTGCCGACGCCGTCGGTGCCGGAAACCAGCACAGGCTGCTTGTAACCAGCCGGGATTTCGCAGAGGGCGCCGAAGCCACCCAGGCCGCCCATGACTTCCGGCCGCTTGGTGCGCTTGGCAACGCTCTTGATGCGTTCGACCAATGCTTCACCGGCGTCGATGTCTACACCGGCGTCTTTGTAGCTCAGGGAGGGTTGCTTGCTCATAATCCAGGCCTTTAGGGGGGATTCGGGGGATCGACCGAAACAGCGGGGCCGCTGAAAGCTGTGTCCAGTTTTCGGGCCGCCACCATCGCCAGTCTGCGAAGGCGCGCGATTTTATCAGGCTTGGGCCTTACCGGCCATCCTTAGGCCGACGGGCTGGCGCATTGAAAGCAAAAAAACCTGTGTGTCTGTGGACTGGTTGATTCGATGCCGCCCCTATAAGGTGTAGCCTTCATCTTTGTTGTGAATGTTTAGCTGCTCGCTGCGGTCTCACTCACGCCAGTCATTTCGATGCGGTTCTTTATGGCCGCTTTTCCGTTCGGGAACTGTCCATGCGTCTTTCGAATCTGTTTTTTGCCGGCTGCCTCTCACTATTCAGTCTGCCGGGCTTCGCTGAAACCGTTAACAATCTTTATCAAGTCCGTGAACCCGTCAGTGGCCAGACGCCTGACGAGCGCACACGTGCCACCCAGGCTGCGCTGGAAACCATGGTCCTGCGCCTGACCGGCGATGCTCGTGCTCCGCAGAGTTCATCGCTGGCCGAGTTGCGTAAGGATCCGCAGCAGATCATCAGTCAATATGGTTATGACGCCGGGCCCCCGGAAACCCTGCTGGTGGATTTCGATCCGGCCAGCACCGACCGTGCGTTGCGCCAGGCCGGTTATTCGCTGTGGGGCAGCAATCGGCCGACTATCCTTGGGTGGTGGCTGAATGATGCAACCGAAGGTTCCAATCTGGTCGGCGACGGTCAGGCTTCTGCTGAACCCCTGCGTCGTGCGGCCCAGCACCGTGCCTTGCCACTGCGTCTGCCGCTGGCGGACCTGGAAGAACAGGGCGTGGGTACCGCGAAAAATATAGAAGGCACGGATCCCACTGCGTTGAAGCAGGCGTCAGAGCGATACGGCGCGGATGCCTTGTTGGCCGTGCACGCCAAGGAAGAGGCCGGACAGTGGCAGGGCAAATGGCGTTTGTGGATGGGCGACAAGCGCGAGCAGGGCACCGCGACGGCTGCCAGCTCCGAGGCCTTGGCTGACGCTGTGTTACTGGCCGTCAGCGAACGACTGGCGCCGCGTTTTGTGGCCAAGCCAGGCGCCTCCAGCGGGCTGCTGATGCAGGTGCAAGGCATGACTCTGGAACGCTATGCGCAACTGATGCAGTTACTCGAACCGTTTGGCGCGCGTCTGAAGCTGGTTGAAGGCGATCGCATCATTTACGAAGTGAACGGCAGTGCCGAGCAACTGCGTTCGCAATTGTCGCTGGCCAAGTTGCAGGAGATTCCGGCAGCCGAAGCTGCTCAGGCGCCGACTGCTCCCGCTGCACCTGAGCAGGCTGCACCGGCACCAGTTGACGCTACAGGAGCGGTTCAGGCTCCCGCGCCGACAATCGTGCCAACAGCAGCACCGCAGATTTACTTCCGCTGGTGACTTATCGCTGCGGCAAGCTGTCGGTTAAGAGCGCGAGACTGGATCTGTATGAGCGAGCGGGCGGAGTTCCGACTCGCCCGCGAAGTGATTTGGAATGTTTTTCTGTAGGAGCTGCCGAAGGCTGCGAAGCATTTCTCCTGACGCACCGCGATCGCAGCCTTCGGCAGCTCCTACAGGTCCTGAGTTTGCCGCGTGACAGCGGTTTGTTATGGATGCATCTGTGGGATCGACCGGGAATTGGGTTTGCAGGCCAACGTAGATTTTCCAGCGGGCTTTTATTTTAGTTGAGGGGCTTTGATGACTGACACACGGCGCTGGTTCTGGATTGGCGGGGTTGTTCTGCTGTTCCTGTTTGTATTCTTGCTGCACGGGATTCTGACTCCGTTTCTGGTGGCGCTGCTGTTGGCTTACATGGGCGACCCACTGACCGACAAGCTGGAAAAGCTGGGCCTGTCGCGGACGTTAAGCGTGGTGGCCGTGTTTGGTCTGTTTACGCTGATCCTGATGGGCTTGCTGCTGGTGCTGATACCGATGCTCGCCAAGCAGCTGTTCCGTCTGTATGAGCTGGCGCCACAAATACTGGACTGGTTGCAGCACAGCGCTTTGCCGTGGGTGCAGACCAAGTTCGGACTGGCTGACGGCTTCTGGAAGTTCGATAAAGTCAAGGCGGCGATTTCCGAGCACATGGGCCAGACCGGCGATATCGTCAGCGCTGTATTGTCCAGGGCGACAGCCTCCAGCCTCGCGCTGATCGGCTGGATCACCAACCTGGTGCTGATCCCTGTGGTGTGTTTCTACCTGCTGCGGGACTGGGACGTGATGATGGCCAAGATTCGTGGCCTGTTGCCGCGCCATCGTGAAGAGCAGGTCGTCAAGCTGGCGGGCGAATGTCATGAGGTGCTGGGTGCGTTCATTCGCGGCCAGTTGCTGGTGATGGTGGGTCTGGGCGTGATCTACGCGGCCGGCTTGATGTTGGTGGGCCTGGAATTAGGTCTGTTGATCGGCGTGATTGCCGGTCTGGCCGCCATCGTGCCTTATATGGGTTTCGTGATCGGTATCGGCGCAGCGCTGGTGGCCGGGCTGTTCCAGTTTGGCGGCGACCTTTACCCGATGCTGGGTATCGCGGCGGTGTTCATGGTCGGTCAGGCGCTTGAAGGCATGGTGCTCACGCCCTTGCTGGTCGGCGATCGGATCGGCCTGCATCCGGTGGCGGTGATCTTCGCGATTCTGGCGGGCGGTGAGTTGTTCGGCTTCACCGGGATCCTGCTGGCTCTACCGGTGGCAGCGGTGATCATGGTTCTGGTCCGTCACGCGCATGACGTCTATAAAGAGTCGGATGTTTACGGCGGGGGGGGAGAAACGGAGGTGGAGATCCCTTCTTTTGGATCCGTAAATACCTGTTGGAGCGAGGCTTGCCCGCGAAGAACGATAACCCGGTCTGCTGCATAACCGCGTTATTGTTCTTCGCGGGCAAGCCTCGCTCCAACAGGGACAGCGCTCTACCATTGTGCTGGATTCACGCAAACCTTTGATTTTGCTTATGGTCTGGCGCATTGTGCCCCCAGCGTCACGGGTATAAACTTTGCGCACTTTACACAGAGGCCCCTAACGGTTCATTTGAACCGTTCAGCCAGCATGAAACCTATTCAGCTGCCCCTGGGTGTGCGTCTGCGTGATGACGCCACCTTCATCAATTACTATCCCGGCGCCAATGCTGCGGCACTCGGCTACGTCGAGCGGCTGTGCGAAGCCGAGGCGGGCTGGACCGAAAGCCTCATTTATCTATGGGGCAAGGATGGCGTAGGTCGGACTCACCTGTTGCAGGCCGCGTGCCTGCGTTTCGAGCAGATGGGCGAGCCGGCGGTTTACCTGCCACTGGCTGAAGTGATTGATGAAGGCGTCGAACTGTTCGACAACCTTGAGCAATACGAACTGGTCTGCCTCGACGACCTGCAAGCCATCGTCGGCAAGCCGGAATGGGAAGAAGCACTCTTTCACCTGTTCAATCGATTGCGCGACAGTGGTCGCCGTCTGCTGATTGCAGCATCGCAGTCCCCCCGCGAGTTACCGGTCAAACTTCCCGACCTCAAATCACGCCTGACCATGGCGCTGGTGTTCCAGATGCGTGGCCTGTCTGACGAAGACAAACTGCGTGCTCTGCAACTGCGGGCATCGCGACGCGGGCTGCATCTGACTGACGAGGTCGGACATTTCATCCTGACCCGTGGCACTCGCAGCATGAGCGCATTGTTCGATCTGCTGGAAACCCTCGATCAGGCCTCATTGCAGGCCCAGCGCAAGCTGACCATTCCCTTCCTTAAAGAGACGCTTGGGTGGTAGACCCCGCGTTGCTGCTGCAAACCGCCTCGGCGCTGCGTCATGCCCGGCGGATTCTGGTTATTACCGGTGCAGGTTTGTCAGCGGATTCGGGGCTACCGACCTATCGCGGCGTCGGTGGCTTGTATAACGGTGAAACCGACGACGGTATTCCAATCGAAATGGCTTTGTCGGGCCCCATGCTGCGCCGCGATCCTGCGCTGTGCTGGAAGTACATCGCGCAGTTGGGAAGGGCATGCCTGGGAGGCCAGCCCAATGCCGCCCATTACGCCATCGCCGAGCTGCAACGCAAAAAGCCGGAATGCTGGGTGCTGACGCAAAATGTGGATGGCTATCATCGCGCGGCGGGCAGTCCGCCTGAGCGACTGATTGAAATTCATGGGCAGATGGCACCGCTTTTTTGTCAGTCATGCGGTGCAGAGGATGCTGATTTAAGTACGCACCTGGAACGACCTCTTCCACCTCTCTGTTCGTTTTGTGGTGGCGTAATGCGACCATCCGTCGTTTTGTTTCAAGAGATGTTGCCCGAGCAAGCGATGCAAATACTCTATGAAGAGATGGCAAAAGGCTTTGATGCAGTGCTGAGTATTGGCACCACTGCAAGCTTCCCCTATATCCATGAACCCGTAGTAAGAACAAGGGTTTGCGGCGGTTTTACGGCGCTAGTAAATTTGACGCCAACCGATCATAGCGCCCAAATGGACGTGTTTTTGGCCTGTCGAGCGGTACATGTCATGGACGATCTGGTAAGTCACATTTAGTTCGATTGAATTTGCAAATCAGAATGAGAGTGGGCATAGTCGCGGCTTCTTAATACTTATCAGCCACGGTCGTGCCCATGCTAGCTCGCTTCGCACCCCTCGTGCCTCTCGCACTTGTCACCCTGCTTATAGGTTGCGCCGCCAATTCACCGGTCTCGCAACAACAGCAAGTACAGCAGCAAACCGCCAGATCGGTCAGCGCTCCCAATGCAAACGTCCGTTCAGATCGTTCGGTTTTGCAGGAAGAACTGGCGACAGAAACTGAACTGGCGCGTTTCTCCGACAACAAGCCTTATCAGTTGCCAGTTTTGGCTGACAGCATTCTTGAACGTGGTAAATCCCTGATCGGTACCCGTTACCGTTTCGGCGGTACCTCCACCAAGTCCGGTTTTGATTGCAGCGGCTTCATTGGTTATCTGTTCCGTGAAGAGGCGGGCATGAGCCTGCCGCGTTCTTCCCGTGAAATGATCAACATCGATGCTCCGCTGGTTAAGCGCAATGATCTGGAACCAGGTGATCTGCTGTTCTTCAGCACTGCCGGTCGCGGTCGCGTCAGCCACGCCGCTATCTACCTGGGCGACAATCAGTTCATCCACTCCAGCAGTCGTCGCAGTGGCGGTGTCCGTGTAGACAGCCTGGACGATGTGTACTGGAGCAAGACCTTCATCGAAGCCAAGCGTGCTCTGGCGATGGAATCGCCAACTGCGCCCGCTCAGACCACTGCGATGACGGCGACGACGCTCAAGACTCCAGCGGTCAAAAAGCGTAATCACAAATAATTAGCGTCCCGTACAAAGACAGGCTATAAGCCTGTCTTGTGCTTTTCGGGCTCCCGGCAAAGTAAGCCGCATCCACCTCGGGTTGTTGTGTTTATGTCGATTACGCTACGTATTGTGGTCATTTCTCTCGCTGCGTTACTGGGTGCTTGCGCCAGTGCGCCGCCGCCTCAGCCTCGGGTCGTTCAACGCCCGGTGATCGTTGCTCCCGCCGAGAACCCTAATCCTGCCGCCGAAGACGTGTTGTTCCGCGCTCTAGGACTCGTGGGCACGCCCTATCGCTGGGGCGGCAACACGCCTGATTCAGGTTTTGATTGCAGCGGTCTGATCGGTTTTGTCTATCGTGATGCGGCGGGCATTGCCTTGCCACGTTCAACCCGCGACATGATCGTGATGCGTGCGCCGAGCGTTGGGCGCGAGCAACTGCAGTCTGGTGATCTGGTGTTCTTCGCCACAGGCGGCGGTTCGCAAGTCAGCCATGCAGGCATTTACGTGGGCGAAGGGCGCTTTGTACATGCACCTGCTACCGGCGGAACCGTGAAGCTGGATAGCCTCGATAAACCTTATTGGCAGAAGGCTTATCTGGACGCCAAGCGAGTGATCCAGCCTTCGAATCTGGCGCGCAATCAGTAATCCAGGTTGCAGATCACTTTCTTCCGCTGGTTTCTCATCCCCAGAGTGTCAGCTGGATTTGCACTGACTGGTACATCGTCATCGCGAGCAAGCTCACTCCTACAGTTGGAATTCGATCTTCTGTAGGAGTGAGCTTGCTCGCGATGGCGTCAGTGGACTTACCGTAATCTGAAGGCATGCCCCCGATCCAGCGATCCTTAGGGCTAAGGCTTCAAACCCGCCTGTTGCGCCTTCGCTCCCGTCACCCGCCAGATTTTGTTACCCACATCATCGGCCACCAGCAAACCACCCTGATGGTCATTCACCACGCCAACCGGGCGGCCCTGTGCCTTTTCGTCGGCGTTGAGGAAGCCGCTCAGCAGGTCGATTGGCGTACCAGCTGGTCTGCCGTCTTTGAATGGCACGAACAGCACCTTATATCCGCTATGTGGTTTGCGGTTCCACGAGCCGTGCTGGCCGATGAACATCCCTTCGTTAAACGGTGCAGGCAAGGTTTTGCCGTCGGCGAAGACCAGGCCCAGCGAGGCCGTGTGCGGACCCACCGCGAAGTCAGGCGCAATGGCCTTGGCAACCAGCTCCGGGTTTTGTGGTTTAACCCGCTCATCCACATGCTGGCCGTAATAGCTGTACGGCCAGCCATAAAAGGCTCCGTCCTGAACCGAGGTCACGTAGTCAGGCACAAGGTCACTGCCGATTTCGTCGCGCTCGTTGACCGCGGTCCACAACTTGCCCGTGGTCGGCTCCCAGTCCATGCCGTTCGGGTTGCGCAGACCCGAAGCGAAGATGCGGTGGGTTTTGCTCGCCGGGTCGACTTCCCAGATTGCTGCCCGACCTTCTTCAGCTGCCATGCCGTTTTCCGCCACGTTGCTGTTCGAGCCAACCGTTACGTAAAGCTTGCTGCCGTCTTTGCTGGCGATGACGTTTTTGGTCCAGTGGTGATTCAGCGTACCGCCGGGCAAATCGACGATTTTGGTCGGTTGCGCGGTGATCGCCGTCTGGCCATCTTTATAGGGGAAGCTGATCAGCCGGTCGGTATCGGCGACGTAGAGCGTGTTACCCACCATCGTCATGCCAAACGGCGAGTTGAGGTTTTCCAGAAACACGGTGCGGGTTTCTGCCACGCCGTCGTGATCCTTGTCGCGCAACAGGGTAATCCGGTTAGCGCTGGGCACGCCGGCCCCGGCGCGGCCCATGACCTTTTTCATGACCCAGCCACGAATGCCTTGGTCGTCATCGGGTTTGGGCGGGGAATTGGTTTCGGCGACCAGTACATCGCCATTGGGCAACACATATAGCCAGCGCGGGTGATCGAGGTTTTCAGCGAAGGCGGCAACTTGGGTGCCCGCTGCTGCAACAGGTTTGCCACCCTGCGGCCAGCCGACGGCCGGGGCAATGTTGACCGTCGGGATCAGGGTCTTGTTGGGCTCCGGCAGCTTCGGAGACGGGCCTGTTCCGTCCGTGACTTGCAGGGTCGAGGACTCGCCACAGCCCGCGAGGCCAGCGGCGAGCACGAGCAAGACGGCGTAGTGCGGTTTGAGCGTGAACATGGTGGATCTCCGTAACGGGCAGTGGTGCAGTAAGCGGTAGAGGCCCTCACGCGGTTGAGGTTCAACCCCTGTGTTGATTGACGCTCCCGGGTCAACGCTCTAACCTGCGCGCTTGTTTCAGGTGCTCATCGTCCGCGGACTGATCGAGTGAAACAGGGAAGCCGGTGCGTTCGCTCTTTTTCGAGCTATTCCGGCGCTGCCCCCGCAACGGTAAATGAGTGAAAGCTGCGCAATCTGCCACTGTGCTCAGGCATGGGAAGGCGCGCAGCCGGGTTCGCCCGCTCATGAGCCCGGAGACCGGCCTGATCCATTCAACAGCATCACGGCGGGCGATGCTCTGCGCATGACCTGTGGTCGTGCTGTCAGTCTTTGCTATGCCCTCCGTCTGCTTTCGCGTGCCCTCAAGCGGAGAGCTGAGATGAACGAATCCCCTGAACGTGACGAACGCCATCTGGCGCGCATGCTGCGCAAGAAAGCCGTCATGGACGAGCGCATTGCCAGCGCCCCTAACGAATGCGGTTTGCTGTTGGTCTTGACCGGCAATGGCAAAGGCAAAAGCAGCTCCGCGTTCGGCATGCTCGCCCGGGCCATGGGCCACGACATCCAGTGCGGCGTCGTGCAGTTCATCAAAGGCAGTCACAGCACGGGCGAAGAGTTCTTCTTTCGGCGCTTCCCGGAGCAGGTCCGTTACTACGTAATGGGTGAGGGCTATACCTGGGAAACCCAGGACCGTCAGCGCGATATCGCTGCGGCCGAAGCCGCCTGGGAAGTGTCTCTGGAAATGCTTCGTGATCCGTCCATTGGCCTGGTGGTGCTGGACGAACTGAACATTGCCCTCAAGCACGGCTATCTGGACATCGAGCGAGTGCTCAGCGACTTGCAGGCGCGTCCGCCGATGCAGCACGTGATCGTCACCGGTCGCAGTGCCAAGCCGGAAATGATCGACATGGCCGATACGGTTTCCGATATCACCGTGGTCAAGCACGCCTTCCAGTCTGGCATTCGTGCCCAGAAAGGCATTGAGCTGTGAGCGCACTGTCATGAGCGAGCCGCGTCACTGTCCGGCGGTATTGATCGCCGCGCCCGCTTCGGGTCAGGGTAAAACCACCGTCACCGCCGCATTGGCTCGTCTGCATCGCAATCAGGGCCGCAAGGTTCGCGTGTTCAAGTGTGGGCCGGACTTTCTCGACCCGATGATTCTTGAGCGCGCCAGCGGTGCGCCGGTCTATCAGCTCGACCTGTGGATGGTCGGTGCTGATGAAAGTCGTCGCCTTTTGTGGCAAGCCGCGGGTGAGGCTGATCTGATTCTGATTGAAGGCGTGATGGGCTTGTTTGACGGTACACCGTCCAGCGCTGATCTGGCTCGTCATTTCGGTGTGCCGGTACTGGGCGTGATCGACGGTACGGCCATGGCCCAGACCTTTGGCGCATTGGCCCTGGGGCTGGCGCGCTATCAGCCGGACCTGCCGTTCGCCGGTGTGTTGGCCAACCGCGTCGGCACTGTGCGTCATGCGCAATTGCTGGAAGGCAGCCTGACCGAAGGTTTGCGCTGGTACGGCGCGTTGTCACGGGAAACCGGGATTGAATTGCCAAGCCGTCATCTCGGGTTGGTACAAGCCAGCGAGCTGAATGACCTGGACCTGCGTCTGGACTCAGCGGCTGATGCCCTGGCCAGCACCTGCGAAGTGGCTTTGCCGCCCGCCGTGACCTTCGCTGCTCCGGAAATTATTCCAGCCGAGCCGCTGCTTGAAGGCGTGCGCATCGCCATCGCTCACGATGAGGCGTTCGCCTTTACCTATGGCGCGAGTCTGGACTTGTTGCGGGCAATGGGCGCCGAACTGGTGTTCTTCTCGCCAATCCGCGACAGCGTTTTGCCCCAGGCGGACAGTCTGTATCTGCCCGGCGGTTACCCCGAGCTGCATCACGTTGCATTGAGCCAGAATACGCCGATGCTGACCGCAATCCGCGAACACCATCAAGCGGGCAAACCGTTGCTGGCGGAGTGCGGCGGCATGTTGTATCTGCTGGATGCCTTGACCGATGTCGACGGGTTGCGGGTTGAGCTGGTGGGCTTGCTGGCAGGCGAGGCTGTGATGCAGAAGCGTCTGGCGGCCCTGGCGCTACAAAACGTCGCATTGCCCGAAGGCGAACTGCGCGGCCACACTTATCACCATTCGTTGACCAGCACCGAGTTGCAGCCAATTGCCCGGGGCTTGAGCCCCAACGGTGGGCGCGGCGCGGAGGCGGTCTATCGCGACGGGCGCATGACGGCGTCCTATGTGCACTTCTATTTCCCTTCCAATCCCCAGGCGATTGCGGCGCTTTTCAAACCATGAGTGATCAAGCGTACAGCGCCGAAGAGCGTGCTGCGGTCTATCGCGCTATTGCCGAGCGACGTGACATGCGGCATTTCAGCGGTGGCAGCGTAGCGCCCGAGTTGCTGACGCGTTTGCTCGAAGCAGCGCATCAGGCACCCAGTGTGGGCCTGATGCAGCCATGGCGGTTTATCCGCATCACCGACCGGGCTTTGCGCGCGAGTATTCAGGCACAGGTTGAAGCCGAACGGATTCGTACCGCCGAAGCGCTGGGCGAGCGCGCCGATGACTTCATGAAGCTCAAAGTGGAAGGCATCAACGACTGTGCAGAAGTCCTGGTTGCCGCGCTGATGGATGATCGTGAAAAACACATTTTCGGCCGCCGCACGTTGCCGGAAATGGACCTGGCGTCGTTGTCCTGCGCCATCCAGAACATGTGGCTGGCAGCGCGTGCCGAAGGATTGGGCATGGGCTGGGTCTCGCTGTTTGAACCACAGGCCCTGGCTGACTTGCTGGGCATGCCCGAGGGCGCAAAACCGCTGGCGATTCTGTGCCTGGGGCCGGTGACCGAGTTCTATCCGGTGCCGATGCTGGTCATGGAAGGCTGGGGCAAAGAGCGCCCGCTGAACGAAATGCTGTTTGAAAACCAATGGGGAGTCGGTCAATGAGTGTGGCGCTGTTAAGTGTTGCCGGGGTGGCGCTGGATGCGTTGCTGGGCGAGCCGAAGCGCGCTCATCCATTGGTCGCGTTCGGTCGTTACGCTGACCGGATCGAGCAGCGCTTCAATTCGGCCGGTCGCGGCTGGCGCAGTCATGGCGTCACGGCCTGGTTTATTGCGGTCATCCCGCTGACCCTGCTGGCGACCGCATTGAGCTGGCTGCCTTACATTGGCTGGCTGGTGGAAATCCTTGCGCTGTATTGCGCGCTGGGTTTACGCAGTCTGGGTGAGCACGTTGAGCCGGTGGCGCAGGCGCTGCGCTCGGATGACATTGAAGAAGCGAGGCGTCGCGTCGGCTATCTGGTCAGTCGCCAGACCTCGGAGCTGGACGCCACTGAAGTCGCCCGCGCGGCCACTGAATCGGTGCTGGAGAACGGCAGCGATGCGGTGTTCGCTGCACTGTTCTGGTTTGCCGTTGCCGGTGCGCCCGGCGTGGTCCTGTATCGATTGAGTAACACGCTGGACGCTATGTGGGGTTATCGCAACGAGCGTTTTGAGCGTTTCGGCTGGGCGGCGGCGAGGATTGATGACGTCCTCAACTATATTCCTGCAAGGCTGGTGGCGCTGACGTACGCGTTGCTGGGCAAAACCCGTCTGGCCCTGCGCTGCTGGCGCACCCAAGGCCCGACGTGGGACAGCCCCAACGCCGGGCCGGTCATGGCCGCGGGCGCGGGTGCGCTGGGTGTCGAACTGGGCGGTGCCGCGATCTATCACGGCGAGCTGCATCAGCGTCCGCAGTTGGGTGAGGGTGTGCCCGCTGACGCTAATTCCATTGATCGCGGCTGGCAACTGGTGCAGCGCGGTGTGTGGTTATGGTTGTTGGTGTTGTGCATTGGAGCCGAATTTTATGCTTGAACATGGCGGCCGCCTGCGCAGGGCAGCCAGACAGTACGGCATTGATGAAGCTGACTGGCTGGACTTGTCCACGGGCATTGCACCCTGGGCCTTCCCGATTCCATCGATTCCGGCCGCCGCCTGGCATCGCCTGCCCGAAGCCGATGATGGTCTGGAGCAAGCCGCCTGTGCTTATTACGGCGCAGCGCGCGCTTTACCGGTTGCCGGATCCCAAGCTGCGATTCAGGCCCTGCCGCGTTTGCGCACTGCCGGTAAGGTGGGCGTGTTGTCGCCTTGTTATGCCGAGCACGCTCACGCCTGGCGCAGCGCGGGCTTTCTGGTGCGCGAAGTGCTTGAGCATGAAGTGGATTACTTCCTCGACAGCCTCGACGTACTGGTCGTGGTTAATCCGAATAACCCGACCGGCCTGATGCTCACCCAGGAATGCTTGTTGAAGTGGCATGGGCGACTGGCGGAGCGGGGCGGCTGGCTGGTGGTCGATGAAGCCTTTATGGATAACACGCCGGCTTTGAGCCTTGCGGCCCACACCGGCCTCGCCGGTCTGGTCGTGCTGCGCTCGTTTGGCAAATTCTTCGGGCTTGCCGGTGTGCGGTTGGGATTTGTCCTGGCTGAGCCAAATTTACTCAAATCACTGGCTCAGGAAATCGGCCCCTGGACCGTGAGCGGCCCCACGCGAATTATCGGCGAAGCGTGCCTGAAAGATGTTCAGGGTCACCTTGCGCAACGTGCCCGCACCGATCAGGCCAGCGAGCGTCTTGTGCAGGTACTGACTCGCCACGGGCTAAAGCCGGACGGCGGCTGCGCGCTGTTTCAACGGGTGATCACCCCGCACGCCGAGTCGCTGCACGAGTTCTGTGCCCGACGCGGCATTCTGTTGCGCTTGTTCGTCAGCGATAACCCGCTCGAATGCAGTCTGCGCTTCGGCCTGCCGGACACTGAAGCCCACTGGCAGCGTCTTGAGAAAGCGCTGGTCGAGTTCAACCACAGCCTGCCAAGCCAGGAGCAGCCATGACCACGTTGATGGTGCAAGGCACCACGTCCGACGCGGGGAAGAGCACGCTGGTGACGGCGCTGTGCCGCTGGCTGACCCGCCAGGGTGTCGCCGTCGTGCCGTTCAAACCACAGAACATGGCGCTCAACAGCGCGGTCACGGCGGACGGCGGCGAAATCGGTCGCGCCCAAGCGGTGCAGGCCCAGGCTTGCGGGTTGCAGCCGCATACCGACATGAATCCGGTATTGCTCAAGCCCAACAGCGACACCGGCGCGCAAGTGATTATTCATGGTCGCGCCGTTACCACCATGAATGCGGTGGCGTATCACGGCTATAAAGAAATCGCCATGAAAGCGGTACTGGAATCCCACGAGCGGCTGGGCCAGACCTATCCGGTAATAATGGTCGAAGGTGCTGGCTCGCCTGCCGAGATCAATCTGCGCGCCAACGACATCGCCAACATGGGCTTCGCCGAAGCGGTGGATTGCCCGGTGTTGCTGATTGCCGATATCAACCGTGGCGGTGTTTTCGCCCATTTGGTCGGCACGCTGGAATTGCTTTCGCCCAGCGAGCAGGCGCGGGTCAAGGGCTTCATCATCAATCGTTTTCGTGGCGACATCGCGCTGCTGCAGCCAGGTCTGGACTGGCTCGAAGCACGGACCGGCAAACCTGTGGTTGGCGTGCTGCCTTACGTGATGGACCTGCATCTTGAGGCCGAAGACGGTCTCGATCAGCGCCAGACCGATAAGGTCGAGCAAGTGCTCAACGTGGTAGTGCCGATCCTGCCGAGGATCAGCAACCACACCGATTTCGATCCGCTGCGCCTGCATCCGCAGGTCAATCTGCAATTCATCGGGCCGGGACAGGCTATTCCCTCGGCTGACCTGATCATCCTGCCCGGCTCGAAAAGCGTGCGCAGCGACATGGCGTATCTGCGCGCTAATGGTTGGGACAGCGCTATCGCCCGACACCTGCGTTATGGTGGCAAGTTGCTGGGGATTTGCGGTGGTTTGCAGATGCTCGGTGAGCAGTTGCATGATCCGCTGGGCCTCGAAGGCGCGCCGGGTTCCAGCGCCGGTCTTGGTTTACTGGCGATGAGCACGTTGCTCGAAGAAGAGAAGCAGCTGCGCAACGTGAAAGGGCGTCTGTCGCTGGAAGGCGTACGGGTCAGTGGCTATGAAATCCATGCTGGCGTAACCACCGGCTCAGCCCTGGAAAATCCGGCCGTGCTACTGGACGATGACCGCTGCGACGGAGCGCAAAGTGCTGACGGCCAGATCTTCGGCACTTACCTGCACGGGCTGTTCGAAACCCCTGAGGCATGCAGCGCACTACTGCGCTGGGCTGGTTTGCAGGACGTGCAGCAAGTGGATTACCACGCACTGCGCGAGCGCGACATCGAGCGGCTGGCGGATCTGGTTGAGAACCATCTGGATGGCACGTTGCTGCGCGAGTTGTGTGGGTTGAAATGACAAAGCGCGGCGATATTTGCTGGAGCGAGGCTTGCCCGCGAATAACGATGACGCGGTGGGCCTGTGACACCGGGTCGGCCCATTCGCGGGCAAGCCTCGCTCCAACGACGAATAAACGAGGCAGGCTCACATGCAGCAACTAATCCTCGGTGGCGCACGCTCCGGCAAGAGCAAGCTGGCCGAAAGCCTCGCCAGTGGCTCAGGTCTGGAGGTGATTTATATCGCCACCAGCCAACCCGTGGATGGCGAACTGAATCAGCGCGTCGCCCTGCACCGCGAGCGTCGGCCTGACACTTGGGGCTTGATTGAAGAACCCATCGAGCTGGCGCGTGTTCTTCAGAACAACGCCAGTGCCGAGCGCTGCTTGCTGGTGGATTGCCTGACGCTGTGGCTGACCAATTTGCTGATGCTTGAAAACACCGAGCGTCTGGCGCAAGAGCGTCAGGCGTTGCTCGACTGTCTGGCGCAATTGCCGGGCGAAATCATTTTTGTCAGTAACGAAACCGGGCTGGGCGTGGTGCCCCTCGGTGAGCTGACTCGTCGTTATGTCGATGAAGCGGGCCTGCTGCATCAGGCTCTGGCTGAGCGTTGCCAGCGCGTGGTGCTGACCGTTGCCGGTTTGCCACTGACCTTGAAAGGATCCGCATTATGAGTAACTCGTGGTGGCTTGAGCCCGCCCAGGCGATCAACATTCCGGTCCGGGAAGAAGCGCTGGCGCGGCAGCAGCAGTTGACCAAACCCACCGGCTCTCTTGGGCAACTGGAGCGCGTCGCGGTGCAGTTGGCCGGTCTGCAGGGTCGGGTGAAACCTAAAGTCGACGCGGTGTGGATCGCTATTTTTGCCGGTGACCACGGTGTTGTTGCGGAAGGCGTGTCAGCTTACCCGCAGGAAGTCACCGGCCAGATGCTGCATAACTTCGTGACCGGCGGGGCTGCAATCAGCGTGCTTGCTCAGCAATTGTCGGCGCAACTGGACGTGGTGGACCTGGGCACTGTCAGCCCATTGGATCTGCCGGGCGTACGCCACCTGCGCATCGGTGCCGGTACTGCGAACTTCGCCAAAGCTCCGGCAATGACTCAAGAGCAAGGCCTGCTGGCATTGCAGGCCGGGCGCGACAGTGTGTTGCGGGCCAAGGCGGTGGGTACCGAACTATTTGTCGGTGGTGAGATGGGCATCGGCAATACCGCGGCGGCCAGTGCCGTGGCCTGTTCGTTACTTGAGTGCGCCGCGCAATTGCTGGTCGGACCGGGCACCGGTTTGAATGCGGCGGGCATCAGCCACAAGACAGACGTTATCGAGCGAGCATTGAAGCTGCATGTCGAGCAGGCTGGCGATCCTTTGCAGAGCCTGTTTTGTCTGGGCGGCTTTGAAATTGCGGCGCTGGTGGGCGCGTACCTGGCCTGTGCTCAGGAAGGCATTACCGTGCTGGTGGACGGTTTCATTTGCAGCGTCGCGGCACTGGTCGCCGTACGTCTGAACCCTGGCTGCCGTGACTGGCTGCTGTTCGGTCATCGCGGCGCTGAGCCGGGCCATCGCCATCTGTTGGAGACATTACAAGCCGAGCCGCTTCTGGATCTGGGCATGCGGCTTGGCGAAGGCAGCGGCGCAGCCTTGGCGGTGCCGCTGGTGCGTCTGGCCTGCCAACTGCACAACGGCATGGCGACGTTCGCTGAAGCCGCAGTGGCAGATCGTCCCGCATGATCTTGCATCTTGATATGTTGCGTCACGGTGAGACCGAGCTGGGCGGCGGCATGCGTGGCAGCCTGGATGATGCCTTGACCGACACCGGCTGGGCGCAGATGCGTGCCGCGGTGGCTGAAGCCGGTCCATGGGATCGAATCGTCAGTTCTCCATTGCAGCGTTGCGCGCGCTTTGCTGAAGAACTGGCCGAGCGTCTTGCATTGCCGCTGAGCCTGGAGCCAGGCTTGCAGGAATTGCATTTCGGCGCTTGGGAAGGGCACAGCGCCGCGCAGTTGATGGAAACCGATGCCGAAGGTCTGGGCCTGTTCTGGAACGATCCTTACGGTTTCACGCCACCCAATGGCGAACCCGTGATCGAGTTTTCGGCAAGGGTTTTAGCTGCTGTCAAAAAACTGCATCAAGCCCATGCGGGCGAACGTGTGTTGTTGATCAGCCATGGAGGTGTCATGCGCCTGTTGCTGGCAAACGCCCGTGGCTTGCCTCGTGAGCAATTGCTGCAAGTCACGGTCGGGCACGGGGCGTTGTTGGCGATTACTGTTGCCGCTGGTGGTGTGTTGAAAACGACCGATGGCCTGTAAAGGGCAATCTCGAGGATTGCAGTTTGTTCGATAAGAGCGCGCTCCTTGCCCATGGCACCGCGCGTTCTCGCGATCAGCATTGAATCTGTAGGAGTGACCGGGGTGGCGATCCACATTGCTCGCGATAGCGGTAGACCTGTTGAGAAATTAACGTCTGGCCTGACGCTATCGCGAGCAAGCTCACTCCTACAGTGGCAGCGTTCCAATTTGAGTTGTGGGTTCGATAGCGAGGAAGCCTGACATGTTGCCGTTCTGGATCGCCCTGCAGTTCCTCAGCAGTTTGCCCGTCACGTTGCCCGGCATGCCCAAGCCCGAGGAGCTGGGGCGTTCGGTGCTGTTTTATCCGCTGGTGGGCGTGCTGTTCGGTGTGTTGTTGTTGGGCTTGAATACGCTGCTCAGCGACGCGCCTGTCATGCTCCATGCTGCATTGCTGCTGACCGCGTGGGTGTTGCTCAGCGGCGGACTGCATCTGGACGGCCTTGCCGACAGCGCCGATGCCTGGCTCGGTGGTTTTGGCGACCGCGAACGCACCTTGACCATCATGAAAGATCCCCGCAGCGGACCCATAGCGGTGGTCACACTGATTCTGGTGCTGCTGCTTAAATTCACTGCGCTGCTGGCGTTGATTGAGAGTCAGAACTCCCTAGCACTGCTGCTCGCACCGGTGCTGGGTCGCAGCGCCATGCTCGGTCTGTTTCTGTGCACGCCTTACGTCAGAGCTGGCGGGTTGGGGCAGGCGCTGGCCGACCATTTGCCGCGCTCGGCGGGTAAACAGGTGCTGTTGGTCTGCGCAGTAGGCTGTGTGCTGGTTGCCGGTTTATCCGGTTTTTACGCTTTGACTGCGGCGGCCGTCTGTTTCTTCTGGCTGCGTCATTTGATGCTCAAGCGCCTGGGTGGCACCACCGGAGACACGGCGGGTGCATTGCTGGAGTTGCTGGAGGTTACGGTGCTATTGGCGATGGTATTGGCCTGATTCACCAAGGTCATTGTAGGAGCTGCCGAAGGCTGCGATGCATCCTTCCTGACACACCGCTATCGCAGCCTTCGGCAGCTCCTACAGATCCTATGTATGCCGCGAGACAGCGCGGTGTCATGGATAAGAGGCGGCGTCTGCAAGATTCGCATCGACAGCCCGATCAGATTGACACCCCCATCCCCCACCGCGTAGCTTTCACACATTCTGTTACGGGTATATCCACGTAATTTTTCTTGAGTGTGCAAGCGGGAGAACAACAATGACATCCGTCTGGCGTACCAGTGGCTGGATCCTGCTAGGCAGCGCGTTGATTCTGGCGCTGTCGCTGGGTACGCGGCATGGCTTTGGTTTGTTCCTCGCTCCCATGAGTGCAGACTTTGGCTGGGGGCGTGAGGTGTTTGCGTTCGCGATCGCCTTTCAGAACCTGATGTGGGGCCTGGCGCAGCCGTTCGCGGGTGCGTTGGCCGACCGCTTCGGCGCAGCGAAAGTGGTGTTCATCGGTGGCGTTCTCTATGCCATCGGCCTGATGCTGATGAGCATGGCTGACACGCCTCTCAGCTTGTCATTGAGCGCTGGCTTATTGATCGGCATTGGCCTGTCAGGCACGTCGTTCTCGGTGATTCTGGGCGTGGTCGGCCGTGCGCTGCCCGCCGAAAAACGCAGCATGGGCATGGGGATCGCCAGTGCCGCAGGGTCTTTCGGTCAGTTCGCCATGCTGCCCGGCACGCTGGGCCTGATTGGCTGGCTGGGGTGGTCCAGCGCTTTGCTGGTACTTGGCGTGCTGGTGGCACTGATTCTGCCGCTGGTGATGATGCTCAGGGACAGCCCGACGCCGCTGGTCGGTGGCGAGCAAACCCTGAGCGAAGCATTGAAGGAAGCCTGTTCGCACTCGGGCTTCTGGCTACTGGCGCTAGGGTTTTTCGTTTGCGGTTTTCAAGTGGTGTTCATCGGCGTGCACTTGCCTGCCTATCTGGTGGATCAGCATTTACCCGCCAAAGTCGGCACCACAGTGCTGGCGCTGATCGGTTTGTTCAACATTTTCGGCACTTATACCGCAGGCTGGCTGGGCGGGCGCATGTCCAAGCCGCGTCTGCTGACCGTGCTCTATTTGCTCCGCGCGGTGGTGATTGTGTTGTTCATCACGCTGCCGCTCAGTGAAACCTCTGCCTATCTGTTTGGCGTGGCCATGGGCTTGCTGTGGCTGTCCACCGTCCCGCTGACCAACGGCACCGTCGCGACCTTGTTCGGCGTGCGTAACCTGTCGATGCTCGGTGGTATCGTGTTCCTGTTCCATCAACTGGGTGCTTTCCTCGGCGGTTGGCTGGGAGGTGTTGTGTATGACCGGACCGGGAATTACGACTTGATCTGGCAAGTGTCGATACTCTTGAGCCTGTTGGCGGCGGGGTTGAACTGGCCGGTGCGTGAACGCCCGGTTACCCGATTGCAGGCGCAAGCAGCATGAGCAGATGGTGGTTCTGGGGCGCGGGTATGGCTGGCGCTCTGACGCTGGCGCTGATCTGGTGGGCCTGGCAAAACGTTGGGCTCGCCGCTTTGCAGTTGGGCATGGGCGCTTGCCTCTAGGCATTTAGCCGGGCGCGGGTTAGTTTGTCCCATAGACAACTATGACTGCGCCGCACGGGCGCTCGGGATGCCTTATGCACATTCGCTGGATTGCTCTGCCGGTTCTCATGTTCGCTTTAGGTGGCACTGCCATGGCCGCTGATTGCCCGGCGCTGTTGCAAGGCGAGTTGCCCAAGTTGCGCGCCAAGGAAAATATCAACCTGTGCGAGCGATTCGCCGGCAAGCCAATGCTGGTGGTCAATACCGCCAGCTTCTGTGGTTTCGCTCCCCAGTTCAAAAGCCTGGAAGCATTGAATCAGCGCTTCAAGGGGGAGGGCCTCGAAGTGCTCGGCGTGCCGTCCAACGACTTCAAACAAGAGTCCAAGGATGGCGAAGAAACCGCCAAGGTTTGCTACGTCAATTACGGCGTGACCTTCACCATGACCGAGCCGCAACCCGTCAGAGGCGACGATGCTACTCACTTGTTCAAAGTGCTGGCCGAGCAGAGCAACGCGCCGCGCTGGAATTTCTACAAGTACGTGGTGGATCGTAAAGGCAATGTGGTCGCCAGCTTCTCCAGCATGACCACGCCGGATGACCCGGAGCTGATTGCTGCCGTGGAAAAGGCTATCGCCTCCAAACCTTGATTCAGTCGTAACGAAAAAGCCCCGCAACCATTGCTGATTGCGGGGCTTTTTGTTGGCTTGCAAACGGCTGGGTCAGCCCGTTGTGGTCGATGGATCAGAAGCGGTAGGTGATCGAGCTGCCCACACCGTGAGCGGTGTTGCGGAAGTCCGCGTTGTAGGTGCCTTTCGTAGCGCTGGAATCACGGATCTTCGCTTCATCTTCGCGCAGATACGAGTAAGCGACGTCGATAGTCAGGTTGTCGTTTGGACTCCAGCCAGCGCCGAAGCTGATCGCTTTGCGATCACCGGTAGGGATGCGCGGCGAGCGGTTTTCATTATTGGTTGGCGATTGATCCACCGAGAAGCCGGTGCGCAAGGTCCACTCTTTGTTGACCTTGTAGGATGCACCGATGGCATGGGCCCAGGTGTCATGCCAGTTCTGAGGCTCGGAGATGGTGCCAATGGTTGGGGTCAGAGGGCCAGGGACGCCGCTGTTTTTTACGTCGATGCTTTCCAGGCGACTCCAGCGAGTCCAGGTACTGCCCGCATAAAGTGTCCAGTTTGCGTCAAGCTCATGGGTAACCGAGAAGTCGACGGATTCAGGAGTAGTCAGATCCAGCGAGGCGTCGTACTTCTGGCCGTTGAACGGACCGAAGTTGGGACCAGAGATTTTGGTATCGCCGTCCAGCTTGTACTTAACTTTGGAGTGGTAGGTTGCGCCAATGCGAGTGCTGTCAGTGGCTTGCACCAGAATGCCGACGTTGAAGCCCAGCGCGGTGTCGTCACCCTTGACCTTTACCTTGCCGTCATTGACCGGGCCGGTAACCGGGTTGAGGGCGCTGGAGGTCAGCTCACCGTCAATACGGTTGATCGTCGGACCAAAACCGATGGAAACCTTGTCGTTGAATGCGTAGCTGATAGTCGGCTGAAAGGTGACGACTTGAACGTGGCTCTTGTCAGCAAAGTAACGACCGGCGAAGCCGCTTTCGTAGTCAGTGACCAGACCAAATGGAACGTAAACCCCAACGCCAAATGCCCAGTGATCATCGATCGGCTTGACGTAATAGCCCATCGGAACTCCGACGACTGGTACCATATCGCCATCATTGCTGCCGCCAAAAGAGCTGCTGGCGTTATCAATATCGGTCTTGGCGATTATTGCTGCTGCGCCAACGCTGACTTGTTCGCGCTTGAGACGGGACATACCGGCAGGGTTGCCGAATACGGTGCTTGCATCATCGGCAGAAGAGGAACGGCCCGCAAAACCGGTCCCCATACCGCTGATGCTTTGTTCGTTGATGGCAAAACCAGCAGCGAAGAGTTGGGAGGCAGCCAGGCTAACAGTGAGGCCGAGTGTGGTCTTGAGCATTACTTTTTTCATTATTAGAACTCCTTGTTGATCACCGCGCGAAAATTACCAACATTTCTCAGATTGCGCCA
Organism: Pseudomonas sp. ICMP 561; assembly: GCF_002699985.1. Classification (GTDB taxonomy): domain Bacteria; phylum Pseudomonadota; class Gammaproteobacteria; order Pseudomonadales; family Pseudomonadaceae; genus Aquipseudomonas; species Aquipseudomonas quasicaspiana. Next base: position 13,378 of record NZ_LKBT01000056.1, on the reverse strand, counting down.
TAGTCCGAATGGCCTGATCTAGAGCGTTTTTTGTAGGACAATCCGCGAAAAATGTCGCGATCTGTTTTTATCGTGATTTGCTCGAAAGTCATTCAAGCCGGGTGCGAAAGTGGTGTTACACAGCGTTGCCAGGCACTCATGAAATCGCGTAAACGGCCTTGGGGCTGAAATATTTCGCGCCATATTTTGGCCATTACGCGGGGATCTTCGTCGGCGGGCAGGCAAGAACCTTGAGCTTCGACCATCAACCAGGCGATGGCGGTGGCGTAACGCAGGTTGACGGTCAGTTCCAGGTGCGGCCCTGTGAGAAAAGCATGCTGACTGGCCAGGCCGCGAACCAGGCTGGCCAGTTCAGGGTCGAGCGCTAGATAGTTGTCCCAGAGCTGCCGGTGACAGCCTTCGGATATGCTGTACAGGCCATGCCCGCGGCGGCTGTCCAGTGCAGCGCCCAGATCTGATTGACTGGCGGCGACGGCGAGCAGGAACGATTCGGCGCGCGGGCTGTGCCGGTCCAGATACAACAAGGTGGGCCGAATTACGTGGCGGGATAAATCTCTGGCATCGATTCCCATGACATCCTCGGGGAAAAGTGACCGGCGGGCCCGGACGTGTGGCAGCGACAATAGAATCAGGCCCGTCGGAAGCGATCGTGATCGCCTGAGTTGAAGTGTAGTGTCATATTTCGCGTGTAAAGGATTGTTTTCAGGTTAATTCCTGTCAGTCGTCGGTTCTCATATAGCCCTTGGCGATAGAAGGTTTGGGTAATATCGAGGCGAAAAAAAGCCCCGCTTTGAAAGGCGGGGCTTTTTTATTCCTGCGAAAACGAGCGGCGTATCAGGCGATGAGGGCCTGACGAGTACGCTCGATCACGGCCTGCAGCGGCTCTGCGCTGGAGTACTGATCGGGGTACAGACGCTCGGTGTGGCGAGCGATGCCGTGTTCGTTGACCAGGGTGAAGCTGAAGCAGCCTTTGCGAGCGGCCATGATCAGGCAGTTCATTGGGGCAAAAGCGTTGGTCAGTGTATGGATAGCGTGTTGAGTCTGATGATGAGTAGTCATTATTAAGGTGTTTCCTAAAACGACACGGAACATTACCGTGCAAAAATAAACGTTCCAGTAAACGCGGGCGATCCTGATCGGCAGGATATGGCTGGGCGAAGAACCTGTCTGGAACAAAAGCAGCCAGTTGAAGCGCACTTTATCGTATGGCGCTCGGGCTGACCGGTAGGTACTTAGGAGGGCAGGCAACACAACAAGAGCAAAGGTTCGACGCTCTGGGTGCAGATCCTGATCAATTGCAGGCTGGTTCGGTCAGGCCATGGATGATTGCACTACCACTCCCGTCTGCGGGTAGTCGGCATGCAGGCCATGTCTGGAAACCATCGAGGTGGTCGATCCCTTGTTGTCAGCAACTTCCTTACGTTTTGAAGAAAGTTTGCCGGGGGACTTTTTCGACCAAAAAATTGACTTTCAGCTTGGTACTAACGGCGACGATGTTAACGGAGTTGTCAGGGCATTGGAAGGGTGCTGGTGAAAAAACATACAGAGAAGGGCGCCGTTCGTCGCTGGATCCGCTCAAGTTACTGTTCCAGTTGAGATTCGCTTGCAGTTGTGAGCGGTTTAAAGCGCCGTTTTCAGAAAATAATCGCGACCTGAGATTGACTTGTGCACATTGGCGCAAATTGCTGCCACATCACTGTCATATGCGCTTGTAAGGGCTTGATTTAGCGTGGCGAATTATTAAGTCAATGAAAAACATCAAATTTTTTTGCTGGTGAAAAAATCGTCAGTTTGAGCGCAGGCCGCATTCTGTCTGCGTTTGCGGGGCACGAGGGGCGGTTGTCCACTGAGTTATCCACAGCTTCTGTGGATTGTCCCGAGCGCTGGCTCTACGACGCGCCTTTAGCGTTCTGCCCCTTTACCTCTGCGAGAAAAAGTGTAGAGTTGCGCGCCTCCTGATTTGCCCCCGTTGTGTTTATGAAGTCTCGTCCTGATCCATCGCACGAATCTCAAGCTGTAGCCCGCGAACCTGCACGTCTCTCTCTGCGCGTCGCGTTATGGTTGCTGGATAATCCGCGCTTGAATCAAAAGCCCAGCGTCAAACACTTCGCCGGCCGTCTGCTCAAACAACCTGCGCGCAGCGGTGTGGTGGTTGCGCAGAGCCGACTGGGGCAAATGCTCTGCCGGGATTGCGGCAACACCCGCGACCGTCGCATGGGTCATGAACTGTTGCGGCAGGCGGCTCGCGCCGGAGACTGCAGTGCTCAATTCGAATACGGCCGACTGTGCGCTCAAGCGCCTATCAACGAGCCGCAAAAGGCCCGCCACTGGCTGGAACTGGCTTCGGCCAAGGGCTCGCAGGACGCCCGGCATCTACTCGGTCAACTGGACCTCAGTTAAGCGCACACGCAATCCGCTGCTGACGCACACGCTGCATCGCGCATAATGCTGCATGAATCCGGCATCCTGGAGTCCCTATGGCAATGGATTTGAACAGCCTGCTTCTTGGGCTAGGTGCAGCGGCGTTGCCACTATTGGTTTTGGCCTGGCAGCTGCAGCGCAAACTGACTCAGCAACAAGCGGACACCGCGCTGCTCGACGAGCGACTGAGCACTGCACAAATGGCTCAGGACGGATTGAATGCGCAGCTGGATGCCTGCCGTGATGAGATCAGTGATCTGAGTCAGGCCAACTCCGTCAAGCAAGCTGATCTGGCCGCAACGCGTCGTGAAGTCGAGTTGCTGCGCCATGAGCGCGATAACGCCCAGGCCGCTGCCCAGGACTGGCACCATGAGCGCACTAATAAAGAAGCCGAATTGCGCCGTCTGGATGTGCAATGCGCTGCATTGACTGCCGAGCTTCGCGAACAACAGGAAAATCATCAGCAACGCCTGAACGATCTGCAGAGTTCCCGGGATGAGCTGCGGGCTCAGTTCGCGGAAATGGCCAGCAAGATTTTTGATGAGCGCGAACAGCGTTTTGCCGAGACCAGCCAGCAGCAGCTCGGCCAGTTGCTTGATCCTCTTAAAGAGCGCATTCAGTCATTCGAAAAACGTGTGGAGGAGAGTTATCAGGCTGAAGCCCGTGAGCGTTTCTCCCTGGGCAAAGAGCTGGAGCGGCTGCAGCAGCTCAATCTGCGACTCAGCGATGAAGCGACCAATCTGACACGCGCACTCAAAGGGCAGAAAACCCAAGGCAACTGGGGTGAGCTGATTCTTGAGCGTGTGCTTGAGCATGCCGGTCTTGAAAAGGGGCGCGAATATCAGACCCAGGTCAGCCTGAAGGGACCGGACGGCGAGCGCTTTCAGCCTGATGTGCTGATCATGTTGCCCGGCGATAAGCAAGTGGTAGTGGATGCCAAGGTCAGCCTGACGGCCTATCAGCAGTACATTAGTGCCGACGACGATGTGATCGGTCAGACCGCCCTGAAGCAGCATGTGCTTTCGCTGCGTAATCATGTCAAAGGCTTGTCCGGCAAGGATTACAAGCGTCTTGAAGGGCTGCACAGCCTGGATTTCGTTCTGCTGTTTGTGCCTATAGAGGCTGCCTTTTCTGCGGCCCTGCAAGCTGAGCCAAATCTGTTTCAGGAAGCTTTTGATCGCAACATCGTGATCGTCAGCCCGACCACCTTGCTGGCTACCTTGCGGGTTATCGACAGTTTGTGGAAACAGGAGCGTCAAAGCCAGAACGCCCGGGAAATCGCCGAGCGTGCCGGTTGGCTGTATGACAAGTTCGTGTTGTTCATTCAGGATCTGGATGAAGTCGGCAGTCGCCTGCAGCAACTGGATAAGGCTTATAGCGCCGCCCGCAACAAACTGACTGACGGGCGCGGCAACCTGGTAAGCCGCAGTGAACAGCTCAAACTACTCGGCGCCCGGGCCAGCAAGAACCTGCCTGCTGACTTGCTGGAGAAGGCAATGACCGATGATGAGGGGCTGGTGCAGCTGCCGGAGTGATGGACGGGTTTGTTCTTGGCTGACCTCGTCATCGTTCATCGTCGGAATGCCTCCCGATTGTTAGCGAGAAGGACTACGTGGTTTGCCAGTTGAATCGCCTCGCGAACAAGTTCGCTCCTACCGGGTGGCGGGGTGTGGTTGTTCGGGTAGGAGGCAACTTGTTGGCGATAGGGGCTGCGCGGTGTTTCAGACATGACGCCTCGCGAACAAGTTCGCTCCTGCCGGGTGGCGGGGTGTCAGGTTGTTCGGGTAGGAGGCAACTTGTTGGCGATAGGGGCTGCGCGGTGTTTCAGGCATGAGGCCTCGCGAACAAGTTCGCTCCTGCCGGGTGGCGCGGTGTCAGGTTGTTCGGGTGGGAGCCAACTTGTTGGCGAGAAGGGGCTGCGCGGTGTTTCAGGCCTGACGCCTCGCGAACAGTTCGCTCCTGCCGGGTGGCGCGTTGTCAGGTTGTTCGGGTGGGAGCCAACTTGTTGGCGAGAAGGGGCTGCGCGGTGTTCAGGCCTGACGCCTCGCGAACAAGTTCGCTCCTGCCGGGTGGCGGGGTGTCAGGTTGTTCGGGTAGGAGGCAACTTGTTGGCGATAGGGGCTGCGCGGTGTTCAGGCATGACGCCTCGCGAACAAGTTCGCTCCTACCGGGTGGTGTGGTGTCAGGTTGTTCGGGTGGGAGCCAACTTGTTGGCGATAGGGGCTGCGCGGTGTTCAGGCATGACGCCTCGCGAACAAGTTCGCTCCTACCGGGTGGTGTGGTGTCAGGTTGTTCGGGTAGGAGGCAACTTGTTGGCGATAGGGGCTGCGCGGTGTTTCAGGCCTGACGCCTCGCGAACAAGTTCGCTCCTACCGGGTGTGGGGTGTCAGGTTGTTCGGGTAGGAGGCAACTTGTTGGCGATAGGGGCTGCGCGGTGTTTCAGGCATGACGCCTCGCGAACAAGTTCGCTCCTACCGTGCGAGAAGGGCTGCGCGGTGTCACCGTCTGTCGCATAAATACGCGGCATCGACACAAGAAATGTCACATTGAACACATCGTGAAAGATGTTTTTCCGCAAGACTGCGTGAGCAGGCGTAAAGTGTGATTCGGCACTACTATTTATTAGTAACAAGCGGCTTGAGAACCAGCCGTTAAGTATTTCCCTGAAGGGGGGCTATATGGACACTAAATTGCAAGATTGGCTTCATGATCTCGGGGTTGCTCTGGGTTTGATCGAGCGCCCTAAATTGCAACCTGTACCGGTGCGCACCGATGACAAACGGCGCCGTCAGCCTCAGCGTCGGTAGTCAGTACCGCGCCATCCCTCCCGGGACGCGACCGCGTCCCGTCGTCGTAGCGTTCAGGTCTTGATTACCTGAAACTGCCCGAAAGCGTGTTTTCCGTTGAGTAACACGACACGCTGTCATTTCTGCAAGCTCACAAAGATGTGATCAATCAACGCCATCACTGTTGTGCTTTCGGGGTGCTTCAACGCTTCCTCTTTTTCCCGTTTCTTGACGTTGATTCCAGATTCGTGAAGCTTCTTGAAAAGCTCATCAATGTCTTCTTCGTCAAGAACAAGGTCTTCGAGAGTTCGGCTCTCTCTAATCACTGATTTGTCGACGAGGATCACCCCAAGGGCTCCCTCGACGTACCTTCGCACTTCGTCACGATCCATGATAATCCCCTGTTCTGTCGTTGGAGGATCAGCCCTGACTTCCGTAAAACAAGGGGAGTGTCCATTCGGCTATGCCTTTAAGGCTAGCTCATATTCGCCAATATCCTCGCCATCTGTCGTGTTCACGGGAAATAAAAAAGGATGCCCTGAGGCATCCTTTTTGCGCAGAGATACAGCTCAGCGATGAGCAACGCCCGGTAAAACACAGAGCATTTCATAAAGCAGGTTGGCACCTAATAACGAGGTGTTACCTGTGGTGTCGTAGGGCGGCGAGACTTCCACCAGATCACAACCGATCAGATCCAGACCCTGGCAGCCACGAATGATCTCGATGGCTTGAATCGTGGTCAGCCCGCCGATTTCCGGGGTGCCGGTACCAGGTGCCCAGGCCGGGTCGATGCCATCGATGTCGAAACTCAGATAAACCGGGCCGTCGCCGACTTTCTCCCGCACTTCAGCCATCAAAGGCGCGAGTGACTTGTGCCAGCATTCCTCGGCCTGGACCACGCGGAAACCCTGTTTGCGGCTCCAGTTGAAGTCTTCGGCGGTGTAACCCTGGGCGCGCAGGCCAATCTGCACAACGCGGTCACAGTCCAGCAGACCCTCTTCAACGGCACGGCGGAACGTGGTGCCGTGGGCAATCTTTTCGCCAAACATGTGGTCGTTGACGTCGGCGTGGGCGTCGATATGCACCAGACCGACCTTGCCGTGCTTCTTGTGGATGGCCCGCAGGATGGGCAGGGTGATGGTGTGGTCGCCACCCAGTGTCAGAGGGATCACGTCGTGGCCGAGGATTTCGTCGTAGGCCTCTTCGATGATGCGCACGGCATCCAGAAGATTGAACGTGTTGATGGCAACATCGCCAATGTCTGCGACGGACAGCGAGTCAAACGGCGCAGCGCCGGTGGCCATGTTGTAGGGACGGATCATCACCGATTCGGCGCGGATTTCGCGAGGACCGAAGCGGGTGCCGGCGCGCAGAGAGGTGCCAATATCCAGGGGAACCCCGACAAATGCAGCATCCAGACCAGCTGCGGTTTGCAAATGCGGCAAGCGCATCATGGTGGCGATACCGGCGAAGCGCGGCATTTCGTTGCCGCCCAGTGGCTGGTGAAAAATCTTGTCCACGAGAATGCCTCAGCGTTGGTTTCAATGGGCCGATTTTGCGAAGCATGGGGGCGAGGAACAATCGCTGGGGCGAAATACTTAGTTCAGGAATTTCAGAACTAAAGCGGTTTTGGGCTAAGCTGCGGGTCTCGTAACAGCGCGAAAGCATCGCCCTAACGCTGTCTGTGGGAGCGAATTCATTCGCGAAGGCGTTTTGCCAGACGACACTTTTTCATTGTCTGCAATGGCCCTTTCGCGAATGAATTCGCTCCCACAGGGGTTGTGATTACATTTTGATTTTCTACCGGACCCCTCCATGCCCAGCGCTTTACCCGATCTCAAACTCCTGCGGATTTTCGCCAGTGTGGTGCGTCATCAAGGCTTTGCCAGTGCGCAACAGGAATTGAACCTGTCGACCTCGGCGATCAGTACTTATATGAGCCAACTTGAAGCCGCGCTGGGCATCGTCTTGTGTCATCGAGGCCGGGGCGGTTTCAGCCTGACCAGCAAGGGAGAGCTGTTCCATCAGGAAACTTTGCGCCTGCTCGGCGAGCTTGAAGGCTTCGAGCTCTACGCCGCAGCGCTCAAGGGTGAACTGCGCGGCACCCTGAACCTCGGTGTGCTGGACTCCACCGTCAGCGATCGGGCTTTGCCGTTTGCCGAAGTGATCGGTGCGTACAGCGCCGAACATCCCGCCGTGCATTTGCATCTTTCAGTGATGAGCCCTTACGAGTTGCAACTGGGCGTGCTGGATAACCGTCTGGATCTGGCCATTGGTTCGTTTTCCACACGCATGAACGGCTTGCTTTACCAGCCGTTGTATCGCGAGCAGCACTGGCTGTATTGCAGTAATCGCCACCCGTTGTTTACCGAACGGCGTATCCCTGAGCCTGTCATCGCCCAGCAACGGATGGTCGGGCGCGGTTACTGGAGCCAGGCAGAGCTGGCCCGGCACGGTTTCAAGCACAGCGCTGCCACCGTGGAAAGCATGGAGGCGCAATTGATTCTGGTGCTGTCGGGCGCTTACATCGGTTACTTGCCTGAGCACTACGCGCAATCCTGGGTGGACTCTGGTCATCTACGTGTTCTGCTACCAGCAACGTTTGGCTATCAGGCACCGTTCTCCATGATCGTGCGGCGCGGACGTAGTCGTGAGCCGTTGATCCAGACTTTCCGCGACTTGCTCAAAGCGCAACTCAACCCGATCTGAGGAACACCGATGTCCCGCCCGCGCTGCGAACGTTGTCTGCGTCCCGAAAGCCATTGCCTGTGCTCACTGATCCCACAGCTGGACAGCCGCACCCGTGTTCTGATCCTGCAGCATCCCAGTGAAGTGAACCATGCGCTGAATACCGCGCGGTTGGCGGCGCTAGGACTGAATAATTCCCAGTCGGTAGTGGGTGAGGTTTTCGAGGATTTGCACGCGTTGCTCAATCCGCCGGGCTATCGACCGCGTCTATTGTTCCCGGGGGAGGGCGCGCAGAATCTGGTGGCGCAGCCAGTGGACAGTCTGCCGATTCTATTGGTGGTCCCGGACGGAACCTGGCGCAAGGCGCGCAAGCTGTTGCATCTGAATCCGGAGCTGGCCGCGCTGCCGCGAGTGACGCTGGCCAATGCTCCTGAATCGCGCTACCGCCTGCGAAAAGCACCGGGGCCGGACGCGCTTTCGACACTGGAAGCGATCACCTGCGCCTTGCAGATTATTGAGGCCCCGCGTTCATTCGCGCCCTTGCTAGTGCCCTTTGAGGCGCTGATCGACCAGCAGATCGCAGCCATGGGCGACGAAACCTACCAGCGTAATCACGTTGAACCGCGCCAGGTCGAGGCTGACTAAAACACTTGTCAGCGTTCTCACTGCGCAACTGTAACTGTGTCGTCAGGCTCGTAGGGCCTAGACTGTCTCCCTGCTTTATATCCGGGACTTCTTCTTAATGCATATTTCTTCTGGCCGCTGGGTCTATGGCCTTTGTCTGGCGCTGGTTACCGCGTTCCTGTGGGGCATTCTGCCGATCAAGCTCAAGCAGGTTCTGCAGGTGATGGACCCGGTCACAGTGACCTGGTTTCGGCTGATGGTATCGGGGATGTTGTTGTTCATCTGGCTGGCCGCGAAACGGCAATTGCCCAGTTTCAAAGCGCTGGGCATGCGCGGTAAAGGCCTCGTGGCGCTGGCAGTCTTCGGTCTGGTCGGCAATTACATCCTGTACCTGCTTGGCCTGCAGATTCTCAGCCCCGGCACCGCGCAATTGATCATTCAGGTGGGGCCGATCCTGCTGCTGATCGGCAGCGTTTTCCTGTTCAAGGAGCGCTTTACCATTGCTCAGGGCTTTGGTCTGGCGGTGTTGCTGATCGGTTTTACGTTGTTCTTCAATCAGCGGCTCGCAGAACTGCTGACATCCATGAGCGAATACACCACAGGCGTACTGATTGCTTTCCTGGCGGCGACAGTCTGGACGTTCTATGGCCTGAGCCAGAAGCAACTGTTGACCGTGTGGAATTCATTCCAGGTGATGATGGTGATCTACCTGTTTTGCGCTTTGGTGATCACACCTTGGGCGCATCCGATGGAAGCATTACTGCTAAGCCCGGTGCAGGGCTGGCTGTTGCTGGCATGCTGCCTGAATACCCTGGTTGCCTATGGTGCGTTTGCTGAAGCGCTGGCCCATTGGGAAGCATCCCGGGTCAGTGCAACCCTCGCGTTGACGCCGTTAGTGACCTTCGCATCGGTTGCCGTCGCCGCCTGGCTGTGGCCGGATTTCGTCAAACATGAGGATATCAACGCGTTGGGATATGGCGGGGCAGTGCTGGTAGTAGTGGGTTCGGCGGTGGTAGCGCTAGGGCCGTCTTTGCTGGCTGGCCTGCGCGCGCGCAAAGCCAGGCTGGCGAGTCAGGTTTAGCGTTTACCGAGCTGTTCGGCTTTTTTGAGCCACTGCTGACGTTGCTCCTCAGTCGAAGTCTGCACCGGCGCAAACTCGCTGAGGCGTTTGGTCTTGATGCCACAGAAGGCCAATACGGTGCGGACCATCTGCCGATGTGCCGGGGCACCATATACCCATCGGAAGTAGCGCGGCGGTGTGTCCATCGTGACCAGCAGTTCCGCCGTGCGGCCTCTGAGCAATTCGTTAGCCGCACTCTTGCGGCCATGGCTCTTGAAGGCAAAACCGGGCATCAGCACCCGGTCCAGAAACCCTGTCAGCAGGCTCGGCAAGCCGCCCCACCAGACCGGATAGACAAACACCAGATGCTCAGCCCAATGGATCTCGCGCTGGGCTTCCAGCAAGTCATGCTCAAGCATCTGACTTTGCTGATAACCGTTATGCAGCACCGGGTCGAAATCCAGTTCGCTCAGTTTCAGCATGCGCACCACATGCCCGCCGCTGCGGGCACCTTGTGCATAGGCTTCGCCCAAGGCATGGCCGAAGCTGGCGCTTTTCGGCGTACCGAAAATCATCAGAATCCGTTTGCCGTCACCTTCCAGCCGTGTCGCGCCGTGTCGGGCCTCAACCATTACTGCCTGCCTCGAGCATTTTTTCCGGTCGCACCCAGGCGTCGAACTGTTCATCGGTGAGATAGCCCAGTGCGAGTGCCGCTTCACGCAGGGTAAGGCCTTCGCTGTAGGCTTTTTTGGCGATTTGTGCGGACTTGTCATAACCGATATGCGGGTTCAGGGCCGTCACCAGCATCAGGCCACGCTCAAGATGCTCAGCCATTTTCCCGGCATCGGGTTCCATGCCCGCCACGCAATGCTCGTTGAAGTTACGGCAGCCATCACCCAGCAAGCGAATCGACTGGAGCAAGTTGTGAATCAGCACGGGCTTGAACACGTTCAATTGCAGATGGCCCTGGCTGGCGGCGAAACCGATAGTGACGTCGTTACCCATCACCTGACAGGCCAGCATCGACAGCGCTTCGCACTGCGTCGGGTTGACCTTGCCTGGCATGATTGAACTGCCCGGTTCATTGGCAGGGAGCTTCACCTCGGCAAACCCGGCCCGGGGACCGGAGCCCAGCAAGCGCAGGTCGTTGGCGATTTTCATCAGCGTCCCGGCCAGAGTTTTCAGCGCGCCCGACAAGGCCATCAACGGTTCGTGGCCCGCCAGTGCGGCGAATTTGTTAGGTGCGGTCACAAACGGCAGACCGGACAACGCGGCCACCTCTGCAGCCACTGCTTCAGCGAAACCATGGGGCGCATTCAAACCGGTGCCGACTGCCGTTCCGCCCTGGGCCAGTTCGTAGACCGCGGGGAGGGTGGCGCGAATGGCTTTTTCGGCGTAATCCAGTTGTGCAACATAGGCCGACAGCTCTTGGCCGAAGGTGATCGGCGTCGCGTCCATCATGTGCGTGCGCCCGGTTTTCACCAGCTTCATGTGGCGTGCCGACTGCTCGGCCAGGCCCGAGGACAGCTCTGCAATCGCTGGCAACAGCTGTTCTTTGACGGCCTGCGCAGCCGCGATATGCATGGCTGTCGGGAAGCAATCGTTGGAGCTTTGCGAGCGGTTGACGTGGTCGTTTGGATGCACGGGAGTCTTGCCGCCACGTCCCTGACCCGCCAGTTCGTTGGCCCGTCCGGCAATAACTTCGTTGACGTTCATGTTGCTCTGGGTGCCACTGCCGGTCTGCCAGACCACCAGCGGGAATTGCGAGTCCAGCTCGCCCGCGAGCACTTCGTTGGCAGCTTGTTCGATCAGCCGGGCGATGTCTGCAGGCAGGTCGCCGTTGCGGTCATTGACCCGGGCGGCGGCCTTCTTGATCAGGGCCAGAGCATGCAGCACCGGCAACGGCATGTGCTCGTCGCCAATGGCGAAATTGATCAGTGAGCGTTGAGTCTGAGCTCCCCAGTAAGCGTCATCGGGAACGTCGATCGGACCAATGCTATCGGTTTCTGTGCGGCTCACTGGACTCACTCCTTAAGTTTGTATGCGCAGTTTAGGCTCCATGATCCTATCTGGGTTCCCCCGATCGTGGTTTTTAACCGCTTGGGCAGTCAGGGGTTGAGCCAAAAGCAGACATGGGCGCAGAATGGTCGGCCCTGAGGTTCTGCCTCGACTGCTAGAAAGGAAACTCGATGACCCGTCTTCGCGCCATCTGTACTGCGGCTGTTCTGGTATGTGCCAGCGGCCAGGTTCTTGCCGATACCGCCAGCCACAACGCCAGCGCTGAAACCTTCTTGAAACTGGCTAACGCCGACAAGCTGGGCACCCCGGTGTACATGCAAGTACAACAGATGTTTGCTCAGCGTTTCGCCGAAACCAAAGCACCAGAGGCTAAAAAAGCCGTTCTCGAAACTTACCAGGCCAAAGCCAACGCTGCTTTGGACCAGGCCATCGGCTGGAACAAGCTGAAGCCGGATATGGTCAAGCTTTACACGGCGAACTTCACTGAAAGTGAGTTGAAGGATCTGGTTGCGTTTTACCAGTCTCCATTGGGCAAGAAGGTTCTGACCAAGATGCCTGAGCTGACTCAGCAGTCCGCTCAATTGACTCAGGGCAAGCTGGAAAGCGCTGTTCCTGTCGTCAACAAGCTGCTGGCTGACATGACGACTGAACTGGAGCCTTCCAAGAAAGCCGCTCCTGCTCCTGCCAAAAAGCCCTGATAAGCGAAGCCCGTCATGACTATGCAAACGCGAATCGAGTCAGCGCTGGCTGTGTTTCAACCATTGCATCTGCAAGTGCTTGATGAGAGCCATATGCATAGCCGTGGCGAGCAGACTCACTACAAGGCTGTGATTGTCAGTGAGCAATTCGAGGGGCTTAACGCTGTCAAGCGGCACCAGAAGGTCTACGGCATTCTGGGCGGCTTGATGGGCGAGTTTCATGCCCTGGCGTTGCACACCTATACGCCGGTCGAGTGGGCGAAAACCGGCGCTGCGCCGGTTTCGCCTGTTTGTGCGGGTGGGGAATGAGGTGCTGATTTAGTGCTCGTGCTTTTGGGTACATATCCATTATTGGGTAACGGCTGATATTGGTTGCGCTTTTACAGCGCGTCACTTTTGAACAGCCCAAAAGTAACCAAAAGGCTCTTGCCCCATCACTCGGCACCTCGCTGTCGCTCGGTGTACCCGCCCGCAGATCTGAAACCGTGGGCCGCCGCAACGGGCCATCCATGGCCCAATGCGGCTAACCCGGCGTCCTGCCGGGTTACCCACGGTTTCAAATCCGCGTTCGGCCAGCGTGATTTAACGGGGCGCCTCAGATCAAAATCAAAAGCGCGGCGGCCTGACAGCCGACCTGTTTTCTTGGGTTTGCCGACGTTCTGTAGGAGCTGCCGAAGGCTGCGAAGCGGTGTGTCAGACGACGTCTGTGTTGGCTGTGCTGACGTCTCGCGAACAAGTTCGCTCCTACCATTCCGAGGCGCTACCGCCGTTTTCGCTCTGCTTTTGATCTGCTTCTGCATCTGCTCTTGATCTTGATCTTGATCTGAAGCGCCCCGTTAAACCACGCCGGCCGGAATTCGATATTGCTGTGTGGGGTAAACCGGCAGGGATGCCGGTTTAGCCGCCTCAGGCCATGGATGGCCGGTGGCGGCGGCCCCACGCAGCAATATCGGATTACGGGCATGCCGAGCGACAGCGAGGCACCAAGTGGTGGGGCATGTACGGATCAACCACATGGGTTACAAAAAAGTGCATTCACATAGGTGACACTTTGATTGAGACATAACCGTTTTTTGCATCTC
>NZ_LKBT01000055.1 GCF_002699985.1 Pseudomonas sp. ICMP 561 | reverse complement strand
GGCTTTAGCCGGGAGAGCGGTGGTTCTGGCGAAGAAGGTTTGGCGGATGTTCCGACGTCCTCCCGGCTGAAGCCGGTCCTACGGGGTCCTGCAAACCGTAGGACCGGCTTTAGCCGGGAGAGCGGTGGTTCTGGCGAAGAAGGTTTGTCGGATGTTCCGACGTCCTCCCGGCTNAGGACCGGCTTTAGCCGGGAGAGCGGTGGTTCTGGCGAAGAAGGTTTGTCGGATGTTCCGACGTCCTCCCGGCTGAAGCCGGTCCTACAGGGTCCTGCAAACCGTAATTGGATGGACTCGCCCAAGCCGAGGCGTCAGTAGCGCCACGGTGGCATTCTTAAGAAGCCAACGACAGCGA
>NZ_LKBT01000054.1 GCF_002699985.1 Pseudomonas sp. ICMP 561 | reverse complement strand
TCGCGAACAAGTTCGCTCCTACCGGTTTGCGCTGGGTCAGGTAGGAGGCAACTTGTTGGCGATAGGGCTTGATGCGGTGAGTCAGGTCTGACGCCTCGCGGACAAGTTCGCTCCTACCGGTTTGCGCTGGGTCAGGTAGGAGGCAACTTGTTGGCGATAGGGCTTGATGCGGTGTTGAACTGGCTTAATGATCCCGGACACCTCTTAAGGGCGATATGATTCGCCCAATCAGGAGGTTCCATGCAAGAGCGAAAGACCTACACCCGCGAGTTCAAGCAACGTGCTGCGAGCATGGTTCTTGATGACAACTGCTCAGTTCCCGATGTCTGTGCATCGATGGAGGTTGGCCGTACGGCTCTGCGCCGCTGGGTTGATCAGG
>NZ_LKBT01000052.1 GCF_002699985.1 Pseudomonas sp. ICMP 561 | reverse complement strand
AGCGCCGCTCCAGGTAGGAGGCAACTTGTTGGCGAGAGGCTTTACGCGTTGGTTCAGGCCTGACGCCTCGCGAACAAGTTCGCTCCTACCGTTTGGCGCCGCGCAAGGGTGCAGGGTAATCAGATAGCGCCGCTCCAGGTAGGAGGCAACTTGTTGGCGAGAGGCTTTACGCGTTGGTTCAGGCCTGACGCCTCGCGAACAAGTTCGCTCCTACCGTTTGGCGCCGCGCAAGGGTGCAGGGTAATCAGATAGCGCCGCTCCAGGTAGGAGGCAACTTGTTGGCGAGAGGCTTTACGCGTTGGTTCAAGCCTGACGCCTCGCGAACAAGTTCGCTCCTTCCGTTTGGCGCCGCGCAAGGGTGCAGGGTAATCAGATAGCGCCGCTCCAGGTAGGAGGCAACTTGTTGGCGAGAGGCTTTACGC
>NZ_LKBT01000051.1 GCF_002699985.1 Pseudomonas sp. ICMP 561 | reverse complement strand
AGCCTGGACACGCACCAGTGAAAGAGGTGCCCAGTCTATATTTCTATCACATACCCAAATTTTTAAAGAACGATCTAATCAAAGACTAGAAATCAACACTCACCATCACATCGATGGAGTGCTCATTTCTAAGCTTTCAAACAGAAGCAGTAAGTGGTGGAGCCAAGCGGGATCGAACCGCTGACCTCCTGCGTGCAAGGCAGNCCGTATTTCTACAGGCGTTTCCCACACAAAATTGGTGGGTCTGGGCAGATTCGAACTGCCGACCTCACCCTTATCAGGGGTGCGCTCTAACCAACTGAGCTACAGACCCAATTTCGAGCTTGTAGCCGCTAGCGTGAGCTATCAGCTTGGAGCTTAAAGCTGCTTCTAATCGTCTTCTTCAATGAATCAAGCAATTCGTGTGGGAACTTGTGCTGCAGCTGAGTCGTCGATTAAGGAGG
>NZ_LKBT01000050.1 GCF_002699985.1 Pseudomonas sp. ICMP 561 | reverse complement strand
GTCAGCCAGGATGTCGCAGGTTCAAATTGCCTAATCCTTGTAAGCCACATCAGCTTCAAGGCCAGGTCGCGCTTCGTTCGATAATTTTCAGATTGAACAGTGCGCCTTTATCTCCAGGCGCTGTCAGGTAGCTCCATGAGTGATTCTTAACGGTGGTTTTGCTGTAAGTACACAGCGTGGTTCCGCCAGACGTGAGCACCAAATATACCTTTGCAGTGTCTTCAGTTAAATCAGAAAGGTTCAGTCTTGTCGTTTTGTCTTCTCCCACGAGCTGGAAGTGGCGACACCGTGTTGAGTCGCTTGTTTTCCAGGCGTAACCAGTGTTTGTTATGCCAATCCAGTGTGTTCCTTTATCGCTCATCATCAGTGAATAGGAGTTATCGGATGGAGAGTATTTGAAGTAAAACTTTTGAGCGTAATGCTCAAATGTGTTGACCGTCATGTACTC
>NZ_LKBT01000049.1 GCF_002699985.1 Pseudomonas sp. ICMP 561 | reverse complement strand
GAGCGCGTCGAGCTGAGCGGCAACGCCCGAGGCCTTGGCACAGGGCACCTGTTCAGCATGACCGGCTTTGGTCGCGACGATCAGAACCGCGAATACCTGATCGTCGGCGCGCGCTATTACGTCGCTCAGGAAAGCCACGAATCCGGCGCAGGCTCCGCCGGTCCACAATTCGAAAGCGCCCTGACCTGTATCGATGCCCAACAAAGCTTTCGACCGCTGGCCAGCACCTCAAGGCCCATCGTAAAAGGCCCGCAAACCGCCATCGTCGTGGGCCCCAGCGGCGAGGAAATCTGGACCGACCAGTTTGGCCGGGTCAAGGTGCATTTCTACTGGGACCGGCATGACCAGTCCAACGAAAACAGCTCCTGCTGGATCCGTGTGTCTCAAGCATGGGCAGGCAAGAACTGGGGCTCGATGCAGATTCCACGGATCGGTCAGGAAGTGATTGTGAGCTTTCTGGAAGGCGATCCGGACCGCCCGATCATC
>NZ_LKBT01000048.1 GCF_002699985.1 Pseudomonas sp. ICMP 561 | reverse complement strand
CTTGACCATATAACCCCAAGCAATCTGGTTATACTGTGAAGACGACATTCGCCGAAAGTTTGTTCTCACAAACTTTACCTTAGCCTGGACACGCACCAGTGAAAGAGGTGCCCAGTCTATATTTCTATCACATACCCAAATTTTTAAAGAACGATCTAGTCAAAGACTAGAAATCAACACTCACCATGCAAACCATGGAGTGCTCATTTCTAAGCTTTCAAACAGAAGCAGTAAGTGGTGGAGCCAAGCGGGATCGAACCGCTGACCTCCTGCGTGCAAGGCAGGCGCTCTCCCAGCTGAGCTATGGCCCCGTATCCGGGTGTCGTTTGGTGGGTCTGGGCAGATTCGAACTGCCGACCTCACCCTTATCAGGGGTGCGCTCTAACCAACTGAGCTACAGACCCAAAATCGGGTGTGCAAAGCAAAAGCTGCTTCTAATCGTCTTCTTCAATGAATCAAGCAATTCGTGTGGGAACTTGTGCTGCAGCTGAGTCGTCGATTAAGGAGG
>NZ_LKBT01000047.1 GCF_002699985.1 Pseudomonas sp. ICMP 561 | reverse complement strand
CGAACGAAGCGCGACCTGGCCTTGAAGCTGATGTGGCTTACAAGGATTAGGCAATTTGAACCTGCGACATCCTGGCTGACCTGAACAACGAAGCCGTGATCGACACAGTACGTGAAAAAGTAAAAGCCATCTACGCCAGACTGCAGGTATACGATGTTTAATCAGGCCCGTTTGCAGCAATAGCAAAAAAGCCTCGGCTCGTGAGAGCCGGAGGCTTTTTTATTCTGAGTAGCTATAAACAGACCCCTCGTTGCGATGTTGAACAGTTAGCTAGTTCATTTCGAAATAAAAACACCTTATTAAATCGACATCTATTCCAACCACTGTCAACTATGACAGTAGCCACCCCAAACAAGACTGACTAGCCTGACGAAACCATTACACAATGGCAAATCAATCAGGTATACGAAAATGGCAAACGAAGACGATGGCATCAGCAAATCATTTTATGGCGAGCTTAGTCTGGCCAGCGATGACTCGAAAGTAAATTTTTCGTATGTAACATATACGAATACACCCACAGGCAGCATTAATTCGTCTGGAGACGTCGTAGATAGCTGGGGCTACGACCTGGGATTTTTTGAGTACATGACGGTCAACACATTTGAGCATTACGCTCAAAAGTTTTACTTCAAATACTCTCCATCCGATAACTCCTATTCACTGATGA
>NZ_LKBT01000046.1 GCF_002699985.1 Pseudomonas sp. ICMP 561 | reverse complement strand
CTGCCATAAAACGCTGGCTTAAAACGTTACCGAGGACCACCGCCATTGCTGTTGAAGCGACAAATGTTTATCACGTCGATCTGGTCGAGCTGGCTTACGAGTCTGGTTTCGACGTCTACATCATCGACGGTTTTCAACTCAGTAATTACCGTAAAGGTGTCGGTGGCCGTAGTAAAACAGACGCATCTGATGCCCGTCTTCTGTCTTCTTGCCCGATTTCTGAAAAACGAAGGCGAAAATCTTCGCCCCTGGACGCCGCCCCCAGCAGTCTACGGAAAGCTGCAAAGCCTTCTGCGACGCAGGGCTTCACTGATTCAGGCCAAAACCAGCCTGACCCAGAGCTGGGCAAATGACACCATCTTGAAGGCGTCATTTGCAGCCTTCCTCAAGTCAATCGAACGGCTGGACCTGCTGGTCAAGGCAAAGCTCAAAGATGCCTTGCGCGAAGCCGGTCCCGTTGCCAAGCTGTTGAAGGTATCGGCTTCCTGACCGCGACAGCTCTGGTCATGGCTTACAACCGAGGCGACTTCAAGAGCGGCGACTCCTACATCGCTTTTTTAGGCATGGATCTAAGAGTGACTGATTCTGGCCAAAAAAATGGCCGTAGGTTCCTAACCAAACGAGGCTGCTCGGAGATTCGCCGATTGCTGCACAACGCAGCAATGTCGGCC